>NZ_BIMB01000156.1 GCF_004000865.1 Paenibacillus elgii NBRC 100335 | reverse complement strand
ACATCCGGGATGATTTCCTCCCGTCCGTGGCCCTCCAGGTTGACCGGCACCCGGTCCAGCCCAGACCATTCGTGCACGGCCATGCCCAGCGCCGTCAGCAGCAGGTCGTTCATTTCCGTGCGGTAGGCCCGGTGCGCCTGCTTCAGCAGTTGCTCCGTTTCCTCCGCCGTCCAGCGTACCGTCACGACGTCGCTCTCTTTCAGCAGCGGTTTGGCCTCCGCGTTATCCTTCGGCAGCGGGGCATAGTCGCTTTGCTCGATCTGCTGCCAGTACGCCCGCTCCTGCTCCATCACTGAGCTGCTGGCATAGCGCGACAGCTGCTCCGCCCATGTCCGGAACGAATCCGTTTTGTGCGGCAGACGGATCGCTTCTCCGCGAAGCGCCTGCTCGTATCCCGTCGCAATGTCCTCGAACAAAATGCGCCACGATACCCCGTCGACCACCAGATGGTGGATCGCAATCAGCAGATGGTCGCCGTCCGCGCAGCGGAACAGACCGAGCTTCATGAGCGGTCCGTGTT
>NZ_BIMB01000155.1 GCF_004000865.1 Paenibacillus elgii NBRC 100335 | reverse complement strand
GCTTGCACCGTCTGCCCCCATTGCTGCGCGCGCTCCTGCAGGTGCGTTTGCGTCAGCAGCACGGTGGCTGCGCTGTCCTCCAGCATGAACTGGATGCGGTCGGACGGATAATCCGGGTCCAGCGGCACATAGGCGCCGCCCGCTTTCCAGACCGCCAGCGCACCGATGAGCAGATCCGCCGAACGGTCGGCCAAAATGCCCACCAGTTGGTTCGGCTTCACGCCTTGAGCCCGCAGCGTGCGTGCCAGACGGTTCGCCCGTTCGTTCAGCTCCCGGTATGTTAACCGGTCGTTTTCGTACACGACCGCGGCGGCTTCCGGCGTGAGCTCCGCCTGCTTCTCGAACAGCGCGTGGAACGCTTCGTTCTCCGGCGCATCCGGCGCGGCCGGGTTGAACGCATGCACGAGCTGCGCCTTCTCGTCCGCCGTCAGGATGCCCAGCGACGCGATTTTTGCCGCGGGATCGTTGACAATGGCCGTCAGCAATTGCTCGAAGTGCTTCGCCATCCGTTCGATCGTCTCCCGCTTGTACAAAGCGGTTGC
>NZ_BIMB01000154.1 GCF_004000865.1 Paenibacillus elgii NBRC 100335 | reverse complement strand
TGGTCATACCCCTGTCAAGTAGACAGATGAAAAAAGCTAAGCTGCCAACGCGCATCGGTACTCAATCGGTGCGCGTTGTTTTAATTTGGCTTGAAAGCGGTGGTAGTTGTACTCGTAAATATATTCTTCCACGGCTTGCTGAATTTCCGCCCGTGAATTAAACTGGTTGAGGTACAACTTCTCTGTCTTGAGATGCGAAAAGAAGGATTCGATGCATGCGTTATCAAGGCAGGTAGCTTTGCGAGAGTGGCTGCCTTTAACGCCGAATGCCTCTAATCGTGTGTTGTACGCCTGAGACGTGTATTGGAAGCCCTGGTCCGAATGGAGCACGGCCTCCGAAACGTCTCTTTTTCTTGTCCACTGCGTAATAGTATCCAGCACGAGTTGGACATCGTTACGCTCAGATAACTGCCAAGCGACGATCTCGTTGTTGAAAAGATCTTGAATAACGGACAAGTAATGAAAATTCGTTCCGTCGGAAATATAGGTAATATCAGTGACCATTTTTTGCTGCGGTGCCGTAGCATGGAATTGTCGTTTTAAGCGATT
>NZ_BIMB01000153.1 GCF_004000865.1 Paenibacillus elgii NBRC 100335 | reverse complement strand
CCAAGTCGATGCTGCCTTGAATTTCCGTCGCTTTCGCTTCGACTACGGCCGTGACATCCTTCGCGCCGCTGAGGTCCAGCACTTCCAGGCTGAACAGCTCGCCTTCGTCCACGCCGCGGTTCCATGCCGCATAGCCGCTGCCGGTTTCCCGCGAACGGAATACCATCCGCAGCGCGTCGTGATGCTCGGCGATCTTCTTCATCGTTACGCGCAGCGCCGCTTCGTCAAACCGCTCCTTGCGGTACAGCATGACCGACTGGTTGCTGTGATGCGCGTCGGCCGGCTGCTGCCCGATGAACCACCGCTGGATCGGCGTCAGCTCGACGTCTCCTGTTACGGCCTCCTGGCTCGCCAGCTTGCCCGATGTTTGCAGACGCGGACTCAGCGCCGCCACCGTCGGATAGCTGAACAAGTCCTTCATTACGAGCTTGTAGCCCGCTTGCAGCAAACGCGAAGCCACCTGCAGCGCTTTGATCGAATCGCCGCCCAGCTCGAAGAAGTTGTCGAGAGTGCCCACCTTCTCCACGCCCAGCACGGCCTGCCATACCGCT
>NZ_BIMB01000152.1 GCF_004000865.1 Paenibacillus elgii NBRC 100335 | reverse complement strand
AAACTAATTTAAGATTAAAACCAAAAAGAACAATTGTCAATCTTCACAAGCAAAAGTTGCGATGGAGCGGAAGACGGGATTCGAACCCGCGACCCTCGCCTTGGCAAGGCGATGCTCTACCCCTGAGCCACTTCCGCTCAATTTATTTTGTAAGAAGATGAGCCATGTAGGACTCGAACCTACGACACCCTGATTAAAAGTCAGGTGCTCTACCAACTGAGCTAATGGCTCGTGCTGAAAATACTGGGGATCTAGGATTCGAACCTAGGCATGACGGAGTCAAAGTCCGTTGCCTTACCGCTTGGCTAATCCCCAATGACTATGGGGCGATCGAAGGGAATCGAACCCTCGAATGTCGGAGCCACAATCCGATGCGTTAACCACTTCGCCACGACCGCCATATGAGTTGCCATGTGGCATAACTGGTGCCGTCGAGAGGAATCGAACCTCCGACCTACGCATTACGAGTGCGTTGCTCTACCGCTGAGCTACGACGGCACGTTACATAAAATAAAAATTTCGGAACCCTCGGATATTGTCCGTTTCGTTCCGAAGTTAAAAGCTTCTAAAA
>NZ_BIMB01000151.1 GCF_004000865.1 Paenibacillus elgii NBRC 100335 | reverse complement strand
GGTCTATCCCGTTTCACAAAATATGTACGAAATTCACAAGGTAGCATCTTAGAGGTCTCCGATAGAGAACACAATGAAGGCGGAGCGCTAAAAGCACAAATTAACTTTGATTACGATAATTACGGTAACGCGACAAAAATAACGCTAAAAGATGATAATCGAAATACGGTTATTAACAAGGAATATAGTTCGGATTATAATTATGCATTTGTTACCAAACAATGGTCTCAAGTAACCGATGTGGACGGGAATAGTTCGGGGGTCTTCCAATGGCAGAAGTACGATAAGTCCACGGGTAACGTAACCGAATATACAGGTGGCAATGAATACCCTATCAGGTATCAATATGATAAGCTTGGACGATTAGTTTTAGTTACATACTTGGATTCAAGCCAAGTGAAATTGATATATGACGATGCTAATAATAAGGCAACCACGATAGACCCAACTGGTGTGACATCCTTTATTCAATGGAATGCCCTTGGGATGAAAACATCGGAAGGGACCGTGGGAAGCGGAACAACTTCTTATGGATACGATCCTTACGGTCGTCTGTCTTGGAGTCGGGATGCGTTGTCCAAC
>NZ_BIMB01000150.1 GCF_004000865.1 Paenibacillus elgii NBRC 100335 | reverse complement strand
TGTCCAGTCGCATTTGCAAGATCGCGCAGCGTTCGACGGCGAAGTGCTCCTGCTGGACGATGACCGGATCTACAGCGACGACGGCTCGAATCTGGGGCTGGCCGTCGATCCGCAGCAGCTAGCGTATGTCATCTACACGTCGGGCACGACCGGGAATCCGAAAGGCGTGATGGTCGAGCATCAGGGCGTGTGCAACTTCAAGTTTTTCTGCGAGCATACTTTGCAGATTGGCAAGCAGGACCGCATCGTGCAGTTTGCCAGCTTTTCGTTCGACGCGTCGTGCTCAGAAATGATCATGAGCTTATTTTTCGGGGCAGCGCTGTATGTGCCGGACGCTTCGGTCATTTTGGATCATCATTTATTCGAGCAGTACGTCCGCGACAACGGAATAACGGTGGCGACTCTGCCTCCGACCTATGCCGTGTACTTGAACCCGGCGCACGTTCCGAGCCTGAAGACACTGATCACGGCCGGCTCCGCTTCCTCCGCCGAGCTGGTGGGGCAGTGGAAGGACCACGTGCGCTATATCAACAATTACGGCCCGACGGAGGATTCTATTTGCTCGACCACTTGGGTGTATTCGA
>NZ_BIMB01000149.1 GCF_004000865.1 Paenibacillus elgii NBRC 100335 | reverse complement strand
TTAGGCCGTGTTACGAAGAAGGAATGGTTGAAACAAACAGGAACGGTTCTTCTGTCGAGCAATGCATATGATTTTGCTGGAAACGTAACGTCTAATGTCGATGGTAACAACAACACGACATCGTACGCCTACGACTTATTCAACCGTCTTGTTTCTGTGACTAACGCTAAGTCGGAAACGACGAAATACAGTTATAATATGGCGGGTAAATTAATTCAGACGGAATATGCCGATGGAAACAAAATTCAGAAGCAATACGATGAACTGGGCCGCCTAATAAGAAAAATCGATGCGTTAGGGCAAAATGAAAGATACTATTATGATGTAAACGGAAATGTAAAAACATATATCGATCGAAAAGGTCAGACAACGAGCTACGGCTACAACGCCCGTGATCAATTAACCAGCAGTGTGACCGGAAGTGAAACGGTTTCTTATGAGTACGATACCGCTGGACGACGCACAGCCATGCAGGATGGTACAGGCAGAACACAGTATGGTTATAATAACGTTGGGCAACTAGATGCAGTCACATATCCGGATGGAAAGAAGGTTCTATACGTATACGACCCGCAAGGGAATCGCACGCAAATGACCGATCCGTTCGGTTATGTTACAGCGTAC
>NZ_BIMB01000148.1 GCF_004000865.1 Paenibacillus elgii NBRC 100335 | reverse complement strand
GATGATCGTCGGGATGCTGGCGGTGCTGAAAGCGGGCGGCGCGTATGTGCCGATCGATCCGCAGCATCCGGAGGACCGGATTCGCTTCGTGCTGGAAGACAGCGGAGCGAAGCTGCTGCTGACGCAAAGCTGGCAGCAGGCCAAAGCAGTGGAGTTCCGAGGCGAGGTATTGTGCCTGGACGAAGCGTGGCTGTACGAAGGCCCACCGGAGGATGGCGCGAATCTGGAGCCGATATCCACGGCGAATAATTTGGCCTACCTGATCTACACGTCAGGGACGACAGGCCAGCCGAAAGGGGTCATGATCGAGCAGCGGAGCGTGGTGAACTTTACGCTGAGCTTGTTCGAGCCGATCTATGCGGCGCATCCGGAAGTACAGGAACATGGCGCAGCTGGCGCCGTACGTGTTTGACATGTCGGTGAAGCCGATCTACGGAGCGCTGCTGCTGGGATTGACGCTGCACATCGTTCCGGAAGAGACGCGGATGGACGGGGACAAGCTGCTGAAGTTTTTCTGCGAGCACGCCATTGACATCACGGATGCGACGCCGACATATTTGGCGATTCTGGTGCAGGCGGCTGCGGCCAGCGGCGGAGCGGCTGGTGCGAAGCATTACGTGATCGGCGGCGAGGCGCTGACGACGAAGGTCGTGAAGTCGTTCTGGTCGAC
>NZ_BIMB01000147.1 GCF_004000865.1 Paenibacillus elgii NBRC 100335 | reverse complement strand
TCGCTCAGCTTCAGCTCGCTCTCCGCCGTGAAGTACGCGCACAGCACCTTCTGGCCTTTTGCATCCTCCCGCACGACGACGACCGCTTCCCGCACGCCTTCCGCTTTCAGCAGCTGCGTTTCGATCTCGCCCGTCTCGATCCGGTACCCCCGGATTTTCGCCTGGTTGTCGATCCGGCCGATGAAGTCCACGTTGCCGTCCGGCATCCACCGCGCCAAATCGCCTGTCCGGTACAAACGCTCGCCTTCCACAAACGGGCTGTCCACAAATTTCTCTTCCGTCAGCTCCGGACGGTTCAGGTAGCCTCGCGCCACTCCGATGCCACCGATGCACAGCTCGCCCAGCACGCCCACAGGCACCGGATTCAAGTGCGCGTCGACGATGTAGAACTTGGCATTCAGCGCCGCTTTCCCGATCGGCACGTTCCCCGCCTCCGGCAGCTTGGCCAGCGGCTCGTCGTACAAGCTCGAATCGATCGCCGCTTCCGTTACCCCGTATGCGTTGATGATTCTAAACTGCCCGCCGAAGCGCTCTTGCAGCATCCGGTAGTCCGTCACGCTGCAGCTGTCCGAGCTTGTGATCAGCAGCTCCATCGAGCGCATGTCGAGCCCATGCTCCGCCACATAGTCCATGAACGGGATAATAAGCGCCGGCGTCGATTCGAAGATCGTGATCTTCTCTTCGCTGATCCAGTAGTGCAGACGGGCCGG
>NZ_BIMB01000146.1 GCF_004000865.1 Paenibacillus elgii NBRC 100335 | reverse complement strand
CGCCACGGTCACTGCGGGGACTTTGACTACCGTCGGATCAGTACTGGGGGCTACCATCACAGCAGGCACGATTAGCGCTACCATTCTCGGCGGAACGGTCAGTACCACGATCCTCGGCGGTACGATCGACAATCTCCTTAACGGCACTATTACCAGTGTGCTCGGCGCTACCATCACCGCAGGGACCTTGACTACAGTCGGCTCTGTGCTGGGAGCCACTATTACAGCAGGGACAATCAGTACCACGATTCTGGGCGGAACAATTGACAACCTGCTCAACGGCACTATAACCAGCGTGCTCGGCGCTACCATCACCGCGGGTACCATTAGCGCCACCATTCTCGGCGGAACCGTCAGTACCACGGTTCTAGGCGGAACGATCGACAACCTGCTTAACGGCACTATCACCAGCTTGCTTGGGGCCACTATCACCGCGGGGACTTTAACTACCGTCGGCTCCGTGCTGGGAGCTACTATTACAGCAGGTACGATTAGCGCTACCATTCTTGGCGGGACGGTCAATACCACGATCTTGGGCGGAACAATCACCAATCTGCTCAACGGCACTATTACTAGCGTGCTTGGGGCCACGATCACTGCGGGTACCATTAGCGCTACCATCCTCGGCGGCACCGTCAACGCCACGATCCTGGGCGGAACAATCACCAATCTGCTCAACGGCACTATCACCAGCGTACTCGGAGCCACGATCACCGCAGGAACCTTGACCACCGTCGGCTCCGTACTAGGAGCT
>NZ_BIMB01000145.1 GCF_004000865.1 Paenibacillus elgii NBRC 100335 | reverse complement strand
TGAGGAAGTGAAGACGGTTTTGGATCGGAAGGAGGTCTTTTCATGTAGAACGACAGAATACTGATTACTTTAGTGACAGAAATATGAGTACTTTGATCATTGTGAAATGATCCATGACCTTTCAATGTCAATAACATCTTCTTAACTACAGTATTAACAAAAATGCCCCTATTTACCGTAGGGACACTTACCAATTGTTGTTTTTATTTTTGATTACTTATCAATCCACCAATGGAACTCAAAGCTTGTCCCTCCTTCGCCCCTATCGGGTACTTTAATTAGAAACTTCGGGATATTTGAATATTTTGATGGAAGCCCATCAACTTGACGCTCATTGAGTTCTTCTTGGAGAGCATAATGGAGCCATTAAGCAAAATTTTCAACCTTCGAATTGACTTCTTGCTTTTAAACGATTTTAATTTTTTGTTATTTTTCAGTATATATTTTCAACTTGGTGTTCCAAAAAAATAAAGTGTTAGACCGAAGTTGTTGATTCTTCGCGGATTTCGGATCGTGAAAGTGCAACGTTTAAAAATAAGTTTTAGACTGCCCCGTATTATTAAGTGTTAAGAGATAAAATCAGAAAATAAAGTATTAGACTACTCGGCCGGCCGCTGTCGCCGTCGCGCCGATCGCAAGACCGGACTTCATCCGGAAGAACCAGGAGCGCAAGCTGTAGCTTCGTATGCCGGCAGCCGTCGCCGTCGCGCCGATCGCAAAGCCGGGCTTCGCCGGAAGAACCGGGAGCGCGAGCTGCAGCCGCGCATACCGGCCGCCATCGCCGTCG
>NZ_BIMB01000144.1 GCF_004000865.1 Paenibacillus elgii NBRC 100335 | reverse complement strand
GAATCATCCTTAGTTTTACTAGTTATACCGCGAGGTATATATCTTTTGGAGCGACTTTTGTCGAAGACAAGCGGAGCGAGAAAAGATATATAGCGAGCTTACGGATAAGCTAGAAAGAGCACACGGAGGATGCCTAGGCACCAGGAGCCGAAGAAGGACGTGGCGAACAACGATAATGCCTCGGGGAGCCGTAAGCAGGCTTTGATCCGGGGATGTCCGAATGGGGGAACCCACGTGAGGTAATTCTCACGTACCATGCAGTGAATACATAGCTGCATTGGAGGCAGACGAGGGGAACTGAAACATCTAAGTACCCTCAGGAAAAGAAAACAAAAGTGATTCCGTCAGTAGCGGCGAGCGAAAGCGGATTAGCCCAAACCAGAGGGCTTGCTCTCTGGGGTTGTAGGACGCCGATGTGGATGCAGCAGGTTAGGTGAACCGGTCTGGAAAGGCTGGCCATAGTGGGTAAGAGCCCCGTAGCCGAAAGTCTGCGAACATCCTAGGCGTATCCTGAGTAGGGCGGGACACGTGAAACCCCGTCTGAATCCGGCAGGACCATCTGCCAAGGCTAAATACTCCCTGGTGACCGATAGTGAAGCAGTACCGTGAGGGAAAGGTGAAAAGAACCGCGGGAGCGGAGTGAAATAGAACCTGAAACCGTGTGCTTACAAGAAGTCAGAGCCCGTTAACGGGTGATGGCGTGCCTTTTGTAGAATGAACCGGCGAGTTACGTTCCCGTGCAAGGTTAAGGTGAGAAGCCGTAGCCGCAGCGAAAGCGAGTCTGAATAGGGCGC
>NZ_BIMB01000143.1 GCF_004000865.1 Paenibacillus elgii NBRC 100335 | reverse complement strand
GGAGATTAATGCTGCCTTGAATTGCCGTCGCGTTCGCTTCGACTGCTTCCGCGCAGTCCGCCATAGCACTAAAGTCCAGCACCTCCAGGCTGAACAGCTCGCCTTCGTCCACGCTGCGGTTCCATGCCGCATAGCCGCTGCCGGGTTCCTGCAAACGGAATACCATCCGCAGCGCGTCGTGATGCACGGCGATCTTCTTCATCGTCACGCGCAGCGCCGCTTCGTCGAACCGTTCCTTGCGGTACAGCATGACCGACTGGTTGCTGTGGTGCGCGTCGGCCGGTTGCTGCCCGAAGAACCATCGCTGGATCGGCGTCAATTCTACCTCGCCCTCCACGGCTTCCTGGCTCGCCAGCTTGCCCGACGTTTGCAGATGCGGACTCAGCGCCGCCACCGTCGGATACTGGAACAAGTCCTTCATTACGAGCTTGTAGCCCGCTTGCAGCAAGCGTGAAGCCACCTGCAGCGCTTTGATCGAATCGCCGCCCAGCTCGAAGAAGTTGTCCAGGATGCCCACCTTCTCCACGCCCAGCACGGCCTGCCATACCGTCGCCAGCGTCTGCTCCGCCGCCGTCTTCGGCGCTGCGTACGCCGCTCCCGCGCGTACACCGCCTTCCGGTTCCGGCAGCGCTTTGCGGTCTACCTTGCCGTTTGGCGTCAGCGGCAAGCGCTCCAGCTTCATCATCCGCGCCGGTACCATATGCGATGGCAGGCTTTGCTCCAGATACGCCTGCAGCTCCTCTACACTTAGCGCTTCGTCCCCTGCCGCGTAGCCTGCCAAATATTTTTGTCCCCACTCGTCCGTCCGGTCGATCACCACGG
>NZ_BIMB01000142.1 GCF_004000865.1 Paenibacillus elgii NBRC 100335 | reverse complement strand
CTTCCAAAGACGACATCCTGTATTCCGTTGTAACTCTGCAGCAACATTCCCCAGGCCACTTGCAGCAGCGTATTCACCGTCGCCTGATGCTGCTTCGCCACTTCGTCCAGCCGCTGCGTCAGGTCGCGTCCCAGATCGCAAACAAGTTGCTCCAGCGCGTAGGCTGCCGTCTTGTCTTCTGCCTTGCCTTGAGGCAATACCGGCTGCTGATCGTATCCTTCCAAGTACTTGCTCCAATACCTCGATGCCTCTTCTTCATTCCGCTGCTCGAGCCATTTGATATATTGGCTGTATGGCTGCGCTGGAGCCGGTTCCAGTTTCCGGCCCTGCTCCATTGCAGCATAGGTATCAAACACTTCGTTCGTGACGAGAGGTATACACCAACCATCCATAATGATATGGTGGAAGCTCCACAGCAGCCAGTAGCGTTCCTCTTCCTTATGGAAAATTGCTACCCTCATCAACGAATCTTGAGCCAAGTCAAACCCTCTGGTCTTGTCCTTCTCCGCGTAAGCTGCAAAGTATGCTTCACGCTGTACCTCATTCATCCCGGACAAGTCTTCATAATGATTTTCCAACTTCTTATTGCGGAACACCATTTGAACCGGCAAGTCCCCGCGCGCCGTGTAAAAATTCGTACGCAGTGCGGCGTGCCTTTCCATGAGAGAGTCAAAGCTTTGGACAATCGCTTCCACATTCAAGCTGCCTCGAAGCTCAAAAGTTACCTGCTCGAAGTAAGCTGCCGAATCCGGCTCCAGCTGGCTGTGGAACAGCATACCTTTTTGCATCGGCGTCAGCTTGTATACATCCTCCAGCTCGCCGA
>NZ_BIMB01000141.1 GCF_004000865.1 Paenibacillus elgii NBRC 100335 | reverse complement strand
CCTCCAAAGACAACGTCCTGTATTCCGTTGTATCTCTGCAGCAATATTCCCCAAGCCACTTGCAGCAGCGTATTCACCGTTACCTGATGCTGCTTAGCCACCTGATTCAGCCGCTGGGTCAGATCAAGCCCCAGATCGCGAACCAACTGCTCCGGCGCGCGGGCTGTTGCTTTGTCTTCTGCCGCCTTCTCCTCTGCCTTGCCTTGAGGCAATACCGGCTGCTGATCATATCCTTTCAAATACTCGCGCCAGTACGTCGATGCTTCCTCTTCATCACGCTGCTCCAGCCATTCGATGTATTGGCTGTACGACTGCACCGGAGCCAGTTCCGGATTCTGGCCCTGCTCCAAAGCGAAATAAATATCGAACACTTCATTCGTAACGAGAGGCACGCACCAGCCATCCATAATGATATGATGGAAGCTCCACAAATGCCTGTAGCTCTCTTCTCCCGTACGCAGGATTGAAATCCGCAGCAGCGCATCTTCAGTCAAATCAAACCCTCGAGTCTTGTCCTTCTCAGCGTAAGCCGCAAGGTATGCTTCACGCTGTGCCTCATTCATCCCGCGTAAATCTTCGTAATGACTTTCCAGCTTCTTATTGCGGAACACCACTTGTACCGGCAAGTCTCCACGCGTCGTGTAAAAATTGGTTCGCAATATGGCGTGTCTTTGCGCCAGGACATCCAAAGCTTTAGCGAAGCTTTCGATCCTGAAGGTTCCTCGAAGCTCGAAGGTCAGCTGCACGAAGTAAGCTGCCGAATCCGGCTCAAGCTCGCTGTGGAACAGCATGCCTTTTTGCATCGGCGTGAGCTTGTATACATCCTCCAGCTCGCCAA
>NZ_BIMB01000140.1 GCF_004000865.1 Paenibacillus elgii NBRC 100335 | reverse complement strand
TAGTGATGGACGTTAACGACAGCGCATATGCGAACGGACAGTTTGGAGTGAACGTATACAACGGTAAAGCGATATTTTCAGGTGTTATCAAAAGTAATTAGGTATTATTTCTGGTTTTACAAGTTTTAAGAATCCTGAACTTTTGGAGGGTAACTGTTCGTGTATACCTTATGTAATTTAGGAAGAATTTTAATGTATTTCAATGTTTTTTTAATAATATTTGTTTTGCCTCTTGAGAAGGCTGCTGCTTCGTCAGCATCGTATTCTGAAAGCTCGTATAATTATGATTCATCTGGAAGGCTAATAAATGTTCAACTGCCTACAGGACAAGGGAAAGAATATATTTACGATGCGAATGGAAATATAACTCGAAACTTTGCATCCCTTTCGTTTGATGGTACGAAACAAATAAGCCTTAATAATATTGCAGTCAATACTAAGCCAGGTGGAAAAAACACGGTGGAGTTTTGGATGTATTGGACTGGTGCAGAAGGTGTTATGCCATTTTCATGGGATGGGCCCTATGATCTCTGGTTTAGCGAAGGTTATTTTGGTTTTAATACCGGAGAATCAAACATATTGGGGATATCATCAGCAGATTTGAAGAATCGATGGGTACATGTTGCGGCAACGTTTTATAACGGTGTACCGGATGCAGTGAATAATGAGCTTTATATTAATGGTGTAAAGCAAAATTTAGCTCCTGTTTTGGGTAAGACGACGTCATCGGTAACAGTAACTTCCAACGCAGTGGTATCAGGAGTTTTAAATAACCATATGTATCGATTTATCGGCAAAATAGGTACGATGAGGATATGGAACCATGCATTGTCGGCAACGGAGATTCAAGCAAATATGTATAAGTTGTATAAGGGAATGGAAGCCGGTTTAGTGGGGGATTGGAAGTTAGGAGAAATACCCTCTCAAAATTCG
>NZ_BIMB01000139.1 GCF_004000865.1 Paenibacillus elgii NBRC 100335 | reverse complement strand
GGCCATTTCGCGTTTCTGGATGAAGAGCAAGCCTGTGATGAGGACGGTTCGAATCTGGAACCGATCGCGGGAGCGAATCACCTGGCTTACGTTATTTATACGTCGGGAACGACAGGCAACCCGAAAGGGGTCATGGTGGAGCACCGCGGCCTATGCAACTTTAAGCTGGTATGTGAGAATACGCTGGGCATTCGTGAGGATGACAAGGTGGTTCAGTTTGCGAGCTTGTCGTTTGACGCCTCATGCTCGGAAGTCATCATGGCTCTACTGCTGGGCGCTTGTCTGTATGTACCGCCGGCTGAGGTCATTCTGGATCACCAGCTCTTTGAAAGCTATGTAGCCGAACACGGGATCACTGTAGCGACCTTGCCCCCGACGTACGCCGTCTATCTGGAGCCGACCCGTATACCGAGCTTGAAGAAGCTGATCACGGCGGGATCGCCGTCCACGGTGGAACTGGTGGAGAAGTGGAAAGATCACGTGTCGTATTTTAACAACTATGGTCCGACGGAAGATTCGATATGCTCCACGGTATGGTCGTATTCAAGCGACACGATGAACGAAAAGACGATTCCGATAGGCCGCCCGATCCCGAATCACCGCGTATATATCGTCGATTCGGCAGGCAGCTTGCTTCCAGTCGGTGTAACCGGGGAGCTGTGCATAGGGGGAGAAGGACTGGCCAGAGGGTATTTAAACCGGCCGGAATTGACGGAGGAAAAGTTTGTAGCCAACCCGTTTGCACCGGGAGAGCGGATGTACCGGACGGGAGACTTGGCAAGGTGGCTGCCGGATGGAAACATTGAGTATATCGGAAGGAAGGACGAGCAGGTAAAAATACGGGGCTACCGAATCGAGATCGGCGAGGTGGAGTCGCAGATTTTGAAGGTGGCGTCCGTGCAGGAAGCGATCGTCGTTGCGCGTGAAGATGAGGCGGGACAGAAGCAGCTCTGCGCCTACTTCGTGGCTGAACGGGAACTGACCGTA
>NZ_BIMB01000138.1 GCF_004000865.1 Paenibacillus elgii NBRC 100335 | reverse complement strand
ACATTTATTTATGAAATTCATACTATTTCTACAAATATTTCTTTTTTGTATTATAGTCAATATTAACCAATGAAACAAGAGAATAATGGAAAAACATAGGATGAAATGCCTATAAGCTATCTTTGAAGCAGTCTTCGACATAGTCGGGGGCCGCTTTTTTTATTTGCTGGACCGTGTGGAGATAGCGCTGTGTGGTGTTGATGTGCGTATGCCCGAGCGACTCCTGCACCTGCTGCAAGGAAGCGCCGCGCAGGAGGGCGAGAG
Source organism: Paenibacillus elgii NBRC 100335 (assembly GCF_004000865.1). GTDB lineage: Bacteria > Bacillota > Bacilli > Paenibacillales > NBRC-103111 > Paenibacillus_G > Paenibacillus_G elgii. The sequence goes on along the minus strand of NZ_BIMB01000138.1, from coordinate 811 downwards.
TCGCGTTCGTGTGGCGGAGCCAGTGAGGGGTCGCTTTTTTCTCCATACCGCATTGCTCACGGGCTTTCTTGATAATTTTCTCGACAATGCGGACGGACAAAGGGAACAGCTTGTCCTCCGGCCCGGACGGCTCCGGCTTTGTTGCATCATAAGCCTGAAGCAGCGTCCACAGCATATGCGGCACCTTGACTTCACGTTCTTTATCGCCTTTGCCACGAATCGTAAGCCACATTGAAGCGCCTTCGGGGTCCGTGTGAAAATGATTCCATTGAATCGAAACCAGCTCCGATACCCGGATGCCGAGCAGCACCAGCGTGACCCCGATGACGTAATCGCGCAGCCCTTGCTGCTTTAACTGCTCGAACAAACGAAGTACTTCGGCCTTCGTCAAATAATGATTTTTGCTGTTCACGGGGATTTTCGGGATGCGGATGCAGGTGGTCGGATTATGTTTGAACATGCCGATGTTCGGGTCGCTGCCCCACTTGTAAAGCGAGCGCAGAGGCGCGATATGTATGGCTACCGTTGCCGGAGCTTGAGGCTTGTTCGCGCGGCTTAACAGCCCTTCCAGCAAGCCGATTTTATAGACCTCGATTTCCCGCCAGGTTACGTCCTGTAAGGATTTATCGCTGATAAAACGGCGGAATTTGGCGATCGCATTGCGGTAATTTCTCATCGTATACGGGGATCGGGAGCAAGTCGTCAGGAACATGTTGACGATTTGTTCGTCCGTATATTTTTCGGTTGGTTTCCATTGTTCGGGAAGATGGATTTGAGCGAGCAGGGTTTGCATAGGGTCTCCTTTCTTTTT
>NZ_BIMB01000137.1 GCF_004000865.1 Paenibacillus elgii NBRC 100335 | reverse complement strand
GTATCCGGGTGGAAATTTTCTGGAAACCGACGCGTTCCAGCGCGGGGCTTCGCTCGGCGATCTGGTACTCCAATACGAGGAAACCGACTGGGAGTTTATTCAGCGGATCGCTTCCCATGCGGGCGCGGTGGTGACGCCGGACGTCAGCACCCATGCCCCGCGTCTATGGATCGGAACGCCGTCGGGCAGGCAGCATGTGAAGCTGGAAGAGGGAGCCTACGGCATCCGGCATGACGTGCAGTCGTTTCTGACCGCGGTGGAAACGAAGGTCGAACGCTTCCAGGAGGAAGATTTTACGCGCTTTATCGTCGCAAAGGACCAGTGGCTGGAGCTTGGGGCGGAGGTGGAGAGAAACGGCCGTCTGTTTGTCGTTGCAGGCATTCAGGGAGCGATGGTTCATGGCATCTTGCAGTTCGAATACTTATGCACCACCCCGGCAGGGCTGCGGCAAAACAAGCAGTATAATGAGAACCTGCCGGGTCTGGCGATGGATGGGAAAATTTTATCCATCGGCGTCAAAAAGGCGAAGGTGCATCTGGATATCGACAAAAACCAGCCGGAGCACGAAGCAGTCTGGTTCCCCTATTCGTCGCCGACGAGCCATATTTTCCATGCCATGCCGCCGGTCGGATCGCGGATCAAGCTGTATTTTCCGACGCATGACGAAGCGGAAGCGATGCTGATCCAATCGGTGCGGACACCGTTTTCCCCGCAAGGTGAAGCAGCGGAGAAGGCGAACAAGAAAATGGCCGATACGACCGTAAAGTCGTTTTCCACGGGCGGAGGCAAGGAATTCGAACTGGGGACGAAAGATATTTCGTTTACAGCGAAGGAAGGCGCGTTGTTCATCACCATCGGCGAAGAAGATGGGATCACCCTGCAGAGCGATAAAGACCTCGTGCTGATGGCGGAGCAGGAACTATCGTTTAGCGAGCTGAAAACATTCCGTGCGGAGGCTCAGGAAGAGCTGTGGATCGCAGGCGGCAAAAGCAGCATGATGCTGACCGACATGACCGACGTGATGGGCCAGCAGGTCATGATGACGGGCAGCGAGCGGCAATCGTTCGAGGCGCTCAGTAACCCGGAAGCGGAACAGGCCAAGAGTGACAAGGAGAAGGATAGCTTCCTGGAAAAGCTGGGAACGGCGCTGGATGTGCT
>NZ_BIMB01000135.1 GCF_004000865.1 Paenibacillus elgii NBRC 100335 | reverse complement strand
CCTGTAATCTTCTGCGCACGTTGGCCGGAAGACGCATGATGAGCTACAACTTCATACTCGCCAGTTATTCCTTGATCTTTGTTGCCTTGCCAGCCGTCAGCTAGTCCGCTTGTTCCCGTATTTACCTCAAAACTGGAATTTGTAAGCATGTTATCTGTTAGATTTTTTCTTATTAAGCCCCCGTTTAAATCATAATCGTAATAGATGGTTCCGTACGAATTAGTGGCCTCTACCAACTGACCTTTATGATTATACAGATATTTTGTTTCTCCATTAGCTGCCCAGATTGATGAAGCATAAGCGATCATGAATATGAAACATAGGAGAATCGAAACCATTCTTTTAAGCATAACTACCTCCCCATAGAACTTTTGATATTTAACTTATGCAGATTTTCCCTGCTAAATTATACCTTTGTCAGACGATATCTGTATAGAAGAGTAGAATAAAAAAACACAACACGTGGATTAGTTGTGTTGTGGTCAATGAGAGATTAGCTCGATGATTTTAGAATTTATTCTATAACTTTATCAAAAGTGAATTCGGCTGTTCAGCCTTTGCCTAAAAGCAAGTAATAAATTACATATTCCATCTTGTTAATTTTTGATACTTCAATCATAGCAAGTGATTTTCATTCAGTTAAACAAAAACATGTGTACCTCCTGTTTAGTTTGGCTAAAGTGTACGTAATTACTATCATTAACTTTGTTACTCCTTCAATATAGATATTATCCCTATTTGCTCTTCTTAAAATTAATAGCGTCCATAACGAAAGCTCCAGGTGCTTGTGATTCCAGGTGTAAATGGATTCTAGCCATAACCGCATTACCCGGTGAAGTTGTAATCCCTCCGATTGCAGTCCATGCATTCGTCAAGTCTGTTTCCGCTGGTCGCACATCACTTAGCAGGTTGCCCGAAGCATCATAATATTGAACAACCATCTGTACCTTACCACTGGATAGTGCCGTAATGTTTACCCATCCTTTTATTTCATAGATACTGTTTCCTGTTATGGCTACTTCCTGATAAAGTCCACCTAACCCCGCGATTGATATTTGTTGCGCTTGGTTACCAGACACTACCGGTGAAGAGATCACTTTGTATTCTCCCGCTGCTCCATGCCAGTATCCTGTCCATCCGTCTGCTATTCCATTAGTTCCCGTATACATCTCAAAGCTTTCATTATACAGAAGATTGCTATCCACGCTCTTCTTAAAACTAACAGCATCCACAATAAAAACTCCGGGTGCCACTGATTCCAAGTGTAGATGGATTCTAGCCATAACCGCGTTTCCCGGCGCGGTAGTAACACCTCCGATTGTTGTCCATGCATTCGTCAAGCTCGTCTCCCCT
>NZ_BIMB01000134.1 GCF_004000865.1 Paenibacillus elgii NBRC 100335 | reverse complement strand
TGGACTTTTCCGCCGAGCGGTTCGCAAAGGAAAACAACAAAAAAGACAACACAGTCACCCAAACCACGTATATGTCGGTTACAGCACTTACATATGGCAACTATGTCGAAACACCTAAAAATACGACAATCGTAAATAATAAAGATCAGTTTTATCCAAGTGTGTTTTCAAGCACTTATTCCGAAGGCTTAAATCGCTTAAAAAGATCGTTATCTAGCTATAATTATAATTCCTATCCTACAAGTTACGACAAGTTTGCTTTGGATAGGGTGAGTATGGTAGCAAGCAGCGCCCCATTTTCTGTTTCATCGATTAATGAGAATGTCAATATGATCAATGGTGCCCTTCAATTACAGAGTACAGATATGACCCTCCCGGGCAGGAATGGGCTTTCTTTTGCACTTACTCGCCAGTATGATAGTGCAGATTCGCTATATTATGATAAGGACGTCTACGTCGGGGCCGTCCATACCATGCAATATTATCCGGCTTTGAATGCAAGATTGTTCCAGAAATATTCGAATATGCCGGAAAAATTCGGTTCGGCATCAAGCTTTTATTTTACTCCCTCCTACTATGCGTCATTCGTGCAATATGGCGGAAGTTATACTTACTGGTATTTTCCTACCGACTATCCGGAAGTTTATGAGTTCGATAATCAAGCAAGGAGCGACTTGGAAGCGACCTGGTCTTATAGGAACCCTGATGACCCTAACACTATGCCATTTATTTCAAATGAAAACATTACGCTTAACGGAGTATCTTTTGTAGCCAGAGCTTATACAACAGGGCAAGTTGTTGTACCACCCTTCTATTCGTCACGCTTTATAAACAATGCGTATGCCAACAAAACTAAGCCTCTCAGGAATGAGAACCGCTTCCCTATTGGGAAAGGGTGGAAATGGAATATTCCTTATATCGAATATACGGATAAAGGAACGTTTGTTCATTTATCCGGCGGAGGTACTTATGAGCTGAACGGGACCAGTTTGAAGGGATATCCGTGGAAAGACATTACGGTCACACAGGAATCGCGTAAGATTAACGATCAATATGTATGGTTCACGCTGAATTATTTAAATGGCCAGAAGCAGTACTTTTCCGGGGACGGAAGATTAATCCAAATATCAGATGCTTATAACAACACTATTCAATTTGAATACCAGGATGTTTCTCCATACGGGTTGGTTTTAACGAAAGTAAGGGACGCGATCAACAATGAGATCAACATTTCTTACTCCGAAACAGAAGTGACCCTTACTCAAGGAGATCGTACAGTCAGATACGAAAAGCAGAAAGATCCTAAAGGCAACAAGGAATTGTTAACTTCGGTTACGGATGCGATGAATCGTAAGACGCATTATACCTACGAAATTGCGTCGGCATCGTTTGACTTGGTAAATTCCAAACGCGGAGAAAATTATGCTGCCCTGTTAAAGCAAGTACAGCACCCAACCCAAGCCCGCACAAGCTATACCTACGAATCGGTTAATCGTAAAGTGGG
>NZ_BIMB01000133.1 GCF_004000865.1 Paenibacillus elgii NBRC 100335 | reverse complement strand
GCTGGCGCGGGGCGTTCGAAGGCGCATCGCCTTCGAACGCCTGCTTCGCCGCGGGCTTCTGCCCCCGCACCTTCTCGACGATCAGGGCGGCAAAACGCTCGACGTTCTTCATGAACGTCTCGTCCGACGCCGCGCCGCGCGCGATCTCGTTCAGCCGCCGCTCCCACTGCCCGGTCATCTCCGGCGACGTCAGCAGCTCGACGCCCGCGCCGCGAATCAGCTCGACCGCCGTGCGGCCCTTCGGCGTGATCGCGATGCGTTTGCCCTGCATGACGACGTAGCCGACCTGTTTCAGCCGCTCGATAACGGATGCGCGTGTCGCCGGCGTACCGAGCCCGGAATCCTTCATCGCGTCGCGCAGCTCCTCATCCTCGATCTGCTTGCCCGCGCTTTCCATCGCCTTCAGCAGCGTGCCTTCGGTGTACGCCTTCGGCGGCTGGGTCTCCTTCTCCTTCGCCGCGCTGTCCTTGCACAGCACCGCCTGCGCCGCATCCAGCGTGAACGGAGCGTCGGTTTCTTCCTCGGCGACGGCATCCTCTTCCTGCTCCCGGTCGGCCTTTCCCTTTCCCCGGGACGGCTTCTCTTTTTCCTTTTTCTGGTCGGCATAGATAACCTTCCAGCCCAAGGACAGCAACTGCTTCACCGTGCTCTTGAACCGTTCGACTTCGGATACCGTCACGATCGTATGGAGCTTGTACATCGCCGCGGGATAAAAATGCGACAAAAACCGCCGTACGATCAAGTCGTACAGCTTTTGTTCGTCGGGCGGGAGCCCGCTTGGCATTTTGTGCGTCGGCAAAATCGCGTGGTGATCTTCCACCCTGGAAGGATTACAAACCGCCTTATTGTTTTTGTGTACCAGCTTTTTGTCCGCCTGCTGGACGAGCGGCGCATAGCTCGTCTTGCCAAGCTGGTCGAGCGCCCGGTGCATCTCGGGAATGTTCTGCTCGGTCACATAGTTGGAGTTCGTCCGCGGATAGCTGATCGCCTTATGCTTCTCGTAGAGCGCTTGGGCAAGATCGAGCGTCTTTTTGGCGGAAAATCCGAACTTCGCATTCGCTTCGCGCTGCAGCAAGGTCAGATCGTAGAGCTTGAACGGGTATTCCTTCGTATCCTTCACGTCGTAGCTTTCGATCCGGCCGGTCTTCCCTTTGACCTTAGCCGCGAGCGCCGCCGCTTTCTCGCCGTCGGTCAGCTTGTCCCCCTGCCACAGCCCGCGGTACTTCGTCTCTCCTTGCGTGAACCACGCTTCGACTTCGTAGTACTTGCTCGACGTAAACGCCTCGATCTCCTTCTGCCGGTCGTACAGAAGCGCCAGCACCGGCGTTTGCACACGCCCGACGGACAGCAGCTCGCGGTGCTTCGTCGTAAACGCGCGCGAGCCGTTCATCCCGATCAGCCAATCCGCCTCGCTCCGCGCCCGGGCCGCCCTCGTCAACGGCTCGAATTCCACGCCCTCGCGCAGCTCGACGAAGCCTTTGCGGATCGTCTCCGGCGTCAGGTCGGAGATCCACAGCCGCTTGACCGGGTGAGACAGCTTCAGATGCCGTTGAATAAGGGAAAAAATAT
>NZ_BIMB01000132.1 GCF_004000865.1 Paenibacillus elgii NBRC 100335 | reverse complement strand
TGCGGCCCGTCTGCTCTACAAGCTGCTCCAGTTCCTCCACCGTCAATCCTTTCAGCAGCACGTCGCTTGGCGTCAGCTCTGGCTTCTCTTTCTCCACGCAATGCCCGATCACTTCCTGCAGCGCCTGGCGGATCATGCCCGCTAACCGCTCCATCGTTTCACTGCGGTATTCCTTGCCGCTGTATCCGATGGTAAGCTGCAGCGCTCCCTCGGACACCATACCATTTATATCCAGAACGTAGGTCTGGATTCTGTTTCCGCTGACTAATGCGCCGACCGGATACGGCGATATTTGCAACTCGCTGTTTTCAAAATCCTGGTCAAACTGTCCCAAGTAGTTGAAGCTAATTTCCGGCTTCGCCGTGAATGCGGCACGATTCTCCTCCGCATTCGCCAGATGCTTCAGTATCCCGTAGCCGATCCCTTTCTGCGGGATCTGCCGCAGCCCTTCCTTGACTCTCTTAATCTGGTGGGCTATATCCTTGCCTGCCCCCATCTCCAGAACGACCGGATACTGGCTCGTAAACCAGCCGATGGTGCGCGTAATGTCGATGTCTGCTACAATCTGCTCCCGGCCGTGGCCCTCCAAATTCACCAGCACTTGCTCCATTCCCGTCCACGACTGGATCGCACGCCCCAACGCCGTCAGCAGTAAATCGTTCATTTCCGTGTTGTATGCCCGGTGCGCTTCTTTCAGCAGTTGCTCCGTTTCCGCTTCCGTCCATCGTACCGTTACCGCTTCGCTGTCCCGCACCCACGCCGTTTCCTGCCCGCTGTCCTTCGGCAGCGGCGTCGGCTTCACTTGCTCCAACTGCTCCCAGTAGGTCCGTTCGCTCTCCAGCGCCGGGCTTTTCGCGTACTCCTCCAGTTGCTTCGCCCAGTTCCGGAACGAATCCGTTTTTTGCGGCAACGAATTTCCTCTCCGCTCAGCGCCTGTTCGTAGCCCGTCGCAAAATCTTCGAACAAGATCCGCCACGACACCCCGTCCACCGCCAAATGGTGGATCGCGATCAGCAGGTGGTCGCCATCATCGCACCGGAACAAGCCCAGCTTCATCAAGGGACCTTCGCTCAAGTTTATGCTGTCTTGAATCTCGCCGGCTTTCGCTTCAACCGCTTGCGCGATATCCGCTTCGCCTTTGAAATTCACCACTTCCAGGCTATACAGCTCGCCTTCCCCGATCCCCCGGTTCCACCCTTCATAGCCCTGCTCCGTTTGACGGTACACCAGACGCAGCGCGTCATGATGCTCGGCGATTTTTTGCATCGCCTGACGGACCGCAGCTTCCTCGAAGCCCTGCTCGCGGTACAGCATGACCGCCTGGTTGAAGTGATGCGGATCAGCCGACGGCTGCTCGAAGAACCAGCGTTGAATCGGCGTCAACTTAGCCGCTCCGCGCACTTCACCCTGCTCCGCGATGCGGGTCACCGCCTGGATATGACTGCTCAGTTCCCCTATGGTCGGATGCTTGAACAGATCTTTCATTTCCAGCTTGTAACCGGCCTGGAACAATCTCGAAGACACTTGGATCGCTTTGATCGAGTCCCCGCCAAGCTCGAAGAAGTCATCCCGAACCCCGACTCTGCC
>NZ_BIMB01000131.1 GCF_004000865.1 Paenibacillus elgii NBRC 100335 | reverse complement strand
GCAGGACAACTTCTTCGACATCGGCGGACAGTCGCTTCGGGCAACGACGCTGGTGGCGAGAATGCACCAAGAGCTGCAGGTCAAGGTACCGCTGCGCGACGTGTTCCATTACCCGACGGTCGAGCAGTTGGCGCAGTCCATCTCAGGGATGGAGCAGGACGCTGATACGGCGATCCCGCAAGCCGGCCCAAGAGCGCACTATCCGGTATCCTCGGCTCAAAAACGGATGTACGTTTTAAGCCAGCTGGAAGGCGGCGAGACGAGCTACAACATGCCGGGCGTCACGCTCGTGGAAGGGTGTCTGGACCGCGGAAGACTTGAAGACGCGTTCCGCAAGCTGATTGTTCGTCATGAGACGCTTCGTACCGGCTTCGAGATGGCGGGCGGCGACGTGGTGCAGCGGATTTACGAGAATGTGGACTTTGCCGTAGAGTACAGGGCGGCAAGCGAAGAGGAAGCGGAAACTCATATCCGCGATTTCGTGCGGCCGTTTGATCTGGAGCAAGCGCCGTTGCTGCGGGTAGGCTTGATCGAGCTTGGGCCGGAACGTCATCTGTTGCTGTACGACATGCATCACATCGTTTCGGACGGCGTCTCGATGGGCGTGCTGATCAAGGAGTTCGTGCAGCTGTACGAAGGCGAAGCGCTGCCGCCGCTGCGCGTGCAGTACAAGGACTATGCGGTCTGGCAGCAAGCGGAAAAAGCCGGCGAGCGGATGAAAAAGCAGGAAGCGTACTGGCTGGAAGTCTTCCGAGGCGAAATCCCCGTGCTCCATATGCCGACCGATTATGCGAGACCGGCTGTACAGCGTTTTGAAGGCGCGCGGTTTGACTTTGCCGTCGGCCAGGCGGCCCGCGACGGGCTGAAGCGGCTTGCCGCGCAAACCGGGTCGACCCTGCACATGGTGCTGCTGGCCGTTTACAAAACGCTGCTGCACAAATATACGGGGCAGGAAGACCTTATCGTCGGCACGCCGATCGCGGGAAGACCGCATGCCGATCTGGCAAGCTTGATCGGCGTGTTCATAGGCACGCTGGCGCTGCGCAGCTACCCAGCCGACGAGAAGACGTTTATGGATTATTTGCTGGAAATCAAGGAGCAGGCGCTCGGCGCTTACGAGCATCAGGACTATCCGTTCGAGGAACTGGTCGAGAAGCTCAACCTGACCCGGGATATGAGCCGTAATCCGCTGTTCGATACGATGTTCGAATTGAAGACGCTGGAGCAGGTGGAGCTGAGCATCGAAGGGCTCGATTTCAAGCCTTACTCAAGCGAGAGCGCGTCGGCGAAGTTCGATCTGACGCTGGATGCGCTGGAACGGGAGGAAGGACTGCAGTGCAGCATCGAGTACAGCACCGCGCTGTACAAACGGGAAACGGTTGAACGGCTGGCGAAGCATTTTGTCCGGCTGATCGACTCGATTGTTGGCAATCCGCAAGCGAAGCTGTCGGCTCTGGAGATGATCACGCTGGAAGAGCGGGCGATGCTGGTGGACGGCTTCGGCAGCGTAGGCGCTAGGTGTGGAGCAGCCTCGGAGCTGGCAGATTATGCACCGGAGCAAACGTTCCATGCGTGCTTCGAAGCGCAGGCGGAGCTTGTGCCGGAGCAGACGGCGGTCGTGTATGCAGAGGCGAAGCTCACGTACCGCGAGCTGAACGAGCGGGCGAACCGGCTGGCCCGGACGCTGCAAGCGCGTGGTATCGGGCGCGAGTCGATCGTCGGCATTCTGGCCGACCGTTCGACGGACTTGCTCGTCGCCGTGCTGGCCGTCTGGAAAGCAGGCGGCGCGTACGTACCGCTGGACCCGGACTATCCGTCCGAGCGGATCGGGTTCATGCTGCGGGATAGCGGAGCGGCCGTGCTGCTGACGCAGACGCATTTGCAGGAGCGCA
>NZ_BIMB01000130.1 GCF_004000865.1 Paenibacillus elgii NBRC 100335 | reverse complement strand
GGATACGTTGGAGCGAGTATCTGAACTATTTGATGAGAACGTACCGGAGAGTTTAGACGCGGATGAGCAGGTGAAATGGACACAGCGGCAAGACAAAAGGATGTCTGCGCTTCGATTCTTGGTTTACTATTTGGTGGTACCAATGTTTGGGTCTGGTCAATTCCAAAGAGGGAGCAATGCGATTGACGACGATATTTATGATCTGTGTGTGAAACATGATCTGCTTAGCAAGAAGGAACGAAGAAAGAAATCCGAGGAAGGTCACTTATCATGACCAGTTCATGAATCATGTTCTTATAACATGCCGAATCTTACCCAAAATTTTGGGGATTAAACATCATCAACTCATCACGGAAAGGAAAGATTGCCTATTGTTTGATACTATCATCATGAAAACAAGTCCTGTTTACCCTAATCTTGAAATTGTAGCCGCTGATAAAATTGCTTATCTGGACAAGGGTACAACTTACAAAATTAAAGACAGCCAAATACCGTATATCAAATACCATGACAATAGCAGAACCCTCGTTTTGCAGGTATCCATCCCCAAATTTCTCTACGGTAATAATGTAACGCTCCTTCAAGAAAAGGACATTCCCCTCTTCTTTCAAAGGTTACATGAACGCTTGTACGAGTTATTTCAAATTGAAATGAAAACGGAGGATTGGTCTGGAACTGAACGATTGGATGTTTGTTGGAATTTTCAGGTTGGACATTTGGTCAGCGATTATGTGCGAGAAATACATAAATTGAAACTTCCGTATATGAAGCCATATTCTTATGGACATTTAGAAACGGCTGGACATAAAAACGATAGCAAAAAGACGATGTTTTATGACAAACAAATTCAATGCAGAGATACAAAGGAACCTCAAGAAGTTATTGAACAAGCCCGAGGAATCCTGCGTATGGAGATTCGACCAAGTTACAAGGAAATGAAGAAGTTTTCATCGAAACGCCGTGCTGTCGATTTACTTAAGAAAGAATTTTTCATTCAGATGGCAGAAGTAGCTTTAAAGCCAATCCAGTTTACCGAACCGATTGAAGGCATTTCCTTTGGTTGGTTGCAATCTCAACCGTTTGACATTTATCAAATCGAAAAGGCACTTGCTTTCAAATTATTGCAAAGTCAATTCACAGAAACCGAATTAAAGCAATTGTACAGGTCAGGCACTTATGACAATAGACGGAGATTAGCTCGTAGTATCACTTTCCCAAGCCAAACAAAGCTACCTCCGCTCAAGATTGATTATGCAAATTTAGGTTAGAAGTGATCCTTTTACAAACGTTTGTTACTTTTGCGATAGCGATAACAATTTCATACATAATCGGTTAAAAGTCCAGAAGAAATAAGGCTTTATAGGGCTTTGGCGATACCAAAATCATCATACATAAAAAGAGAGCAATTTAAAGAAACAAAGAGTAATCCATACATAACGCAAGAAAACTCGATATTATCCCGATTAAAACGCTATGAAATAACGATTTTATTTTATAATGGTGTCCGGGCTGGTTTACATTATTTGAAGGCTTCGTTTTGGTTGCATGGTGCATAGCTGTTTTGGTCACGTGGTGAGGTTAGGAATCGGACGATTCAATTATCTTTATCAGCAACAATCAATTCGCTGATATCAATTTTCAAGACTTCACATATTTGTTCAAGTGTACGAATGTATACTCTATCGACATTGTCCGAACAGAGATGATTAATTGTAGGATGCCGAATGCCCATCATGCGTGCAAGTTCTCTTTGTGATATATTTCGATCCTCTAATATTTCTCTGAGTCGAATTTTGATCTTCATGATAAGTCCCCTTTTACCGTACAGATATAGATTTAATATACCATGGACGAAAGAACTTTTCATTGCGTGGTAGTCTTAAAAGTACTATAATAAACATGTGGTAGTTTTAAGCGT
>NZ_BIMB01000129.1 GCF_004000865.1 Paenibacillus elgii NBRC 100335 | reverse complement strand
TCGCTACAGCGGGGAGTTCTGGGACAACAGCGCACACCTTCAATATTTGCGGGCAAGATGGTATGATCCAAGTGTAGGCCGGTTTATGAGTCAGGATACTAATGAAGTGGATATAAACAATCCGCTGAGTTTGAATCTTTATACGTATGTGCATAACAATCCGTTAAGGTATACGGATCCAAGCGGTCATGAAATCTATGGTGAGGGTTGCTATGGGCCATGTTATATGGGTTATAACTCAACTCCGCAGATATACAGCGATATAACAACAGGCATATTAAAAACATGGGAAGTAGCTGGCTCACTAGCTGTAGATGACATTAATACGATTGCGGATCCTAATGTCTCCACATTTGATAAAACTTTGGCCGCGGCAGGATTTATCCCTGTAGGAAAGGTTATTACAGGAGGAAAAATTGTTGTCAAGCTAGCCTCAAAGGGAAGAGAAATAGAAAGGACAGCAGAATATACTGCCGATAACTGGAAGGCTTTAAAGAATATTGGATGTAACTGTTTTACAGCCGGGACCAAGGTACTAACAGACGAAGGGGAGAAAAATATCGAAGACATTAAAGTCGGAGATAAGGTTCTCTCGAAAGATGAAACGACTGGCGAGGTAGCATATAAAGAGGTTACTGCAACCTTCAATCACGAGACGGATGAGATTTACAACATCCATGTGAGCGACCAAACAATTGAAGCGACATTTAATCATCCGTTCTACGTGAAAGATAAAGGGTGGACGTTCGTCAAGGACCTCAAAGCAGGTGACTTGCTTGTTCAGAGTGATGGGAATACAATCAAGGTAAACAGCATCGAACTGGAACGCAAGCACGCCATCGTTTACAACATGACGGTTGATGAGTTCCATACCTACTTTGTCAGTGACCTTGGGATTTGGGTGCATAATACGAATTGTCCATTGAACACGGTTGTTGAGGAAAAGAATGTAACAAATCAGTTAAAGAGTTTAAGTACCAAACAACAGGAGAGTTTCGAGAATATAAAAACACAGCTAGCAAGCGGAGACTATACAGGATTGAATGTTCACGCATTAACTGGTGATAAGAAAGGGTTAATGTCAGCGGATTTCAAGGGTTTTGGACAAGGGCGCGGAAATGCGAGAATTTACTTCAAAATTGAAGATGGTAAAGTAAATATTACTGAAATTGATTTGAAGCATCAGAAATAAATAAGAAAGGGAGGAGATTGTTATTCCATTTAATCATGTTATCGTAGAAGTGCACTGTTTGTATGGTCTAGATGAGAGTCAAGAAGTTGGGACTGTTCCTAAGTACTGCAAATATGGAGTTAAAAATCCTGGTTATCATTGCTTGAAAAACAATTGTCCGTATGTTGGGCACGCTCCTGCTCCGCATGAAATAGCCTTTTCGGGTGACAGTGGAGATGTAGAAGATGACGCTTGGATAGGATTTGGTGGGGAAATGGAGCCGGAAATTTATTCTGAGAGTAAGGATATGGAGTTAAAGGAACTATGGAAAGAGGTTTGCAAAGAAAAGATACAAGAAGCATACGAAGAATACATGCTCCGAAGTAAACTAAAAAAAGATTAGTCTTATTGACCTTGAGGGCGGCAATCCTCAAGGTTTTTCTTTTACCCCCACCCAGTGCCGAATGCTTAGTTTTCACTTGTTACGTTCGCCCACCCCTCAAACGAAAAATCAATTAAAATGTTTGCGCGGCAGATAATCATTGAAATGATATATTATTATTTGATTATTAAAATAGACTCATGTATACTTCATCTCAGAGGTGTTGTTTGTGAGCGAATTTTATAACGAGGCTATGAAGTCAAAATTTTTAATGAGATACGGTGTAGGTTCTCAAAAGATATTTGCAAGGATTTTTCGATTCTCCCAAAGTTTAGAGGAAGAATACGGCACAGACATGTCAAACTTTACACTGGAACAAGTAGAAGCCGTATTAAAAAAATTAAAACCTGCAACCGAAGCATCCTCCAGAAATTCGACTTCGTGTATCTTC
>NZ_BIMB01000128.1 GCF_004000865.1 Paenibacillus elgii NBRC 100335 | reverse complement strand
ATCGCAGCGTAACAATCGTATGTAAAAGGATCACTTTTAACCTAAATTTGCATAATCAATTTTCAAGGGGGCCAGTATCCTGTGACTGGGAAACTGAATGCTCCTTGTTAGATTTACCTTTCTATCATATGTCGAATTTGAATATAATTGCTTCAACTCGGTTTGAGTAAGATGATTTTGTAAAACTCGAAAACCTAGGACGGACTCAATTTTACTTATTTTGTTCGTTTGTTTAGCTAACCACTGAAACGATATCCCTTCAACAACATCTATAAACTCAATCTGCTGCAAAATGGGATTGGTTATATAATCAAAGAAATGCACAGTTAGCAATTCAAACGCTTTTCGTTTCGATGAATATTTAGATAAACTTTTCTCCTTTAAGTTAATTTCCATGCGAAGTAACCCTTTAGCTTGATCAATGATTTCTCGCGGCTGCTTGGTTCGTTTACACTCCTTCTGCTTATTATAAAATGAAATTCTTCTGCTTTTATTTCGATGCACAACGGTTTCCCGATGTCCGTATGTTTCTGGTTTTAAACGGGGCAGCTTCATTTCTGCCAATTGTTTAAGATAATCGTCAATATCCTCATTCGCTGGGAAATTCCAACAAACATCTAGCCGCTTCGTGTACCAATCCTCTTTTCGAATACTGATGTTAAACAATTCATGTAACCGTTGATGTAACCTTTGGAAAAAGAGAGGGATTTCACTTTCTTTTATGAGGTTTACATTGTTACCGTAGAGAAATTTGGGGATCGACAACTCGATTTCTAGCGTTTGATTGTAATCTCGGTAAATGATTTTCGATATGAGCGAGTCTTTGTACTTGTATTTCGTTCGGCACACACCATCCTTTTGAAAAGTAAAGGATTCCGTCTGTTGCAAATTTTCAGGATGAATATAAATTTTGGTTAACATGGTGATCGTATCGAACAAAGGCTTTCTCCTTTTCGTTTTAATGATGTACTTCAAATATGGGGAAAGATTCGGCATGTTATAAGAACATGCTTCATGAAAGGTCACCTTCCTCGGATTTCTTTCTTCGTTCCTTCTTGCTAAGCAGATCATGTTTCACGCACAGATCATAAATATCGTCATCAGCCACATTGCTCCCTCTTAGGAATTGACCAGTCCCGCACAATGGTATCCTTTTCATTTTAAGCTGAGCGATTCAAAAACCATGTCAGACCTTCAATTTACATCATCCTTCTTATATTATTATTTTACTTTTAATTTTAAAAAGATAAGCAGCCATTTCCGACTACATGATGTATATTATCATATTATTTTATTTTAAGTCAACTGTTTATCTTATTATTTTTCTTTTATAGGTTGTACATCTCTCGGACTGCCTTTTCATTCAAGAAGGACTTAAGTGGATAATAATTGTATTCTTCGATTCCGTTATTGATTCTCTTCGCAATGTTAAAGCGCTCCGCAATTTTAAAGTATTGTTCCCGCTCCAACTTACCTTCTGCTTCCAGCAAATCCTTTGCCATCTTCATCATGCCGGAACGTTCAATCATATTTACGTTTAATTTGGGCAGTTGGAAGACTTCGGATAACATGCTCAAACGTCGATAGATAAGAAATTTATCCGCCGCGTGAACATTTTCATTCCTTGTAATGGAACTTCGAATGACATATTCATTCTCAACAAGACGCGTATGGGGATTTTTCGTCGTCCCACTGAAAGAGCCATTTTTCTTTTGATATAACGTTTCCCGCGCGGCAAGTTTTATTAAATATAATGCCTGTTGACTTACTTCAAGATACCGGATGCTTTGATCTTGATTCGTTAAAGTCAGCACTCCTCGTTCGAAATCTACATCACGCATGGTAAGCTGCAAAAGCTCCGCACATCCGTCTCCTTTAACTCCCTCAAAAATAAGTCTTAAAATCACAGCGTCCTGTGCATTTACACAATTCCGTTCAAGGGAATTGAATTTTGACTCACTTAACTCGGTTATCGGTACAATAAAAGACCTGCACCAGTCCAACGGTTTATTTGATAATGGATTGACTGGAAGTGAACTGAGTCCTTCCTCAATAGCCCAATTAATGTAAGT
>NZ_BIMB01000127.1 GCF_004000865.1 Paenibacillus elgii NBRC 100335 | reverse complement strand
CCGCTACAGTGGAGAGTTCTGGGATAACAGCGCACACCTTCAATATTTGCGGGCAAGATGGTATGATCCAAGTGTAGGCCGGTTTATGAGTCAGGATACGTATGAAGGGGATATTGCGAATCCGCTGAGTTTGAATCTTTATACGTATGTGCATAACAATCCTCTGAGGTATACAGATCCTAGTGGTCAAATTGCTTGTGGGCTCAACCAAGAGTGTCATCAATACTTTAATGAAGTCGGAAATGTTTTCGTTGGGGCACTTGAGAATGTACAAGGTGCTATACAAGATGCTTCTGATTATGTACAAGAAAGTCAGTTTGTTCAAGACGCTTTAAATACAATGGGCCCGGGAACGGCTGTTGGAAAAGCTTCGATAAAAGCAGCTAAAGAAGCTGTTAAAGAAGCACCAGGATTGTGGAATAAAACAAAAGGAGCAGCAAAGTCTTTATTGGAAAAAACAAAAAGTCTAATAAGCGAATGCAACTGCTTTGCTCCTGGAACTAAAGTTGTTACAGACGAAGGGGAGAAAAATATCGAAGACATACAAGTCGGAGATAAGGTTCTTTCCAAAAATGAAGAGACTGGCGAGGTATCCTATAAAGAGGTCACGGTCACGTTCAATCACGAAATGGATGAGATTTATAAAATCTATGTAGGCGACCAAGCAATTAAATCTACCTTTAATCATCCATTCTATGTGAAGGATAAAGGATGGACGTTCGTCAAAGACTTAAAGGTTGGAGACTTGCTTGTTCAGAGTGACGGGAATACACTCAAGATAGACAGCATAGAACTGTTGCACGAGCAGGTAACGGTTTATAACTTGACGGTTGATGAGTTCCATACGTATTTCGTTAGTGACCTTGAGATTTGGGTTCATAATTCAGATTGCATTCCGTGGTCCTCGAAGAGTGTGCAAGGTAGGGCCACTGAACTAATAAAGGGCGCAAATGAAGTAACCGTTGGAAGTAGATCAGAAGCTGAGGAATTGTTTTTAAGATTATATCAAGGAAAAGGATACACTAACACTTCAGGAATGTCAGGTTCAGAGGCAAAGAATTTTTATGGATCAAAGGCAGGAACTTACCACTGGGATGATGCACTAGATTCAAGCGGAAGAGTATCAGGGCATGGATCAGGTAATGCTCACGGAGAACTACCTCATTTGCAGATTCATGATGAAAGTGGGAGTGTTATTAGAATCTTTTTTAATCCATAGTAGAAAGTGGTGTTATAATTCATGCAAAAATTTAACACTAAACAAAGAAATCAACTCATAAGTGGGAATGCATTAGCAATAGAAATTCCTGCAATTTCTGAAGAACGGCGCGCTTTTATAGTGGTTAAAGCAGTATCAACAAAAAGTATGCTAAATACATCTGATGCATCAATCATGAAATTTTGGTTGAGAAGATATGAAATTCCAAAGACTTATATAGAAAATGACTGGGATGTATCCGATGAAGAACTTGTGGATTCTGTACACCTTAAAGACATTTTAGGAATTGACCAACTTGAACAGGAGCTTTCTGATTATTTGGAAGATTTCACAAAGATGGATGTTGAATGGAAATGTGAGAATCCACTGTAGCCTTTGACCTTGAGGGATAAACTCCTCAAGGTTTTTTAATGAGGAATCACTTGCATCATTCTTTCTCACCGTCGACTATACGAAAAATCAGTCAAAATGTTTGCGCGGCAGAGAGTGGAAAATTATTTCATCAAACTATTGACTAATTGATTAGTCTTATGATATCTTAATATCACAGGTTGGCTAATCGATTAGTCTTGATGGGGTGTGAAAGAAATGATAGGACTTCAATACATAGTAAAAGTGTACAACGGCACGTATAAGAAATTGGCTGAAAAACTGGACATTGCTCCACCAACTATCATGGCGTGGTTAAGCAAGAAGAGGCCCATTCCCAAAGCGAAGCTTGAAGCACTTTCTAAATTATTTCATATCGAAGAAGAATTATTTACAAAGGAATTAAATGAAGTTGAAAAAATACAAATACAATTAGAATATTTCAGGAGAATATCGAAGCGGGATTCTTTTAAAGTGCCAGATTTCTTTACGGATGATGACGGAGTTGAGCATGAATATCTGGTTTGGGTT
>NZ_BIMB01000126.1 GCF_004000865.1 Paenibacillus elgii NBRC 100335 | reverse complement strand
TTTTCTGCAATCGTTCTGACACGCTTGGATTGATCTGTTTCAGTATCTCTTCAAGAGATTGGTTCGGTTCTGTCCTTGTCTGCAAAGCAGAATGGATATCATACATTGAATATCCTTTATTCAACTCATTTAATAGACTGCTTTCAGGTACATTGTATTTTCGGCTTAACCATTCGATGGTTAGAACTTCTTTGGTTGCAGCTTGATTCGTAGTTGGAACTGCTGCCGCTCCCTCATTAGCGTAAGTTAATGCCGCAGGGGATAGCGTTTGAGCAATTAGAGTGAATAACAAGACATGTCTTAGTAGTTTTTTCATGGTTTGGCTCCTTAACACTGTTTGTAAATAGATATGCCGCAGATATTACCGGGTGCGTACGATGCTAGTTAAAGCTCATAGAATCTACATACGCTGTTCCCCTCCCTCCATTACCAGTTCCAATGATTGCTACACTGATTGTTGCCGAAGTCGCATTCGATGGAATGGTACCATCCATATTGAGCGAGACGTATCCAGAAGTAGGGTCCGTAAGTTCAACAACTTTATTGGAAATCCAAGCATTGGAAGCAAAATCAACAATAAGCAGTACTTTGGCGTTATTTTTCTTTTCAAAATAAACTTTGCCATTCAGTACGAATGGACGGCCCGCTTGAATGGCCAGATCCTGAGATAAAAATACTCCTCCATTTACGGGAAGATTTGTACCCTCCAGTTTTTGTGCCCTTCTACCAGACGAAACAGGGGTTTGTACTGTCTCAGCAGCCACTTGGCTTCCTGGAACGTTCCATAATCTCCATCCATCTGCTATCCCATTTCCTCTTGTGTTCATTTCCATCTCGCTATTAACTAGCAAGTTGCTACTATCATATTGTAGGTTCATGGAATCAACGTATACCATTCCGCTTCCTCCGCTACCGGTTCCCACGATCGCGACACTGACAGTAGCTCTGGTTGCGGCTGGTGGGACTATTCCGTTCATACTCACGGTGAAATACCCCGAGGTGTTACTAAGCTCTATTCCTTTATTGGAAATCCAAACATCTGAATAAAAATCGACATAAAGCATAACTTTGGCATTACGCAAGGTATTCGGAAAGATTCTACCGTGAACAACGTACGGTCTACTCGCCTGAATAGCCAAATCCTGAGATAAGAATACCCCATTGTTAACTGGAAGGTTCGCGCCTTCGAGTTTTTGTGCATTTCTACCAGATGAAACGAAGGTTTGTACTATTTCAGCGGCTGCATGACTTCCTGGGAGATTCCATAGCCTCCAGGCATCTGCCACACCGTTGGTTCCTGTATACGACTCCATCTCACCGTTAATAAGCAGATTACTTTTATCATAATGCAGATTCATCGAATCGACATAGACAGTACCACTTCCTCCGTTACCGGTTCCTATGATCGCGACGCTGACAGTAGCTTTGGTTGCGTTTGTTGGAACTATTCCATCCATACTGACCGTCAAATAACCTGGGTTCGTCTTTAATTCAACTGCCTTGTTAGAAATCCACTCGCTCGAATAAAAGTCAACATAAAGCATAACCTTAGCATCGCTCAAGCTTTGCGAGAAGATTCTACCATTTACTAAATATGGCTTGTTCGCTTGAATATCCAGATCCTGAGATAAAAACACTCCTCCGTTTGCCGGGAGTTTTGAGCCTTCAACCTTTTGTGCTTTTTTTCCTGATTCAACAGGAGTTTGCACCACCTCCGCTGAAACCTGGCTTCCTGGAGCATTCCATAATCTCCACCCCTCAGCGACACCATCATTCCCCTTATAAAGCTCAAATCCGGAATTAATCAACAAATTACCCGTAGTTTCTTTTCCCACTTGATTTCCATTGGAATCATATTGATACTCAATAACTTTCCCGTCTGATAACCGGGCACTGATTAGCCTGCCAGAGCTATCATACAAGTACCTGTAACTAGCGTTGCTTGAAGCCTCCGTAATGGGTGGTAATGACGTGACTATTAATAAGCATAAAAGAATCATCCCCCATTTTTTAATGCAGGTGGGAATTAACATGGAGAAATCCCCCTTGAATGTCATCGGTCTATGTATGGCACCTCGTTCGTACCATACCCGAATATCTGTCTACTTGAACATTTGGCCCTTCTCTTAAAAATTCATTAATCAGTTTGCATCAACTCTCTAAGTACGTGCATTTACAGCATGATGTCGCTATATTTCTTTAAACGATACAG
>NZ_BIMB01000125.1 GCF_004000865.1 Paenibacillus elgii NBRC 100335 | reverse complement strand
GTTGCTTGATTGCAGTTTAAAGTCCTTCGGAAAACTCAATGTGCCTCTTGGGGTTAGGCTCACACTGCCGATGAACTTGGTGCTTCCTAAATCCAAAGCAATCCACTCGCTGTTTAACTCACCGCTACGAGGTACACTTGACCATACGGTGCTCGGATTGTTATCCGTTACTTTGTACGCTTCCCAACCAGCTATATTCGACGATGCAAAAGCTCTGTAACTTGTTTTAATTTTCCTCGAAATATTTCCATTAAAGTCGTATTGATAATTCAAAAAATCTCCCGAAGGAAGCAAGCTATAACTTAACCATCCTGAATTGTCGTAAAAATAACTATAGCCTCCGGTATCCACGCTATTTGAGGATTGATTAGGAATTACATCAGCAGATGGACTCGTTGAATGATTTAATGTTTGGAAAATACTTGGGGTAACAGACTGATAAGGACTATCCAATGATAGTAGTGGAGATGATGCATTAACACCTCCAAACGGTATTAATGATAGTAAAACTGTACTTACTACTAAAGTTGAAATCTTCTTTCTCCATCTCCAATGCATAGATTGACTCCTTTTCGGTAATATACGACAATTCTTACAGTAACACTTATGGATAATGTCTTCCATGGTTTTTTCACCGAAATAAGTTTAAATAAACAAAATTTGCTTGGCTCTTCGCTCTACTGGGTGGGTACAATGCAAAATGTTAGTTTCATAACCCCTTCCGCCTTTAAGAGATTTTCAGATGTTGAACCAGCCGTCAAGTAGAGCGCTTGACTGCTGGTTCAACATCTGAAGCGGGGTCAGAAGGCGGTAAGGGGATTTATGCTCGTCGTGCCGCGAGCTCCGGAAGAGGATGATTATGTGCAAAGGGAATGAGATAAGATGCTCGCAACTAAACAGTATGTCATTCCGGCAACTGAGAGTGTAAGGATAATAAAAAAAACTGGTAACGTGCCAGTTTACATAAAATTGTTTTACGGTATGACTAGCCGCTTAAGAAAGGGGGAGGCATTTGAACCTCACTTTGTTGATTGGTCTTCCAATTCTAAATATAATGTATCTTATTAATAACTATATTGTGGGTTACAATTCTAAAACATCTATGTATTTGGCTTTAATTTTTAATATTTTAGTTTTTTTATTTTCGTTATATGTTATTGGATTTTCATATCAACTACTCATTGAAGTGTTAATATTTGTTGCTCTTTATGGATGGATTATAAAAACAAAAAGTTAAATAATCTCTATGGAAACACAATGTTACTAACACTTGAATTGAGTTTCCTTTTTTTATGCTCTGTACTATCGTTGTTGTAGAGTCTGGTCCTATTCGAAATATTACATATGGACTCGTAGCCCCGGGATATGTTGGTGCGCCAAGAGCCCAAGAGTTTTTGATCTTTTAAGTGGAAATGGTATGTAAACTTTAAATGATAAGCCTTATTTTGCCTCGTCGTCGGATAAGAGAACAAAACTTAGAGGGGAATTGAATGAGCCCTTTATCATTAGTCGGTATTATCTCGATTATTTCAGGAATAGTTCAGATAACTTTCCCTGATTTTTTATTAAAAATAAGGAGGTCAAGGGTTAGTCGCAATGGGATTATATACGGCGGCTATATGGGGATTATTGTGGGCATATTAATAATAATATTTGATATTTTTATAATTTAAATGATTCACTACTTCCACCACAATGCGACTTGAACTCGTATTGTGGTTTTCTTTGTTATGGTCTTATGACCCCCTCTGCCCTCGCGCATTATGCATCGCTCATACATCGGGTGGGGGAGAATGAGATTTGGAAAAGGTCTAAAGTTACTTTCAAAAAAAGTAATTAACCAACTAACAAAATGAGCCTCTTCCCAAGATAGGCATCTATCCGTTTGTTTTTGGTTCGCACACTATTTATTTTTCAAAACTCCTTTGTATACAGCAATAATTAACGAAGGTATAATTTAACAGCGGGAAAAAGCTCCTATACAGAAATAGAATTTATTGGAGGTACTATGCTGAAGAAAATCATATCCATCTTCTTAAGTGCTATGTTTTTGATTACACTCATTGCTCCAATTACGGTAGCAAACGTGGCCACAAAGTATTTTTACGATAAAAACGGTAGGCTAATTGAAGCGAATGATTTTAACGGTGCTGTTGAATATCAGTATGATGCAATAGGAAACTTGGTAAGCAAAAGTAAAACAAATAACTTATTGGTTAATTCCAGTTTTGAGATTGTAACGGGAACTAACGGAACAGCAGATGGATGGGACAAATGGAAGGATACGGGGACGGACGGTTTGCAGAT
>NZ_BIMB01000124.1 GCF_004000865.1 Paenibacillus elgii NBRC 100335 | reverse complement strand
GGGTATGACAACCGAAACCGGCTGAAGGGTGTAGGTCCAGCTATGGCCGACTGGGATGCAAGTTATGATTATAAGAAAAATAATTTGTTATCCAACGTAACCCAGCGTAACGGAATCGCATGGAGCTACGCATTCGATGGTGCCAATTTGCTGAATCTTACGCAAACAAGGTATGGTGCGTCTGTGAATTCGTACGGATATACGTACGATAATAACGGAAACCAGACAAGCAAAAACGAGAACGACCAAGGGAATACGTTCTCCTACGATAAGCTTGACCGGATCGAAAAATCCAGTCAATTTAATGAAGCTTATACGTACGATACCCGCGGCAACCGTCAAACGATGCAGAGCAGCAAGAGCATCGATATGAGCGGAGCCGGTTACCGATATGATGATCGCAACCGACTCGCTCAAGTGACAACCGATGATGGCAAGAACGTCTCCTATCGTTATAATGGGGATGGGATGCTCTACGAGCGGACGGAGAATGGACAGACGACGCGCTATTACTATGACGGAGCGAATATGATTGCAGAGGGAACGGTCAGCAACGGCACCGTGACGATGAAAGCAAGATATATCCGTGGTGGTAGCGGCTTAGTAGCCCGTCAAGATGCTAGCGGCACCAAAACATTCTACCTTCACAACGGTCATGGAGATGTTGTAGGATTAGCGGACGGTAATGGCAATGTCATTAACCGGTATACTTATGACATCTGGGGGAATCCGCTCAGTACGTCGGAGCAAGTACTGCAGCCATTCCGATACAGCGGGGAGTTCTGGGACAGCAGTACGAATTTGCAGTATCTGCGCGCCAGATGGTATGATCCGAGTGTCGGCAGATTTATAAATGAGGATACGTATGAAGGGGATATAAGCAATCCGCTGAGTTTGAATCTTTATACGTATGTGCATAATAATCCATTAACCCGTACTGACCCGAGTGGAAATGCGTACATAAGCTATAACCAGGCTACTTACCTTGCAAATAGAGGGGCAACGAGTGCGGGGAATTATGATTGGGCAGTAAATTATGTAATGCAGAATTCATTCTTAGATAAAAATGAAGCTAAGTACCTTTTAAACACAGCTTTGAAAGATGACGGAGATGGCGCTTGGGCAAAAAAGAGGATACAAAATGAATCAAGAGCTGACTGGGTTCTAAGTGTAAACCGTTCAATCGCTAAAAATATCGAGAATTCTTCTGAAGAAGTACAATTTATGGGTGAAGTGGGACCAATCTTGGGTGGCATGGGACCCGGTGTGGGTAATATTGGTGCTGGCGCGAAAACTGGAGGAAAAAGTAAGAATAATATGAAATACGATCCTGAGGCTACTGGAGAGCACTCAACGTATAAACGTGACGCTAATACTGGGGAAATTACTAATTGGCAACTATGGAATAAGTCTGACCCTAGAAATCCGAATCCATTCTCTCCAGGAAAAAGATACGATAGCCAAGGAGCAGGTCATTATAATAAACAAACTGGCGAGATGGTTGACACACCACATGTTAATGACCCGAGTGTTCCGGGTGGTGTAAGAAAGCCTTACCCTTGGGAGATTCCTGGAAAACCATAATAAAGAGGTGTTTTATTTGAGTAATATAGAATGGCTACAGCGGTGGTATTCTGAACAATGTGATGGTGACTGGGAGCATGGATTTGGAATTAAGATTGATACAATTGATAATCCAGGATGGTACTTACAGGTAGATTTAACGGATACCCCTTTGTTAACAAAGGGATTTAAAGATTTAAAAATTGAACGGAATGAAGATGACTGGCTTAGTTGTAAGGTCAAGAATGATACATTTATCGGTGTAGGTGGTCCTTTAAATTTAAATGAAATTTTAAGAATCTTTAGAGAGTGGGCTATGAATTAAATAGAAATCATTTGTTAACCATGACGTGACTAGCTCTTGCGTTATGGTTTTTCTTTTACCCTCTTCCTTGGTTATGTTCGAGTCTCAACAACAGGGCAAGCGAGAGATGGTTACAGCTTGTCGTATCAACGGGAAGAAATCGAAGCGCATTGTCAGCAGCAAGGATGGAACCTGCTTCATGTGTTTGTGGACGAAGGTATCAGCGGTGCAAAAGTAGACGAGAATGCTTTGGAAGTAGACCGAGAAGGATTTCAGAATATGCTCTCCCTCCTCTCTACTCGTTCTATCGCTCATGTTGTCGTTCTGAACACAAACCGCCTGTGGAGAAGCGACATCGTTAAAGTTTTGGTTCATCGTGAATTTAAGAAATTCAACGTTGACGTAAAATCTATTGAACAGCCGACATACAGCATTTATAAGAAAGATCCTTCGGATTTCTTGATCAATGGCTTAATGGAACTATTGGACGCCTAT
>NZ_BIMB01000123.1 GCF_004000865.1 Paenibacillus elgii NBRC 100335 | reverse complement strand
CGCTATTCCTCCTCTGCCGCGAAATCGAGATACCCGTCAAATCCGTCTCGCTCCATCTTTTCTTTGATCGCTTCCAAAATGTAAGCGTTCCTGCTCATTTTGGCCTGCCCTGCAGCAGCATCGATCGTGTCCCGCCCACCTTTTTTGACGACGAATTTAACCTGGTCGTAATGAGCGGCATTGTATTTTTCCTTCGCCCGCGTGGCGGCGTTCTGCTTTTTTTCCACCATGATCCGTACCTCCTTTCTCTTACATCATAACAGAAATAAATATACTGGTACAAGTATAAAAACATTTGACCATATACTGGTACCAGTATATAATAAAGATAGAAAGGAGGTGAACAAGAAAATATGAAGGATTGGGTACTTCTTCTTACGGCGCTGATCCAGCTAGTAACAGCCATCATTTCATTAAAAAACGGCAGCCGTCAGAAAAACAAAAAAGGAACCAAAAAACGCAGCCACCCCGGCAAACGTAAATAGGTTCCCTAGAGAGGGTCGGAAGCGACCCGGCCCTCTCCTCCCAATCTTAACATATCGCAAGATTAAAATAAATGGAGGGATTAGGCATGGATAAACTCTTTTGGATCGTTTGGGTTCCGGTTTTAGTCCTCTCGGTGGTGGGTCTCATTAATGTGTTGCGGAAGTAATGGCCGGCGAGCCATAAGCGCGGGGAGGTATGCAGGATGACGCGGAAAGAAGCACTGGAAACGATCAAGGAAATTCATAAGGCAGCGAAACAATGCCGGGAATGGATTGCAGAAGCCGTCGAAGTAATCAAGGGGGACAAGATGGAAGCTCGTTGCATCCGCTCGGGCGGTAAATTAAATAGCATCTACGACCTTACTTTTCTTGGCACGTTCTCCGCTTTCCCTACGAAAATAAACCGCATGAGCAAAGAGCAAATCGTGGAAGTAATCGCGAAGGGTGAATCGGTTTTAAAAGAACTAAACCAGATCCATAACCGCGAATTAGGGGTGATTTAATTGATAACCGTTCGCGTCGAAGAGCTGAGGACGCTCAAAAATGACTTTCTGGCGCTTCAAAAGTTCTGGGGTGCCGAAGCATTGGAACGGACCGACGAAGCCGGGCAGGAATTTGCAAAGGGCGTAAGCTACGGATTCGAGCTTGCGGCCGCGATCCTGGAGGCGCGGAAATAATTCTGGGGGCTTCGGCCCCTCCCAAACTTAAACGCGGCGGAAATCGAGGTGATTGCCAGACAGACAAAATGGATCGGGGGTGATTTACGAAGATTTTTAAACGATATTCCCACCTGACAAGGCCCGCAAGGAACGGGCCGAAACCTACCGGCACAAGCTGCTGGGATATAGAAATCCCCGCCAGCCTTACGAAGCCGGTGGGGATTTCGGTTTGATAGGCCGTATTATTTCATTTCAATGTGCGTAAGTAGCCTGAGCCGCGACATTCGTCGACTTCACTCCAATTCCAACATTGTATAGTGAGATAATAACCGTTCGATTTCGGCGCAGCAATCACCTCTCCTCCGGCTTCGCCACCTCTACGGCGGACTTCATGGTAAGCAACATATTTATCTTGGCCCTTATCGTCGTGATATGAAAGTTCAATTTTCGTGAATGATTCATCATAGGGGTTTTCCGGCCTATTATCCTTGTAATGGTATGAAATTAGAGTCCCTTCGGGAACATAGAGAGTAGTAGTGTTCTGGTAAAATGAAAGTCCGGGCACCAGATCGGCTGCTTGACAGTAATAAAGTTTATCGCTGCAATCCCAACGAGTCTCAAGAGGATAAGCCAAAGCCTCCCTTGTGCCTAAGCCCGTGAAACAAACAGCGCACAGAAGTATTGCGATTGTTTTTTTTAACCCTTGCCCTTGAAAGCTAAAACTCATCTCAAACACCCTCCCACATATTAGATTTGAAATCGCTAAGCTGCATACATCGTTATATTCGGAAGTGGACGGCGCTAGAACATAGAAAAATCCCCGCTAGTGAATAGCTGGGGATTTTCGTCATTTACTGGCACTCTGCTGCCGCAACTTTTCCGTGATATCTCGAATGTGTCGCGCCAGCTTTTCAGCAATAAACGCTTTCGCTTCCTCGCGGCTAATATCGATCTTTTCCGCCCGTATCCCGCGCTGCCGCATTTCCTTCCGTACACCGGCCAGCTCATTCGTCAGCCGGACGTGGATCACTTTCGCGGCCACAATATGTAGCCGTCGGATTAGATCTCTTGAGGTGGAAATTGTCCCGGCCTCCTCTTCGACCAGGGTCAGTGCATGTGGCAGCAGAACGGAATCGCGAAGCAGCTCTTCATTTGTCGCCGTTCGATTCATCGAGAACACCCCTTGAAGTATACGAATGTGTGTTCTCATTATACGTCCGAACAGCGAAAATTTCAACGTACATTTTCCGCAACTTACCAGTGAAAACGAAAGAGCCCCTGACCGCT
>NZ_BIMB01000122.1 GCF_004000865.1 Paenibacillus elgii NBRC 100335 | reverse complement strand
CAGTATCGTACAACAAGACAAATTCATTTATGTGGGCATCGATTTGCACAAACAGCATCACACAGCGGTTTTTATCGATTGCTGGAATCAGAAGCTAGGCGAAATTAAGTTTGACAATAAGCCGTCTGCCTTCCCTTTGCTTGAGAAGGAAGTAAAGAAGCATACGAAAAAAGGGCTATCCGTTGTTTACGGGCTGGAAGATGTCGGAGGGCTTGGCAGAGCATTGGCGGTCTACTTGACGGAGAATAAACGTTGGGTGAAAGAAGTCAATCCGAAGCTTTCCACGGCTGGGCGTAAAAGCCATATTACGGTTCAAAAGTCCGACAGTTGGGATGCCGAGTGTGTAGTAAGAGTGTTGAAAGACGAGCTGCTTCAATTGCCGGATGCAAAGCCAATTGATTTATATTGGGCCATAAGCCAGCTTGTCACACGTAGAAAAGGAGTCGTAAAAGTCCTATCCGGCTGCATCAAAAACTTGCATCAGCAATTAGGCTATCATTATCCAAGTTATAAAAAATTCTTCTCCGAAATAGACGGTAAAACGGCCTTGAGCTTCTGGGATGCGTATCCTTCTCCAAGACATTTGAAGGACATGGAAGAAGCGACATTAGCCGAATTTCTAAGAAGTCATAGCAACAATGGATTATCCCATAAGAAAGCAGCACAAATTTTGTCCCTTATTGAAGCGGACGGAGATACATATCGAGATTTTCAGGACAAACGTGATTTCATTGTACAAAGCCTTGTCCGAAGCATACGTTTTAATCAGCAGGAGTTAGCCCAGATTGAAGAAGAAATTGGAGGGCTGATTAAGCAACTAGGCTTCCAACTGGAAACGATGACAGGCATTGATGTAGTTACAGTGGCAGAACTGGTGGTTGAGATTGGCGACATACACCGATTCGCTACGCCTGATAAATTGGCAAGATTCGCAGGGATTGCACCGATTTTATGCGGTTCAGGGAACAAGGTCAGGAACTACAAGAGCAAGCAAGGGAACAGGGAGCTTCACGACATCATCAAGAACCTTGCGATTCGTCAGATCGCTGTAACTCGCAACAAGAAAGAGCCGCGTAACCCCTACTTTCATGCTTACTATGAGCAGAAGCTGACAGCAGGAAAGACGAAGCAGCAAGCGATTGTATGCATCATGCGTAAACTGGTCAATGTTGTCCATTACCTGATGAGAACGAAAGCAGCATACATAATTCCAGAAGTATCCATAAAGCAAGCAGGATGATATAATGATAGTTGGGCAGCAATTGGAAAACAGTTGTTGCCCTTTTACTTGGGATGGTCGCTTATATTGCCAGCCCGCTTAGTTTGAATATGTATACGTATGTGCATAACAACCCGTTGAGAAATATTGATCCGACGGGACATTATTGCGTATATGCTGATAGAAAGAATGCTCATGAAGATGATTGTGACACGGAGGGTTCTATAAATTTAGGACATGACGATAACTGGAACGGTTTTGACAATGGAGAGCTTAAGAGACTCGTTGCTGTCTCAGGTTCCGAAAATTTTTATAAAAAAAGAAAAATTTGAGGCACAGAGTTGGTAAACATGAATATGTGGAAATGATATTGATGACGCAGCAGAAGCTATGTAAACAAAGGGGACTTTACTGATGGATCTTAACTTACTTGAAGAAAAAATAGAGAAAGGAATAATAATATTAATGAGGCAATTATTTTAATAGATCAGTTAAAAATTAAAAGTGCCGCAATGCGACTATCCCTCGTACTGTGGTTTCTTTTTAGCCCGTAAAAGCGGTTTTCATGGAGATTCTTGAGCTTGTTTGGTGGAGTACAAGATTAAAGATCAAACTTTTCGTGGCGATTGTCTTTTTCATTGAACTGATATATACAGAGATCATCAGCCGAAGGTATAATTTAGCGGGGCAATATTTTGAATATTCAACATCAAAATCTTATATGGAGGTAGTCATGGAAAAACGAATCATATCATTTTTACTATGTTTCATGCTAATGATTACATACGGTTCACCAACAATGGCAGCAAACGGCGATACAAAATATCAATACGATACTAGAGGTCAGTTAGTAGAGGTTTCTAATTCTAACGGAACCATATATCACGATTACGATGTAAATGGAAATAGAATAAGAAAGCATAGTACAGGTAACCTTCTTATAAACTCCAGTTTCGAAACCTACACAGGAACAAACGGAATAGCGGATGGATGGACAAGATATGGGGCAGCGGGAGACTTTAAGGTGGTTACGACGCCAGTAGTATCTGGAAGCCGCGCGCAACAAATATCAGTGGAAGGCTTGGGAGGAGTTTACCAAGAAGTGGCCGTAACTGGGAATAGTACCTATGAAATTAAGGGTCGGGTAAATATTACGGCTTTATCCAGCGGCAAAGTTCAACTGGTCGTTCAATATTATGATGCAGCGGGTAATCTGCTAAGTGATGTAAGACCAGCTGAAACAGGC
>NZ_BIMB01000121.1 GCF_004000865.1 Paenibacillus elgii NBRC 100335 | reverse complement strand
AACGACCGTTCCGACAAAGTCCGTGCGCACCAGCTCCCGGCGCTGCGTCAGCAGCAGCTTGGCGCCCGAATCGTCCAGCAGGTAGCGGACGCGCTCCTCCGGGTAGTCCGGGTCGATCGGCACGTACGCGCCTCCGGCCTTCAAAATCGCCAGCACCCCAACTACCATCTCGACGGAACGCTCGGCCAAAATCGCAACAGGCTCATCGCGCTCCACCCCTGCGACCCACAGCGTCCGCGCCAGACGGTTCGCCCGCTCATTTAGTTCACGGTAGGTCAGCTTAACGCCCTCGCATACAACCGCCGTCTGCTCCGGCGTCCGCTTCACCTGCGCCTCGAACAGCACGCCAATGCTCTGCTCCCGCGGATAATCCGTCGCCGTCGCGTTGAATTGCTCGACAATCTGAGTTTTGTCCTGCGGTGTAGCGATCTGGATCGCCGATAGAGTTGTTTGCGGATCCGCGACGACCGCATCGATAAGCCGGATCAGATGCTCCGCCATCCGCTCTACGGTCTCCCGCTTGTAAAGCGCAGTGGCGTATTCGAAGCCGCAGCCGATCGTTTCCCCATCCTCGGACGCATGAAAGCTCAAGTCGAACTTCGCCACCGTATGCTCCTGCGGATAAGGTGCCAATTGAAGATTGTCGATCCGCCGCTCCTTTTGCTCCGTATTTTGCAGTACGAACAACGTATCGAACAGCGGGTTGCGGCTCATATCTCTCGGGATACTGAGCTTCTCGACCAGTTCTTCAAACGGGTAATCCTGGTTTTCGTAAGCATACAGCGCATGTTCTCTGACGTCCTGCAAATAAGCAAGGAACGTCTTCTCCCCTGACGGATAATTCCGGATCGCCAAAGTGTTGACGAACATGCCGATCAAGCCGCTCAAGTCCGCGTGCGGCCGTCCCGCAATCGGGGTCCCGACGACGATGTCCTCCTGCCCGCTGTATTTGCCGAGCAATGCGGTATATGCCGCAAGCAGCACCATGTACAGCGTCGTCCCGCTTTGCGCCGCCAGCCGCCGGAGTCCTTCGCTTTGTCCGCGATCCAGGACAAACTCATATACGCTGCCGCTAAAGCTTCGTACCGCGGGACGCGCGTAATCGGTCGGCAGGTCGAGCACGGGCAGGTCCCCGGAGAAAACGTCCAGCCAATAGCTCTCCTGTCGGCGGTAACGCTCGCTTTGTTTTTGTCCCTGCTGCCATACGGCATAGTCCTTATACTGAATCGGAAGCGGCGGCAGGTCCTCCCGTCCGTATAGCCGGACAAACTCTTGAACGAGAACGCCTATGGACGTTCCGTCGGAAATAATATGATGCATGTCGAACATCAAAATATGGCGATCCTGCCCGGTTTCGATTAGCCCGGCCCGAAACAGTGGAGCATGCGTCAGATCGAACGGGCGCACGAACCGTTGGACGAGTTCGGCGGCTTCTTCTTCTCCCGCCTGCATGAACTCGACGGAAAAAGCGACCTCTTGATGCACCCTTTGAACCGGTTCGCCGCCGTTGACCGTGTCAAAGCTAGTGCGCAGCGTTTCATGACGCGCGATGAGACGGCGGAACGCCTCCTCCATCCGGACCCGGTCGAGCGGCCCGTGCAGCTTTATCACGCCCGGCATATTATAGCTAAGCCCGGCGCCTGAGAACTGCTGCAGCAGGTACATCCGTTTTTGAGCAGAGGACACCGGATAATGGTCGCTCTCTGCGGCAACTGATATCGAGGCGTACGCAGTTTGTTCCATCGCTTCGATCACCTGCGCAAGCTGTTCGATGGTCGGATGCTGGAACACATCGCGAAGCTGCACATTCTTCTGCATTTCTTTTTGAATGATGGAAACGAGGTTGGTCGCGCGCAAAGAATGCCCGCCGAGATCAAAGAAATTGTCTTTGATCCCCACGGCCGGAAGCTCCAGCACGTCTTTCCAAATATGCTCCAATTGCTCTTCCAGCATGGTCCGCGGGGCCACGTACTCCGTTCCCGTCTGCATGCTTCCTTCTGGGGCCGGAAGCGCTCTGCGGTCCACTTTGCCGTTCGGTGTCAGCGGAATCCGCTCCATCTGCACGAAATACGACGGCACCATGTATCCCGGCAGCTCCTGCGACAATGCGCTGCGCACTTCGCCTGCGCTTAATTCGCTCTCCGCCGTAAAGTAAGCGCACAGCTGCTTTTGCCCCTGCTCGTCTTCCCGTGCGATGACCACCGCTTCCCGCACGCCTTCCACGCGCAGCAACTGCGCTTCCACCTCGCCCAGCTCGATCCGGTAGCCCCGGATTTTCACCTGCTCGTCGATCCGGCCCTTATACTCCAGCGTCCCATCCGCACGCCAGCGCGCCAAGTCTCCCGTCCGGTAGCAGCGTTCTCCCTCGCGCACCGGGCTGGCGATAAACTTCTCCGCCGTCAGCTCCGGGCGGTTCAGGTACCCCCGCGCCACCCCGTCTCCGCCGACGATCAGTTCACCCCACGCTCCGACCGGCTGCAGCTTCATCCCACGGTCGACCACATAAGCCGTCGAATTCGCAATCGGACGGCCGATCGGCACCGCTTG
>NZ_BIMB01000120.1 GCF_004000865.1 Paenibacillus elgii NBRC 100335 | reverse complement strand
ATAGCTCAAATGCTTGTTAACGCTTGGCATTTCGTTCTCATTTGTTCAGTTTTCAAAGAGCTTTCGTCACTATTCTGTTCTGCCGTGACAAGATCTAATCTTATCACATCAGGACGAGCTTTGCAACTACTTTTTTTCGTTGGCCGCTCGTTCAAGGCTGACTGCCTTTCGCGGCGACAAGCAATAATGTATCACAGATGCCGGGTCGAATGCAACCATAAATTTTGGAAAACGTAAATCTGGTCCATTTCTCGCCAATCGGCGCCCATTTTAGTGGGCATTCCATAGCTCTTGCTGAAAACGAAAAACCGCCGCGCTCCTTTACCGGAACCGGCGGTTTTGTGCTGTACAGCGTGAAGCGTACTTAAACGTCTCCTAACAGCTGCTGCAGCTCCTCTTCGTTATCAATAATACGGATGCCCAGCTCTTGGGCTTTGGTTAACTTGCTGCCAGCGTTCTCCCCGGCGATGACGATGTCGGTCTTCTTCGACACGCTGCCGGTCACCTTGGCGCCCAGCTTCTCCAGCTTCTTGGCGGCTTCGTCCCGCCCCATGATGGTGAGCGTACCCGTTAAGACGACCGTTTTGCCGAAGAACGGACTGCTTTCGTCGACGATCGCAGGCGCTTCTTCGCTCACCGGCTGTATGCCCGCGGCCAGCAATCGCTCAATGCTTCGCTGCATGGCCGGGTCGCGGAAGAAGCCGACGATGCTCTCCGCAACGATGCCGCCGATATCCGGCAGCGTGATCAGCTCCTCCGGCTCCGCCTGCATCAGCTTCTCGAGACTGCGGTAATGCTCCGCAAGCTCCTTGGTCGTCGTCTTGCCCGTATTCGGAATGCCGAGAGCATATAGGAACGATGCCAGATCGGGCTGCTTGCTTTTCTCGAAGGCGGCGATCAAATTCTCGGCCTTCTTGGTCCCGAAGCGTTCCAGCTTGATCAGATCGTCGAACGTCAAATAGTACAGATCGGACGGATCGCGCACGTCGAGCGAATCGTAGAGCTGCTCGGCCGTCTTCTCGCTGAACGTCTCAATGTCCATCGCATCGCGGGAGGCGAAATGGGCAATGCGCCCCACAAGCTGCGGACGGCAGTCCACTTTATTCGTACAGAACAGATGCGGACCCTTTTTCTCCAGATCGTGTCCACAGGAAGGGCACACCGCCGGAGGCACAATTTCGCTGCCGTCGGCTTCTTCGGTCACCTTGCCGAGAATCTCCGGAATGACGTCGTTGGAACGCCGGATGTAGACAAGACTGCCTAAACCAAACTTTAGATTTTTGCGCTCGATGTCGTCCATGTTGTTAAGCGTACAGTTCTGTACGGTCACCCCGCCGATATCGACGGCTTCCACCCGGGCGAGCGGCGTCACTTTGCCGGTCCGGCCCACGTTCCAGCTTACGTCGAGCAGCGTCGTCACGGCTTCCTCGGCCTCAAACTTATAGGCCACCGCCCACCGCGGGAATTTGTCAGTATATCCTAGCACTTCGCGAGTGCGCATATCCGTTATTTTTACGACAAGTCCGTCAATCAGAAAATCAAGCGTATTGCGCATGGCGACCAGCTTCTCCAGCTCTTCCTCCACCGCGTCGATGCTATCGACGAATTTGACGAACGGGCTGATTTTAAACTGGTTGTCGTGCAAAAAGTCGACCATTTCCTGATGATTCTGAAATTGCAAAGAGTCGGCATAGCCGATGTTGTAAAAATAAGCGTTCAGCTTGCGCTCCGCTGTGACTTTCGGATTCAGGTTGCGGAGTGCGCCTGCGGCGGCGTTGCGCGCGTTTTTGAGCGGCTCGGCCGCGGTCGCGTTATAGGCTTCGAGCACGGACAGGTTCATAATGCCCTCGCCCTGCACCTCGATAATCCCGTCGGTATATGGAATACGCAGCGGCACGGAACGAATCGTCTTGACATTGGCGAGAATCCCTTCGCCGACGACACCGTTGCCCCGGGTGGCCGCCTGCACGAGCTCGCCGCGGTCGTAGGTCAGATTCAGCGTCAGGCCATCGAATTTCAATTCCACGACAAAGGATAAAGGCGGCAGCGGATCGTCCGGATGCTGCGTATTGTAGTCGTTCACCAGCTTCTGCGCGCGCGTATGCCACGCCATCAGATCGTCGTGGTTTTGCGCCTTGTCCAGGCTCCAGAGCCGGGCCAGATGCCGGTGCGGCTCGAACCCTTTGAGCAGCTCGCCGCCTACCCGCTGCGTGGGCGAGTAAGGCAGCACGGTGCCGGCTTCGGCTTCCAGTTGAACCAGCTTATCATAGAGCGCATCGTATTCGGCATCCGTGAGAGAAGGCTGATCCAGCGTGTAGTAAGCGTAATTATGTTTATTGATCTCTTCGATGAGCGTTTTCATCGTTTCCAAAGCGTCCGGCATCGGAAATTCATCCTCTCATGGCTACGGGATATAAGGGCTGCCTTGCCTGGCGTTTTAGCTCTGCTTGGTGATCGGCGCAAATTTGGCCAGCAGCCGCTTGACGCCCACGGGGGCCGGGAAAGCGATCTGCAGCTCGGTGTCGTCGCCCGAGCCTTTGATGGCGACGACGACGCCGGTGCCCCACTTGCCATGCGACACTTTGTCGCCCATGGCAAAGTCGGTCGCCTGCGCCGCGGGGGCCGCGGCTTTGGGCGCTGCGCCTCCCGCAGCGGCGGACGGGCC
>NZ_BIMB01000119.1 GCF_004000865.1 Paenibacillus elgii NBRC 100335 | reverse complement strand
GGATATGACAACCGAAACCGGCTGAAGGGCGTAGGTCCAGCTATTGCCGATTGGGATTCAAGTTATGATTATAAGAAAAATAATTTGTTATCCAACGTAACCCAGCGTAACGGAATCGCATGGAGCTATACATTCGATGGCGCCAATTTGTTGAATCTTACTCAAACAAGGTATGGTGCGCCTGTGAATTCGTACGGATATACGTACGATAATAACGGAAACCAGACAAGTAAAAACGAAAATGGCCAAGGGAATACGTTCTCCTACGATAAGCTTGACCGGATTGAAAAATCTAGTCAATTTAATGAAGCTTATACGTACGATTCCCGAAGCAACCGTCAAATGATGCAGAGCAGCAAGAGCATTGATATGAGCGGAGCCGATAACCGATATGATGATCGCAACCGACTCGTTCAAGTGACGACTGATGATGGTAAAAACGTCTCCTATCGTTATAATGGGGATGGGATGCTCTACGAGCGGACGGAGAATGGACAGACAACGCGTTATTACTACGACGGAGCTAATATGATTGCAGAGGGAACGGT
Organism: Paenibacillus elgii NBRC 100335; assembly: GCF_004000865.1. Taxonomy (GTDB): domain Bacteria; phylum Bacillota; class Bacilli; order Paenibacillales; family NBRC-103111; genus Paenibacillus_G; species Paenibacillus_G elgii. The sequence continues at coordinate 2,125 of NZ_BIMB01000119.1, read as the reverse complement.
CAGCAACGGCACCGTGACCATGAAAGCAAGATACATCCGTGGTGGCACCGGCTTGGTAGCCCGTCAAGATGCAGCCGGCTCCAAGACATATTACCTTCACAACGGTCATGGAGATGTTGTGGGATTAGCCGATGGCAATGGCAATGTCATTAACCGGTATACTTATGACATTTGGGGTAATCCGCTCAGTACGTCAGAGCAAGTACCGCAGCCATTCCGATACAGCGGGGAGTTCTGGGATAGCAGTACGAATTTGCAGTATCTGCGCGCCAGATGGTATGACCCAAGTGTCGGCAGGTTTATAAATGAGGATACGTATGAAGGGGATATAAATAATCCGCTGAGTTTGAATCTTTATACGTATGTGTATAATAATCCGTTGAGGTATACGGATCCGAGTGGTCATTGTGTTGCAGGTGATGAGATTTGTACAGCGACCTACTACTTCGATAGTAACAATGTAAGAAGAATTGCGGGTACAAATGAAATTGATTATGACTTTTATAAGAATTGGTATACAAAAACGCCGCAAAATTTCCTCAAAATGACAGCTAAGGGAAATCAAGCTTTTAGAATGGCTATGGCTGATGTTGTAATGAGATGGAATGCAGAACATACAGAAGAAATTGCATTAGGAATGGGATTGATTGATGCTGCCTCAAATATGGGAAGTTCTTGGAGTAAAGGCGCTAATAAGACCATTGGCTGTAATTGTTTCACAGCAGGAACTAAAGTCCTCACAGACGAAGGGGAGAAGAATATCGAAGACATTGAAGTCGGAGATAGGGTTCTCGCCAAGGATGAAAAGACTGGAGAGGTAGCATACAAAAAGGTTACGGCTACGTTCAATCACGAAACAGATGAGATTTATAAGATTCATGTGGGCGGCCAAACCATTGAAGCAACCTTCAATCATCCGTTTTGGGTAAAAGATAAGGGATGGACGTATGTAAAAGACCTCAAAGTCGGTGACTTGCTTGTTCAGAGCGATGGGAATACACTTAAGGTAGAGAGCATCGAACTGGAGCACAAACACGTTACGGTTTACAACATGACGGTTGATGAGTTCCATACCTACTTTGTCAGTGACCTTGGGATTTGGGTGCATAATTCAAATTGTCCATTTGGAAAATTTGAAAATGCCGATTACCATGGAGAAACCAATAACGGAGTGAAGAATAAAGCACCAAATGATGGACAAACAGCTTTGGACAATTCACTATCTATTGGGCCAAATACCGACCGAAGAATAGGAATAAGTGATGGGGAGTTTGTTGTGCTAGACAGGACAAGCGAGGGGCTTTATCACGGTCATGTTAGGTCATGGGGCGAACTTACTCCTACAATGCAAGCTATTCTTAGAAAAGCAGGATTGGTCAATAAGAAAGGAAAGATAAAATGAGTAATTATTTTTCTGTTCATTTTACTAACAATTCCAGTTTTCAATTTCTATCAAAAAAACCAATAACCAATAAATTTGATAATGTAACTGTGGTTTTTCAGGATAATCAGGATAAAAAATATGTTTTTGAAGATGTAATTCAAGAAGCGATAATTACTTTGTATAACGGAATAAAAAATCCAGTTGAACTAACTTCTGAATTGGAGGTGGGTAATCTAGGGCAGGCATGGAATATTTGGACAAATAACTTATCGGATATGGCCGAAGATGATGAGGAAGATATATTCAGGAACTACTGGATGTGGTCAACAAGAGAGCACCAAACATGGATATATCAAAAAAATGAAAAATTATATATTGAAATTAGTCCAAGCTACAAATGGCACTATATAGAACCTGCTGAAGATGAGCAAGTCATATCCTTTAGCGAATTTCTTGAACATTATCATGCTAATGTTTTTGAACTATCGTCTGAGCAAATAAAAAACATTATTGTGTCACTTGAGGTCATGAAAACAGAATTAAATATAACCTAGTGATTAGACCTTGGGGGATTGAATCCTTCAAGGTTTTTTCTTATAGCCCTACCCGGTGCCGAATGAATCGGGCGACTATAACCTCTCAAATTTGAATTTTCATAGAACTCATGATTGGGCTGGTTTACATTATTTTGAAGGCTTCGTTTTGGCTGTATAGTGCATAGCTGTTTTGGTTACGTGGAAA
>NZ_BIMB01000118.1 GCF_004000865.1 Paenibacillus elgii NBRC 100335 | reverse complement strand
GACGACCGTCCCGGCAAACTCCGTACGAACCAGCTCCCGGCGCTGCGTCAGCAGCAGCTTGGCCCCCGAATCGTCCAGCAGGTAACGGACGCGCTCCTCCGGGTAGTCCGGGTCGACCGGGACGTACGCGCCTCCGGCCTTCAAAATCGCCAGCATCCCGACCACCATCTCGTCGGAACGCTCGGCCATGATCGCGACCGGCTCGTCGCGCTTCACCCCTGCGACCCGCAGCGTCCGCGCCAGACGGTTCACCCGCTCGTTAAGCTCGCGATAGGTCAGTTTGACGTCATCACACACAACCGCCGTCTGCTCCGGCGTCCGCTCCGCCTGCGCCTCGAACAACCCGCCAATGCTATCCTCCCGAGGATAGTCCGCCGCCGTGGCATTAAATTGCCCGACAATCTGCGCTTTTTCGTCCTCCGTTAACAAGTCCGCATCCTGAAGCCGAAGCTCCGGCTGGAATAATACCGCGGCGAAAAAACGATTTAGCCGATTCGTAAACCTGACCATCGTCTCTTCCCTATAGCGCTGCTCGTCGTACGATACGTTTAATCGGACCCCCGCTTGGTCCAGTTCAAATTGTAGCTCCAGCTCGGCCGCCGCATGTTCCTTGTAATCGTTCGTATGCAGGTTTTTCATCGCAACGACCGTATGGATGACGGGAACGCCCTCCGAATCGTGCGGCACATGCAGTTGTTCAATGTAATTCCAAAAAGGAAAATTTTGGTGTTCAATCGCTTCACCAACGGACGATTTAATCTGGGCCAGCAGCGCTTTAAAAGCGGTCTGATGATTGACATTGTTTTTTAATAGAAGCAAAGGGTTAATCAGCGCAGCTCCCTGATTCGCATCCGCGACCGTCGGGACGGCGACCACCACATTTTCCTCGCCCGTATATGTATGCAGCAAGCTCTTGATCCCCGCCAAAAGAACGATAAACGCGGCCCACGGCGATCCGCCGGTGATGGACATCAGCCTTTGGGACAAATCCGGGGGTAGCGAGCCGGTATACATGCGGAGGCCGCCTGTTCCAAGGCCTGAGTCGGTCTCGCCGTTCAAAAATGGCCCAATCCGGTCGTAAGGCAGGCACGCGATATGATCCTCACCCTCAAACTTGCCGCTCCAGTAAGCTTTTTCCTTTTCAAATAAGGCTGTCAATTGCATCCCTCCTGCTATATTTAGGACAACGGGCAACCGGATGGATTGGATACGGCCGGATAATACTTTACGAGTGTGCGCCGCGGAATCATCCGTAAACACACACTCGTAAAGCCGGCATAAACGGCCCCGCCCAAGTAGAAACGGGGCGCGTCTGTCAAGAAATCAGATTGTACGTCTGTCTGTAATCAGAACACAAAGTCGATCGAATCCAGCACATCCGCATTCGGTTTCACGTGACCCGATACGCTAATCTCGCTCAAGGCCAGTTCCGGATTCGCACCGATCTCGGACAAAATCGTCAAGAAATCGCCGGTTAACCGTTCGATGACGCTCTTGCCGAACAGCTTGGTGCAATACTCGAACGATCCTCGAATCTCGCCTTCTTCCGCGCTCATCGACAAGGTCAGATCGAATTTGGCCGTGGTGTGATCCTGTTCGTACGGGGTGAAGGACAGCTTATCGAGCTTCGCCTCCTGCGTTTCCATGTTGCGCACAATAAACATCGTATCAAACACCGGATTGCGGCTCGCATCCCGCTTCACCTTCAGCTTCTCCACCAGTTCCTCGAACGGATAGTCCTGGTGCTCGAACGCTTGCAGCGTGCGCTCCTTGACCTCCAGCAAGTATTCGTAGAACGTCCTGTCCTTCCGTGGATAGTTGCGGATCGCCAGCGTTCCGACGAACATCCCGATAAGCGGCTCCAGCTCCGCCGATAACCGGCCGGCAACCGGCGTGCCGACGATCAGATCCTCCTGCCCGCTGTACTTCGAGAGCAGCACTGTGTAGGCTGCCATGAGCACCATATACATGGTGCTGCCGGTGTCCGCCGCAAGCCGCTGCAACGACGCCGCCACCGTCGGCTCGACGGCAAAGTCAAGCAGCGCGCCTTCGAAGCTCCGCACCGGAGGCCTCGGGTAAGCGAGCGGCAGATCGAGCACGGGCAGGTCGCCCGCCAACGTGTCAAGCCAGTAGTTCTCACGCCGCAGGTAACGCTCGCTCTGTACCTCCTGCTGCTGCCATACGGCGTAATCCTTATACTGAATCCGCAGCGGCGGCAGCTCTTCGCCTTCGTACAGCTGCGCAAGCTCCTGCACGATAATTCCCGCCGAGACGCCATCCGAAATCAGATGGTGCATATCGTACATCAAAATATGCCGTTCCGGCTCAAGCTCGATCAGGCCTGCCCGCAGCAGCGGCGCCTGCTCCAGATCGAACGGCCGGATGAACCGGCCGATATGCTCGTCCGCTTCCTCGGTGCTTGCCTTTACATGCTCAAGGGCAAATTCCACATCCTCGTAGATTCGCTGAACGACCTCGCCGTCCGCCATTTCAAAGCCGGTGCGTAAGGTCTCATGACGGTCGATCAGCTTGCGGAACGCGTCTTCCAGCTTACGGCGGTCAAGAGGCCCTTCGACTTTCATCACGCCCGGCATGTTGTAACTGGTCTCCCCGCCTTGCACATGGCTCAGCATGTACAACCGTTTCTGCGCGGAGGAAGCCGGATAATACTCGCGTTTGTCGGCCGCCGGAATGAAGGTGTAAGCATCCTGCTCCATCCCTGCGATGGACTGCGCCAATTGCTCGACCGTCGGGTAATGGAACACGTCGCGCAGCGGCACTTTGACTTGCAGCTCCTGATGCATTTTCGCTACCAGCGTCGTCGCCCGCAGCGACTGTCCGCCGATATCGAAGAAGTTGTCTTGT
>NZ_BIMB01000117.1 GCF_004000865.1 Paenibacillus elgii NBRC 100335 | reverse complement strand
GTTCTACCTCCATGAATCATTTTTAGAGTTTTTCGGAATCACTACTTTCCTCTCAAAAAGTAGGCGGAGTAGCAACTGCTATTAGCAGCGTTTCGCCTTCCCAGATATTCCTATAACTATGGGGGATTCTGGCATCATAATAGATGCTGTCCCCTTCTTCGAGCGTATAACGTTCATTTCCAAGCACAAACTCCAGTCGCCCGGAGTGAACAAATAGAAATTCCTCGCCATCGCTATGGCCGACGCCGATGTCGCCGTAGGCTGCTCCTTCTTCCAACACTCCCCATATCGGTCCCATCCGGTTGCTGCTTCCTTGACTGAGCGCGTACCAGGTAATACGGGATCCCTCGGAATGCACCAAAGGTTTGCGCTCGTTTTTTCTAACGACAATGCTTCGCTTCTCCTCGCCGAACAAATCGGTAAAATTCACGTTTAATGCATTCGCTATGCGCTTCAGAACACTGATGGACGGATTCGCCTTATCGCGTTCAATTTCACTGAGAAAAGATAAGGATACAGAGGCTGCTTGAGCTACCTTCTTGAGCGTTAATTTCTGTTTTTTTCGCGTGCCTCGAATGGCTTCGCCGATCGAATTCATATGCAAGCCTCCTAAATTTTCGTTATCTTTTCGCTATCAGCGAAATTTATATCTTTATAATAGGCGTAAACATGAGCAATATCAAGCCCTTTCACTAGGACGGAATTACGGTGCAAAAACGTTGATTTTGCGCCATTATTGGACTACTATTTAATCAAGGTTGACGAACGAATTTTACCCGGGTATCTGAACATCGTTCATCTCAACAGAATCATTTTCATTTACAGCGAAATTTTTTAAGGGTAACGAGATACGAATCACAACACTGCAACGGTTTCCTTGTTATCCGAGTTCATAGAAACATTGTCAGAAGGATGAAAGGGGCTTAAAGAATGACTGCCAAAAATCCCAAGGTCTATCGAGTAGGTGATGTAACCGTTACGCGTGTCACGGAGATGATGCTTGACGGTGTTCCGCCAGAAGTATATTTTCCGGGATCGTGGGACCCCCTGTTCCTGGAGGAGAATCGAAACTCTCTTCCGGCTGGCCTGATCGATGGCAATTCTCAGCTTATCGTCAGCATTGGAACGTGGGTGGTGAAGACCCCGAAGCATACGATTCTTATCGATACAGCTACAGGAAACGATAAAAACTTGCCTTTAAATCCCGATCTCGCCAATCTCCAGCTTCCCTATCTCGAGCGGCTGAAGGAGGCGGGGGTTACGCCGGAGGAAGTGGACTACGTTCTGCTGACGCATCTGCATGTGGACCATGTCGGTTGGAATACAAAGCTTGTGGACGGAAAATGGGTGCCGACCTTCCCCAATGCCAAATACGTATTTCCGCTCGCAGAGCAACAATATTACTCCAGCGAGGCCAGCCACAACAAAGCAAACGAAGCAAATTTTAACGTTTACGAAGAAAGCGTATTGCCTGTTGTTGAAGCCGGCTTAACGCAGACCATTGGCCCTGAGGGCGGAGAATTTCTTAATCTATTCAAATTCATTCCGACACCCGGCCACAGCATCGGCCAAATGTCCATCCGGCTTAAATCCGGCGGAGAAGAAGCTTTATTTGGCGCCGATGTGATGCATCATCCGTTTCAAGTCTATAATCCGGAATGGAATTCCATGTACTGCGAATTTACCGATCAAGCGCGTATTTCACGGCTCCGGGTGCTGGAATCCGTAGCAGATCGCCAGGTCATTTATTTCAGTACGCATTTCCCCGGAAGCGCGGCGGGATACGTGACCCGCAGCGGGACGGGATACAAGTGGGACTTTATTTAATACGACCTGACAACAAAACACAATACGGAAGGTGTTTAGCTATGACAACCTATCTTAATAATATCCATATCGTGACCGAAGACTTGCGTATCCCGAGCGATACGCCCGGAATCGAGCTTTATGTGCGAAATAAACGTCCGGCTTCCATGAATACCTTCTCTAACGAAAAAACAATCGTGATGGTTCATGGCGCTACCTATCCAATTGGCAGTCTGTACGATGTGGAGCTGGATGGATTCACTTTTCTGGACTACCTTGCCAGCCATGGCTATGACGTGTATGCCGTGGACGTTCGCGGCTACGGCGGCTCGACAAGACCGCCCGAGATGGAGCAGCCTGCCGACCTTAATCCGCCGCTTGTCCGCACGGAGACAGGGGTCCGGGATTTTGGTGCAGCCATAGACTACGTTCTGAAACGCCGGAATTTAACGAAGGTCAACGTACTGGGGATGTCTTGGGGAGGAACGGTTGCGGGAGCTTATACCAGCCGAAACAACGATAAAGTAAACAAGCTTACGCTTGTCGCTCCGCAATGGCTAAGCTCCAAACCGGTTCCGATCGATACCGGAGGACCGCTTGGTTCGTATCGCCTTGTTGCTGTCGGCAGCACGATGGAACGCTGGCTAAGCGCCGCACCGGAACATAAACGCGGCGATCTGATTCCGGATGGCTGGTTTGAACAATGGGTCAACGCCACTCTTGCTTCTGACCCGGGGAGCCTAACCGATCATCCTGAGCATATCCGGGCGACCAACGGCCCTATCCTGGATATCCGCGAATACTGGACGGCTGGCAAAGCTTTCTATGATCCTAAGGATATTACGGTTCCCGTCCTTCTTGTCCATGCCGAGTGGGATATCGATGTCCCTCTTGAATTGGCTCAGCATTTCTTCACTTCCCTGACAGGAGCTGCCTATCGCCGCTGGGTTGAAATCGGTGAAGGGACGCATATGGTCCTTCTGGAGAAAAACAGACTTCAGGCTTTTCAAGCCATCCGCGGATTCCTGGATGAAGCGTACGCACCGGCGAAATAAAGCTTCCGCTGTACGAGCGGACTTTAGGATTAAATCGCTTGCCTAATGAGAGGCCCGCGGCATTG
>NZ_BIMB01000116.1 GCF_004000865.1 Paenibacillus elgii NBRC 100335 | reverse complement strand
AGCGAGTTAAGAGTAGTGTTGTCCGGAGAACTGCCGGGCTATATGGTACCGGTCTGCTTCGTGCAGCTGGAGCGTATGCCGTTAACGCCCAATGGCAAAATTGACCGGAAAGCCTTGCCTGCTCCAGAGGGGATTGTGAATACCGGAGTTGAATATGTGGCTCCCCGTAACGCGGTGGAACAAACTTTGGTTTCCATTTGGCAGACGGTGTTGGGTTCCCCGAGGATCGGGATTCTTGACAATTTTTACGATCTTGGAGGAGACTCGATTAAATCGATCCAAGTATCCTCAAAGATGCTTCAGGCAGGCTATAAGCTAGAAACGAAGCATCTATTAAAAACCCCCACAATCTCAGAGTTAAGTCCCCATGTGCAAGTGGCATACAGCAATGTGACGCAAGAAGAAGTGGAAGGCCTTGTAAAGCTAACACCGATTCAGACCTGGTTCTTTGAACAAAACTCAGCTGCTCCCGGTCACTTTAACCAAGCCGTGATGCTGTATAGGGAGCAAGGTTTCGACGAAGCTGCGGTTCGCAAGACGATGCAGCAGATGGTGGAGCATCATGATGCTTTACGTCTAATTTTCCGCAAGACAGAGACTGGATATGTGGCTTGGAATCGGGGCTTGGATTCGGACAGCTTATTTAGTCTGGAAGTGTTCGACTTCACAGCAGCAGATAACTGCGCTCAAGCTATTGAAATGAAATCGAGCGAGATCCAAAGTCATATCGATATTACCGAAGGGCCTCTTGTGAAATTGGGATTGTTCCGGTGCGCTGAGGGGGACCATCTGCTAATTGCGATTCATCATTTGGCGGTCGACGCGGTGTCATGGCGAATATTGCTTGAGGATATGGCCTCAGGCTATGAAGATGCGCTTGACGGTCGCGACATTCGCTTTGCTCGAAAAACAACCTCCTTCCAAACGTGGGCCGAGCAGTTATCGCAGTATGCTGATAGTTTGGAAATCGCACGTGAGTTGGACTATTGGAAACGTCTGGCGCAAATCGAACCTAAGAGGCTGCCCCGGGATTTTGAGCAGGATAGCACTCTAATGGAGGATAGTGACGTCGTCACGGTGCAGTGGACAGAACAGGAAACGCAGCAATTATTGAAGCAAGCGCACCGTGCGTACAACACGGAAGTCAACGATCTTTTATTGACCGCGCTAGGGGCTGCTGTCCATGCTTGGACTGGCTTGGAGCAAGTGATGGTTAATCTCGAAGGGCACGGCAGGGAGCCTATCATTCCGGATATCGACATCACTCGCACTGTAGGCTGGTTTACGACCCAGTATCCCGTGGTGCTCAAGATAGAAGCCGGACAAGATTGGGCTTCGAGGATCAAAGAGGTTAAAGAAACGTTACACGCGATTCCGCAAAAAGGAATTGGTTATGGCATTTTAAAATATGTATCCACGCTTTCCGACGCGGATGAATTTGAGATCAAGCCTGATATCAATTTCAATTATTTGGGGCAGTTTGACCAAGACCTTCAACATCGTGCATTCCGGATGTCAAAGCATTCAACGGGGGCAGCCGTAAGCGGAAGCATGGCAAGAGCGCATCGTCTGGATATTAACGGAAAGGTCTCCGAAGGGGTCTTGGCGCTAACGCTGAGCTACAGTGTTAAAGAATACCGTAAGGAAACGATAGAACGGCTGACTGAACTGTTGAAGGCAAGCCTTAAAGAAGTGATTGCGCACTGCCTGGCCCAAGAGCGGACGGTACTAACGCCAAGCGATGTCATGCTGAAGGACTTGACTGTAGAGGAACTGGACCGTCTCGTCGAACAAACTCGGCATATCGGTGAAATCGAGAATGTATACGCCTTAACACCGATGCAAAAAGGAATGCTGTTTCACAGCTTGATGGATACCCAGTCCGGGTTGTACTTTGAACAAACGATGTTTGACCTGGAAGGGGTCTTTGAGGCGGAAGCTTTTGAGAAAAGTTTGGGCTTATTGGTTCAGCGGCATGCCGTCTTCCGTACGAATTTCTACAGCAATTGGAAAGATCAACCCGCACAAGTGGTTTTCCGGCAAAAACGCATCGGATGTGCGTACAAAGATTTACGCGGACGAAGTGTCTCTGAGCGCAACGCCTACATCGAATCGTATGCAAGTGAAGACAAGGCTCAGGGATTTAATTTGGAGGAAGATGCGCTTCTGCGTGTCGCAATTTTACGCACAGGCGAGGAAACGTATCGTTTTGTTTGGAGTTTCCATCATATTGTGATGGATGGCTGGTGTATGCCTCTTATTCTTAAAGAAGTGTTTGACATTTATTCGGCAATCCGGAAACAAACCGTGCCCGAGTTTTCCGCGGCACGGCCTTATTATGATTATATCCATTGGCTTGAGGCACAGGACGCTGAAAAAGCATCCGATTATTGGAAGCTTTATTTGGAAGGCTACGAGCAGCAGTCGCTTTTACCGAAATCAAAATCTCACGACAAGACGGCAGCGTACCTCCCGGAAAAACGGAGCTTCAATCTGGGGACCGAGCTCACCCGGCGAATTCATAAAGTAACCAGGAAGCATCAGGTCACAAGTAATACTTTGATGCAAACCGTCTGGGGGATTTTGCTCCAAAAGTATAACGGGTATAAGGATGTCGTATTTGGAGGTGTTGTATCGGGAAGGCCATCGGAACTATCCGGCATTGAAAACATGATCGGGTTGTTCATTAACACGGTCCCGGTTCGTATTCGCTGTGAGGGAGAAGATGATTTTGCAGAAGTGATGCGCAGGGTTCAGGAGCAAGCTTTGGCCTCCCAAGCGTACGAGACGTATCCGTTGTTTGAAATTCAGGCGAATACCGAACAGAAACAAAACTTGCTGGATCATGTGCTGATTTTTGAAAACTATCCTGTAGATCAACAGATGGTGCAAGCGGGAAGCGAGAATCAAGCGGAATTTAGCATTTCCAATGTGAGTGCAAAGGAACAAACCAATTACGATTTTAATTTGGTAATCCACCCGGGCGCGGAAATGCAGATTTGCATGGAACACAACAGGGCCGTATATGACAGCGCCGATATCGAACGTATGGCGAGGCATTTGATCCATTTGCTGGAACAAATCGCAGATTCTCCGCAGATCACGGTGAACGAGTTGGAGCTGTCAACAGCGGAGGAAAAAACGCAAATTTTAGAATCGTGGAACGCCACGGAAGCGGCGTACGAGAGGGAGAAGACGATCCATCAGTTGTTCGAGGAACAGGTGGAGCGAACCCCGGACCGGATCGCCTTGGTGTACGAAGGGATCAGGCTTACATACCGGGAGCTGAACGAGAGGGCGAACCGGTTGGCGCGAACGTTAAGGAGCGAAGGGGTCGAAGCGGATCAGTTGGTCGGGCTGATGGCGGAGCGTTCCTCGGAGATGGTCATCGGAATGCTGGGCATTTTGAAAGCCGGTGGCGCTTATGTGCCAATTGATCCGGAGTATCCGCGCGAGCGTGTCCGCTACATGCTGGAGGATTCCGGGGTCAAGCTGCTTGTGCTGCAGCGTCGTTTGCAGGATCGCGTGTCCTTCGTC
>NZ_BIMB01000115.1 GCF_004000865.1 Paenibacillus elgii NBRC 100335 | reverse complement strand
AATCAGCAGGAATTAGCCCAGATTGAAGAAGAAATCGGAGGGTTGATTAAGCAACTAGGCTTCCAACTGGAAACGATGACAGGCATTGACGTCGTAACAGCGGCAGAACTGGTGGCTGAGATTGGAGACATTCACCGATTTGCTACGCCTGATAAATTGGCAAGATTCGCAGGGATTGCACCGATTATTTGCGGCTCAGGGAACAAGGTTAGGAACTACAAGAGCAAGCAAGGGAACAGGGAGCTTCATGACATCATCAGGAACCTTGCGATTCGTCAGATTGCCGTAACACGTAACAAGAAAGAGCCGCGTAATCCTTATTTTCATTCGTATTATGAGCAGAAGCTAACAGCAGGAAAGACGAAGCAGCAAGCCATTGTGTGCATTATGCGTAAACTGGTCAACGTGGTCCATTACCTGATGAGAACGAAAGCAGCATACATAATTCCAGAAGTATCCATAAAACAAGCGGGATGATATAATGATAGAGGGCGGCAATTGGAAAACAGTTGTTGCCCTTTTACTTGGGAAGAGCCGCTTTATCAACTAGGATACGTATGAAGGGGATATTGCGAATCCGCTGAGTTTGAATCTTTATACGTATGTGCATAATAATCCGTTGACGAATATTGACCCGACAGGAAATTATTGCGTATCTGCTGATGGAAAGAATGCCCATGAAGGTGACTGTAACACAGCAGGCTCCATAAATTTAGGACATGACGATAAATGGACCGGTCATGCTGTTGTTGAAAATGGAGAGCTTAAGAGACTCGTTGGTGTCTCAGGTTCCGAAAATTATTATAAAAAAAATCATGTGAAGATGACTTTAAACGTCGATAATCTGAGGGAAAAGGGTACTGTATTCAACGGGGATACAAGTTGCTCAGACTGTGCAAGATTATTACCAGTTTCTGAAGACCCAATCGCTCAAACAATTTTAATGGTAACTCCAGCGGGTACCACAACTCGCGCCGCAAAAGCTGCTGAAGAAACCGGGGAATTCGCATTAAAACTAGACTTGCAACTATTTTCCCAAGGAAGAAATATTAAAATGCTAGACGATAAGTTTTTGAAAAAGAATGGTTTTGACGCCCACCAAATAAAAGAAGAGTTTGTCGGTGGGAAAATTTCTAGATATGATTTATATGTAGATAAAGTAACTGGAGAAATTCTTATATATTTAAAAGGTGGGAAAGGAGTGCCAATAGAAACCGGAATGCATATTAAATAAGTAGGTGAAAAAAAATGAACAAAACTAATATTTTGGTTAAATTCATTATAACCGGAGATCATTTCCCAATTGATGAAATAACTGAGAAGTTAAAAGTTCAACCAAAGGCTTTTTTTCTAAAGGGCCAGAAAGGAAAATATGTTGAAAGAAAAGAAACTAGTTGGTATATTAGCACTGAGTATGAGGAATCGTTAGACATTAATGACCAACTTAACAAAATCATTGATTTATTAATTAATCAAAGGAACGAATTGGTAGATTTAAAAATTAAGTATCAGCTAGGATATTTATTTAGCATTGTAATTAATATTAAAGAAAATCAAGCCCCAGCAGTTTACCTTGAACAAGATGTTATTGAATTTGCTAATTATATAAAAGCAGAATTTGATATAGACCTTTACATTTCTTAAAGTTTTAACTTTAACCACAATGCGATTAACCCTTCGTGTTGTGGTTTCTTTTTGTTCTCTTTTCCTATAGCCGCATCATCGAAAACACAAAAGAACACTCAAAATGTTTGCGCGGCAGAGAGTGGAAAATTATTTCACCAAACTATTGACTAATTGATTAGTCATATGGTATCTTTAAATCACAGGTTGGCTAATCGATTAGTCTTAAAGCGAGGCGAGTGAAATGATAGGACTTCAATACATAGTGAAAGTATATAACGGCACGTACAAGAAATTGGCCGAAAAACTGGACATTGCGCCACCCACCATCATGGCGTGGTTAAGCAAGAAGAGGCCCATTCCCAAAGCGAAGCTTGAAGCCCTTTCTAAATTATTTGATATCGAAGAAGAACTATTTACAAAGGAATTAAATGAAGTTGAAAAAATTCAAATTCAATTGGAATACTTGAGGAGATTATCGAAGCGGGATTCTTTCGAAGTGCCAGATTTCTTTACGGATGATGACGGAGTTGAGCATGAATATCTGGTTTGGGTCGATCCTTATGAGGATACACGCAGAATGCTCACCAAGGACCTACAAATTGAAACCGTCATTCTTAATTTGCGTTCTGCCCTGTATGATGAGCTTTATGAGGATGATTTTTATAAAGGAAGCCCACTACTGGATACGTTGGAGCGTGTATCTGAACTATTTGATGAGAAAGTACCAGAGAGTTTAGAAGCGGATGAGCAGGTGAAATGGACACAGCGGCAAGACAAAAGGATGTCTGCGCTTCGATTCTTGGTTTACTATTTAGTGGTACCAATGTTTGGGTCTGGTCAATTCCAAAGAGGGAGTGATGCGATTGACGACGATATTTATGATCTGTGTGTGAAACATGATCTGCTTAGCAAGAAGGAACGAAAAAAGAAATCCGAGGAAGGTGACATATCATGACCAGTTCATGAATCATGTTCTTATAACATGCCGAATCTTACCCAAAATTTTGGGATTGAACATCATCAACTCATTATGAAAAGGAGAGATTGCCTATTGTTTGATACCATCATCATGAAGACATGCCCTGTTTATCCTAATCTTGAATCTGTAGCCGCTGAAAAAATTGCTTATCTGGACAAAGGTACAACTTACAAAATTAAAGACAGCCAAATACCGTTTATTAAATACTACGACAATAGCAGAACCCTCGTTTTGCAGGTATCCATCCCCAAATTTCTCTACGGTAATAATGTAACGATTCTTCAAGAAAAGGACATTCCCCTCTTCTTCCAAAGGTTACATGAACGCTTGCATGAGTTATTTCAAATTGAAATGAAAACGGAGGATTGGTCTGGAACTGAACGATTGGACGTATGTTGGAATTTTCAGGTTGGATATTTGGTCAGCGATTATGTGCGAGAAATACAACGTTTAAAGCTGCCCTTTATGAAGCCATATTCTTATGGACATTTGGAAACGGCTGGGCATAAAAACGATAGCAGGGAAACGATATTTTATAACAAACAATTAGAATGTATCGATAGAAAAGAACCAAAGGAAATTATTGACCAAGCTCATGGGATTCTACGTATGGAGATTCGGCCAAGCTACAAGGAAATGAAGAAATTTTCTCCTAAGCGTCATGCGGTTGAGCTACTAACGAAATCTTTTTTCATCCAAATGACGGAAGCAGCTCTAAAGCCGATCCAGTTTACAGAAGTGATAGAAGGAATCCCATTTAGTTGGTTGAAATCTCAGCATTATGACATTCGCCAGATTGAAAGTGTATTAGGATTCAAATTATTACAAAGTCAATTCACCGAAACAGAATTAAAGCAGCTGTACAAGTCAGGAACTTATGACAATGGACGGGGATTGGCTCGCAGAATCACTTTCCCAAGTCAAACAAAGCTAGCTCCGCTCAAGATTGATTATGCAAATTTAGGTTAAAAGTTATCCTTTTACATACGATTGTTATGCCTGCGAGAACGATAACAATTTCATTCATAATCGGTTAAAAGTCCAGAAGAAATAAGGCTTTATAAGGCTTTGGCGATACCAATAATCATCATACATAAAAAGAGAGCAATTTAATAAACCTCGGTTTTAGAGAGCAATCTC
>NZ_BIMB01000114.1 GCF_004000865.1 Paenibacillus elgii NBRC 100335 | reverse complement strand
GGTTAGGACCTACGCCTGTCAGCCGGTTACGGTTATCATATCCATAAGCCGTGACGTAACCAAACGGGTCGGTCATCGTCTTTCGATTTCCTTGCTCATCATACGAGTATCGGATCGTCCTCCCGTCCGGATACGTGAGAATGTCCAACTGTCCAAGCTCGTTATAGTGATAGTTTGTAGTACCTGTGTTGTCTTGCATGACTTTGCGCTTTCCAGTTGCATAGTAGTCATACTTTATCGTTTCGTTTCCTAAAGCACTGCTGAGCAGCTTATTACGGTTATTGTAATCGTTCGTTGTCACTTGGCCTTTACGGTCTACATACGTCCGTAAGTTATTATTTTCATCGTAATAAAATTTTTCTACCGCCTGATCGGGTGCGATCGTCTGGATTGTACGACCCAGCTCGTCATATTTCTTGGACCTTTCCGTTTTGTCCGGGAACACAATTTTGAACAAATTCAAACGATCTTTTGAGGTATATTCATACTTCGTAAACTCGTTCTTCGCATTGGTGACTCCCGTCAAGCGCCCCAGAGCATCATAATCGAACTTCGTCCGGTTATCCCGTCCATCTGTACTTTCACGTACTTTATCGGCAGCGTCATAAATAAGCGTGCCCAGGATTTGGATCACGGGCTGCCCGTTAACTAGTTTCGTTTCCTCTTTCTTAATCGTCCGGTCTAAAGGATCTAACGTCTCCGTAATCTTGTAGCCTTCGGCATCGGTCGATACCTTCATACGCTGAATATCGTTGTATTCCACCGTGGCCACCGAGCTGTCTGGATACGTGATTTTGTGCTGGCGGCTCCATTGGTCGTAGCCGAACCAAGTCCGGTTTCCTCGGGCATCCTCGCTCCATTCCAAACGACCGTATGAATCGTAGCCGAATTTGCTTCTAATGTCCTGCTCGCTCACACCGGTTGCAATCTTCCAGCCAATCGGATTCCATTGCGTGTACGTTTTTACGCCTTCCTCGTCCGTGATCAGAATCGAATTTTTCGCGTCATCATATTGCAGGGTGACGACGCTTTTATCTGGATTGGTTGCTTCCGTTACCCTGCCCAGCTTGTCATAGTCGTAATTTGTCGCATAGCCTTTGCCATCGATGATTGTCGTTACTTTTCCGAGTGTTGGATTGTAGTCATATTGTTGCGTAATCTTTGAAGTCGCTCCATCGACATTGGTCACATCCGTTATCGTTTTGGTCGGAAACCGGCTTTGATACTGGGGGCCGTATTCCACGAGCGTTTCGGTTTCTTTGGCATCATCGGTTTTTGTTATGATTTTGCGCGGGTTACCGTAAGCATCGATGTCTTCATAGCGCGTCTCAGACAGCAACTTCCCGTTCAGGTCGTTTTCAAACACCTTTTCCTTGGTTACTTTGTTCTTCTCATTGCGCTCAAGCAGCGAATACCGCTTCTGATTATTATAGATCGGCTGCAATATGCTGCTAAGCAAGTGCGTTTTCGGGTCGTAATCGTAGTTCGTTGTAATTCCCATAGGATCGGTCGACCATAGTACATTGCCATAGAGGTCAAATTCCCGGGACGCGCTTTTTGAAAAAGATTGTCCCTGTGCCGTATAGGTCGTTGTCACTTTATTCGGATAGGGAAGATGTCGCGCCTCGTCATATTGTTGATCCGTTGAAATGGTATAAGCGACACCGTTTCTTATCGATGTTTTGGTGATGTTTGTTTGGTAAAAAAAAGGCGGCGTCTCTTCCCACTCCAATTTCTTATTCTGTTTCTTGTTTGTATATTTCGTTTGGGTTAACCCATCATCATGGTAGACGTAATAACTAAAATCCCCTAGGCAAGAATTACCTAAATCTCCTTCATATCCGTACCTTTCTTTTTTGAATGTCTGTAGAGAGCCGTCCGTTTGTTTGACCTGTAAAGCTTTTTCCTTTATTCGGTAGACCTGAGTAAAAGGCGTAAAGCTACATCTGAACGTCGGCTGATCCTCATAAGTATATAAACTGCTTGCCCCTGTAGGATGATCAACTTTAGTTAGTAACATGTGACGGGCATTGACGTTACGATTATGATAAGCCGGTTTTTCAGTGTAATCATATGTTGTGACACGTCCTTCAGCATCTACGACCTTTGATAGAAACTTTACTTCTCTTTGGTTAGTAGGTTCAATGTATGTAGTTAGAATATATCTTACTGTTTGATCTCCTTTCGTAATGGTTACTCCAGAAGAGTCATATTGAAATTTGATCGTTTCTCCTTCTGTCGAAATACTTTCCAGTACAGGTACAACTAATCCGGGTAAAAAGGTGTAATTGAATTTGATTTGGTTGTTATATTTATCCTCGATTTTGACTAGCAAACCATCACGATGTTCAAAATAATATGTCAGTCCCTCAAGATTAGTGACCCGCCATGGGTCCACGAACTCATCAGGGAACCCCTTCTCTAGGGTTATATCTTTCCAAGGGTATCCCTTAATATAAGAATAACTATTTTCTGGAAGAAATGAACCCATCGGGTACGAACCGTTTCCTAAGCGATCGCTTAAAACCAGATTTCCATCACGCAACTGAGGAAAATCCCAACTCCATCCCACACCTATAGGAGCTTCTCGTGGATTAAGGCTATCTCCAAAAACATCGTACATCGCGGACTCTGCGGCGCTGTATTGTCTGGTTAAGGGAAACGATAATCCATTTTTCCCTCTAATCGTCATATCCGTCGTGCGTACAGAAAGGTCCCCAGATATGGTAGATACCGCGTCGTATTCGGAATTAATCTGATACGGAGCGTCGTTCGGCTTAAGATTCACCGGCTCAACGATTTTTGGCGGGTTCATGAGCTTTGCTCGATATACAGAGTTATACACCGATCCGTAAACCGAACCCGTAGCGGTAATACTATCATCGATTATACTACTGTTTGAACTAGTTTTTTCCTTAGAAGAATTGTCGATTTTATCCGTTGCCGGATTCTGATTGGGCACAACACTTTCATTGGTGCCGGTCTTTAAGTTTGATAAGAAGCCTAGAATATCTCTTGCTTCTGCGTATATAGGAGTAACTAGAGAAAGGAAAAGGAGCAGGGATAGAAATAATGAGATAATTCTTTTCATATGAACCTCCATTTAATATACTTTAACGACCCAGTTCATCACGCGTTCGATGTTGTCAAGAAATTTTTTTCATTTATTCCTGTTAAATTATACCTTCAACCAATGGTTCCTGTATACAACAGAAATGGTAAAAGACAACCGTAATCTCAGGTTATCTTTTTATGGGTCTGCTACTGTAAGTAGTTCAATCCAATTTCCCGTTTTTGTCGTAAGAATACTTGAACAAACCACTATTTCCGAAGTCGTTTATTGAAGATGCATTAATGCTCGTGACTGGTAAGGAAAGCAAGAGAACGAGGACGCAAATTATAATGTTCCTCATTCGTTTACTGTCAATCGAAAACCGCATAGACTTTCCCGGCCCTTTCAATAGATCTATTAGTGATGCAAGTTTAACGAATCTACTTAAGTGTACGCGAGCTATTACTAGCTATAGCCCGTACAATTAAACAATCATGAAAATAATTGTATTCAGGACTATCATATTTGTAATAATATGATTCTTTCTATTCCACTTTACGACGAATTATATTCCCATTGAGATCATAGTCATATTTGATTTCTCTCTGCTTCGGTGAAATGTATTTAATTAAACGTCCATTTTGGTCATACTGATAGTTATTTTTTTCAATTTTAATGTCATCCAAAGATAAAGCACCGCCGTTATGAATGCCCCAGATCAAGTAGTAATCCT
>NZ_BIMB01000113.1 GCF_004000865.1 Paenibacillus elgii NBRC 100335 | reverse complement strand
ATTCTTGACCCTTTCCGTTACGGGTCAAGCTCCTGCAAATGCAGCATACGCACGTGTATGGCTCGTACTGATGGGTACGGACAATAATGGTTCGGGTATTGTTTATTGGGACTCTGCTGCTTTACATCCAAAGTTATGAGAGCGTTGGAGGATAAAGCTTATGTGGATTTCAAAAAGCTGCTGGGGAGTTGTTTTAAGTCTTTTAATAGTCTTTGCTTATTTCCCTATTCATATCTCCGAGGCTGCTTCTACATCTAAGGCAAGTGATGATTTTTCTCTTTCAACCAATTCGATCAAAAACGATTATGATGCATCCGGTAGATTGCAGCATACCAACTGGCTACAAGGAAAAATGGAGTATGAATATGATAGTAACGGAAATACTCTTGGTAGAAAAAGAAGCGAGCCGAAAAACCGGATCGAGAGCGATAGCAGCGCTGTAACACAAAGCGGAATCTGGTTTAATGAAGGGGGAGTAAATGTAGTCTCAAATACGGCTGGTTCTAAACTTATTGTAAAATTTACAGGGGATGCCATTAAGATGAATGCGGTGGCGGGCCCTAACCGGGGAATTGCTAACATACGAATTGATGGGAAAGCTTATCCGGATATTGATATGTACGATACAAATTACACGAATAAAAGTTATGGGTTAGCTTATAACCTCGATAGTGGTTCACATACACTGGAAGTCACCGTTTCCGGTAATAAACGTTTTGATTCGGCAGGTACTTATTTGGTCGTGGATGCATTTTTAATCTTCGGCCAACCGGAGCAAATCATGGAACCTGGCAATAGGGTTGAGAGCGATAATCGCGTTGTTATCCAAAGTGGGGATTGGTTTAACGAAGGTGGGATTAATTTAGCTTCAAGTGTAACAGGGTCAAAGCTTGTAATGAAGTTTACCGGAGACTCCATCAAAATGAATGCAGCGGCAGGCCCTAACCGGGGAATTGCCAATATACGAATTAATGGACAATCTTATCCTGATGTTGACTTATATGATACTTGAGTATAGGAATAGAGACTACGTCATTGCTTATGGACTCGGCAATGGTCCTCATGTATTAGAAGTAACCGTTTCGGGTAACAAACGCTCAGAATCAACAGGAGTATTTCTGGTCATAGACGCTTTCTTCGTCTCGGATCAGCCCCAGGCAATGATAGAGCCGAGTACTCAGATCGAGAGCGACAATAGTTTCGTGATTCAAAGTGGCAACTGGTCCAGCGAAGGCGGAATTAATCTAATCTCTAACGCGATGGGGTCAAAACTTATTATCGAGTTTATGGGAGATGCGGTTAAGATGAATGCGGTAGCAGGTCCTAACCGAGGGATCGCAAACATTCGAATCGATGGACAATTTTACCCTGATATTGACTTATTTGACACAGAATATAGGAATAAAGATTATATCATTGCTTATGGGCTTGGCAGTGGTCCTCATGTCCTAGAAGTAACCGTTTCGGGTAATAAACGAGCGGAAGCAACAGCAGCTTATCTGGTCATAGATGCTTTCTTAACCTCGGAACAAGCTCAGACCATAATCGAACCGGAAATTCGTGTTGAAAGTGATAACAGTAAGGTCATCCAAAGCGGGAATTGGTCAAATGAAGGCGGGATTAATGTAGTTTCAAACGCGGCAGGGTCAAAACTTGTTCTAAAGTTTACCGGGGATGCGGTTAAAATGAACGCGGCAGTAGGACCTAACCGAGGGATTGCCAATATAAGAATTGATGGAAAACATTACTTCGATTTAGATTTGTACGATAGGGAGTACAGGAACTTAGTATATACCATTGCTTACGGTCTTGGGGAAGGCCCCCATACGCTGGAAGTAACCGTTTCAGGTAACAAACGTTCGGAATCAACGGACTCTTTTCTTGCCATAGCTATCTTTTTTATTAAGGGCGAAGCACAGTCTCTAATTGAACCGGATACTCGGACTGAGAGTGATAACCGTTCCGTCCTTCCAAGTGGAAACTGGTTTAGTGAAGGCGGAATAAATATTGCTTCAAACGAAACGGGTTCAAAGCTTGTTGTGAAGTTTACCGGAGACGCAATTAAAATGAACGTGGTAACGGGCCCTAATCGGGGGATTGCCCATGTTCAGATCGACGGAAATTCTTATTCGGATATTGACTTGTACGATATCGAATTCAGAAACAAAGAATATACGATTGCCTATGGTCTTGGAAATGGCCCTCATACATTAGAAATAACGGTATCCGGGAATAAGAGACTCGAGTCATCGAATACTTATTTGGTCGTACATGCTTTCTTTAGTTTCGAACCAAGCAATCGCATCGAAAGTGACAATGGTTTTGTAATTCAAAGTGGAAATTGGTTCAGCGAAGGCGGGATAAATCTATCTTCGAATTCAATGGGATCAAAGCTTGTTGTGAAGTTTACGGGGGATGCCGTTAAAATGAATGCGGTAGCGGGACCGAACCGGGGGATCGCTGGCATTCGTATCGACGGACAACCGTATCCTGACATCGATTTGTATGATACCGAATTTAGGAATAGGGACTATAGGATTGCTTATGGTCTTGATCATGGCTCACACGTATTGGAAGTAAACGTCTCCGGTAACAAACGGGCGGAGTCAACAGATACTTATTTGGTGGTGGATACTTTTTTAGTTTTTGGTGAAGTGAAGCCCTTGCAAGAGCCAGGTAATCGCATCGAAAGTGACAACGCTTTAGTGATTCAAAGCGGATATTGGTTCAGTGAAGGCGGAGTTAATCTAGCTTCAGATTCAACGGGATCAAAGCTTGTTCTGAAGTTTACAGGGGATGCGGTTAAAATGAATGCAGTGGCAGGGCCTAATCGGGGAATTGCCAATATTCGAATCGACGGACGACCTTACCCTGATATCGATTTATACGAACCTGAGTATAGAAATAGAGAGTACATCATGGCCTATGGTCTTGGCCAAGGTCCTCATCTGTTGGAAGTAACCGTTTCGGGTAACAAGCGGGCTGAAGCTACAAGCAACTATGTGGTGGTGGATGCTTTCTCGGCCATCGGTCAAGCCCAGACCATCTTAGAGCCAAGCAATCGCATCGAAAGCGACAATAGTTTAGTCGTCAAAGATGGAACTTGGTATAGTGAAGGTGAAGTGAACTTAGCCTCAAATACAACCGGCTCAAAACTTGTTTTAAAGTTTACCGGAGATGCAGTTAAAATGAGCGCGGTAGTGGGGCCGAATCGGGGGATCGCCAACGTTCGGATTGATGGTCAACCCTATCCTGATATTGACTTATACGATAGCAGTTATGCAAGAAGAGATTACACGTTAGCTTATGGTCTAGGTGATGGGATGCACACTATTGTGGTTTCCGTTTCAGGTAATAGGCGCTTGGAATCAAACGATAATTTTGTGGTTATAGATGCTTTTTTTGTCTCTGGTAATTAGTGGCAGGTTTGTGGTGGTTTATCGTTCTTGCGAAATAAATTAGGAGAATGATTTGATGAAGATGAGATTATTTTTTTCTGTTTTTATTCTTTTGATAAGTATAACTTATCCAAGTACTTTATTTGCAAGTGGAGAATACAAGTACATTCATGACCAAAGCAATCGTTTAAGTTACATACGAACGGCTTCTAACCAAATAATCTTTTTTAAATATGATGCCAATGGTAATGTAACAACCAAAGGTTTATTAAAGCCAATGTTAGGAGACGTAAATGGGGACAAAAAGGTAGATGCCATTATTTTTTCAAACGGAGAGTGGCGGGTATCTTTGTCCAACGGTAACGGATTTAATCCTTATCAAAAATGGGTTG
>NZ_BIMB01000112.1 GCF_004000865.1 Paenibacillus elgii NBRC 100335 | reverse complement strand
CGCCATTAGCGCAGGTGGTGGGAGTGTTCAACGGTCGAGCTCTATTACGCCAAAACGGCAATTGGATTTGGGTAAATGCCAACCAACACCCAAGGAAAGTCCGCTTATCGGATGGCAGTTGTTTGGAAGGTCTTCCCATGGGGCTGCTCGACGTTCCAAGCTTAGCGGCTGCTACTCACGCACCGAACATTCGATTCGATTTCATTCAAGGCGAATCTATAGGGACTAAAACCGGAGGTCAAGCCTCTCAAGACCTTTATATCGAAATTGAGGGGATTCTAAAATCAGGCCTCCCAGGAAAGCAACGCACAATCGTTTCGGATCCGAAGGGGCAAGCACATCTTACAGCCCTTGGCGTATTGGTTGTAATTGAGCATATTCTAGGACTGGATGGCAAACAAACTGCACGTGGAGGAGTGTATTTACCAGAAACATTAGTGTCAATTGATGCAGCTATCGCCCGTTTTGAACAATTCGGTGTTCAAATTTCCAGCGAGTTGAACGAAAATTAACCCGTTAAAGCACGGCTGCTTTTCAGAAAAACAACCCGGGAAGCGAAAGCGATGCTGCTTTGTTCCCGGGCTTATGTGTCATCATCGGCCAATGCCAGTCGCTATTTACCCGGCATAACCCGGTAAACGTTTTTCTTCCCTATATTTTGCAAAATGCGGGTTGGCACAGATGACATCTTCAACACATCCGTTACCCCTTTTGCATTTTTCGTTAAGGTTAACCTCAAGATGGTTCCTCGCAGTCTAGCGGTATGTTGGGGAAGTTCGGTAGATACGAAATTTCCTAGAGAAGACGCCGCTACCCGATTTCTAGTAAGTCCGTCGATGTCCTTCATCTTAAACATTCTTATCGGATGCAGCACATGGGGATGCGCTCCCAGCACGACATTCACACCATTCTTAAACAACAGCCGCATGAGCCGGATTTGGTTGCGGTCGGGATAAGTTCGGAATTCTTTCCCGAAATGCAGGCAAGCGATGATAAAATCTGTTCTACCCTTCAAGCTGCGTACGTCTGCTATTATTTTTTTCGGGTTTAGCCTGTTGACGGACCATGGCTCCGGCACTGGAATCCCGTTCGTTCCTCTCGTATAAGCCAATATTCCGATTTTTATTCCCTTTACGTTAACAATCAATTTCCGGCGGGCTTCCTGGGCGGAGCGATACGTGCCCGTATGTCGCAGACCGTATCGATCGAGGACGTTTAATGTTCGCCTCAAACCGGCTCGTTTCCCATCCATACAATGGTTATTGGCTGTGCTCAATACATCGAAGCCCAGGTTCCGGAGCGTAGCAGCGAATTTGTCCGGGGAGCTGAACAATAGTTTTCCGGGCTCTCCGCGAAAATTATTGCCGGAGAAGGTCGTCTCCAGATTGCCAATCGTTAAATCGGATTTCCGCAGATGGGGCTTCACTTTGGCAAAAATAGGAGCGAATCCGCCTTCCCGTGCGGCTGAGGCGATCATCTTCTTTTTCATCAGCAAATCCCCGACTGCAGCGATTGTGATTTTCGTCAATCCACCCACTCCTTTCCTGATTACACCTTATGCGAAAGAAGTGTGAAATGCTTGTAAGTTGGGCTTTCTACTAATTAATCTAGTCGTGATGCCAGAAGCCACTTATCATTTACATATACAATACTTATAGTCAATTTATCACCCGGATCGTCAAGTACTGTAGTGTCCAGCTCAATTTCTGCAGCATGATCTTTTTGGCCTTTTAGCTTCGCGGTATCGATTAGAAATTCCGTTGCCCACCCATGTCCTCCATTATTTTTGTCCACATAAAGCTTCCCTTCATAATCCTTATAAAGTGGACGATCTTTGTCCGGCGTCAGGTAACGAGAATAAAATATTTTTTGTGCGCAATCAATTGTAAATACGTCCTCTACCGCTTTTTTTAAATCCGCTACGGATTTGAAATTTTCGTCTATTACTTGAGCGTACCCCTCTTCACCTGGAATTGTTTTGGCCTTATCGACTTTGAAGCTATCCGATCCGTTAAACATTCCATATAAATCTACTGCCTTTGGTATAAGCCGATTGAGAATAGCTTTTGCCTCATCGTCAGTGAGATTTACAGAGCCGTTTGCTTGAGGAGACGTTGTTGTGACTTCAGTGTCATCTACAGTCTCCGAAGGGGTAAATATTTCGTACTCATTAGACTTTGCATGAATGGAAGTGATTTGCCATTCTTCATATGGCGAACTTTGAATACGTTCAACAGTTATCTCTTTTCTCCCTCCGCTCCAATGCCAATTGGAGGAGGCTAAATCGTACTCGACAACGAATCTGACCAGATCGTCTTTTACCTTTTCTTCTGAACCGATAACGACATTTTCAATCCAAGGACTTGAACCGCCCGTCCCCCAGTATTGGTTCTCAAATGTCTTGAAAGTTGCCTGTTGTAACTGCGGAGAAAGTGTAGCGTATTGCAATGATCCGCTTCTTGTACGAACGCCTTGTAGCCATAATTCAACAAGTTTTCTTGCGGTCGTATTTCGTTTAACATCCATGAAGCGGTCAATTTGAATTTGATTCGCTGTTTTGATATTTATCGAGGATTCCGTTTCGCTCCAGGCTAGGGTTGCTCCAAGTTTTTCGGTGATCCAACGGATGGGAACAAGTAATTGACCATCCTCTAATTTAGCCTCGTTAGGCAA
Organism: Paenibacillus elgii NBRC 100335; assembly: GCF_004000865.1. Taxonomy (GTDB): domain Bacteria; phylum Bacillota; class Bacilli; order Paenibacillales; family NBRC-103111; genus Paenibacillus_G; species Paenibacillus_G elgii. Next base: position 1,192 of record NZ_BIMB01000112.1, on the reverse strand, counting down.
TTGCACATGTACTCCATTAATACTGATCTTAAGACTACTTGAAGCAAAAACAGTGCCAGACAACATAATCAGTGCGGTTAAAGTAAGGATACTGACCATCCACTTTTTACTCATGTTCTCACTCCTGTTCCATTTTTTATACATTATGACGATTCGTGCAAGTACAATGTTCAATCGCTCTCTTGCAGCGTCGCCATCATGGTATAAAAATGTTTGCAGTCGCCAGTATTGAAATAGTTATACCACGCTTCTAACGTTTCCTTTTTAAAGAGATCCAGCAGCGCAATAACCTCACGCGCCAATAGAAGTCCGCCGGCGGCACCGGTTGTGATCAGATTGCCGTCTACAACGATCTTCTCGTCTTTATAACAGGCAGCGCCTTTGTAGGTGGGGCAGAACAGAGTCAAATAGTCCAGACTGTTGCTCGTATGTTGACGATCATCCAATAAACCGGAATTTGCAAGCGCGGCGGTCGCTCCGCAGATGGCTGCAACATTGCCGCCTGCGTCCAGCAGTTGTTTTGCTTTTTCGACAACTGATGCATGTTCGGCATCATTCCAATGGTCTGCCCCCGGCAAGAGCAAGATCGCAGAGGTTTCATGCGTGATCTCATCAACCGTCAGATCTGGCAGGATCGTCATGCCGCCCTTTGTCGTGATCGGGCGTTTGGAAGCCCCAACCATTTTGACAGGAATGCGGCTCCCTCGATTTTTAAAATATTGACCTGAGTTGAGCTCTGCTATTACAAAGCCAAGCTCCCAATCCGCCATCGTATCCAGCACATAAGCATAAGCGTATTTCATCTGCTTCTCCTCGATTATGTATGATTTCGTCAATTTTGCGTGTGTATTCCGCTCTTCGTACCGTTCTCCTTTCCTGCAGCTAATTGTAAACGTCTAATGTTGACAACAGTATGTCAGTGATTTTTGACACGATTCTGCCCTTTAGCGCAACAAAGCTGCCGTTCAATGCGGCAGCCTCGGTCATGGTGTGAGTTATATTTGGATTAAAAACTTTTATCGTTAAGGCTGAGAAGACTCCCTCTTCGATAAGGGGGAGATGAATCAGCATCTCTTGTGTATGAATACGAACATATGTGCTATAATTATGATGAAATCACCAAAAGAGGTAAATGCTCGCATGTTGCATCATAAAGCTTTTCGCTTTCGCATCTATCCTACGGAGGAGCAAA
>NZ_BIMB01000111.1 GCF_004000865.1 Paenibacillus elgii NBRC 100335 | reverse complement strand
TTCTGCCTTTCCTTTACTGGAAAAGGAAGTAAAAAAGCATACGAAAAAAGGACTATCCGTTGTTTACGGGCTAGAAGATGTCGGAGGTTTTGGCAGAGCATTGGCGGTTTATTTGACGGAGAATAAATGTTGGGTGAAAGAGGTCAATCCGAAGCTTTCCACGGCTAGGCGTAAAAGCCATATTACGGTTCAAAAGTCAGACAGTTGGGATGCCGAATGTGTAGCAAGAGTGTTGAAAGATGAATTGCTTCAATTGCCGGATGCCAGACCGATTGATTTATATTGGGCCATAAGCCAGCTTGTCACACGAAGAAAAGGAGTTGTAAAAGTCCTTTCGGGCTGCATCAAAAATTTGCATCAGCAATTAGGCTATCATCATCCGAGTTATAAAAAATTCTTTTCCGAAATTGACGGCAAAACGGCCTTGTGCTTTTGGGAGGCGTATCCTTCTCCAAGACATCTGAAGGACATGGAAACAGGGACATTAGCCGAATTTCTAAGAAGTCATAGCAACAATGGATTATCCCATAAGAAAGCAGCACAAATTTTGTTCCTTATTGAAGCGGACGGGGATACATATCGAGATTTTCAGGACAAACGTGATTTCATTGTGCAAAGCCTTGTCCGAAGCATACGTTTTAATCAGCAAGAGTTAGCCCAGATTGAAGAAGAAATTGGAGGGTTGATTAAGCAGTTAGGCTTACAGTTGGAAACAATGACAGGCATTGATGTCGTTACAGCGGCAGAACTGGTGGCTGAGATTGGTGACATACACCGATTCGCTACGCCTGATAAATTGGCAAGATTCGCGGGAATTGCACCGATTATTTGCGGTTCAGGGAACAAGGTCAGAAACTACAAGAGCAAGCAGGGGAACAGGGAGCTTCACGACATCATCAAGAACCTTGCTATCCGCCAAATTGCCGTAACTCGCAACAAGAAAGAGCCGCGTAATCCTTACTTTCATGCTTACTACGAGCAGAAGCTGACAGCAGGAAAGACGAAGCAACAAGCCATTGTGTGCATTATGCGTAAACTGGTCAACGTGGTCCATTATCTGATGAGAACCAAGGCAGCATACATAATTCCAGAAGTATCCATAAAACAAGCAGGATGATATAATGATAGTTGGGCGGCAATTGGAAAACAGTTGTTGCCCTTTTGCTTGGGAAGAGCCGCTTTATCAACTAGGATACGTATGAAGGGGATATTGCGAATCCGTTATCGTTGAATTTGTATACGTATGTGGAGAATAACCCTTTAAAGTTTAATGATCCCACAGGTCATATTAAAAATAGTACATATTTTGAAATCGATTTAATGATTTCAGAATCAATGTCTCTGAGGAAAGACTCAAAAGAATATTTGACAAATCGGAGTCAACTCGGTACGACCTTTCAACCAGTGTTCAATGATGCAAATAATAATCGGTTTAACTATTTGTTCGGTCTGTTAACACAGACCAGTTCATACGAAAACAGCATTGGTAATGCAGAGTGGGCAAGAAGCGAACTATTAAATGCACTTGATAAGTACACTGATTTCAAGTGGGAGATTGGAGTATCAGCCGAAGAGACACTTGCTGCTGCTGCTGCTGTAACTCCATCTCGAAAAAATGCGCCACTCCCTCAACTTTCAGGCCAGCATTATATACCAAAATCAATTGTTTATCAGTATGACGAAATAACTTTAGGAAGAGGGACACCACGGTTGGATAGAAACGGGAACCATACGGTATTTCAAGCAAATGAATTACAGGGTATCTCAGGACCAAGGAACATATGGACAGGTTCACTTGAATATGATGTTCCAGGCACAAATCATAGAATTTTAAAGAGACCCGATGGGAAATTGGGTTATGTTGAAGGACATGATTATTTAAACCCTAAGTTATTTCCTAAACCTTGGTTTCCAGATGGTGGTTAATCTAGGGAAATAGTTTTTTGGAGGAGTGTTATGCATAAATATTTAATTGTGGATGATGAAAGTGATATTATCGTTGGATATTGCAAGGATATTATTGGACTTTCAGAAAATAAAGCTCACAATTTCTATGATATAACTTTAGTGGGCTTGAGGTTAACTGAAGCATTTATCAAGTATTGTACTGCTTCAAAGTGCAGAATATCAGGAATCCACATAAGTATGCTGGAGCAAAACGGAAAAATAATAGGCTCATATTTTTTTGTGACAGAAAAACAGATTTCTTTTCATAAGGATGTCAACTTTCAGGAGGAGACCAATCTCAATTTATCCGGTGCTTTTTCGTCCGCGCCTTCTTTTGAAGCGTTGGGAATTTGGGATAAATGGATGATTTCCAAACCAGTAGTAATTAATACATGGGCAAGTTTATCCAAGAAGCAAAGGTCAGGGTGGTTAGAAGTTGTTCGCATACATTCTAACTTTAACAAAAATAATACGGCTGAAAATAAACATTATTACTTGGATATGACTTATGTAGTAGACAGTATTTCTTTTTTTTGTGCCCTAGGAGAAGCAATGAACGGACCTGGTGGTTACTATGGTTTCAATTTAGATAGTGTTGAGGATTGTTTTTGTGGAGGTTTTGGGGCTGTGCCACCCTTTTATCTTCACTTTAATAATGGGAACCTTAATGAATTAATAGATCAAGATAAAATTGCGAAAACTGATCAAGCAAAATTACAACAACTCAAAGATTTACTTATTTCGAATCAAGTAACATTGATTTTTTAATTAAACAGTTAGCAAAAGACGAAACCACATACGATGGTTTGCGTTAAGGTTTCCATTTTTGCCGCGAGGAAGTAGATCATATACCACAATGCAATTAATCCTTGAACTGTAACCTCATTTATGGACAGAGTTGAAAAACGGTATTGAAGCCTTAAGCAGCTAGGAGATGACTTCTGAATTCATCAGGAGTCATCTTTTTTAGTGTCCACTGATAGCGTTCTGAATTGTAGTGGATCACATACAATTGACCCGTAGCCGCAGCTCTTTAAGAGATTTACAGTCCTTGTAGTCGAGCTCGTCCTTCATATGACCAAAGAACGTCTCCATGGACGCATTATCCCAGCAGTTCCCTTTACGAGACATCGACTGCTTAAACCCAGCTTCGGCGATGAGGAGGCGGGTTTTCGGGTGCGTATAGTACACACCCTGGTCAGAATGGAAGATGGCATCTGGATGAATATTTCCATCCAATCGTTTGAGTAGGCGAGCCATTGTCCGTTCAACTAAGGATAGCTCCAACGTTGAAGATAGATAGTGTGCCAGAATCTGCTTCGTAGCACCGTCTTTCACACAAGAAAGATATGCCCACTGATCGTTACCATAGCGCATGTATGTGATGTCTGTAAGGAGGACCTTCTCTGGTTCTCCTTGATCAAACTGACGTTCCAGGAGATTAGGACATGTACGATGTTCTTGCGTCGCTTTAGCCATTTTGCGATAGGGATTGGTTTGACGGATCGTAGCTACTAACCCAAACTTGCGCATGATACGACGAATCTTTTTATGATTCATGACAATGCCATTCAATTTCTCCAGCCTCATTTTGATAACCAATGCGCCTGCTTTCCTGTTCAACGCTTCAAAATGCTCCCTAATAAGCTGAAAGTCATATTGATCGGCTGTCTCTAACAGTTGACGCGACTCCTCAGCGCTACACCAACGGTAATAGCCGTTGCACTTACTTCGGCAATCTGACAGAGGTAACGTGTTAAACGTCGTAAATCATGCTTACGAATCGTTTGATGAATGAGCTGAAAGCGCTCGGAAGGCGTCAACTCCTTACTTTTTCGCCTTTCGAGCGCTTCTAGCTTTTTTAATAGCTCGTTCTCCGCTTCGAGGAGTTTAATCCGAGCTTCTGCTTGTTGCAGCTTCTCTTCTACTGATGATTCCGCTTTTGATCGTCTACCCGTACTTCCAAGGCCTCGGCGCTCTTCTAACAAGCCAGCCTCACCGTACTTAGCGTAGGTCTCTCTCCAGCGATAAAGGCTTTCTGTAGGTGTTCTCTGGCCAACGAGTTCGATACTAAATCTGCTTTCAAAAAAATCTCCATCGGTGGCTCTCCCGCTTGGTTAGCCTGCACCGCTGCGAGCTTAAAAGCTGGAGCATAAGAGATGTTCCTCCCCGATACGCGGCTTACGTTCGGATTGGACTCCAACAGCCTGATCTCTACTTCAGTAAATCCTGTTCTGATTTTCCTCATGATGTTCATTCCCCGTGTTTTCTCGATAGTATGATTAAAACACAAAAACCCGTAAGAGATCACTTTTTTCAAGTGTCCATCTTACGGGTTACAGTTCACAGCTATTGCTTCCATGAAGGATTATACTCCGTAGGACGTTGGCGTCGTACTTATCCCATCTTACATGGTTTTTCTTCGGCCTGCCGCATCATAAGTATACGTAATTGTTTCTTATGGACTTATCGACTTTCACAACCAATTACGGTTGTCGCTGATTTGCTGTGTCGTGACACTAATATGATCAGGTACTGTTTTTTTGGAAGTGAATCTTGTGCCTCTTGAGTAGAAATGATAGGGTTCGTTTTCTCATAGCTCCTAAAAGTCTTGCTTTTATTCTCGTCTTGACTTTCGAGACTGTGAAACCTAATCTTTTACTTTGTTATATGAAAATTATTTTGATGACGCCTGAAACTCTACCAACTGGAAGTAATACCC
>NZ_BIMB01000110.1 GCF_004000865.1 Paenibacillus elgii NBRC 100335 | reverse complement strand
CGTCCAGTCGCATTTGCGGGATCGTGCAGCGTTTGACGGCGAACTGCTCCTGTTGGACGATGAACGGACTTATAGCGACGATGGCTCGAATCTGGGGCTGGCTGTCGATCCGCAGCAGCTGGCGTATATCATCTACACGTCGGGCACGACCGGGAATCCGAAAGGCGTGATGGTCGAGCATCAGGGCGTGTGCAACTTCAAGTTCTTCTGCGAGCATACTTTGCAAATCGGCAAGCAGGATCGCATTGTGCAGTTTGCCAGCTTTTCGTTCGACGCGTCGTGCTCGGAAATCATCATGAGCCTATTTTTCGGGGCAACGCTGTATGTGCCGGACGCTTCGGTCATTATGGATCATCATTTGTTCGAGCAGTACGTCCGGGACAACGGAATAACGGTGGCGACCTTGCCTCCGACCTATGCCGTATACTTGAACCCGGCGTACGTTCCGAGCCTGAGGACGCTGATCACGGCCGGCTCCGCCTCCTCCGCCGAGCTGGTGGGGCAGTGGAAGGATCACGTGCGCTATATCAACAATTACGGCCCGACGGAGGATTCCATTTGCTCGACCACTTGGGTGTATTCGCAGGACATGGCGATGGAAACATCGGTGCCGATCGGCCGTCCGATAGCCAACCATCAGGTGTATATTCTCGATGCGCAGAACAGGCTGGCGCCCATTGGAGTGGCGGGGGAGCTTTGCGTGAGCGGGATCGGTCTGGCCAGGGGCTACCTGAACCGTCCTGAATTGACGGCGGAGAAATTCGTGCCGGTTCCGTTTGCGCCGGAGAAGCGGATGTACCGGACAGGAGACCTCGCGCGCTGGCTGCCGGACGGAAACATCGAATACCTGGGCCGGATCGACCATCAGGTCAAAATTCGCGGCCATCGCATCGAGCTCGGCGAGGTGGAAGCCAAGCTCCTGAAAGTCGAATCCGTTCGCGAGGTCATCGTGATCGCGCGGGAAGGGGCAAGCGGGCAAGCGTCTTTATGCGCGTACTTTGTGGCGGATCGCGACCTGACGGCCAGCGAGCTTCGCGGGGCACTTGCACAAGAGCTGCCGGGCTATATGGTCCCATCCTACTTTGTACGGTTAGAGCAGATGCCGCTGACGCCGAACGGGAAGCCGGACCTTCATGCGCTGCCTGCTCCGGAGGAAGACTTGCAGGGCGGAGCCGAATATGTGGCGCCCCGAACACCGGCGGAGCAAACGTTAATCGAGATCTGGCAGACGGTGCTCGGTTCGAAGAGAATCGGTGTGCTGGACAATTTCTTCGATCTGGGGGGCGACTCGATCAAGTCGATTCAGGTGTCTTCGAGGCTTCGCCAGGCAGGCTATAAGCTGGAAGTGAAAGATTTGTTCAAATACCAGACCGCAGCGGAGCTAAGCCCGCACCTTAAGCCGGTAAGCCGAAGCGCGGATCAGGGAGAAGTGAAGGGCGAGGCGCCGTTGACGCCGATTCAACGCTGGTTCTTTACGCGTTCTTGCGAAGGGCCTGAGCCGGGCCAAGAGCAAGGCTCCGATGCGCTGCATCATTTCAACCAAGCCGTGATGGTATACCGCGAGCAGGGCTTCGACGAGACGGCGCTGCGCCAGGCGGTGAAGAAGATTACGGAGCATCACGATGCGCTGCGCATGATATTCCGGCAGACTGAAAACGTACCGTCATCGTGGAATAGGGGAACGGAGGAAGGCGAAGCGTACATCCTGGACGTGTTCGACTTCCGGGAAGTGGACGACTGCGCCACAGCAGTGGAAGCCTGCGCGAACGAAATCCAACGCAGTCTGGATATCGCCCGGGGCCCGCTCATGAAGCTGGGACTGTTTCGCTGCCCCGACGGGGACCATTTGCTGATCACCATTCATCATCTCGTTGTGGATGGAGTGTCCTGGAGAATTTTGGTCGAGGATTTGCAGTCGGGCTACGAGCAAGCGGCAAACGGCCAAGCGATCCGGCTCCCGGACAAAACCGATTCGTTCCTTGCTTGGGCGGAGCATCTGGCAAGCCATGCTGGCAGTCCGGCCATGGAGAACGAGCGCGCGTATTGGGAACGAGTCTGCCAAGAGGGCGGCACCCGGCTGCCAAGGGATATGGAGCAGTCCCGCACCTTGATGCGCGATAACGAGTTCGTCCAGGTCCGGTTGACCCCGGAGGAAACCGAACAACTGCTGACAAAAACGCATCGGGCCTACAATACGGAGATGAATGATCTGCTGTTGACGGCGTTAGGCATGGCGGTTCAGCGCTGGGCCGGAACGGACCGGATTCTCGTGGACCTGGAAGGGCACGGAAGGGAGCCTCTTTCGCCGGATATCGATATCACGCGCACCGTAGGGTGGTTTACAACCCAGTATCCCGTCTTGCTGGAAATGGGCGAGGACCAAGAGCTTGCTTACCGAATCAAGCGGGTCAAGGAACATCTTCGCCGCATTCCGCATAAAGGTATCGGCTACGGCATTTTGAAATATATGTGCCCCGGCCCGGAGGGCGCTGCGCTGGATTCGGAACCGGAAATCGGGTTCAATTACCTCGGCCAATTCGATCAAGATTTGCAGAACACGGGACTGCGTCCGTCCCCGTATTCAAGCGGCGCTGCGATCAGCGGAAACATGGAAAGATTCCACTTGCTGGATGTGAACGGCTTGATCGCCGGCGGCCAATTGACGATGAGCATCAGCTATAGCGGCACCCAGTACAGGCGGGAAACGATGGAGCGGCTGGCTTCGCTGCTCCAGACAAGTCTTCGGGAAGTGATCGCCCACTGCGCCAAGCAAGAGAGAACCGAGCTGACGCCGAGCGACATTTTGTTCAAGGATATGACGATAGAGGAACTGGACCGGCTGGTGGCATCTATACGGCACATGGGCGAAATCGAGAATGTGTACGCCTTAACGCCGATGCAGAAGGGAATGCTGTTCCACCGGTTTATGGATTCCGAATCGCACGCCTATTTCGAGCAAACGTCGTTTACCCTACAAGGGAGCCTGGATGTCGACGCCTTCAGGAAAAGTTTGGATACGTTTGTGCAGCGGCATGAAGCGCTGCGGACGAACTTTTACAGCGGGTGGAAGCAGGAGCCGGTGCAGGTGGTCTTCCGCGACCGGCGCGCAGGCTTCCGCTATGAGGATCTTCGCGCAATGACCGAGGCCGAAAGCGAAAACTATATCGCGGCCTATATCCGGGACAACAAGGCGGCAGGGTTCGATCTGGAGAAAGACGAGCTTATGCGCGTAACGATCCTGCGTACCGGGGACGAGATCTACCGGTTCCTCTGGAGCTTCCATCATATCTTGATGGATGGCTGGTGCTTGTCACTGGCTGCGAAAGAGGTGTTCGAAGCGTACTTCGCCTACCGGAAACACCATCAGCCCAATTTTGACGCGGCACCGCCGTACAGCCGGTATATCGAGTGGCTGGAACGGCAGGACCGCGAAGCGGCCTCCGCATTTTGGGCGGACTATTTGGACGGATACGAGCAGCAGACGGTGCTGCTGGGAGCCCAAACAACGGAGGAAAAGAAACCGGGTCACGTCTCGGAGAAAGTAGACTGCGTGCTGGCGAAAAGTTTGACTCGTCAAATCCAGCAGACCGCGAAGCGACATCAGGTGACGCTGAACACTTTGGTACAAACGGCTTGGGGCGTGCTGCTGAAAACCTACAACGGCTCTCAGGACGTCGTCTTCGGAAGCGTCGTCTCCGGAAGGCCGGCGGAGATTCCGGGGATCGAAACGATGATCGGCCTGTTTATCAATACCATTCCGGTGAGGATTCGCTGCCAAGAGGAGGATACGTTCGCTTCCTTGATGCAGCGCGTTCAGGAGCAAGCCTTGGCGGCCCAAGCCTACGACACGTATCCGCTCTATGACATTCAAGCGCAGAGCGGGCTCAAGCAGGGCTTGATCAATCATATTTTCGTATTCGAGAACTATCCCGTAGACCAGCAGATGAGACAGCTCGGAAAAGGGGACGCCGCAGAGTTTGAGATCACGGATGTCAGCACCGAGGAGCAAACGAGCTATGATCTGAACGTAATCGTCGTTCCCGGGGACGAGCTCCGAATCCGACTGGATTATAACGCCTTGGCTTACGACCGGACGAGCATGGAAAAAATCCGGGGGCACCTGCTGCGCGTCATGGAACAGATTGCCGACAATCCGCATATCGGCGTAAATGAACTCGACGTGCTGACCGAAGAGGAGAAGCTGCAAATTACCGGCGCGTTCAATGATACGGTAACGGACTATCCAAGAGAAAAGACGCTCCATCTCCTGTTCGAAGAGCAGGTGCGGAAAACGCCCGAGAAGACGGCGGTCGTCTTCGGGGAAAGCGCCCTGACGTACCGGGAATTGAACGAGCGGGCGAACAGGCTGGCGCGGACTTTGCGGAGCGAAGGCGTATGCCCGGATCAGCCCGTCGGCCTTATGGCCGATCGTTCTCTGGAGATGATCGTTGGCACCCTCGGTATTCTGAAAGCCGGAGGTGCATATGTGCCGATCGATCCGGAGTATCCCGAGGAGCGTATCCGGTATATGCTGGAGGATTCGGGCGCGAAGCTGCTGCTGGTGCAGGACGGCGAACGTATGCGCGCCGATTTTGCGGGAAAAATCGTCGATTTGAGCCAAGACGATGTCTACGGCGACGACAGCTCGAATCCGGATGCCGCAGCCGGCCCGACGA
>NZ_BIMB01000109.1 GCF_004000865.1 Paenibacillus elgii NBRC 100335 | reverse complement strand
AATGTTCCCTCCGTTACAGAAATTTTAATTTATGTTACGCTGTAAAGTAATATAAATTTATAATATTACTTTGTAGCGTAATGGTCAATGAGTTTTATAGTAAAATATGATATATTTTTCTCAATGACCAACCATAAAAAATAAGAGGAAGTCGATTCAATGAAAATCAAAGTTCGGTTACAAGAAATATTAGATGAGCGCAACATTTCTCAACGCCAACTTTCGATAAAGGCAAACATGCGGCCAGCAACAATAAATGCTTTATGCAAAGGAACCACAGATCGAATTTATATCAGTACACTTGAAGAAATTTGTAAAGCTCTAAACATTCATATTCATGAATTGATTGTAATGGAAGACTAATCGTTCAAACCCTAACAACACTGTGTTCTCACATCAGCTATGCACCATACAGCTAAAACGAAGCCTTCAAATAATGTAAACCAGCCCGGACACCGTAAGAAGATAAAATCGTTATTTCATAGCGTTTTAATCGGAATAATATCGAATTTTCTTGCGTTATGTATGGATTACTCTTTGTTTCTTTAAATTGCACTCTTTTTATGTATGATGATTATTGGTATCGCCAAAGCCCTATAAAGCCTTATTTCTTCTGGACTTTTAACCGATTATGTATGAAATTGTTATCGCATCGCAGACGTAACAATCGTATGTAAAAGGATCACTTTTAACCTAAATTTGCATAATCAATTTTCAAGGGGGCCAGTATCCTGTGACTGGGAAACTGAATGCTCCTTGTTAGATTTACCTTTCTATCATATGTCGAATTTGAATATAATTGCTTCAACTCGGTTTGAGTAAGATGATTTTGTAAAACTCGAAAACCTAGGACGGACTCAATTTTACTTATTTTGTTCGTTTGTTTAGCTAACCACTGAAACGATATCCCTTCAACAACATCTATAAACTCAATCTGCTGCAAAATGGGATTGGTTATATAATCAAAGAAATGCACAGTTAGCAATTCAAACGCTTTTCGTTTCGATGAATATTTAGATAAACTTTTCTCCTTTAAGTTAATTTCCATGCGAAGTAACCCTTTAGCTTGATCAATGATTTCTCGCGGCTGCTTGGTTCGTTTACACTCCTTCTGCTTATTATAAAATGAAATTCTTCTGCTTTTATTTCGATGCACAACGGTTTCCCGATGTCCGTATGTTTCTGGTTTTAAACGGGGCAGCTTCATTTCTGCCAATTGTTTAAGATAATCGTCAATATCCTCATTCGCTGGGAAATTCCAACAAACATCTAGCCGCTTCGTGTACCAATCCTCTTTTCGAATACTGATGTTAAACAATTCATGTAACCGTTGATGTAACCTTTGGAAAAAGAGAGGGATTTCACTTTCTTTTATGAGGTTTACATTGTTACCGTAGAGAAATTTGGGGATCGACAACTCGATTTCTAGCGTTTGATTGTAATCTCGGTAAATGATTTTCGATATGAGCGAGTCTTTGTACTTGTATTTCGTTCGGCACACACCATCCTTTTGAAAAGTAAAGGATTCCGTCTGTTGCAAATTTTCAGGATGAATATAAATTTTGGTTAACATGGTGATCGTATCGAACAAAGGCTTTCTCCTTTTCGTTTTAATGATGTACTTCAAATATGGGGAAAGATTCGGCATGTTATAAGAACATGCTTCATGAAAGGTCACCTTCCTCGGATTTCTTTCTTCGTTCCTTCTTGCTAAGCAGATCATGTTTCACGCACAGATCATAAATATCGTCATCAGCCACATTGCTCCCTCTTAGGAATTGACCAGTCCCGCACAATGGTATCCTTTTCATTTTAAGCTGAGCGATTCAAAAACCATGTCAGACCTTCAATTTACATCATCCTTCTTATATTATTATTTTACTTTTAATTTTAAAAAGATAAGCAGCCATTTCCGACTACATGATGTATATTATCATATTATTTTATTTTAAGTCAACTGTTTATCTTATTATTTTTCTTTTATAGGTTGTACATCTCTCGGACTGCCTTTTCATTCAAGAAGGACTTAAGTGGATAATAATTGTATTCTTCGATTCCGTTATTGATTCTCTTCGCAATGTTAAAGCGCTCCGCAATTTTAAAGTATTGTTCCCGCTCCAACTTACCTTCTGCTTCCAGCAAATCCTTTGCCATCTTCATCATGCCGGAACGTTCAATCATATTTACGTTTAATTTGGGCAGTTGGAAGACTTCGGATAACATGCTCAAACGTCGATAGATAAGAAATTTATCCGCCGCGTGAACATTTTCATTCCTTGTAATGGAACTTCGAATGACATATTCATTCTCAACAAGACGCGTATGGGGATTTTTCGTCGTCCCACTGAAAGAGCCATTTTTCTTTTGATATAACGTTTCCCGCGCGGCAAGTTTTATTAAATATAATGCCTGTTGACTTACTTCAAGATACCGGATGCTTTGATCTTGATTCGTTAAAGTCAGCACTCCTCGTTCGAAATCTACATCACGCATGGTAAGCTGCAAAAGCTCCGCACATCCGTCTCCTTTAACTCCCTCAAAAATAAGTCTTAAAATCACAGCGTCCTGTGCATTTACACAATTCCGTTCAAGGGAATTGAATTTTGACTCACTTAACTCGGTTATCGGTACAATAAAAGACCTGCACCAGTCCAACGGTTTATTTGATAATGGATTGACTGGAAGTGAACTGAGTCCTTCCTCAATAGCCCAATTAATGTAAGTAAAGATACACGAAGTCGAATTTCTGGAGGATGCTTCAGTTGCAGGTTTTAATTTTTTTAACACGGCTTCTACTTGTTCCAATGTAAAGTTTGACATGTCTGTGCCGTATTCTTCCTCTAAACTTTGGGAGAATCGAAAAATCCTAGCAAATATCTTTTGAGAACCTACACCGTATCTCATTAAAAATTTTGACTTCACAGACTCATTATAAAATTCGCTCACGAAAAACACCTCTAAGATGAAGTATACATGAGTTCATTTTAATAATCAAATAATATTATATCGTTTCAATGGTCTTCCGCCGCGCAAACATTTTGAGTGATTTTTCGTTTCAGGGATGGGCGAACGTAGCAAGTGAAAACTGGGCATTCGGCACTGGGTGGGGGTAAAAGAAAGACCTTGAGAATATCCTCAAGGTCTGAAAAGCATCTGATTTGCATTAAAGGTTTAAAAAAGAAAGAACTAGCTTCCTTAATTTCTCATGATTGTTGTACTCATTCTGAAAGTCGGGGTATCTCTCCAGACTTGATTCAAAATAATGGTACTGAGGAAATCGCTCAAAAAAATCCTTATTTAACAATTCAATTTGCCTATTGGGGATTTTGTCAACGTTACCCTTTAAGATATAACTCGTCGTTCCAACAATTACAGTACAATAGTCATTAAAGTCGGCATTTAAACTTTCATCTTCAAGCACTGCAAAGTCCTTTTCAAAATCAATCTTTATTTTGCTTGTTCCCTCATATGGGAAGGGGTTTTCCATTATGAATTTCTTCATATCCGATATTTTTGATAGAACTTCTTCTTTATTCAAATCCGAAGACCTCCAACTAGAAAAATATATTACTTACCAAAAGAAATTATCGTCCCATCCGGTGCGATATCAACATATTTTCCGTTCTTTTTATAGCGAATTGTACCCTCAACTGCTCCATCTACATTACTTTTTGTAGAACCCTTTTTGGCAGTTCTTGCGAATTCTTCAGCCTTCCTAAGATATTGTGCTAAATCCTCCGCCCCTACTTCTTTACCATGTTTCTTAAAATGATATTCAGCGGAACTTTCGATGTCATCAAAACTTCCCTTATTCCATTTGGAAAAGTTACAATTTGAATTATGCACCCAAATACCAAGATCACTAACAAAGTAGGTATGGAACTCATCAACTGTCATGTTGTAAACGGTAACCTGCTTATGTTCCAGTTCGATGCTCTCAATCTTGAGTGTATTCCCTTCGCTCCGAACAAGCAAGTCACCGACCTTGAGGTCTTTGACGAACGTCCAACCCTTACCTTCCACCCAGAAGGGATGGTTAAAAGTTGATTCAATAACTTGGTCGCCCACGTGGATTTTGTAAATCTCATCCGTTTCGTGGTTAAACGTTGCCGTAACCTCTTTGTACGCTACCTCACCAGTTTCATCATCCTTGGATAGAACCTTATCGCCGACCTCAATGTCTTCGATAGGTTTCTCCCCTTCGTCTGTAAGAACTTTTGTTCCTGCTGTAAAACAATTACACTCAGCTGAGATATTAGCTGAAGCCTTTGTTCTTGCCGACTTTGCTCCTGTCCTTAATGATATAGCACCAATTTCTACAAAAGACTCTAACAAATTCGCCAAATCTGCGGCACTGGCATTAGCAGCAATATTGACATTTACCAGTACCCCTATTGCCCAATCTGAATCTCCAAGTGAATTTCCATAGGGACTTGTCATTGTAGCTTTTTCAAATAAATAATTATAGTAATTGTTATTATCATCTTGGAAAATTCGTTGATAATAACCTCCAAATTGACTGTGTACCTGTGTTAGACTTACTTCTCCATCTCTGGCCATCTCAAGCAGGGCCTGTAGTTCTCTAGGATCGTGTCCACTTGGATCAAGATATTTTAATGGATTATTTTTCACATACGTATAAAGATTCAAACTCAGCGGATTGGAAATATCCCCTTCATACGTATCCTCATTTATAAACCTGCCAACACTCGGATCATACCATCTGGCTCGCAGATACTGCAAGTTCGTACTGCTATCCCAGAACTCCCCGCTATATCGGAATGGCTGCGGTACTTGTTCCGACGTACTGAGCGGATTACCCCAGATGTCATAAGTATACCGGTTAAC
>NZ_BIMB01000108.1 GCF_004000865.1 Paenibacillus elgii NBRC 100335 | reverse complement strand
CAAGCAGCGAAATTCGATTTGACGCTCCAAGTGACCGAAACAGTGGATGAGCTTGTTTGCAGCGTGGAGTATGCCAGCGCATTGTACAAAAAAGAAACTGTGGAACGGATGGCCAGCCATCTATTACAGTTCATCGACGTAGTGGTGAACAATTCCGAAGTCCAGCTATCGTCGATCGAAATCGTAACGGCACAAGAAAAAGAACAGATTCTGGAACACTTTAACGATACGGCAGCAGAGTATCCTCAAGAGAAGACGATTCATGAGTTGTTCGAGGAGCAAGCGGCCCGTACGCCGGAGCGGACAGCAGTGCTGTTCGAGGACGAGCGGCTGACGTACCGCGAGCTGAACGAGCGGGCGAACCGTCTGGCGCGGACGCTGCGCGCTCAAGGCGTTGGCGCAGATGTGCCGGTGGCGATCATGGTCGAACGCTCGTTGGAGATGATCGTGGGCATCTACGCGATCCTGAAAGCAGGCGGCGCTTATGTGCCGATCGATCCGGAGTTTCCAACCGAGCGCATCCGCTACATCGCCGAAGATTCGGGAGCGAGGCTGCTGCTGATGCAAAGCCGCTTCCTGGACCGCGCGCCTCGTGAGCTGGAAAGCCGCGTTATTAACCTGAACGATGAAGCAGTTTATGCCGAAGACGCGACGAACCTGCCGCTTGGTTCCGGTCCGCGCGATATGTCGTATGTCATCTATACGTCGGGCTCGACGGGCAAGCCAAAGGGTGTTATGGTCGAGCATCATGGCGTGCTTAACAGGCTGCAGTGGATGCAGCAGCGCTACCAAGTCGGCGAATGCGATGTGATTATGCAAAAGACGCCGTTTACGTTTGACGTGTCCGTATGGGAGCTGTTCGGCTGGGCAACGGTGGGCGCCAGTGTGTGCCTGCTTATCCCGGGCGGGGAGAAAAGCCCGGAGCGCATTCTGGAGACGATCGGGCGTTATGGCGTCACCCGGACCCATCTCGTGCCTGCGATGCTGCCTGCGTTTCTGGATTATGCCGAGCAGCAGCCGGAGCACGAGCTTGCCGAGCAAACGGCGAGACTGGTGCTGGTATCAGCGAGCGGGGAAGCACTGCCGCCACAGCATGTGGCCCGCTTCTACCAAACGTTTGGGCGGCTAAACGGAGCGAGACTGGTGAACCTGTACGGACCGACGGAAGCGACGGTCGAGGTGTCGTACTTCGATTGCGAGCCGGATGAGTCCTATGCGGTGATTCCAATCGGCAAGCCGGTGCACAATACACGGCTGTATATCCTGAAGGAAGGCACGGATCAGCTGCAGCCGGTCGGGGTGGCAGGCGAGCTGTGCATCGCCGGGGTGCAGGTGGCAAGAGGCTACTTAAACCGTCCGGAATTAACGGCGGAGAAGTTTATGGCTGATCCATTTGTGGCAGGCGAGCGAATGTACCGGACCGGAGACCTGGCCCGATGGATGCCCGATGGCAACGTTGAGTATCTGGGCCGGATCGACCATCAAGTCAAAATACGTGGCTACCGGATCGAGCTGGGCGAGATCGAGGCGCAGTTGTTGAAATTGGCGCCGGTACAGCAAGCGGTCGTGATAGCGCGGGAAGACGGAAGCGGTCAGAAGCAGCTTTGCGCATATATCGTGGCGGAGCAGCAGATGACGGTAAGCGAGCTGAGGAGAGAACTGTCGCGGGAACTGCCGGGGTATATGATTCCGTCGTACTTTGTACAGATGGAGCAGATGCCGCTATCGGCCAACGGGAAGATAGACCGCAAGGCACTGCCTGCGCCGGAGGGAAGCGTGCCGACCGGAACGGAATATGTAGCTCCGCGCACGGCTGTAGAGTCACAGTTGGTGGAAATTTGGCAAGAAGTGCTGGGAGTCAGTAAGGTCGGAATCCGGGACAACTTCTTCGAGATCGGCGGGCATTCTTTACGAGCTACGGTGCTGATTGCCCGAATTCACAAAGAGCTGCATAGCAGTATCGCTCTGCGTGAAGTGTTCCAAGCGACAACGATTGAGCAAATGGCGCAATTGATCGAAGAACGGGACACGTTGACTTACAATTCCATCCCGTTAGTTGAAGAAAGAGCATATTATCCGGTTTCTTCGGGCCAAAAGCGTTTATACCTTCTGAGTCATTTGGAAGGCGGAGAAATCAGCTACAATATGCCGGAAATCATGATGGTAGAAGGTGCTTTGGACCGGGATCGTTTGGAGAATGTGTTCCAGCAGTTGATCCAGCGTCATGAAACGCTCCGAACCAGCTTTGAGCTGATAGACGGTCAACCGGTTCAGCGGGTGCATGCTTCCGTGCCATTTAAAGTGGATTATGCCCAAGTCGAGCATGAGCAATTGGAGCACCACATTCGCGGATTTATTCGTGCGTTTGATCTTTCGCAGGCGCCGTTATTGCGGGTCGGGCTGATTGAACTGGAAAAAGACCGTCATTTGCTGCTGTTCGACATGCATCATATCATCTCGGATGGCGTATCGGTGGGTATCATGGTTCAGGAGTTCACGCGATTGTATGAAGGAAACGAGCTTCCGTCGCTACGGATCCAGTACAAAGATTACGCGGCATGGCAGCTATCAGAAGTTCAAAGCGAGAGGGTGAGCAGGCAGGAAGCATATTGGCTGGATGCATTTAAAGGCGAACTTCCGGTCCTTGATCTGCCGACGGATTATGTGCGGCCGACATTGCAAAGCTTTGAGGGAAATAGGTTTGAATTTACTATTGATAACCAGCGAAGCAGCGGATTGAGGAAACTCGCAGCCGAAACAGGATCAACCCTATACATGGTATTGTTGTCAATTTATACCACGATGCTGCACAAATATTCCGGACAAGAGGACATCATCGTGGGCACTCCGATTGCGGGAAGACCGCACGCCGATCTGGAAAGCATGATCGGGATGTTTGTCAACACCTTGGCGATCCGCAACTTCCCTTCGGGTGAGAAAACGTTCTATGACTATATGCTGGAAGTCAAGGAGACCGCGTTAAGAGCCTATGATAATCAGGACTATCCGTTTGAAGAACTGATCGACAAGCTGAACGTAAAAAGGGATTTGAGCCGTAACCCGTTATTCGACACGATGTTTGTCTTGCAAAATGCAGAGCCTGGCGATCAAAAACTCGAGGGGCTGCAGTTCAAATCGTATCCGCACGAACATCAAGTTGCGAAGTTCGACCTGGTCTTCACTGTGGTAGAGGAGACGGAAGGGCTAGTTTGCAGCGTCGAATACGCCCGTGCATTATACAAGGAAGAAACCATTAAGCGGATGGCGCTGCATTTTACGCAGCTCATGGATGAAGCAATCCAAACTCCGCATGCGAAGCTTTCGGCTTTGGGGATTATTACCGAGCAGGAGAAGGCGCTCATTACACAATCATTCAACGATACCGCAGCCGATTATCCGAGAGAGCGGACACTGCATGAACTGTTTGAACAACAGGCGGAACAGACAGCGGACCAGGTCGCGATTGTGTTCGAAGACAAGCAGTTAACCTACTATGAGCTGAACGAGTGGGCGAACCGCTTGGCGCGTACTTTGCGGGCCGAAGGGGTTCAGCCGGATCAGCTTGTCGGCATTATGGTCGAGCGTTCCCTAGACATGATTGTAGGCATCCTTGGCATTCTGAAAGCGGGCGGGGCGTATGTACCGATCGACCCGGATTACCCGCAGGAGCGCATTCAGTATATGCTGGCTGATTCCGGCATAGGGCTGCTGCTCACTCAAAACCATTTGATGGATCAAGTGGATTTTTCGGGGAAATTGGTGGACTTGAATAGCGATGCGTCCTATCATGAGGACGGTTCAAATCTGGGGAATACCGTCGAATCGAATCATCTGGCGTATGTCATCTATACCTCGGGAACGACGGGGAAGCCGAAAGGTACTTTGATCGAACATAAAAACGTCGTTCGCTTATTGTTTAATGATCGAAATTTATTCGATTTCGGGGCTTCCGATACGTGGACGTTATTTCACTCCTTCTGTTTCGATTTCTCGGTGTGGGAAATGTATGGGGCACTGCTCTACGGAGGGAAACTGGTCATTGTCCCTCCGCTGACGGCCAAAAGTCCGGAGCAATTCCTGCAATTGCTGAAAGCGCAGCAGGTGACGATCCTAAACCAAACCCCGACTTATTTCTATCAACTGCAGCAGGAAGAGCTAAGCCATGCCGGGGCGGAGTTGAAGCTGCGAAATATCATTTTTGGCGGAGAAGCGTTAAGTCCGGCTTTATTGAAAGATTGGAGAGCGAAATATCCGCACATCAAACTGATCAATATGTACGGCATTACCGAAACAACCGTACATGTCACCTACAAAGAAATAACGGAAACGGAAATTGCGTTAGGCAAAAGCAACATCGGGACGACGATACCGACCTTGCGGGCCTACATTTTGGATGAGCAGCGGCGAATTCAGCCGATCGGCATCGCGGGGGAAATGTATGTCGCCGGAGAAGGCTTGGCGCGGGGTTATTTGAACCGTCCTGAGCTAACGGCCGCAAGATTTGTCGACAATCCGTATGAACACGGAGAGCGGATGTACCGAACCGGGGACTTGGCTCGCTGGCTCCCGGACGGCAATCTCGAATATTTGGGACGGATCGACCATCAGGTCAAAATCCGCGGGTACCGGATCGAGCTTGGCGAGGTGGAGGCGCAACTGCTGAAAGTCGCGTCCATGCATGAGGCCACCGTGCTTGCGCGTGAAGATGCAAACGGGCAAAAGTATCTCGTTGCGTACTTTGTTGCAAGTCAGGAACTAACCGTAAGCGACCTTCGGGGAGCGCTGGCGGAAGAGCTTCCGGGGTATATGATCCCGTCCTATTTCGTCCAATTGGAGCAAATGCCGCTGACACCAAACGGGAAGCTGGACCGTAAAGCGCTGCCGGCGCCGGAAGGAAGCGTGCAGACGGGAACGGAATACGTGGCGCCGCGCACAGAAGTGGAACAGACCTTGGCCTCAGTTTGGCAAGGGGTGCTGGGCACC
>NZ_BIMB01000107.1 GCF_004000865.1 Paenibacillus elgii NBRC 100335 | reverse complement strand
CAACGCAAAGCAGCCCCGGCTTTTAAATTAGCATCAAGTTGGTAGAAGCAGGAATGCATACTGGGGATGGCGAAAACAAAGCTTAGCAATAAATTTCCAGTAAGGGAGCGTTCGTGAATGCAGCGGTATGAAAAACTGTCCAGTCGGATCGTCTATGTAGGAACTTATAATGGCGGCGGAAACGATTCTTTATATGTGCTAAGCATGGATAAGTTAACCGGGGAGCTGTCTGCCATTGGAGCTTATGCGGAGGTCGAGATGCCTTCCTTCTTGACGGTAGATACGGGGCGCGGGAGGCTGTTTGCGGTAAGCGAGCTGCAGGATGAGGAAGGCAAGGAAGGCGGAGAAGTGACTTCTTACGCCGTGGAACCGGAGACCGGGGCTCTGCGTTATATCGGTAAACAGCCTTCCTTCGGTGCTTCGCCGTGCCATTTGGTAACGGACCGAGAGGGGAAGCGGCTTGTCGTAGCCAATTATACAAGCGGCAGCGTAAGCCTGTACCCGATCTTGGAAGATGGCAGTATCGGCCCATTGGCGGATCGGAAACAGCATGAGGGACATAGCGTTCGCAGCGACCGGCAGGAAGCGGCTCATGCGCATTGTACCGTTCTGAAAGATTCCCGCATTTTTGTCGCAGACCTCGGAATGGACAAAATTATGATCTACAACCTTCAAGAGAACGGAGAAAAACTGGCGCTTGTTTTGCATGGCGAAGTGCAGGTGCATGCCGGGGCAGGCCCGCGCCATATCGCATTTCATTCTGAACTTCCGTATGCGTATGTGATTAACGAGCTGGATTCTACGATTACGGCGTTCGCTTACAGTCAAGAAGCAGGAACGCTTCGGGAAATCCAGACGGTGTCCGCGCTGCCGGAAGGGTTTGCCGGGGAGAGTTACTGCGCCGATATCCACATCGGGGCATCCGGGGACTACTTGTACGGCTCAAACCGCGGGCACGACAGCATAGCCGTCTACCACATCGACCGGGCCAGCGGCACGCTGACGCTGATCCAGCACGAGCCGACCGGCGGAGCATGGCCGAGAAATTTTGCCGTTACGCCGGACGGGAAGTTCGTGTTGACCGCCAATCAAAATTCGGATTCCATTGTTACCTTAGCTGTAAATGAAAACACCGGCCGGCTGGAGCCCACAGGTCATGAGCTGCGCATACCAAAACCGGTGTGCATCCAATTTTTCGAGTAGCAGGCGGCAGGTTTATTTCAGCAGGTATTGATCCACTTCGTCCAGCATCTTATTGGCGGCGATGATCCCGCCGGAAGAGTTCCAAATATCGTCGCTTACTTTAACCACTTTGTTGTTCTTTACGACGTTTAAGTTTTTCCAAAGCGGGTCGCTCGTCCAGTCTTTCTCGACGGCGCTCGCTTCTTTTTTATCGTTATCCCACACGTAATAGAATAGGATGTCCCCGTCCATATCCGGGAGGCGTTCCTTGTTGATTTCGGCCGCAAATTCGTCTTTGTCCTGAGCGACTGGGCGTTTAAAGCCGATTTTGCTGAGCGCAAGTCCTGCAAACGTATCCTTCATATAAAGCCGGGCTTTCCCTGGAATAAAGCGAACGAGCGATACTTTCGTATGGAGCTTATCTCCCGCGTTGGATTTCATGTCGGCAATGCGTTTGTCATACTGCTGCAAAAGCTGCTCGCCCTCGGCTTTTTTGTTAACGGCTTCGGCATAGACCCGGAAGTTTTTCTGCCAGTCGGATTGCAGACGTTCCGTGAATACCGTTGGCGCGATGGCTGCGAGCTGCGTGTATACTTTTTCCTGCCGCAGTTTATTGCCGAGAATCAGATCGGGCTTCAGCCTGGCGATCGCCTCAAGGTTCGGCTGGTTTTCGTCTCCGACGACTTCGACGCCTTCCAGATCTTTCTTCAAATGATCGTACCATGGGCTGCCGGACCAAGATTTAACCGCTCCCACCGGTTTAAAGCCAAGAGCAAGCACGGCTTCCGTTCCTTCATTGGTCAGGACGACGATCCGTTTGGGCTGAGCGGGAACTTTGGAAGAGCCCATCGCGTGGTTGATTGTTAGTTCGGATGCGGCTGACGCAGCCGGCTGTTTCTGGGCCGTATCATTTGTCGGGGCTGGAGTGTTATTGCCCGCGCCGCAGCCGCTCAGCAGTGTACCCAAGGCAGTGACGCAGGCTAAAAGTGCAGCAGCGGATTTCCATTTTGAACGCAGAGATGTAAACAAAGATGACACCCTCTTTTTTAAATGAAAATGATTATCATTATCGATAAGAATTCTACCTTGTTCCTTACCCCTTGTCAATGTTTTCTTGTATGGTCACCCGGCGAATTCTCAGGCAGTCTTCCGGTCATAAAAGAGAAAACCATCCATATATTCTACTAGTACCCATTTCATAGAACTATACGGAGGGATCTCTCGATGAAGCGCAGACCGCAAGCTTATTCGTTCCGCATGATTAGCACCGTTTGGACATCCATGCTTTGCCTTACGATCCTGTGGCTTACGGTCTTGACGAACACGGCAGGGGCGGCACCCGGTCATGAAGGAGAGGAAGCTTTATTTACGCAGCTGAAATCGGGCAAACGTATGGCAACCGAAAAAAACTATACCCCTGCGGAAAAGCCGACGGTGTACCTGACCTTCGACGACGGGCCGAGCAAGCTGACCCCGAAGGTGCTGGACATTTTGCGGAAGGAGGACGTCCGGGCCACTTTCTTTGTACTGGGCGAGCAGGTACAGGAGCGCCCGAATATCGCGAAGCGTATCGTGGAGGACGGCCACGCCCTCGGCAATCATACCTACAATCACGTCTACCAGGAGCTGTATTCCGACTTTCGCGTATTTTGGGAGCAGGTTCAGAAGACGGAAAATATATTGCAGGAGACGATGGGCGTCAGGCCGCGTTTTATCCGTGCTCCGGGCGGAACGTACGGCAATTTTGACGCTTTTTATTTCTATTATTTGGGGCAGGCCGGTTACGAGATTTACGATTGGACGATCGACAGCGAAGATGCAAGGCGCCCCGGGATGACGGCGGACCAAATTTTCCGCACGGTGGAAAAAGGACCGTTTGGAAACGAGGTTATAGTTCTGATGCACGACGGTTCAGGGCATGACGAAACGGTAAAAGCGCTTCCCCGGATCATCCGGTTATTTAAAGAAAAAGGCTATGCTTTCGCTTCGCTCACCCCGGAAGTGAAGCCGGTACAGTTTTCCAGCGGGAAACCGAAATGGTCCAGGACGGAAACTCGCGAATCGTTCGACAGCCTGCTAGCCGCTGCGCACGAACATAGGGAGCTTTGGACTGCCGAAGATCTTCCTCCCGGCAAGGATAACGCTCTGAAAGCGCTGCCTAGCTCATCCGCGGCCATCGCTTATGCGGAAGCCGGTCAAAGGGGAGGGCCGGATCGCTTGAATGTGCATTTGGGTGACCGTACGCTTGCTTTCACGAAGGAGCAGTTCCGTTTTCGGGACGGGAGCTATAGGGTTCCTCTGAGACCATTGATCGCTGCGATGGGCGGAAACGTAGAGTGGAACGCCGAGCGCCGGATGGCTGTTGTCCGCTATGGAGCGATTACTGCCGAGTACGATTTGGCCCGGCAGGAGCTGAGGGTACGGCGTCCTGCGGCGGAATGGGATGCTGAAGCGAAGACACGCATTCACCCGTTTCCGGAAATGGAACTTGCGAACGGGACGCTGTATGTGCCGCTCCGTCAAACGCTGGAGCTGCTGGGCGACCGGGTGCTTTCCAGCGACGTTCCGTACGAACGGGGGACTGTGGATGTGCAGGCGGCAGTCTATGGTGGCTACCGGACCGGATGGATATTTGAAACGAATAGGAGGAACCCTTTCGCTCAAGTCTAAAAGCTATGAAAACCGGACATACTGAATGCTAGAATGCAAGATTTGGAAAAACTTGCATACCAAGATTCAGGCAGGAGGTTTTCAGGGTGACAAAATCTGTGAATCTAATGGATGCGCCGCAGGCGGTGCTTGAACGGATCGTGTATCAGGTGGAGAAGGTCATCGTAGGCAAACGGGATGTCATCGAAAAGCTGCTCGTAGCGCTGCTTTGTGGCGGTCATGTGCTGCTGGAAGACGTTCCCGGCGTAGGCAAAACAATGCTTGTGCGCGCGCTGGCGAGAACGATCGACGGCAGCTTCAAGCGCATTCAATGCACCCCGGATTTGCTGCCGTCCGATCTGACCGGGGTTTCAGTGTACAACCAGCGCAGCGGTGAATTCGAATTCCGTCCGGGGCCTCTGCTTGCCCATATCGTATTGGCCGACGAGTTGAACCGCGCATCGCCGCGAACGCAAGCCGCCATGCTGGAGGCGATGGAAGAGAAGCGGGTGACGGTTGACGGAACGACTTATCCGCTGCCGGAGCCGTTTTTTATTCTGGCGACGCAAAATCCCGTCGATTTCGAAGGCACGTTCACGCTGCCCGAAGCCCAGCTCGACCGGTTTATGGTAAAGCTGCGTCTCGGTTATCCCGACCCGCTTGGCGAGGTGGAAATGCTGGGGCGTATGGAAGGGCCGTTTCCGCTCGCCCAAATTCGTACGGTCGTCCTCCAAGAGGAATTTGTCTCCCTTCAAAAGGAAGCCCGAGCCGTTCATGTCGACGATACGATCAAGCAGTATATCGTCCAGCTTGCGGCGGCAACCCGCTCGCATCCGGATGTATCGCTGGGAGCCAGCCCACGGGCTTCGGTCGCATTGATGCGGGCTTCTCAGGCGCAGGCGTTCATGAAGGGCCGCAGCTATGTTATCCCGGATGACGTGAAGGAGCTGGCCGTTCCTGTACTGGCACATCGCTTGACACTAGCGCCTTCTGCGCTGCTGTCCGGCCGTCAGGCGGAAGCTCTTGTCGCTTCGATCGTCGCCAGCGCGCCGCTGCCGGTCCGCCGGCATGCCGCAGGCTGAGGAAAGGCGGCAAGCATGCGGAGCTTATTGGCGGTCGGATGGATCGGGGGCTGCGGGGCGCTTCTTGGCTGGTGGGCGTTTGGCTGGGGCGGCCGGACGGCCTGGTTCTTGGTTTATGTCTGGGCTTTTTTCGTTGTTTATCTCGGGTTGTTTCGCGCTGCGGCCGGACGCGGGCTCCGGGCAGAAAGACTGTCTGACGGAATGGAGGCCATGTTGTCCGCCGCTCCGGAGCGTATCCAGTGCGGGCTGAGCGCTGACCGGTTCGTCTATAGCGGGGAATCGGTTTCGATGGTGAACCGCCTTTCTGCGGCTTGGCTGCCGTTGTTTGGGGGGCGCTTACGGGTGGAAGAGCGCTGGGTGCACGAAGGCACCGGCGAGCGGGTCGTTCGGCGAGGCACGGCCGAGACGGGGTTCCGACGCGCCGTGGTCATGCATTGTACGATGCAGGGGTTTGACCGCGGCGTATACCGGCAGGAGGCACTGATCGTAAGCGCCGTAGACGCTTTCGGGCTAGTGCAGGCGAAGCGCGAAAGCGCAGGCGGCGGGCAGCTGTGGGTGCTGCCCGGAGGTTCGGGTATAGCGATGCCGTTGCCGGGCGCGGCCCCGGAAGGGACGCGTCCGGCTGCCCGGCGGCCGCCGGGTTCGGACCCCGTGCCGCAGGTGAGCGGCACGCGGCCTTATGCGCCGGGAGATCCGCTTCGCCGGATCCATTGGCGCAGCAGCGCGCGCACAGGTGAGCTGCGCGCGAAAGAGACGGAGCTGCCTGCCGCCGGGCGGCAGCTCATCGTGCTTGACGCGGCCGGAGCCGGAGGGAGCGCGGGAGTCGCCCTGTGGGCGGATCCCGCGCTCTCGGCGGCGGTGGAGGCCGCGGCGG
>NZ_BIMB01000106.1 GCF_004000865.1 Paenibacillus elgii NBRC 100335 | reverse complement strand
CTTTGGACCTACGCCTGTCAGCCGGTTACGGTTATCATACCCGTACTCCGTAACATTGCCAAACGGATCGGTCATCGTCTTTCGATTTCCTTGCTCATCATACGAGTATCGGATCGTCCTCCCGTCCGGATACGTGAGAATGTGCAACTGTCCAAGCTCGTTATAGTCATAGTTCGTGGTACCTGTGTTGTCTTGCATAACTTTGCGTTTTCCGGCCGCATCGTAGTCATACTTTATCGTTTCGTTTCCTAAAGCACTGCTGCGCAGCTTATTACGGTTATTGTAATCGTTCGTTGTCACTTGACCTTTACGGTCTACATACGTCCGTAAGTTATTATTTTCATCGTAATAAAACTTTTCTACCGCCTGATCAGGTGCAATCGTCTGAATCATACGACCCAGCTCGTCATATTTCTTGGACCTTTCCGTTTTGTCCGGGAACACAATTTTGAACAAATTCAAACGATCTTTCGAAGTATATTCATACTTCGTAAACTCGTTTTTCGCATTAGTGACTCCAGTCAAGCGCCCCAGGGCATCATAATCGAATTTCGTCCGGTTGTTATTGCCATCTGTACTTTCGCGAACTTTACCGGCAGCGTCGTAGATGAACGTGCCTAATGTTTGGACCACGGACTGCCCATTAACTCGTTTCGTTTCTTCTTTCTTAATCGTCCGGTCTAACGGATCTAGCGTCTCCGTAATCATGTAGCCTTCGGCATCGGTCGATACCTTCGTACGCTGAATATCGTTGTATTCCACCGTGGCCACCGAGCTGTCCGGATACGTGATTTTGTTCTGGCGGCTCCATTGATCGTAGCCGAACCAGGTCCGGTTTCCTCGGGCATCTTCGCTCCATTCCAAACGACCGTATGAATCGTAACCTAATTTGCTTCTAATGTCCTGCTCGCTCACACCCGTTGCGATCTTCCAGCCGATCGGGTTCCATTGCGTGTACGTCTTTACGCCTGCCTCATCCGTGATAAGAATCGAATTTTTCGCATCATCATATTGCAGGGTGACGATGCTGTTATCCGGGTTGATTGCTTTCGTTAACCGGCCCAGCTTGTCATAGTCATAGTTTGTCGCATAACCTTTGCCGTCGATGATTTTTGTTACTTTTCCGAGCGTCGTATTATACTCATATTGTTGCGTCATCTTTAAAGTCGCTCCATCGACATTGGTCGCATCCGTTGTCGTCTTGGTCGGAAACCGGCTATGGTATTGGGAGCCGTATTCCACGAGCGTCTCGTTTTCTTTTGCATCATCGGTTTTTGTTATGATTTTGCGTGGGTTGCCGTATGAATCGATGTCTTCGTAGCGCGTCTCCGATAGCAACTTCCCGTTCGGACCGTTTTCAAATACCTTTTCCTTAGTTACTTTATACTTTTCATTGCGCTCAAGCAGCGTATACCGCTTCTGATTGTTATAGATCGGCTGCGTTATGCTGCTAAGCAAGTGCGTGTTCGGGTCGTAATCATAGTTCGTTGTAACCCCCGTAGGATCTTTCGACCATAGCACGTTGCCATAGAGGTCAATTTCCCGGGACGTGCTTGTTGTATATGATTGTCCCTGAGCCGTATAGGTGGTTGTCACTTTGTTGGGGTACGGCTGCTGTCTTGCTTCGTCGTATTGCTGATCCGTTGAGACGGTATACGTTACACCGTTTCTAGTTGATGTTTTGGTAATGTTTGTTTGGTAGTACATATCTCTTAGCCAAGGCTTAAGGGAATTAGAGTCCCATTTACCTTTATTTGCATAACTTGTTTGAGATACACCATCATCAAGATCAGTATAAAAATAGCCATAGTCTCCACTAACTCGATATGCGAATTTCTCCTGTTTAAAGGTTCTCAAAGAGCCGTCCGATTGTACAACCTGCAAAGACTTGTCTTTTATAGGGTAATGTCCCTTAGTATGTCCTTTATATTGCGGCAAAAAGGGACCGTAACTTTTTTTATCATCAAAGACATATTGACTCTTCGCCCCAGTTGGATGAGTTATGTTACTCAATAGCAAATTACGCTGACTTATCCCTTTTTCCGTTCTAGTTGTATTCGTCCTTGAATCATACACATCGTAATTGGAATATTCATCCTTTATGGTGTATGTATAGACAGTAGATCTTCCTTCAGCATCAATGACTTTATCTAATCGTGTTACGTCTCCCTTCCCCCCCCAAAAGAAAAACTCATCGGACGGAGATTTAATTAGAGATTGAACAAACTGTACTTTTTGATCTCCTTTGGTTAAAGTTATTCCTTCAGCATGGTAATCGACGGTAATAGTCTGGCTAGGGTCATCCGTTGAAATGCTTTTTAACTTTTTTGTGTACCAAGACATACCTTCGTAGTCAAAACGAATTTCATTATTGTATGCATCGCTTATTTTAGTTAGGTAACCACGTCCACTTGAATCACTCGTTTCTTGTATTTTAAAGTGGTACGTAATTCCTTCAAGAGTCCGGATTAAATAGTATCCTTCCTCTTGACTTAGTTTTAAATTCTTCCACGGATATTGTAACAAATAAGTCTCGTCCGGGGCATAGTATGGATTTTCTTTTTGTTCGCCAATTGCTGTATTGGTATCTATTTCATATGTACCCGAACCTAACTGGCCGGCAAGATGGATGAACCAGTTTTCCCCATTATACTGCATATGTGGAAGGTCCCAAGTCCAACCTGTTCCGAGCCAACCAAATATTTCATGCTTATTATAAGGATAATCATCATAATCGGGACCGCCAGCATACATGTTTGCATCAATGCTGTTATAAGTTCTTGTCAAAGAAAACGACAATCCGTTTCTTCCGTTAATCGTCATATCCGTCGTTTGTATCGATAGACTACCAGACAGTGTAGAGACAGAGTCGTATTCCGAATTGATCAGGTACGGGGACTCATCAGGTTTAAGATTCACCGGTGGAACAATTGGTTGCGAGGCCAGTGATCTCTTCAATCTGTTTTTATAGACGGAATCGTATACCGAACCATATACGGAATCGGTAATACCAGCTAGAGAATTAAATGCGCCGATGGCTGAACCAATCTTGTCGGTTAAAGCTCCATTTAATGAGGAAGCATTCGTTATCGAACTGCCCTTGGACCTATCGGTCTTAAAGCTTGTAAGAAGTGCGTCCAAGAAATCTTTCTCTGCGGCCAACGTAGGTGTGATTAGAGAAAAGAAAAGGATCAGGCTTAGTACTGATGAGATAATTCTTTTCATATGAACCTCCAACTGAATGATGATATTACTTTACATACTGCAATCCAACCGAATCTACATACATGGTACCCGAAGCATTATCCGTCACACCTCTTAGCAAGGCATAGACTCGAGCATGCGTGGCATTCCGAGGGATAGTACCATTTGTCGACAAAGTAGCATACCCTCCGTTTGTAAGAGAACTGCTCTCGGTCACCGTTGCTCCCACAAACTCGGTTCCGTTGAAGTAATCGACATATAACTGAACCTTAGCATTGATCAATTGTTCCACATTGAAGCTTCCGCTTACATTTACAGCTTTACTCGGTTCAACTTTCACGAGCTGGCTTACGCCAACTATCCCATTGTTAACTATGCCAGTCCCCGCAACCTTCTGGACACGCGATCCGGATGTGATCCGTATTAGCTCAAAATTAGGATTGGCTGTGCCCCAGATTGATTTGCCCCAGCCATCCGCCACTCCATCATTTTGGGTATAAACTTCAAACTTTCCATTGGTTACGAGATCGCCTTCTGTGGTGTATTTAAGATTCATCATATCGACGTATATCGTCCCGGAAGCTTCGGCCGAAGTACCACGTACAAGAGCATGTACAACCGCATAGATGCTGTTAGGCGGAATGATTCCATGGGATGAAAGAGTAACAAACTCCCCGTTTGTCAAAGCGCTGCTTTCAGTAACATTTGCTCCGGTAAAACCACCGGTTGCATTGAAGAAATCAACATACAATTGGACTTTCGCATTGGCAAGCTGTTCAATATTAAATCTTCCACTGACTTGAAACGGCTTATCCGGGTCTATCCTTACCACTTGGCTTACCCCGACTGCTCCGTTGTTCTCTATTCCGGATCCGGTTATTTTTTGAACCCGTGCCCCGGATGCCGAACGAATTAACTCAAAATTAGATGCCCAGGCGCTCCATACGGATTTGCCCCACCCATCCGCTGCTCCATTAGATTGGGTCGATGTATCGAAACCTCCATTAGCAAGGAAATTAGGCTCCTCTTCGTACTTGAAATTCATCATGTCGACATACATCGTCCCGGAGGCGCCGTCGGATATTCCGCGAATAAGGGCATAAACCAGTGCGTATCGGGTATTGGGCGGAACGGTGCCATTCGATGATAGTGTGACATAACCACCTTGAGTAATGACATTACTTTCAGTCACACTAGCTCCGGTAAATCCGTTAGGGCCGCTAAAATCCACATAAAGTTGAATTTTGGCATTGGAGAGCTGTTCAATATTCATACTTCCACTGACTTGAAACGGTTTTCCCGGTTCCACTACCACAAGCTGACTTACTCCGGTAGCACCATTATTGGCTATTCCTGAGCCGGTTACCTTCTGAACACGCGCCCCAGAGGGGAGTCGTATTAATTCAAAATCCGAGGTATTGGTGCTCCATATGGATTTCCCCCATCCGTCCGCTACTCCATTGTTTTGGGTCGACTTGTCGAAGCTTCCGTTGGAAAGCAAATTCTCTTCCGATTCATAGCTGAAATTCGTCATATCAACATACATCGTCCCAGATGCGCCATCCGATGTGCCACGAATAATTAGATAAACTTTAGCGTATTGTGTATTCGACGGAATTACGCCATTAGCCGAAAGAGTTACATATCCTCCATTTGTAACATTTTGGGTTTCAACAACACTAGCCGTTCCAGTAAAACCAGAATCATTATAAAAATCAACATATAACTGAACTCTGGCATTAGTTAGCTGTTCAATATTAAATCTTCCACTCACATGAAAAGATTTGTTAGGTGATACTCTTACTACTTGGCTCACTGCGACGATTCCGTTATTTTTTATGCGTGAACCGCTGATCTTTTGCAAATTTGAAGTTGGCGTAAAAGAAACTACGTTAAAATTGGACTCTTCCGCCGACCATACTTCTTTCCCCCACTTATCAGCAACTTCATTATTTCCGCTGGACATATCGAAGCTTGGATTCATTAAGAGGTTATTTGTTTTATTTTTTCTGATAAGATTACCTTGTTGATCATATTGATACTCAATGGCACCTTCCGAATCTACCTTTTCTACCAGTTGCCCTCTCGCATCATATTGATATTTTGTTTCTCCGTTTGCCGCCATTGATGGTAAAGAGCATGCTATCATAAGCATGAAGCATAGTAAAAACGACACGACCCTTTTCGACATGACTACCTCCCTCTACGTTCTTCTTGGATGTTGAACTTGAAATATTTTCCCTGCTAAATTATACCTTTGACAGATGATGTCTGTATATATCGATTTTTGTAAAAATGAAATGCCAATTTTCTAGAGGATTTAGGCTAAATTCTTCTCTTCCGGGTACAAAAGGCTCATTAGCTTCGAACAAAAATTTCTCTTGAATGATGTGCATATGTTCTAAGAATGCACTCTAACTTGATGAATGGCCTTGAATTAAATCTGCAGACAAGTTGATGGATATCCCCTCGCGGGATTTAATAGAAAAAACCATAATGCGAATATTTGATCGCATTATGGTTTCAGTGAGCTTAAAAACATTATTTTGATCCATTCCAAAGCACAAGTATTATACGTAATGCATCTAATTATGATATCGGAAACTCATACTGTCGACATAGAAAGAA
>NZ_BIMB01000105.1 GCF_004000865.1 Paenibacillus elgii NBRC 100335 | reverse complement strand
ATGTAATTTGGCATACTAATAACAAATTGCCATGGAAACTTCATGACTTTTTGCTTGACACTAAAAATGAGCTTTTGATAAGATTGCTATTAATATCTTGCGGTATGTACAGCATGTAATAAAATAAGGAGGATTATTTTTGTGTGGGAGACTAAGTTTGCCAAAGAAGGTTTGACATTTGACGATGTATTGCTGGTACCGAGAAAATCGGAAGTGTTCGGTAAGGAAATCGACATATCGACAAAATTGACAAACCACATCAATCTGAACATTCCTTTTGTAA
The DNA here is from genome assembly GCF_004000865.1 of Paenibacillus elgii NBRC 100335. Taxonomy (GTDB): domain Bacteria; phylum Bacillota; class Bacilli; order Paenibacillales; family NBRC-103111; genus Paenibacillus_G; species Paenibacillus_G elgii. The sequence continues at coordinate 5,815 of NZ_BIMB01000105.1, read as the reverse complement.
GCTCGGCCATGGATACGGTAACGGAATCAGCTTTGGCAATCGCTATCGCTCGTGAAGGCGGAATCGGGGTCATCCACAAGAATATGACGATTGCGCAGCAAGCGGAGGAAGTGGATCGCGTAAAGCGTTCGGAAAGTGGCGTAATTACCAATCCGTTCTCCCTTACTCCGGAGCATCATGTCTATGATGCCGAAGCGTTGATGGCTAAATATCGGATTTCCGGCGTGCCGATTTGCGATGAGAACAACAAGCTTGTCGGTATTTTAACTAACCGGGATCTGCGCTTCGTTCATGATTATTCGATCAAAATTAAAGAAGTCATGACGAAAGAAAATCTCGTCACGGCTCCTGTCGGTACGACGCTTCAACAAGCGGAAGGCATTCTGCAGCAGCATAAGATCGAAAAGCTTCCTTTGGTCGACGAGAACGGGATTCTTAAGGGCCTGATTACGATCAAGGATATCGAGAAAGCCATTCAGTTCCCGAACTCGGCAAAAGACAAGCATGGCCGCCTGCTGGCAGGTGCTGCGGTAGGCGTATCCAAGGATGTTATGGAACGTACGGCGGCATTGGTTGAAGCCGGTGCGGATCTGATCGTCGTTGACTCGGCGCACGGACACCATATCAATATTATAAATACCGTTCGTAAAATTCGCGAGCAGTACCCTGACCTGCCAATTTGCGCGGGCAATGTGGCGACTGGCGAAGCGACGAAAGATCTGATCGAGGCCGGAGCAAGCATCGTGAAGGTCGGAATCGGGCCAGGCTCCATTTGTACGACGCGGGTAATTGCAGGTATTGGCGTACCACAAATTACGGCAATTTACGATTGTGCGACGGTTGCGCGGCAGTACAATGTACCGATCATTGCCGATGGTGGTATTAAATATTCCGGCGATGTGGTCAAAGCGATTGCAGCCGGCGCGAGCGCCGTTATGATGGGCAGCTTATTCGCCGGTACGGAAGAGAGCCCGGGCGAATCGGAAATTTTCCAAGGCCGCCGCTATAAGGTTTATCGGGGAATGGGATCGATTGGCGCTATGAAAGAAGGCAGCAAAGACCGCTATTTCCAAGAGAACGAAAGCAAGCTTGTGCCAGAAGGTATCGAGGGTCGAGTTGCTTACAAAGGACCATTGGCTGATACGCTTTATCAGCTGGTTGGCGGCCTGCGTTCCGGGATGGGCTACTGCGGGGCTAAAGATATCTCAGCGCTTGTCAATGATACATCCTTTATTCGCATCACGGGGGCCGGCCTTCGGGAAAGCCATCCGCATGACGTTCAAATAACAAAAGAAGCGCCGAACTATTCGTTGTAGTCCTACGAACGGGTCGTGCAGCAAAGAACGGAAGCCTGGGGCTTCCGTTTTGCTTTTGTAAAGCGAAAGAGGCTTGTGGTACAATTAAACGTACGTATTTTTTATAAAATTTTTTTTAGGAGTGAGTTGGTTGTTTTTTAAAGTAAAACGCATTTGTTCGATCGTAGCTGCCACTCTTTTGCTGAATGCCACTCTTGTTCTGGTACAATCCGCTTCTGTATTTGCGGCGGACGCCCCGGTAGATTTGAAGCTCAATGTCAGATCTGCGATTCTCATGGAAGCGAGTACCGGGCAAGTCTTATATGAAATGAATGCGGACGAAGCTTACCCTCCCGCCAGTATGTCGAAGATGATGACCGAATATTTGGTGATGGAAGCTATTAAAAACGGAAAGCTTAGTGAAACGGAAACAGTGAACACAAGCCCGTATGCAGCTAGTGTTATCGGCTCTGGCGGATTGCTCGCTCCAAATGAACAATCTACGGTAGATAATCTTTTTGCAGCGATGTCCATTTATTCGGCTAACGATGCTTCCGTCACGTTGGCAGAAAGAATTGCGGGCAGCGAAGAAGAATTCGCCAAGATGATGAACGCAAAGGCTAAAGAATTTGGACTCTCGGACAAGGCTCATTTTATTAATGCAACCGGCTTGCCAAGAGCGGATATGGGAAAATTTGCGCCTACGGAAGTGCAAGGCGAGACGATGCTGACGGCGAGAGATGCCGCTATTATCGCCTATAATATCATCAAGGATCATAAGGAAGTATTGAAATATACGGCGACCCCGTCCAGGAAGTTCCGCGAGAAGGACAAATCCCCGATGATCAACTGGAACTGGATGCTGGAAGGAAACAAGGACAACGTTAACTTCAAGAAGTACGCTTATCAGGGACTGGACGGGTTAAAAACAGGGAGTACGAAAGAGGCGCTGTATTGCTTTACGGGTACGGCTGAACGCAACGGAATGCGGTTAATTAGCGTCGTTATGGGGGCACCGAAGGAGCCGGACCGTTTTATCGAAACGCGGAAAGTGCTGGATTATGGTTTTAACAATTTCGAATTCGTGCCGGTGCTGAATGCGAAGCAGGAAATAGAAAAGCTGAAAACAGTCAATATTAAAAAAGGCGTGGCTACGGAAGTTCCGGTCGTTACGCAATCGGAGCTTAAAGTTATCGCGAAAAAAGGCACACCGAAAGAGCAATTTCAAATTACGGCCGAGCCCCTAGCGGATGAGAGCAAGCTTGTGGCACCAATCGAGCAAGGGCAAGTGCTTGGAACGGCAAAAGTGACGTATGGCGGCAAAGAATATCCGGTCAACCTTGTCGCTTCGGAGAAAGCCGAAAAGGGCAGCTGGTTCCGGTTGTTTTTCCGAGCGGTTAAAGACTTCTTCGTCGATCTGTTCAGCGGCGCCAAAAAGGGATAAAATCAAGGCAAACGGGTTGTTAATTTGAAGCGCTTGCTGTAAAATAATTGTTTAGTAGTTTGTCCTAATTTGAAGTGGATGAAGTAATATTAACGATATGTTCCCAGGAGGAATCGGATATGGAAACAGGTACATCCCGCGTTAAAAAAGGTATGGCTGAAATGCAAAAAGGCGGCGTCATTATGGACGTCATGAGCGCAGAGCAAGCGCGTATTGCTGAAGCTGCGGGCGCTTCTGCCGTTATGGCTTTGGAAAGAGTTCCTTCGGATATTCGCGCGGCTGGCGGCGTTGCCCGGATGGCCGACCCTACCATCGTGGAAGAAGTCATGAAAGTTGTTTCCATTCCGGTTATGGCCAAGGCACGTATCGGACATTTTGTTGAAGCAAAAGTACTTGAATCGATGGGCGTGGATTACATCGACGAGAGCGAAGTATTGACTCCTGCCGATGAAGTATTCCACATCAATAAAAGGGAATTCACGGTACCTTTCGTGTGCGGCGCAAGAGACCTTGGAGAGGCGCTTCGCCGGATCGGTGAAGGTGCTTCGATGATCCGTACGAAAGGCGAACCGGGAACAGGCAATATTGTCGAGGCTGTTCGTCATATGCGTATGATCACCGGACAAATCCGCAAAATCCAAAGCCTGTCGAAGGACGAGCTGATGGCGGAAGCCAAAAACTTGGGCGCTCCTTACGAGCTGCTGCTGCAAGTGCACGAAACCGGAAAATTGCCGGTCGTCAACTTTGCGGCCGGCGGTGTAGCGACTCCTGCGGATGCCGCGCTCATGATGCATTTGGGCTCTGATGGCGTGTTTGTAGGCTCTGGTATTTTCAAATCGGAATATCCGGAGAAGTTCGCGAAAGCGATCGTTGAGGCTACGACACATTATACGGATTACGAGCTGATTGCCAATATTTCGAAAAATCTCGGTACGCCGATGAAGGGGATCGAAATTTCCAAGCTGCATGCATCTGAACGGATGCAGGAGCGCGGCTGGTAAGCCGGCTGGAGCTTGTTTCTCGGGAAGAAGGTATAGAGGGATGAACATAGGTGTTTTGGCGCTGCAGGGCGCCGTAGCCGAGCATATCCGCATGATCGAAAAAGCCGGCGGCACCGGCGTTGCGGTGAAGCGGACGGAACAGCTGGCGGAGATCGACGGAATCGTTATTCCGGGCGGCGAGAGCACGACGATCGGCAAGCTGATGCGAACCTATCAATTCATAGATGCCCTACGCGAGTTTTCGCGGCAGGGCAAGCCGCTTTTCGGCACATGTGCAGGACTGATTGTGTTGGCAAAGCATATTGCAGGGCAGGAAGAAGCTCACCTTGGGCTGATGGATATTCAGGTTGCGCGCAATGCTTTTGGTCGGCAGCGGGAAAGCTTTGAAACGGACTTGGATATTAAGGGCATCGATCACGATGTGCGTGCGGTATTCATCCGTGCGCCTCTGATCGAACAGGTAGGCGAAGGCGTGGAAGTGTTGGCAATGTACCGTGACCAGATCGTTGCAGCCCGTCAAGGGCACCTGCTGGCTGCTTCGTTTCATCCGGAGCTGACCGACGATGAACGGATGCACGCTTATTTTTTGGACATGGTACGTGAGACGAAGCAGGAGGGATCTCCTTGTTAGATATAAAATTGCTGCGAGCGGATTTGGACAAGGTAAAACAAGGAATGGCTAACCGGGGCAAAAACCTCGAGGAGTTGGACCGTTTTACTAGTCTGGATTTGAAGCGCAGAGAGCTTTTGCAAGAAACCGAGCAATTGAAAAACCGCAGAAACGTCGTTTCGCAAGAAGTGGCACAGCTGAAAAAGGCGAAAGAAAACGCCGATCACTTGATCGAAGAGATGAAGGTTGTCGGCGATCGTATCAAGTCGCTGGATGAGGAAATTCGCGGCCTGGAAGGTGAACTGGATGCCATCCTTCTGGCGATTCCGAATATGCCGCAAGCGGACGTGCCGGTAGGCGGTTCGGAAGAGAATAACGTGGAGATTCGCCGGGTTGGCGAGGTACCATCCTTTTCGTTCGAGCCGAAGCCTCACTGGGAAACGGCGCAAGAGCTAGATATTTTGGATTTTGAATCGGCCGCGAAGGTTACAGGCTCCCGGTTTGTGTTCTATAAGGGGCTTGGAGCGCGCCTGGAGCGGGCTCTGATGAACTTTATGATGGACCTGCATGCGGACGAGCACGGGTATACGGAAATGCTTCCTCCGTACCTTGTAAACCGCGATAGCCTTATGGGTACCGGACAGCTGCCGAAGTTCGAAGAAGATGTGTTCAAAATCGAAGGTTCGGATTATTTCATGATTCCGACTGCCGAAGTGCCGGTGACGAATTACCATCGGGACGACATTTTGGCTCTGGAGGATCTGCCGAAATATTTCGTGGCGTTCAGCGCTTGTTTCCGTTCCGAAGCCGGTTCGGCCGGCCGCGACACTCGCGGACTCATTCGTCAGCACCAGTTCAACAAAGTAGAGCTCGTGAAGATGGTTCTACCGGAGCAATCGAACGAAGAGCTCGAGAAGCTGACTGGCGAGGCAGAGAAGGTGCTGCAGCTCCTAAAGCTTCCTTACCGCGTTATGGCGCTTTGTACGGGCGATTTGGGCTTCTCCTCGTCGAAGACGTACGATCTGGAGGTATGGCTGCCTAGCAGCAATACGTACCGCGAAATCTCGTCGTGCAGCAACTTTGAAGATTTCCAGGCGCGCCGTGCGAACATCCGCTTCCGCCGCGATGTGAAAGCGAAGCCGGAATTCGTTCATACGCTGAACGGATCGGGTCTGGCGCTGGGCCGGACGGTCGCTGCGATTCTCGAAAATTATCAGCAGGAAGACGGCAGCGTGCTGATTCCGGAAGTGTTGCAGCCTTATATGGGGAATGTTTCACGGATCAGCAAGAAATAGAGCTTGATAAAGCTTTTTGATTTATGATACAATGCTTGGTGTCACCCGGAGAGGTGGTCGAGTGGTTTAAGGCAGCGGTCTTGAAAACCGCCGTGTTCGTGAGGGCACCGTGGGTTCGAATCCCACCCTCTCCGCCATACATACAAGTATACGACCCCGAATGAGGGGTC
>NZ_BIMB01000104.1 GCF_004000865.1 Paenibacillus elgii NBRC 100335 | reverse complement strand
TTCGCTGCGGGCAACGGTGTTGATTGCCAAAATTCATAAAGAGATGAATAGCCGAATCTTGTTGCGAGAAGTGTTCCAATCGTCCACGATTGAACAAATGGCTCAACTGATCGAGGACCGGGAGCGAATCACTTATGCATCTATCCCGTTAGTAGAGGAAAGCGAGTATTATGCTGTCTCATCGGCGCAAAAACGATTGTATATTTTGAGCCAGTTGGAAGGCGGCGGAATTAGCTACAACATGCCAGGAATCATGACGGTGGAAGGTTCCCTGGATCGCGAGCGCTTGGAAGAAGCGTTCAGGAAACTGATTCAGCGGCATGAAACGCTGCGGACCAGTTTTGATGTGGTGAACGGCGAACCGCAGCAGAAGGTGCATCCTGAAGTTGCATTTAAGGTGGAGTATCCAAGCGAGCCAGGAAGAGGCGGAGGAACATATTCGCCGATTCATTCGCCCGTTTGATCTTGCGCAGGCGCCGTTGTTGCGAGTAGGGCTTATTCAATTGAAAGAACATGAGCATATTTTATTATTCGATATGCATCATATCGTTTCGGACGGCGTATCCATTGGCATTCTGGTTGAAGAATTCAACCGTTTGTACGAAGGAAAAGACCTGTCGCCGCTTCGGATTCAGTATAAGGATTATGCGTCATGGCAGCAGTCGCAAGCCCACAATCAACAAATGATCAAACAGGAAGCGTACTGGTTGAATGTTTTTGACGGGGAGCTTCCGGTTCTGGACTTGCCGACCGATTATGTGAGACCTTCGGTACAAAGCTTCGCGGGAGACCGAATCGAGTTTGTCGTCGATCCCGCAAGAAGTATGGGGTTAAGGCAGCTAGCGGCGCAAACGGGATCGACCCTGTATATGGTATTGCTGGCTGCTTACACCGGCTTGCTGCATAAATATACAGGGCAAGAAGATGTCATTGTAGGCACGCCGATTGCGGGAAGACCGCATGCGGATTTGGAAAGCATCATCGGGATGTTTGTGAATACGTTGGCCCTGCGCCATTATCCGGCCGGGGAAAAGACGTTCCAAGACTATGTGCAAGAAGTGAAAGAAACGTCGCTAAAAGCGTTTGAAAACCAGGATTATCCGTTTGAAGCGCTGGTCGACAAGCTCGATTTGAAAAGAGACATGAGCCGTCATCCCTTATTCGACACAATGTTTGTGCTGCAAAATACAGAGCAAGGGGAAGACGAAATCGAAGGGCTGCAGTTCAAGCCTTACCCGCACCAGCATCCAGCAGCGAAATTCGATTTGACGCTCCAAGTGACGGAAACGGCGGATGAGCTTGTTTGCAGCGTGGAGTATGCCAGCGCATTGTACAAAAAAGAAACTGTGGAACGGATGGCCGGCCATCTATTACAGTTCATCGACGTAGTGGTGAACAATTCCGAAGTCCAGCTATCGTCGATCGAAATCGTAACGGCGCAAGAGAAGGAACAAATATTAAATGCATTCAACGATACTTCCTTGTTTTATCCAAGCGAAAAAACGATCCATAAGCTCTTCGAAGAGCAGGTGGAGCTTACGCCGGAACAGGTGGCGGTCGTATTCGAGGGAAGCGGATTGACGTACCGTGAGCTGAATGAAAGGGCGAACCGGCTTGCACGAACGTTACAAGCCCAAGGGGTGCAGTCGGAGCAGCTGGTTGGCCTTATGGTGGAACGTTCTCTGGAAATGATTGTCGGGATGCTCGGAATTTTAAAAGCAGGCGGAGCCTACGTGCCGATAGATCCCGAATACCCGGAAGAGCGTATTCGCTACATGCTGAGCGATTCGGGAGCGAAGGTGCTGCTCACGCAAAGCCATTTGCAAGGACGCATTGCATTTGAAGGCAAGCATGTCATTCTAGACGAGCAAGAGGCTTACCATGCAGAATCCGCCAATTTGGAGATCGTTGTCGGCCCGCAGCATTTGGCGTACGTCATTTATACGTCAGGTACGACGGGACAGCCAAAAGGGGTTTTGGTGGAGCATCGCGGGTTATGCAACTTGAAGCCGTTTTTCGAGCATACCTTGCGTATGAATGAGCAGGACAAGGTTGTGCAATTTGCCAGCTTGTCATTTGATGCTTCCTGCTGGGAAACCTTGATGGCGCTGTTTACGGGAGCGACCTTATATGTGCCGACGGCTTCGGTGATTTTGGATTACGTCTTGTTTGAACGCTTCATGAACGACAACCGTATTACGACGGCTACCCTGCCTCCGGCCTATGCGACTTACTTGGCCCCTGAGCGCCTTCCGGCGTTGGAGAAATTGATAACCGCGGGCTCTTCCTCTTCCGCCGAGCTTGTCCGGAAGTGGGAAGATATCATGTACTTCAATGCGTACGGCCCTACGGAAGATTCCATTTGTACCTCGATATGGGCCGCTTCGGACGGTTTGAGGGAGCATGATGTCGTAACGATCGGAAGCCCGATTGCAAATCACCGTGTCTATATTGTGGATGCATACAATCAACTGCTGCCGGTCGGTGTGGCCGGCGAGCTGTGCATAGCGGGAGCGGGATTGGCGAGAGGCTACTTAAACCGCGCTGATTTGACTGCGGAAAAGTTCGTCACCAACCCGTTTGAGAGCGGCGAACGGATGTACAAGACGGGAGACTTGGCCCGTTGGCTTCCGGACGGCAGCATCGAATATTTGGGAAGGGTCGACCATCAGGTCAAAATCCGCGGATATCGGATCGAGCTGGGCGAGGTGGAAGCGAGACTCTTGAATGTGGAGCATATTCAGGAGGCTATCGTACTTGCACGGGAGGACAAAGCTGGTCAGCAGCACTTGTGCGCCTATTTTGTCGGCGAACGGCAGCTAACCTTGAGTCACATTCGGGAGGCCTTGTCCGCTAAGCTGCCTGGATACATGATTCCGACTTACTTTGTACAGTTGGAGCGGATGCCGCTGACGCCGAATGGAAAAGTGGACCGCAAAGCGCTGCCCGCGCCGGAGGGAAGCATGCCGACGGGAGCGGAATACGTGGCGCCGCGCACAGCGACGGAGGCGCGGCTGGCGCAAATCTGGCAGGAAGTGCTGGGTCTTTCGAGCGTTGGGGTTCAAGACAACTTCTTTGAGGTCGGAGGACACTCTTTGCGCGCTACCCAAATGGTGTCGAGAATTCACAAGGAGCTGGATGGCGGCATCTCTTTGCGGGAAGTGTTCGAATCGCCAACGATCGAACAACTGGCCCGATTGATCGAAGAACGGGATCAAGTCGCGTATGCGGATATCCCGTTAGCAGAGGAGAGCGAGTATTACCCTGTTTCTTCGGCCCAAAAGCGGTTGTTTGTTTTGAGCCAGTTGGAAGGCGGAGAAATCAGCTACAACATGCCGGGAGTCCTGAGCGTGGAGGGTGCCTTGGATCGTGGGCGTCTGGAAGAGGCGTTCCGGAAGCTGATTGAGCGCCATGATACGCTGCGGACCAGCTTTGCCGTGATTGACGGCGAACCGGTACAGCGTATCCATGCTGCGGTGTCCTTTGGAGTGGACTATGTCCAGGCTAGGGAAGAGGAAGTGGAAGCGTACATCGGCCGGTTTGTGCGCGCATTCGATCTGGGGCAGGCGCCGTTATTGCGGGTGCAACTGCTTGAGCTGGACCGGGAGCGCCATGTCCTGCTGTTCGACATGCACCATATTATCTCGGACGGCGTGTCGATGGGCTTATTGATCGAAGAGTTCAACCGGTTGTATGAAGGACAAGAATTGCCGCGGCTGCGGATTCAGTACAAGGATTATGCGATATGGCAGCAGGCGCAGGTCCAAAGCGAACGGATGAGCAAGCAGGAAGCGTATTGGCTCGAGGTTTTCCAAGGGGAACTGCCGGTGCTCGATTTGCCGACGGATTATGTGAGACCGGCGGTACAGAGCTTTGAGGGGGACCGGGTATGCTTCGAGATTGACGGCTCGCGAAGCGAAGCGTTAAAACGGCTGGCGGCGCAGACGGGATCGACGCTGTATATGGTGCTGCTGGCGGCATACACCTCATTGCTGCACAAATATACGGGGCAAGAGGATATCATCGTAGGAACGCCGATAGCGGGAAGACCGCATGCGGACTTGGGAAGCATGATCGGGATGTTTGTGAACACGCTGGCGATCCGCAATAACCCAACGGGGGAAAAGACGTTCCAAGAGGTTGTGCGGGAAGTCAAGGAAACGGCATTAAAAGCATACGAGAATCAGGACTATCCGTTTGATGCCTTGGTGGAGAAGCTGGGATTGAAAAGAGATCTGAGCCGCAACCCGCTATTTGACGCGATGTTTGTCCTGCAAAATGCGGAGCAAGGAGAACAGACTCTCGCAGGGCTGCAGTTTAAGCCATACCCGCGTTCGCATAAAGTGGCGAAGTTTGACCTGACGCTCAGCATAGAAGAGGCTGGTGATGAACTGGCTTGCGGCATCGAATACGCAAGATCGCTGTATGAACGGAGCACCATCGAACGGATGGCAAGTCACCTTCTGCAGCTCATTGATGCCATCCTGGAGAATCCAGAGGCCAGGTTGTCTTCCGTTGGCATGATTACGCCGCAAGAGGAAGAACAGATTCTAACCGTTTTCAACGATACCAAGGCCGAATATCCTCGTGAGAAAACAATTCATCAGCTGCTCGAGGAGCAGGCGGAACGGACGCCGGAGCAGGTGGCGGTCGTTTTCGAAGAAACACGGTTAACGTACCGGGAACTGAACGAGCGAGCGAACAGGTTGGCACGCACGTTGAGAGCCGGAGGCGTCAAGCCGGAGCAAATCGTGGGGCTGATGGTTGAACGGTCTCTGGAAATGGTTGTCGGAATTTGCGGGATTTTAAAATCCGGAGGAGCGTATGTACCGATCGATCCTTCGCTGCCGGAAGAACGAATTCGCTACATGCTGGAAGATTCGGGCGCGAAGCTGCTGTTGACGCAGCGTCATTTGCAGGACAACGTGACGTTTGCGGGGGAACAGGTGGTTCTGGACGACGAGGAAAGCTACAGCGAGGATTCGGCGAATCTGGAGCCGGTTGTCGGTCCGCATAACCTGGCTTACGTGATCTACACGTCGGGAACGACAGGACAGCCCAAAGGAGTCATGGTGGAGCATCGCGGGTTATGTAATGTAAAGGCGCTTTGCGAGAACACCCTTCGTATGAACGGGCAAGATAAGGTCGTGCAATTTGCGAGCCTATCGTTCGACGCTTCCTGCTGGGAAACGTTCAGTTCGCTATTTATGGGAGCGACTTTATATGTGCCGCGGTCCGCGGTCATTTTGGATTATCGTTTATTCGAGCGTTATGTGAACGATAATGGTATTACAATGGCGCTTTTGCCTCCGGCTTACGCCCTTTACTTAAATCCGGATCATATGCCGACGTTTAAGAAATTGATTACGGGAGGGTCTGCCTCTTCCGCTGAGCTGTTCGGAAAGTGGAAAGACAAAGTGATGTATTTCAACGCTTATGGTCCGACGGAAGATTCCATCATTACGTCGGTCTGGGCGGGAACCCGCGATTGTACAGTACAAAAATCTGTTTCAATCGGACGCCCGGTTCCAAATCATCAGGCTTACATCGTAGATGCCCAGGATCAATTGCTGCCGATCGGGGTGGCAGGCGAGCTTTGTGTTGGCGGAGTAGGGCTGGCCAGAGGATATCTGAACCGTCCGGACTTGACCGCGGAGAAATTCGTGGATAACCCGTTTGCGGCGGGAGAGCGGATGTACCGGACCGGAGACCTGGCCCGCTGGCTGCCGGACGGCAGCATCGAATATTTGGGACGGATCGACCATCAGGTCAAAATCCGCGGCTACCGGATAGAGCCGGGCGAAGTGGAAGCGAAGCTCCTGAAGGTAACGTCGGTTCAAGAGGCAGCCGTCATCGCCCGGGAAGACGCGGACGGACAAAAGTCTTTATGCGCGTATTTTGTGGCGGAGCAGACGCTGACGGTAAGCGAGCTACGAGGAGCGCTTGCACAAGAACTGCCTGGCTATATGATTCCTTCTTACTTTGTCCAGCTGGAGCAAATGCCGCTGACGCCGAATGGGAAGGTAGACCGCAAAGCGCTGCCGGCGCCGGAAGGAAGCGTGCACACGGGAACGGAATACGTGGCGCCGCGCACAGAAGTGGAACAGACCTTGGCCTCGGTTTGGCAAGGGGTGCTGGGTACT
>NZ_BIMB01000103.1 GCF_004000865.1 Paenibacillus elgii NBRC 100335 | reverse complement strand
GACGGTATGGCAGGCCGTGCTGGGCGTAGAAAAGGTCGGCATCCTGGACAACTTCTTCGAACTGGGCGGCGATTCGATCAAAGCGCTGCAGGTGGCTTCGCGCTTGCTGCAAGCCGGCTACAAGCTGGACATGAAGGACTTGTTCGCCTACCCGACTGTGGCCGACCTGAGCCGCCGCGTCCGGTCTGCGACCCGCATGGCGGATCAAAGCGAAGTCGTCGGAGAAATGCAGCTGACGCCGGTTCAGCTCTGGTTCTTTGAGCAGAAGTTGGCCGACGCGCACCATCATAACCAGTCGGTTATGCTGTACCGCAAGGAAGGCTTCGACGAAGCGGCGCTGCGCGTGACGATGAAGAAGATCGCCGAGCATCACGACGCGCTGCGCACGGTGTTCCGGGCAACCGGCGGCGGCTGTGCCGCTTGGAGCCGGGGGACCGACGAAGGCGAGCTTTTCAGCCTCGAAGTGTCGGATTTCAGCGGCGCGGCGAATGTCGCGGCAGCCGTGGAAGCGAAAGCGAACGAAATTCAAAGCAGCATCGACCTTGGTAACGGGCCGCTCATGAAGCTCGGGCTGTTCCGCTGCCCGGACGGCGACCACCTGCTGATTGCGATCCACCATTTGGTGGTCGACGGGGTATCGTGGCGCATTTTGTTCGAGGACATCGCGACCGGGTACGAGCAGGCTGTCCGCGGAGAAGCGATCCGATTCCCGAACAAAACGGATTCGTTCCGGGCGTGGGCGGAGCAGCTGGCGCTCTATGCGAACGGACCGGTGATGGAACGCGAACGGGCATATTGGCAGCCAATCGAACGGGCCAACTATCGTCCGCTGCCGAAAGATTTCGCCGGCTCGCAATCGCTCAATCGGGACAGCGAGACCGCCACGGCCGCCTGGACGCCGCAGGAAACGGAGCTGCTGCTGAAGAAAGCTCACCGCGCCTATGGCACGGAAATGAACGACCTGCTGCTAACGGCGCTCGGCATGGCTGTACACGAATGGAGCGGCATCGAGCAGGTGCTGGTGAATCTGGAAGGCCATGGCCGCGAGGCCATTCTTCCCGAGCTTGACATCACGCGTACCGTTGGCTGGTTTACAAGCCAGTTCCCTGTCGTGCTCGACATGGGTCAAGGCATGAACGTAGTGCAGCGGATCAAGCGGGTCAAGGAAGGGTTGCACCGCATCCCGCAAAAAGGAGTCGGCTACGGCATCCTGAGATACTTGTCGGCGCGGAAGGAAGACGAGGTCTTCGTCACCGAGCCGGAAATCAGCTTTAACTATTTGGGGCAGTTCGATCAGGACGTGCAAAGCAGCGCCATCGGGATATCGCCTTACTCGGCGGGCGCAGAGCTCAGCCAAAACGCGGCCAAGCAATACGCGCTCGACATCAACGGTCTCGTTTCGGAAGGCGCACTGCAGCTGACGATCCGCTACAGCGGCAAGGAGTACCGCCGGGAAACGATGGAGCGGCTGGCCGGGCTGCTGGAGGAAAGTCTGCGGACCATCATCGCCCACTGTGCGGCGAAGGAACGGCCGGAGCTGACGCCAAGCGACGTCCTGCTCAAGGGATTGACCATCGAGGAGCTGGAACAGCTTGCGGAACGCACTCAAGCGATCGGAGAGCTGGAGAACGTCTATGCGCTCACGCCGATGCAAAAAGGTATGCTGTTCCACAGCCTGTTAGACGCACAATCGGGAGCTTACTTCGAGCAAACGACGTTTGAACTGCGCGGACGCTTGGATGTAGGGATCTTTGAGAACAGCTTGAATCTGCTGCTGCAAAGACATGAAATTTTCCGGACGAACTTCCTCATTGGATGGAAGGACCAGCCGGTGCAGGTCGTCTTCCGCAGCAAAGAGAACGGGTTCGCCTATATGGATCTGTGCGACATGAACGAGACCGAACGCGCCGCTTACCTCGATGCGTTTATTCGCGAGGACCGGGTCCGAGGGTTCGACCTGGAAAAAGATCCGCTGATGCGCGTGTCGGTTCTGCGTACGGGTGAAGAGACGTACCGGTTTGTGTGGAGTTCGCACCATATTTTGATGGATGGCTGGTGCGTGGCACTGATGACCAGCGAAGTGTTCGAAAGCTACTTCGCGCTCATGCAGCATAAGCAGCCCGAGCTGACTCACGTCACGCCGTACAGTCAGTACATCGAATGGCTGGAAGCGCAGGATGCGGAAGAAGCCGCGCGTTATTGGAGCGGCTATCTGGCCGGCTACGAGCAGCAAACGCTGCTGCCGACCGGCAAGCCGCAGGTTAAGACCGAAGGGCAGCAGTTCGAGACGTTGTTCTGCGACCTCGGCAAGCCGTTAACCGGCAAGATCGATCAGCTTGCCAAGCAGCATCGGGTAACGCTTCATACGCTGCTGCAAACCGTATGGGGACTGCTGCTTCATAAATACAACGGCAGCCAGGATGCCGTGTTCGGCAGCGTCGTATCGGGACGTCCGGCGGAAATTCCGGGCATCGAGAACATGATCGGCTTGTTCATCAATACGATTCCGGTGCGCGTCCGCTGCGAGGCGGAAGAGCGGTTCGCGGACGTCATGCGAAGAGGTCAGGAGCAGGCGATTGCTTCCCAAGCTTACGAAACGTATCCGCTCTACGAGATTCAGGCACTGACGGAGCAGAAGCAGGATCTGGTCAACCATATTATGGTCTTTGAAAACTATCCTGTGGAAGAACGGGTGGAACAGCTCGGGAACGCCGAGCGCGACCAATTCGAGATCGTCGACGCGCAAATGGTCGAGCAGACGAACTATGACTTCAACCTGCTGGTCATGCCGGGCGAAGCGGTCAAGCTTCGTTTTGAATACAACGCGCTTGTGTACGACCGGGCGAGCATCGAACGGATGCAGTATCATTTCATCCATGTGCTGGAGCAGATCGCGGCCAATCCGCAAATTCGCGTCAGCGAGCTGGGAGTGGTGACGCCGCAGGAGAAAGCGCAGATCGTCGACGTGTTCAACGCGACGGCGGCGGACTATCCACGGGAGCAGACGATTCACGGCTTGATCGAAGCGCAGGCGGAGCGGACGCCGGATCATACCGCCGTCTACTTCGAAGGCGAGCGGCTGACGTACCGCGAGCTGAACGAGCGGGCGAACCGGCTGGCGCGTACGCTGCGGGACCGCGGCGTAACAAAGGACCGCCTCGTCGGGCTGATGACCGAACGATCACTGGATCTGATTGTCGGCATCGTCGGCATTCTGAAAGCCGGGGGCGCATATGTGCCGATCGATCCGGAATATCCGGAGGAGCGCATCCGCTATATGCTGGACGATTCGGGCGCGGAGCTGCTTCTGCTGCAAAGCGGGCTTCGGGATCGCGTCGCGTTCGCGGGGAGCGTTGTGGAGCTGGATGCGGCGGACGCGTACAGCGAAGACGGCTCGAACTTGGCGCCGGTGTCGGGACCGGACGATTTGGCTTATGTCATCTATACGTCGGGAACGACGGGCAAGCCGAAAGGGGTCATGGTCGAGCACCACGGATTGTGCAACCTGAAAACGTATTTCGACCATACGTTGCATATCGGGCCGAACGACAAAGTCGTACAGTTCGCGAGCTATTCGTTCGACGCCGCTTGCTGGGAGTTTTTCCAAGCGTTGTTCTGCGGAGCCACATTATATATCCCGACGTCGCAGACGATCCTGAACTACGAATGGTTTGAGAAGTATATGGCTGGGCACGGCATTACCGTGGCGACACTGCCGCCGACCTATGCGGTCTATCTCGATCCCGATCATATGCCGGACCTGCGCATTCTGTTCACGGCCGGTTCCGCTTCTTCGGCGGAATTGGTGCAAAAATGGAAAGATCGGGTGATGTACTATAACGGCTACGGCCCGACGGAGAACTCCGTAGCGACGACCGTATGGCCGGTGTCCGCTGATCCGACGGCGGACGTGATAATCTCGATCGGCCGTCCGATTCCGAACCACCGCGTCTATATGGTCGACCCGCACGGGCATTTGTTGCCGATCGGCGTAGCCGGAGAGCTGTGCGTCTCGGGAGCGGGTCTTGCCCGGGGTTACCTGCACCGGCCGGAGCTCACGGCGGAGAAGTTCGTCATGAGCCGGTTCGCGGAAGGCGAGCGGATGTACCGGACCGGGGACTTGGCACGATGGATGCCGGATGGCAACATCGAATATTTGGGCCGGATCGACCATCAGGTCAAAATCCGTGGTTACCGGATCGAGCTGGGCGAGGTAGAGGCGCAGATTTTGAAGGTCGCATCCGCCGTCCAAGAAACGATCGTGATCGCGCGGGAAGATGCCTCCGGGCAAAACCAACTGTGCGCGTACTTCGTAGCGGACCGCGAGGTGGCGGTAAGCGAGCTGAGAAGCGCGCTGGCGGCGGAGCTGCCGAATTACATGGTGCCGTCGTACTTCATACAGCTGGAGCAAATGCCGCTGACGCCGAACGGCAAAATCGACCGCAAGGCGCTGCCGGCGCCGGAAGGAAGCGTGCAGACGGGCGTGGACTACGTCGCGCCGCGGACGTGGGTGGAAGCGAAGCTGGTACAGATCTGGCAGGAGGTGCTGGGCACCGCGCATGTCGGGGTGAAGGAAAACTTCTTCGACATCGGAGGACATTCGCTGCGGGCGACGACGCTGGCTTCGAAGATTCATAAAGAGCTGAACAAGCAGCTGCCGCTGCGCAGCATCTTCGAATATCCCACGGTCGAGCAGTTGGCGCGTGCGATCGAAGAGATGGAGCAAGTGGCATATGCGTCCATCCCGGTAACGGCCGAAAGCGAGTATTACCCGGCGTCGTCTGCACAGAAGCGGCTGTACGTGCTGAACCAACTGGAAGGCGAGGCACTCAGCTACAACATGCCGTCGGTGCTGACGGTGGAAGGACCGCTTGACCGCGGGCAGGTGGAAGCAGCGTTCCGCGGGCTGATTGCGCGTCACGAAACGCTACGGACCGGCTTTAAGCTGATTGACGGCGAGCCGGTGCAGCAAGTACGGGCTGCCGAAGAGGTGCCGTTCTGCTTGGAGGTTGCGCGGGCGAACGAGGAGGAAGCGGAAGCGCATATCCGCCGCTTCGTGCGGCCGTTCGATCTGGAGCAGGCGCCGCTGCTGCGTGCAGGCTTGATCGAGCTTGGTCCGGACCGTCATCTGCTGATGCTGGATATGCATCACATCATCTCCGACGGCGTGTCGATGGGCGTACTGACCGATGAATTCGTGCGGCTGTACGGAGGCGAGGAGTTGCCGCCGCTGCGGATTCAGTACAAGGATTACGCAGCTTGGCAGCAGGCGGACGTGCACGGCGAATGGATGAAGCGTCAGGAAGCGTACTGGTTGGACGTGTTCCGCGGGGAGCTCCCGGTGCTGGATCTGCCAACGGATTATCCGAGACCGGCGGTGCGCAGCTTCGAGGGCGATACGGTGACGTTCACGCTCGGCCAAGCCGGAAGCGAGAAGCTTCACCAACTGGCGGCACAAACCGGCTCGACGCTATACATGGTACTGCTGGCGGCTTACATGACGCTGCTGCACAAATATAGCGGGCAGGAAGACGTCGTCGTGGGTACGCCGATTGCAGGCCGTCCGCATGCGGATCTGGAGCCGGTGATCGGGATGTTCGTGAACACGCTGGCACTGCGGAGCTATCCGGCGGGCGAAAAGACGTTCCTCGGGTACTTGCAGGAAATCAAGGAGCATGCGCTCAAGGCGTACGAGCACCAGGATTATCCGTTCGAGGAACTGGTCGAGAAGCTGCAGGTGAAGCGGGACATGAGCCGCAGTCCGCTGTTCGACACGATGTTCGTACTGCAAAATACCGAAGAAGGCGAGCTGGGCATCGAAGGCTTGACGTTCAAGCCGTACCCGAGCGGACATGACGCGGTGAAGTTCGACTTGACGCTCAATGCCGCCGAAGCGGAGGATGAGCTGCAGTTCAGCCTCCGGTATGCCGGCGCGCTGTACAAGCGCGAAACGGTCGAACGGATGGCGGGTCACTTCGTCCGCTTGCTGGGAGCCATTGCGGACAGCCCGCAGGCGAAGCTGGCGGAGCTGGAAATGATCACGCCGGAAGAAGCTGCCCAGCTTCAGACGGAGTTTAACGCTACGGCGGATGACCGTTATCCGCAAAATAAGCCGCTGTACGCGGTCTTCGAGGAGCAGGTCGAGCGGACGCCGGACCGGATAGCCGTGGTGTTCGAGGGTGAGCAACTGACCTACGGCGAGCTGAACGAGCGGGCGAACCGTGTGGCTCGCGTGCTGCGGGCGCATGGAGTGACGGCGGATCAGCCGGTGGCGATGCTGGTGGAGCGGTCGCCGGA
>NZ_BIMB01000102.1 GCF_004000865.1 Paenibacillus elgii NBRC 100335 | reverse complement strand
GGACGTTTCGCGGACCATAGGCTGGTTTACAAGCCAATTCCCGGTCGTGTTGGAGATGCAGCAGGACGAGCCCATCGGACAACGGATCAAGCGGGTGAAGGAAGGGCTGCGCCACATTCCGAACAAAGGGATCGGGTACGGCATTCTGCGGTATTTGTCCGTGCCGCAAGAGGGCGTGAAGTTTGCCGTAGAGCCAGAAATCAGCTTCAACTATCTCGGCCAGTTTGATCAGGATTACGAAAGCAACGACCTGAAGCAATCCCGGTATTCCGTGGGGGCGGAAGCCAGCGGGAATGCGGCGATGGATTTTGCGCTGGATATGAACGGAATCGTCTCGGAGGGCGAGCTTGTATTAGCGATCCGCTATGGCACGACCCAATACCGCCGGGAGACGGTGGAGCGGCTCGGCGGACTGCTGCAAGCCAGCCTGCAGGAAGTAATCGCGCACTGCGTGGCGAAAGACCAGCCGGAGCTGACGCCAAGCGACGTTCTGCTCAAAGGAGTGACCGTGGACGAGCTGGAGCGGTTGGCGGAGCTTACACAGCCGGTCGGCGAGCTGGAGAACGTCTACGCGCTGACACCGATGCAGAAGGGCATGCTGTTCCACAGCCTGATGGATGCGGAATCGGGAGCTTATTTTGAGCAGGCGACGTTCGATCTGAAGGGCGGCTTCGATGTCGTATCCTTCGGGAAAAGTCTGGATTTGTTGGTGCAACGGCATGAGACGCTGAGGACCAATTTCATCAGCGGCTGGAAGAACGAGCCGGTCCAGGCCGTATTCCGGGAACGCGCGGGCGAACTGCTTTATGAAGACCTGCGCGGCATGGAGGAAGCGGAGCGCGAGGCGTACGCCACCGCCTTCACGAGCGCGGACAAGGCCCGCGGCTTCGACCTGAGCCAAGGCTCGCTGATGCGCGTATCGGTACTGCGCACCGGGGAAGAAACGTACCGGTTTGTTTGGAGCTTCCATCATATTTTGATGGACGGCTGGTGCATGTCCCTCTTGATTCAGGAAGTGTTCGGCAGCTACTTTGCGTTCCGCGAGCAGCGGCAGCCGGAGCTTGCGCCGGTAACGCCGTTCGGACGGTTTATCGAGTGGCTGGAGAATCAGAACCGCGAAGCGGCGGCCGGCTATTGGAACGATTACTTGTCCGGCTACGAGCAGCAGGTGCTGCTGCCGCAGGAGAAGCCGCAGCACAAGACGGAAGGCTACGTCCTGCAAAATCTGGACTGGACGTTCAGCCCCGAGCTGAGCGTACGGGTCGAGCAGGCGGCCAGACAGCATCAGGTGACGGTCAATACGCTCATTCAGACTGTATGGGGCCTGATCCTGCAAAAATACAACAACAGCGACGACGTCGTGTTCGGCAGCGTCGTGGCGGGCCGTCCGGCGGAAATCCCGGGCGTGGAATCGATGATCGGTCTGTTCATCAATACGATTCCGGTGCGCATCACCAGTGCCGCCGGGGAATCGGTAGCCGACATCATGCGCAGAACGCAGGAGCAAGCCCTGAATTCCGGCGCCTACGATACGTTCCCGCTGTATGAGATTCAGGCGCGGACCGGGCAGAAGCGCGATTTGATCAACCACATCATGGTGTTCGAAAACTATCCGATCGACGAGCAAATTGGGCAGCTGGGCGGCGGAAGCGGAGATGCTTTTGCGATTGGGAACATCGAAACGCCGGAGCAAACGAACTACAATTTCAATTTCATCGTTATCCCTGGCGAACGGATCACCATTCGATTCGGCTATAACGCGATGGCGTTCGACAAGGCGGGAATCGAGCAAATTGCCGGCCATGTCGTTCTGGTGCTGGAGCAGGTGGCGGCTGCACCGCATATTCGCGTGGACGAGCTGGAATGGGTTACCGAAGCGGAGCGGGCACAAATTGTCGATGTCTTCAACGCTACGGCGGCGGACTATCCCCGTGACGAGACCGTTCACGGGCTGTTCGAAGCGCAGGCGGAGCGGACGCCGGAGCAGGTGGCAGTTGTGTTCGAAGATGAGCGGCTCACCTACCGGGAATTGAACGAGAGAGCGAACCGGTTGGCGCATAAGCTGCGGGCGGAGGGCGTGCAGCCCGATCAGCCGGTCGGCATCATGGCCGAGCGTTCGCTTGAGATGATCGTCGGCATTTTCGGAATCTTGAAAGCCGGCGGGGCGTATGTGCCGATCGATCCGGAATACCCGCAGGAGCGGATCGCCTACATGCTGGAGGATTCGGGGGCCAAGCTGCTACTGACGCAGAGCCGTTTGCAGGAACGCGCCGATTTTTCCGGGAAGCTGCTGGTGCTTGAGGACGCGGCAGTTTACGGCGAAGACGCTTCGAATCCGGAGTCTGCGGCGGGGCCAAGTCATTTGGCCTATGTCATTTACACGTCGGGTTCGACTGGCAAGCCGAAAGGGGTTATGGTCGAGCACCGGTCCGTCGTGCATACGCTGACCCAATTGGAGCGGGAATACCCGATGCTGGCGGACGATACGTATTTGCTGAAAACGACCTTCACGTTCGACGTATCGGTGACCGAGCTGTTCGGCTGGTATTTCGGAAAAGGAACATTGGCTATTTTGCCGCCGGGGCTGGAAAAAGACCCCGCTGCGCTCACGGAAGCGATCGAGAGCGGGCAAATCACCCATTTGAATCTGGTGCCGTCGATGTTCAGCGCATGGGTCAATACGCTGAAGGATACCGGGATCTCCGGCATCCGGACCTTGAAATATGTATTCGTCGCCGGAGAGGCGCTGCCGGTCAAAGCGGTCGAGGATTACTACAGCTTATCGGCGAATGCCAAGCTGGAAAATATTTATGGACCTACGGAAGCGGCAATCTACGCGACCAAATATTCCACGACCCCGGAAACCGCGGAGCTGGCGGGCGTGCCGATCGGACGGCCGCTCGGCAATGTGCAGGCGTGGATTATGGACGCAGCTTCCCGTTTGATGCCGGTCGGCGTGGCCGGAGAGCTGTGCATCGCGGGTGAGGGCGTGGCTCGGGGCTATTTGAACCGGCCGGAGCTGACGGAGGAGAAGTTTGTGCCGAATCCGTCTGCGCCGGGCAAGCGGATGTACCGAACGGGCGACTTGGTGCGATGGATGCCGGACGGGAATATCGAATATTTGGGCCGGATCGACCATCAGGTGAAAATTCGCGGCTATCGGATCGAGCTGGGCGAGGTGGAAACGCAAGTACTGCGCTTGCCGGACGTGCGCGAAGCGGTGGTTATTGCGCGGGAGAACGGGCTCGGCCAGAAGCAGCTGTGCGCCTATTTCACGGCGGACCGGGAGTGGAGCGCTGCGGAGCTGCGAAGCGCGCTGTCGCAAGAGCTGCCGAGCTACATGATTCCGTCGTACTTCGTGCAGCTGGAGCGGATGCCGCTGAACGCCAACGGCAAGATCGACCGCAAAGTGCTGCCTGCACCGGAAGGAAGCATCCAGACCGGTATGGAATATGTGGCGCCCCGCACAACGGCGGAGCAGACGCTGGCTTCGGTATGGCAGGCCGTGCTTGGTGTCGAAGCGGTTGGGGTGCTGGACAACTTCTTCGAGCTGGGCGGCGACTCGATCAAGGCGATTCAGGTGTCTTCCAGACTGCTTCAACTCGGACATAAGCTTGAAATGAAAGATTTATTCCGATATGCGACGGTGGCGGAACTGAGCCCGTTACTCCGCGCAGCCGACAAAAAGGCGGAACAGCGAGAAGTCAGCGGGGCCGTAAGTTTGACGCCGATTCAATACTGGTTCTTCGAGCAAAAGCAGGAGGAGCCGCATCATTTTAACCAGGCGGTCATGCTTTACCGGGAGCGAGGCTTCGACGAAACGCCGCTTCGGAAGGCGATGACGAAGGTCGTCGAGCATCATGACGCCTTGCGCACGGTGTTCCGCGAGACGGAACACGGTTTTGAGGCGTGGAATCGCGGTATAGGCGAAGGCGAACTGTATACTCTGGACGTGGTCGACTTGAGGGGAATGGCGGACTGCGCTGCGGCAATTGAAGCGAAAGCGAACGAAATTCAAAGCGGCATCGACCTGAGCGCCGGACCTCTGGTAAAGCTGGGGCTGTTCCGCTGCGGCGACGGAGATCATCTGCTGATCGTCATTCACCATTTGGTGGTCGACGGGGTATCGTGGCGTATTTTGATCGAGGATCTGACGACAGGCTATGAGCAGGCCGCTGGCGGACAAGCCGTTCGTTTGCCGTACAAAACGGATTCGTTCCGCACATGGGCGGAGCAATTGTCGCAGTATGCGTCCGGCCCGGCCATGGAAAGCGAGTCGGCGTATTGGCGGCAAATCGCCGAGGCAAGCTATGCTCCGCTGCCTCAGGACACGGGGCATGACGGCGCGTTTACGCTTCGCGACAGCGAGACGGTAGCCGTACAGCTGACGCAGCGGGAAACGGAGCAGCTGTTGAAGCAAACGCACCGGACCTACGGCACCGAAGTCAACGATCTGCTGCTGACGGCGCTGGGCATGACGATCCGCCAGTGGACCGGGATGGAGCGCGTACTGGTCAACCTGGAAGGGCATGGCCGTGAGGAGATTTTGCCGGACATTGACATTTCGCGTACTGTCGGATGGTTTACGAGCCAATTCCCGGTCGTGCTGGAGATGGGACAGGATCAGTCCGTAGCGCAGCGGATCAAACGGGTGAAGGAAGGACTGAGCGGAATTCCGCATAAGGGGATCGGTTACGGCATTTGGAAGCATTTTTCCGGTGTGCAGGAAGATCGCGCTCGCGAGACGGAGCCGCAGATCAGCTTTAACTATCTTGGGCAGTTCGACCAAGATCTGCAAAGCGGCGACGTCGCGATGTCCGCATACTCGATTGGTTCCGCCGTCAGCGAACGCACGGTGATGAAATACGCGCTGGATTTCGGCGGGATTGTTACCGACGGCGCGCTTGTTTTGGATATCCGCTATAACGGCAAGGCATATCGCAAGGAAACGATGGAGCGGCTGGCCGGGCTGCTGAAGTCGAATCTGCAGGAAGTGATCGCGCACTGCGTGACGAAGGAACGGCCTGAGTTGACGCCGAGCGATGTTCTGTTCAAAGGGCTGACCGTGGAACAACTGGACGCGATTGCGGAACGGACCCGGAGCGCCGGGGAGCTGGAGAACGTGTACGCGCTCACCCCGATGCAGAACGGCATGCTGTTCCACAGCCTGATGGAGCCGGACTCGGGAGCGTACTTCCAGCAAGCTTCGTTGGACCTTCAGGGAAGGTTCAACTTGACGGTGTTCGAACAAAGTCTGGAGCGGCTCGCGGAACGCCACGAGATTTTCCGGACGAATTTTTACAGCGGTTGGCATGAGCGGCCTTTACAGGTCGTTTACCGGACAAAAAGGGTTGGCTTCCATTACGAGGATTTGCGCGGAATGGAAGAAGCGGAGCGTCAGGCGTATGTCGCGGCTTTCCTTGAGAAGGATAAGGCACGCAGCTTCGATTTGGCTCAGGATGCGCTGATGCGTATCTCCGTGCTGCAAACGGGGGACGCGGCGTACCGTCTCGTCTGGAGCTTCCATCATATCGTGATGGACGGCTGGTGCCTCGCTTTGGTGGCAAGTGAAGTGTTCGGCACGTACTTCGCGCTGCTGGAGCGGCGTGAGCCCGAGCTGGCTCCGCTTGTCCCGTACAGCCGCTATCTCGAATGGCTGGAGCGGCAGGACGGCGAGGAAGCGGCCCGCTATTGGAGCGGCTATTTGGCCGGCTTCGAGCATCAGACCCTGCTGCCGCAGGAGCGCAAGGCGGAAGGCTACGCGGCCGAGGAGCTGGCGTTCCAGCTCGGTAAGCGTCTGACGGAGCAGATGCGCCGGACGGCGAAGCGGCATCAGGTGACGATGAATACGCTGCTGCAGGCGGCTTGGGGTGTTGTGCTGCAAAAATACAACAACAACGGGGACGTCGTGTTCGGCAGCGTCGTGTCGGGGCGGCCAGACGATATTCCGGGCGTCGACCGGATGGTCGGGCTGTTCATCAACACGATTCCGGTGCGGATTCGCTGCGAAGCGGAAACGACGTTTGCCGATTTGCTGCGGAGCACGCAGGAGCAGGCGCTGGCTTCCCGCGCTTACGAGACGTATCCGCTCTACGAGATTCAAGGTTTAACCGAGCAGAAGCAGGATTTGGTCAATCATATCATCGTGTTCGAAAACTTCCCGGTCGAGCAGGAAATGGAGCAAATGGGAGGCGACAGCGCGGACAGCTTCGCGATTGCGGGCGTCGCAATGTCCGAGCAAACGAACTATGCGTTTAACATTACAGTGATGCCGGGCGAAGACATGGGCATTCATTTCGAATACAACGCGCTGGCGTTCGATCGTTCGACGCTGGAGCGGATGCGGGGCCATCTCGTCCGCGTGCTGGAGCAGGCGACAAGCAATCCGGACGTGCAGGTAAACGAGCTGGAGCTGGTTACGCCGGAAGAGCGGACGCAGCTGGTGGACGGCTTCGGCAGCGTAGGCGTAGAGAACGGCTACGCGCCGGAGCAAACGTTCCACGCATGCTTCGAAGCGCAGGTGGAGCTTGTGCCGGAACAGACAGCGGTCGTATATGCAGAGGAGCAGCTGACGTATCGCAAGCTGAACGAGCGGGCGAACCGGCTGGCCCGGACGCTGCAAGCGCGCGGAATCGGGCGCGAGTCGATCGTCGGCATCCTGGCCGACCGTTCGACGGACTTGCTCGTCGCCGTGCTGGCGGTCTGGAAAGCGGGCGGCGCGTACGTA
>NZ_BIMB01000101.1 GCF_004000865.1 Paenibacillus elgii NBRC 100335 | reverse complement strand
ACGTGGATCACTTCAGACAGCACATCAATGTATGAGTAATCAAGGAAAAAGGCCTATCTCTGTGTGATTTCACACAAAGTAGACCTGTTTGTAATTATAATTATTTATTTATTTTATTTGAAAAAACTAAGACTCAAATACTAGTGGTAACTTATTTTGACCATCTTCCATGCTTTTCTTAATACTAACGTCATCAATGTACGAACAAATAAAGTCCGAAAGCTTTTTCCCTCCGTATCTTATTCTACCCATCTTGATGCGTGTACATAGAATAGGAAATTCTCCATTTTCATCAGGGTTCATAATGCATATAAATTTCATGGTATCATACAGTCTCTCGCCAGAAATTAAGACTATTCATCCCAAAATTTTGCTCTGCAATATCTAAGAAGTCAATTCCTCTGCCTTCCTTTCTAAATAAGTAGGCAGTACCTAGACTTCGTATAAAAAGGGAAAAGGATTGAGATACACAAATTTTTTTATCAAAAGGAATATTATTCGCAAAAGCAAAAATATGCCCAGTATTTGTATTGGTAAGAATGGAATAATAGTCTCCTGTCGCTATACAAATGTATTGATCTGTAAAAGTTAAAAGATTTTCTTGAGATAAATGTGTTTGAAGATCCCTTAACTTTTCAAGATAATTATTTCCATTTCCAAAATGCACTCCTGATATGCTAAAATCTCCAAAATCATAATCAGAAATCAATTTTTCAAAATCGGGATGAAATTTCACCCCAAGTATCTGCTCTGCTTTCTGATATCTTCATGTGATGTTTTTTTCTTTTTTAAGATTAGCCCTGTAACAATATGTTCCAAAGGCTTAAAATCAATTTCCAACATCATTACCATATCCTCTAACGAAATTAACCCTGTAGTCACGGCAAACAACCCCATTTATAATGCCATACTCCTCCTGAACCCACATGTGTTTCACGTGGTACAGGTATTGCATATCTTCCCCAATCAACATGGTGATGAATTAAAATATCTTTTAAGTAGCCATTATGCTCTGGAAAATGTTTAATCCATACATCATCAATTCTTGGTGATACTTTTAACCTAGAGTAGTTCTCAATCAGATACTTATTGGAAGGACTTAGTGTTTCCGGTCTCATTTTGGCCCACTGTTCCCAAAATTCTTTTGTATTTCGTATTCCACCTTTGCTTGTGGTCTCTCCACTTGTAAAAGTAAGTGTATCTATTGAGAATTTAGGATCGGGTCTGCCCGGAAAATTACTGTCGTATATAGGGCCTGTCTTCAAACTATAAAACAAGCAGAAATAGTGGTAGAATCAGGATATGAGAAGACGATATGAAATACACGACGAACAATGGGAAATCATTAAGGGTGTGCTGCCTGCGGAGCGAAAAAAGCAAGGCGGCCGGCCAGCTAAAGACAATCGGACGATGTTGAACGCGATGCTTTGGATCGCTAGAACCGGCGCGCCTTGGCGTGATCTGCCGGAGTATTATGGTTCCTGGAAAAGCGTATACACTCGGTTTCGCCGCTGGCAAATGGCGGGTGTGTGGGATCAAATTCTTGAACATGTTTCAATTGAACCCGACTTCGAAAATGTGATGATCGATGCGACCGTTGTCCGCGTTCATCAACATGGAGCCGGAGCAAAAGGGGGTAGTAATTCCAGGCGATTGGACGTTCCCGAGGGGGACTAACGACCAAAATTCACGCTATTGTTGATGCGCTGGGTAACCCTTTGCGTTTTGAACTTACGGGCGGGCAAAGTCATGATTGTGTTACAGGCTACGAGATGCTGATGTCAATGGAACTTGCAGGAACAAACGTTTTGGCAGATCGGGGCTATGACACCAACGCCATCTTGAATCTTCTTCAAGATCAACACGCTAATCCGGTAATCCCCAGTAAAAAATCTCGCCGTTTTCAGCGTCATTGTGACCGGTGGCTCTATAAAGAACGCCACGGAGTGGAATGCTTTTTTAACAAAATTAAACATTATCGCCGTATTGCCACAAGGTTTGAGAAATTAGCTTGTACTTTTAAGGCTTTTTTGACATTGGTTTCGATTATGATTTGGATGGCTTAAGTTTGAAGACAGACCCTAACATAACGTGCTTAGGAGAAATTTATTAATTTATTTTTAACCCAATGACATACAATGACATAGAAAAAAACAGGTCAATTAAGGTTATATCCGACCATAATCGACCTGTCTAATGCAATGAATTATCGCGGCTCAATATATCTTACATTTGTCTTATTCAGGCAAAGTAAAAATGACATCAAGCGGATCTTTACCATCAAAAAATTCATCATATAAACTTTTTACCATCATTGAATCTAGATCTGCCCCTTTCTCTAAAACCTCATCCAACTTTTCTAAAATGCTCACTTCTTTTAATGTTAATACTTTTAATGTAACGAGAGTATTCTTTATATTAAGTAAACCTCTAGGCCAGCAATCCTCATATACTCCTTTGTAGGAGTCATACATAAAAGTGATTTGACTTATTCCTGCATATTTCCTGCAGAGCGGATGCACTAACAATAAAAATTCAGCTATTATTCCAGACCGCCATCTTATGTTGTACGCTTCTCGTGCTTCGATCAACAATCCCAATAGTTCTTCTGAAACATTTTCCAAATCATTCATATCCATTCGAGAAAGTATCCAGATTGCATATTCTCTCTCTAAATTTTCCGCTAACTTTGTAAACACCTCATTTTTACTGATTCCTGCACGAATAAAACCTGCTAAGCATTTTGAAATGTGTTCCACGCTAGTAGCATTTTCACGTACACACAAAATATATTGTTCAAAAATTCCCTTCCAATATTTCTCATCAAATTTGTAGTCAATAAAACAACACTCAACAATAGTTTCTATTAGTGTAGCTTTATCATACTTATCTTCAATACGTGGCAATAGTTCACAAAGTAATTCGACAAATTCCTCTCCATAATAGTCTGATAAATTAGAATTAAACCTTAACATTCCTAACAGAGCAATAAAAGTCTGATATTCTTCCGTATCGTTTTTTTGTGTTAAATATCTAAATATATTATTCATATACTGAGCCTTTTTGTCCATAGAACACTCCCTCCCACTAAAAAGTAATGTTATCTCCCGTTTTCTCACGTAATCTCAATATTTCGACTTTGACAGCCTGAGCGGTAGTAGTGGAGTATGTAGCCCATGCAACTGAATGGAATCAGAGCGTAGGCAGGAACAGAGCTTAGGATGTCAGATTCCAAAACTGTTTGGTATAATCGCACAGTTGGATATCCAAATCTCACCCTCAGGGTTTACCCCTCCCATGTCACGCTGGGTCTATGCCCTCACATTCCTTCGTTCTACCTCTCAAAGGGTGGATGCCAATTCTTGCTCCTTTATGGGGTCGTTGCCCTTATATAAGGTACAGTCTTTTCCAAGTTCAATACCGCGAAAATCTACTGCTCGAGCCACGTGAATCTTCTTCGCAATCTCTGCACCTACAACCAGCGTTGAATCGGTAATTTGTGTAATGCGTTGATTCTGTTTCTGCTTAAGTTTATACTTCATGTTGAGTACCTCTTTCGTATGTGGGTTTTGTTCTTGCCGGAACGTTCCCCCAGTGTACAAGAGGTGCTTTTTTCTTTCAAAGCTCAAATTACTTCATTACAGGAATGGCTCCTTAATAATTAATTTTCCACTTTTCTTCATGTTCTTTTACACGCAAGCTTGCTTATCATCATCCATTCAGAGCACGTTCCCTGCTATATCTTAAATGTTATTAGGAAAGGTATCTTTCTTTTTCTTACAGGACGATCGTGTATATTTAAAAGTAAATCTTTAGTGCCATTGTACTACATTCCAATCAATCCCTTTGGAAACATACTTATAAATAATACGCATTACCCCGTTATTTCCGTTACGGTCACGTATATAGACAGAATTCCATCTCTCATAGTTCTGTCCACCAGCGCTACTTCTATTCGTTAGAATATGGTCATTAAGTGCCTGCAAACGGGCTCTAGCCCCAGCATCCCCTCTTGATTGAGCTGCTATATCATCAAGAATTTGATGAGCCAGATCTATTTCATGTTTATCTAAATTACGGGCTTTGGGTTTTCCCGAAACGCCACTTCTTATTGAAATCTTTTTGTAAAGATCCCCCCTTGGATTCGGAATATTCGCATGCTCAATTCCTAATAATTTTTCTGGTGGAATAGATTCTGCTTCAGCATTACTTGTCCCATCCATCGGATTACAATTCTGCTTGCCTTTACGTTTAAGCCCAAAAACATCAACCCAAGTATTCGGATCATGCACATAACCATATAATTGTATTCCACCAGCTAAACCAATCGGGTCCTGCTGCGTGTACATCCCTTCATGCGGCGAGTAATATCGGAAACGGTTGTAGTACAGTCCTGTCTCCTCGTCCTCGTATTGCCCCGGATACCGGAACGGGCATGCGCTGCGCTCACCTAAAAGATCTTGCCGCCGAACCTTCCCGTAAATGTCCAGCTCACACGACCATACCTTTTCCCCTGTATCGTCGTACATCTCAACAGGCGTACCCAAATGGTCTGTTATGATACTGTACGAGCCCTCTGGTGTAATCTTCGCGGTCGGATGAAACGTTCCGTCTTCAAAGATCCATGTGATCAAGCCGTCAGGATTCAGCGCTTGTCCCGGCCGCTGCTTCTCCTTCAGCTGTTCGCCGCCCCATTCTGCACCGTTTTCAGCTTGGATTTTCTCCGCTTTCCACTCATGCAGGATGGTATTTCCATCCCATACATAACAGTGTACCACACCGTTAAAATGCTTCTCAATCCTGCGACCAAGGCTATCATACGTAAACGTAACCTCCTGCCCATCCGGACGCACAACTTTGCTCATCATATTGTTGCCATAATACTCATAACGCCAATGCGTGCCGTCCGATTCTATCTTTCCAGTGAGATTTCCTTCTTCGTCGTAGCTGTACTTCGTTCCATTGAACTCCAGCAGCCGCCCGCCGGCTCCGTACGTCCGGTCCGTCTTATGTCCGTCGCTGTACAAATTCCCGACATTGTCGGCCATGCGGAAGATTTTGCCGAAGTCGTTCGTGGCCCCGATCAAGGTTCCAAAATCGTCGTATCCATACTGCGTTTTCTTGCCAGTCAGCTCGTTGAGCACGGATTTTAGACGGTTATTCACATCCCACGAATACTTTCGTCTGCGCGTTTCCCGTCCGCCTGCTTTTACACTGTGCCGTTCAGGCCGTCCTGCGACATCGTACTGCCAACTGCTGATCACGCCGCCCGGCAACAGTCTCTCGATCTCTTGCCCAAGCGCATCATACTTCATCTGCGCCATCCATGGCGTGCTAACGTTCTGGGCTGAGTCGCCTCCGCGCTGCTGCTGCGCCTGCATCTGGCTAACTTGCCCCAAGATATCGCGCTCCATCGTCACATGTGCGCCAAGGCTGCTGCTTACTTCCGTCCGGTTGCCCATTTCATCGTATTGGCTCGCTACCCAGTACGCATCCCGCCATTCCTTAATGACACGACCAGCCCGGTCATAATCTAGTTTTACCGTTGCAAAAGGATTGGCTGTCTCCAGTATATCCCCGACACGGTTGTACCTAAACGTCTCCACCAGACCGTCGCTGTATTCCACCTGCGTTACGCGTCCCATGACGTCATGGCTATAAGCCGTCCATCGTCCGCCTGGCCGCTCTACCTTCCGAAGCAGACCTGCGGGGCTTCGCACGTATTGCCGCACGATCCCGTCAAAGCCCGTCTCGCGAACGATACTTCCGTTCGCATCACGCTCCAGCACATACCGCTCGCCTCGCTCATTGATGACCTCGGTCAGTTCTTCTTCCTTGTTATAACTCAACTGGACACGTTTGCCCTTTTCTTCCCGCCAGATCAGCTTACCAAGCGGGGTATACCCGAACGCTACACGGTGCTGGTTATCTTCCGCGAGAATCACTTCGTCGTAGGCGTCATACTTCAGCTTAATTACATTACCATCCGGCAGCTCGGAGCGCACGACTCGGCCCAGCGCATCGTAGACCAGCACTTGCTTCGCTCCAAACGGATTCGTTTCCTGCAGACATTCTCCCCGGTGGTTATACGCCCACTTTCCACTCGTCCCGTCAGGCAGCGTGACCTCGATCAGGTTATCCTGATCGTCATAAACAAGCTTTGTTACCGCGCCTTTCGGATCGTGCACTTCGCTGATCCGATGCCGCTCATCGTAGGCAAAACGCGTCATTGTCTGATCAGGCCCGACAACTCCCTTCACTCGGCCCAATTCATCATACTGCCATCCCCGGATGCCGCCTTCCGGGTCCATCACCTGCTCCAGTCTTCCGTCTTCACGGTACGTATACTTCCATACGCCCCCATCCGGTTGCACTTCCTCAACGACCCGCCCGAACTCGTCGTACGCATACCGGGAAACACGGCCTTCCTCGTCCGTTTCGCTCAGCAGCTCGCCCAGCTCGTTGTATTCATACTGCACAACGCCGCCTAGCGGGTTGACGATCCGGGTGCAATAATACTCCGGGGTGTATTCGTACGTCGTCGTATGCCCCTGGCTGTTGCTCACTTCGTTCCAGCCGTCGTTGTACACAATGCGCCCTTCCAGCAGCCCGTCGTCCCCGTACGTATGAACACAGCGCGCTCCCGTGGTCGGGCCGTCATAACGCCAGTGGAAGCTGTACCCGTTGCGGTCCGTCTTCTTGAGCATCAGGTGACCTTCAAAAGACATGCGGGTCGTCTGTCCCAACGCATCCGTCACCTCGATGAGATCCCCCGCCTCGTTGTAGCGATACTGTACCAGCACCTCACGCTGCTCTCCGCGGTACACATGGGTCACTTTCGTGATCCGTCCAGCTTCGTCCGTCTGGATATCCAGCCTCCGGCCCACACTATCCGTCACCTGTTTCAAATACCCGCGGTCATCGTACGTAAGAACGATGGAATGTCCCCATTCCTGCCCAATCCGTTCCAGCCGGAATCTCGTTTCCATCCCTGTCTGCTTTCCGAAATGGTACGCCAGACGGCTGTCTTCCTCGAAAAGTACGTACCCCATCCCTTCCCGGCGCAAAATCATCCGTTCTTTCGGGTTTCGCGTTTCCATAAGTCCACGGTATAAGCGCTCAAACGAAACCGCCCGTCCGTCTGCGAGCAGTACACCAATGCAGTCATCCAGCACCTCCAGCCTCATATCCAGGCTGTGATGCACGCCATGACCGAGCAAGCCCCGATGGCCGCTGTCACTGATCCAGCGCCGATCCCATTGGATCGGTAGCGGACCCGGAAATTCGAAGTCGGTCGCTTCGCTCATCATCCGTCCCGTGATCAGATCGACTGGCTCAAAGCCCCATTTACAGAAACGGTCGCCAAGACCTTTGGTGCACTCGAATTTCTTCAACACTTTATGGTTAAACTTCGTAAGCGCCTTCTTCGCCCCGGATTTCTCCAACGCTTTCTGGAGCAACGCCTTG
>NZ_BIMB01000100.1 GCF_004000865.1 Paenibacillus elgii NBRC 100335 | reverse complement strand
TGTCATGTCCGCAGGGTACGGGCATGACGTATCGTTGAATTCCTCTACGATTTGCGCCTTCTCCTGTGCGGTCAGCATCTCGATGGACGCAAGCGTCGCATTCGGGTCATGGACGATTCCGTCAAGAAGCTGCGTAAAATGCTGCGCCATCCGCTGAACGGTTTCTTCCTTGAACAGCGTGCTCGCGTACTCAATGCTGCAAACAAGCGAGTCTGCTTCCTCTGTCACATTGAAGGTCAAATCAAACTTCGCCATGTGCTGCCGGTACGAATGCGGTTTAAACTGCAAGCCTTCGATGGTCAGTTCGCTCCGTTCCGCGTTTTGCAGAACAAACATCGTTTCGAAGAGCGGACTGCGGCTTTGGTCCCTAGCCACATTCAGCTTCTCTACCAGTTCCTCGAACGGATACTCCTGATGCTCGTACGCTTTCAGCGCTTGCTCTTTGATTTCCAGCACATATTCGTTCAGCGTCTTGGTACCCGAAGGATAGCTGCGGATCGCCAGCGTGTTCACGAACATGCCGATCAGGCCGCTCAGTTCTCCTTGAGATCTTCCCGCCACCGGCGTGCCTACGATGAGGTCTTCCTGCCCGGTGTATTTGTGCAGCAAAGCCGTATAAGCCGCCAATAAGACCATGTACAAGGTTGAGCCGGTTTGGACGGCGAGCTCCCGCAGCTTCTCCGTGACGGATGAAGAGACGATAAACTCGACCGACTTCCCTTCATAGCTTCGCACGGCAGGTCTCGCATAATCGGTCGGCAGATCCAGCACCGGGATTTCCCCTTGGAAAAGGCTGCGCCAGTAGGCTTCCTGCGCGTTCATGCGCTCGCTGCGCAGCTCCCCTTGCTGCCATACCGCATAGTCTTTGTATTGAAGCCGAAGCGGTGCAGGTTCGTCCCCGCCGTACAACCCGACGAATTCTTCGATCAGAATGCCCATAGAAGTACCGTCGGAGATGATATGGTGCATGTCGAAGCACAAAATATGGCGCTCCGTCTCAAGCTCAATGACTCTAATCCGCAGCAGCGGTGGCTTCCCAAGATCGAAAGCACGGATAAAGCTGCGAATGAACGCTTCGCTGTCTTCCGCTTCAGGCCGCACATAGTCGACCGCAAATTCGACTTCCGGATAAACGCGCTGCACCGGTTCGCCATCGGCCAGCTCAAAGCCTGTCCGCAGCGTCTCATGGCGCGCAATCAGCTTCCGGAACGCTTCTTCGAGCCGACTCTTGTCCAGCGGTCCGCTGACGCTCATGACGCTCGGCATGTTGTAGCTAAGCTCTGCGCCTTCGATCTGATTCAGAATGAACAGCCGCTTCTGCGCCGATGACAACGGATAGAAGGAGCTTTCGCCTGTCAGCGGTATCGCTTCATACACCTGCTGCCGCATACCCGCAATCTCTTGCGCCAGCTGTTCGATCGTGGGCGCTTGAAATATTTGACGCAGCGCCACATTCACGTTCAATTCTTTATGGATTTGAGCGACCATCGTTACCGCACGCAAGGAATGGCCGCCAATTTCAAAGAAGTTGTCCCGCACGCCAATCTCAGGTAGTCGGAGGATATCTTTCCAGATATTCGCCAACCGAACTTCCAGCGCTGTCCGGGGAGCCACATATTCCGCTCCCGTGCGCACGTTTCCTTCCGGCGCCGGCAGCGCCTTGCGGTCCAGCTTGCCGTTCGGCGTCAACGGCATGCGCTCCAGCTGCATGAAGTAAGACGGAATCATATACCCCGGAAGCATCCCGGCCAATTCGCTTCGGAGTTCCCCGGTGGCCAGCGGACGCTCTGCCGTGAAGTACGCGTAAAGCTGCTTTTGCCCGGACTCGTCCTCCCGTGCAATCACAAGCGCTTCCTTCACCGCCCCGACTTTTCGGAGACGAGCCTCGATTTCTCCCAGCTCGATTCGGTAGCCCCGGATTTTGACCTGATGATCGATCCGGCCCAAGTATTCGATGTTCCCGTCCGGCAGCCAGCGCGCCAAATCTCCTGTCCGGTACATCAGGCGGTCCGGCATCAATGGATGCTTGACAAATTTCTCCGCCGTCAGCTCCGACCGGTTCAGATAACCTCTGGCTACTCCGACCCCGGTAATGCACAGCTCGCCCGGCACCCCGATCGGCTGCAAATGGTTTCCTCCGCCCAGAACCCACATCTGCACATTCCCGAGCGGCTTGCCGATCGGTACTGCCACCGCCTCGTCCATGCTCGTATCCGCCGAATACTTCGTTGCATAAATCGTCGCTTCCGTCGGACCATAAATATTTTCCAGCCTTGCCTTCAACGGCAGACTGTGGAACTGCTTGACCAGCGCAGAAGGTAGCGCCTCTCCCCCTGAAAAAATATATCTCAAGCCGTTGAGCTTTGCCGTCCCCTTCTCCCTTGCGTAGCTCAGCATAGCGCTGAACATGGAAGGAACAACGTTCATATGGGTAATTCCCTGATCCTCGATCACCTGCTCGATGGCCGCCGGGTCCTTCTCCAGTCCCTGCCGCAGGATGACCAGCCTGCCTTTTCCGAAAAACCAGCCGAACAATTCCGGCACGGAAATATCGAAGGTATAGGTCGTCTTCAGAAGAAAAGCGTCGCCCGGGAGCATCGGATACTCGTTCTCCAGCTGGGTCAACATATTTACGACCGACCGGTGCTCGACCATAACCCCCTTGGGGGCGCCTGTCGATCCGGAGGTGTACAGGACGTAAGCCAGATGCTGCGGACCTGCCGCCGCTTCCAGGTTCGTACCATCTTGGTCGTAAACCGCTTCATCCCGGAGATCCAGAAGCTTGCCGTCAAAAGAAACCTCCTCCGGCAGAGGACACTGCACCAGCAGCAGCTTCGCCCCGGAATCCTCCAGCATATAGCGGATGCGGTCCTGCGGATACTCCGGGTCAATCGGCACATACGCGCCCCCGGCCTTCAAGACGGCCAGAATGCCGATCACCATCTCCAAGGAGCGCTCCGCCACAATGCATACCCGCTCGTCCGGACATATGCCTTCGGCTCTTATCGTTCGCGCAAGACGGTTCGCTTTTTCGTTGATCTGGCGGTAGGTTAGACGGCTTGCTTCATAGACGACAGCCACCTGCTCCGGCATCCGTTCCGCCTGTTCTTCAAGCAGCCTGTGGATCGTTATGTCCGCAGGATACGGCAGCGCCGTGTCGTTGAACAACTCCGTAATGTGCGTTTTCTCCTGCTCGGAAACGATATCTACGGACGAAAGCTTTGCATTCGGATCGTGGATGACCTGCTCGATCAGCTGCGCAAAATGCTGCGCGACCCGCTGAACGGTTTCCGGCTTGAACAGCGTGGCGGCATATTCCAAGCTGCATGCGAGACCATCCGCTTCCTCGACCACCGACAAGCTCAGATCGAACTTGGCTGTGGTATGTTCGTAAGGGCGAGACGTAAACTGCAGCCCGTCAATAAGCAGTTCCCCCTGTTCTGCGTTCTGCAGAACAAACATCGTGTCAAACAGCGCATTACGGCTCATGTCGCGCTTGATTTCCAGATTTTCCACCAATTGTTCAAACGGGTATTCCTGGTTCTCGTAAGCTTTTAGCGCAGCTTCCTTGATCTCTTCGACATAGCTCAGGAATGTTTTTTCCCCGGCCGGGTAATTGCGCACAGCCAACGTGTTCACGAACATCCCGATCAGGTGGCCCAAATCCGCATGCCGTCTTCCGGCAACCGGGGTGCCTACAATGATGTCTTCCTGGCCTGTATATTTATGCAGCAGGGCCGTATAGGCAGCGAGCAAGACCATGTACAGCGTCGAACCGGATTGTGCGGCGATTTGCCGCAATCCTTCCATTCCGGAGCGATCGATGGCAAATCGGAGCATCCCGCCCTCATAGCTCTGTACAGCGGGTCTTGCATAATCGGTCGGCATATGGAGCACCGGAAGCTCGCCCTTGAACACGTCCAACCAATACGCTTCCTGCGCCTTCATCCGTTCGCTCTGTTCCTCCGCTTGCTGCCATACGGCATAATCCTTGTACTGAATCCGAAGCGGAAGAAGGTCCTCGCCTTTGTAGAGACGGACGAATTCCTGGATCAAAATGCCCAAGGAGGCGCCGTCGGAAACGATATGGTGCATGTCGATACATAAGTGATGACGTTGGGGGCCGACTTCGATCAGCCCCACCCGCAGAAGCGGGGGCTTCCGCAGATCGAACGGACGAACGAATCTGCGAATGTGCTCTTCCGCCTTATGTTCCGACGCCTGCACAAGTTCCACCGCAAAAGCGGCATCCGGACAA
The DNA here is from genome assembly GCF_004000865.1 of Paenibacillus elgii NBRC 100335. Classification (GTDB taxonomy): domain Bacteria; phylum Bacillota; class Bacilli; order Paenibacillales; family NBRC-103111; genus Paenibacillus_G; species Paenibacillus_G elgii. The sequence goes on along the minus strand of NZ_BIMB01000100.1, from coordinate 3,896 downwards.
ATCCTTTGCACCGGTTCTCCGTCAACCAGTTCAAAGCCGGTCCGCAAAATTTCATGACGCTCGATCAACGCTCTGAATGCTGCTTCGAGCCGGAGGCGGTCCAACGGCCCTTCGACCGTCAAGACGGCGGGCATGTTATAGCTAAGATGCGCGCCTTCGATTTCGCTTAAAATATACAACCGTTTTTGCGCGGAAGAGACCGGATAGAAGTCGCTTTTCTCCGTTACCCTGATGGCTGAATGCTCAGCTTGCTCCATCCCCGCGATCGCTGCCGCCAACGCTTCAATGGTCGGCGATTGAAACATCTCCTTGAGCGGCACGTTTCGGCCCATCTCTTGGTGAATTTTGGCCGTCACCGTGGTTGCCCGCAAAGAGTGGCCTCCGATATCGAAGAAGTTATCCTTGACCCCGATTTGCTTCCTTCCGAGCACTTCTTGCCAAATGCGGACCAGCTGCCTTTCCTCCTGAGTCCGGGGGGCGACGTATTCAGCTCCGGCCAGTGCCGTCTCCTCCGGGGCGGGCAGCGCTTTGCGGTCGATTTTGCCGTTGGGCGAAAGCGGCATCCGCTCCAGCTGCACGAAATACGACGGAACCATATACCCCGGCAGCTCGCCGGACAGCATCCCCTTGAGCTCGCTCACCGTCAACTGCCGGTCCGCCGTGAAATAGGCGCAGAGGAGCTTTTGTCCGTCTTGGCCATCCCGGGCCAGCACGATCGCTTCCTGCACCGGCGCCGTTTTTAATAGCTCGGCTTCCACTTCGCCCAGCTCGATCCGGTAACCGCGGATTTTCACCTGATGGTCGATCCGGCCCAGGTATTCGATGTTGCCGTCCGGCATCCAGCGCGCCAGATCGCCTGTCCGGTACATCCGCCCGCCTTCTTCGAACGGATTGTCTATGAACTTCTCCGCCGTCAGCTCAGGGCGGTGCAGATATCCCCGCGCCAGTCCGTCGCCCGCGATGCACAGCTCGCCAGGCACGCCAACCGGCTGCAGCTGCCTGGAGCCCGGCGCCACAATATACAGCCGAATATTCGAGATCGGCTTGCCGATCGGCACCGACGCATACGCCTCCCCCGGCTCACAGTTGAAGTACGATACATCGACCGTCGCTTCCGTCGGGCCGTACAGGTTGATCAGCCGAGCTCCGTTCACCGGCGCGATGAACCGGTGGAACCGGTCCGTTTGCGAAGTCGTCAGCGCTTCCCCGCTTGCAAACACCCGTCGAACGGACACCAGCTTTTTCGCCAGTTCGCCCTCCGGTAGCCCCTCCGCGTATTCCAGGAAGACGTGCAGCATCGCCGGAACAAAATGCAGAGTCGTCACGCCCTGTTCGTCGATCGTTGCGAGGATCTGCTCGGGGTTCTTCTCCCCACCGGGCGGCAGGAGGCACACCTTGGCCCCTACGAAGCCCCACCAGAACAGCTCCCACACCGACACGTCGAAGGTAATGGCGGTCTTCTGCAGGATTGTATCCTCGCTGCCGATCGGATACGCCTCTTGCATCCACGTCAGCCGGTTGATCACCGGACGGTGCTCCACCATAACCCCCTTCGGCTTGCCCGTCGAGCCCGACGTGTAGATGACGTACGCCATATGGTCCGGTCCGGCTATCGGCTCCAAATTCGAGCCGTCCTCGTGATACACGGACTCGTCATCCAGCTCGATGACCGTCCCTGCGAAAGCGGTACGTTCCTTCAAGTGACGCTGCGTGACCAGCAGCCTGGCTCCCGAATCGTCCAGCATATAGCGGATGCGCTCCTCGGGGTAGTCCGGTTGGATCGGCACGTAGGCGCCGCCCGCTTTCAGGATCGCATAGATCCCCACCAGCATCTCCGGCGACCGCTCGGCGATGATCCCGACCGGCCGGTCCGGCTGCACGCCCAGCGCCCGCAAGGTTCTTGCCAGCCGGTTCGCCCGCTCGTTCAGCTCCCGGTACGTCATCCGGCTGCTTCCGCACAAGACCGCCGGCTGCTCCGGCGTCCGCTCCGCCTGCTCCTCGAACAGCCCGTGAATCGTTTTATCCTGCGGATATGCCGCTGCCGTATCGTTGAACGCGCCGAGAATCGCCGTTTTTTCCTCAATCGTAATGATGTTCAAAGTCGATAGACTCGCCGCCGGGTCCTTCGTCACGGTGTCGATCAACTGGATGAAGTGCTTCGTCATCCGCCGGACGGTCTCCGGCTTGTACAAGGAGGAAGCGTATTCCAGATGGCAGACGAGCTCTTCCGCTTCTTCGACCGCGTGGAAGGTCAAATCGAACTTCGCCGTATCATGAACATCGGGGAACGAATGAAATTGCAGTCCTTCAATCGCCCACCTGCCCTGCTCCCCGTTTTGCAGGACGAACATGGTGTCAAATAACGGGTTGCGGCTTAAATCCCGGCTTAGATGAAGCTTTTCGACCAATCTTTCGAACGGGTAATCCTGGTTATCGTAGGCTTTTAGCGCCTGCTCCTTCACTTCCTCCAAATAGCTCAGGAACGATTTTTCTCCCGCAGGGAAATTGCGGATAGGAAGCGTTCCCACGAACATGCCAATCAAGTTTTCAAGATCCGTATGCCCTCTTCCGGCAACCGGGGTCCCCACGATGATGTCTTCCTGCCCCGTATATTTATGCAAAAGAGCCGTGTAGGCGGCCAGCAGCACCATATACAAGGTTGCTCCGCTTTGTGCGGCCATCCGCCGCAGTTCTTGCATTCGATTCCGGTCGATGACAAACTCGATTGCATTTCCTTCAAAGCTCTGTACGGCCAGTCTTGCATAGTCGGTCGGCATATTCAATACCGGGAGTTCTCCGCCGAAGACATCCAGCCAATAGGCTTCTTGGGCTTTTCTTCGTTCTTCCTGCGCTTCCGACTGCTGCCAGACGGTGTAATCCTTATATTGGATCGGAAGCGGGCGCAGCTTCTCTCTGCGATACAAACGGCCGAATTCTTCGATCAGGATGCGAACGGAAGCGCCGTCGGATATGATATGGTGCATATCGAACAGCAGGATATGGCGGTCTTGCTCCAATTCGATAAGTCCCACCCGGAAGAGAGGCGGCTGCTGCAGATCAAACGGCTGTACAAATTGCCGGATACGTTCCTCCGCTGCCGTATCTCCCCCCTCCATCAACTCCACGGAAAAATCAACATGGGGGTAGATCCGCTGCACCGGTTCCCCGTTTACCGTCTCAAATCCCGTCCGCAGTGACTCGTGCCGCTCCGTCAGCTTGCGGAACGCTTGCTCCAGGCGTTCCCGGTCGAGCGGACCTTCGACTGCCATAGCCTTCGGCATATTATAGCTGAGCTCGGCGCCCTTCAGTTGGTTCAAAATGTACAGCCGTTTTTGGGCCGAAGATACCGGATAATAGTCTCTCTGCTCAATTGCCGGAATAGGCTCTTGCGCTTGACGATCTATGCGAGCGATCACTTGCGCCATGCCTTCGAGCGTAGGCGTCAAAAACACTTCGCGGACAAGCAGACTCTTCTGCATCTCCTTATGTATTTTGGCCGTCAAAGCCGCCGCCCGCAGCGAATGGCCGCCCAAGTCGAAGAAGTTGTCCTTGACTCCGACCTTCGGAAGACCGAGCACTTCCTGCCAAATTTCGGCCAGCTTCGCTTCCACAGGCGTCCGGGGCTCTACGTATTCCACTGCGCCCGTACTGAATTCTTCCGGGGCCGGGAGCGCTTTGCGGTCGATCTTGCCGTTCGGGGTAAGCGGCATCTGCTCCACCTGCATCAAATAAGCAGGAATCATATAGCCCGGCAGTTCCTTGACCAGCTTGGCTTTAAGCTCATCCGGGGAAAGCGGACGATCCGAAGTGTAATATGCCGCCAGTTGCTTTTGTCCGGTCTCGTCTTCGCGGGCAATGACCACCGCCGTCTGTACGGACGCAATCTTCGAGAGATA
>NZ_BIMB01000099.1 GCF_004000865.1 Paenibacillus elgii NBRC 100335 | reverse complement strand
GTTGGATAACGCATCCCGACTCCAAGACAGACGACCGTAAGGATCGTATCCATAAGAAATTGTTCCGCTCCCCACGGTCCCTTCCGATGTTTTCATCCCAAGGGCATTCCATTGTACAAATGAAGTGACACCGGTTTGATCTACAGAGGTGATCTTGTTATTCGCATCATCATACGACATCGTCACTTTGCTTCCGTCTTGGAAAGTGGCTTCTTTTACTCGTCCAAGCTTGTCATACAAGTACGATGTAGCGTGATTTTTGCCATCGATATATCTTGTAATTTTACCTGTTGTCTTGTTGTACTCCGCCTTTTGCTCAATTGTCGAACCGGCTCCATCCACATCCGTTACTGTAGACCATAGCTTTGTTACGAACCCTTGATTGTACGCCGGGCCATATTCCTTATTTATGACTATATTTCGAGCATCGTCTTTGAGCGTCACCGTTGTTGCATTCCCAAAAGCGTCATAACCAACGTTGACTTGTGCCCTCAATGCGCCATTCGCATTGTTGTCTTTGTCGGTTACCTGTAACACACTGCCCTTCTGATCATCCCGCACATAGTGGGTATAGCGAGACAAGTAAGCATTGACCGGCTGTGTCACCGATTCAAGCCAGTGTGTCGTCGGATGATAGGTGTACGTTATCGTCGCATTGTCCGGATTCGTCTCGGTAAGCACATTACCGTAATCATCATACGACTTCGTGACTACTTTTGCAGGTCCTTCAGCTTCTCCAACCTTGATCTTGGATGTTACTTTTATCGGAGACGGCCACCGCTTTGCTTCATTATATTCCATAACATCTTCAAACTGCTTTGCACCGCTCACTTGCTTGATTACGGTATTATAAATGACTTCGGGCGTCTTATCGTCGATGTATTCTTTCTTATAGTTATACGTGGTCTCTTTTCTTCCGTCATTGATGGTTGTCGAGAACCAGTACGTTCTTTGCTGAACTTCAGCACCGTCTTCATTATGGTAGTCATAACTTACATAATTGTATTTTTCTTCGCTTCCATCGGTATAGGTTGCAATATCTTCTCTTGATTTAACACGATAGACCGTTTCTTTGGCTATAGGTCCGAGCTTGCGGTCCGATGAAATGTACTCATATTGCGTGCGGGCCTTGGTTGGATGCTGCACTTGTTTCAGCAAAGCGGCATAATTCTCTTTTTTACGGCTATCATTCACCAAATCGAACGGCGCTAGGGCAATTTCATAGCTATACTGCGTTTTTCGATTCTCAGCATCCGTTACGGCAGACAGTAATTCTTTATTCCCTTTCGGATCTTTCTGCTTTTCGTATTTCACGGTCTGATCCCCCAAAGTGAGGGTCACCTCCGTGCCGGAGTACGTAATATTTATTTCATTGCCCAGGGCATCCCGTACTTTCGATAACACTGCCCCATAAGAGTTATACTGATATTCAAATTGAATGGTATTGTTGTAAGCATCGGATATTTGAATGAGCCTGTCATAGGAAAAGTAATGTTTTTGACCATTTAAATATTTGAGCACAATGGTTGATTTTAAGTTGTTCACCGTAACGGAATCATCATAAGCGAACGTAATATCTTTCCATGGATATCCCTTCAACTGACTGTTCTCAATCTCGTAAGAAGCTCCTCCGAAGAGATGAGCGATCATCTTATTGTTTGTATACTCTATATACGGAATATCCCAGCTCCACCCTTTTCCAATGGCAAAGCGGTTTTCGTACGCTTTTTCTTTTGTCTTATTAACATACCTAGGCTGAGAAGAAAAACTGGGTTGATACATGGGATCACTGAGAACATAACCCGTTGTATAGGCTTTGGCAATAAAAGGAACCCCTTTAAGAGTCACATCATAATTAGCCATATACGGAGAACTATTGGGATCATCAGGATTCACGTAGGGCCATTCTTTCTCATGCTGTTCCCTCACACGGTTGTCAAGTTCCCAGGTTTCCGGATAGATAGAGGGGAAAAACCAGGCCCTCATATCGCCCAAATATTCCAAGATGGATTTGTAATAGTGAGGGTCGAAAAAAAACTGCGAAGCATTCGCGTACTGAACCGGCATTCCTGTATATTTATGATAAAGCCTGACATTGAGAGCAGGGTAATATCTCGCTGTGTACGGGTTTCCTGAATAGACGTCCTTGTCGTAGTAAATGGAATCCGCACTATCGTATTTTCTGGTCAATGCAAATGAAAGTCCATTTCTTCCAGGCAGAACCAGATCCGTCGCTTGCACCTGAAGAGAACCGCTTACCAGAGATACATTTTCATGAAAAGAAGAAACGGAGAAAGGAGCGGTATTCATTTTTAGATCTTGACGTGACATGGCCAGTTGGTCATAAGTCTTGGAATACGAATCAAGACTATCGGAAATGAAAAGAGACCTTTTCTGCCTTGAATTGGAATAAGTACTCTCGAAAACCGATGAGGGAAATTTGCCGTAGGTAATCGTTGATACATTAGAGACTGAGGGTATATTGCCATATGTAGCTGCCATCACATCAAGCAGTGGAACCTGAGGCATAGTGGCTTTTTCCTGCTCCGGCCGCTTCGGTGCAAAGTCCATTTTCTGAAAACGCGCATCAACATCCGGATTTATTTTTTTTAGTATCTCTTCAAGAGATTGGTTCGGTTCTGTCCTTGTCTGCAAAGCGGAATGGATATCCTGCATGGAATATCCTTTGTTTAATTCATTTAATAGACTGCTTTCAGGTACATTGTATTTTCGGCTTAGCCATTCAATCGTTAATACCTCTTTGGATTGATTCTCCACGGGAGCTGAAGTTTTTACATCCCCCACATTGGCATAGGATTGCGCCATCGGAATGAGCATTTGAGCCAGTAGGGTGAATAGCAGTACAAAGCTTAGTGTTTTTTTCATCGTTAGCTCCTTAATTTGGTTTCTGGTGCCCTGCTTTATTCCCACCCGCAGTGATCTTCCAGTTGATCGAATTCTACATTGTATTTGTTTGTACTCCTGTCCGTTCTGTTAAAATCTGCTCCTTAACAAATTCCCATTTGCATCATAATCAAACCATATTCTCTCTCCATTCTTAAACTCCATATACTCTAACTTACCGGCGGCATTGTAGTGATAATCTATCATTCCGGAGGGTAACTTCGTAACCATAATTACAAAATTGCTTGCTTCAGAAACATTACCGGCAGCATCTTTTGCCCTAACATTGAATTGATACCTCGTGATTTTCCTTAAATTAGTTACTACATAGTTATTGGTCTTACTTGAAGCGATCAAATTGGCCCCATCGTATATATCATATTCAACAACCCCTATATTGTCTGTTGAGGGGTTCCAGCTAAGGCTAACCGTTGTTTCCGTTGTTTCCGTTATATGCAAACCGGTAGGCGGGGTTGGCCGTGTTACATCAAGAGTAGTAACAATTAAAGCATTGCTTGGCTCCGATACATTCCCAGCAGCATCTTTGGCTCTAACCGTAAACTGATACTGTATCGCTTCATCCAGATACCTAGGTGTAGTAAAACTGGTGTTCGTGCTGGAACCAATTTTGTTTGTCCCTGCGAATACTTCATATTCGACTACGCCCACATTGTCAGTCGACGCGCCCCATTCCAAACTTACACTTTTCCCCAAATTCTCTTTCAAAACCAGGTTTGTTGGAGGAGTGGGGCGTGTCATATCCGGAATAACAACCGTTCTTACAATGCCAGGTTCGGATAAGTTTCCGGCAAAATCAATTGCTCGTATAAAAATATTGTACGTCGTGGTATCCTTAAGCCCCGTGATTTTATAATGATTCGTTGGCGAACTAAATACTTTATCATTGACATAAACCTGGTAACCTGCCAGCCCGCGATCATCCGTCGACGCACCCCATGTAAGTTCAATACTGTCATGCGTAAAATCCAAGATGTTTATGCCAAACGGAACTGTCGGAGGTGTCGTATCTGGAGTTTGTTGAGTTCTGGCATATAAAAACTCACTCGAATCAGAGATGTCCCCATTTTTATTGACTGCTTTAACAAAGAACGTATATCCCTTATTTTCAGGCAGCCCCGTTATTGTATAAGAGTTTTTAGTTGTCGTCCCTATTCGTTTTGAGTCTTGGTAAACTTCGTAGTGTTGTACTTCATTGCTATTCGCCGGAGATGTCCAACTTAAGTCAATACTCGTTAATGTACTGGTATATTTTAAGCCTGTTGGAGCTTCAGCCGCGTTGTAGGTAATCATGATATTAGCTTCCATTGGGTAGGGATAAGGATAAAAATCCTTATAAAATGCTCCTCCGTACACGATAGCGTTTGAACCAAATTTACTTCTTATTTCATTCCCGCTTACCTCCAGCATATTTCCATCATTAAACAAGCTTGTTTTTCCCATATGGACCACTTCATTCCCATCATCTCCAGGAGCCGGCGATCTTCGCGAAAAATTATTTTGCTTCCCGTATTCTTTCTTGGTCAAATATACCTCCATGGGAAAATTAACGGAGATATTGTCTTCTATGCTTTCATAAATCCAATTCGAAAATCGAATGTTCAGTATACTTTTTGTATTAATATCTGGTGTATCCACATAGAGTTTATTTGGAAATCCACCTTCGTCAAATGTATGACCTGATACTGTTGTTGGATCTATGACAATTGGATACTTCAAACCTTGATCATTCAGTGTCAAAGTAATGATTGACTCTTCTCCTTTAGGTGAAACATCCACAGAAATTCGATCATAACGAAGTTCTGAGTTGGAAGAATCCCGAACCCACATAGGAGGGATGTAAAATACAACCTTTCCGCTTTGATTCACAAAGTTAATGCTTCCATCCTTTAAAGACTGTATTTCCAACCCCGAGGTTTTGGTTAGAAATTGAAATGATTTAGGAGCACTTTGATCGTTAAGGTGAAGTTCCATTTTCAAGTCATCATTTCTAATTTGATACTGCAAGTCCGTGCTACTCCATAAGTTGGAGTATTTTATGGTGTTTTCTTCGACCGTTTTTTGATGTCATTGATTAATTTGCAGCGGCTTATAAATAATGGCTTTACCAGCCATCTCTATTGTCGTCGAAGGACTCTCATTCGTTCCAAATCTTACTTTAAATCTGTTTTCATTCATCTCTTCCGTATAAGCCAAGCCTATGCCTTTAGACTTAATCTTCGTATCAATATCCTTCCAGCCTGTTCCTTCCTTGTAATGTAATGAATAAGCTGCACTGTATACAGTAACTGTATTATCACTATTTAAGAAGTATTTGGAGTTTTTTGTCCTCTTGTCCGTAAGCTCTTTGACAATGGACACATCCTCTTTGTAAGGTGTCATATCCCTTGTTTCCGATGCTTGTTGTACGATCGTGTGCATTGGTTGGATCAAAGCTATTCGCATCTTTATCATATACTTCATTGGCCGCGTTAAGCCGGCTCCTTTCACTACTATTGAAATTTCCAACGGGATCTGCAAATACAGTAGAAATTGATAATAGAAGCATAGATACAAATAGTAATAATGAAACTTTCACTTTTAGCATCAGTTACTGTCTCCATTTCGCTTCTTATTTCTAAATCATTTGTTAAAAAGCATTTAAATCAGTGTCTCAGACCCTCTCTCCAAAGTTTTCAAAGAATATCAATCATTATACATGCGCTAATTGTCTAGTATTGTCGAAATTTGTAATTTACAATAGTTTAATAAACTAAATTCTATATAATTTATCCATTAAGGATTTTATTTAGCTCTCACTTAACGATATGAAATCAATCCAGTAAGTCCCTTGTCCATTGATATCTCCTGGAGAGATTAATACAATCGCTCTTTGAGCGGCAGCTGGCGCAATTCCTGACACGGCTAGTTTGGTCCAATCTTTTGTTCCTTCAACGGAAGGGGAATAAGCAATATTATTCCATATCCAAGCTCCTGTTTCGTCTTGCCAATACATCCTCAAATGGATGCCTTTTCCCGTTATGCCTGATGTTTTCACATAGGCAGTTGCAACAAGAGTCTTACCTCCAATAAAGGTGCCGAAGTTACAGCTTTCATACTGGAACTGGTCACCTGAACTGGAACGTATTACTTGTAATGATTGTTTCCCCTCAAATACTGCAGTCGAATCTATAAAAGATTTGCCATCAGTTCCGTTATTTATAGACCAGTCTTGTATTCCTGCTTCAAAACCAGAATTCATTAAATAATTGGATGGTTGCAACTCCGTAATCTCAACCGAGTCAATCCAGTACGTTCCTTGTCCATTCATATCGCCAGGAGAGACTAGTGCAACAACGCTCTGGGCATTAGGTGGAGCGATACCGGTCACCGTTAACTTCGTCCAATCCCTTGTCCCATCTACAAAAGGGGAGTACTCTACATTGTTCCATATCCACAACCCAGACACATCCTGCCAATACATCCGCAAATGTACACCTTGTCCCGTTATTCCGGAGGTTTTTATATATGCAGATGCTGTAAAAGTCCTTCCCCCCATGTAAGTGCCGGAGTTGTACCCTGCATATTGAAACTGATCACCTGCACTGGCGCGAGTTACTTTTAAGGATTGTCTCCCATTAATTGCTGAAGCCGTATCTATCGCAGATGCGCCATCTTTTCCGTTATTTATGGACCAGCCGGAAACCCCTGTTTCAAAGCTCGGATTGGTTAAATAATTGCTTCCCTTTTGTGTTTCTGCTACTTCCACCGAATCAATCCAATATGTTCCTTGTCCGTTCGTATCACCGGGAGACACAAGTACAACCATTCTTTGGGCAGCAGCGGGTGCAGTTGAAGTAGCGGTAAGTTTGGTCCAATCCTTTGTCCCATCTATCGAAGAGGAATGCCCTATATTTTCCCATATACAGGACCCGGCCGCATCTTGCCAGTACGTCCTTAAATGTACACCTTGTCCCGTTATTCCTAAGGTTTTAATATAAGCAGATATTGTAAACGTTCGACCTCCAATATATGTATTATAATCATGTCCTTCAAATTGAAACTGGTCGCCGACACTGGCACGAGTTACTTTTAAGGATCGCTTCCCATTAAATACTGTTGTTGTATCTACTACAGCTGTACCATCGATTCCGTTATTTATGGACCAGTCTGCCAATCCTTCTTCAAAACTCGGGTTAGCTAAATGACTTGCTGTTTTCAGTGTTTCTGTTATGGCTACTGCGTCTATCCAATAAGTCCCTTGTCCATTGATATCTCCTGGCGAGACTAATCCAACTACACTTTGGGCACCAACGGGTGCGGTTCCAGTAACGGTTAGTTTGGTCCAGTCCTTTGTCCCATCTACAACAGGGGAATACTCTATATTACTCCATATCCAGGCCCCTGATGCGTCTTGCCAATACAGTCTCAAATGGACGCCTTTTCCCGTTATCCCCCAAGTTTTCACAAATGCTGAGAGAGTAAATGTCCTTCCCCCGATGTAAGTCCCGAAATTGTGCCCTTCATATTGAAACTGATCGCCGGCACTAGCGCGAGTTACTTTCAAAGATTGTTTCCCATTAATTGCCGAAGCCGTATCTATTGCTGATGCGCCATCATTTCCGTTATTTATGACCCAATCTTCAATCCCTTTTTCAAAGCTGGGGTTAGCTAAATAGTTTCCCTGGGCGGATTTATACACTTTTTTAATAAGATTTCCATTCGAATCAAATATGTTTTTTGTCCAGTTCAAGGTTCCATTTTTATGGTTCACCACTGCTTTTAATTGATTGTCAGCATCATAACTGTAGCTTGATTCTTTATCTTTTAACTGTATGGAGGAAACTTCTGAAAGTGGTGCACAGCTACTCGTTTCTGCTTGAGTATATAATGGAAAATTAATTAAAGATATAACAAATACGACAAAGAATGCTGCTCTAACCAAATTTCTTCTAGATAAAGACATTTCTACGTCATCTCCTATAAGCCCCTAATGATAATGCTGGATGAGCTTCAAAGCGTGGTCCCAAAGTAGCAAGTCTTAGCGCCACACAATTTAAAACCCTAATAAAAAAACAAACCCCGGGATTGAGCAGTAAAGTCAACTCCGGGGGAATTCCATGTGCTAACGAGCCATATATTTATAGGTTCATTCGACGAATCAAAGCTTCTTATGCGCAATGCCTTTGAACCCTTTAAGATTTCTCTAAACAAGGTCTAAAGAACTTTACTAACCCTTTTTCTTTACCACTAAAGTTCCTATACATATTTTCTTGAATATCAGAGGAAGAC
>NZ_BIMB01000098.1 GCF_004000865.1 Paenibacillus elgii NBRC 100335 | reverse complement strand
CCCCCACGGGGCACGGCCGCGGTCATCGCGCTCGGCGGCGTCGCCGTAGGGGCGCTCGCTTACGCGGTAGCCCTGCTGCGCCTGGGCGTCGTCACTGCCGCCGATCTGGCGCTTGTGCCGCAGCTGGCGGGGAAGCCTCTCGCCTGGCTGCGCCGATTCCGGCTGCTCCGCTGACGGAGCGCCGCACCCCACACTGAAGGAGGCGGCTCTGGGCTATGTCCATTCAACCGCAAATTACGGTCGTCGGTCTCGGAACCGGCGACGAAAACCAACTGACCCTCGGCGTCTGGCGCAAGCTCGAAGCCGCCGGCGCGCGAGGCGGGGCGATATTTCTGCGCACCCGGGAGCACCCGATGGTCGCGATGCTGGACCATCACAGCCTTCGCTATGAGACGTTCGATGCGGTCTATGAAGCGCACGAGGGTTTTGACGCTGTCTACGAGCAGATCGCTTCGCAGCTGATCGAGCGGGCCAAAAGCGCGAACAGCGGAGAGGTCCTCTACGCCGTACCCGGCCATCCGATGGTGGCCGAGCGGACCGTGCAACTGCTGCGCGAGCGTTGTCCCGCTGAGGGCGTGCTGCTCACCATGATGGGCGGCGAAAGCTTCCTGGATCAAGCGTTCCTTCGGCTCGGCTTCGATCCGATCGAAGGCTTTCAGCTCTTGGACGGTACTTCGCTGACGGCGAGCGGGCTTAATCCGCAGCTGCATACGCTGATCGGGCAGGTGTACGACGTCTACACGGCGTCTGACGTGAAGCTGACGCTGATGGAGCTGTATCCGGACGATTATCCTGTCGTCGTCGGCCATGCGCTTGGCGTGGCTGGAGAAGAGCGCGTGCGCGAGGTGCCGCTCTATGAGCTGGACCGGGTGGAGGGCTACGGCAACTTGTCCTTGGTCTGGGTGCCGCGCACCGACCGCGAGGACGTGCGGAGCCGCACCTTTACGCGGCTGCATGAGATCGTGGCTATCCTCCGCAGCCCCGAGGGCTGTCCGTGGGACCGCGAGCAGACGCATCAATCGCTGCGCAAAAACTTAATCGAAGAAGCGTACGAAGTGCTGGAAACGATCGATGAGGACGATCCCGACCATATGCGGGAGGAGCTCGGCGATCTGCTGCTGCAGATCATGCTGCACTCGCAGATCGAAGCGGAGGACGGGATGTTTACCGTCTTCGACGTCATCCGGGAGCTCAACGAGAAGCTGGTCCGTCGTCATCCGCACGTTTTCGGGACGGCGCAGGCGGAAGATGCCGACGAGGCACTGGGCAACTGGCAGCAGATCAAGGAGGAGGAGAAGCGGAAGAAGGGGATCAATCCCGACGAACTGCCGCTTCTCTCCGGCGTCCCCCGCGAGCTGCCGGGACTGATGAAGGCGTACAAGCTGCAGAAGAAAGCCGCTTCGGTCGGCTTCGATTGGGGCACCAAGGAAGAGGTGCTGCCGGTCGTCGAGTCCGAGCTGGCCGAAGTGAAAGAGGCGATCGAGCGCTTCGGCAAAGCGGAGCAGCAGGAAGAGCTGGGCGACCTGCTCTTTGCTGTCGTCAATTTGGCGCGATTTCTCAAGGTGGACCCCGAAGAAGCGATGGCGGATGCCAACCGCAAATTTTTTGAACGTTTCGGGTATATCGAGGCGCAATTGCGTTTAAAGGGCAAATCATTTGACCAAACTGACTTGCAAGAGATGGAATCTTTGTGGCAGGAAGCAAAAAAAGTTCTGAAAAAATAAGATGCTTTGCAGGATTTTCCTAACGAACAAAGAATACTTTAGTTCAGCGTCACTTTTAAGAGGAGGATATTAAACTCATGAACAAAACCGATCTTATCAACAACATCGCAGAAAAAAGCGGCTTGACTAAAAAAGACGTGGAATCCGTATTGAACAGCTTCCTTGGCGAAGTTACGGAAGCATTGTCCAACGGTGACAAAGTACAATTGATCGGCTTCGGTACGTTCGAAACCCGCAAACGCTCCGGCCGTACAGGTCGCAACCCGCAAACGGGCAAAGAAATCACTATTCCTGAGTCCAAGGTTCCTGCATTCAAAGCAGGCAACAAGCTTAAAGAAGCGGTGAAGTAATGCGGCTTGACAAGTTTCTCAAGCTTTCCCGCCTGATCAAGCGGCGCACTGTCGCGAAGGACGTGTCCGAACAGGGCCGCGTCTGGATCAACGGACGGGAGGCAAAACCGAGCAGCGCGGTGAAAGTGGGCGACGAACTGACCATTCAGTTCGGGCAAAAGCTGGTGACCGTGCGCGTAGAACTGCTGTCCGAGTCGACCCGCAAGGAAGACGCGGCCAAGATGTACACGTTGCTCAAAGAAGAAATGAATAAACCCGAGCCTTTATTTTAAAGGCCCGCCAAAAAGACCGGAGCTTTCCGGTCTTTTTTTAGTCGAACTCCGTGGCCACCGGGACCGCGAAACCTGTACCTTTCAAGAATGATCTTCAGCCTCGCTTTGCAATTAAAGGAACCATAATGCGTTAATCCGAGCCTGCCAGTTATTTATTGGACTTAGCGGAACTAGTGTTCTTTAACCGTGTCGAAAAAGGTTCATATCCCTCGATATAAGCCTGTTAGCGCACGTCAGGTTCTCTATTTTGTCCGGTCGGGCTAAATTGGATGCGATAGCACACTTAAAGTTCCTCTATTTATAAAACCATCGATCCCTCGCGACTTGATTAAAGCTTCAACGGTTTTATCTGGACCTCCGGTTTTACCTTCCATTCGAGGCGGATTCCTTCTCTCTACCATTGGTAGTTCTAAACCTCGGACGACCTCCATATTTTTAAGTAAACAAGCTTTGTGCGTAAAAATTTTTGATGATGCGTTAGCGAAGAACGGTGTGATGGGCGGAGAGTTTACGTGCCGCCTTTGAAAACGGGTTATTTCCTCTGAGATTCAATATGAAGATAACCCGTTTTCAAGAGCGGCCGCAGGCCATCAGCACCGTTCGTAGTGACAACGAGAACAAATGGTTTTTACCGCCAAAGCGTCCAAGGAGGATGAACCAAGCCATGGTAGAACAGCCGGGGAAGGTGAAACGGCAGGAGATCAAGATGCTCAACCGCAAGTTGCTCGAGGTATCCGGCGTGTTGAATGTGGAGAGCTTCGACAGCGAAGAATTTTTGCTTGAAACCGAGTGCGGATATTTGATGATCAAGGGGCAAAATTTACATATCAAAAACTTGAGCCTGGAGCAGGGTCTCGTTGCCATCGAGGGGTACGTGAACGAGCTGGCCTATGTTGACGCAAACTCCCAAGGGAAAACCAAGGGATTCCTGAGTAAGCTGTTCAAGTGACGCTGCACATTCAATTCATCACTCTGGGGATGATGTATGCGGGAGGTCTGGCGCTCGGGGGATTGTATGACGTGTACCGGGTGCTTTCCGGCCAGCTGAAAGTACGGGCATGGCTCCGGGCGATTCTGGATCTTCTCTATTGGCTCATCGGCACGCTTCTGGTGTTCGTACTGCTGTACGAGAGCAATTGGGGCGAAGTGCGCCCGTTTATATTTTTGGGGCTCGGGATCGGGATTACTTTTTACTTTTTGGTGTTTAGCCGGACGATGATTCGGGTAATACGGTTTATGATCCGTGTCGTGCTGGCTACGATCCGGTTCGGCAAGCGGACGATTCAGTTGTTGATTATAAAGCCGGCACTGGTGATGTACCGCGTCGTTGTTATCTTTTTGGGATTTTTGGCCGCGACAGCTATATTCCTGTACAAAATTGTGTTACAATTGCTTTATCCTGTGTGGAAATTGCTGTTATGGCTTCTCAAGCCTTTCGGTCGGTGGATCCGTTTTCGCGTTTCCGTCCCCGCATGGGTTCTGAAAACCGGTCAAAGCATCGCGGCATGGCTCCGTCGACTCTTTTGATCGTACGTAGGAGGATTTCAGGTACATGCAGGCACTCTCGAAAACCAATCCGATGCAACCGCATAACAAAGGCTCCTTTCGCCGACGCCGTTTGGTCATGCTGATGCTGGCTTGTTTTTTGAGTTGGGCTGGTGTCACGCTTTGGAATCAGGTCGGTAAAATCAGCGAGCGCAGCCAGAAGCTTAGCGCGGTGCAGCAAAAAGCAGCGGAAGCGCAGCAGCAGAACGAAACCTTGCAGCGTGAGATCGCGCGTCTGAACGACCCCGAGTACGTAGAGCAAAAAATTCGCAAAGAGTTGCATTATGTCAAGCAAGGGGAGACGTTATTTTATACCCCGAAACCGGCCCAGAAGTAACTCGGCAAAAGATGGGCACAGCCTTGTGTTGACCGTATTTTCTCCGTAAGTTATAATCGGCATAGCTTCAATTTCTCTTTGTTTCTTAACTATTTAAGGGAGGATTAGTTTACTTTATGGCAATTGAAGTGGGCAGCAAGCTGCAAGGAAAAGTGACAGGCATTACTCACTTTGGGGCGTTCGTTGAGCTATCTGAGGGGGTTACTGGCCTTGTGCACATCTCGGAGATTGCGGACAACTATGTCAAGGATGTCAATGATCATCTGAAGCTTAGCGATATCGTAACCGTAAAAGTGATTAATGTCGACAAAGACGGCAAAATCGGATTATCGATCAAGCAAGCGGTCGATCGCCCGGTGGATGCCGCTCCGACAAGGCCCGCTCGTTTTGACAGACAAGGCGACCGTGGCGACCGCGGCGGCTTCGGCCGAGGGGACCGTGGAGGCCGTGGTGGTGGTAGACCTCCCGCCAACAAGCACGTTACCTTCGAAGATAAAATGGCGCGTTTTCTGAAAGACAGCGAAGATCGCATCTCTTCCTTGAAGAAAAATACCGAGGGCAAAAGAGGCGGACGCGGCGCGCGTCGTGACTAATAAATAGACGGAACCGGATGGACCGAGGTCCATTCGGTTTTTTTGCGGGTGCTTGACAAGCCCTTACCGGCTGTTATATACTCATGCTTGTTGCGGCGGCATAGCTCAGCTGGCTAGAGCGTACGGTTCATACCCGTAAGGTCGGGGGTTCGATCCCCTCTGCCGCTATAAGTTAAGAGCAAAGCGAATAAACCTGATGTCGGGCGGTGAGAATCGTCAGACGATCAGGTTTTTTGTTTGCCGTTTTTTCGCCTAATTGGCGGGAAAGCCATGACTTTGTCACAAACCGGATCGGGTCGGACTTTTTTTGTCGTATCTTTCGGGAGGCCCCGGCGAATCGACAGGTTGTAACGTAAAGGACAAAGGTCCGCTGCGAACAAGTCCCGAACATAAAGTGAAGTGTATGAAACCGAATTCTTTTGATAGCGCTTACAATTTCCGTTAATCTGCTGATTCAGGGCGATTCGCGGCGGCAACTCATTTTGTCGGAAAAAACTTTGGACCAGCCCCCGCATTCTGACAAACTTTCCGATGGACAGCTTATATACTAAGACCACTAATAGTTTATGGGTGGTGTGATGAAAATATGCAAAAACGTCAAAGTATGAATGCAATGGGAACGGCAGCGTCGGGATGGGTGCTTCGGATCAAGCAAGGCATCATTGCGTTGGTCGTGAAAAACCGGTTGGTGCAGTGGTTCGTCGCCAAGAAATGGTCGATATTGCTGCTGCTGATGGCGTTTTTGCTGGGCCGGGCGATGATTCTCGATCAGCTCGCGCCGTTCGCGGTCGCCTTTTTCGCGGTCATGTATTTTTTGAGGCGGGAGCTGCTCTATTGGTCCGGCGTATTTCTGGCCGCGGGCAGTCTGTTCTCCATCGATCCGAAGCATACGGGATACTTGGTCGCGCAGATGCTCGTCTTCCTGCTGATTCAAAAAGGCGTAGAGCGGTTCGAGCGGTCTGACATCTCGTATGCCCCGGGAATCGTGTTCGCCGCTACGTTTTTCGTTCAGCTATTCTCCCATTTGGCCTCTGCGGAACTGAGCTGGTATACGCTGATGATGACGGGCATCGAATCGACGCTTGGTCTCATTCTGACGCATATATTCCTGCAAGCGATTCCCGTGTTTACGTTAACCCGCAAAAATTTCAACTTAAAAAACGAAGAAGTCATCTGTCTGATCATTCTCCTTGCTTCGGTGATGACGGGAACCGTCGGTTGGCTCATCGGGCCGGTTACGCTGGAGCATGTGATGTCGCGGTACCTGATCCTGCTGTTTGCGCTCGTTGGCGGGGCGCCACTCGGAGCTTCCGTGGGGGTCATCTCCGGGCTTATTCTAAGCCTCGCGAATGCAAGCGCCATTTATCAGATGAGCTTGCTGGCGTTTGCGGGGATGCTTGCCGGGCTGCTGCGCGAAGGAAACAAAATGGCGGTAGCGCTCGGCATGCTGATCGGTTCTTCCATTCTTTCCTTTTATTTAGGAAACTCGTCGGAGGTGATTCATTCCACATGGGAGTCGGTGGCTGCGGTCTCGCTGTTCCTGATGACGCCGAAGGGAGTCATTCAGATGCTGGCCAAATACGTGCCGGGAACGCAGGAAAATTTGAAATCGCAGCATGATTATGCCAAGCGGGTGCGGGATGTGACTGCGAGCCGCGTCGAGCAATTTTCTGAGGTGTTCAAGCAGCTATCCCGCAGCTTCAAACAGGTGACCGTCGATGCGCAGCCGGGGCGCAAGGAGGAGGAAATCGGCCATTTCATGAATTCGGTGGCGGAAAAGTCGTGCGCGAACTGCTGGAAGAAGAAGCAGTGCTGGGACGGCAAGTTTTATCAGACTTATAAATTTATGACCGATATGATGACGGAGGTGGAGCTTCGGGAAAATATGTCGCGCAAGGATGTCCGGCCGCAGTGGAAGAAGCAGTGCATTAAGCCAGATCAAGTCTTGGAGGTGATGAAGCAGCAGTATCAATTGTACAAGCACGATCAGCATTGGAAGAAGCAGATCGTCGACAGCCGCCAGATCGTAGCGGATCAATTGTCCGGAGTATCGCAGGTAATGGAGGACCTGGCGAAAGAAATTAAACGGGAAGGACAAGAGCTTTTCATGCAGGAAGAGCAGATCCGCAGCGCGCTGGAGGAGCTAGGGCTTTCCATACATAGCATCGATGTCATCAGCTTGGACGAAGGCAATGTTGAGATCGAAATCGTTCATCAATATACGCGAGGCTTTGACGAATGCCGCAAAATCATCGCTCCGCTGCTCTCCGAGATTGTCGGGGAAAACATTGCCGTCAAGAATGAGCAGGCGATGGAGCGGAAGGAAGGCTACAGCACGGTGCTGTTCGGTTCGGCGAAGGAATACGAAGTGGAAACCGGGGTGGCCGGGGCGGCCAAAGGAGGGGATTTGCTGTCGGGCGACAGCTTCAGTACGGTGGAGCTCGGCAACGGGAAGTTTGCGGTCGCGCTGAGCGACGGCATGGGCAATGGTGAGCGGGCCCGGGCGGAGAGCAGCACGGCGCTGTCGATTTTGCAGCAGCTGCTGCAATCCGGTATGGACGAGAAGCTGGCGATCAAATCCGTCAATTCGGTGCTGATGCTGCGCTCGTCGGACGAGATGTTCGCGACGGTCGATGTGGCGCTTGTCGACTTGTATAATGCGCAGACCACCTTTTTGAAGATCGGTTCGACGCCTAGCTTTATCAAGAGAGGAGATGAGGTAATTCCGGTAACCGCCAACAATTTGCCCGTAGGGATCGTGCACGACATTGACGTCGATCTGGTCAGCATGCCTTTGCGGCATGACGATATTTTGATCATGATGACGGACGGCATCTACGATGCACCGGGCCATGCGGTGAATAAGGAGCTGTGGATGAAACGGATGATCAGCGAGATCGAGGCGGACAGTCCGCAGGATTTTGCCGACATTTTATTGGAGAGGGTGGTGCGGTATCATCATGGAGACATTTATGACGATATGACGGTGGTCGTCGCGCGGATCGCGAAGTTCCAGCCGGAGTGGGCAACGTTCCGTTGGCCCGGCATGCAGCGTGTCGACCGTCCGAAGACGGTCAGTTGAAATAAAGGCTAACCAAACCAAAAAACGTCCTATGTTTTGAGGACGTTTTTAGTTTGTTAAACCTAGTATTATTCTGCCATATCAGGATTTAAAAACTTTTTGATAAAATGAGTTTTTTACGTCAAAGCGCTTTAACAGAGTTAAAAAGGCATAACCAAGTATAACGCCTATCGTATTTGAAATAATATCATCTACATCCAAGCTTCGATAAAAGAACCCAATTCCAACGCCAATAATTAACTGAGATAGTTCAATACATAATCCGAAAAGAATACCAGAGATTATTATTCTA
>NZ_BIMB01000097.1 GCF_004000865.1 Paenibacillus elgii NBRC 100335 | reverse complement strand
GTATTCGAGACTGCACTCCAGACCCTCGCTGTCCTCCATCATGTCGAGGCTCAGGTCGAATTTCGACATGCCATACTCGGTCGGGTACGGTGTCAGGTGAAGTCCTGGAAGATGCATCTCTTTGTTTTCCGTGTTTTGCAGGGAAAACATCGTGTCAAAGAGCGGATTGCGGCTCAAGTCCCGAGCCATTTGCAGCTTGTCCACCAGCTCTTCAAACGGATAAGTCTGGTGTTCAAACGCGCCTAGCGTCGTTTCCTTCACGTCCTCCAGGTACGAAAGGAACGTTTTGTCCGCCGCCGGATAGTTGCGGATCGCCAGCGTGTTGACGAACATCCCGATCAGCGGCTGCAGATCCGCATGGGTTCTGCCTGCGATCGGCGTTCCGACGACGACGTCCTCCTGAGCGGTGTACTTTTGCAGCAGCACCGTGTAGGCGGCCAGCAGCACCATGTACAGCGTCGCGCCGCTTTCCGCAGCGATTCGCTTCAGCCCTTCGCTTATTTCCGAGTTCATGCGGAAATCATGCGTATCGCCGGCATAGCTCTGCACGGCTGGGCGGGCATAGTCGGTCGGCATTTCGAGCACGGGCAGTTCCCCGCGGAACGCTTCGAGCCAGTACGCTTCCTGACGCTTCAACTGCTCTTTTTGCGCCTCGGACTGCTGCCATACGGCATAATCCTTGTACTGGATGCGCAGCCCTGGCAGTTCCTCCCCGCTATACAGCCGGGCGAATTCTTCCACCAGAACATCCGCCGAGACGCCGTCGGAAACAATGTGATGCATATCCAGCATCAGGATGTGCCGCTCGGGCGCCAGCTCGATCAAGCCTACCCGCAGAAGGGGCGGCTTCGCCAGATCAAACGGACGGATAAAGTCGCGCACGATCGCTTTGGCTTCTTCCTCGCCGGCTTGAACCGTTTCGACGGCAAAATCCACTTCCGGATAGATCCGCTGCACCGGTTCGCCGTCTATCAGCTCGAAGCCCGTCCGCAGCGTCTCATGACGCGCAATCAGCTTACGGAACGTCTCTTCGAACCGCTCGCGGTCCAGCGCCCCTTCGAGGCCCATCACGCCCGGCATGTTGTAGCTTTGGGCTGCGCCTTCCAGCTGCTGCAGGATATAGAGCCGTTTCTGAGCCGAGGAAACCGGGTAGTATTCCCGTTCTTCGACGACAGGAATCGCATCGAACTCCTGCTGCTCCAACTGTCCGATCGCCTCGGCCAATTGCTCGACCGTCGGGAATTGGAAGATGTGCCGCAGCGGAAGCTCCATATTCAGCTCCTTGCGCACCTTGCTCGCCAATGCCGTGGCACGCAGCGAATGACCGCCAAGCTCGAAGAAGTTGTCCTTCACGCCCACCTTCTCCAGCCCGAGCACGTCCTGCCAAATGTGCGCCAGCTTGGCTTCCGTCGGCGTCCGCGGCGCGACGTACTCGCCGCCCGCGTGCATGCTTCCTTCCGGAGCAGGCAGCGCCTTGCGATCGATCTTCCCGTTCGGCGTAAGCGGCATTTGCGCCAGCTGTACGAAGTACGACGGGATCATATAGTTCGGCAGCTCCTGCGACATCGCCGCTCTCAGTTCAGCCGCCGTGAGCTCTCTTTGTGCTACAAAGTAGGCGACAAGCTGCTGCTGTCCATTTGCGTCCTCGCGCGCAAGGACAATCGCTTCCTGAACGGTGTCGATCTTCGCCAGCTGCGTTTCCACTTCGCCAAGCTCAATCCGGTAGCCGCGGATTTTCACCTGATGGTCGATCCGGCCCAAGTATTCAAGATTACCGTCCGGCAGCCAGCGGACCAGATCGCCCGTCCGGTACATCCGCTCGCCCGGCTCAAACGGATTGTCGACGAATTTTTCCGCCGTCAGCTCGGGACGGTTCAAGTACCCTCGCGCCAGCCCGACGCCCGAGATGCACAGCTCTCCGGCTACGCCGACTGGCAGCATCCGGTTATGCGAATCCACGACGTAGATGCGGTGGTTCGCAAGCGGCCGGCCGATCGGCACCGACTTCCGGTCTCCAAGACTGTCCGACGCTTCGTCCCAAATCGACGTTACGATCGAGGCTTCCGTCGGCCCGTAGGCGTTGAAGTACAGAACCTTGTCCTTCCACTGCTGGACGAATTCGACCGAAGCCGCCGAACCGCCTGTGATCAGCTTCTTCAGGCTTGGCATCCGGTCCGGATTCAGATAAGCCGCATAAGTCGGCGGCAGGATCGTCGCCGTGATGCCATTCTCGTTCATATAGCTTTCGAACAGCGGATAATCGAGAATGGTCGTAGAAGTCGGAATATATAACGTGGCGCCGAAGAACAGCGCTTTGAAAATTTCCCAGCACGACGCATCAAACGACAGGCTGGCAAACTGCACGACACGATCCTGCTCCGTCATTTGCAGCGTGTTCGCAAACATCAGCTTCAGGCTGCACAGCCCGTGATGCTCGACCATAACCCCTTTCGGCTTGCCCGTCGTACCCGACGTATAAATCACATAGGCCAGATGATTCGGTCCGACGACCGGCTCCAGATTCGAGCCGTCCGCATGATAGGCCTGCTCGTCGTCCACCGCCACAAACGTCCCGGCAAACGATACGCGTTCCCGCAAATGACGCTGCGTCAGCAGCGCTTGCGCACCGGAATCTTCCAGCATGTACCGGATGCGGTCCTCCGGATATTCCGGATCGATCGGAATATAGGCGCCGCCGGCTTTCATAATCGCCATTATGCCGACGACCATTTCCAGCGAGCGCTCGACCATAAGGCCGACCAGCTGATCCGGCCGCACCCCGGCGTCGCGCAGCGTTCGCGCCAGCCGGTTCGCCCGCTCGTTCAGTTCCCCGTACGTAAGCTGCGATTTCTCGAACACAACCGCCACCGCATCGGGATTACGCAGCGCCTGCTCTTCGAACAGCCCGTGAATCGTCTGTTCTTGCTGGTATTCCGCCGCCGTATTGTTGAATACGTGAATAATCTCCGCTTTCTCCGCCTCGGTCACCAGCTCCAGCATACTTACGGGAGCATTCGGGCTGGCTGTGACCTGCTCGAGCACATGGATGAGATGTCCCATCAGCCGCTCCATGGCAGAATGTTCGTACACGGACGCATTGTAATAGAAGCGGACGGCAAGCTCTTCTCCCGGCATGACAACCAGGGTAAAGTCATAGTTCGTTTGTTCCGCGATGTCGACATCCGTAATCGCAAGCTTTCCGTCCTCATAGCTGCCCGCCTGCTCGATCTGCTCGTCCATCGGGAAGTTCTCGAAGGCCATAATATGGGTGATCAGATCCTGCTTTTGGGCGCTCTGCGCCTGAATTTCGTACAGCGGGTAGTAATCGTAGCCTCCCGACTCCAAAGCCGCTTCCTGCACCCGCTTCATCACGTCGGCAAAGCTTTGCTCCGCCTCGCAAGAGACGCGGACCGGAATCGTGTTAATGAACAGCCCGATCATCTCTTCGATCCCCGCGATCTCCGCGGATCTTCCTGAAACGACGCTGCCGAATACCGCATCGTCCGTTCCGTTATACTTCTGCAATATAATGCCCCAAGCCGCCTGCATCAACGTATTCACGGTCACCTGATGCTGCTTGGCAATTCGGCTCATCCGTTCGGTCAAGCTCTTGCCCAGCGAGCGGAGAATATTCGCTTCCGTATACTCCCCGTCCTTGTTGTGCAATTTGCCTTGAGGCAGCGTCGTCTGGCTGTCGTAACCTGCCAAGAACCCGGTCCAATAACGGGCCGCCGCTTCCATATCCTGCTTCTCCAGCCATTCGATATAATGGCTGTAGGACGGAGCCGCAGGCCGTTCGGACAAATCGTTGCTCAGGTAAGCCTCGTACGTGTCGAACAGCTCTTTGGCGATTAGAGGCAAGCACCAGCCGTCCATCAGGATATGATGGAAGCTCCAAAGCACATGGAAGCTTTCTTCCTGTGTGCGGACAACTTTCACCCGCATCAGCGCATCCTGCTCCAGATCGAAGCCCCGGGTCTTGTCGTCATTCACCAGTTGATCGAGATACGCGCTCCATTCGGCCTCTGCCAAATGACGCAGGTCTTCGTAAGCAAACTCGACCGGCTTGTAGCGGTAAACAATCTGCAGCGGTTCCCCTCTCCAGCCACTGTGGAAGTTGGTGCGCAGCACGGCATGCCGCGCCGCCAGCTCGTTCCAGCTTCGGGAGAACAGCTCGATGTTCAGAGCGCCTTGGACGTTAAACAGCGTTTGCTCGATATACGCTCCGCCATGTCGGTTCAAGGTATTGTGGAACCACATCCCTTTTTGCATCGGCGTGAGCGCATAGATGTTCTCGATGTCCCCAAGGTGCTGCGTTTGTCCGGAAATTTGCTCAAGCTCCTCCACGCTCAGTCCTTTGAATTGAACGTCGCTCGGCGTCAATTCCGCCCGCTCTTTCGAAACGCAATGCGCGATGATGACGCGTAGGCTTTCCTGAAGCGAAGCGGCGAGACGCTCCATCGTCTCCCGGCGGTATTCCTTGCCGTTGTAGCTCAGCTCGAGCGACAGCGTTCCGTCTGCAATCATGCCGTTGATGTCCAGCACGAAAATACGCTTTTGCCGGTCGCTCGACTGTTTGCCGCCCGTATGCGCCGATACTCCGATGTCGCTGTTTTGCAAATCCTGATCGAATTGTCCGAGATAGTTGAAGCTGACTTCCGGCTCCGCGCCCCATGCAATATCGTTCTTCGCTGCAGACAAGTATCGGCATATGCCGTAACCGATCCCTTTATTCGGGATTCCACGAAGGTCTTCTTTCGTTTTCTTGAGCAAGTAGGAGATGTCTTTGCCTTGCTCCAGCTCAAGCACAACCGGATATTTGCTCGTGAACCAGCCTACGGTGCGCGTAATATCGATATCCGTCATGATGGATTCCCGGCCGTGGCCTTCCAGGTTCACCAGTACACGGTCCAGGCCGCTCCATTTCTGAACGGCCATCCCCAGCGCCGCCAGCAAAATATCGTTCATTTCGGTGTTGTACGCGCGATGGACGCCCTTCAACAGCTGCTCCGTTTCCTCGCGGGTCCACTCTATCGAGATGGATTCGCTATCCTGCTGCAAGGAAACGTCCACCTGCTCGTCCTTGGGCAGCGACTGCACCTCCGTTTGCGCGATGCGCTTCCAATAGGCCAGCTCGTGCTCAATAACCGGACTTTGCGCATACGCCCCAAGCTGCTCGGACCAAGTGCGGTACGCATCCGTTTTCGCCGGAAAACGAAGCTCTTCTCCCTTCACAGCTTGCTCGTAGCCGATCGCGAGATCCTCCAGCAAAATGCGCCACGATACGCCGTCGACCACGCCATGGTGGATGACGATCAGCAGATGGTCGCCGTCTGCGCATTGGAACAGCCCCGCTTTGACAAACGGTCCCGCTTCCAGCTCGATGCTGCTCTGAATTTCGTTCGCTTTGGCTTCGACCGCTTGCGCGGACTCCTCGATTCCTTTGAGATCCACCACTTCCAGACCGTAAAGCTCGCCTTCCCCGATAGCTCGGTTCCATGCAGTGTAGCCGTTCTCCGACTTGTGGAATACGACACGCAGCGCATCGTGATGCTCCACAAGCTTCTGCAGTACCTTGCGAATCGCCGCTTCGTCGAAGCCGTCCCTGCGGTGCAGCATGACCGATTGGTTAAAATGATGCGGCTCGGCAAACTGCGTCTCGAAGAACCAGTGCTGGATCGGCGTCAGCGAGACGTCGCCGCTTACCTCCCCTTGATCGGCCATCCGCGCCACCGGACGTATATGCTTGCTCAGCTGCGCGACGGTCGGATATTTGAACAAGTCGCGGATTTCCAGCTTGTACCCGGCCTGATGCAGGCGGGACGAAACTTGAATCGATTTGATCGAATCTCCGCCCAGCTCGAAGAAATGATCCGTCGCTCCGACACGTTCCGCGCCCAGCACGGCCTGCCATACGTCAGCGAGTACCTTTTCCTCCTCGCTCCGGGGCGCGACATAGTCGGCTCCCGTCGAAGCGTTTCCTTGTGGAGCGGGCAGTGCCTTGCGGTCGATCTTCCCGTTCGGCGTCAGCGGCATCCGCTCCAGCTGCACGAAGTGCGACGGGATCATGTACCCCGGCAGCTCGCCGGACAGCTCCCCTCTCAGCTCACCCACTGTCATCGTCCGGTCGGCCACGAAGTAGGCGCAAAGCTGCTTTTGTCCGCTTGCGTCGTCGTGCGCGATGACAATCGCTTCCTGAACGGACGCGAGCTTCAGCAGCTGCTCTTCGATCTCGCCCAGCTCGATCCGGTAGCCGCGGATTTTGACCTGATGGTCGATCCGGCCCAGATACTCGATCGTTCCGTCCGGCAGCCACTTGGCCAAATCGCCCGTCCGGTACATCCGCTCGCCCGGCTCGAACGGATTGTCCACGAATTTCTCCGCCGTCAGGTCGGGACGGTTCAAATAACCCCGCGCCAGGCCTACGCCTGCGATGCACAACTCGCCAGCCACGCCGACGGGCACCGCTTGATGATGCGCATCGACAATATAAATCCGATGATTGACGACGGGACCTCCGATCGGCACCGACTTCAATTGGCTGATATCTTCGGTCGAAGGCGTCCAAATGGTCGTGCAGATCGAGTCTTCCGTCGGACCGTAAGCGTTGAAATAGTTCACTTTATCTTTCCACTGCTGAAGCAGCTCCAAGGATGAAGCGGAGCCTGCCGCGACCAGCCTTTTGAAGCCCGGCATATGGTCCGGGTTCAAGTAGACCGCATAGGTCGGAGGCAGCGTAGCGGTCGTAATGCCGTTATCGCTCATGTACCGCTCGAACCATTGATAATCCAGAATCGTTTCCTTCGTCGGGATGTACAACGTCGCGCCGAGGAACAGAGTTTGGAATACTTCCCAGCACGATGCGTCAAACGACAAGCTTGCGAATTGAACGACCCGGTCCTGTGCGTTTATTTGCAAGGTGTTCGCGAACATTTGCTTCAGGCTGCACAGCCCGTGATGCTCGACCATAACCCCTTTCGGCTTACCGGTCGTCCCCGACGTATAAATGATATACGCCAAATCGTTCGGACCTACGGCGGACTCCAGGTTCGATCCGTCCCCGGCGTAAGCCTGCTCGTCGTCCACCGTGACGACGGTCCCGGCAAACGAAACGCGCTCCTGCAAACGACGCTGGGCCAACAACACTTGCGCGCCCGAATCTTCCAGCATGTAGCTGATGCGGTCTTCCGGGTATTCCGGATCGATCGGCACGTAGGCCCCCCCGGCTTTCAGGACGGCAAACATACCGACGACCATTTCCAAAGAGCGCTCAAGCATAAGTCCGACAGGCTGGTCCGTCTGCACACCCAGCGCCTGCAAGGTACGTGCCAACCGGTTCGCTCGTTCGTTCAATTCCCGATACGTCAACTGTTGCCCTTCGAAGACGACGGCCAGATGATCCGGAGTGCGTTCCGCCTGTTCCTCAAACAATCGGTGAATCGTTTTATCCGCTTCATAGTCTGCCGCCGTAGCGTTGAACACGTGACGAAGCTGTGTCTGCTCCGCCGCCGTCAGCATCTCCAACCCGGCAATCGGCGCTTCCGCAGCCTCCGCGATCGCAGTGAGCAATTGCTCCAAATGCTTCGCCATACGTTCGATCGTTTCCCGTGCATACAAGGAGGTCGCGTATTCGAGGTTGCATTCCAGCCCGCTGCCGGTTTCCGTCACATCCAGCGTCAGATCGAATCTCGCGAT
The DNA here is from genome assembly GCF_004000865.1 of Paenibacillus elgii NBRC 100335. Lineage (GTDB taxonomy): Bacteria > Bacillota > Bacilli > Paenibacillales > NBRC-103111 > Paenibacillus_G > Paenibacillus_G elgii. The sequence continues at coordinate 690 of NZ_BIMB01000097.1, read as the reverse complement.
CGTATTGCCGCTCGGATACGGAGCTAACTTAAGCCCGTCAAGCTGGAGCTCTTCGTTTTCCGTATTTTGCAGCACGAACATCGCGTCAAAAATCGGGTTGCGGCTCAGGTCGCGAGGCACCTGCAGCTTCTCCACCAGCTCCTCAAACGGGTAGGTCTGGTGCTCGTAGGCTCCCAGGGTCGTTTCCTTCACTTCCTCCAGGAATGAACGGAACGTCTTCCCGCCGGCCGGATAATTGCGGATCGCCAACGTGTTGACAAACATCCCGATGAGCGGCTGCAAATCGCCATGCGTTCTTCCCGCAATCGGCGTGCCGATGACGATGTCTTCCTGGCCCGTATATTTTTGCAGCATAACGTTGTACGCAGCCAGTAATACCATGTACAGCGTCGCTCCGCTTTCTGCCGCAACCCGCTTCAAGGCTTCGTTCACCCCGGCGTCCAGGCGGAAGGAAAGTGTGCTTCCTTCGAACCTCCGCACCGCAGGGCGCGGATAATCCGTCGGCATTTCAAGCACGGGCAACTCACCCCGGAACATGTCCAGCCAATAAGCCTCCTGCCGTTTTACCTGCTCCAGTTGCTCCTCGGACTGCTGCCATACCGCATAGTCCTTGTACTGGATGCGCAGCGGCGCCAAGCTTTCCCCGTTGTACAACCGGCCGAACTCTTCGGTCAGCACATCCGTTGACAT
>NZ_BIMB01000096.1 GCF_004000865.1 Paenibacillus elgii NBRC 100335 | reverse complement strand
TGCGTCAGCGCCTTCCGCGAGGCGGCGGCCTCCGCCCCCGCCGCAGCTATCGCGGCAAGCTCTCGTGCCGCAGCCGCTAGCCGCGAGGCGCCTCGCACTCCCGCCAATTGGGCGGGTGATGCCGCCCTCAGCGTGCTGCTGCTTCTGCTGCTGCTCGAGTGGCTGTACCCGCTGCGCAGATTGTCGGAGCTTACCGAGATATACAGTATCGCATCGTTCGCTGTTACTTTTGCGGCATTCATGCTGTTGGATACGTTCCGCCTGCCGGGTCCGGCGGCATGGTCGGCCAAAGCGTTGTGGATCGTTGCCGTAACGGCTTGGATTCATAACGGACAAACGATACCTTCCCCCTCCTGGTGGCTGCAATGGGGCCGTGAGCTGGCTACCGATGCCGCAGAGGGCTTGCAGGGGAAGGTGGCGAATTGGGAGCCTGCGACACGAACGCTTTGTTTTATGGCGGGCTGGGCATTCTTTATATCCGTCGTGCAATCGTTCGTATTGGAGCGTCGGCAGCTGATTTGGTTTTTTGGCTTGACACTGGGCTATTTGACGTTCTTTCAGCTGGTGTTGACCTTGGATATGTTTTACGCCGTGTTGCGCTGCATAGGCTTAGGACTGCTGCTTCAAGCGATGCTTCAGCCGGGACGGGCGCTCCGCTGGCGGGGCGAAGCGGCCTCTGCTGTTCCCGCCTCCGGGGAACGGATGCGCATCTTTCCTGCGCTGCTGCTAACCGCTGCCTGTCTTGGCGCTGGTTTGCTCGGAGCGACGCTGCACCCGCAGGATATGCGGACACCCGATTGGTCGGGGTATGTCCGATCGCTCGAAAACCGCCTTCTGGGCGGCGCTTGGCTGCAGCGGCACGGATGGGCGTCGGAGGCGAGAGCCCGGACGGGGTACGGCTCCGACGACGGCAAGCTCGGGCAGCCTTTGCAGCAGGACGACAGCCTTGCTTTTACGGCGGTTACCCCCAGGCTTACTTACTGGCGGGGCGAGGCGAAAAGCTTCTATACCGGCCAAGGCTGGGCGAGAGTGGATGACCCGCCGGTCCCGTTCGTTCCCAATCAGGCGGCAAGGCAAGAGGAAATCCGACCGCGTTCGGCGGCTTATGCCCTCGTCCGGCAGGAAATCCACATCGTTTCTCCGGGTTTGAACCGCCAGCTATTCGCGGGCGGCGAACTTAAACGGGTAACATCGATGCAGTCGGCCGAAGGGAAACCGATTCCGACCGAATGGGTCTGGAAGCAGGGCGCGACAGACCGGTATACGATCCCGGCCTTAACGGACCCTCTCGTTTCCTACGAAGTCGACGCTTTGGTGCTGACCGATCGCACAATACCGTCGGCCGATACAGGGACCGGTTATGCTGAGGACGTGCGGAGCCGGTATTTGCAGCTTCCCGCCTTGCTGCCGGAGCGGGTCCGCCGCCTCGCGGAGCAGCTAACTGCGGGTTTGCAGACGCCCTATGCGAAAGCGGAGGCGATCGAGCGTTATTTAAGGGAGCATTATCCCTACAGCTTGGAAGGGACGCGAGCCGCGGGGGAGAACGAGGACTTCGTCGACCGGTTCCTGTTTGAGCAAAAAAACGGGTATTGCGATCACTTTTCCACCGCGATGGCCGTGCTGCTCCGCTCCGCCGGGGTACCGGCCCGCTGGGTCAAAGGATTCGCGCCTGGCGAGGCGGTATCCCGGGCGGCCGCCGACGGAGACGAACGCTACATCGTCCAAGTGCGCCAAAAGCATGCGCATTCCTGGGTAGAAGCGTATTTTCCGTCGGTCGGTTGGGTTCCGTTCGAGCCGACTCCGGGCTATGCCCTTACGGGAGCAGCTTCCGCCGACGCGGCTCCTGCGGCTGCTTCAACCGCCGCTCTGACGGCAAATAATGAAGTAGGCAAGCGGTCGTTCGTATCGCAATGGGCTTCAACACTGACAGATTTGGCAAATGCCGCACTTGATCGTGTAAAAGCGACGTTATCCACGGTTGCCACAGCACTTGAAGGATGGATGCGCGCCGTAGTACCCTTTTTACAGAGCACGCTTTTCCTCTGGTCGCTAGCGCTGCTCCTTGCCAGTGGCTTCCTCATGGCGTTCCTCAGCGTGAGTCGAACCCGGCAACGCGGCCGAACGCAGACCGCCGCCAGCCGCAGCTTGCGCCGGGCCTCGCTGCACCGTTTCGCCGACCGGCTGTGGCGGCGGCTGCAGCGCTCGTACGGCCGTGCGGAGCCGCAGCAAACGCTGCGCGAATACGCGAATACCCGCCGCTGCCGCAGCGAGGCGCAGCGCATCACGTTGCTTCAACTGGCGCAGCTGCTTGAAACGGTGCGTTATGCCGGTCCGGATGGCCCGCAGGAGCAGGTCACCCGCCGTATGCTCACGGACGCATGGCGGCGCCTGCGTCAAAGCCGGAGCCTGGAACCGTAGGCGCTCTTCTACGAAGAGCCGCCTCCCGTTCCGGGCTTTTTCTTCGTCCGCGCGGTCCGGGTCGCCCACAGCTTACTCACAATGCATATCCGAATATAGGAGAAGCATCGTATCCACATTTCCCCACCGGACAGTCGTTGCTGTTTCGTTTATGCACATATTCCCGGCATCATATTCGCTGCCGCGCTTGTCCACATCCCGGGGGCAACCGAATACGAATACGCCCCGAGCCGGGTTTCTTTTTCGCAAAACCCTTTTCTGGGTCTTTATGGAAGAGTTATAGCGCTTACAATGGCGCTGTGCCGCGACTTTCCGCTCAGGCATTGCCCTTTGCCGGGCAGAAGTTTATAATAAGTTTCATTGAAAACGAACGAAGAAGCCAGGAGGAACTTACTTAACATGGACAAGCCGAACGAAATCATTGTGGTGCTCGACTTTGGCGGACAGTACAACCAGCTCATCGCCCGTCGGATTCGCGACTTGGGCGTTTACAGCGAATTGCTCCCTTACAACACCCCGATTGAAAAAATCAGAGCGCTGCAGCCGAAAGGCATCGTTTTCTCGGGAGGCCCTGCCAGTGTGTACGGAGAAGCATCGCCGCTGGTTGACCCGGCCGTGTACGAGCTTGGTGTGCCGATTTTCGGAATTTGCTACGGCATGCAGCTGATGGCGCACCAATTGCAGGGCAAGGTGGAACGGGCATCGAAGCGGGAGTACGGCAAAGCCGAAGTCGATTTCGCCGACGCGTGCGGTTTGGTGCATGGCCTCGATAAAAAACAGACGGTTTGGATGAGTCACAGCGACCTTGTCGTCCAAGCGCCGGAAGGCTTCGTCATTGACGCAAGCACCGAGCACGCTCCCGTAGCGGCCATGAGCCATCGGGAGAAAAAAATGTTCGCCGTTCAATTCCATCCGGAAGTGCGTCACTCCGTCTACGGCAACGATATCATCAAAAACTTCTTGTATCATATTTGCGGCTGCGAAGGCAAATGGAGTATGGAGACGTTCATCGAAGATACGATCCGCGACATCCGCAATCAGGTCGGCGACAAAAAAGTGCTCTGCGCGCTCAGCGGCGGCGTCGATTCGTCCGTCGTGGCGGCACTCATCCATAAAGCGATCGGCGATCAATTGACTTGTATGTTCATCGATCATGGTCTGCTGCGCAAAGGCGAAGCGGAAGGCGTCATGGAAACGTTTGTCGGCAAATTCGATATGCATGTCGTCAAAATCGACGCGCGCGAACGGTTCCTCGGCAAGCTTGCAGGTGTGGACGATCCGGAACAAAAACGCAAAATCATCGGCACGGAATTCATCCGCGTCTTTGAAGAGGAATCGGCCAAGCTCGGCGATTTCGCCTTCCTTGCCCAAGGCACGCTGTACACGGACATTGTGGAAAGCGGCACGGCAACGGCACAAACGATCAAATCGCACCATAACGTTGGCGGTTTGCCGGAAGACATGAAGTTCCAGCTCGTGGAGCCGCTCAAAGCACTGTTCAAGGACGAGGTCCGTAAGGTCGGCGAGGAATGCGGTCTTCCGGCGGCTATCGTATGGCGCCAGCCGTTCCCGGGTCCGGGACTTGCCATTCGCGTGCTTGGCGAAGTCACGGAGGAGAAGCTGCACATCGTGCGCGAATCCGACGCGATTCTTCGCGACGAAATCGCCAAAGCCGGTCTTGACCGCGAAATTTGGCAATATTTCACCGCGCTCCCGAATATGAAAAGTGTCGGCGTCATGGGGGACGAGCGTACGTATTCGTACACCGTCGGCATCCGTGCCGTAACGTCGATCGACGGTATGACCGCCGACTGGGCGCGTATTCCGTGGGACGTGCTGGAGAAAATTTCGGTACGCATCGTCAACGAGGTCGATAACGTCAACCGCATCGTGTACGACGTCACTTCCAAGCCGCCGGCTACCATCGAGTGGGAATAATCGGCAAGCCCGTTTTCTTCGAACGAAGAGGACGGGCTTTTTTCAATGCGCAGCCTGCCTGCCAAACACGGACTGTCTGTCACGATTCCGAACGAATTTATAACAGACGCGCAGATTGTTCGGAAAAATAATTGACAATCGTCGCTCCCGATTTTAGAATAAGGATTGTTGACAAAATAGGAATAACCGTTTCGTATAATTCCGGGAATCGGCCTGGAAGTTTCTACGAGATCACCGTAAATGATCTGGCTACGAACAAGGATAGGACGGTTCACGGATATATCCGTGGAGCCTTCTTTTGCTTGATAGCCCGGGGTCTTTACCCGGGTTTTTCGTCGTTGTTCCGATTAAATATGTGGGAGGATTTCTAGAATGGACCGGTTTTTTAAACTGAAGGAAAACGGTACCACCGTACGTACCGAGATCATGGCCGGGTTGACGACGTTTATGACGATGGCCTACATTTTGGCCGTGAATCCGAACATTCTTAGCGCGTTCGGCTCTGGAGCGACAGGCATGGACTGGACGGCGGTGTTTCTTGCCACAGCGATTGCCGCTGGCGTGATGACGATTGCGATGGGCCTGTTCGTCAACTTTCCGGTTGCGCTTGCGCCGGGGATGGGGCTCAATGCGTATTTTGCAACGGTTATTTTAGCATCGCAAGGTCAATTCACGTATCAAATGGGATTGACGGCGGTTTTCATTTCCGGTTTGATTTTCATCGTATTGACGGTAACCAAAGTGCGGCAGCTGCTGCTGGTCGCCGTGCCGGACAGCCTTAAGCACGCGATTACCGTAGGGATCGGGCTCTTCATTGCGATTATCGGGGTGAAGAACAGCGGCCTGCTGACGGTCGCGGTAGAAGCGGGAAAAGACATTCCGGCGCATAAATATACGGACGTTCTTTCGTTTGAAACGGTATTCCATATCGGCAGCATGAAGGATCCAAGCGTGCTGCTCTGCATTATCGGCTTGGCGCTCATCTCCATTCTGATGGTGCTGCGCGTCCGGGGAGCGATTTTGTTCGGGATTTTGCTCACGACGTTGGTCGGCGTGTTCATGCACAATCCGGATGGCTCGCCTATGGTGAATTTCGCTAACCTGACAAGCGCCAAAACAACGTGGGTGCCCGACATGAGCAAGCTGGCGTTCGCTCATTTTGATTTCGCCGGTATTATGCATGCGGGAATCATCTCGGTCATTGCGACGTTCACGTTTGTTGAGATGTTCGACACGTTCGGCACGCTCGTAGGCACGGCCAACCGTGCGGGCTTCATGAAGAACAAGGAAGAAGGCAACAAAAAAGTCGGCAAAGCGATGATGGTTGACGCCGTTGGCGTCAGCGCCGGTGCGTTGGTCGGAACGAGTACGGTGACTGCTTTTGTCGAAAGCTCTGCGGGGGTTGCCGAAGGCGGACGCACAGGTCTTACGGCGGTTACGACGGGCGTATGCTTCCTGCTGGCGCTCTTCTTGGCGCCAATTGCGGCGCTCATTCCGGGGCCGGCAACGGCAGCGGCTCTGATCATCGTTGGGGTGCTGATGATGCAGGCGGTGCGGGAGATCGATTTTCAAGATCTGGTTTACGGCATTCCGTCTTTTCTGATCGTGGCGCTTATGCCGTTCACGTATAACATTGCGAACGGGATTTCGTTCGGGATCGTCAGCTACGTACTGCTGGCGACGGTCGCCAAATTGGGCGGCAAGGGCCAATACAAAGTGCATTGGCTGATGTGGCTGCTGGCCGTTCTCGTGGTCGCGCGCTATATGTTTGTCGGCGGAGAATAAGCTTACGATGGTAAATTTGCCTGTCGTCTCTTACATGAGACGGCGGGCTTTTTTAGTGTACGAAAACGAATACGGCGAGCCGAAAGCAAAAAAATCGCCAGCCTTCGAGTGGATTATAGCGGCGAACATAGGGAGTAGAGGCTGTGGATATAGTTATCCACAGCCTCTGTGCATAATGTGGGTAATTCGCGAAATCCGCGTCAGAAGAACGTTTAGCGTGCTCCGTTTTCCCAAGGGGGAGTGGATAAGTTTTTCACAGTGAATATGTGGATAATGTGAATAAGTTTGTGGATTCCTTGAAAAAGCCTGATTTTTCTAGAGAAAATGACAAGTTTTTATGGGGATAATGTTGTGGATAGAGTGAATAGCTCAGGAACAGGGGATAAGCTGGATAAAGCGGAACGAATTGGGCAAAGTACGAAAAAGAGTACTTTTGCTAGGGATTCGGCGGAGCATGCAAAAATTTGTTGCTATTGCACGTGCGATACGCTGCATACGACGAATTCCTAGATGAGCGATTGACAAGGGAGAGGCGGAACTTCATGCGCAATGGAACGATTCGTCGAAAAGCCTCCAGGCTGTATGCCAAAGGGATCGTTTGTATCATGGCAGCCGTATCGTGTATGTGGATGAGTGTGACCTATGGCGCCTCCCCGGTTTATAGCTTGGGGACAAATTCCATTTCACAGGGGCAGGTTATCCCCACCCAACAGGAAAAATCGGAAGTTATCCCCAATTCTGAAAATTGTCCAATCGTTACGGTGATTTCTATACCCGGGTTATCGTTTATGGAGCTGCAGCCGGAGTGGTTGGACCATCTTCCGGCCTTGCGGAAGCTTGCCACAACGGGGCGCTTGGCTGCAATGAATGTGCGCGTCCCTTATAAAGGACTGGAGTCGGTGTACGCGACTTGGGGGGCGGGAACGCCGGCAGACGGCAAAGGAGGCGAAGGGTGGAACCGTGCAGAGCGGCGGGACGGGCAGTCCGCCTTAGCGCTCATACGCAGGTTTGCCGCTGACGGGGCGGAGGGTGTCGTTTCAAACGTCTCGGTGCTTGTTCCGGCTTACCCTTCACTCAAACGGGACAACGCGGAAGGGAATTACTTGGCCCGACCGGGCTTGCTCGGAGAAACTTTGATACGCCATGGGGTCCGCTTGGGCGTGTGGGGCAATCTCGATGAGCCGGGAGGAGGCACGGATCGCTTCAAGCGGCCTGCCCCGCTTATGATCATGGACGGTCAGGGAACGGTAGCGGCAGGGGATGTGGGCAGGGGTACTCTCATCGCCGATCCCGCGATGCCTTCGGCTGTCCGGATGGACACAGAACGGCTGGTCGAGGAATGGAGAGCGTTTGTTGCCGGACGTAGGGCGCGGCCTGCGGAGGGAACGGATCGTGGAGCGCTCGAAGTGATGGAGCTTGGTGATTGGTACCGGCTGTACGCGGAGAAGGCCTGGTACGAGCCTGCCTGGTTTGCCGAGCGGAAAAGAGCGGTACTGGAGCAGACGGACCGGCTGTTGTCGAAGCTTACGGACGAGATGGAAGCGTCCGGCAGACGTCATGTGCTGTGGCTGGTCAGCCCGAAGGTGCATGCGGAGGCATGGATAGAAAAATGGCAGCTTACTCCGGTCATCCGCTGGTCTTCGGCTATAGCGGAAGGCACGCTGATGTCTTCGGCTACGACGCGGCGTCCCGGGCTGGTTGCGGCTGTTGATGTGGCTCCGTCGCTGCTGGGGGAATTCGGGCTGTCGCGGCCGGAGGGCATGATCGGTTTGCCTATCGTGAGCGCCGAATCAAGACGCGATAGCAGGTCACCGCTTGCCGTACTATTGAGCGATATGCAGCAGATGGCTAACGTCTACGCGCTGCGGCCTACGCTGTTGTACGGGCTTGCCGGGTATGAAGTGTCCGTGATGCTGCTGGGGCTTATCGCGCTGCGGTGGGCGAAGCCGACGGGGCGCTTGCGGAGATGGATGCGCGGTTTGCTGTTTTCGGTGCTGCTTGCACCCGGCGTTCTGCTGGCGCTGGGCTGGGCGGCGAATATGGCCAAGCCCCTATTGGCGGGCTTGGCGCTTACCGCTCCTCTCGCACTCGGAATGCTCGCCGCAGCGGGCTCCCGAAAAATTCCGCAGCTTATGCGTACGCTTGGATGGATCGGAGCGGGAACCGGCACGCTGATCTTGCTTGACGGCTGTACCGGAGCCGAAGCGATGAAGCGTTCGGTGCTCGGGTACGATCCGATCGTTGGCGCGCGTTATTACGGGATCGGCAACGAGTTTATGGGCGTATTGCTCGGTGCTTCGCTGCTTGGGTTGAGCGCGTGGCTGCAGGTCAGGCAGATGCGGACACGGATGCTTAAGAACTGTGACGCCGAGGCGGGGGAAGAAGCGCACCAGCCCGCCGAAGCGGCCGAGCGGGAGGCCGGCGCCAGCGGCCCGGGGCGCGCC
>NZ_BIMB01000095.1 GCF_004000865.1 Paenibacillus elgii NBRC 100335 | reverse complement strand
GCGTGGATCACTTCAGACAGCACATCCGTATAAAGCATGCCCGCATGCTGGAAGGAGCGGCTTTTGCGCTGTACGTCCAGTTGGTACGTATGCGAGATGACGTCCACCTGCACGTTATATACGCCATGGATGCGGTCGACTTGGATTTCATGCAGTTGACCGAGGAATAACGGTTCCTCCGGCTGCCCTTCCCGGGACGCATACAGGCCGATAGGGTCGCGGTAGCTGCCTTGCCGCACCAAGGCTTGGCTGTCTTCCTCGCTCATGATGCCCCCGAGCTGCATGCGGGCATGGGCTCCGGGAAACCGCGTCATTTTTATTTCTTCAAGCCGCAACTTTCCGTACGGCCATTTCAGCATAAGATCCTGTACGGTCAAGCCCGACAGGCGATCCGATTCGTTGTTTGACACATCCATCCCCCTCAAATCTATTGCAAGTAAAAGATGGCTTAAGGCTTAGTAAACCCAACTATTTATAACGGAAGCTATTCTTTCTTCTGCCCGTCATCGGCAATATAGATGACCCCGTTCGCATGCTTCATGCACATGATGTAGGAGTCGCTGGTTAACACGGGCTTACCGTCGATAAGCACGTCGGCTTTCCCGTTCATCCACTCCATGTTCACCTGCGGCTCGCACGGCGCATCCAGCGCTTCGCATACGCCGAAGGTTGCCGGAATATTGACGACGGGCTTGCTGTCCGCGACATTCATGAGCGGCTGCCCCTGAATATATGTGCCATGGCACGTCGGCAGATTGAGCAGATTTGGATTGCTGCCGCACTCGCATTCCAGCATCGCTCCCCTTACGACATAGCTGGCTTCCTGCCCCGCCGGCGCTTCAACGGCAGGACCCGCGGGCTTTATAAACGATCTGACACTAGGCATTTGTTCCCCTCCTCAGGGCTTTGCTTTAGCAAAGCCATCTTCGTAAGCGTTACTGAGCTTTGCTATCCTACTAGGCTTCGCTTTAGCAAAACTTAGAGTGTTGGGAAGGTGGTTTTGACTGGGATAGAGATACATACGGAAGTGGGGTATCTACTGGAGGAGCGATAGCGTGCGCCTTTGTCTGCGGGAAATATCCGCTGCAAAGCGGCTTCCAATAAAAATTTCCTGCAGACAAGAGCGCCTGGAAGTAGATACCCCACCCACTCGTGCATTCTATTACCTTTATCCAGCCACTTTCTCAACAAGCTAAAGGCTTTGCTTTAGCAACGCTCTCCTAATCCAACTCCACCGGGGTCAAATGAAGCCCCGTAAACGTCCGTCGGAGCAAGCTTTCCGCGATGTCCAGCCGGACGATCAGCACATCTTCCTGCAAGCCCGCCACGCGAAAAATGCGCTCCCGCCGCACTTTCGGGGCATCCAGCACCAAGCGTCGGCAAGTCCCGCCGGCGTCCACCTGCGTCTTCCCGGACAAACAATCCAGCTCGCCCGGCTCCATAAACCAGTAGATGTCTTGACGCTGCGTGCTGCGTCCGGTCACGATAGCCGATTGAAACCGCAGCCGGTCGTCGTATTTTTCAAGCAGCGCTTTCAGCCGATCCGATACGAGCCGGCGCGGATGGTCGATGAAGTCGAGGTAAACCGGCTTGTCCCCGTCCTCTTTCACAAACACGATGTTCCGCTCCTTAATCTCCATATCCCGGCTGACTTGCTCCAGCCTCAAGCCGTCGATGAACCGCTTGTCCTGCTGCAAACGAAAATAGTACATGCCCGTTCTGTCCTCCCCGGCATCGGTCTAGCTCCGAACATCAACCAACCGTCCCGTTTCGTCTTCCTCCATCCAACGCACCTGCTGCTTCTGCTCCTCGCTAAGCGCGAATTTGGCCGCCTCCAGCAGGATGATCTTGGCTCCTCGCAAATCAGCCCCGCGAAAATCCGCATGCTCCAAGTCCGCAAACATCAGGTTGGCTCCTTGCAGATCCGCTCCGGCAAAGCTGACGCCGAAGGTGCCCATGACCTGCCCTTCATGAATAAGCGGCTTACCACCGACGGCTTCCTGAAAATTCGCCCCCTGCAGGTCGCAATGGCTGAAGCTGGCGTCATACAGCACGCTTTGGCTTAGGTCGACGTCCCGCATGCGGCTGCCGCTGAAATCGACCCCTAAGCAGACGCTTTTGTTCAAGCGGCTTCCCGTTAAATTCGAGCCGGTCAGATGGCTGTAAGCCACATCGGCCCCTTCGTAGCGGCCGCCGCTCAAATCGAGTTCGCGCCAGTCCTGATAGCGGAAAAGCGTGCCGTCCTGCCGCTCCAGCGAAGCGCGGATCGCCGCCGCATCCTTTTCCTCGCGTACTTCCACCCAGACGTCCTCGCTCAGATCGAGGTACTCGCCTGCGCGAATGCGGAACGTATCGGCCCGCTCGATCCGTTGAAACTCCGGCAGCTCCACAATACGCGAAGCGGCCGCCCGGACGAGGCTGACGACATAATGGCCGGCGATGGACACGTCTTCCATCCAGACGCGGTCGCTTTCCAGCGGCAAAATATCGGCGCCGTAGCTTTTGCGCGCTTCGTCTATTTTTCTCCGGTACACATCCAAATGATCATACAGCCATGGCAGCTCGTGCAGCTCCATGCAAGCCGACCGGTCCAAATACCAAGTATCGTCGTACGCTTCCAGACTGCACATGAGCTTTCCTTGTCCAAGCCACGAGCGCAAATAAGAGACGTGGATATAGGCTATGGGACGCTTGTCACCGGCTTCTTGCATCGCATGAATGCGCAGGCAAAGCTTGCGGAACGGCTCAATCCATTCCCGAATGCGGGCTTCGGCCTGTTCGCGGACCTCCGTGCCCAGACGCTTGATCAAGGCCTCCTGCTGCGGTGCGACCTCCTGCGACAGCCATCGTTCTAACGGTTCCTGCTGCAATCGTTTCTCCTCCCCGGCGTTTGCTCGCGCAAGCGTGCGCTTCGTTAGTTGTTATGAACTTGGGTGCCTTTCACGTCGACGCGGTCTTCCAGTACGACGGAGCTGGCTTTGCAGGTCAATTCGATTTTTTCCTGAGCGGAAATCGTTATTTTTTTCGAGGTCATTGTCACTTCCTCGGTCGCTTTCACTGTCACGTTTTTGCTGCTAACAATCGAGATGCCGTCCGCATCGCTGAGCGTGATCGACACGCCGTCGCCCGTGATGAGAATGTGGTCGGGCGCGAGCACGATCATTTTGCCGTTTTTGGTCTTGATCGTCTTGATACTCGGGTCTTCCATCGGATCGCTTCCGCCGCCGCCGGACGCCCCAGACGCGCCGCCTCCTCCCGCCGCACCTGCCGCTCCACCACCGCCTGCGGCTCCATTCTCGGGCTTCGGCTTCGGCACGGAGCTGATCGCAATCGCGTCCTCTTCCTTGTGCGTCGGAAAATAAATGCGGACATCATCCCCATTTTCGGGCATGCAATACCAGCCGGCATTGTCCTCAGAAGCATAGATCGTCGAGTACGGAAACCAGAACGCTTTGCCCGCGTCCTGCGCCGGATCGATGTTTAAATGCGCTTTAATTTTGTCTTTGGCGACCGCAATCACTTTCCCTTGCAGCGACGCCCCAACAATGGACATGTTGTACTGCTTCCGCACGCTCAGACCTGCACGGGTGGTCAACAAATACTTATATTTCAGAAGTCCGTCGAGCATGCTCACCCGAACTTCATAGACAACGAGCCGCTGCCGGTCAAACGTCACTTCCATGCCGATCTCGAACACTTGATCGGTTTCAACCTCATAAAAGATGCAATCGCTCTCGCTTAACTCCGGAATCAGCCCTTGCACCGACTGCTGGTACAGCTCCATCCGTTTATGCACGCGGTAATGATAAGCGTTCACTTCCCCTTTGAAGCCGAGGTCCGGAACGCCGAAATGGACTCTCGGGGTGTCGAAGGCAACGGCAGGCACTAGCCCGGTATGGAAATGGGACGCTAACCGTTTCAACAATTCCCAGTCCGTCTCCCGGTACTGAAGAACGACCCGGCCGATCGCAGCGCCGTTCGAGGCCGCATCCATCACGTCCGCTCCGTCATAGTCCTGCACGATCTTATCCACCAACTGCGAATAGGCCATTCCCGTGTCCTGAAACGTTCGGTCCTTGCGCGTTACATCGAATTGATACGACAGTGACACGGCTTCCAGCTCCAGCTGGTAAACGTCCCGCACCTGATGGATTTGCATGCTCATAATCATGCCCTGAAACAGGTGGATTTTCCCGCCCTGCTCGGTCTTTTGAGTAACGGCGATATTCGTCCGGGCATGATTCATTTCCATGTAGCTGGCTTTCAGCTCTTCCGGGACAATGCCGGTCAAGCGAAGCGTGGCATGCTCGTTGATTTGCTTGACGATCGCCAGCTCCTGGATCGATTCGAACGTAAAAGGCGTCACTTCCAGATCCTGATAAGTCGCATAAGACCGTTCTGCCACCCTTTATTCCTCTCCTTCCCGCTTCGGATTGATTTGCAGAGCGTCCATGATGCCATGGGCGATCGGGCGCCACTGCTCCGTATATTTCTCCATGCAGTTCAAGCCAAAAAAGACGCCTTTTCCATCCAGCTCAATGAAAAAGATGCCGTTATACATAACCCCGTCCAGCACCGGCACGGAAAATTCATAAAAGCCCATCTTGCGGCCACCGACCTCGCGGACGCCTTCGCCGATCCATTTGGCATTCGGCTGCATCCGCCGGATCATGAAGCTGAGATCCTTGACGAACGTGTCCATTTCGTCGTTCACCATCCGGTTGGCCGTCGGATTGACGGTCAGGTTAATTTCCAGCGTCGGGTCAGTATAGATCAGCTTTGGCCGGCGGTCGGCCGGATATTTGATCCTGGCGTAATCCTCCGGCATAGGCTCGAAGGAATCCGGCACAAACATGAACACTTGCCCGGGGATCACTTCCGTTCTGGAAAATGTGATCGTCTCGTCGCCCAGCGCAAGCTCGCCCGCTTGAATCGCCCGGCTGACATTCTCTGCCGACAATGCCGCCTTCAGCGCCTCCTGCCGTTCTTCCTGCTCCTGCTTGCCTATCAGCTCAAGCCACTGCTCGTCCATATGCTCCATCGTTCAGCCTGCCTTCCGTTCCGTCTCCATGATGCGCGGAATCTTTGATTTTTCTGCAAATTCATTCCAGATTACACTTTTCATTGTATATCGGACAGAGCGATCGAGAATTTTAGATATTTTTAGTAATTTTTCCATAAGTGTGTTAATACTCACAATTTTGAGAGCACAGGCGGCAGCCAAAACAAAACAAGCAGCTCGTCCTCTATGGAGGCTGGCTGCTTGTTCTGCATTATATTAAGATTTGCGAAGCTCGCTCGGGTTGTAGCGTAACGTTTTGCGGAACAGCTGGGAAAATGGCTAAATTACGGCAGCCGACCATCCCGGCCGCTTCGCTGAGGTAACGAAGCTTGCCGCTATACGGGCACTGCCTCATTTGCTCCACGATGAGCGAAGCCTGCGGAGCATCGGCCGTTTGTCTGCAGTAGAAGCGGTTATCCGATAGGTGCGAAAGCTCGAGAAGCAACTTCCCGCCCGCCCAACAGTGCATTTTAACGAATCGCTTCGTTATACCGGCGGTTGACCTCTTCCCAGTTGACGACATTCCACCAGGAAGACACGAAGTCCGGCCTCTTGTTCTGATACTGCAAATAATAGGCATGCTCCCACACATCGACGACCAGAATCGGGGTTTTATTTTCCATAAAAGGAGTGTCCTGATTCGGCGTGCTGGTCACTACCAGTTTGTCTCCATCGACAACAAGCCATCCCCAGCCCGATCCGAAACGGCTGATTGCCGCTTTCGTCAGCTCGTCCTTCATCTGTTCGAAGCTGCCGAAATGCTTCTCGATCCCCTTCGCAATATCTCCGTAGGGCGTTCCGCCCCCGTTAGGACTCATGATGGACCAGTACAGGCTATGACCGTAATGCCCGCCCCCGTGATTCCGGACGGCCATCCGAATATCCTCCGGCACATCGTTCAGATTGCTAATCAGCTCTTCGACGGTTGCATTCTTAAACTGCGAATGGTCCTCCAGTGCCTTGTTTAAATTCGCTATATACGTTGCATGATGCTTGCTATGATGAATTTCCATCGTCCTGGCATCCAGATAAGGCTCCAACTCGTCATATCCGTAAGGCAGCTCCGGCAAAGTAAATTGTTCCATTCCATAATCTCCTTTTTCCAATTGTTTGGTACACCCCAAGTTTACATGATCGAAACAATTTTGTATATAACCAATTATTTTTACATAGGTAAACTTTTTTTATCGAAAAGTGTTTCCCGTCTGTCTTGAGCCGCATTCCGCAGGAATAATCGGTCACCCCAAGTAATACGATGGCTACAGGACGACGGGCTTCACACACGTGGTACAGGAGGTAGGTGCTTATGCTGAATTTTTCGCAGATTTTTATCGAAGGAATGCTGCTGTCCATATTTTTTTGCATCGTTATTGTAGGGATGCTGGTTTACAACCCGCGGCTGCTGTTAAACGATTATCCTCAAAGCATCCGGCTCTCCGTCCCCCCGAAAACGTCGAAAGAAACGAAGCTGTCTAAAGCGATCGGGGCGCCGTTTGCTGCGCTGCTCATGATCGCTCCATTCATCTCCACGCTGTATTGCGACGAAATCTCCTTTATGGTTGCTTTTTTGCATCCGTTTCTCGTGTTTATCATCGTCAGCCTAGTGGATCTGGTCGTGCTTGATTGGCTTATGTTTTGTTTTATTACACCGGATTTTTTAATTATTCCGGGAACGAAAGGTATGAAGGACTATAAAAATTACCGGTTTCATTTTATTGCTTTTCTGAAAGGGAGCGTGATATACGGTGTCTTGTGTATCATCGTAGCAGGCATTCGCATGCTGATCTGACAAGCGCCTCCGCGGGCATGATCTGCTCCTGTTCATAAAGATTGCCGCGCCTCCGGCCTTAGCTGCCAGGGGGTCGGCAGTCTTTTTCATTTCACAGTTCTAACCAATGGCTTTAATAACATATATTGTAATAATTTACATCAAAAGGAGGTGAATGAGGTGGCACGGATTGTCCCGCGCAAGGATCGTCTGAGGACGACGGGTTTTTACCCTTAACTCCAAGAGCACGGCACGAAGCGCGAAGAAGTCAATAAAACGAAGATAAACGAATCCAAAGGAGAGATACCATATGAAAATGTTAATGAAAAAAGCTCCGCTTTTCCTGTTCGCTATCGTTATGGCGTTGTCCTTCTCGCTCGCCGCAAGCGCCGCTCCGTCCGCCGATCAAGCCGCTGCGGCGCCTGTCGTCAGCTTTCAGTCGGCTAATGGATCGTGGATTAAAGTCAATGGAGACGGTAGCGTAACGGCAAACGCCGGCTCGGCGGATCAAGCGACTAAATTTGATCTGGTTCCGGTAGACGCGCAGTATTTCGCATTAAAGTCCCATAGCAACGGCAAGTTTGCTTCCTTCAAGGCCGACGGCACCGTAGTGGCGAACGCCGCTTCGATCGGCACGACTGAAAAAGTCACCATCACCTATGTGGTCAATACGCCTCAAGAAAAAGCGATTCAGGCCAAAGCTTTAAGCAACGGCAAATATGTCAGCGCCGTCAACGGCGGTGGCGGAAAAGTTGTCGTAAACGTTGCCACTCCGTCCAAATTCGAAACATTCAAAGTGAAAAACTGGTAAATAACCCGCACCCTTGACCGTCAGTACGACGCGATGAAATAAAGAAAGGCGCCAAGAAGTCGCGAACGCGACAGCATTGGCGCCTTTTGCGACTGAAAAGTTAGAGTCCGAGGTCTTCCTTCAGGCTTCCGGGCAGACCTGTTCTGACCGCCAGCCCCCAGCCAAAAAACTCGGTGTTCGCCACTTCCGCGCGAATCGTATTGGACCCAGCCTTCCATCGTACCGGGATATGGGCATGATCGGGCCGGATTCGTCCGTCGCTGGCCGGTGGATTCCACTTCCAGCTTCCCTGGAATATCTCTTCTTCATTAATCCACAGGCGAAGGCGGTCGGAGAAACCGACGGTTAACAGCGACTCCGTATCCTCAGCAACAGAAATCTCGGCACAGGCTTCGACACAAAGACCCTGTTCCGCTTTATACCGTCTGTTCAAATTGAGGACGCCGTTTTCTTCCACCACCGCTTTCGTCCTGTGCGGCTCCTCCGGTCTTTCGTCTTGGACATATGGCTGCGAAACGTGCCATTCCGTAACGAAATCCGCTTCGGCCGGTTGGCGGGCGTTCGCTGCTTTGCTTCCTATAGTTACAGGCGCCAGTTCCTCCACGGTCAGCTTGGAAACATAGCAGGGCAAGAAGCTCCATAGGCCAATCTTGCCAACAGCGCCTCCGTGCTGAAGGTTCGAGATCACGAGTTGAGGCTCCGGGTCGTCTCCCAAATAAGCGGCCGCGCCGCCCGGATGAACCTCGACGGCGAACGTTCTCCATCCTCCCGTCGTATTCGGCAACGGCTTTTGATACGAAGGGCCGTTGTAAACCTGCCATGTCATGGACCCATTCATCACCGGATCGTATTGAATTTCCTCGGAAGCAAGATAGATCAACTCGTAATTGGCCGTATCCTTGGCTCCGAACGCGAAACCTACAAACCCTATGGGTTCGGGTATCGCTACCTCCGCCCGAAGACGAAAAGAGCGAAAAGGTATTTCGTCGCGGAGAAAGACAGCCGAGTTCATTTTTTCCATATAAAGCGCCTTCCGGCCATTCCACACCGCTGCACGGGCTCCTGAATCGCCCAAGTCCCATTTTTCCAATTCATCGCCAGGATAATAAGTCAAGCTTGCCATCCTTGCACCTCATTTTCGAAAAATTTTGCTGCTGTAGCATCAGTACTTAAACGGCTGCCGGAACCGGATGCTGTCGAATTGCTCTATGGACGACAACGGTACATGCTTACCGATGCGGACCAGCAGACAGTTGGCCGGATGGGAGCAGATTTCCGGGTCGTCGGTTGCGTACCAGACCATATCGACGCATTGCATCAGCCGCTCCGTCATTTTGCGGTACTCCCAGACGTCGAGCTTGCTGTTCGCCAAATCCCAATACCCGTAATATTCGGTGGCAAACACAATGGCGTGCTCCATCTGACCCCCGGCAAAAGCAAGCTGAAGCATCTCCTTGCCCAATCCAAGCGAACGATACGAGGCCGCTACCTCGATAGCGCCGAATTCCAGCAGATCGTCCATCTTCCCTGCCGACCACGGCTCGCTTTCGTCCGGATAATGAAACGTGACATAGCCGATGATCGTGGCTTCATGGCGCGCTACCACGATTCTACCCTCGGGCAGCGCCGCGATGTCCATAAGCGCTTCAAGCTGCTCCTCGGGTCTGCGAAACCCTTTCAGCTCCGGGTGCATGTCTAAGATTTGCAGCCGCTCCGCCGAAACAGGCCCTTCCACTACAAACGTATGATTTTGCCGTTGTACTGTCTTGGAGTGATAAAACTTGGGATGCTCCATGAACTCCGCTCCTATCGTTCAGATCGGGGATATTTGCAGCCCTCGGGGTTGGAATATTTTCCCTCACTATCTATCATTGACAGCGCTTTTAGCAGGTGTCAAGTTTATTTTCAATTGAACACTCCCGCCACCTGCGCTAATGGCG
>NZ_BIMB01000094.1 GCF_004000865.1 Paenibacillus elgii NBRC 100335 | reverse complement strand
AGACGTCTCGCGGACCGTCGGCTGGTTTACGAGCCAATTTCCGGTCGTGTTGGAGATGCAGCAGGACGAGTCTATCGGGCAGCGGATCAAGCGGGTGAAGGAAGGGCTGCGCCACATTCCGAACAAAGGGATCGGGTACGGCATCCTGCGATATTTGTCCGCGCCGCAAGAGGGTGTGAAGTTTGCCGTCGAGCCGGAAATCAGCTTCAACTATCTCGGCCAATTCGATCAGGATTACAAAGACAATGACTTGGAGTCTTCGGCTTATTCCGGGGGCATGCCGGTCAGTGAAATTGCCGCTTTGGATTTTGCATTGGATATGAACGGGATGGTGTCGGAGGGCGAGCTTGTTTTAACGATCCTGTACGGCACGACCCAGTACCGCCGGGAAACGGTAGAGCGGCTGGGCGGGCTGCTGCAATCCAGCCTGCGGGAGATCATCGCGCACTGCGTGGCGAAAGAGCGGCCCGAGCTGACGCCGAGCGACGTGCAGTTCAAGGGGCTGACCTTGGAGGAGCTGGAGCAGTTGGCCGAGCAAACCCAAGCGCACGGCGAGCTGGAGAACGTATACGCGCTTTCGCCAATGCAGAAGGGCATGCTGTTCCACAGCCTGATGGATGGGGAATCGGGAGTCTATTTCGAGCAGGCGTCGTTTGATCTGCAAGGCCGCTTCGATGTCGCCGTGTTCGGCAAGAGTCTGGAACTGCTGGTGCAAAGGCACGGGGTGCTGCGGACGAATTTCTACACGGGCTGGAAGGACGAGCCGCTGCAGGTCGTCTACCGGAACCGGGGCAGCGAGTTCCTCGTTCGCGACCTGCGCGATATGGAGGAAGCGGAGCGCGCAGCAGCTGTCGAAGCTTTCACGCGGGACGATAAGGCCCGGGGCTTCGATCTTGCGAGCGATTCGCTAATGCGCGTGGCGATTTTGCGCATCGGGGAGGAAACGTACCGCTTTGTTTGGAGCTTCCATCATATTTTAATGGACGGCTGGTGCTGGTCTCTGGTCACGAGCGAAGTATTCCGCATTTACTTCGCGCTCAGCGCGAACCGGGAGCCGGAGCTTCTCCCCGTACCACCTTACAGCGAATATATCGCATGGCTGGAACGGCAGGATCAAGCCGAAGCGTCCTGCTACTGGAGTGGCTACTTAGCCGGATACGAGGAGCAAACGATGCTGCCGAAGGGCAAGCCGCAGGAAAAAGCCGGCTACGCGTCCGCGGACCTGGAATTCGATCTGGGCCGGGAGCTGACCGGGCGGATCAATCGGATCGCCCAGCAGCATCAGGTTACGATCAGCACGCTGATGCAGACCGTTTGGGGCCTTCTGCTCCAAAAATACAACGGCAGCCGGGACGTTGTGTTCGGCAATGTCGTCTCCGGGCGGCCGGAGGACATTCCGAACGTCGAAAACATGGTCGGGCTGTTCATCAATACGGTTCCGGTGCGCATCCGCTGCGAGGCCGAATCTACCTTTGCAGAGGTGATGGCATGGAATCAGGAGCAGTCGATCGCCTCCCATGCCTACGATACGTATCCGCTCTATGAGATTCAGGCGCTGACAGAGCAAAAGCAGGATTTGATCAGTCACATCATGATTTTCGAGAACTATCCGATGGAGGAGCAGCTTGAGCAATTGGGCGAGGACGGGGCAAGCTTTACGATTAAGGGGATTGAGTCGGTCGAACAGACGAACTACGACCTGAACCTTGTCGTCCTGCCAGGCGAATCGATCCATATTTTCTACGGATACAATGCGCTGGCGTTCGATCGTGCCGATATCGAGCAGATGTACGGGCATCTCGTTTATGTGCTGGAACAAATCGCGGCGAATCCGCAAATCCGCGTCAGCGAGCTGGAAGTGGTGACGCCGCATGAAAAAGCGCAGATCAACGAAGTGTTCAACGCGACGGCGGCGGACTCCCCGCGGGAGCAGACGATTCACGGCTTGATCGAAGCGCAGGCGGAGCGTACGCCGGATCATACCGCTGTCTACTTCGAAGGCGAGCGGCTGACGTACCGTGAGCTGAACGAGCGGGCGAACCGGCTGGCGCGTACGCTGCGGGACCGCGGCGTAACGAAGGACCGCCTCGTCGGACTGATGACCGAACGGTCGCTGGACCTAATTGTCGGCATCGTCGGTATCCTGAAAGCCGGGGGCGCATACGTGCCGATCGATCCGGAATATCCGGAGGAGCGCATCCGCTATATGCTGGACGATTCGGGTACGGAGCTGCTTCTGGTGCAAAGCCATTTGCGGGATCGAGTTGCGTTCGCGGGGACCGTCATCGAGCTGGATGCGGCGGAAGCGTACAGCGAAGACGGCTCGAACCTGGCGCCGGTATCAGGACCGGATGATTTGGCTTATGTCATCTATACGTCGGGAACGACGGGCAAGCCGAAAGGGGTCATGGTCGAGCATCACGGATTGTGCAACCTGAAGACGTACTACGACCATACGCTGCATATCGGGCTGCAGGATAAAATTCTCCAGTTCGCGAGCTACTCGTTCGACGCCGCTTGCTGGGAGTTTTTCCAAGCGTTGTTCTGCGGAGCAGTGCTGTATATCCCGACGTCGCAGACCATCCAGAACTACCGGTTGTTTGAAGACTATATGGCTGAGCACGGCATCACCGTCGCGGCGCTGCCGCCGACCTACGCAGTTTATTTGGACCCGGACCGCATGCCAAGCCTGCGCATCTTGTTCACGGCCGGTTCGGCTTCTTCGACGGAGCTGATCCAGAAGTGGAAAGACCGGGTGATGTATTTTAACGGATACGGTCCGACGGAAAACTCCATAGCGACGTCGATCTGGCCGGTCTCGACGGACCCGATGGCGGACCGGATCGTTTCCATCGGCCGTCCCGTTCCGAATCACCGCGTATACATGGTGGACCCGTACGGACATTTGCTGCCGGTCGGCGTGGCTGGAGAGCTGTGCGTCGCGGGAGCGGGTCTTGCCCGGGGTTACCTGCACCGTCCGGAGCTGACGGCCGAGAAGTTCGTGATGAGCCGGTTCGCGGAAGGCGAGCGGATGTACCGGACTGGGGACCTGGCGCGCTGGATGCCGGACGGCAAGATCGAGTATTTGGGCCGGATCGACCATCAGGTCAAAATCCGCGGCTACCGGATCGAGCTTGGCGAGATCGAGGCGCAGATTATGAAGGCGGCGTCCGTGCAGGAAACGATCGTGATCGCGCGTGAGGACGCGTCCGGGCAAAATCAGCTGTGCGCGTACTACGTGGCGGACCGGGAGTTGGCCGTGAGCGAGCTGAGAAGCGCGCTGGCGGCGGAGCTGCCGAACTACATGGTGCCGTCGTATTTCGTGCAGCTGGAGCAAATGCCGCTGACGCCGAACGGCAAAATCGACCGCAAGGCGCTGCCTGCACCGGAGGAAAGTCTGCTGGGCGGAGCGGCCTATACAGCGCCGCGCACGGCAATGGAGCAGACGCTCGTCTCGGTATGGCAGGCTGTGCTGGGGTCGGACCGGATCGGGATTTTGGACAATTTCTTCGATCTCGGGGGCGACTCGATCAAGGCGATTCAGGTGGCTTCCCGATTGCTGCAATCCGGCTACAAGCTGGAGATGAAAAACTTGTTCGCGCACCCGACCGTCGCCGAGTTGAGCGGCTATGTGCAGTTGGCCGGCCGGATGGCGGATCAAGGGGATGTCCGCGGAGAAGTGAAGCCGACGCCGATTCTGCACTGGTTCTTCGAGCAGCGGTTTGCCGAGCCGCATCATTTTAACCAGGCGGTCATGCTTCATCACGAGCACGGCTTTGACGAGACGGCGCTCCGTCAGGCGGTGACGAAGCTCGCGGAGCATCACGACGCGCTGCGACTAGTCGTGCGCGAGAACGGCAGCGGACAGTTTACTCTGCTGAACCGCGATGCCGGCGAGGGCGAGCTGTACAGTCTGGATGTCATCGACTTCCGGGGACAAACAGACTTCGCGGAAGCGCTCGAAGCGAGAGCGAGCGAAATCCAAAGCGGCATCGACCTGAGCGAAGGGCCGCTCATGAAGCTGGGGCTGTTCCGCTGCGACGACGGAGACCACCTGCTGATCGCCATTCACCACTTGGCGGTGGACGGGGTATCGTGGCGCATTTTGTTCGAGGATCTGGCGACCGGCTATGAGCAAGCCGTCAAAGGCGAGGCGATCCGCCTCCCGCAGAAGACGGATTCCTTCCGGACCTGGGCGGAGCAGCTGTCGCACTATGCGAACAGCCCGGACATGGACCGCGAACGTGAATATTGGCGGCAAATCACGCAAACGGAACAGCTTCCGCTGCCCAAGGATACCGCTACAAGCGGACAGGCAGGGATGGCCTTCCGGGATAGCGAGACCATCACGGCACAATGGACGGCTGAGGAAACGGAGCAGCTGCTGAAGCAGGCGCACCGTGCGTACAACACGGAAGTAAACGATCTGCTGCTGACGGCGCTGGGCATGGCGGTTCATGCCTGGACTGGCATGGAGCGGGTGCTCGTCAATCTGGAAGGGCACGGTCGCGAAGCGATCCTGCCGGAGCTCGACATTACGCGCACTGTCGGCTGGTTTACGAGCCAGTACCCGATCGTGCTTGAGGCCGGAGCGGGCCGAAACGTATCGCAGTCGATCAAGCGGGTGAAGGAAGGGCTGCGCCGCATTCCGAACAAGGGAATCGGCTACGGCATCCTGCGCTATTTGTCCGACTGCCGGGAGAGTGACAGCTTCGGGGTCGAGCCGGAAATTAGCTTCAACTATCTCGGACAATTCGATCAGGACGCGCAGAATAGCGCGATAAGGGTTTCGCCGTATACGGGCGGCGAATCGGTAAGCGGCAGCACTGTGATTAAGCATGCGCTGAATGTCAGCGGGATGATTTCGAACGGCGCGCTCTCGTTGGATCTCCGTTACGACGGTCACATGTACCGGAAGGAGACCATGGAGAAGCTGGCCGGACTGCTGAAGGCAAGCCTGCGGGAAGTGCTCGCGCATTGCGTGGCGCAAGAACGGCCGGAGCTGACGCCGAGCGATGTCCTGTTCCAAGGGCTGACGGTGGAAGAGCTGGACGCGATTGCGGAACAAACCCGACATGTAGGCGAAATCGAGAACGTGTACGCGCTGACGCCGATGCAAAAGGGCATGCTGTTCCACAGCCTGATGGAGCCGGACTCGGGAGCGTACTTCCAGCAAGCCGCCTTCGACTTGCTCGGAGATTTTGACGCCGGTCTGTTCATCCGCAGCTTGGATCTGCTCACCGCGCGGCACGAAGCGCTGCGTACGAACTTCTACACCGGCTGGAAGGAAGAGCCGCTGCAGATCGTTTACCGTCATAAGAGCAGTGAAGTCTGCGTGGAAGACCTGCGCGGCATGGGAGAAGCTGAGCGGGAGTCGTATATCGCCGAGTTCACGAGCCGTGACAAAGCGCGGGGCTTCGATCTTGCGCAGGATGCCTTGATGCGCGTTTCCATTCTGCGCACCGGCGAAACGGCCTACCGCTTTATCTGGAGCTTCCATCATATCGTGATGGACGGCTGGTGCTTGTCGCTGGTGACGAGCGAGGTGTTCGGCGCTTATGATGCGCTGGCGGAGCAGCGTGAGCCGGAGTTTGCCGAGGTCACTCCGTTCAGCCGCTACATCGAATGGCTGGAACGGCAGGACGTCCGGGAGGCAGCAGCGTACTGGAAAGCGTATTTGGCTGGCTACGAGCAGCAGACGCTGCTGCCGAAAACCGGCTTGGAGCAAGGGCAGACGGCAGGCTATGCGCCGGAGCAGCTGACCTGCGAGCTCGGCCAAGAGCTGAGCGAGCGGATGAACCGGGTTGCGAAGCAGCACCAGGTGACGATCAATACGCTGATGCAGACCGCTTGGGGCGTGCTTTTGCAGAAGTACAACAACAATCGCGACGTCGTATTCGGCAGCGTCGTGTCGGGACGTCCCGCAGATATTGCGGGCGTGGAAAGCATGATCGGGCTGTTCATCAACACGATTCCGGTCCGCATTCAAACCGAAGCGGCAACGACCTTCGCGGAAGCGATGAGAAGAACGCAGGAGCAAGCGCTCCGCTCGGGCGGCTACGATACGTTCCCGCTCTACGAGATTCAGGCGCTGACCGAACAGAAGCAGGATTTGATCAACCATATTATTGTATTTGAAAACTTCCCGGTGGAGCAGCAGGTGGAACAGCTTGGAGACGGCGGAAAGGCTGCCTTTGCCATCGCGAACGTCGAAATCGCGGAGCAAACGAACTACGATCTGGACCTGATTGTTATGCCGGAGGAATCGATTCAAGTCGTATTCCGCTACAACGCGCGGGTATACGATCAGGCGACGATCGACCGGATGCGCGGACATCTGGTCCGCATCATGGAGCAGGCGGTGGCCGATCCGAACGTTCCGGTGAGCGGGCTGGAGCTGGCGACAGCCGAAGAACAAGCACAGATTTTACAGGTCTGGGGCGATACGGATGCCGATTATCCGAAGGATAAGACGCTTCACGCGCTGTTCGAGGAGCAAGCGGAGCGGACGCCGGACCGGGTAGCCGTGGTGTTCGAGGACGAGCAGTTGACCTACTGCGAGCTGAACGAGCGGGCAAACCGACTGGCGCGTACGCTGCGGGCCGAAGGCGTACAGCCGGATCAGCCTGTAGGCATCCTGATCGAACGCTCGCTGGAGATGATCGTGGGCATCTACGGCATTCTGAAAGCCGGAGGCGCGTATGTGCCAATCGATCCGGAGTATCCGGAGGAGCGCATCCGCTACATGCTGGACGATTCGGGAGCGCAGCTATTGCTGACGCTGAGCCGTTTGCGGGATCGCGTTGTGTTCGGCGGCAAAACGTTGGAGCTGGACGATGCGGCAGTTTATGACGCGAACGGTTCGAACCTGGGGCCAGCCGCAGGACCGACTCATTTGGCTTACGTCATCTACACGTCGGGCTCGACCGGCAAGCCGAAAGGGGTCATGATCGAGCATCATTCGGTCCTCAACCGGATTTTGTGGATGCATGAAAAATATCCGATCGGCGAAGCAGATACCATTTTGCAGAAAACGACGTTTACATTCGACGTGTCGGTATGGGAGCTGTTCTGGTGGTCGCTGGTCGGCTCGAAAATGTGCCTGCTGTCCGTCGGCGGCGAAAAGAGCCCGGAACGTCTTTTGGAGGCGATCGGCCGCTATGGCGTCACCACGATGCACTTCGTGCCGGCCATGCTGCACGCCTTCCTGGAATATGCCGTGGAGCAGCCGGCCGAACTCCTTCGCGAGAAGCTGGGGACGCTGCGTCAAGTGTTTGCGAGCGGCGAAGCGCTGCCGGCGCAGCACGTAGCCCGCTTCCAGCAAGCGGTCGCTTCGATTCGCGGGGCGAGATTGATCAACCTGTACGGTCCGACGGAAGCGACGGTCGACGTTTCGTACTTCGACTGCGAGCCGGACGGTGAGTACCCGATGGTGCCGATCGGCAAGCCGATTCACAACACCCGGCTGTACATCGTGGAGGAAGGAACGACCCGCTTGCAGCCGATCGGCGTAGCCGGAGAGCTGTGCATCGCCGGCGTCAACGTGGCGCGAGGCTATTTGAACCGGCCGGAGCTGACCGCCGAGAAATTTGTGCCGAATCCATTCGTACCGGGCGAGCGGATGTACCGGACGGGAGACCTGGCGCGGTGGATGCCGGACGGAAACATCGAATATTTGGGCCGGATCGACCATCAAGTCAAAATCCGCGGCTACCGGATCGAGCTGGGCGAGGTGGAAGCGCACGTGTTGAGCGCGGAAGCCGTGCAGGAAGCGGTCGTGGTCGCGCGGGAAGACGGAGCGGGCCAGAAGCTGCTCTGCGCGTACTTCGTGGCGGACCGCGAGGTAGCGGTGAGCGAGCTGAGAAGCGCGCTGGCGGCGGAGCTGCCGAGTTATATGGTGCCGACCTACTTCGTACAGCTGCCGTCCATGCCGCTATCGCCAAACGGGAAAATCGACCGCAAGGCGCTGCCTGCGCCGGAAGGAAGCGTGCAGACGGGCGTGGACTATGTCGCGCCGCGGACGTGGGTGGAAGCGAAGCTGGTGCAGATTTGGCAGGAGGTATTGGGGGCTGCGCATGTCGGAGTGAAGGAAAACTTCTTTGACATCGGCGGGCATTCGCTCCGGGCGACGACACTGGCTTCGAAAATTCACAAAGAGCTGAACAAGCAGTTGCCGCTGCGCAGCATCTTCGAATATCCGACGGTCGAGCAACTGGCGCGGGTGATCGAGGAAATGGAGCAGGTGGCGTATGCGTCCATCCCGGTGACGGCCGAAAGCGAGTACTACCCGGCGTCTTCGGCGCAGAAGCGGCTGTACGTGCTGAACCAACTGGAAGGCGAGGCACTCAGCTACAACATGCCGTCGGTGCTGACGGTAGAAGGCCCGCTTGACCGCGGGCGGGTGGAAGAAGCGTTCCACCGGTTGATCGCCCGTCACGAGACGCTGCGGACCGGTTTCCGGTTGATCGATGGCGAGCCGGTGCAGCGGGTGGTTGCCGCCGAAGAGGTGTCGTTCCGCCTGGAGGTTGTGAAGGCGGACGAAAAAGAAGTGGAAGCGCATATCCGCCGCTTCGTACGGGCATTCGATCTGGAGCAGGCGCCGCTGCTGCGCGCAGGCTTGATCGAGCTGGGAGCGGACCGTCATCTGCTGATGCTCGATATGCATCACATCATCTCTGACGGCGTGTCGATGGGCGTGCTGACCGACGAATTCGTGCGGCTGTACGGAGGCGAGGAGCTGCCGCCGCTGCGGATACAGTACAAGGATTACGCGGCGTGGCAGCAGGCGGACGTGCACGGCGAGTGGATGAAGCGTCAGGAAGCGTACTGGCTGGACGTGTTCCGCGGGGAACTCCCGGTGCTGGATCTGCCGACGGATTATCCGAGACCGGCGGTGCGCAGCTTCGAGGGAGACACGGTGACATTCACCCTCGGCCAGGCCGGAAGCGAACGGCTCCGGCAGTTGGCGGCACAAACGGGCTCGACGCTATACATGGTGCTGCTGGCGGCGTACATGACGCTGCTGCACAAATATAGCGGGCAGGAAGATGTCGTTGTGGGCACGCCGATTGCAGGCCGTCCGCATGCCGACCTGGAGCCGGTGATCGGGATGTTCGTCAACACGCTGGCGCTGCGGAGCTATCCGGCGGGCGAGAAGACGTTCCTCGGCTATTTGCAGGAAATCAAGGAGCACGCGCTCAAGGCGTACGAGAACCAGGATTATCCGTTCGAGGAGCTGGTGGAGAAGCTGCAGGTGAAGCGGGATATGAGCCGCAGTCCGCTGTTCGACACGATGTTCGTGCTGCAAAATACGGAGGAAGGCGAACTGGGCATCGAAGGCTTGACGTTCAAGCCTTACCCGAGCGGCCACGATGCAGTGAAATTCGACTTAACGCTCAACGCCGCCGAAGCGGAGGATGAGCTGCAGTTCAGCCTGCGGTATGCCGGAGCGCTGTACAAGCGCGAAACGGCGGAACGGATGGCGGGCCACTTCGTCCGGCTGCTTGAGGCCATTGCGGACAGCCCACAGGCGAAGCTGGCGGAGCTGGAGATGATCACGCCGAAGGAAGCTGCTCAGCTTCAGACGGAGTTTAACGCTACGGCGGATGACCGTTATCCGCAAAACAAGACGCTGTATGTGGTCTTCGAGGAGCAGGTCGAACGGACGCCGGAACGGATAGCCGTGGTGTTCGAGGGTGAACAATTGACCTACGGCGAGTTGAACCAGCGGGCGAACCGCGTGGCTCGCGTACTGCGGGCGCATGGGGTGACGGCGGATCAGCCGGTGGCGATGCTGGTGGAGCGGTCGCT
>NZ_BIMB01000093.1 GCF_004000865.1 Paenibacillus elgii NBRC 100335 | reverse complement strand
GAAAGCGTGGGCTGAGTTTTGCCGCAGGCAAAACTTTCTCCGAAAGCGTGGCTGAGTTTTGCCGCAGGCAAAACTTTCTCCGAAAGCGTAGGTAGAACTTTGCCGGGCAATCGTCAAGGCAGCCTTTGCCTGACGTTCGCCTGCGCACTCGGTTGCCGCAGCAAATACCGAGCGTAGCGCAGCGGGTTGGCCAGTGCGTCCAGTTTGGCTTGGTCGTCTTGTAAATAAGTAAAGATGGAGCGGCCGGGTTTGGAATTCACCTCAAGAATCCAACTATTGCCGTCCGTGTCGACACCGAAATCGATGCCGAGCTCGACGAGCCGCCCGTGACAAGATTCCAGCGCTTCCGGAAGCCCCATAGCGAGCTGCTTCAGCTCGTGAAGGAGCTTCTCGGCGCGTACCGGCCCGAACTCGCGGGTCATGAACGGTCCGATGGGTTCCACCGTGCCCCCGCCGTGCAGATTGGAGGTCAGGCTGCCGTTCTGTCCCCGGCGGACGGCCATGCCGGTTAGCTTCCAACGGCCGCCGCCGTCTTTTTGCACGAGCGCGCGCACGTCGTACGCGTCGCCGTTTTGCGACTGCAGCGGCAAATACTGCTGCAGCAAATAGCTGCGCTGCGCGATGAAGAGGCGCAGCCAGCGAAGCAGCGCCCCGGCGTCGGCGAAGCCGCACGCGACGGCGCGGTTGCGCGGATCGCGCCCGCGGACGGTGAACGCCGCCGAAGCGGCGTTTACCGTGCCCGCAGGGGACGCGCCTTCGCGGCGAACGAGCAGCACGCCGCGTCCCTGGGAGCCGTCGCGCGGCTTCAGAATCGCTTCGCCGCGCCGCCGGAGCCAATCCGCGAGCGTGCGCATGCTGCGCAGCGGCTGCGTCTCCGGCAGGTGGCGGTCAAACCGGCCGTCCTGCCGAAGCGCTTGCTGAACGTCCCACTTGCCCTTCAAGCCGTGGCCGAGCAAGCGGACGGAGGACTGCCGTTTAAGACCGTGTAATGCGTTCCGATAATCGGCGTATTGCCTTCGGGCGGTAAAAAAGCAGCGGTCATATACGATAGCCGGCAGGTCAAAGGTCCGGCTGACCCACTCCTTGAGTGCCGCATCATAGACATACCCGGTCACTTGCGGCCGGGACCAATCGATGCCCTGCGGAGTAAATACGAATACCATCAAGCCGCTGCGGCTCCCGAGGAGGCATAAGCGGCGGTAGAAACCGCGGTTGGCAAAAGGCGGATGTTCATCGGTTTGCGTCGTCATGATGCCGACGGTACTTTCGTTCGGGCGGTCTGGTTTCATCATGCGCTTTTACCTCGATCCGTTGAAGCTGCATCGTCGTGAAATACCGAAATACCGAAATACCGAAATATCCCATATCTGAGGACGGGTTATCGGGGGCAGATCCGCTTGCCGGATTGCCGATTCGGAAGCTTGGCGAACCGGTCAAAACTTCGCCGCGAAGCGGGCATATTGCACCACCTTTTTGACGGAGGGGCGGATCTTGCGCCCGGCCCCCAACGGCGTATTGTCCTCCTTCGACGGCTTCGAATTGACTTCAAGCAGCCATACCCGGCCGTTCGTATCGATCGCCAGATCGATTCCGAGCTCGGCATAATGGCCCGGGACCTGCTCCTCGATGCCCTTGGCAATTTGGATGGCCGCCTGCCGCAGCTTGCCCAAGCCGCCCGCCGCCACGGCCGCCCCCGAGCGCTCCAAAGCGTTCCTGGCCGTTGTCAGCGTGCCGCCCCGCGCCAGATTGGAGACGAAATGATGCGTGCCGGCGATTCGGGCTACGATGGACGTAATGCCCCATTGTCCGGTTTCCCCGCGCTGTACCAAGGCCCGGAAATCGACGGGCCGGCCGTTCACGGTCAGCAAGTCGAGCCCTTGCTGAATTTGGTAGCGCTGGCTTTTCAATTTGCCCGAGATGGTGCTGTACAGCTTGCCAAGGGTGGAAAAGGACTGCTTACGGGCGCCGCCCAGATTTGTAAAATGGCAAATGTATCCGCCCGGCTGTTTTTTGATCCGAATGATGCCTTTCCCAAGGCTGCCGGTAATTGGTTTGAGAAACACGGTCGGATGCTTGGCGCACATCGATTTGAGCAGCTGGAGGCTCCGCAGTAAATGCGATTCCGGCAAGTACAGGTGCAGATCCGTTTTCTTGTGGAGGGCATCGAACACTTCCGTCTTGTTTAAATACTTTTCATTGAAGAGCACCGCATTATGACGGCTCTTGGCTTGCGTCACAAAGTGCTGCACGTTGGCCCGGTTTTCCAGCTTGCGTGAAGTCAGACGGTTATACAGCACGTGCGGCACTGGAAACGTCGTTTTTTCCCAGCCGCCGGTTGCCTTGGTGCGCCATCCCCGAACCTGGTCGCTCTGTCCGCGCAAATCCTCAGGCGTGCTGAAAAACACCGATGCGCCATACAGCTTGCACGCCTCCGAGAGCTCGTGGCTAAAGGCGGTGTTCGCTCCGAACAGCTTGTCGGCGGAATCGGCGTAAACGCGGCTGACCATGACGCCGATCAGCGGGCCGAGATGAATCGTACGGGTTCCGGTTTTGTATTGAAGACAGAGCTCATCCCCGTGGGCCAGCCCCCATTTGGAAGCTAACGAACCGCTCAACCGCAGTACGCCGGCCTTGGACGAAGGAATGACCGAAACTTCTTCACGGGCAGAGGCGAAACGGAGTTGGAGAGGTTGCTGCAGCGGAATCTTCCATTTTTTCACTACAGAATCGCTGAGCGTCAGAACGGAACCGTCCGAGGAAGTGCCGGCGCTTTGGATTTGGATCTTCACCTTTGTTCTTTTCATGCGGAACTCCTTCCCAGCACCGGCTTGCCGCAAGACATGCCGCAACATGCTTTGAACATTGAGAAACGAACTACTTCATCATATGAGGGCGTCTAACCCTTGGTGAAAGAAACCACCTATATCGGGCGAGTGCCCGCAGGCCCGCGAACTCCTGCCATAACTGGAATACAATTGCCGGAGGAGGGAAAACCTAACAAGCGATATGTACCCCCGGGAGGAGGAAACTTATGTCGGAGCAAGATCCTTTTGAGCCCTTGCGTTCCGTTTTGGAGCGGCACGGTCAGCTGCAGTCGAGGAGCATCCCGAATGCGCAAGGGACATGGATACTGATGTATTACGGAGACTTGGCAGATTCCAAAATTTTGCAGACGCAAGTGATTCCTCCCATGCAGGAAAAAGCGCCCGGGGGAGTCTCCTTGGAAACGCTCATTCGCCATTTGCCGGTGGACCAGCAGGAGAAGGCAGGGGATATCGACCAGGTGGTGAAGCGGTTGATCTCCGGCTGGACATTGCTACTCTCCAGAACGGAACGCGGAGGCTATTTGCTCAACACGGCGTTGAAGATCGATCGCAGCGCCACGAGCCCCGAAGTCGAATCGCAGATCATGGGTCCGCAGGTGGCGCTGACTGAGTCGCTGCAAACGAACATCTCTTTGATTCGGCAATATTTACCGGACACGCGGCTCCGCTATGCGTCGTATCAGATCGGTGAAAGCACGCATACCGAAGTGATGCTGCTTTACATGGAGGGCGTAGCTCCGGCCGACGAAGTTTCCTTAATGAAAGACAAGCTGGCGAACGTGAAATTCAAAGGCATTACCGATAGCTCGATGCTTTTGGAAAAAATCGACGACAATCCCGAGTCGCTGTTTCCGCAAATGATTGCCAGCGAGCGGCCCGATCGGATCGTATTGAACTTGATCGAAGGGCGTATGGTAATTCTCGTCGACGGCAGCCCGTTCGCGCTGCTGGGGCCGTCTCGCTTTTTCGACTTTTTCAAATCGGCCGAAGACCGGTATTTACGGACCAATATGGCGTTGTTTTTGCGGCTGCTCCGCTTGGCCGCTATTTTCATCTCGGTTTTTTTCACGCCGCTGTATGTGGCCGCCTTGACGTACCATTACCAGCTGATTCCATCCAATATGCTGGTACCGCTGGCGCAATCGCGGTCCAAGGTGCCTTTTCCTCCGCTGATGGAGGCGCTGCTGCTGGAGTTCATCATAGAGCTGCTGCGGGAAGCGGGCGCGCGGCTTCCGACCAAGGTCGGCCAGACAATGGGTATCGTCGGAGGTATCGTGATCGGGCAAGCGGCGGTTCAAGCCGGATTTACCAGCAATATTCTGATCATTATCGTCGCGTTGGCTGCGCTTTCGTCTTTTATTACGCCGGTCTATATTATGGGTGCGGCGATCCGCATATTGCGCTTTCCGATGCTGCTGCTCGCCGGGGCGTGGGGGGCGGTCGGGATCATGACGGGGGTCAGCTTCGTTCTGATTCATCTGCTGCGCGTCAAGACCATCGGCCAGTCCTACTTGTATCCGCTCTATCCGCTTCAATTCGGTAAAAAGCAGCTCAAGCTGCCGATCAGCCGCCGGAGCCTGAGTCAGGACATTTATGAAGAACCGGCAGGTGATGCCCGGTGAAAACCAACAAGCGGACGAAGCCGCTAAACGCTTACGTCCTTTTCTTCATCATTTCGGGTACACAGCTTGGCGATCCCGCGCAAAGCTTTCAACGAAACGTTTACATTGCGGCGGGCCACGACGCATGGGTGTGCATGATCTTAAACGGCTTGCTGGTCAGCGCAGCCTTGTATGCGATGGTCAAGACGATGGGGGTTTATCCCGAAAAAGATTTGTATCAGATCCATCAGGAGCTGTTCGGCCGCTGGCTGGGCAAGCTGTTCAATCTTGCGTTTGTGCTGTATTTTTTCATTTTTTGCTTTACCGTGCTCCATTCGTATGGTGAGGTCGTCCATACCTGGCTTTTTCCGGACATGAACAGCTGGTTGTTCAATACGCTGATGAGCCTGCTGTTTCTATACGGAGTGACCGGGGGAGTGCAGGTTATCGCAGGCTTTGCGGTCGTGTCGTTTATTTTGTGGCTCTGGGTATTCCTGCTGTACTATTTTCCGTGGAAATATGCGCAGGTCGATCAGCTGCTGCCGCTGTTCGAGACGGGGCCCGGGCAAATTGTAAAAGGCATGCGGGCAGCTACTTATCCGATGCTCGGTTATGAGCTTGTGTACTTCTTGTACCCGTTCATCCGGGATAAGCACAACGTGCAGAAATATTCCCAGCTTGCCGTCGCTTTTACGGTGTTCACTTATTGCACGCTGCTGATCAACGCTATTGTGTTTTATGCGGGGGAACAGCTTAAGCATACGGTATGGGCGACTTACTCCTGGTACAAAATCGCGCAATTTCCGTTCCTTGAACGGTTTGAGATCGTCGGGGCCGCCTTTTGGATGATTCTGGTGCTGCCGAACAATCTGGTGCTGCTGTGGGCTTCGACGCGCGGCATGCGCTCCGTCTTCAAGCTGAAGCAAAAGTATGCCCTCTATGCCTGCTGTTTGATCTTCGTGCTGTCGTCGGAGCTGCTGTTTACGCATGAGGATGTGGAGTGGGTATCCAATCTGCTTGGAGAGTTCGGTTTTTTTCTCGTTTGGCTGTACCCCTTTGCACTGCTTGCGCTGGTTCGGTGGAAGACTGGCCGGGCGAAGAAGAAAGGAGCGGAGGCATGAACCTGAAACGAACGGCCCTCACGGCAGCAATGCTATTGCTGGCGGCTTCCGTCACGGCGGGCTGCTTGCAGACCCGGGTGCTGGAACGGCTTGGGCTGGTCATTGCCACGGGATACGACGAGGCTCCGGGCGACAAAATACTGGGCACCTCGGTGCTCTACGAGATGGACCCGGGCGCGAAGGAGCGTTCCAATGTGATTACGTCGACCGCGTTTACGAGCAAGGGGCTCCGGTACAACAATAACGTCGAATCGCGAAAAAAACTGACCTCGGGCCAGCTTCGGGTTGTCGTCTACCATGAGGACCTGGCGCGCAAGGGACTGACCGGGCTTGTCGATACGATGCTGCGTGATCCGGAGATCGGCTCTGGCGTCTATTTGGCCGTCTCCAAAGGACGGGCCTTCGATCTGATGACGAGGCGCTATCCCGAGATCAGCAATATCGGGGAATATTTGTTTCAGTCGATCCGCCAAAATGTAGAAAGCGAGGAGATGATTTCGCCGATTCTGCATGAATATATCCGCGACCTCTACTCGCCGGGGAAAGACCCGGTACTGCCGTACATCGTTCAGCGGGATAACGAGATCATTTTATACGGAGCCGCGCTGTTCAGGGGAGACCAGATGGTCGGAACGCTGCCGCTGCACAAAATTTTTTATCTCCGGCTGTTGCGGGATCGTTTCCATTCCGGTATGACGGAGATTGGCATATCGCCGGAAGCGCTCGGGTCGATCGGCTCCCCGTCCAAAGGGCAGAAGCAGGTTTATCTCGTGCTTGACTCGGTGAAAAGTAAAAGCCGAATCCGGTTGACCGACGCGAAGCAGCTGGCATTCACGGTACAAGTTCACATGAGCGGGAGGCTGCAGGAGATCTCGTCGCCGGTCAATCTGCGAAATCGGCAGGTGATCGAACTGTTGGAGCGCGAAGCGAGCAAGGCGGTTCAAGCTAACGCGATGGCGTTTATCAAAAAAACGCAAAAGCTGAACGTCGATCCCGTCGGCTTCGGAGAGAAGTACCGGGCGCAGCACCGGGGCACCGGCCTGACCCCGGACAAATGGAAGCAGCTGTATCCGAAAGCCAAGGTAAGCGTCGAGGTGAGCACGAAAATTTTGCGTACCGGCCAGTCGGATTAACGGTTGGCGGCGCTGGCCAGCGCCCCGGCGTTGTACCCGTCGATCCACCGCACCGCTTCGGAGATGTAGGATACGGTGCGAAAAGCGCGGGCCTGCACATCCGGGTGGCTTGAAGCCATCGCGAAGCTGTGGGGCGTTACCGCAAACATGGACAAATCGTTGAAGGCGTCGCCGAAGCATGCCGTTTCTTCCGGGCGGATATTCAGCTTTTCCAGGAGCGCAAGCAGGCCGCTCCCTTTGGAGCTGCCCTTGGGCATCACATCCAAGCAATCGATATCCGAAATATAGGCATCGATGGCTTCGCCGTATTGCGCCAGCATCGTTTGCTGAAATTCACGGAGCAGGCCAACATCGCCCATGAACGAAATTTTGCCGCAGACGAGATCACGTCCGAGCCGCTCCCGGAGGTCCTCTACCGCTTCGAATGGGGCCATCAGCCGCGGGGCGAGCCGCTGCGCATGCTCGCTCCACCGTTCCGTCATATACCGGTCGGGTCCGGCGAGCAGCGTGAGAAAGGGCAGGCCTGCCGCCGCCTGCGAGAGCTCGACGATCAATTCGCGCTCGAACGCGTGGTGGCGGATCGGCTCTCCTCCGGCTGCGTGAACGTATGCGCCGTTTTGCGAGATGCAGTGGGCGGTGATCCCGACGTTTTCCATCACCTTCAGAATCTCCGGACGCATGCGTCCGGAGGCGAAAGCGACCGCAGTCCCGCGTCCAATCGCGTCGTGCAGCGCTTGCCGATCCTCGGAACGGATCGTCTTGTGCCCGAGCAGCAGCGTGCCGTCCAAATCGCTAACGATCAATTTAATCATCGTTCGTTCTCCCCCTCGGCGATGAGAATTTCGATATTATGCCGGCGCAGCGCTTCGCTCATCGGCTCCGCAGGCGGCCGGTCCGTAATGACAATGTCGATGCAGTCCAGTCCCGCTACCCGGTAAAACTGGCGCAGACCGAACTTCGTATGATCCGCCAGCACGATCACTTGATCGGCGCGGCGAATCATCTCCTTCATGACGTAGCCTTCCTCCTCGAAGGGGTTGGTCAACCCGTCCGGCGTCAGCCCGCTGGTGCCAAGGATCAGCTTGTCGGCCTGATAGTCGCGAAGCATTTCAAGCGTTCTCGCGCCGGAAATAAACCGGTGGTACGGGTGAACGACCCCGCCAAGCAGGTGCACGGTGCTGCCTTGCTTGGGCGAGAGGAGACCGGCTATGTCGATCGAGTTGGTCACGACGACGTGGCCGTCGGTTCGAAGCTGCTCCGCCGCATGAAGCACCGTCGTGGAGGCGTCCATGAACAAATAGTCGCCGCTGTGGATCAGCGAAGCGGCGAGCCGGCCGATGTTCCGTTTCACGTCAGATTCCGCCTTCAGCCGGTCGCGGTAGCCCGAGATGTCTTTATTCAGCGAAGGCCAGATTGCTCCCCCGCGCGTGCGCAATATTTTTCCCTGCTCCTCCAGTTTGACGATATCCCGGCGGGCCGTATCCCGGGAAACCTGGAACAGCTCGCAGATCTCCTCCACGGAAATGCGCTGATGCACTTGCATGTGCTGTAAAATGGCGAATAAGCGTTCCTCCTGATACATGACAGGCTCCTTCCGATACAGGATGACAATGACTTTAATCGAATTATAAGTGAAACGCTTAAGTACATCAAGTATTAATAAGTAAATGTAAGCAAAATACTTACTGGGAATTTTTTGAACGCACGGATGCATTCCGCAAGGGCGTTATGTTACAATGGCTGAAGCGTACATACGCCTATGAACTTTAGCAAGAAGGGAAAAGAAACGCACGTGACGGAAACGAAAAGAAAATCGAAACCGAAGCTGCTGGAGCTGGACATCGTCCGGGCCATCGCCATTCTCGCGGTCGTGCTCATTCACTCGACGTCCGACGCTACGGTCGAGCTGCCGTCGGGCAGCGGCTCCCAAGCGGTGTATCTGGCGCTCAACAAGCTTGCCAATTTTGCCGTGCCGGTGTTTATTCTGCTCAGCGGTCTGGTGTTGTTTTACCGCTACCAGGACGACTTCGGCGGCAAGCAGGCGCTGCAGTTTTATTTGAGGCGGGTCAAGCAGGTGCTGTACCCGTATCTGGTCTGGTCTCTCTTTTATTACTTGTACAACCAGTGGATTTATTACCGGGCTAACCTGCATTGGAACACGGGCGAATTTTTGGATTTGCTGCCGTGGGCGGATGCTTCGTATCACTTGTACTTTATGGTCATCATCGTCCAGTTTTATTTGCTGTTCCCGCTGCTGATGTGGCTGTGCCGAGCATTTCGCTGGTTCCGCAGCGGCTTGATCTGGATCGGTTTGCTGATTCAGGCCGGGTTTTATGCGTACCACAACTTGGTGGAGCCGTTCGGCCACATGCCTTCGCTCTGCATCAACTATTTCAGCATGTTTACGCTGGGCGGGTGGATCGGTCTCTATTACGAAGCGTTCTCGGCCTGGATTCGCAAGCATTTCGTCTGGGTACTGCCGCTGACGGCGGTGCTGGGCTTTGGCTTCATGGGCTTGTTCCAGATGGAATTGCGGCTGAGTATCGTTCTATCCCACCAGTGGTATCAGCTCTTGTTTTTCGCATATGCGGCTTTTGCCGCCATGAGCTTTATCCGGTTGGGCCAACTGCTGCTGGAGCGGGCAAAAGCGGCGGCGCGCGTGCTCATGGCGCTCGGAGCCGCCTCGTTCGGCATTTATTTGGCGCATCCGGCGGTGCTGACCTATTACAAAACGCATGTCCTGCCGCAGAGCGGCGCCATGTCGGCTTATCATGCCTATGTATTTGGGGCGTTCGCGCTTAGCCTGACGGTACCGTGGATCGCTACGTTCCTGTACGGGCAAGCAATGCGGCCGTTCCGGCGCAAGAAACCGAAGCCAAGCCCCGCAGGGAGCGCAGCGTAGTTCAGGAACCGAAGGTGCTATTTTGGTCGGACCCCTCATACAATGTATCGTACAAGTTGTACGAGGGGAGGCTGGAATGTTGAAGGGGACCCGAAATATCGTGGGGATGGCCCTGGCGCTGGGCATGATGCTATACGCCGTGCCGAGGCTCGATTTCGGCGGGGGCTGGACGCTGGCTTCCGTATTCGGCGCAGGATGGATCGCCTTTGCGCTGCTCGTCATTGCCGCACATTTGCACGAGCTGCTTGGCGTGGAGGAGGAGACGAAGCGGGAGCTGCTCAAGATCAAACGAATGAAAAAATGGCGGCTGGAGCAATCGCTGCAGGGCAGACGCAGCCTGTTACAGATCAAAAAATAACGAAAAAGTCCGTTTTCACAC
>NZ_BIMB01000092.1 GCF_004000865.1 Paenibacillus elgii NBRC 100335 | reverse complement strand
GATCGGGGCTGTGCGACGTCAGGTTTTTGCTGTTTTAGGAAGATGGAAGCGGGTACTTGTCGAGCTGATGCTCCTCGAAGAATACTGGCGTCCCGGTACGCCTTGCGGCATAATCGGCAATCTGCTTTCTTAAGTTCGGGTACAGCACGATCTTGTCCAGCTCGGAAAGCGGAATCCATCGCACGCCCGTTTGATTCGGATCGGGGCTCGCGGGCATTGCGGGCACGGACCCTTCCTTCAGCTTGCTATCGAATATAAGGTGGACGCTGTGCGTGGCGCCATACACGTGATCGCTTCGATGCGGTGCGTATTCGTACACGAAGGCCAGCGGTCCGACCTCGACGTCCGCAGCGGCTTCCTCCCGCGCTTCCCGGATCACCGCTTCGATGACCGATTCCCCGGCTTCGACCCCTCCGGCAGGCAAGTTATAATGGACTCCGTTTGCATCTGTGAATTCGATCAACAGCACGTTCTCATCCCGGAGGATAAGCGCGCAGGCGCGAACCCGTATCGGATAAGTCATTCTGTTCTCCTCCCACCCGTTTCCTATGCATCTCGTAACTTATGGATTTTGCTGCTAAACTGAAGGTAAAGCTTCACTTCACCGAAGACGGAGGCGATGGGATGCAAACGATTTATTTGATCAGACACGCTCAAGCGACCGGACAAGCTCCGGACGCGGCGCTTACACCCCAAGGCGAGGCGCAGGCGGCTATTCTTGCTGACTTGCTGCACGCGTTTCCCGTCGATACGGTCGTGAGCAGCCCTTACCTGCGGGCTATGCAAACGATCAGGCCATTGGCGCAGAGAGCTGGGCTTTCCGTGACGACCGATGACAGACTGCAGGAACGCGTGCTCTCGACCCTCGATTTGCCGAATTGGCGCGACTTGCTGAAGCGTTCGTTCGTAGAGCCGGACTGGAGCGCCGAAGGCGGCGAATCCGGACGGGCGGCCATGAACCGCGGAGTGAGTGTCCTCCGGGACATCCTCCGAACGGAAGCGCAGCGCCATATCGCTGTCGTCACCCACGGCAACCTTATGACGTTAATGCTGCAAGCTTTCGACAGCCGCTTCGGCTATGACCAGTGGGAACGGCTGACGAACCCGGATGTCTACCTTCTGCTTTTCGATCAAAGGCAATTTCAACGGCTGGACCGGCTCGAAATGACTTAGAGCCTGTAGAAACTGAAAACCTGCGCCTACCCGCCGAGTCCCGCCCGGACCATGGAAAGCAGACTTTCCAGACGGTCCGGAGGGCAGGCGACGATATACGGCTCGGAGTTCATGCCTTCGAACGGCCGGCCGTCGAAGTCGACGACCGCCGCTCCCGCTTCCTTCGCCAGCAGCAGGCCGGAATACAAGTCCTCGCCTTCCGAATTGTACAGCACGATGCCGTCCAAATCGCCGCGCGCGAGCATGCTCCACAGCAGCGTTGGCGCCCAGAGCGACAGGACCCGTTTGCTGCCTGCGTCGAGATGGTGCTTCAGCGACGTGGCCTGTCCGCCCTTGCCGACGTCATGCCCCTGAATCCAGCCCAAGGTCATTTTCCCGGCGGCTGCGGACGCCTTGACGCGAATCGGCAGCCCGTTGCACAAAGCTCCTTTTCCCTGCTCGGCGACATACAAATTTTCCAGCTGCGAATCGTAGATGACGCCCAGCCGCGGCTCTCCCCGGTAAATGAGCGTCAGCGATACGCCATATACCGGCAGCCCGATCGCGTAGTTATTCGTCCCGTCCAGCGGATCGACCAGCCACAGCCAATCGCTTTCCGCTCCGGACCAGCCGCTCTCCTCGCTGCGAATCCGATGCTCCGGGAACCGCTCCTGCAGCCGGTTCAAAATTTCCTTCTCGGCCAAATGATCGATCGCGGTCACCAAATCCCCTTGATTCCCTTTGGCCATCACTTCTTTATCCCGGTCAAAATGCTCCTTCGCCAGCTTTCCCGCGGCTGCGGCCGCTTCGCAGGCGACCTCCCGGGCTATCCTCAACGTCTCGTTCATCAACTTTGTCTTCCTCCCCTGCTCCCGATAAGGGAAATTATACCTGATCCTACTGCACAGCCTCAACCGGTGGCGAGGCTTGCCTGAGCCATATCGTCACAATCGTCCCTCGGCCAAGCTCGCTCTCCACCCGGATATTCCCATGGTGGGCCAGAACGATCTGCCGAGCGATCGCCATCCCAAGCCCCGTTCCGTCCGACCCTCCCTCGGTATTCGTACCGCGGTAATACCGTTCGAACAGCCGGCCGACCGTCTCCTCATCCATCCCGCTGCCGTTATCGCGGATTTCCAAACGGGCGAAGCTTTCGGCTTCTCCGTCCCTCGTGACGCTTACTTCCACGTCCGTTCCTTCGGGATTGTGCAGGACCGCATTCGCCAGCAGATTCACGATCGCCCGGCTGAGCCATCGTTCGTCTACCCGGGTAACAAGCGGACCAGGGGCGGGTCGAAAGACGATACGCGCGCCCGCAAATCTCGGATTCGTCCGAAAACGGTGAATAACGATGTCCGTCAAATCGTTCAGCTCCGTCTCCCGCAGCTCCAGCGGCAGCGCTTCGTTCTGCAAGCGATAGGTCAGGCTGAGATCGTCGATCAGCAGCTCCATATATTGCGCCTTCTCGCGGATCACGCCGGCAAATTCGCAGATTTCGTCGGTCGACCAGCCGTAATCCGGCGCTTCCAGCATATGCGAATAGCCTTTAATCGACGTGAGTGGCGTTTTCAAATCGTGGGATACTCCGGTGATCCATTCCTCTCTCGTCTGCTCCAGCTTGGCCCGCATTTCCTCGTTGCGGCTCAAAATTCCCGTCAGCCGCCTTAGCGAGAGGAACACGTCGGCGAACAAACGGTACCGGCGCTGCAGCCGGCCCTTGCGGTCCAGACTGCGAGGACCCCGAAGTCCGTCCGGCTCGCGGAACTGGCCCTGCCCGAGCTGCTGAAGCCAGTCGATCATATGGAGCACCGGCCCGCCGAAGCGGTTGGCATACCAGAGCGACAGCAGCAGGAACAGAAACAGCGTCGTCAGCAGCAGGCCGACAAACGCAACGAGCATAATGCTGATCTCGTTTTTCAGAACTCCCGCAAAAATCCCTTTCTCATGAAACGGGATGGTCACAACCCAGGTATACTGCGTGCGGGAATCGTAATGAGTGGCCTGCTTGATATCGTATCTGTTGCCGTAAACCGACCGGAGTGCAAGCTCCTGAAGGGAGTATTCCGTCAACACGTTCCCCGCGCTGCCGAACAAAGCAACCTGCCGCCCGGACGGGTCCAGCAGTTGCAACGCGGCATCCGCCTCCTTGAGCCGGTCCTCCAAGCCTGCAGGCAGCATCGAGCTTGGCCCCGGCGCGCCGGCCTTTTCCACGATCATCTCCAGCAGACGCTTCTCCTCCGGGATGACGCCATAGAGCAGCGTATAGGTTACGCCGCCTCGCTGCCGAATCCATACGGCCAAATCATACGGAAACGGCTCCTTTTTTCTCCAGTAAGCTTCAAATTCCCCCGGCTTATAAGCGGTCGGTACGTCCTCGGGCGTATACACTGAGTAGGTTGCTCTCCCTTGACCGTCGAGCATTTGCAGCCAGCCGCCTTCGCTTCTCACAATGTCCAGTAGCTCCTCGTCAAAATGAGGCGTTCCCGTCTCATCCACTTCCATCGTGTCGATCAGCTTCAGCATGCCCGCCTGCGCAAAGCTGCGGCCCGCATCAAGATCCAGCAGCTTTAGCTGCATCCAGTACAAGATCAAGACTGCCAACACGACGAGCAGAATGCCAGTCACGATCAGCCGCAGGCTGAAATGGCCGATAAGCCGCCGGATGACCCGCTTGCCTCCGTCCGACACAGGCGATGAGACCGAGGCGGGAGCCGAGCCTTCCCCTACATTCCGTTCCTCATCCGCCGCTCCCTTTGCCCGCCTAAACGTCATCATTTCCGCCTCTCACCAGCTTATAGCCCAGCCCCCGGACGGTGACCAGCAGTTCCGGCTCCGCAGGATTGCGTTCGATGCGCTCCCGGATGCGGTAAATATGGACCATGACGGTGTTGTCGTCGCTGAAGCTGGATTCGCCCCATACCCGCTCATACAGCTCCTGCTTGTTGAAGATCCGGTTCGGATGCTTGCAGAAAAACAAGAGCAGCTGAAACACCTGAGCCGGGCATGGAATCCGCCTGTCCTCGACCGTCAGTTCTCCCGCAAGCTCATTCAACCGAAACCGCCCGAAATCGTAGACGCCCTGCGTGGAGGGCCCTTCCGCGAACTTGACAACCCTTCGGAGCTTCGCTTTGATCCGGGCAGCCACTTCAAGCGGATTGAACGGCTTGGTCACATAATCGTCTCCGCCCAGGGCGAAGCCGCTAAGCTTGTCCAGATCGGAAGAGCGCGCTGTCAGGAACAGAATCGGCGCATCGGTGCGCTGCCGGAGCTTCGGACATACCTCAAACCCGCTTTGCCCAGGCAGCATTACGTCGAGCACAATATAATCATAAGACCTGCTGTCGCACGCCGCGATCGCTTCTTCGCCCGTCGCCGCCGTATCGATATGAACAAATCCTTCTTTTTCCAGTACCTTCTTCAACATACGGACAATGGTCGGCTCATCGTCGACCAATAAAATGGTTGCTTCGTTCGCCTGCATTCCATATCCTTCCTCCCCGGCATATCGCTTCACTTATCATACCACACCGCGTTTACCCGCAGAGGAACGGATTCTTAACGGAACCTTAACGATAAAAAATTAAGACTCCGGTAAGCTGCTGTTTCACCCGAAGTAAATCCGGCTAGTTATACTTGAGCGAAAGGAGAGGATATCCATGTGGTTCAGCATTGTGATGTTATTTTTGGCAAGCTTGTTTTTCCCGGTCTATTTCATGATCGAGCTCGGGCGGAAACGCCAGAGCAAGCTGGCGTGCTTCGGGTGGTTCCTTGTTGCCACCTCCTATACCCTCTACATTTGGAACGTCGGAAGATGGGATTGGGTCGGCTATTATTTCCGCTACGCCCTCATCGCGTTCTGGCTTTATTCCGTCGTGCGCGCCATAAGAAATAACCGGAACGTGCCGCTGTGGCCGCCGCGTTCTTTCGTTTCATGGGTAGGCCCTGCGCTGTCCGCAGTCTTCGCCGCGCTGTTTGTTTTTCTGGGCGGTTACGCGCTGACCGGACACCGAGCGTCCGAAGAGACGGTCGATCTGCGCTTTCCGCTGCGCGGCGGTACTTATGACGTCGCTCACGGCGGCAGCCGGACGATCGTAAACTACCACCACGAA
Organism: Paenibacillus elgii NBRC 100335; assembly: GCF_004000865.1. Taxonomy (GTDB): domain Bacteria; phylum Bacillota; class Bacilli; order Paenibacillales; family NBRC-103111; genus Paenibacillus_G; species Paenibacillus_G elgii. The sequence goes on along the minus strand of NZ_BIMB01000092.1, from coordinate 5,350 downwards.
TACTTGCCGCAGCAGTACGCGCTGGATATTGTAAAGCTGAATGCCGGCGGCTGGAGAACGAACGGCATCTACCCCAGCGAGCTGCAAGCCTATGCCATCTACGGTGATACGCTGTACAGCCCCTGCAACGGCAAAGTGCTGGAAGCGGTCGACGGGTTCGAGGACAGAGCGCCCACCCTGTCGGAAAAGCTGCCGGAAGGCGTGCCGCCCGCCGGCAACCATGTCGCGATCGGCTGTCTGGATGCCAAAGTGTACATCGCGCATATGCAGAAAGGCAGCGTGAAGGTGAAAGTGGGGGATACCGTTGATGTGAACACGCCCCTCGGCCTTGTCGGCAATTCGGGAAATACGTCGGAGCCGCATCTTCATATCCACGCGGAGCGCAACGGAGCGGGCGTGCCCATTACGTTTAACGGCGAGTTTTTGGCGCGGAACGGGTTGATCCGGCAGTAACGGAGACCCGGCGACCGGCATGTTTGTCGGGAGCAGCCTCATAGGCGGTTGCGGGATGTTCTCCTCCTCGGCAATTCTGTGGTAAGATGGAGGAAATGAACGTAGAGGAGATACCGATGCAAACCGTTTCTATTTTAGGCGTACCCTTTTCCAAATTATCTTTAGACGAAACCGTAAACGAGCTGCATCACCGGCTGGACCGGAACGATCCGCAGTTGTTTCACTTGATTACGGCCAACCCCGAAATTGTGATGAATGCAAGAAAAGATAGCGAGCTGCGGCACATTGTCGAGCAGGCGGACATGATTACGCCCGACGGGATCGGCATTGTCTTGGCCTCGCGTTTCAAGGGCGAGCCGGTGCCCGAGCGCGTAACCGGCTACGAGATGCTTCTCCGGCTGTTGGCACTCGGCCACGAGCACGGATGGTCGTTCTACTTCTTGGGGGCCGACGAAGAAACGAGCAAGAAAGCCGTCGACATCATCAAGAATCAATACCCGGGCCTCAAGGTCGCCGGCCGGCAAAACGGCTTCTTTACCGCTGACGACGAACCGAAGCTTGTGGAGCAGATTGCAAGCGTCAAGCCCGACCTTCTCATCGTCGCCATGGGCGCACCGCGGGCCGAAAAATGGATCTTCAAATACAAAAACCGGTTATCCGCCAAGCTCGCGATGGGTGTCGGCGGAAGTCTGGATGTCATCGCGGGCAAGGTCAAACGCGCCCCGGTCGTCTGGCAAAAGCTGAATTTGGAGTGGCTGTACCGCCTGCTGCGGCAGCCATCCCGCTGGAGACGGCAATTGGTGCTTCCCCAATTCGCCATCCTGTTTCTGCTGAAAGGCCGCAAAAGCTAGCATTGCAAAAAAAGCCACCGAACCTTCCCGGTTCGATGGCTTGTCAATCCTATTAGTTATACGGAACGCCTTGCCTGTTGCGCGGGGCGTTTTTCTTTTGCTCTTAACCGAGTACGACACGGTCGTCCGCAAGCTTAGTGCCGCGTATCCGCTCGAACTGCTGGAGCAGTCCTTCGATGGTCAGCCCCCGCTTCTCCTGCTCCGGCACATCCAAAATAATGCGTCCTTTATCCATCATGATGAGCCGGTTGCCGAGCCGGATCGCTTGATCCATATTGTGGGTGACCATGAGCGTCGTCAGCTTAAGCTCGGCGACGATCTGCTCGGTCAGCGACGTAATCAGCTCCGCCCGCGAAGGGTCAAGCGCTGCGGTATGCTCGTCGAGCAGCAGAATGCGCGGCTCGGTGAAGGTCGCCATCAGCAGGCTGAGCGCCTGCCGCTCTCCGCCTGAGAGCAGGCCGACCTTGGCGTTCAGGCGGTTCTCCAGCCCGATGCCGAGCCGGCTGAGCTGCTCGCGAAACATCGTCCGCCTGCGCCCCGTAACACCGATGGCGAGCCCTCTGCGCTCGCTGCGCTTGTACGCCATGGCCAGGTTTTCTTCGATCGTCATCGTCGGCGCGGTGCCGGCCATCGGATCTTGGAACACCCGGCCGATCCATGCGCTGCGGCGATACTCGGGCATCGATTCGACTTCGTTTCCGCCAATGACGACCTTCCCGAGATCCGGCGTCATGACGCCCGAGATGATATTCATGAGCGTGGACTTGCCGGCGCCGTTGCTGCCGATCACTGTAACAAAATCGCCCTCCTTCAATTGGAGGTTAATATGCGATAAGGCGAGCTTTTCGTCCGGCGTCCCCGGATTAAACAGCTTGGAAACATGTTCGACGCGTAACATTATCGACCACCTCCCGCTGAAACTTTCCGGGCACGGGAATTTTCGAGATCAGCCGCCCGTTGGCGGATGACCGACTTTTGACGCAGCTTGCCCCGGATCATCGGGAGCGTCAAGGCGCCGATAACGATGAGCGCGGTCATCAGCTTCATGTCCGTCGGCTCCAGTCCGACGCGAAGCGCCAGCGCCACGATCAGCCGGTAGACGATCGCGCCCAGCACCACGGCCAGCGTCGCACGGAATACCGTCTTCGCGCCGAACAGCGCCTCCCCGATAATGACCGAAGCAAGCCCGATGACGATCATCCCGACCCCCATCGTAATTTCGGCGAAGGCCGAATACTGCGCGATCAAGGCGCCGGAGAGCGCCACGAGTCCGTTGGACAAGCTGACGCCGACGATGATCGTGTTGTCCGTGTTCACACCGAAGCTGCGGATCATGCGGGGGTTATCCCCGGTTGCTCTGAGCGCAAGGCCCAGGTCCGTATGCAGGAACCAGTCCAGTGCAAATTTGACAACCAGCACGACGATCGGCATGACCAACAGCAGCGGAACGTCCGTCAGCAGCGTATCTTCTCCAAGCAGCGGAATGTTTGCTTTCCCCATAATCCGCAGATTGATCGAATACAGCGCAATCATCATCAAAATCCCGGACAGCAGCGCATTCACCTTGCCTTTGGTGTGCAGCAGTCCGGTACAAGCTCCGGCCACGAGACCGCCTCCGAAGGCCGCCAGTGTGGCGAGCGCCGGAGATACGCCGGAAGAGATCAAGACCGCGGCAATCGCGCCGCCGGTCGTGAAGCTGCCGTCCACCGTCAAATCGGGAAAATCCAAAATTCGAAACGTAAGATACACGCCGAGCGCCATAATGGCATACAGCATGCCGAGTTCCAAGGAACCTGTCAACGCGTCTTGCATATGTCCATCCTCCTGCAAAGAAATGCAAAAGTGACCTTGAGTCCGTTCGGAAGGTCACTCTGCCTGGGTCTTACGAAGTTATTTTGCCGAACCGCCGAGCAGGTTTTTCTTATCCTGTACTTTATTTTTCATGGAATCGGTAACTTCGACGCCTTCCTGCTTGGCGGCATCAAGGTTAATGATCAGGTCAAGCTTGTCCGGGTAGCTGACTTTCATGTCGCCCGGCTTGGCGCCGTTTTTGAGAATCTCGACGGCCATTTTACCCGCTTGGTAACCGTGATCGTAATATTTGAAGCCGTAGGTGGCGAGAGCTCCTTTTTCCACCGAATCGCGGTCGCTGGCGAAGAACGGAATTTTCTTGTCGCTCGCGAGCTTGATAATCGATTCGACGGCGCTTACAACCGTATTGTCGAGCGTGATGTAGATCGCGTCGACGCGTCCCACGAGCGATTCGGCGGCCTGCTTCACTTCGGAGCTGTTCGCAACCGATGCTTTGACGACTTGAATGTTATGCTTCGCAAACGCCGCTTCCGCCGTCTTCACCATAAACGCGACATTCGCTTCGCCTTCGTTCGCCACGATTCCGATCTTCTTGACCTTCGGGAAATCGGAAGCGATGAAGTCGATCAGCTTCGGAATGGCGTCCGGATGCGTATCCGCGGCACCGGTTACGTTGCCGCCCGGCTTGTCCAGGCTTTTAACGAGCTTCGCGGACACCGGATCGCTCACGCCTCCGAAAAGCACCGGCGCGTCTTTCACGTTCTGCACGACGGCTTGAGCCGACGGCGTGGCGATGGCGAATACCAGATCTTTTTTGTCGGCGGCGAACTTCTGAGCGATGGTCAGGTTCGTTGTAGCGTCGCCTTGCGCGTTTTTGTAATCTACGTCCATGGTCTCTTTGTCGATGAAGCCGTTGTCCTTAAGCGCGGCCAGGAAGCCTTCGCGCGTCGCGTTGAGCGACGGATGTTCGACAATTTGCGAGATGCCGATTTTGACAACTTTCTTGTCCGTAGGCTTGGAAGCGTCTCCACCTCCGGACGAATTGGCGGGCGCCGGTGCTTTGGTCCCGCAGCCTGCGACCAGCAGCGGTACTGCGATTAGCAGGGATAACAGTTTAGCGGATGTTTTCAATGATTTCGGACCTCCTGGATTTAACGTGTACATGCTTTAAAGCGATAATGTTATCATAGTATGAGGGTGGTCATCCGTCAATCCATAATTGAACATCTGCTAAATTTAACAAATTCCAAAATGAAGCTTTCGCGCCCGGAACGGAACGGCTAATGGAACCATTTCCCACCCGTTCCGTACGGCAGGTTTTGACGTTTCGGCAGCGAAATTTATTTCATTGTCGAAAATCTATGTAAGCCCCGGAGGCGAATGCCCGTGAAAATTGCAATCCTGGTTGTGCTGATGCTGTTGTACCCGCTTTTTTTGCGTTGGGTGCATATTACCGATCTGCGCGCCATTCCACTTGTCGTCCCGTATGCGCTCGGCGGGCTGTCGGTCATGGTCCTGCTTACGGAGCTTGGCAAAGGAGCCGCCCGCCTGTTCCGCAGAAAAAAATAGCCCGGACCTCGGGCGGGTCGCGAGCCAAGATGTCTGATGTGCAGGTTTAGACCAATCCCAAGGATAGCACCCATCCGAAAAAGGCGCCTGTGAGGACGACCGCCCAAGGCGGCAGCTTCCAGAAGACAAGCAAGCCAAATAGAACGGCAGCAGCCGCGAAGTCGGCAGGAGTCCGCACGGCGGACGTCCAGATCGGGTCGTACAAGGCCGCGAGCAGCAGGCCGACGACGGCGGCATTAATGCCCGCCAGCGCCCCTTGCATACGTGCATGCGTCCGCAAGGCGTTCCAGAACGGCAGCGCGCCGACGACGAGCAGGAAGCCCGGGAGGAAGACGGCCGTTGTCGCCAGCGCGGCTCCGGCTCCTCCTGCGGCCGCAGCGCCGAGATAAGCGGCGAACGTGAAGAGCGGTCCCGGAACCGCCTGCGCCGCGCCGTACCCGGCCAAGAACGTCTCCGGGCTCACCCAGCCCGCTGGGACGACTTCGCGCTCCAGCATGGGCAGCACGACGTGACCGCCGCCGAAGACAAGCGCACCCGCGCGGTAAAAGCTGTCGGCCAGCGCAAGCCCCATGCCGGGCGCGGCCTGCCGAAGCAGCGGCAGCGCAACAAGCAGCGCGGCGAACAGCGCGAGGCTGATCACGCCCGCGGTCCGGCCGACCGGCACG
>NZ_BIMB01000091.1 GCF_004000865.1 Paenibacillus elgii NBRC 100335 | reverse complement strand
CGTCATGTCCGCAGCATACGGCCATGCCGTATCGTTGAACGACGCTGCAATTTGCGCCCTCTCCTGCTCGGTCAAGATTTCGATGGACGAAAGCGCCCCATTCGGGTCCTGAACAATCCCGTCAAGAAGCTGCGTAAAATGCCGCGCCATCCGCCGGACGGTTTCTGGCTTGAACAGCGCGCTCGCGTACTCGATGCTGCATACGATACGATGCGCTTCCTCAGACGCATGAAAGCTCAAATCGAACTTGGCGGTCGTATGCTTGCGGGGATAAGGCTCAACGGTCAGACCGTCGATGTCGGCTTTAGGCTCCTCCGCATTTTGCAGAATAAACATCGTGTCGAAGAGCGGATTGCGGCTTGCATCTCTGGCGACGTTCAGCTTCTCCACCAATTGCTCGAACGGATAGTCCTGATTCTCGTAGGCGTGCAGCGCGTGCTCTTTTACTTCCCGAACGTAATCGCGGAATGTTTTTTCCGGGGCTGGGTAGTTACGAAGCGCCAGCGTACCTGCGAACATGCCGATCAGATGCTCAAGGTCCGCATGCGGCCTTCCGGCAATCGGCGTGCCAACAACGATGTCTGTCTGTTCTGTATATTTATGCAGCAAAACGGTATAAGCGGCTAATAAAACCATATACAAGGTCGACCCGGTCTCGGCGGCAAGCTGCTTCAGCCCTTCCAGCCTCGGCTTGTCGATGACAAATTCGAAAGTATCTCCCAGGTAACTTCGTTCCGCCGGCCGCGCATAATCCGTTGGAAGGTCCAACACTTGAATTTCCCCGCGGAATACGTTCAGCCAGTACGCTTCCTGCGCTTTCATCCGTTCGCTCTGCAGTTCCGCCTGCTGCCACGCCGCGTAATCCTTATATTGAATGTCAGGCAGTACCGGCTCCCGTCCTTCGTACAGCAGAGCAAACTCCCTCATGAGCACGTTCATGGAGATGCCGTCGGAGACGATATGATGCATGTCAAAGCATAAAATATGCCGGTCCTCCCGAAGCCTGATCAGTCCTACCCGCAGGAGCGGCGGCTTCCGCAGATCGAACTCGCGCATGAAGCTGCGAATGATCCCGTCGGCCTCTTCTTCGTCCGCCTGTCTGTACTCCAGCGCAAAATCCACCGTCGGGTAAACCCGCTGCACCGGCTCTCCGTCGAAGACCTCAAACCCGGTTCGCAGCGTCTCGTGACGCTCGATCAAGGCCCGGAACGCATCCTCCAACCGTTTGCGGTCCAGCCGCCCGACCAGCATTCTTATGCCGGGCATATTGTAAGTGAGCTGAGCGCCCTCGATTTGATTCAAAATATATAAACGTTTCTGTGCGGACGATAGCGGGTAGTAATCCCGTTCCCCGACCGGCGGTATCGCCGCATACGCGGTTTGCTCCATCCCTTCGATCGCACGCGCAATCCTTTCAATCGTGGGGTTGTGGAAAACCGTATGCAGCGGTAGGTTGATCCGCATTTCCTTATAGATGCGCGAAACCAGCGTCATCGCTCGCAGCGAATGACCGCCGATCTTAAAGAAATCGTCCGTTACCCCGACTTGGCGAAGTCCGAGCACTTCCTCCCAGAGCTGCGTCAGCTTGGCTTCCAGCGGCGTGCGGGGGGCGACATAATCCGCTCCGGTCCGCGCGGCGGTTTCGGGAGCCGGGAGCGCTTTGCGGTCAATCTTGCCGTTCGGCGTCAGCGGCAGCTTTTCCAGCTGGACGAAATAAGACGGGATCATGTATTCCGGCAATGTTCCGGCAAGCGCATTCCGCAGCTCTCCTCTGGGCAGCGGGCGATCCGCCACGACATAGGCGCACAGCAGCTTTTCCCCAGCTTCGTCGTCCCGGGCCATAACGGCCGCTTCCTGCACCCCGGCAATGTCCGATAACCGGGCTTCCACTTCACCCAATTCGATCCGGTAGCCGCGGATTTTCACCTGATGATCAATCCGGCCCAATATTTCGATGTTTCCGTCCGGCAGCCATCTGGCCAAATCCCCTGTCCGGTACAGCGTTTCGCCGTCCGCAAACGGGCTGGAAATGAATTTTTGCCGCTGCAGCTCCGGCAGCCCGATATAGCCGCGGCTGACGCCGTCGCCGCCGATGAGAATTTCTCCCGGCACCCCAACCGGCTGTAGCCGGTTTCCTTCGCCCACAATATAAATCTTGGTATTCGGAATCGGCTTTCCGATCACCGGCCGCACCTGAAACTCCGCAAACTGCGTCCGGTCCAGCAAATAAGTGACGCAAGAAATCGTCGTTTCCGTGGGACCGTAGCTATTCATAAATTGTACGGACGGATACCGCTTGAAATAAGCGGCAACGTCCCTGCAGCGGAACTCTTCTCCGCCAAGCACAATGATCCGCACGGCTTCGGCGTCGCGATTGCTGTCAAACGCCGGGCTGTTCACGATCATGCTGAACAGGGACGGCGCCATTTTCAGGAAGGTAATCCGATGCTCGCGAATATAGCGAAGCAGCAGCTCGGGCTCCATGTACTGCTCTTTCCCCAGCAGATGAAGCTCGCCCCCCGACAGCAGCACGGGAAAAATCGACGTCAGCGATAAATCGAAGGAGTAGGAAGAGGTCAGCACCGACTTGTCGCTGCCGGAAAGCTTCACATCCTGAACGAAGTAGGACACGAAATTGCTTACCCCTTGATGCGTAACCTGAACGCCCTTCGGAAGCCCAGTCGTCCCCGACGTGTAGATGATATAAGCCAGTCCGTCCGGACCGGTGTCCGACTCGGGATTCGAATCGCTGCCGCAATACGCGGCCGCTTCGTCCAAATAGAGGCGCTTTTCCGCAAAAGCCGCCCGTTCCGACAGCCGACGCTGCGTCAGCAGCAGCCGTGCCCCCGAATCCTCCAGAATGTGCCGGATGCGGTCCTGCGGCTGCTCGGAAGCGATCGGCACGTACGCCGCACCGGCTTTCAAGATCCCGAGTATGCCTACGGCCATCTCGAGCGAAGGCTCGGTCATCATCCCGACAACATGACCCGGCCGAACGCCATTCTCCCGGAGTGTCCAAGCGAGCCGGTTGGCCTTCTCATTCAGCTCCCGATAGGTCAATCGGCCGTCCCCGCATACGGCGGCGGTATGCCCCGGCGTCCGCTGCGCCTGTTCTTCGAACAGCTTGTGGACCGTTTTTTCGCGCGGATAGTCTTGGGCGGTATCGTTGAATTCAACCAACAGCTGCGTCTTTTCGGCCTCGGACAGCAGATCGATGAGATCGATCCGATGCTCGGGCTGATACAAGACAACGGAATAAACCCGGTTTAAATGCTCGGCCAAACGCTCGATAAAAGCCGGATCGTACAAATGTTCGTTGTACATCAGCTTCACACCGATGCTGTCCTGTTCCGATTCGAAGGCAAACAAAATATCGACCGCTGTATTTTCCAGGAAGCTCATGGTATGGATTTCGTTAAAGCAAACCATTGTATGGACAACCGGTCTGCCATTCGGATCGTATTGAATGTCCAATGGGCCGATCATCGTCTGGAAAGGCACGTTCTGATGGGCGACTGCTTCGCCGACGGACGAATGAATTTCCCCCAAAAGCGATTTGAAGCCGCTAGTGCCAATCATGCGATGCTTCAGAAGCAGCAGCTCATTCAGCAAAGGTGCGCCGTCTTTTCCGACTACCGGCATGCCCAGAACGATATGTTCTTCCTGGGTATACTGATGAAGCAGGCATTCTACCCCGGCCAACAAAATGGTAAACAGGAGCATGGACGAACCGTTTCCTATCGCCTTCATTCTTTGGCTCATCCCGCCGGAAAAAGTATAGGAATAAGAGCGCAGCTTTCCATCAGGCGCGCTGAACTGAGGACCTTTAACGGGCAGCAGGCGAATGATACTGTCGTCGGAATCAAACCTGCCGTTCCAATATGTCCTGTTCTTTTTCATGAATTCACTCCTCTTTCTTTCCTTCATTTATAAAACCCGGGTTCAAAGGGCGGGCCGCCATTCCGACTCACACCCTTTGAACGCCAGCCGTTCGAGACGGATGCGCAGCTTAAAACACAAACTCCTTATTTTCGAATAATGGATCTGCGGGGCTCGGACCGTCCGCCAGGTCGATTTCTTCGAGCGGAATGTGAGGATTGGCCGTAACCGCCTGTAAGATCGCCAGGAAATCTTGCGAAAGCTGTTCCATCGTGTTCTTTTTAAACAATTTAGTCCGGTAAACGATGCTGCACACAAGCTCGTCGCCTTGCTCCATGACTGTAAAGCTCAGGTCGAACTTGGAGCTTCCGTTCTCCCGAATCTGACGGGTGAAGGTTAACGATTCAATCCCGTGCTCCTGCCGTTCGAGGTTCTGGAGCGTGAACATCGTATCGAACAGCGGATTGCGGCTTACATCCTTGGCTGCGTCAAGCCGCTCGACCAGCTTTTCGAACGGATAGTCCTGATGCTCGAAGGCTTGCAGGGCATTTTCTTTCACTTCCTGCAGGTAGCTCAGGAAGGTTTTTCCTTCCGATGGATAGTTCCGCAGCGGTAAGGTGCCGACAAACATTCCGATGACGCCCTGCAGCTCCTCCGACAATCTGCCGGCGATCGGAGTGCCCACGATCATATCTTCCTGGCCGCTGTATTGGGACAGCAGAACCGTATAGGCGGCAAGCAGAACCATGAACAGCGTGCTGCCGCTGGCATCGGCCAGCCCCTTCACCGCTTCGGTCAAAGCCCGATCCGCCATAAAGTCGATCTGCGCCCCCTCGAAGCTAAGCCGCGCAGGCCGCGGGTAGTCGGTCGGCAAATGCAAGACGGGCAAATCCCCGGACAAGGCTTCGAGCCAGTAGCTTTCCAGCTGTCTGTAACGCTCTTCGGACGCTTGCCGAAGCTGCCATACCGCATAGTCTTTATATTGAATCCGCAATGGCGGCAGCGTCTCGCCCCCATAGAGGCGGACAAACTCTTGGATTAAGATCCCCATAGAGACGCCGTCCGAAATGATGTGATGCATATCAAACAGCAGCGTGTGACGGTCAGGTTTATGCTCGATTAATCCGACGCGCAGCAGCGGCGGCTTCTCCAGAGGGAAGGCGCGTACGAATCCGGCCATGTAGGCTTCGGCTTCCGCTTCTTCAGCCTGCATGTATTCCACGTCAAATTGCGCTTCGCGGTAGATCCTCTGCACCAGCTCGCCGTCAACCATCTCAAAGCCGGTGCGCAGCGATTCATGACGCGCGATCAGCTCGCGGAACGCCGCTTCCAGACGAAGCGGGTCAAGCGGTCCTTCGACAGACATGACGTTCGGCATGTTGTAGCTGAGCTCTCCGCCTTCCAGATGGCTCAAAATATACAGCTGCTTCTGTGCAGAAGTTACCGGGTAGTAATCTCTTTCCTCGACGACCGGAATGGTCTCGTACGCAGTTTGACCCATAGCCCCGATCACTTTCCCCAAGGCTTCGATCGTCGGAGCTTGGAACACTTCCTTCAACGGAACGCGGATATGAAGTTCCTTATGAATTTTGGCCGCCATCGTCGTCGCTCGTAAAGAGTGCCCGCCGAGGTCGAAGAAATTGTCATTTATCCCGATACGCTGGACGCCAAGCACCTCCTGCCAAATCCGCGCGAGCCGAAGCTCGATCGGAGTTCGAGGCGCGACATACTTCGCGTTGAGCTGCAGGCTTCCCTCCGGAGCCGGCAGCGCTTTGCGGTCGACCTTGCCGTTGGACGTCAGTGGCATCGCATCGAGCTGGACGAAGTACGACGGGAGCATGTAATTCGGCAGTTCGGCGGAAAGAGCCTGTTTGAGTCCGCCAGCCGTCAACTCGGCATCCGCTACAAAATAGGCGCACAGCTGCTTTTGCCCCTCTTCGTCCTCGCGTGCGATGACAATCGCCTCGCGCACCGTCTCCACCTTCAATAGCTGCGCTTCGAGCTCGCCCAGCTCGATCCGGTAGCCGCGGATTTTCACCTGATGGTCGATCCGGCCCAAATATTCGATGCTGCCGTCCGGCAGCCAGCGCGCGAGATCGCCCGTGCGGTACATCCGCTCGCCCGCTGCAAACGGATGCTCCACGAAGCGCTCCGCCGTCAGGTCCGCGCGGTTCAAATAGCCTCGCGCCAGCCCGTCCCCGGCCACATACAGCTCGCCGGGGACCCCGACCGGCTGCAATTGCCGCCGCTCGTTCATAATGTACGCTCTGAGTGTCGGGATCGGCTTTCCGATGTTGCTTTTGCCTTCCGCGATTTCGCGCTCGGTTATCTCCTTGTACGTCACATGCACCGTCGTTTCCGTGATCCCGTACATATTAATCAGCTGCACGTGCGGATATTTCGCCTTCCAGCTTTTCAGCAGCGCCGGACTTAACGCTTCCCCGCCGAAAATGATCTGTCTTAGCTTCAACTCTTTGCTGTCGTAGCCCAGCTCTTCCTGCATCAGCTGGTAGAAATACGTCGGCGTCTGGTTCAGTATCGTGACCTGCTCGGCCTTCAGCAGCTCGCGGAACTGCTGCGGGCTTCGTGCCGTCATCACCGGCACTATGATCAACCGGCCTCCGTACAGCAGCGCCCCGTACATCTCCCAGACCGAGAAATCGAAGCAGTACGAATGGAACAGCGTCCACGTATCCGACGGTCCGAAGTCGAACAAATTCCGCTCGTTAAACAGCAGCCGCACGACATTTTTGTGCTCGATCAGCGTTCCTTTCGGCTTGCCGGTCGTTCCCGAAGTGTAAATGACGTAGGCCAGATGGTTCGGACCCGCGACGTGCTTCAGGTTACTTCCGTCCGGATCGTAAACCGCCGCATCATCCAAATCGATAAGCGTCCCTTCATAAAAAGCGAGCTTATCGTACGACAGATGCTTCACCAACAGCATCCTGGCTCCCGAGTCCTCCAGCATGTAGCGGATGCGCTCCTCCGGATACTCCGGATCGATCGGCACATACGCTCCGCCGGCTTTCAGGATCGCGAGGATGCCGACGACCATCTCCAGCGAGCGATCCGTCATGATGCCGACCAGCGTATCCGCTTGGACGCCTTCGGCCCGCAGCGTCCGCGCCAGCCGGTTCGCCCGCTCGTTCAGCTCGCCGTATGTTAGTTGGCTCTCCTCGTAGACGACCGCGACCTGCTCCGGCGCGCGCTCCGCCTGTTCCTCGAACAGTGCGTGGATCGTTTTTTCCCGCGGATAGTCCGCCTCCGTATCGTTGAACCGGACTCGAATCTGCGTCTGCTCCTCCGGTGTCAGCACATTCAGCTCGCCAACGTGAATCTGCGGATCAGCCGTAATTCGTTCCAATACGCGAACCAGATGTCCGTAAATCCGCTCCACCGCCGCCCGGTCATAGACGCACGCGTTGTACTCCATCCGCAATGCAATCTCATCGCCAGGAACCACGATCAGGTTGAAATCGTAATTCGTTTGCTCCGATATATGAACGTCCTTGATCTCAAAGCTGACGGAACGATGATCTCCGAGCTGCTCCATCTGCTCATCGACAGGATAGTTCTCGAACACCATAATGTGATCGATCAGACCTGACTTATGCTCGCTTTGCGCCTGAATCTCGTAGAGCGGGTACGTCTCGTACGCCTGGCCCGCCAGCGATTGCTCCTGCACGCTTCTCATGACGGAGGCGAAAGATTGCTCCGGAACATTTTGGATGCGGACCGGGATCGTATTAATAAACAAACCAATCATCGTCTCAATGCCGGGAAGCTCCGCCGGCCTGCCGGATACGACGCTTCCGAACACGACGTCTTCGCTGCCGTTATATTTTTGCAGCAGAACGCCCCAAGCCGTCTGAATTAAGGTATTCACGGTTACCCGATGCTGCTTCGCCGTGAGGTCAATGTCCCGCGTCAACTTCTCCCCGAAGGAGCGGGCCAGCGTCTCGGCGGCGTAGACGCCTTCCTTTTTCCCGGATTTCGCCTGAGGCAGAACGGTTCCCTGCTCGTACCCCGCCAAATAGTCGCTCCAATACTTGGAAGCCGCTTCCCGATTCTGCGACTGCAACCATTCGATGTACCGGCCGTACGGGAGAGGGGTTCCAAGCTCCGGCCGCCTTTGCTCCAGGGTGGCAAAATAAGTTTCGAACACCTCTTTGGCCACCAGGGACAAGCACCAGCCGTCCATCACAATATGGTGGAAGCTCCACAGGAAACGATAGGTCTCGTCGCCGGTTCGCAGCACCAATATCCTCATCAACGAATCCTGCCCCAGATCGAAGCCCTTGGCCTTACCCTCGCCGGCCAAGCGTTGGGCATACGCCTCGCGCTGCTCCTCATCCATGCAGCGCAGGTCCTCATACCGGAAACTAGGACGCTTGTTCCGGAATACGACCTGCAGCGGCTCTTCCTGCCAACCGCTATAATAGTTCGCTCTTAATACCTCATGGCGCTGCGCCAACGCGTTCAGGCTTTCTTCAAAAACGGCTGCCTCGAAGCTTCCCTCAAGCGTAAAGGTCGTTTGCTCATAGTAGGCTCCCGAATCCGGGTCCATCAAGCTGTGGAACAGCATCCCCTTTTGGAGCGGCGTCAAGGTGTACACATTTTCAATCTCGCCAATATGGGCGGTCTGTTCCACCAGCGCGTCAAGCTCCTCCAGGGTCAATTCCTTGTACAGGACATCGCTTGGCGTCAGCTCGGCGCGCTCCTTCCCAAGGCAATGCTCGACGACTTCCCGAAGGCTTGCCTTCAACAGTCCTCCCACTCGCTCCATCGTTTCTTTCCGGTACTCCTTGCCGCTGTAGCCGATCGTCAGCTTCAGCGTTCCTTCGGAAATCATCCCGTTGATATCCAGGGCGCAGGTCCGCCATGCGTTAGCGCTTATCGATGCCCCTGTCGAATAGGGGGATAGCTGTAGGGCGCTATTTTCCAAGTCTTGGTCGAATTGACCCAAATAGTTAAAGCTAATTTCCGGATGGATGGAGCTGGAGCCGGTGCCGCCCTCTTCGGGAGCCGACAGGTACTTCAAAATTCCGTACCCGACCCCTTTGTGCGGAATCCGGCGAAGCCCTTCCTTGATCTTCTTGATTTGATCAGCCAGCCCCTTGTCCGTTCCCATCTCCAAAACGACCGGATACTGACTGGTGAACCAGCCCACCGTACGCGTAATGTCCATGTCCGGAACAATCGGCTCTCTGCCGTGACCTTCCACGTTCACGACCAATTGCCCGATGCCGGTCCAGGCATAAATCGCCCGGCCCAATGCGGTTAGCAGCAGGTCGTTCATCTCCGTGCCGTAGGCGCGGTGCGCTTCCTTGAGCAGCCGTTCCGTTTCTTCCCTCGTCCATTGGACCGTGACCGCTTCGCTATCCCCGACCTGCGGCGCCGCCTGCATGTCATCCTTCGGCAGCGGGATCACGCGTACTTGCTCCACTTGCTTCCAATACGAACATTCGTTCTCGATCGCCGGACTTTTCGCATAGTCCGTCAAACGATCCGCCCATTGCCGGAACGAATCGGTCTTTTGCGGGAGTCGAATGTCTGATCCGCTCACGGCTTGCTCATAGCCCGCCGCAAAATCTTCAAGCAATATCCGCCACGATACCCCGTCCACCGCCAAATGATGAATAACGATCAGCAGGTGGTCGCCCTCGTCGCATTGGAACAACCCCAGTTTCGCCAAAGGCCCTTCACTCATGCTGAAGCTGCCTTGAATTTCGTTGGCCTTCGCCTCAATCGCTTGCGCGCAGTCCGTTTCGCCTTTCAGGTTCACGACTTCCAAGCTGTACGGCTCGCCTTCGTCCAAGCCTCGGTTCCACGCTTCCCAGCCTTGTTCCGTCATGCGGAAAACGAGGCGCAGCGCATCGTGATGCTCGGCGATCTTTTTCATCGTCCGGCGAAGCGCCTCTGCTTCGAAGCCGCGTTCCCGGTATAGCATAACGGCCTGGTTAAAATGATGCGGATCGGGCGACTGCCGCCCGAAGAACCAGCGCTGAATCGGCGTCAGCTTCATTGCTCCGACAACGATTCCCTGCTCAGCGGTTCGGTTGGCCGCTTGAACGCGTGTCCCCAGCTCCTTGACGGTCGGATACTTGAACAAATCTTTCATTTCCAGCTTGTATCCGGCCTGAAACAATCTGGAAGAAACTTGGATCGCTTTAATGGAATCGCCGCCAAGATCGAAGAAGTTGTCATCAATCCCGATCGATCCGACACCCAGCACCCCTTGCCATACAGAAACCAATGTCTGCTCCACGGAAGTCCGGGGAGCCCTGTATTCCGCTCCCGTGTGTGCCGTTCCTTCCGGCGCCGGCAGCGCCTTGCGGTCTACTTTGCCGTTCGGCGTCAACGGCATGCGCTCCAGCTGCATGAAGTGCGTCGGAATCATATACCCCGGCAGCGCCCCGGCCAATTCGCTTCGGAGATCTCCGGTGGCTAGCGGACGCTCCGCCGTGAAGTACGCGCAGAGCTGCTTCTGTCCGGACTCGTCCTCCCACGCGATCACAAGCGCTTCCTTCACCGCCTCCGTCTTCATGAGCTGGGCTTCGATTTCTCCCAGTTCGATCCGATAGCCGCGAATTTTGACCTGATGGTCGATCCGGCCCAGATATTCGATGTTTCCGTCCGGTAGCCACCGCGCGAGGTCCCCTGTCCGATACATTCGCTTCTCCGGTGCAAACGGAACCGTCACGAATTTCTCCGCCGTCAGCTCGGGACGGTTCAGGTAGCCCCTAGCCAGC
>NZ_BIMB01000090.1 GCF_004000865.1 Paenibacillus elgii NBRC 100335 | reverse complement strand
CGCCGATCGCAAAGCCGGACTTCATCCGAAAGAACCAGGAGCGCGAACTGCAGCTGCTCGGCCGGCCGCCGTTGCCGGCGCGTCAGTCTACAACTATATTTTCCTAGTCTAATACTTTATTTTCAGTCTAATACTTTATTTTTTTCTGACACTTGGCAATTCTGAATTCCTAGGAGAGCATTCGCTGGACAATAACGGGTTGCACCAGTAATGATTGGAGCTAATCCGATTATTCCCCACCAATTTTTGTAATACAGCCCCATCAACACAATCGTGACTCCAATTGAAATTCTAAACACCTGCTCCGTTTTCCCAACGTTACAATTCATTTTAAACCTCCCTAATAATAGTTTGGTTTGCTTTTATAACAAAGTTATTTCACGTTCTTGTGACCAGCTATTTTTCCATTTTTGTCGAAGCAAATTTGAACGTTCGTTACTTCATATTTATCTTGCCCTTGATTACAAAAATTTAAATGTATGACTGAGTATTAAAAATTGGTTGTTCAATAATGTGAAGACTTAAATGAACTAAAAGAAACAACAGAATAAACCCGAAATAATTTGGATATATTATGCAAAAATAGTAGTAAGGAGAAGCGAATTGAAAATACAATATTTTCACGAATCGAAGATTCCTGACTTTCCGGAATCATATTGGCTCGCCTCGACAACGCTGCCTGATTTTACTAAGCTTGCGCAAGATGTAAAGGTGGATGCAGCCATAGTGGGAGCAGGAATCACAGGAATCTTAACGGCTTATCTGCTCTCAAAGAAAGGACTCAAGGTTGCCTTAGTGGAAGCCGGACATCTACTTTCAGGGACAACAAAGCACACTACAGCAAAAATTACGGCACAGCATGATTTGATTTATAGTGAATTGCTCTCTCACTTTGGCAAGGAAAAAGCAATAATGTACTACGATGCCAATCGGGAAGCCATGGAATTTATCAAGAAAATGGTTCGGGAGCAAGAAATCCTGTGCGACTTAATGGAGGAGGACGCATACATATATACCTCCTCTAATGCCTATGTGAGTAAGCTGACGTCTGAAATTCAAGCTTATGAAGCTTTGGGAATACCCGGCACCTATGTGGAACAAACTTTGCTACCTTTTTCCGTCGAAGGGGCTATCGTAATGCCTGAGCAAGCTCACTTTCATCCTGCAGCTTTTATAGCGCATATGGTGAAAGAAGTAATTCGCCTCGGAGGGGACATTTACGAAAACACGACTGCGATCAGCGCAGATCCGGGGACAACGGTTTCGTTGACCACCTCGGAAGGTTATAAAATCACCGCTGATTATATCGTGTCGTGTTCGCATTTTCCTTTCTATGATGGGGGAGGGTTCTACTTTTCCAGGCTGCACGCGGAACGATCGTATGTCTTACTTGCTGAAACGGAAAAAGCATATCCTCAAGGAATGTACCTAAGCGCGGAGGAGCCCAAACGTTCGCTTCGGCCGGTTACAGTCGATGGAAAGCGGATGGTTTTGATCGGCGGAGAAAGCCACAAAACAGGACAGGGGATCTGCACAATCAAACACTATGAAGCGTTGCAGCAGTTCGGCGAAGAAACCTTCGGATTGAAAGAAATCCATTATCGTTGGTCAGCCCAGGATCTGATTTCACTGGATAAGATCCCTTATATCGGTCCGATTGCTTCCAATAAACCCAATATTATGGTTGCCACCGGGTACAAAAAATGGGGCATGACATCAAGCGTAGCAGCGGCCTTGTTGAACTCAAGGCTGATCTTAGGCGAAGATACCCTGTATAGCGAGCTTTTCACTCCATCCAGGTTTCATACGGACCCCGATATTAAAACGTTCCTGATCCAAAATGCTGATGCAGCCGGACATTTCATCGCCGGCAAGTTGGAGATGGTCCACCAAACGACGGAGGAGCTGCAGAATGACGAAGGGGCCGTTGTCCGGGTCCATGGCAAACGTGCGGGAGCTTACCGAGATCCCCAAGGAAAGCTACACGTGGTAGATACTACCTGTACGCATATGGGATGTGAAGTTGAGTGGAATGCCGGCGAGAAGACATGGGACTGCCCCTGCCACGGATCTAGATTCTCCTACGAGGGAGACGTACTGGAGGGGCCAGCGGCGAAGTCTCTGAGAAGGATCGAATCCTACTAAGTTCTTCAAATAAGTGATTACATTATAAAGGGATGAAGCTAAAAGATGGAAAAGGAACTCTTCACATCAGATGTCGCTATTCTTGGAATCGGTACGGCCGTTCCTGCCTATCGGTTGGACCAGCTCGAGGTGTTGGAAAGATTGACCGATGCACTAAAAGAACATTCCGACTCCATGCGATGGTCGAAGCGAATCTTTAAACAGTGCGGGGTGGAAACCCGTTATACTTGCGAGCCGGACCTGCTGAGTCCGGCTGCCGAATGTCGCTATTTTCCTTCAGATTCTCTGGAAAATGTACCTTCAACGAAGGAACGTATGGAGCGGTATAAGAGGGAATCCGTCCCTTTGGCATTAGAGTCGTCGAAAAAAGCCCTGGAGGATAGCCATACGGCCGTTTCGGATATTACGCATTTGATCACGGTGAGCTGTACGGGACAATTTCTTCCTGGAATGGATGTGGATTTGACTATGCGTCTCGGTTTGTCGCCGAATGTCCAGCGAATGCCGCTGCAATTTCTTGGTTGTGCGGCCGGGTTGAAGGCGGTCAGCTTAGCGAGACAGATCGTGGCGGGCATGCGTTCAGCAAATGTATTGATTGTTTGTGTGGAACTCTGTACGCTACATATTCAGCCCTCCAGCCAAAGGGAGGCGTTGTTCGGCGCTTCATTCTTCGGGGATGGTGCATCCGCTTGCGTTGTAGGCAGAGCCCGTCCTGAGCATAAGAAAGTTTTTCGGCTGGGTAAAGGGAATACAGTCCTTTTACCCGATACCACCGATGAGATGGTATGGGAAGTCGGCAATTACGGGTTCGATTTATATTTGTCGCCGAATATTCCTAAGCTGTTGGGCCGATACGTCCCAGCAGAGATTGAGCAAATTTTCAACGGGAAGACCTTGCCGGAGCTATGGGCCATTCATCCCGGAGGGCGAGGTATCATAGATACATTGCAAGATTTGTTCGCATTATCGGAGGAGCAAACCCGTCCTAGCCGAAATACGCTTCGTAATTACGGAAATGTATCCTCGGCTACAATTTTGTTCGTTCTTGATGAATACAGACGCGAGCTGACGCCCGCGGGAACGGATACCCATCCCATATGCGGCATCGCCTTAGCTTTTGGTCCTGGACTCACCGCAGAGCTGATCGAAGTAGATTATTTTCCGAACGGGATCCCATTAGGAGCAGCCGGCATAGGGATATCCTATGTTTAATCGGTTGAGGCATCGTACCGCTGAGCCGGAACTGATGGATGATTTGTCCAAAGGGGGGCCCGAACTCCGTGAAGCGTTGTGGCATCTTCGCAGGCTGAATCGGATATTTCGCGCTGCACTGCCCACACTTTACGGAGTGTCCCAATTATGGATACAAGCGAATAAACCCAAAAGCTTCACTATACTTGATGTCGGCTGCGGATCAGGCGATGTGAACCGCCGTTTGCTCGAATGGGCTGATTCTAACCGCATTGATCTGGTCATCACTTTAGTTGACATTACGGAGGAAGCCTGTGAGGAGGCAAAAAGGATTTTCTATCATGAGCCTAGGGTACAGGTGAAGCGCGGCAATTTGTTTGAGCTTCCGGAAAAAAACGCAGACATAGTTACAGGGACACAGTTCCTTCATCATTTTACGGATGAGGAGCTTCCTCAAACTGTAAATAGCATGCTCAGAGCATCCCGGTTGGGCGTAGTGATTAACGATATCCATCGGAATTGGATTCCTTGGGTAGCCGTCTGGCTTACTTCGAGAATCGTTTCGAGGAATCGTTATATCCGGCACGACGGACCGCTCTCTGTGGCCAAAGGCTTTCAATCCTCCGATTGGCAACACCTTCGTCAAACCCTAGGAATCACTCGTTTCACTTATTCATGGATACCGTTGTTCCGGTATGCTGTCGTCATTGGAAAGGATAGGCTGTAACTTCATCGTCATATGGAGCTGAAGATTATGCAACGGATTCGAGATATGGTAGTGATTGGCGCGGGAATCTCCGGGAGCAGTATGGCAAAAGTTCTTGCCGATCGGGGTTGGGACGTCATTCTGATTGACGGGAATCGTTTTCCACGTCATAAAGTCTGTGGCGAGTTTTTATCGCCGGAATCCCAAGTCATGCTGCGTTCTTTGGGTTTTCAAGAAACTGTTGAATCGCTTCAGCCTGCAAAGATTCACCAGGCACGCATTATCTTGAGTGAAGGTGATACCTTAGACATTCCCCTTCCGGGCACTGCCCTAGGGATAAGCCGGTTTGCCTTGGATACAACACTCCATCAATCGGTGATAGGGTCCGGTGTTGAAATGATCACTGGGCAGAAGGTCGCCTCTGTGACCCCCGCAGACCATGGATATAGAATTGAAACCCGACAAGGAGGAGAAGAATTCTCCTTCCGCTCAAGAGCGGTAATTGCTGCTTGGGGAGGCCAAGGGGTACCAAAGGTTTTGGATCAGAGATCACCCGATTCAAGGTATATCGGTGTGAAATCCCATTATACAGGCATTGATTTGGGGCCGGTTGTAGAGCTTTATTTTTTCCCTGGCGGCTATTTGGGCCTCTCTCCCGTTGAGGACGGTAAGTTGAATGTTGCAGCCTTGCTAAAGAAGAATACATTCCAAAACAAGGAAAAAACTGTTGTCGACTGGATCTACGCCGCGGGACGAAGAAATCCGAAGCTTAAAGCTATACTGGACAAAGTCGTTCCGGTTCCCGGGACACAAGCTGCTGTAGCACCCGTCCAACTGAATCACATTTGGTCCGCATGGGATCGGTTCCCGCTTGTAGGGGATGCGGCCGTTATGGTTCCTCCTCTCTGTGGAGACGGAATGTCCATGGCGCTGCGTTCAGCCTGCTTATGCGCACCGTTTGCTGACCGTTATCTGCGAGGCGAGAGCAGCGTTAACCGATGGAAATGGGAATATACTCGTTCCCTTAAGCGTGAGTTCAATAGTCCCTTGCGTTGGGGCCTTTTACTGCAATGGATGTTCTCCTTGCCGGTATTTCCTAGGTTGATGCTGAGTATAGCGCAGTCCTTCCCCGTATTGCCAGCCTCTTTAATTCGAGCAACCCGCTTGAGAGAAAGCGACCTGTAAGCAGTTAATCCAGAGTTGAGGATCATGGGTAATCGGGTACCGTTTACTTAATACCCTCTCTCTTCATTTTCATTTTTAGACCGGTTTTACATGGATCTGCTCGTTCTCTTGCTTTCCTCTTGGGTAAAACCCCCCTCAGCCTAGTAGGGTTTGCCATGCCAATTGAAACTACGAAAAGAAGAACGGATTATTTTTCTATCGCTACTCAGAAAAGTATTCACTTTTCCGCCGCAAATCAACGACAGAAAAAAATTACTTTTTTTGCAGACCACCCATGGATAAAGGATTTCAAAGTACTCATTTTTCTGTCGTTGGACATTTCATCCCGTATTTTTCGCGACGGGAAGTCGCTTTTCGAGAACGGCCTCCTCAATCTCGACCCGCCGAAGCATACGCAGATGCGCGACATTGTCAATAAAGCTTTTACTCCCAGAGCGATGAAGGATTGGGAGCCGCGGATTCAGGCGATTACGAACGAATTGTTGGATGACATCGAAGGAGAGCGGGAGATCGATCTCGTCGAGCAGTTGTCTTATCCGCTTCCGGTCCGGGTGATCGCCGAAATGCTCGGAGTTCCTGCGAAAGACAAACGCAAATTTAAAGATTGGTCCGATCAGGCCGTTGCGGGACCGGCAAACAACAGCGAAGAAGCCAGAAGCGAGCAGCTCCGGAAGCAGCAGCAGGTGGTCGGAGAGCTGTATGCCTATTTCAAGGAAATCATCGAACTGAAAAAAATGGAGCCTGCGGACGACATCATTTCCGTGCTGCTTCAGGCCAGCGTGAATGGCGAGAGCTTAACGGAAGAAGAGATCGTCGGATTTTGCATCTTGCTGCTCGTAGCCGGAAACGAAACGACGACCAATTTGATTACCAATGCAATCTATACGTTCTTGGAATACCCGGAGGTGTACCGGCAAATCAAAAATGAGCCGGACGAATTGCTGCCTGCGGCGATTGAAGAAGTGCTGCGTTTTCGTTCGCCCGTGCAGGCTTCATTTCGTTTCGTGCAAGAAGACGTCGTCTTGGGAGGGAAAGAGCTTCGCGCAGGGGAATACGTTATCGCCTGGATGGGCGCGGCCAATCGCGACGAAAAGCAGTTTCCGAATGCGGAGCAGTTCGTGGTGCCGCGCAAGCCGAATCTGCACATGGCCTTTGGCCGGGGCATTCATTTTTGTCTCGGGGCGCCGCTGGCTCGTATGGAAGCGGAGATCGTCTTAAAAGAATGGATCCGGCGGTATCCCGACTTCCGCTTAAGCGCGGGCTTTACTTTAAAGCCGCTTGAAAGCACGTTCGCGTACGGGATCAAAGAGCTGCTGCTCACCGTTTAGGGTGACATGAATAAAGTACGAGGCTAAACGCAACAGCAGGTCGGTCAGTCAACCGGCCTGCTGTTTTTTTGCTCGTTTTTCCAAGGAACGGGTCGACGGGAAGGGGGTTATGGTATAATATGATGAAGCACGTTTTCGAAATACGGCTTGCAAATGCCGGTGCCGTACGCTGCAATTTTCATCGGCATAGGAGAGGAAAGTTGACGGATGAAGACGCTTGTTATCGCCGAGAAGCCGGACATGGGGCGCAATATTGCGGCCGCCATCGAGCCGAAGGCGAAAAACCAACGCACGCATATCGAAGGCGAGAAGTATATTATCACCTGGGCCATCGGGCACCTGATCGGTCTCGCCGAACCGGATGCGTACGATGAAAAATACAAAAAATGGAACTTCAACGATTTGCCGATCATTCCGGAGCGCTTCAAGCTTGTACCCAATCCGAAGACGAAGGACCAGCTCAAGGTCATCGCCGAGCTGGCCAAACGGAGCGGCCTGCTGATTAACGCTTGCGACGCCGGGCGGGAGGGGCAGCAAATGGTATGTAGGTAATGATTGTATCTTCATTCCTTTACAGTAACTGACTTTAGGGAATTATTATTACATTAGATAATAAATGTTTTATGTAATAATGATAACCAGATAAAAGTCGATAATAATACAAAGAATTAAATAAATATACATAATGATTTACGTGAGATATACTCCCAACACCAAGGAAGAGAATGTAGCCCACCGGGAGGAAAAGTCGAGGAAAAGGAATGAAAAGTTTTGGATAATATAGGAGAAAAGTAAGTACTAAAAACTATAGGGGAATAACAAATAATACTTTTTCCTAACTTCATGATTGTAGAGGAGGATTTTGGAATAATATGTAGAATTATGTCTTGAGACTACAGATCTGGAGCTGAATTATCTTGAGACAAATAATATTTTTGCCTGGAATTATGGGAAGTGGACTAAAAAAAGATTTGTTCCCTATTTGGCCGTCATATATCCCATACAGTAACAAAATGCTAGATAGTGTTTATCAACAGTTAACTAATATTGATGATTCAGAAATTAAGGCTAGTTTTATTGAGCCACTTGTTTATACAAAGATTTTAAAGAATTTATCTAACTATGGAAAAGTAACCCCGGTTCCTTATGATTGGCGATTAAATAATTTAGAACATATCTCTTTATTAGCCGGTTCGATCCTTGAAAAGGCAGAAGAGGTAATAATCGTTGCGCATAGTATGGGTGGAATAGTTGCAAGGCTTTTCATAAATTCAGATGATCCAGAATTTAAAGACGCCAAATCAAAAGTAACCAAATTGATCACACTTGCGACACCATGGAATGGCTCACCAACTGCATATAAAACTCTTAAATATGGTAATGGTGTTCCTTCTGATAGTAATCAACTAGTCCTTACGGTGGAGACAAGTAAAAAAATTGCTCCTTATTTCCCGAGTATATACCAACTTCTCCCAAGTTCTAATTATAATCACTTATATATGAGTAAGCATGGTTTTTCTTGCCTAAAAGATAAGAATGAAAAGGTATATGACTGGTCACTATTACGAGAAAAATACTATCCACTGTTAAATTCGAGGGATCATGATTTTACTAATGTTTTAGATGAATTTTATGAAAAGCTAAGTTCTCCTGCAGAAAACGAAGTGGAAGTTGAACATTACGAGATTCTCGCATATGGAACTGAAACTTTATGTAGTATTGAAGAAAATAATTTAAATGAACCTGAAGGTATTTTTGGTGAAGGTGACGGTACTGTGCCGATAATTAGTGCCATGTCAGCATCCCAAAATAAATACTTTATAAAGTCATCTCATCAAAAAATAGTACGTGAAGAACTTGCTCTCAAAATTATTGGAAACATTCTTGATGGGGTACCTAATGAGGAAATTGATGGTGTATATAGGCAATATAATCAGATTGCAGGATTAGGTTTTTCAGGTAAGATAATTAAGGTAGCTTGTCCAGTAATTGTTTCGCTGACAGATGAAGAAGGAAATGTTTTATTCGGTAATATTGGTATTCTAGATGAAGATTTCTTAAAAGAGCTTCTTGATGAAAGGCAAAAGTACAATGTCACTTCATTAGGTAGTACAACATATATTATTATGCAGGGGATTAATAAAGAAGAACATGTCAAACAACCTCATAATGACGTAAATCAACTCCCTGCTAATACTATATTTATTGAAGCTTACGACCAAGGACCCACATCTGTTTCCATTGAAGAATATGAGGAAGGCAAAAGAAAAAAAGTCAAAGCATTTAGTACTTTCAATATTAACAAGGGTAAAAGTGCAAAACTGAATATCGCAGATGATCTTGTGGAAATGAAGTTATTGGTTAATAAAGATAAAGATCTTATTGTAGAGGTACCTTCAATTATTGAGAATGTAAAGACTGAAGAGGACAAAAATATAATTTTACCTAAAACGATTTATACCATTGAATCTAATAGTGAAAAAATTATTTCAGAAGATTCAATGGTTGTTCCGATTGATGTGCAATTGAATGTTAAAGAAGTAATTCCTGGTACCTATGATTATGACTCCACATATATTTGTTTGAATAATAATAAATATGATCAAATTGAAAATTTCGGGATTATTCCATTAGAATGGAAAGTAAATAATTTTAATACATTGAAGATTTTTTCAAAGGATATTTTAGGAAATACAGAAGAAGTTCATACTGAGAAAGTGTTTGTTTCAGATGGTGCACTCCCAAAGATTGTTATTAACTTCTATTTGGATTATTATGAAGTTGAGAAAAAATATGATGAAATTCAAAAAGTTTTTGCAATAAAGGGAGTAAAACCTTCATCTCAAAAAGTTATTATCCCTAATCAAGAGGGTGTTACAGGCGAAGTAATTCTTTATAGGAATAAAGAGAGAATAATTAAAGTCGAACAAATTGATATATTTGGTAATAAAAACACAAGAGAATTTTATATTGATGAGACCTTGATTCAGAATATATTTCAAGGTATCGCTACACCGGAGAATATATTTGAGCTGTTAACACAAGTGGGGCTTGAGAACCCTATGGATATAACAATTAAAAAACGAAATGGATTTACAGCTAAGTCATTAAAAACAGAGCATATTCAAAACGCAAGATATATATGTATTAGTAATGAACGATTTGAGTTGCATTTTTTCAACGGCGCTCAGTACTATGTGTCGTTTTTCCTTAAAGAAGATATTAATGTTATCGAAGAGAATAAATACTGTGTTAAATTGTCAATAATTGAAATTAAAACAAGAAAAGAAATTACAACAAAAAAACTTAATGCATTTTTTAAAGTGTCAATAAACACAGAACACTATAGATCAGAAGATTTGGAGTTGACATTTGACGAAAATGAGGGATTGTATGTATGTAATTTCGATTTGGAGGAATTAAAAAAGTTTTTGGATGAGTTCTGGGAAAAAGATATGCATAATCTTGACATTATTGTTACTGATCAAGATAAGGGCAATATGATTGAAACAAAGACAATAAAAATTCGCTAAATTATTAGGAGGGGTAGATATGATAATATTTTTTGTTACGAATGTTATCATACTTCTCTCCTTGATTTTTACATATTATTATACAAGAGATCAAATGAGTAAAAGTTTATTAGCTGATCCATCTGTTTTGTATGGACTAAAAAATCTGATAACTCCTTTTTCACTAATTATTTCAAATATAATTCTTTATTTCATTCAAAGTACTTACAAAATTTTACCGTTATTAGTGGTTATTGTTTGTATTTTAACTATATGCTTTAGAGTACTGAGTTACAAATTACATTTACAATCTAAAAGAAAAATGATTAAAAAAATTCACTCAAGTATTTTGATATACATTATAGAACAATTTAAAAAAAAAAATATTCTAATATCAAGCAAAGACATTTCTATTATTCTTGAAAATAAAAGCAATTCATGTAGAATAATTATTAAATTTGAAAAAGTGGAGGGTGTACATTACTCCAATTTACGTAAAGAAATGCTTAAAACAATCAATGAAAAATTGCCTAACATGGATATAATGTTAATATTTGATTATAAGTATATTTATCAAAAAAAAAGAACATTAACAGAGATTAATGTGTAATAGTAACTTAGCTTATTGTAAAAAAAGTTGAAATATGATATTTTGAGTATATAAAAACAATGAACTAACGGTGAAATTAACAATAAAGCATAGGCCTAAAGCCTATCGAAGGAAATAGATAAAAGGATGTAACTGCAAGTTTACTTCCTTTTATCAAAATCTTCGATAGGCTTTTTTATTGCTTACAATAATGTAAATAAGGAGGCCTATTTATGGAAAAGTCCGCC
>NZ_BIMB01000089.1 GCF_004000865.1 Paenibacillus elgii NBRC 100335 | reverse complement strand
CGCGAACTAAGAGCAGCGTTGTCCGGAGTACTGCCGGGCTATATGGTGCCGGCCTGCTTCGTACAGCTGGAGCGTATGCCGTTAACGCCTAATGGCAAGATTGACCGAAAAGCCTTGCCTGCCCCGGAGGGGATTGTGAACACCGGAGTTGAATATGTGGCTCCCCGTAACGCGGTGGAGGCCAAGCTGGTTCGGATCTGGAAACGAGTGCTTGGCGTTCGGAACATTGGAGTCAAGGACAACTTCTTTGAGCTCGGGGGACATTCGTTGCGGGCAACGACTTTGGTCGGTAACATCCACAAAGAGATGAATATCCAAGTGCCGCTGCGAGAAGTGTTTGAACATCCTACGATTGAGCAAATGGCGGGCAGGATTGCTGAGCTGGAGCAGCGGGCGTATGCTTCTATCCCGGTCATTGAGCTAAGCGACTACTATCCGGTTTCCTCGGCTCAGAAGCGCATGTATATTTTAAGTCAACTGGAGGGCGGGGAGACCAGCTACAATATGCCGGGCGTCATGACGATAGAGGGAGCGCTTGACCGGGTCAAGTTTGAGGAAGCCTTCCACAAGTTAATTCTTCGTCATGAAACTTTGCGCACCAGCTTCGACATTAGGAACGGGGAGCCGGTTCAGCTTATACACCGCCATGTGGATTTTAAGGTAGAGTATGAACGATGTAGTGAAGCGGAAGCAGAAGCGTACATACGAGCCTTTTTCCGTCAATTTGACTTGAAGCGGGCTCCGCTGCTGCGCGTAGGTTTGATTGAGATGAACCCCAGCCGACATATCTTGCTGTTTGAGATGCATCACATCATCTCGGACGGGGTCTCGATGGGCAATCTGGTGAAAGAGCTTGCCCGCTTCTATAGGGGAGAAGAGGTTCCGGCTCTTCGGATTCAGTATAAGGATTATTCGGTATGGCAGCGGGCGGGAATTTCCAGCGAGTGGATGCGCCAGCAAGAAGCGTACTGGCTGGATACGTTTAAGGGAGACCTTCCGGTTCTCGATATTCCGACCGACTATGCCAGACCAGCCACGAGAAGCTTTTCGGGTGATATGCTCGAATTTAGGATCGACCGGCAGCGAAGCGAAGAGCTAAGGAAGCTGGCTGCACAGACCGGATCTACCTTGTACATGGTACTGCTGGCGGTGTATACGGTTTTTCTATCAAAATGCAGCGGGCAAGAAGATATTATCGTAGGAACTCCCATAGCGGGAAGGCGGCATGCCGAGCTTGAGCCGATCATCGGCATGTTTGTGAATACGCTGGCGATTCGCAGTAATCCTGCGAAAGAAAAGCCGTTCCTGACCTATTTGGAGGAAGTCAGAGCTATTGCGCTCAAAGCATTTGAGAACCAGGATTATCCTTTCGAGGAGCTTGTGGACAGGCTTGATGTTCAAAGGGATACGAGCCGCAATCCGTTATTCAATGCGATGTTTGTGCTGCAAAATATGGACTTAGGGTCATTGGATCTTGACGGTCTGCAGATGAAGCCTTACCCTTGCAGGCATTCCGTAGCCAAGTTTGATCTGACCCTTAATGCAGCCGAGGAAGGCGATCAAATCGTATGCAACCTCGAATATGCCGATCGGTTGTTCAAGAAAGAAACGATAGACCGGATGGCGAAGCATTTCATTCAGCTTATCGACGCCATGTTGGAAAATCCAAAGGCTGAGCTCAAGTCGATCGAGACCATAACGGCACAAGAGAAGGCGCAAATCCTGACCCTATTTAACGATACGACAGTGGATTATCCGAAAGAAAAGAGCATTCACCGGTTGTTTGAGGAGCAGGCCGCCAGGTTGTCGGAGCAAGTGGCCGTTATAAGCGGAGATGAGCGGTTAACGTATGGCGACTTGAATAAAAAGGCAAACCAGTTGGCGAGAAGGCTTCGGGCCGACGGTGTACAAGCCGATGAACCCGTAGGTCTTATTGTTGAGCGGTCCATTGACATGGTGATCGGGATGCTGGGAATTTTAAAGGCAGGCGGAGCTTATGTGCCTATGGACTCTACTTTTCCGATGGAACGCATCCGTTATATGGTGGAGGATTCGGCAGCAAAAGTGGTGGTGGTTCACGGGGAGTCGCCGGAATACGGCTCACTTTCCGCCAGACTTGTTGCGTTGAATGATCCGAGCTTACGGAAGGAAGACTCCTTTAACCTGGTTGAAGTGTCCGGACCGAACGATATGGCCTATGTCATTTACACTTCGGGAACAACAGGGAAGCCTAAGGGGGTCATGGTCGAGCATCGGAATGTGACGCGTTTAGTAAAAAATACGAATTATGTTGAGCTAAACGAACAAACAAGGATATTGCAGACCGGAGCCGTTGTGTTTGACGCTTCGACGTTCGAAATTTGGGGGGCTCTGTTAAATGGCGGGCAGCTATGCTTGACGACCCATGACAACATTTTAGACGGGCGCCGCTTAAAGCAAGTGATTCAGCAGTATGAGATTAATACGATGTGGCTAACATCGCCGCTGTTTAACCAACTATCGCAGCAGGACAACCAACTGTTCGCAGGACTCCGGACGCTGCTTGTCGGGGGCGATGAGCTGTCTGTGCCGCACATTAATCACGTATTGCGAAATAACCCGACGCTGACTATTGTTAACGGGTATGGCCCAACGGAAAATACTACGTTTTCCACAACGCATGCTATTGTCGGTGAACAAACCCATACGGTTTCGATCGGGCGTCCGATCCATAATTCTACGGCTTATGTCGTGGATGAAGAAAACAGGCTGCAACCGATTGGAGTATGGGGAGAATTAATCGTCGGCGGAGATGGAGTAGCCCGCGGGTATCGGAATAAACCCGAATTGACGAAGCTTTCGTTTATCGAAAGTCCTTTCCGGGAAGGCGAACGTTGCTACCGGACGGGGGACCTGGCACGCTGGCGGGAGGACGGCACGCTGGAATACAAAGGCCGGGCTGACCAACAAGTGAAGATCCGAGGCTACCGGATCGAGCTTGCCGAAGTGGAAGCGGAACTGCTAAAGCTAACCGGTGTCCGAGAGGCAACCGTCATTGTGAGAACGGACGAAGCCGGACAGAAGTATTTATGCGCGTACTTCGCATCGGATGCTCCGCAAACCGTGACCGGCCTTCGTGATTTGATGTCACAAGTATTGCCAGGCTATATGGTTCCGTCCTACTTTGTTCGGATGGAGAAGCTGCCGCTCACGGTGAATGGAAAGATCGACCGCAGCGCGCTGCCTGAACCGGAAGGGGAGATAAGGAGCGGAGGGGAGTACGTGTCGGCCCGAACGCCAATGGAACGGCAATTGGCACATATTTGGCGTGACGTGCTTGGAGTCGAACCTATTGGAGTGAAGGATAACTTTTTTGAAATCGGGGGGCATTCGTTAAAGGTGCTTCAACTGATTCAGAAAATTAATATGGAAACAGGCATTGATATGCCATTTCGTGTCGTATTTGAGAATCCTTTCCTTGAGCAGATGGCAGACACGCTTCAAAACCTCAGCTTCAACAAGCTTGAACAAGGCGATGACCACAAGATCATCAAATTAAACGAAAACGGATTGCTTAATGTGTTCTGCTTTCCGCCCTTAGTAGGATATGGGATATCTTTTTCCCAGATGGCGAAGCAGCTTGAAGGCCATTGCATTGTTTATGCGCTTGAGTTTATCGAGGATTATGCCGATCGTGAAACGATGCTGGACGCCTATATCGACTCTGTTCTAAGTATCCAAGAGAAATCGCCTTATGTGTTTCTTGGCTATTCTTTGGGAGGGAGTCTGGCCTTCGAGGTTGCCAAAGCCATGGAGAAGCGGGGATATGAAGTGTCGGATATCGTGATGGTCGACTCCAAGAGGATCACGCGCATGAGACAGCAGACTGGCCAGGAAATGCGAGATCACATCGATCATATTCTGGATATACTTCCTGAACCGTTTAATGAAGTTTTCAATGCTCCGGTTACGCAGGATAAAGTAAAGAAGAAAATGTATGCCTACATGGATTACGGGAATGAGCTGGTTAATACGGGGACCGTCCGGGCGAACATCCACGGGCTGGTTGCAGATGGCTTAAGTGCAGGGCTGACTGCTGACAAGGATGCATTATTATGGAGGCAGGCTACGCTGAACAGGTATACGGAATATGAGGTGGTTGGGGACCATCAACAGGTGCTCGCTCCGGGCTTTGTAGAGGAAAATGCCAAGGTCTTTCAGCATATCGTCCAAAAGATTGTTGAACAACAGGTTGAAAGAGATCGGGTTCTTGTATAGAAAAGTCACTTCATCGATAATCCCGATACTTGAAATGTCAAAAGCAGAAAATCCGTTCCTCATGAAGGGGCGGATTTTTTGCCGTCATGAGTACTTTTGCGTTAGAAATATTTTAGATCATGAAAAATTGCTCCCACAATTAGCGCTATTTTCAAAGCAGGCTTCGGCATCGTCAGGGCCTTCATCTCTTGGGTCGTCGTCGGGCTTGGACTCGCCTTTACGATCCTGTTAGGGCTTATGTTGCTGGATTATGTGACGGGGCTTATGGCTGGATACGTCCGGAAGGAGTTGAGCAGCCGGATAGGTATCACGGGGCTCTACATCATTATCCTCGTCGGTTGCGTGTACATGATCGAAATCTCGGTCCTGAAATCGAACGGCGTCTTCGGTGACGGCGTGGTTATCGCATACAGCGTTATCGAATTCCTAAGCATCGTCGAAATGGCGGAAAGCTCGGGGTGCCGCTCGGACGCCACAGGAGCAGACGGAAATGCTCCGGGTCTGTGGCTACGCTACCTATCCGGCGTATACCAAAAAGTTGAATCACATCATTTTCTGAATATGAGCTTGAAAAATATGATACAGAGGTGGGAGAACCAATGCTTGATGCGGGAGTAGCGAACACGGTTATTGATACTTGGATGAGTCCGGCATGGAAGGAGTTGGACGTAAAACGGCAGGAGGCTGAACAAGCTGGAGACGGCACCGCGGCCGCAGCGTATGAGGTGCAGGCCGATTATATTCATTGGCTGGCGAATGAGCTGAGGAAGACGTCCGGGCAACAAATCGAGGTTTAACAAAAACAACGTGCAACCTTTATGATGTAATAAAAAAAACCACCAATTCGCAGAGGTAACAAATAATGAACGGCTCTTGTTGCAAAAGTTGCGAACAAGAGCCGTTTTTTTGCATTTTTGCATTATTCCACGTAATCAAAATCGTCGCTCAAAGCTGAAAACGAGCTACAATGGTGGTTTTTTCTTTATTGCATCTAAACCGACAATAAAGAGTGTCATAAGAAAAGAGTACAATAAAGAGCTAGCATAGCTTGGTTCAGGGAAAATGTAGTAGTAAGTTAGCACACAGTTGGCTATGAAAAAAATTAAGTATTTCATGATGTTATTCATATAGTTTTATTCACCCTTTAATCTTAGAACCAAGGATCTATAATAGTCCCTCTTCTAGCATCAGCCAGTACATCGGAGTTTTTAGTAACTCTCATTTCTTTTAAAAGTTCGTAGTCTCCAATGAAAGTTCCATTGTGATCAAAACGACCAGGTCCTCATTCCCGATAGTAGTATTTAATAAACGTATATAGGTTTCTACGTGCGAATTTGCAAAATAATAAACACCATACCCAGCAACCGCGATACTAACAACTTCCTGCCAAGAGAGTGTTATGTTTCTACCGCTAATGAAGTTTAGCGGTCGTTAGGTTATGAGCTGCCAATCTTTCATATGGTACGCCACCAATAAAAAAATCACCACTCTGCTTCCGTTAATGAGAAAGTGAGTGGTGATTTTAATAAATCCCTTTATTTGATTTTGTATTTCTCGATTAATTCATTTTTGAACTTGCCAACCTTTTCGTCTGTATTTGATTTTGAAATCGTACTTTCCATACTGTACTTCCCATCATGTACACCAACGATGTTATACAAATCAGGGGATTTCTGATCGGGTTTTAGTACGAGGAGATATCTTTTGTTTTTCTCCATGATTTCGTATCCTTCAATTGAAAACTGTGTTTTCCCTGGCTTAATTCCGTTGTCAACGATATATACAGGTTCAGCTACTTTTATAACTGCTCCTTCTTTCAGTTGAGTTTTGTTAGCGTAGAAGCGTTCAACTTCAAAACTGGTGATTGTATAAGCTTCCTTCGTGAAACCTTCTGCGTCTCTAACGACATGGTTTTCGCTTGCAATTGGTTTGCCCGTGATAATAAGATCGGATCGATTTTCAAGCTCATTCAGAGATTTGTGGTTAACAGGCATGGCGTCGATTTGGGCAGTAGTTACTTTGCTGTCCGCATACATATACCCACCGACTGATAATGTAAGAGCAACAGATGCTGTAACAATGGTTTTTTTGAATTTCATGAAATTTCACACCCCCTTGTTAATTTCCATATTTTTCTTTGATGTGTTCCTTATCGGCTTGCTGCGGTTTATTATCCTCCCAAACGATTGACGTATCTCTCATAACCGAAGAGACGCCTGAGTTATTATGCTTAAGTCCTACCGCATGACCAAACTCATGCGAGAATGCATACGTTGTTCCTTTACTATCAAGTTTGCCGAGATTGGCGTGATCGAATCGAACTCTTGCCCTATCTCTTTGATCGTCAGGGTTCACTTGGGTCCATCCAAATAAACCATACGTCCAATAATCGACAACTCCATATACATCTAGACCGGTAAGGGAATCTCCCGTATAAGCCACAATGCCGCCGTAAGTGGGCGTAGAAGAGACTTCGGACACTGCCAAATTGCTAGAAATGTTGTTCCATGCTGATACGGCGGAATCAGCATAACCCGTATAACCATAGGAAGAGATCGACGAATCTTTCCAATATTTCAAATATTTTGCAGAATTACCAAATCCGGTGCTGTGGTAATGATCGCTACTCGCGAAAGCAGTGACCGACAACGATGCAGCGCATAGAATGAAAATTGATGCGCCAATCAATTTACGTTTCCACATAAAAATCATCTCTCCTTTTTACTATATTACAAAAAGCCTTAGCGTACAGGATACCGGCCTTTTTTCGATCAATCGGGGCTTAGCGTATATTTTCGTTAAAATGTTGGCGGGACCCCTCATTCAATATACCATATTATTCAAAATATTGGAATTAATTTCCGAAATATGATTCTATCGTCCCATTTTGTTCGCTCGATAAAAAAACAATCGTTCACGTAAAAGTTTGTCAACTTGCTCGTCGCTGTAGCCAAACTCGGCCAACCTTCGGGCGGCAAACCCGGCACCTGTCGATGCCCTATATTCCGCATCATGTAAGTCCTGGATTTTGTAAAACCGTTCAAAGATCGCCGATCCGAGACAGATACAGAATCCGTTCCTGATTTTCCCCGACCATAAGCATTTAGAGAAAAACTAAAATGTGGGGCTATTCCATTTTTCACCTCCCACCGATCCCAATTTTTCATTATCCTAAAACAAGTTATATTTGGGAATTTATTCAACCCCAAATACTTAAACGGACAATGAAATAAAAATGTTGCACACGCTAATGTCTTTTGTTTTAATCCGGCCACATCCCTCCAAATTGAGTGATTTTGAACAATGGTCGGCCGACTAAATCGTTCTCCTAAAAAGTACCATGTATACCAATATAATCATATGGGACAAAACTACTTTTTTATGAGCATTTAGTAGTACTAGATTAAGCGATATTGATAGGCTTTTTCTAAAATTGATTGTAAAAGCATGTATTAAATTGACGTTTTGTGTCAAATTTTGGTGTTTTGGCCTCGTTTTTTTCTGTTTTTTTCTAATAATCGTTTAATCTCCTCCAAATGCTCTATATTGCCACCTAACAAACCTAGATGTAATATTATGGTATTAATCGAAGGGAGTGATTGGGGCAAATGGCAAATGTAGGCGGAGGGCTTGGGGCAGAGATCAAGGATCATTTCTTTTATACGGCGGAGCATCTTTTCAAGGAGGAGAAAAAAGCAGAGGCGGCACCCTTGTACCGCTATATCATTGATCTGGAAACAGATCATAACGATCAAAGGTGTCTTCTGTGTGAATTTCGGTTGTTTCAATGTCTTGTTGGTGTGAGTTCAGAGAAAAACAAGGAAGCGCTAGAACGGTTTGAGCCGTTTTACAGCCGCTTGCAAGAAGGGTTGCGACTAGAGGCTATTTTTTGGATGGCTAATGTTTATTATTCGTTAGGTGACTGGAACAAGGTAGAGCGTTATGGAAACGAACTTCATGATTTAACACAAAATGCGTATGATAAATTAAAAAAAGAAAAATTTGTTAAAAATCTACATACTGAGCGGCATTTAGTGGTATATTTAGGTCATGGGTTACGAATCAAGGGATTTATTCTGACCCTGCAAGGACAATACGAAGAAGCGAAAAAATACGTGGCAGCGTATTCAGACCTTGGGTGGGTTGAATTCCTTGACGAAACTGGGAAAAAGGAGGTAGAGAGGTTTCGTACTTGGAGTCAGGGAAACATGTATGCGCTTGAGTTGAAAACTGGAAACGAAAAGGCACTCCATGAGTATATCGATTTTCTGCAAAAGCATCCTGCTGAATTTCTTGGTGGTGCAAAAACCATCATTGAAGCAGCAAATAAATTTAGCTTTAATGTTGATGATATCATGGAGACGCTTGTACAAAAGCTTCCATCTGTAGACTCTGAGGTTAGCTTTGTGGACGGCACCCAATTATTTCATTTTTGGTACGAGAAAGCAGTCTACAGCTTCAAGAAAAATAGGCTTATTGCGGGAATCGACGAATTGTTATATGCCCTTTATATGGCACGAGTCATGAAGTATTATATGGGGTTCGAGAAATGTACAACTTTATTCCGGGAGCATGGTGATTATGCGACGGAACAGCAGAAGTTGGGGTACAAACATATTGTAGAAGGAGTGTTTGATTTATGAAAAACTTTTTATTATCAATTATGATGGGGTTGATTTTGTTAAGTGGTATCATTGTACAGCCGACACAACCGACACAACAAACAAATATGTCGGCCCTTGAAGACCATGGTTGGGGAGTTTAATATAAAGCAAAAGAGTCCCGGCCAGTGGTCAGGGACTCTTTCATTTGTTCAGTCATAGTATAAACTCCACGAATGCCGGTGCGCGAAGCAGCCCCGCCTTCGTCCAATTCCGTATTTTCACCCTCGCTTTTAGCCATGGCTCCAGATATATGAAGTCGCGGTCTTCATGCGTCTTCAAACGGTCCTTGACGCTATGAAAGGCGGCCCGGTGCTGCGGCGTCACTCCAAGTTCAATCACGCCAACCGGGCGCAGCTTACCCCCGCTCCCCGGTACCGACGCCAGCCACCCGAATTCTGCCTTGCGGTAGCCTGTGATGACCACGTCTACGTACGTCCAGTTAATTACTCAAGTTTCGCAGCTTGAAAAACGCGTTTAGATGTTGAGATTACTGGCATTTCGGTATAAAACTAGCAAACTTGACAGAAAAACACCTTTCACGTTTGGTAAAATGGAAATTGTCGAGATTACCATTCCAAACAAGAAAGGTGCGTAACCTTATGTTACACCACATCTCCCTGTCTGAAAAGTGTGAAGAACGCTTTTCAACCATGTTTGCTACTTTGAAATTGGGCAGTTTACTCCGCCAAGCGGGTATTCGAAAATCGTTTGGCCTTCCGGCTCTTGCTGTTTTCCAGCTCATCTTCACGTTAGTTTTTCAGCAGCGTAGTTGGTCCCGCTTGCTCGAAAGCAGCCACCGTTCGTCACTGCCCGGAAAAGATGTCGTTTACCGTTTCTTGAATCATCCCGGGTTTGCATGGCGTCGGTTCTTTCAGATGCTTAGCTTGAAGATCGTCCAGCACTTTGAGTCGCTTACCTCTGCCACTCGCGTTCGTGCCTTTATTGTGGACGACTCCGTCCTGAAACGAAACCGTTGTAAAAAGGCAGAATTATTGGCACGCGTTCATGACCATACGACGGGGCGTTTCGTGCGAGGGTACAACATGCTGACGCTTGGATGGTCGGATGGATTCAGCTTTGCACCCATCGATTTTGTCATGCTTAGTTCCGCCAAACTAGCGAATCGTTTCTGCGAAATGAAGGAGCGTTTGTCCAAACGTACGCAAGGCTACAAACGGCGTATGGAAGCTTTTTCTCGAAAGCCGGATGCCGTCGCGGCACTCTTGGATCGCGCTTTGCAGCTTGGATTTGCTGCGGATTTTGTTTTGATGGATAGTTGGTTCACCCAAGCTCCGTTGCTGCGTAGTCTGATGGCGAAAGGCTTACATGTGATCGGCATGATTAAAGATATGAAACAACGTTACCAGGTAGGCAACAAACGAATGTCATTAAAAGAACTACACGCGGGACTACCTCGATTCAGTAAAAAAGAACTGCTCGGTTCGATCCTTGTAAGGACGGATTGTGGATTGCCGATCAAATTAGTTTTTGTTCAAAATCGCAATAGCCGCAGGGAATGGCTTGCCATTTTGAGCACGGATGTAGCACTGACGGATGCTGAAATTGTCCGCATTTATGGGTTACGATGGAGCATCGAAACCTTCTTTAAATTCACAAAGTCTTATTTAAAGCTGGGAAGCGAGTTCCAAGGCCGCTCTTTTGATATGCTGATCAGCCATACAACGATTGTCTTCACGCGCTATCTTTTAATGGAGTGGGAACGACGTGAGCATCAAGATCAGCGTTCATTAGGAGGGTTATTTTTCCTCTTCTCTGATGAAGTCCGAGACCTCGATCTAAAGGCAGCTTTCCAGCAAATCTTCGCTTTCTTCCTTGAGCTTTCCCAGACGAAGAACAAACGGGAGGAGTCTGCCATTTTAAGTCAAGTACAGCAATGGATTTCAAGTTTGCCCAGCTATATCAAGGCTTTGATGCCAAAATTAAGCTGCGAAACTTGAGTTAATTATCTTCAGCCACGCATCCGATCGACCGCTAACATATACTGATTCCGCCCGCTTCGCTACGATCCCCTCCATTTGGCGCGCCTCGATTTCGTTGAACAGGCGCTCGCCTTCTTTTCGAACCGACGGTATGACGGATATACACGGGTTGCCTATGTTAATGGACGCCAGTATTTCCTTTCGCCTATACAACGGCAGCGCCGTCAAGTCCACGCCATTTAACCGCAGGATATCAAAAACGACGTAATTCACCGGCCGGGCTTCTGCTGCCCGCCGTATCCGGTTCGTCTTCCGGAGCGAGAAACGTTCCATGACGGCCTCGAAGTCAATCGCGCCGGTGCCGTCCGTGGCCGCGACCTCGCCATCGAGAATGACATCGTCGAGCATTACGTCGTTTAGCTCCGGGTACTGGCGTGAACAATCATTATGATGACGTGTGTAAAGGCGGGTTTGGCCGCCTTCGATCCGCGAAAGAATGAGCCGGTGACCGTCTATTTTCGGTTCGAATACGTAGTCAACGTGCGAAAATGGGCGCGGGGACATCTGAAGCAGCATAGGCTGAATGAACATAACGAACACCTCTACCTTAATTTTAACGGATTTTGATGCAGGTCAGGCGCGGGAAGTTGTGGGAATTGAGATTTGTTCGGAAGCACATAATGACGTAAATATCTGGGAATAGTAATGCTGGCAGATGGGCAACCATAAATTTGTTAGGAGGTCAGCACAAATGGCTAATTTGAAAACGGCAGAAGTCAGATTCCACACGAACGACGACGACAAGGACGATGACACAAAGCTCTCAATTACCATCGAAAAGGGACACGATCAATTTGCAAAAATTGAGGGGATTGAGGGCCATTTTCCAGACCATAGCGAAAACGGCCCCTTTGGTCTGGAAGTGCAAGGCGTAATTAGTAAGGAACAGTTACAAGGTGCCACTACAACAGTAAAAATCATAGCAGTTGGTAATGACACTTGGAAATTTAACTGTTTTTTGGAGCTTGGTTACGACGATGGTTCGCGCCAGAAATGGGAATGGTTTGGTATCAAGTTGAATGAGCACGATGGAGGCACGCACCTCCAAATGTAATTGCATTAGTGAGAATTTCTTGGAGTGGAAGTAGGAGTTTTAGGTTCGAATATGAGAAAAAGAGTCCCGGCCAGCG
>NZ_BIMB01000088.1 GCF_004000865.1 Paenibacillus elgii NBRC 100335 | reverse complement strand
TCCGGGCCGGCCGTCAGGTTTTTCTGTTTTTCCACTTCGTTACAAAATGCTTGGCAGCACCTTGATTTCCCGATCCAGCTTGGGCAGGAACGAATAATTCGGATTAAAGGTGAAAATTCGTTTCATCTGGCAGGACAGCATCACGACGGCCGTCATCGCTTCGCTCAGCGAGAACCGGTAGTTCGGAAAATCGATAATGAGTCGCTTCGATTCCATCTCCAGCTCCGGTGTTCCTGGCACGATCGTCAGCACACCCTGCTGTACCGCTTTTTCCATCGTGTTCAAGAAGAACTGCGCATCCGAATAATCAAAATGATTGCGCAGCCATTGGTGCGTTTCGAAGATCACATAGTTCGTCGTAGCCAAATGCCGGTCCATATCGTCCAGGTCGAAGAACAGTGACCGGGCCTTCAAATAATACGGGTCCTCCGGATTCATAAACGCCATCAGGGCGGACTGCTCCAGAAAGACGGCCTGCTGCAAGGATGCGGAATCATGCACGATCATAGCTATGTACCTCCTCGCCCGTATACCGTTCCTTCCGCTTCGTCAAGCCGTCGAGCTGCAGCAGCGGATTTTTTTCCTTCTGCTCCATCGTCGCTTGAAATGCTATCTCGTGGGACCGCACGGCAAAATATTGGTCGATCATATAGTGAACTACGGCACTGACGCTCGTCTGTTCGGCTTCGGCCATTCGTCTGCACTTATCGTAAACCTCGGGCTCCAGCTCGATGGCGGCGATCTCGACGGCTTCTCCTTCCGTCGAAATGAGCTGGGATGCGGCGGATTTCCACTTCCTCAGCTGGCTTTGCATGAAATCCTTGGAACTGCTCACGGGCGTCACCTTCCACAACACAATTTATACGGGCTTGAATACGCAAGCCGACTTCCTTCCTAATACTGTTCGGCAAAAACCGCCGTTTTAAGGGGATTTTCACCCTTATTTGAGTGGGTTCATGCTTTGAACATAGTTATTTAACCGTTTGATCCGATTTTGAACACAATTTGCTCAAATTTTTCGTGTAACGTTAAGGCGTACGGCTCCTTTTTCGGCTAATCCCCCCGCAAAATAGGGGGGGCGGGAGAATCCTATAGTATCTTCACCGGCAAAAGGAGCATTGTCTGCATGAATTCTTGGAAAGTACTGGTCGCCGACGATGACCCGAACGTCAGGGAGATCATTCGGCTTTATTTTGAAAAGCAGCACATCAGCATGATTGAGGCGCAGGACGGTGAGGAGGCGCTGGAGCTTGTCGAGAAGGAAGCGCCGGACATCGTTATTCTCGACGTCATGATGCCGAAGATGGACGGTTTTGAAGCATGCCGCCAAATTTTGAAAAGGTTTGATATTCCTGTCATCATGCTTACGGCGAAGAGGGAAGAGTTCGACCGGGTGCTCGGGCTGGAGCTCGGCGCCGACGATTACGTCACGAAGCCGTTCAGTCCGCGGGAGCTCGTGGCGCGGATCAAGGCGATCTTCCGTAGGATGCAGCGCCGCAAATTACCGGATGAACCGGTCGCCATCACGTTAGAGGGGCTCTCGATCAACACGGAGCGCCGCGAGGTACTGGCCGGGGACGAGCGAATCGTGCTTCGCCCGAAGGAGTTCGATCTGCTGACGCATCTGGCCCGATCGCCGGGGACGGTGTATACGCGGGAGCAACTGCTGGAGCAGGTGTGGGGCTACGAGTTTATCGGGGATATCCGGACGGTCGACGTGCACGTGAAAAAATTAAGGGAGAAGCTGCTCCCGTACCGGAACGATTGTATTCATACGGTGTGGGGCGTAGGGTATAAATTCGAGGTTCAGGAATAATGCTCGGTATCGGCAAAAGCATTTTCCGCCGGCTGCTGTTCGGGCATATGTTCACCATGCTGCTGGGCCTGTGCGTCGTCGGGTTTCTGCTTTCGCTGCTGACCAAGGGCTACATCGTCGATTCGCAAAAGGAAGAACTGCTGCGCAAGGCGAAACGGGTCAATCTGACGGTTCAAACCGTCGTCGTCCCAGATGATCGCGTCAAGGAGCAGCTGCTGTTCTTCGACCAGACGTTCGACGCGCGTATCTGGCTGTTCGACCGTAACGGCAAAATCGCCGCCACCTCCAGCAAGGACGAGGTGTACGTCGGCAAATCCGTCGATCCTGCCGTCGTCCGCAAAGTATTGAGCGGCGAAGAGGCGCTGCTGAACGAGCCGCGGTTCGAGGGGCTCAAGGAGCCGATGCTATCCGTCGTCGTCCCGTGGGGTAAGGACAACGAGGTATACGGCGGAATCGTCCTGCACGCCTCGGTCGCCGGAATGAACGAAACGATCACGTTAATGCGCGAAACGATCCTGTGGGTCACGCTCGTGGGCGTGCTGCTCTCGGCGGTAACGGCGTCGTATTTGTCGTGGTCCATCTCCCGGCCGCTTCGGCGGATCGACAAGCTGGCGCTGCGCATCGGGCATGGAGATTACGGCGAGCGGATCGAGATTGCGTCGAACGACGAGATCGGAGAACTGGCCGCCACCATTAATCAGATGGCGGACAAGCTGCAGCGGACGGACGAAGACAAGCGCAAGCAGGAACAAATCCGCCAGGATTTCCTGGCGAACGTCTCCCACGAGCTGCGGACACCGCTGACAGCCATGCAAGGGTTTCTGGAGGCGCTGCAGGACGATTTGATCGACGATGCGGCCAAGCCGAAATATTACGACATCATTTACAAAGAAACGCTTCATATGAACCGTTTGGTGGATGACATCGCGGATTTGATCAAGCTGGAAAACGACGAGATCGCCTTGTCCCGCAGCCCGGTGGACGTGCGGCAGTTATTTGCGCACATCGCCGCCATGTTCGGACCGGAAGCCGCGGAGCGCAACACGACGATCGAAATGCGCACGGAAGAGGGGCTGCCGGACGCGTATGCGGACCGGGACCGCTTCGAACAAATTATGAAAAATTTAGTGAAGAATGCCGTGAAATTTACGGAAAGCGGAAAAATTTTGCTGAACGCCCGTGCGGAAAGCGAGCTGCTTATGATTCAAGTGGTGGATACCGGCATCGGGATTTCCCCCGACGATCAGGAGATGATCTGGGAGCGCTTTTTCAAGGTGGACCGCGGCCGAAGTAAAAAAAGCAGCGGTACCGGACTCGGACTGGCTATCGTCCGGGAGCTGGTAGAGCTTCATGGCGGGACGATTACCGTCCGCAGCGAAGTCGGTCAAGGAACCGTATTCGAGTTCCGGCTGCCGGCGGCTCAGAACGCAATACACGAAGGAGGAAGACAACATGTTAAAGCGATTTGATACGCTGTACGGTATTGATTTGGGAACTTCGAATACGGTGATTTACCAGCACGGGAAAGGCATTGTGCTGCGAGAGCCGTCCGTGGTGGCGATCCGGCAGGATTCGGGCGAGATGGTGGCGGCCGGTACGGAAGCACAGGCGATGATCGGCCGGACCCCGGGCAATATCGACATCATTTATCCGCTGATGGACGGGGTGATCGCCAACTTTGACATTACGAGCGCGATGCTGCAGCATTTTATTAAAAAAATTCAAGGCCGGGCCCCTTGGTTCCGCAGCTCGCAAGTATACATATCGGTGCCGTGCGGCATTACGAACGTGCAGAAGCGCGCCGTCGAAGAGACGATGGTGCATAAAGGCGCCAAGAAGGCCGTAGCCGTGGAAGAGCCGCTTGCCGCGGCGCTTGGAGCCGGGCTTCCGGTCGACCAGCCGATCGGCAGCCTGGTGCTCGATATTGGCGGGGGAGCGAGTCAAGTAGCCGTGCTGTCGCTCGGAGGCATCGTCGTCAGCCATACGGTGCGGCGCGCAGGGATGTCGCTCGATCAGGATATCATCGAATACGTCAAAAAGACGTACAATCTGGCCATCGGCGAACGGACCGCGGAGGAGATCAAGAAGCAGATCGGTTCGGTCGTCGAGCGGCAGAAGGACAAGGCCATCGATATTAAAGGCCGGGATTTGATCGATGGGTTGCCCCGGTCGCTCCGCTTGACCTCCGGCGAAATTTTCGGACTGATGGACGATTTTCTGGCGACCATTTTGGACGCGATCCGGGTGACGCTGGAGCACTGTCCGCCGGAGCTTGCCGGGGATGTGGTGGAGCGGGGCATTCTTCTGTGCGGAGGCGGCTCGCTGCTTCACGGGCTGGTCGAGCGGATTCAGGCGGAGACCAGCGTCCCCGTCCATCTGGCGGCGGAGCCGCAGGATTGCACGGCGCTGGGAGCAGGGATGATGATCGATTTTAAGCGGGAGGGCTGGAGCCGCGGGAATGCGATCGCCGGGCGGAACGCCGGCGTACAGGCGGAAGAGGAGCCTCTGCGGCAGGACGCTTAGAAGGCGGCTCAGGCTCAGAAGCTGCTGCAGGGCCCGGAAAATAAGCCGTTGACCGTTGATGGAATTGCCGCTAAGCTATGAAAAAAGCTTGGGCTCAATAGGGAGGCGGTTGTCATGGCGGTAAAGCGGCTGGGCTGCTTGCATGCGCATCATTCGAATATCCGGTATTTGGAGGAAGGCCTGGATCGCGAGGCGTTTTCCTGCCTGCACTTTGTCGATCCCGGCGCGATCCATTGGCTGACCCGGGCGGCGGCGTCCGAAGCGGAAGCGGGGCAGGTGCAAGTGAAGCTGCGCGGCCAGTTGGAATGGATCGCAGGCTGCGGGGTGGACGCCATCGTCATCACATGCACGAATTATATCGCCGCGCTGTCGCCTTTGGAGCAAGCGCTCGAAGCGACGGGCGGCATTCCGGTCATCGCAATCGACGAGCCTTGGTTTGACGAGCTGCTGAAGCTTGGGGACGAGGCGGTCGTCGCTTTCACGAACCCGGCCACCGTTGAAGGGACGATGGAGAGGCTGCATGCCCATGCCAAGCTGCAGGGCAGAGCGTTCAAGGCGCAGACGGCGGTGTCCGGCCCGGGCTGCTTCGAGCTGCTGCTGCAAGGACGGGAAACGGCGTATGCGGAGCAGGTTGAAGCGTTCCTGCTGGGCCTGATACATCATTCATCTGCCCCGGTTGCGGCGGCTCAATTGTCGATGACGGACGCGGCCGCACGGGCCGAAGCGGTGTCCGGCGCTCGGGTGCTGTCGCCGATGCAGGCGCTTCGCAGCAGGCTGGAGAAGCTGCGGTAACGCGATCCGGCCTTGTCATAGTTATGTAATAAATCCATGGTACATTTTTCTTGCAACACTACATACGACCTTAGCCTGTAGGAGGAAATGACCATGAAGATGAACAAGCTCGTATCGGTTGGCCTTGCCTGCGCCATGCTGCTCGGCGGGGCGGTATCCGCAAGCGCCGCGCCGGCTGCCGCGCAGAACCCGAGTCATACTGCCGTGAAGGAGGCCAAGGCTCAGCATAAGCAAGCCAAGGCGTCGCAGCAGGCCGAGCAGCTCGCGCAGCTGCAAAAGACGGCATCGGGTCTCGGGATCGCAACCGAGGGCAAAACGGCGAAAGAATTGAGGGCGGCCATTCAAGAGAAGCATAAGGCGCTCGCCGAGCAAAAACGCGCCGATGCGCTGGCCAAGCGGAAGGCCGAAGCAGAAAAGCTGGGCATTTCCACCCAAGGCAAAACCGCCCAAGAGCTCGCCAAGGAGATTCAAGCGAAGAAGCAGGAGCAGAAGGCAAGCAAGCAGGTGAAGAAGCAAGA
Source organism: Paenibacillus elgii NBRC 100335 (assembly GCF_004000865.1). GTDB lineage: Bacteria > Bacillota > Bacilli > Paenibacillales > NBRC-103111 > Paenibacillus_G > Paenibacillus_G elgii. The sequence continues at coordinate 9,200 of NZ_BIMB01000088.1, read as the reverse complement.
GCACAAAGCGAGCAAGCAAACGAAAAAGAGCAGCTAATCGCAAGCTGCGCTCATCCAAGCCCGCAAAGGTCTGCCCGCGCCCATCTCAAAGATGGAAGCGGCGCAGATCTTTTTTCTGTCGCCTAATCGCTATGATTTGACACCGTTCCTCTCGTTCAGGCATGATGATAGAAACAAGCTGAGGAAAGGAGCCGCGCCCATCATGAAACAGGTACTGCAAGGAGGCGTCCGCTTTTACCGCAAATGGATTTCGCCGCTAAAACCGCCGACCTGCCGGTTTTACCCGACCTGCTCCGCCTATGCGCTGGAAGCGCTGGAGAAGCACGGCGCGGCCCGCGGCTCGTGGCTTACGGTGAAACGGATCTGCAAGTGCCATCCGTTCCATCCCGGGGGAGTGGATCATGTCCCTTGACACGGACGGTTCATTTTCGATATATTTGGCTTAATAATCCCATGAACGGATGAGTACTTTGCCGGAAGCCGCACAGAGAGCCGGAGACGCTGAGAACCGGTCGGCCGATGCGAAGGAAGATGGTCCGGGAGGATATGAGGGCGAGCCATGCTCACGGTCGAATTCGGCCGCAGGCGGTAAGCTTTCATCGTAACTCCGGCGTTAACGGATGGTCAGCGATTGACCGTTAAGCCTCGAACGGCGCTTTGGTTCGCCATGCGTCCGAACGGGGGAAGTTGGGTGGTACCGCGTGAGTTCGAAGCTCTCGTCCCATAGGGATGAGAGCTTTTTCGCATTTTCAATTCACTAGGAGGTCATTGGAACATGTCTGAAACCAACAAAAGCTTTTACATCACGACGCCGATTTATTACCCGAGCGACAAGCTGCACATCGGCCACGCGTATTCGACGGTGGCGGGCGATGTCATGGCCCGGTACAAGCGGCTGCGCGGGTACAACGTCATGTACTTGACGGGTACCGACGAGCATGGGCAGAAGATCGAACGCAAAGCGCAGGAGGCGGGCAAGACGCCGCAGCAGTTCGTCGACGATATCGTCGCCGGCATCAAGGACCTGTGGAAAAAGCTCGACATCTCGTACGACGATTTCATCCGTACGACCGACGCGCGCCATAAGCAGGCGGTCGAGAAAATTTTCACGAAGCTGATGGAGCAGGACGATATTTACCTCGGCCATTACGAAGGCTGGTACTGTACGCCGTGCGAGTCGTTTTTCCTCGAAAACAAGCTGGTCGACGGCAAATGTCCTGACTGCGGACGGCCGGTGGAATGGGTGAAGGAAGAAAGCTACTTTTTCCGGCTCAGCAAATATGCCGACCGGCTGATTGAGCATTACGAGAAGCACCCGGAGTTCATTCACCCGGAATCCCGCCGCAACGAGATGATCAACAACTTCATCAAGCCCGGTCTGGAGGATCTCGCCGTCTCCCGGACGACGTTCGACTGGGGCATCCGCGTGCCGGGCAATCCGAAGCACGTAATCTACGTCTGGATCGACGCGCTGTCGAACTATATCACCGCGCTCGGCTACGGCAGCGAGGATGACAGCCGTTACCAAACGTACTGGCCTGCGGACGTGCACCTGATGAGCAAGGAGATCGTGCGCTTCCATACGATCATCTGGCCGGCGATGCTGATGGCGCTCGGTCTGCCGCTGCCGAAGAAGGTCATCGGCCACGGCTGGCTGCTGATGAAGGACGGCAAAATGTCCAAATCCAAAGGCAACGTCGTGGACCCGGTCACCTTGATCGACCGCTACGGCCTTGACGCGCTCCGCTATTACCTGATGCGGGAAGTCCCGTTCGGCTCCGACGGCACGTTCACGCCGGAAAGCTTCGTGGAGCGGATCAACTTCGATCTGGCGAACGACCTCGGCAATCTGCTCAGCCGGACCGTGGCGATGATCGACAAATATTTCGGTGGCGAGGTACAGCCGTACGTTGCCGGAGCGACCGAATTCGACGCTGCGGTACTGGAGACGGCCGAAGCGACGGTCGCCAAAGTCGAGGAAGCGATGGAGAAAATGGAGTTTTCCGTAGCGCTCTCCGCGATCTGGCAGCTCGTCAGCCGCACGAACAAATACATCGACGAGACGCAGCCGTGGAATCTTGCTAAAGACGAGGCGAAACGGGAGACGCTCGGGTCCGTGCTGTACGTGCTGGCCGAATCGCTGCGCATCTCGTCCGTGCTGCTGCAGCCGTTCATGACCGAGACGCCGCGCCGTATGTGGCAGCAGCTTGGCATCGAAGCCGGTCCGCTCACCGTATGGGACACGGTGCACGCTTTCGGCACGCTGACTGCCGGCACGCGTGTGGCGAAGGGCGAAGCGATGTTCCCGCGTCTGGAGGCGGACAAGGAGATCGCGTTCATCGCGGAATCGATGAGCGGCGGAGCGGCTCCTGCGGCGGAGTCCGCACCTGAAGAACCGAAGGCTGCGGACGCGAAAGCGGAGACGGCTGCCGTACCGGCGCCGGAGGCTTCGCCTGAAATCTCGATCGACGATTTCTTCAAGGTCGACCTGCGGGTGGCCGAGGTCATCGCCGCCGAGCCGGTGAAGAATGCCGACAAGCTGCTGAAGCTGCAGCTCGATCTCGGCTACGAGCAGCGCCAGGTTGTCTCCGGCATCGCCAAATACTACACGCCGGAGCAAATGGTCGGCCGCAAAGTTATCTGCGTCACGAACCTGAAGCCGGTCAAGCTGCGCGGCGAATTGTCGCAGGGCATGATTTTGGCTGCATCGCAAGGAGATCGGCTCACCCTCGCGACAGTTTCCGATTCAATTCCGAACGGATCTGTGGTAAAATAAGGGTTGTTCACGTGAACAATCGATAGATACCATGGTGGGAGGCTTCTTGTATGCAGAAGAACGACGGAATGAATTATGCGCCGCAGGGGAAACCGAATCCGGTCGTGAAGCCGGGCGAGTTCGCTTTTGCCGCGATAGGGCTGGATCACGGCCATATTTTCGGGATGTGCAATGGCCTGATGGAAGCAGGAGCCGATTTGGTTGCCGTCTACGACCCGGACCCGGTGAAAGTCGAAGCGTTCGTCAAGCGGTACCCGCAAGCCAAGGCCGCCGCTTCGGAGGAAGAAATCCTGCTCGATCCGAGCATTCGACTCGTAGCGGCTGCGGCTGTCCCTTCGGAGCGCGGATCGCTTGGGGTTCGTGTCATGAGCGCGGGAAAAGACTACTTTACCGACAAGACGCCATTCACCGCGTTATCGCAGCTTGAAGCCGCCCGCGCGAAGTGTGAGGAAACGGGACGGAAGTACATGGTCTATTTCAGCGAACGGCTGCACGTGGAAAGCGCCGTGTTCGCCGGGGAATTGATTCAGAAGGGCGCCATCGGCCGCGTCGTGCACGTGATGGGCTGGGGCCCGCACCGGTTGAACGCGCCGACCCGTCCGCAGTGGTTTTTCGAGCGGGAGAAGTACGGCGGCATCCTGTGCGACATCGGGAGCCATCAGATCGAGCAGTTTCTGTACTACACTGGCGCCAAGGATGCCACGGTTGTCAGCAGTCGGGTAGCCAACTATCACAACAAGCCGTACCCGGAGCTGGAAGACTTCGGAGACGCCACGCTGACTGGCGATAACGGCGCGACCTTCTACTTCCGCGTCGACTGGCTGACGCCAGACGGACTTGGCACCTGGGGCGACGGCCGGACGGTCATCGTCGGCACAGACGGGTACATCGAGCTGCGCAAATATATCGATATCGCCCGGGATAAGCAGGGCGACCACGTCTATCTGGTGAACAAGGAAGGCGAGCGGCATTTCTCCGTTCACGGCGAAGTCGGCTTTCCGTTCTTCGGGCAGTTGATCCTCGACTGTATCCACCGGACGGAGAACGCGATGACGCAGGAGCATGCGTTCAAAGCGGCGGAGCTGTGCCTGAAAGCCCAGCAGCAAGCAGTTCGCGTCGAATAGCTTACGATCGTATAGATGGAAATACCCCTTTGCCGGAATTAGGCGCAAAGGGGTATTTTTGGCTTTTTCGTAATTTCTACATTTACCGTTGACAAGCGAATGGGCTGGGCGTATAATCGTCGTTGTTAATGAAAAAAATTACGATTTACGTCTCGGAGGGTATCATTTCATGAAGCGAACATTCATCAAACGGGCCATCCTTCCCGTCATTCTGGTTCTCCTGTTGTCTACACTACTGTCCGCTTGCGGAGGACGTTCGCAGCCTGCGCTTGTGAACGGCAAGATCAATATCGTAGCGAGCTTTTATCCTTTATATGATTTTGCCTCCAAGATCGGCGGAGATCACGTCAATGTCGTGAATCTGGTGCCGGCCGGCGTCGAGCCCCACGATTGGTCGCCGAAGGGCCGCGACATTCAGAATTTGACCAAATCGGATTTGTTCGTCTATATGGGCGCCGGCTTCGAGGGTTGGGTGCAGGATACGCTCGACAGCTTGAAGAAGGATAGCAAGGCCGTTGTGGTTGAAGCCAGCCACGGCATCGAGCTGCTTCCCGGCACGGGGGAGGAACACGGGGATGAGCACGGCCACGACGAGAAGAAAGAGGCAGGCAAGGATGCCCACGGTCACGACCACGGCAACACGGACCCGCACGTATGGCTGAGCCCGGTCAATGCCAAGCAGTTGGCCGCGAACATCAAAGACGCGCTGATTCAAGTCGACGGTGCGCACAAAGCCGACTACGAAGCGAATTTCAAGAAGCTAGCTGACCGGCTCGATCAATTGGACGGCAAATACAAGAGCGAGCTGGGCAAAGTGTCCAAGAAGGACATTGTCGTGACGCATCAATCGTTCGCGTATTTGGCCAAAGCCTACGGACTGAACCAGAAAGCGATTATGGGGCTTGCCCCGGATGCCGAACCGACGTCCCAGGATATGAAAAATATTTTGCAATTCATTAAAGACAACCAAGTGAAATATATATTCTTTGAGGAGCTCGTGTCCGACAAATTGGCCAAGACGCTTGCGAAGGACGCCGGAGTCGAAACGCTTGTCCTCAGCCCGCTCGAAGGGTTGACCGAAGAGCAGGCGAAGAAGGGTGACGATTATGTGTCCTTGATGGAAAACAATTTGAATAATTTAATAAAAGCATTACAATAGAAGGGAGACCTTCCGTATAAGGAGCTTTGCCATGCAAACGAATGCTCGCTTTGGATGTCATCAACAGATCGTGACGATCGATGACATCTTTTTTTCTTATGAAAATAAACCCGTGATAAGCGGTTTGAATTTCTCAATCCTGGAGCGCGATTTCGTCGGACTGGTCGGTTCCAACGGCGCAGGCAAGACGACGTTGCTGAAGATGATCGTCGGGCTGCTGAAGCCGGTCCGCGGCGAAATCCGACTCTTCGGGCAGCCGATCGACCAATTCCGCGACTGGGAGCGCGTCGGATACGTCCCGCAGAAAAATGCGCTGAATCCGCTGTTTCCGGCTACGGTCCGCGAAGTGGTGACCTCCGGACTGTTCGGCAAAAAGAATATGTTCCGCCGGCTGAGCAAGCAGGAGCGCAGCAAAGCGGACGACGCGCTCTACGCGATGCGCATCGAAGATCTGGCGGACCGTCGGATCGGCCAATTGTCCGGCGGCCAGCAGCAGCGGGTATTCCTCGCCCGGGCGTTAATTAATAACCCGGAGCTGCTTATTCTGGACGAGCCTACCGTCGGCATCGACGCCGAGACGCAGGCCGGCTTTTTCCGCATGATCCGGCATATGCACCAGCATCATCACATCACGTTTATCATGGTAACGCATGATATGGATATGATACAATCGTATCTCGGGGAGGACTCGGTGCAGAAGAGCGGCGGCCTATCGTTCTACGTCAAGCATACGCACGAGCCGGAAAATTGCCGCGAAACCGATCTGACTCACTCGATGCAGCAGCTTAGAGAGACGATTGAAGTATAGCCCTGACCGCACAAGACGGCAGGATGCAGTGGGCAGATAGGAGAGAACTGGCTTTGGACATCTTTACCGAATACTTTTTTCAACGGGCGCTGATCGGCGGCTTGCTCATTGGCTTGACCGCTCCGCTTATGGGCGTATTTCTCGTGCTGCGCCGTTTGTCGATGATCGGGGACACGCTGGCGCACGTATCGATCGCGGGGGTCGCGCTCGGGTTTTTGATTAACGTTTACCCGATTGGCGTCGGACTGCTGTTCGCTTTACTGGCTTCGTTCGGCATCGAGCGGCTGCGCAAAGCGTACAAGACCTACGCCGAATTATCGATTGCGATTATTATGTCAGGCGGCGTGGCGCTTGCCACCTTGCTGTTTACGATCGGCAAAGGCTTCAACATTAACGTCATGAGTTACTTCTTCGGCAGCATTTATACGCTGGACAGCACCGACCTTTGGGTCGTCGGGGGCGTTGCGGCCATTGTCTTGGCGTTCGTGCTCATCAACTACAAAGAAATGTTCCTGCTCTTCTTCGACGAAGACGCGGCCGGTGTGAGCGGCCTGCCGCTGCGCTTCTATAATATTATGATCACGATGCTGACGGCGCTGGTCATCAGCGTCTCGATCAAAATCGTCGGGGCGCTGCTCGTTTCCTCGCTGCTGACAATTCCGGTTGCGTGCAGCTTGCTCGTCGCCCGCAGCTTCAAGCATTCGATCTTCTGGTCGATTCTGTTCTCCGAGCTTGCGGTCATTGCCGGACTTGTCTCCGCAGGGATATGGGACTTGGCGCCGGGAGCGACGGTCGTGCTGCTGCTGATTGCGCTGCTCGTCGGCATTTTAACGGTAAAACGGGGACTTCGCTTGTAAGAAACAAAGAGGTAAAAGGAGGGGGAACGGTAACCGTGGAGCTTAACATTTGGATCGCGCTGTGGGCAGGCTTTGTTTCTTTCATATCGCCCTGCTGCTTGCCGCTGTATCCTTCGTATTTGTCCTACATAACCGGTGTGTCCGTCGGAAAGCTCAAAGACGAGCAGAGTGCAAAAGAAGTCCGGTTCAAGCTGATTACCCATACGCTCAGCTTCATTCTCGGGTTTTCCATCATTTTCTATACGCTGGGACTCGGGGCTAACGTCATCGCCAACGCGTTCCTGGATTACCGCGATTTGCTGCGGCAAATTTCGGCGATCATGATCTTTGTGATGGGGCTATTCCTACTCGGTATTTTTCAACCGCAATGGCTCATGCGCGAGCGCAAGCTGCAGATCAAGTCGAAGCCGGCCGGTTACCTCGGCTCGCTGTTGATCGGTATCGGCTTCGCCGCAGGATGGTCGCCCTGCATCGGCCCGATTCTATCCGCAATGCTGATGCTGGCGGCAACCGAACCGAATTCCTGGCTGCCGCTCATTTCCGCTTATTCGCTTGGCTTCGCGATTCCGTTCTTCATCCTTGCGTTCTTCATTGGATCGACCAAATGGATCTTGAAATATTCCGCCACCATGATGAAAGTAGGCGGAGGCGTGATGCTTGTCGTAGCCGTACTGCTCTACACGGATCAAATGACCCGCATCACGATCTGGCTGCAGGGCATTACGCCTTCCTGGATCGGCTGACGCTCACGTAAAATAATCGATCTTCGCCTTCGGAAAATGGGTAAAAATGCGTTCGCTAATGAATTCGCGCAGCGCCGTAGCTTGCTCGTCGGGGTAGACGTACTTGCCCTGGCCCCATCGACCCCATTTGTATTTCCGCTTGGCTTCGTCCATCTCCAGCTTCGTCTTCGGATAGCGCTGGTGGATAATGTTTTTAGCTGTTTTCGTATACCGGTGTTGAATCAATTCGAACGTCAAGTCAGAGGTCGCTTCCGGCGGAAGGGCCTCTTTTAATTTGTGCAGCAGCTCTCCATAGCCTTCCTCCCAGCCTTCATGCCAGATGATGGGGGCGATGATGAAGCCGAGCGGATAGCCGGCCTTGGCGACTTTGCCGGCCGCCTCAATGCGCTCGTAGAAGCTGGAGGTTGCCGGTTCGAAGTTTTTGATCACATAATCGGCATTGACGCTGAACCGGAACCGGGTATGACCGTTATGCTTGGCATCCAGCAGCGGCTCCACGTGGTGAAATTTCGTGACGAAACGAAGCCTGCCCAGCGGTTCCCGACCCATAAATTCGATGTATTCCTTCAGCGAGCCTGAGATATGTTCAAGCCCGACAGGGTCCGACGTACAGGCCGCCTCGAAGCGGGTAATTTCCGGCGCTCTTTCTTCGATATACTGCTTGGCCTGCGTCAGAATATCGTCGGTATTGACATAGACTCGGATATAAGGCTTCGCCCCGAGCGTCGTTTGCAGATAGCAGTAATGGCAGTGCGCCATACAGCCTGTCGCGATCGGGATGGCATACTCGGCCGATGGTTTGGACGTATCGAATTTCAGCGTTTTGCGGATACCGACGACCAGCGTTCGTTTGGCGATCCGGTATTTCTCCAGGTCGCTTTCGCCCGGAAGATTCGTGATCCGGTTATGGGAGGTCGTCATGCGGATCGGAAGTCCTTCCTTCAGCGCCCATTCATGGATTCGCTTGCCTTTGGGGTAGTCTAAGGCGTCGGGTTCAAAATAGACAAGCTCCGGGACAAACACCTGCGTCTGGCGAATCGGGGGTGTAAGAAGCTCCGTGGCCATGTGCGAGATCCCTCCTGATGGTACGAATCGTATCGGACTTGCTTACGTAATGCGGCTGTGATATAGTTAAGAACGCTTATAACGACATTAGGATGCTTCATTCACTCGGTGCGCACACATGGGAATTTGCTGCGCTGCACACGAGGTTTTTGTCCTTCACAGCAAAGTCTTGCTTTGCATAAATCAATCAGTGTATCATAAAATTACCGAGATTCGTCTTTGGAACACAGGAGGAACGCGGAATGGCTACGCCCAGTATGGAAGATTACTTGGAACGAATTTATAAATTAATCGATGAGAAAGGGTACGCGCGCGTTTCCGATATCGCCGAAGGACTTGAGGTTCACCCGTCCTCGGTAACGAAAATGATTCAAAAGCTCGATAAAGACAACTACTTAATTTATGAAAAATACCGCGGTCTTGTGCTGACGTCGAAAGGTCAAAAGGTCGGCAAACGGCTGGTCGACCGCCACCATCTGCTGGAAGAATTTTTGACGATCATCGGCGTATCGGAAGAAAATATCTACAAGGATGTCGAGGGCATCGAGCATCACTTGAGCTGGGATTCCATCACCTGCATCGAGACGCTGGTTGAATATTTCAAACGTGACGCCACCCGTGGCGAGCAACTGTTTTCCCTTAAGAAAGAGCTGGAAGAATCGTAAGTC
>NZ_BIMB01000087.1 GCF_004000865.1 Paenibacillus elgii NBRC 100335 | reverse complement strand
ATGATATGCCGGTATGGCGGAATTGGCAGACGCGCGCGACTCAAAATCGTGAGGGAAACCGTGGGGGTTCAAGTCCCTCTACCGGCATTTACAACGGGACGTAGCTCAGCTTGGTAGAGCACCTGGTTTGGGACCAGGGGGTCGCATGTTCGAATCGTGTCGTCCCGACCATTCAATGTTTTTAATGCGGGTGTAGTTCAATGGTAGAACTCCAGCCTTCCAAGCTGGTAGCGTGGGTTCGATTCCCATCACCCGCTCCATGTGCAAGTTCCAGTAGCTCAGCTGGATAGAGCAACGGCCTTCTAAGCCGTCGGTCGGGGGTTCGAATCCCTCCTGGGACGTCATATTCGAAATTAAAGAGGTCTGGAAGCAGGCCTTTTTTTGTTGTATTCTTTTGGCTAAAATGATCCTGTTTATATAGGGTGGCCACTTGTCGTTATATAGCGGATGAGAGCACGTAGGATAAGCTTTCACAGTTCAATCTCTGGAATCATGGCATTTATGGAAAAGTTCTGATACAATGGGTTAAAGCTCCTTTCGAGGGGCTTATTTTTTTAAGGAGGAAGGCATATGAGTTCGATGGCAGTACGAAGGCTAAACTCACGAAGGATAAGAACGTATATAGGGGGGGATATCTACTATGAACCCTAGTTTCGGACGTGGTGCCCGTACCCAATTAATCAACCAATTGCTCTATTTTGACGAACAAAGCAGTGCGTTTCTTGATGACTTTTGCCCACAGCAAGGCAAAGAACGAGTGAATCTCGAAAAATTCATCGAACAATACACGGCTGTTTTGGAACGTCTATTGGCGCAAGATGAAGTGCAGTTTATGCAATCCTTATATTCCAAAGTGCTGATTGGTAGCAGTGTGAAAGTGAAGTATGAGGATGACGGCTTAGAGGAAACGTTTACAATTGTATTCCCAACGTTGACCGCGCCCGATAGAAACTATGTTTCATTCTTATCCCCGATGGGACGGCAGCTGCTTTTAGCTACGTCCGGGGCGGTGCAAACGATTGAAATTCCTGCGGGCAGCTTTACCGTAACGATCGAGGAAGTGAAATACGCTTGCTCCGGGGAATTTACGAAGACAGGTTAAGCAACACTCGAAAAAATATCTCCACTCAAAAGGACAGCTTCTTTCGATATAGGGGCTGTCCTTCTACATGAGACAAACGCAAGAGAGCCCGGAGCTATACAAATTGTCTACAAAATTTAGCGTTCTGGTTACATTTTGGACCCGGCTATAGCAGTTTACAGCAGTATGACTTATAATAAAAGGAATGAGCAATCCGATAAGAACGTAAGCTCGGATACGCTTAAAACGTTTAAATGGGGTGTTAGAGATGAATTTGTTTGATTTGACCGGAAAAGTGGCTTTAGTAACCGGGGGAGCTGTAGGTCTTGGTGCAGGTATCTCCTTAGGCTTGGCCAAGGCAGGCGCAGACGTCGTTATCGTAACGAGCAACGACCGTTCGCGTGAGGTTGAGCAACAAATCCAAGCGATGGGCCGCAAGGCGCACACCATCATAGCGGATCTGATGGATGAAAGCGTATTGAAGAGCGTAGTAGACGAGGCGTTGTCTGTATTTGGGAAAATTGATATTTTGGTTAACAATGCCGGGATTATTCGGCGTACGCCGGCTGCCGATCACGCGGCGCAGGACTGGCATGATGTGCTGAATTTGAACTTAAACTCTGTTTTTTTCCTGTCACAGCTTGTTGGGCGTGAAATGATTAAACAAGGGTCCGGTAAAATTATAAATATTGCATCGATGCTAAGCTTTCAAGGCGGGATTAATGTGCCGGGCTATACGGCTTCCAAGCATGCGATTGCCGGAGTAACTAAAGCGCTTGCGAACGAGTGGGCTAGCAAAGGTATTCAAGTGAACGCTATCGCTCCGGGGTACATGGCTACCGACAATACGGCGGCGCTTCGTGCGGATGAAGATCGCAGCTCGCAAATTTTGGTGCGTATTCCAGCCGGACGCTGGGGAACTTCGGAAGATATGCAAGGACCGATCATATTCCTCGCGTCACAGGCTTCGGACTACATGAGCGGCCACGTGCTTTGCGTGGACGGGGGATGGATGACGAGATAATGATGGAGAACGGACGAGCGGAGCAGCAGCAGATGTTTCAGCCGGAAATTATTACATTGGGGGAATCGATGGCACTGATGATGCCGGAAGGAAGCAAAGGAATCGAATATTCGTCCCGCTTCCAAGGGCTGTTCGGCGGTGCGGAGAGCAATGTGGCGATCGGGGTGTCCCGTCTGGGACACAAAGCAGGCTGGTTCAGCCGCCTTGGGAAAGATCCGCTAGGTCGCATGATCATGAAAAAAATCCGCGGCGAGGGCGTGGACGTCTCCCGTGTGGAGCTGACAACGGAAGCGCCTACCGGTTTGATGCTCCGTGAGGTAGTATCCGGGAAAACATCGGTTTATTATTACCGCAAAGGCTCCGCAGCCAGTACGCTGAAGCCGGAGCATTTAGACGAGCAATATATTAAGCAGGCTAAATATTTGCATGTGACCGGTATTACGACTGCGCTCAGTCCGACCTGCCGGGAGACGGTCAGGGAAGCGATGAAGCTTGCGCACAAGCATGGTGTGAAGGTCTGTTTTGATCCGAACTTGAGGCTGAAGCTGTGGTCATTGGAAGAAGCCCGCGAGGTGCTGCTGGAGTTGGCCCAAGAAGCGGATTATTTTCTCCCAGGGCTGGACGAGCTGAAGCTGCTGTATCAAACGGACAGCTTCGATGACATTGTAGCCCGTCTCAGCCTGCTCAAAGCGGTATCGATCGTTAAGGGCGGCGAAGACGTCACGTATATCGTCGAGCAAGGACGCGTAAGCTCGGTGCCGTATTTTAAAGCGGAGCAAGTGGTCGATACGGTCGGGGCAGGAGACGGTTTTTGCGCAGGATTTTTCGTTGGGCTGCTCAAGGGCTACAGTTTGGAAGAAGCGGTCCGTCTCGGTAACCTGATCGGCTGTATGGTGGTGCAGATGGAGGGAGACTGGGAAGGCATTCCGACCTGGGAGCAAGTAGAGGCGTTTCTTAACAACGTAAAGCATGTCGAGAGATAGTATTCGACGCAACGAATCCATGCACTACTAACTTCATATTAGGAATGGATGAGAGTATATGAAAAAAATCAAGCTTTTGCAGCAGTTGACTAGTGAAGGCGTGGTAGCCGTTCTGCGCGGAGAAACGCCGGAAGAAGTCGTCGAAATGGCGGAACAGGCGATCGCAGGCGGCATCAAAGTTATCGAAGTGACAATGACGGTGCCGTTTGCATTGCAAGCTATCGAGAAGCTTGCCAAGAAATATACAAGTTCCACGCAGGACCCGTCCAAGTATGCGATTATCGGCGTAGGGACGGTGCTGGACCCGGAAACGGCGCGGGCGGGCATTCTAAGCGGAGCGGAATTCGTGGTCGGTCCTGCGCTAAATCTGGATACGGTTACGTTGTGCAACCGGTACCGCGTGCCTGTGATGCCGGGTGTGATGACGATTCAAGAGATTCAGCGGGCACTGGAGCTCGGCGTAGACATTGTGAAGCTGTTCCCGGGCAATCTGTACTCGCCATCGACGATCAAAGCGATCAAAGGGCCGCTTCCGCAAGCCAACGTTATGCCGACCGGCGGCGTCTCGCTGGACAATCTTGCCGATTGGATCAAGGCGGGTGCAGTGGCCGTCGGTATCGGTTCCGATCTAACAACGGAAGCCGTCAAAACGGGCAACTACAGTCTGGTAGCCCAAAAAGCCGCGCAATATATCGAAGCTTACCGGGCGGCGAAGGGCTAAGTTGTCCATTATCTATAGTATATAAAAAAGCAGCGTATCCCCGAACGTTAGTTTGGGTAACGCTGCTTTTCCTTTGATGAGGCCTTACGAATGATTGCTTCTTATCGAGTTTATTCGGTAGCTACCGACTGATCGGCTTGCAGACCGACCGGAGCGATCCGAACGAAGCTCGTTTGCAGGTTGTTCAGCAAATGCTGCACTTTCGCTGCGGCTTCCGGTTGTCCGGATTTCACGAGCTCTTCATGGTAAGCGCCGAGCAGTTCGTTCAAGTCTTTCACGCTTTGTACGCCGACCGGTTCGATTTTGACCTTGGCGCCTTTGGCTACCCGGCGTTCGATGGCAGCTTGATCCAGACCCATCTCTGGCACGAGGCGTTGGTAAATGACGCCGCCCGTCATCCCTGCGCAAATCCAAGGACCCGGATCGCCGAGCACAACAGCGCGGCCGTTGGTCATGTATTCAAAAGCGAAGCCTTTCAAGTTCGCGCGGGCTGCAATGCCGCCGAGTTCGTCTTGAATCGGTGCCGTAATCTCGCCGCCGAATACGACGTCTGCGCCGGAGAACCGGATGCAGGCACGGGTATCAGCATTGCCTTGAATCAAGAACAAGCCTTTTTGCGCGCCATAGCCGAACGACTTGCCCACGGAGCCATTGATGAACTGCTTATGCTTGCTTGGTGCTTTGAGGATCGCGACTTTACCGCCGAGCGACATTTTGCCGACGCCGTCTTCCGCACCACCGTGAACCGTGATGTTTACACCGCGGGCATTGAAAGCAGCCAATCCGTTACCCGGCACGGAGCCTTCGGTCATGGTGATGCTTACCGGAGGCAGTGCATCGTAGCTGCCGTCGAAACGGTCTCTTACGCGGTGGCTTGCATAGCGGCTGCCAAGGATACGGGATTCCGCATCGACTTTGGACCAAGTGCGCTCTACCGGCGATTCGAACGAAACGGCATCCGGGAAAAACTGCTGGCCTTCCGCGCCTGCTGCAATGCGAATATCCGAGGATACCGCCGCTGCGACTTCCTCCAAAGCCTCTTGTGCAGCCGCCAAGGACAGCGGAGCCGGACGGAGCAGGTCGGACAGATCGATTTTCTCAAGATGGCTTACTTGCTGCAGCAGGTCGGAACGACCGACGAGGTCTTGCAAGTTTGCAAAGCCCAGCTGAGCGACGATGTCCCGTACTTCGCGGCCAATCCCGCCAAACAAACGAACAAGCGATTCTACAGCGGTATCGTAGACGCGAGGTACGAAGCGGCGAAGGCCTTTTTCTTCGGCTTCTTCCATCGAGTCGATTTGCGTCGCGATACCGACGTGACATGTATCCAAGTGACAGCCGCGGCATGTTGTACAGCCGATGGACTGCATTGCAATGGAACCGAAGCCGATGCGATTCGCGCCGAGCATGACCATTTTTACAACGTCAGCACCGGATTTCATGCCGCCGTCGGACCAGAGCTCCACTTTGTGACGCAATCCGGCTTCGATCAGCGCAATGTGAGCCAGCTTCGTACCGATTTCGGTCGGCAGACCGACGTGCGTGATGGAGTGAATCCGAGCCGCACCCGTACCGCCGTCAAAACCGGACAGCGTGATCACATCCGCGCCTGCTTTGGCAACGCCGACTGCAATTGTGCCGATCCCAGGAACGACCGGAACTTTGACGATGATTTTCGCCTTGCGTCCGCTTGCTTCCTTCAGCTCGGAAATGATTTGCGCCAAGTCCTCGATCGAATAAATGTCATGGTTGTTGGACGGCGATATCAGGTCGGAGCCGATGGTTGCGTTCCGTGCCAATGCGATCTTCGCCGTTACTTTCGAGCCCGGCAGGTGACCGCCTTCGCCCGGTTTCGCGCCTTGACCGATCTTGATTTCCAAGAAGGCAACGGCGTTCGCCAGCTCGACGTTAACGCCGAAACGTCCGGATGCGACTTGGGCGCCGCGGGTCCGCTTATAGCGTCCGAGCATGTCTTTGATCTCGCCGCCTTCACCGTTCATCGTTACCATGTTCAGACGCTCGCCGGCTTCAGCGTAAGCGCGGAATGCCGTCTCGTTCTGCGATCCGAAGGACATGGACGAGATAAGCATCGGCAAATCATGGCCTCCGATGCCAATCTCGACTTGGGAAGGGTCAAGCGGCTTGCGGCCTTCGGCGTGCGCTTTTTCATAATTGAAGTCCGCAACGTGACGGATGGAAATACCGTTTTTCTTTTCCTCTTCGCGCAGCTTATCGCGATAGTCTTCGTATGGGGCCGCTCCGGAAGCCGCATCGCCGAGCGCTTTCCACATCCGTTGGAAGAAGCGGAAGTTGCGGGCTGCTTTTGCTTTCGGGTTGGCAAAGTCGTTGTAACGGGCTTCGGCATCGGCTTCAAGCTCGGCAAAGCCGGTTCCGGCCTTGTCGCTGCCCAAGTAGTTTACGATATCCAGCACGTCGGCGAGCTCCGGCTTCAGGCCGATCGACGAGAAGAAGCGGGTATAACCGCGAAGCTCATGCGTACCGATCGTGGAGATGACTTTCTCCAAGCCTTTCATCAAAGCGGTGAACACTTTGCGTGCCGCCGGTGCGCCATCTTTCGCCGCAGCCGTAGCAAACAAGATGTAAGGAGACAGCACATCCGCGCCCAAGCCGCAAGCAACGGCCATATCGTGTAGGTTGCGGATCGCCGCGCTGCGCAGCACGATTGTCGTTTGACGGCGCAGGTTGTCGCCGTAACCGAGCTTCACTTCGCGAAGCGCAATATCGACTTTGGAGACGGCCAGATGCGGGTCCATCCACAGCCGGTCGTTCTGATGCGCCTCGCTATCGTCCAGCACAAGCAGCATAGCGCCTTTGCGTACGGCTTGCACGGCGTCGGCTGCAAGCTGCTCCAGGGCATCCTTCAGCGAAGTGCCGCGGGAGAATGTCGTCGACAACGTGGCGACGGCATCGCCGTTTTGCGCACCGAACATGGCGACGAGCTGCTCATAGCTCGGCTGTTTCAATTCGGCCAAAGAGTCGGTACCGTTGCTGCCCTCCAGCACGACAGGATACAGCAACTCTACCCGCAGCCGGTCATCCGGCTGGCTGTACACGGCCGGGCGAGGCCCTACGACAACGCGCGTGGAGAAATGCTCCATTTCGCGGTCACGGTCGATCGCCGGGTTGGTAACAACCGCAACGCTTTCTTTGATGAAATCCGGGATATTCTGACGCTCCCAGTTCAACGCGGCATGCGGACTGTCGTGGCCGAGCGAGCGAATCGGCTCTGCGCCGGTTTCGGCGGTCGTTTCGATCATTTGGATGCCGTCGCGGTCCCATCCGAACGCGCTGTAGAGCGCATCCGTCGGCGTGACGTCGGCGGAAGGCGCCGCTTCAACGGCCGGAATTTCATTGCTCAAGTGCTTGCGCTGTCCTTCGAGGCCAAGACGGCTTTGCACGCGCTCCAGCACGGCGGATTGCACCAGATGATAAGGAATCACCTGAACATGCTCGCCCGGTGTCAGCACGACACCTACTTTTTCGCCCGGTGCAATCGGTTTCGGATCTGCGACCATTTCGCCGACCGTAATGACACCTTGTTCCGAGGAAAAGTACAGGGACGTTTCGCTTTCCACCATCCATACCGGACGCAGACCTAGCGCATCGACGCTGAAAATGCACTCGTTGCCGTATCGGGAAACGATCCCTGCCGGTCCTTGCGCGTAATGGCCCCAAGCTTGGCGGAAGTAGACGTACATGTCCTGCAGTTCCGGACGGAAAAGCTTCATTTCGTTAAGAATCGGAGGGAAAACGACTTCCATCGCTTCGAACAAGCTGAGGCCGAAACGGTGAATGAACGTTTCGATGGTACGGTTCATATCCTGGGAGTCGCTGCCGCCGTCAACGAGGGGCACGCCGACCATGTCGGCTTCGATCCGCATCTTTTTCACCGTATTAATCTCGCCGTTATGGCCGAGCAGCGAAAACGGCTGCACGCGGAAGAAGCTGGATTGAGTGTTCGTGGAGTATCGGTTGTGTCCGATAGTAACCTGCGCTGCGAACAGCGGGTCGCGGGTGTCATTGAAGTATTTCGGCAAAATGCTGGCGGCGCCCATCACTTTGTAAGCGGCCGTGACGTTGCTGAGGGTGGCGACGTGTACGTTGTATTTGGCTTCGATCGCCACATGAAGCTCAAACAGATGGTCGGAGACTTTCACTTCCTGCTTGTCGCACAGACCTGCGATTTGCCAGAAGGTCGGTTCGTCGTTGCGTCCGTTCGGACCGAGCACGCTGCTGTCCACTTGATTTTCTTGCTCCAAGAGGATGCTGACTTGGAACTGAGAGAACAGCTCGCGGATGCCTTTTTGCATATCGGGAGCGGTGATGTCCAGCTTGCGGGGCACGAAAATGTGCGCGACGGAGAAGCGCTCGTCATAAGCAAGCTTGCCGTCTAGACCGGCGTCGGTCAGCTTTTTCTCCCATAGGGCGCGCGGAATGTCGGTCAGGATGCCGCAGCCGTCGCCTTCCCCGTTAATAAAACCCGAACGATGCTCCATTTTCACGAGGGCGTCGATCGTCTTTTGAATGTTGTCGCGGGACGGAAATCCGTCCTTTTCAATAATACAGATGATACCGCAGCTATCATGTTCGGTGGCCAATAAATTCTGAAAGCGGCCTTCATTGCGCATAACTTGATTCATTCTCGTGGTCAGCAGGCTGACCGTCACCTCCCATTAAAATTAGTTGCGGGTTCGTCCTGAAAAGAAGGCTTTGTTCATGTGAAGCAAGAAAGCGGAAAGAGTCAACGAATCAGTGCAATGAATAAAAATACATTTATTCTGCATAATTGACTTGATTTTCGGTTTCTCGATTCAGCAGAAGCTGTGCGGAAGCGGGTGATAAAAGGGACAACGCCCCAACCGTCCAAACGCACAGCTTCATAGTTAACATGGCAAAAACCTTACATTTAGCCGAATTTACTTGGTTTTAAAGTATTTATAGAATATCACGAAATTTCATGTGAGACAATAGAACATTGAAGGGAAATGTTAATTGTAAGCGCTGTCTATTTTGCATAACTGGTGAATAAAGGCAATTTCGGAGCGGAATGATGAGGGTTGATAAAAAACGAACGAACTATTACCTTTGTCCGATAATAGTTCGTAATTTGGGTGATAAATGGAATTTATTGCCGATCTTTCGGTTAAGCTTTCATGCGGGCGAATGCGCGATTTGCTGCTTCAATCGTATAAGCGACGTCTTCGTCCGTATGGGCCGTGGTCAAGAACCAGGCTTCATATTTGGACGGAGCCAGGCAAATGCCGTCCTCCAACATGTAGCGGAAAAAGGCTGCAAATTGCTCGCCGTCCGTATTTTGCGCCTCGTCGTAGTTCGTCACCGGATGGTCGCAGAAGTGTGTCGACAGCGCGCCGCGGATACGGTTCACGGTTAGAGCGATGCCGTGCTTGCGAGCTCCTTCGGCCAGGCCCGCTTCCAGCATGGCGCTGAGCCGGTCCAGCCGCTCGTAGGTGCCGGGCTCTCGCAGCGCCTCCAGGCACGCGATCCCGGCGGAAATCGATGCCGGATTGCCGGCCATGGTGCCGGCTTGGTATGCCGGTCCGAGCGGCGCCACCTGCGCCATGATCTCTGCGCGGCCGCCGTAAGCGCCGATCGGCAGTCCGCCGCCGATGATTTTCCCAAGGGCCGTAAGATCAGGCTCGATGGCTGCGTAATCGGTGCCCTCGGGCAAACCGGCGAAGGTGGAGGCAGCGCCGTAATGGAAGCGGAACGCGGTGATCACCTCGTCGTAGATGACAAGGGAGTCGTTCCGGCGGGCGGCGGAGCACAGTCCTTCCAGGAAGCCGGGCTTCGGCATGACCATGCCGAAGTTGCCGACAATAGGCTCGACCATGACGGCGGCCACGTCGCTACCCCAGCGCTCAAGCGCGGCATCCAGCGCGGCAAGATCGTTGAACGGAACGGTAATGACCTCGTGCGCGATGCTGACCGGAATACCGGCACTGTCCGGTATTCCGAGGGTGGACGGGCCAGAGCCGGCGGCGACGAGCACAAGATCCGAATGGCCGTGGTAGCAGCCGGCGAATTTGATGATTTTGTTCCGGCCGGTGTAGGCGCGGGCTACCCGGATCGTCGTCATCACGGCTTCGGTGCCGGAGTTGACGAAGCGGACCTTATCAAGCGACGGAATCGCTTCTTTCAGCATGCGGGCGAAGCGGATTTCCAGTTCCGTTGGCGTACCGTACAATGTGCCGTTTTCCGCCGCACGGACGATGGCGGATGTCACATGAGGATGCGCGTGGCCAAGAATGATTGGACCGTAAGCGGCCAAATAGTCGATGTAGCGGTTGTCGTCTTCGTCCCAGAAATATGCTCCCTGTCCCCGTTTCATGAAAACGGGCGCTCCGCCGCCTACGGCTTTGAAGGAGCGGGAAGGGCTGTTGACCCCGCCGACGATATGCTCAAGCGCCTCCGTATAAAGCGCTGCAGAGCGTGTGCGGGGCTTGGCTTCGGATGCGTTAAACGAAAATGGATTGCTCATGAGGATTCAAGTCCTTTCCATCTATGTATATTTACATTATAAAGGATTACGTTCCTGCAGTGAATTTTTCTCCGGATCGGATCGGATCGGATCGGTCGGCGCCTCATTCTGTGGGAATGTGAAGAAGCGAGCCTTTAAGTGCCGTTACCGCTTGACCATGGATGTGGAGACGGTCATCGACCAGCGCCAGTCTAAGAACACCTGTTCGTGCAGACGATTGAATGGCCGTCATCCGATCTTTTCCCAGCTTATCCTGCCAGTAAGGCGCCAGCGCGCAATGGGCCGATCCGGTAACCGGATCTTCGTCGATTCCCAGCGCCGGGAAGAAGCAGCGGGAGGCGAAGTCGTACCGTTCATCCTGCGAACGGGCTGTAATCAGCACGCCGCGGACACCAAGCTCCGCCATGACGGTAAAATTGGGCTTGAGCTCCCGCACGGCTTCCTCCGAGTCCAGTTCGACCAGCAAGTCCAGCCCGTTGGTTCCGACAAAACGGGGCACGGCCCCGCCCAGGGCATCGGCCAATCGGTCTGGCGCGTCCGTTTCGGTGATCCGCTCAACGGGAAAATCGAGCCGGATCCAACCGTCCTCACTTTGAGATGCCGTCAACTGACCGCTAAGCGTGTGAAAGGTCAAAGCCTGTTTGCGGTCTGCCCGCTCGGTCTCCCACAAGTAGTGTGCACTGGCCAGTGTAGCATGGCCGCACAAATCCACCTCAACCGTCGGTGTAAACCAGCGAAGCCGGTAGCTGCCGTCCTCTTGGGGGGAGAGAAACGCCGTTTCCGACAAGTTCATCTCCATCGCAACCTGCTGAAGCCATGGGTCGGAAGGATAGCGCTCTAGCAAACACACCGCCGCAGGGTTGCCGCGAAACGGCTTATCCGCAAAGGCGTCAATAACATGCATTTCGATCATAATGACAGTTCTCCTTTCAGGTCAAAAGCGGGAAGCCCCAGGCCTCCCGCTCGCGTATGTTTCCTAGCTGCTATTGTTTTTTTGCCGGTACGGTGCCGGTCGTGCTTTTATTGCCACCTTCCTTGCCGGTAGGAGCCAGAGGGTCCCGGCCTTCGAACAGTGCCTTAATGTAATCCTGCAGCTTGGTGCGGTTTACGCTGAGGACTTCGGCGCCGCCGACCCGTTTTTCAATCAGCAGCTCGGAAGGCGGGATTTGCTGGCTGACCATCCCCTCGGTTTTGGCCTCGAAGGCGAGCGAGCCGAGCTTCAGCATGTCGGTCGTCGTCAAGTTCGTTTCGAGGTAAGGATCGATGCTGTTCAATATTTTCGGCAGTCGGATCAGAGAGCCGGTCGTCTGCATTTTTTGCGCGACGGCCTGCAAAAATTTACGCTGCCGCTCGGTGCGGGAAAAGTCGCTCATCGCATCGTGACGGAACCGGACGTACTGCAGCGCCATTTTTCCGTCGAGATGCTGCATGCCCTTCTTCAGATCGATATCGTATTCATGGCCGTCTTCCGAATCGCGGTACTTCATGTCCTTCTCGACTTCGAGATCGATGCCGCCGATGGCGTCGGTCAGCGCGATGAAACCCTTGAAATCGGTATAGAAAAAATATTGAATCGGAATACCGAGCAGGTCGCTAACTGTGCGCATGGCCAGATTCGGCCCGCCGACGGCAAGTGCCGTATTGATGCGGTCCTCGCCATGCCCCGGAATTTTCACGTAGGTGTCGCGCAAAATGGAAAATAAGTACGCTTTCTTCGTCACCGGATCGATCGAGGCGACCATAATCGAATCGGAACGCGGTACTTCGTTCTTTTTGAGTCCCCGGGAGTCGCCGCCGAGAATGAGCACGTTCACCCGTGAGTTCCCCTCCCATTTGGGCGGAGTGTAGCTTTCCGACATGCCGAGCTGCTTCGGGGTAAGCCCGCCGAATTTGGTCGTTTCGGGATGACTTTGAATGTTATTGGCAAATTGAACAAATGAATATGTAAAATAGCCGATTCCTGCAAGCAACAGCAGCAGCAGCGAAATGAAAAACCATTTTATCGTACGGACCATGGGAATTCGGTTCCCTCCTCTGGTTGCGTTCGCTTTTCCTGATCGTAAGGTTGGTGTATCATAACGGGTATAGGTTTTGACAATGCCGCAGGAACATGCATACGTTAGGACAGGAAACTATTTCATTATTATAAAAGGTTTCAATCCGCGCCTGCAAGCTTCGGCATATTTTGACAGGAGGACCTACACCTATGAATCTCGCCATCGATGTGCATCGGCTGAGAAAAGAATTTAAAGTGCAGAAAAACCGGGAAGGCTTGAAAGGCGCCGTGCGTGACCTGTTCAGGAGAGAGTATAACCAAGTGGCCGCGGTGAAAGACATCAGCTTCCAAATTCCGCAGGGCGAGATTTGCGGTTACATCGGCGAGAACGGAGCGGGTAAATCGACTACGATCAAAATGCTGACCGGCATTCTCGTTCCCACTTCCGGAAATATTCGCGTTGGCGGCTTCGTTCCTTATAAAGAGAGGGAAAAATTCGTCCGGAACATCGGCGTCGTATTCGGCCAGCGCAGCCAGCTTTGGTGGGATATCGGCGTGATCGAATCGTTCCAACTGCTCAAGAAAGTGTACCGTGTCCCGGATGCGGAATACCGCAGCCGCATGGACGAGCTCATTGAGCGACTGCAGCTTGGCGAGCTGTTGAACCGGCCGGTGCGAAAGCTAAGTCTGGGCCAACGGATGCGCTGCGAACTTGCCGCATCGCTCATTCACAATCCGGAAATTTTGTTTCTGGACGAGCCTACGATCGGTCTGGATATTATGGTTAAGACGGAAATTCGCGAGTTTCTGAAATCCATGAACAAACGGTATGGCACGACTATTCTGCTGACAACCCACGATCTGCAGGACATTGAAGCGCTGTGTTCCCGGGTCATTATGCTCGACGACGGCCGGATCATCTACGACGGAGGGCTCGAGGAGCTGAAAGAGCGCTGGGGCAAAGGCAAGGAAGTCATTCTCCGTTTCTCGGAACCGGTATCGTTACCACGTTTGCGTGAGCTGACCGCAGGACTGCAAGTAGACTGGTCACTCGACAACGAGATGACGGCCAAAGTATGGATTCCGCAGCAGGCGGCAAGCGTCTCCGAGGTGCTTAGCCGGGTTGTCGGTATAACGACAATCGAGGACATTAAAATCCTCGAAACGAATACGGACGACATCGTGCGGGAAATTTACAAATCCGGATCGGCGGAAGCGAAAAAGGAGCTGCGCGAAGGACAGGAAGTGAAGCTGCATGTTTAGCGCCTATCTGGACATTATCCGCATCCGCTTCCTGATGATGCTCGCTTACCGGGTTAATTATTACAGCGGGATTATTATTTATGCCCTTAATATTGGAGCGTATTATTTTTTATGGAAGGCGATTTATGGTACGAAAGAGCTGCTCGGCGGGATGACCGTCACGCAGATGACGACCTACGTGGCTGTGTCGTGGATGGCACGGGCGTTTTATTTTAACAATCTGGACCGGGAAATTGCGAATGAGATCAAAGACGGCAGTGTCGCGATCCAGTTCATCCGCCCGTACAATTACATCGTCGTCAAAATGATGCAGGGGCTTGGCGAAGGCTTGTTCCGCTTCTTTCTATTTTCCGTGCCGGGCATGGTAATCGTCGCGTTCTTGTTTCCGGTGCAGCTGCCGTCAGATCCGCTGACCTGGCTTATTTTTCTCGCCATGCTGTTTTTCAGCTTCCTGATCAATACGCAGATCAATATCATTACCGGCCTGTTCGCCTTTTTCCTTGAAAACAACGAAGGCATGATGCGGATGAAGCGGGTAACCGTCGATTTGTTCTCCGGCCTGGTCGTGCCGATGTCGTTCTTCCCGGGCTGGGCGCAGGATCTGATGAATCTGCTGCCATTTCCGGCGATCACGTACTTGCCTGGCTCCGTCTTCACCGGCAAAGTTGCCGGCAGCGCCGTTTACAACGTATTTGCCGTGCAGATGATCTGGTTCGTGCTGTTGATTGTGCCGCTCTATGTCCTGTGGCGTGGCGCGCGGACGCGGCTGTTCGTGCAGGGAGGGTGATGGCGCATGTTCTATGCAAGCTTGTTTGTCGACTATTTGAAAAATTACATGAAAACGCGGCTCACTTACCGGTCCGATTTCTGGATCGAGGTGCTGTCCGATCTGTTGTTTAACGGGCTGAATTTATTTTTTATCCTCGTCGTGTTCCAGCATACCGCGGCGATCGGCGAATGGAACGAGCAGCAGATTTTGTTTATCTACGGCTATTTTATGGTGCCTTACGGCTTGTTTATTACGTTTTTTAACCTATGGGGATTCACCGAGCGTTACATCGTCAAAGGCGAAATGGACCGGATCTTAACCCGGCCGGCGCATAATCTGGTGCAGCTGATGCTGGAAAATATGGACCCGTCCTCGCTGTTCAGCGCGCTGGTTGGACTGATCATCATGATCTATTCCTGGACACAGCTTGACCTCGTGCTGATGTGGTATGATCCGCTCATCCTGCTTGTGCTGGTGCTCGGTTCGATCATGATTTACGGGGGCGTGTACATTTTCTTTACATCGCTGTCGTTTTTCTCGGATTCGCCTACCGGCATTTTGCCGCTGCTGTGGAACCTGCAGAACTATGGGCGGTACCCGATGACGATCTACAACCGTCTTCTGAACATCATGCTGACCTGGGTGCTGCCGTTCGGCTTCGTCGGCTTTTATCCGGCCGCCTATTTTCTGGACCGGGCGAATTGGGGAACGTTCGCCTTGCTTACCCCGCTGGTGGGGCTCGTCTTCCTGACCTTCGGGCTTACGGTGTGGAATTACGGGGTGAAACGGTACCGCGGAGCGGGTTCGTAGAGTGCGGAGTACATGTAATGAGTAACATATTGGGATCGCGAGGAGCTGCCGACAGGCAAGCTCCTCTTTTGCGTACCGGGACAGCGTCGCGGAGAAGGTTACCCTTTTTAGCCTTTGTAATCGCTGACGCCTTTGACCCATTCGTCTCTCTCGGAATAGGAGTAAACGTGCTGCGGGCAAGGGACGCAATGATGGCGATTGACGATTTCGACGGGACGAACGACCTGAACGATCTGGGGATGGAAAAAATCCCGGTAAATCCGGACGGGCGGATCGTAAACGGTCTTGGTCGGACATGGAGAATAGCAATCGTAATCGTGCATATAAGCGGCTCCTTTCGGGTGGATTTGCTTTATAGTATGTGATAAATGTCTAGTGGACTGGGCAGTTCCCCAGTTCGGCAAAAATTTAAAAAATCAAGTCTCTTTGTTTTAAGATTTTTTTAAGCTTTCTTTCATTTCCTTTTAAGCTTGGCGTAACGTTGAGTTCATAATTCCCTCCTATACTAGCAATAAGTCCCTTACCACAAACTGGTTCGTTCAAAAAATGTACATACTTGATGATTTCGAGCGAGTTGACAGGGAGGTTTATCCAGTGGTATGATACAAATCATAGGGAGTTGAACATATGTTCAAAACGTTTGTTCAAAACAAATGTTCAAGCGTATGTTCGAAATATAAAAAAAGGATAAGGTGGAGAGAATTATGAAAAAATGGACAGGTAAAGTTATGGCAGGTACGGTAGCAGCAGCAGTATTGTTTGGCGGAATCGGCGGTTTGACAACGGCGCCTAAGGCGTTCGCGGATGACGAAATTACGTACACGGTCGTTCCGGATGCTTCCATTCCTTTACACAAACGTGTAAGTCTTGGTTTGAATGCCATTGTCGTTCAAGCATCCGGTATTATTAATATGAGCGTGGACGATTTGAAGGATGAACTCCAAAAAGGCAAAACGATCGCAGAAGTGGCCAACCTGCACGGGGTAGCTCATACAGATTTGTTTAACCGATTGGTCAATCCGATGATTGAAAGAGTGGATAGTGCTTTAAGCCAAAAAGTCATTACTTCGGATGAAGCCAACCAACTGAAACAAGAAGTAAACGATACGGTTACTGCAGCTATCAGCAAAGGCGGCTATAAAGACAAGCTGCAAGGCGCTTACGGCAAAAAGCTTAAGCTGAAAGCTCAAGTTGACGAAGAGTCCGTAGCAAAAGTACTTGGTATTTCTGAAGATGAGTTGAGCACCTATTTCAACAACGGCAAAACGATTGCCGATATCGCGAAAGAAAAAGGCCTCAACGAAGATCAAGTTATTGCAGGCTTGAAGGATGAGCTGAACGCTTCCCTGAAAGCATTCATCAATAAGAAGTAAGAGCGTCAAAATATCTATCCAAGGCCGTCCTATGAGGGCGGCTTTTTCATGTTCCTGGGAGCAGATCAAGTTGTTTTGCGGCGGAAGAGTTTCGTATAATGCTTGTACAAAGAAAAAATTGACAAACACGGATGCGAGGAGATGAAGAACTATGCCGCAGCTTCAACCCGGACAACCTGTTCCGGATTTTACTCTGACTGCCGGAAGCGGGGAAACCGTAACGCTATCACAGTTTCGGGGCAAACACGTCGTTCTGTATTTCTACCCCAAGGATATGACGCCGACATGTACGGAGGAGTCCTGCCAGTTCCGCGATTACAACGGACAATTCAAGGCGGCACACACAGAAGTGATCGGGATTAGCCCGGACGATCTGAAATCCCATGTAAAGTTTGCCACTAAACACGGGCTGCCGTTCCTGCTGCTCTCCGATCCCGACCACGAGGTATGCGAGTTGTTCGGTGTTTGGCAGCTGAAAAAGATGTACGGACGCGAATATATGGGCGTGGTGCGCTCGACGTTTGTCATCGATCCGAAAGGCAAGCTTGTCCGTGAATGGCGAGGCGTTCGGATCAAGGGCCACGTTGAGCAGGTGTTGGAAGCCGTCAAGGAGGCACAAGCAGGAGTAGAGACCCCATAGCAGCTGTTCATCTAAAGGCCGGGAGCA
>NZ_BIMB01000086.1 GCF_004000865.1 Paenibacillus elgii NBRC 100335 | reverse complement strand
GATGTTCAGTTTTCAAAGGGCAATTTGGTTTTAGTATGCCTCCGAACCGTTTGTTCCAAACAGCCGGAAGACTAACTTACCACATCATCTGTCTGATTGCAACTGTTAATTTTTTCAGGCCATTCAGCCGTTTCAATTAAGCAAGGCTTTCGAGACAACGTTCATTACTCTATCACATTTGCTGTCTGTTTGGCAAGCACTTTATTTTTCCATTCCAGGGGACGAACCCGCAAGCGCAGAAGTTGTAATCAAGTGCTGCATAAGACAGCGAAAGTAACTTTACCACATTTCACGGAGGAGATGCAAGTCCAAATTTTATCAGCTTTTGCACTTAATCTACGTGAAACTTGTGACCGGCTCAAACGGCCGGAATGACACTATAACATAATTGCTGTCTTATGCGCAAGAGCTCTCAAAAATATCCTCTTTCATGTTAATCTATTTAAAGAAGATAAAGATTAAGAAGCGGGGGGTGCGGATGACGAAACGAACAATTACGATGGCGCAAGGCGTGGCTCTATATATGGGGGCGGTTCTGGGATCGGGCATTCTGATTTTGCCGGGATACACGTCGGACGCCGCCGGGCCGGCGGCCATTATCTCTTGGCTCCTGCTTTCCTTATTAAGCGTTCCGATTGCCTACACGTTTGCCAGACTTGCGCTGAAATACGAAAACTACGGCGGGATCGCAACGATCGTGCAGCAGGCGTTCGGAGAACGGTCCGGGGCCGTCGTCGGCTGGTTCTTTTTTGCTTGGGTCGCGACGGGACAAGCCGTGGTCGGATTAACCGGCGCTTCTTATATTGTTACGGTTTTCGGACTGGCAGGCGAATGGCTGTATGGCTTCGCCTTTCTATTTCTTGTAGTGGCGCTCGCTGCCAACCTGCTCGGGATGCGCATCAGCGGACTCGTATCGCTGGGGTTAAGCGGGATCGTGCTCGTTCTGCTGGTGCTGACAATTGCCTTCAGCCTTCCGGCCATGGAGGCGGTCCACTTCCGCCCTTTCGCTCCTCACGGATTGACTGGGGTCGGGCAAGCGTGCGTGCTTATTTTTTGGGCGTTCTTCGGCTGGGAAAGCATCACCCATCTCGTACCGGAGTTCCGCAACCCGCAGCGGGACGTGATGCGCTGTACATGGGCCAGCGTTTTTATTATCGGCGCCGTCTATACGCTGTTATCCGCGGTGACGATTGGAACGCATACGTACGGAGACATTGGGACCGAAGCGCCGCTGGCCGCGCTGATGAACCGGGCGCTCGGATTAAACGCGGGGCTGGCAACCGTGGTTGTAGCCTGTATCGTCTGTCTCGGCACGCTGAACGTGTACCTCGCCAGCTCTTCCCGCCTCGGGTATGCGCTGGCCGTCGAAGGAAAGCTGCCGCCATGGTTTGCGAAAACGAGCAATAGCGGGACGCCCTACCGTTCGGTGTTCTTTCTGTTTGTGACCAATACGTTGACGCTGGCTTTCAGCTATGCGGCTTCGTTTTCCGTGGACCGCTTAATTTTGGTGCCCACCACGCTCGGGATTCTCGTATATATTGTAGCTTCGTTTGCCTGCGTTAAGCTGTTGTGGAGCGACAAGACGGGACGTTTGGCTGCATTGACATCGTCAGCGCTTTGTCTGGCGATTGCACCCTTTTCGATGCAGTACTTGGCCGTACCGGCCGTCGTGGCTACGAGCTGCCTGCTGTATTTGCGATATCGACGCAAAGGTTCGGCCGTGAATTCGCCATAACGATATGAAAAAAGATCGCCCTTCCGGCTAAGTTAGCCGAAAATTCGGCGGTCTTTTTCGCATTTTGGCAGCGAAGATCATGAGGCATACTTGCAGTTGTGTACTAAACTTGTCACATTTGATGCTCCTCTGTGATAAATATCGCATAGTTGTGAAAAAAATCACTAATTTTTCGTTGCCTTCCCTGTATACTTTCCTTATACACAAGAAAAATTCAAAGCTTTCGAGGAGGCCGGACAATGACCCTCAATAAAGAGAAACTTGTCGTTATCGGAAACGGAATGGCTGGCATCAGTACCGTGGAACAAATTTTGAAATTGACAACGCGCTTCGATATTACCGTTTTTGGCAGTGAACCGCACCCTAACTATAATCGTATTCTGCTCTCCTATGTGCTGGAAGGCAGTAAAACATTCGACGATATTGTATTAAATGGATGGGATTGGTACAAAGAAAACGGCATTACGCTTCATACCGGAACGACGGTTTCTTATATCGATCAAGCGGCTCATGAGATCGTAACGGAAAATGGAGAGCGTGTTCCGTATGATAAAGTCATTATCGCGACGGGCTCGAATCCGTTCGTTCTGCCTATCCCCGGCGCCGACAAGCAAGGCGTGATCGGCTTCCGGGATATTTCGGACTGCCAGCAAATGCTCGAGGCAGCCAAGTCTTACAAGAAGGCAGCCGTCATCGGCGGAGGACTGCTTGGCCTTGAAGCAGCCAAAGGTCTTGTTCATCTCGGCATGGACGTAACCGTCGTTCATCTAATGGAAGATCTGATGGAGCGTCAGTTGGATCATCAGGCGGCATCGATGCTGAAGGCGGAGCTTGAGCGTCAAGGCATCAAATTTAAAATGGGCGCAAAGACGGTAGAACTGTTTGGGGAAGAACGTGTCGCCGGGCTGCGGTTTGCCGACAATACGGTGCTGGAGGCAGAGTTCGTCGTCATGGCCGTAGGCATCAAGCCGAATGTAGCCGTGGCGCAAGCAAGCGGAATATGGACAAAGCGCGGTATCGTGGTAGACGACTACATGCAAACTTCCATGCCGGACGTTTATGCGGTTGGCGAATGCAACGAACACCGCGGCGTTTGTTACGGACTGGTTGCCCCGCTTTTTGAACAAGGTATGGTGCTTGCCAAGCATCTGTGCGGCGTGGATACGCTCCCTTATGAAGGCTCCGTCGCATCGACGAAGCTGAAAATATCGGGTGTGGACGTGTTCTCCACAGGCGAATTTATCGAAGATCCGGAGCATGTCGTCATTGCCCATAAAGATGAATGGAAGCAAACGTACAAAAAAATATTGCTGAAACAAAATGTGATGGTAGGCGCGGTGCTTTTCGGCGATATTACGGAATCGGCCAATCTGCAAAAGCTGATCAAGCAAAAAACCGTGATGACCGACGAAATTTACGACTCGCTCATGGGTACCGGCTGCTGTGGCGGTGGAGCGAAAGGCGCGGCTTCGGTAGAAGCCATGGCTGATGAGGAAATCGTGTGCGGCTGTAACGGCGTAACCAAAAAGACGATTGTCGACGCCATTACGGAGCAAGGATTGACGACGGTCGACGAAATTAAAGCCTGCACGGGCGCAACGCGGTCTTGCGGCGGCTGTAAGCCGGTCGTTGAGCAAATTCTGCAGCATGTTCTTGGCGACGGCTTCAAAGCTGCCGTCAAGCAAGGCATCTGTGGCTGCACAACTCTCGGCCGGGATGAAATTGTCGCCGAGATCCGAGCTAAAGGATTGACCTCAACGAAAGAAATTATGCATGTACTGGACTGGAACCAGCCGGAAGGCTGCTCGAAGTGCCGCCCTGCGTTGAACTACTATTTGGGCATGATTTATCCGGATACATTCCAGGATGAAAAGGAATCGCGCTTCGTAAACGAACGCATGAGCGCCAACATTCAGAAAGACGGCACCTTTACCGTCGTTCCGCGGATGTACGGCGGTGTTACGACGCCGGAGGATTTGAAGAAAATCGCCGACGTTTCGCTGAAGTACGATGTGAAGGTCGTTAAAGTAACCGGCGGCCAGCGGCTGGATCTGATCGGCGTGAAAAAAGAAGATGTACCCAAAGTTTGGGAAGAGCTGGGGATGCCTTCGGGCTATGCCTACGCGAAATCGCTGCGGACCGTTAAAACCTGCGTCGGCGCGCAATTTTGCCGCTTCGGTACCCAGGATTCGATGAGCATGGGCGCATTCCTCGAACGCAAATTCGAGCGTCTGGATCTGCCCGCCAAATTCAAAATGGCCGTGAACGGATGCCCTCGAAACTGTGCCGAAGCGTGCACCAAAGATATAGGCATTGTCGGCAATGACGGCGGATGGGAGCTGTTCATTGGCGGCAACGGCGGAATTAAAGCGCGTTTGGCCGATTCGCTCTGCAAAGTAAAAACCGATGAGGAACTGATCGAGCTGTGTGCGGCCATCATCCAGCATTACCGGGAGACCGGAAAATATCTGGAGCGAACTTCGGAATGGGTGGAACGCGTGGGCCTGGAAACGATCCGCAAGGCGGTCGTTGACGATATGGAAAATCGCAAAGCGTTAGTGGAACGGATCGAATTCGCATTGGCGCAGGTAAAAGATCCGTGGACCAAAATGCTGAACGATACGGATACGCGCACGGCTTTGTTCCAAAACCTGGAGCCGGCAGCCCAATAAACTAAACCTTGGATATGGGAAGGAGTATGGAATATATGAAAGAGCAGGAAACTTTTTATCCGATCGGGACGCTTGATCAGTTTTTGCCGCAAATCGGACGCACCGTGAACTGGCGCGAATGGGAAATCGCCGTGTTCCGCACTTCGGACGGAGGAGTCTATGCGCTGGAAAATCGCAGTCCGCATCCGAAAGGCGGACCGCTCACAGAAGGGATCGTATCAGGGCATTACCTGTACGACCCGCTTCATGACTGGAAAATCGATTTGACTACGGGGCTCGTACAGCTTCCCGATCAAGGACAGGTGCTGACGTTTCCGGCAAAAGTGGAAGGCGGTCAGGTTTACCTCGCTGCACCTGCAATCCAAACCGTCTGAGGCGGAAAGCTTGACCGACTTTTATACAACGCAGAAGAGTAGCCGGGGAGGACCACCGTATGTTTACATCAAGCGTAGAAGCAATCGTTGAAGCGGCTGTAAAAAAGAAAGAAAAAATGAACGAGAATCTCGCCCGCTATGTAGTGTCCGCTTTGCTGGCCGGGGCGTACGTCGGGCTGGGCATCATATTGATCTTCTCCGTCGGAGCTCCGGCCGCGGCTGCAAAGTCCCCTTTCCAGCCCATGGTGATGGGGATGTCCTTCGGTCTGGCGCTGACGCTTGTCGTCTTCGCAGGCTCGGAGCTGTTTACCGGAAATAATATGTTTTTTACAATGAGCACACTTGCCCGCCGAACGACGGTAGGCGATACGCTGAAAAACTGGGTGATCGTGTTCCTCGGGAACTTGGCCGGGGCCGTAATCCTTTCCTTGCTGATCGTTGGTACCGGTCTTTTCAAAACGGCAGCCCCGGAGCATCTGATCTTCGCCGCTGCGGCCAAAAAAATGGCGCTTCCGTTCTGGGAATCGTTCTTCCGCGGCATTCTGTGTAACTGGCTCGTCTGTCTGGCTTTATGGATGGCGGGAAGGGCGAAGGAAGATATCGCCAAGCTGGTACTCATCTGGTGGTGTCTGTATGCCTTTATCGCCAGCGGCTACGAGCATAGCGTAGCCAACATGACGCTCCTTAGTTTGGCCTATTTGCTGCCGCAGCATCCGGAAACGATCTCGATTGGCGGTTGGCTTAACAATATGATTCCGGTCACGCTCGGCAACATCGTCGGCGGCGGCATTTTCGTCGGGATGGCTTACTGGTTCATCTCTCCCGTGCGAAGCAAACTTTAAATGAAGACAAGAAAAAATTTGCCGCGATTGCGGCATTTTTTCTTTTCCGGGGAAAACAAGGTACAATAGCGATGAGGTGAATGGACATGCAGCCTTTATTGAAGGTAGAAAAGCTGACCGGCGGATACAGCCGCAAAAAGCCGGTTCTGCACGAGCTGTCGTTTTCGGTTCGTCCGGGAGAGATGGTCGGCCTGATCGGATTGAACGGAGCCGGCAAAAGCACGACGATCAAGCACATCCTCGGCCTGATGCAGCCGCACAGCGGTCAAATACTGCTCAACGGCAGATCCGTGGAGCAAGACCCGACAGCCTATCGGCAGACGTATGCCTACGTACCGGAAAACCCGCTATTATACGAAGAGTTGACGGTGAAAGAGCATCTCGAAATGGCCGCGATGGCTTACGGCATCCCTAAAGACGCCTTCGAGGAGCGCGCCGCCGCCCTGCTGGACGAATTCCAAATGACCGCCAACTGGAACCGTTTATCGGCTCATTTGTCCAAAGGGATGAAGCAGAAAGTCATGATCATGAGCGCCTTTCTTGTGCGGCCTGCGTTATATATTATCGACGAGCCGTTTCTCGGCCTCGACCCGCTCGGCATCCGGGCGCTATTGGAGTTGATGGTCCGTGTCAAAGAAAGCGGCGGAGCCATTCTGATCAGCTCGCATATACTGTCTACGATCGAACGGTACGGCGACCGTTTTCTTCTGCTCCATCAAGGCCGGCTGACGGCTGAAGGGGACGTGGAAGCGCTGCGGGAGCAAGCGGATATGCCCGGCGCATCGCTCGACGACTTGTTCTGCAGCCTGGTAACCCGGGACGTGACGCTGCGATGAGCAAACACGAGCTGCCTTCCGATATTTTAGCACTGTGGAGCAAACGAACTTCGGAGTTTTGGCGGGAAGTACGCCCCTATGCCGGGTATGCGCTGCAAAGCTTCTCTTACGCGGCGATTTTGATTATGCTGGCCGGAGGATACTTTTATACCCGGTTACTGGGCGAGGCGCCGCCGGATTTTCCGTTTCGCGAGACCGCAGCGCTCGTGCTCCTGCCCTTCCTGGCTTTATCTCCGGTACGGACTTACATAAGGAACGCGGACTTCATCTACTTGCTTCCGATGGAAACGAAGCTGTCGGTTTATATGCATCGGGCGGTGATGCGGTCATTCTGGATACAGTCGTTCCTGCTGCTTGCCGTGTGGATGGCGGCTTGGCCGATGGATGCCATGGCGGCCGGCGGCAGCCTCATTCAATTCGCTCACGTGCTGATCATGGCGGTTCTCGCGAAACGCGTGCTGATCCATGGCGCATGGCTGGAGCTAAAGCTGACGGAGCGGTTGCCGATCCTTCTATGGTCAGCGCTTCGTTGGATCGTTGCCGCCGCAGCGGCGCTGCTTCTGCTCCGCCTGCCGCTATGGACGGGGACGTTGGCCGTCTCAGCCGTGCTGCTGGTTTACCTCGGGGCGCTACGGCTCATGGGCGGCAAACGAATCTTGAACTGGCTAAGGCTCGCCGAAACGGAGCAAAAACAGCGGGCGCGGATTTTCAGGCTTCTGAACTATTTTATCGATGTGGCGGACATTCCGAACCGTCCGACGCCGATTCGCGCACCGATGAAGCTTCTCCGGGGGCTGGGAGGCTTCGGGTACGATTCGGCTCATACTTACCGTTACTTGTTTACACTGGTATGGCTTCGCTCCGAGTTGGGCGGAATTACGATGCGATTGACGGTGCTCGGCTTCTTACTAATTGCCTGGACCCGTGGCGATGCACTTGCCGTTTTCTTGTTCGCCCTGTTTGCGGGACTAACGATGCTCCAGCTTAAAGAGCTGCAAAAAGCGTACCGTCACTCCGATTGGTCGTACATCTACCCGCTTCCACCGGAATTGCGCATGCGTTCGGCAGCGACCGTCCGTTTTCGCATTCATGCCGCTTGTCTGCTTCTGCTTGGCGTGCCTCTGCTGTGGGCGATGTCCCATCCTGGATACGCTCTAGTCACGCTGTGCGCCGGGCTCGCACTGTCTTACGGGTACGCCAGATGGACCATGCGTGCGAAGAAAGCCGCAAAAAAGAAATAAACCCTGTCCCCCTATCCGATCCTGTCGTATAATGGGGATTGCTTTTAGAATCAGACCGTTTTTGGATAAAGAAAGGAACGCGACCTATGAAACCAACCCCTGCGATATCGAGAGCGCCCCGAAGGCGAAGAAGCATGTCGAGGAGCCCGTTATGGCTGCGAATCGTCCTCGGACTGCTGGCTGTAGCGGTGATCGCTTGCATAGGAATCTCGGTTTATGTGGGATGGAAGCTATCCCACCCTGTGCCGAAGGCTCTGGATGATTCGCCGGAACGCCTCGGGCTCGCCTACGAAAACGTGCAATTTCCGAGCCGCGAAGGCGGACTGACCTTGAAAGGCTGGTACTTGCCGGGCAAAGTGACGGAGGGAGAAGGCGCAGCCGTCAAACCGAACATCATTATGGCCCACGGGTACAAGAACAATCGATTGCAAAAAAGCGCCGAAGCGTTGTCATTAGCGAAAGAGCTGACCGACCGAGGCTACAGCGTGCTAATGTTTGATTTTCGCAACGCCGGGGAGTCCGAAGGCAGCATGACTTCGATCGGCTACTATGAAAAGCACGATCTGCTCGGCGCCATCGATTGGATGAACAAAAACCATCCGGGCAAGCTGGCGCTGCTCGGCTTCTCGATGGGAGCCAGCACTTCGCTGCTTGCCGCAGCGGAAGAGCCGTCTGTTCTCGGCGTCGTAGCGGATAGTCCGTTTAATCATTTGACCCGCTATTTGAAGGACAATTTGCCCGTTTGGTCGAATTTGCCCAACTTCCCTTTTACGCCGCTGATCTTGAGCATTTTGCCCCCGATGATCGGGGTCGATACGGATCAGGTCGACGGACTCGCGGCGGTCGACCGCATTTACCCGCGGCCGGTGCTGTTCATCCACAGCACGAAAGACCCTTCGATTCCCTACAGTAACAGCGAGTCGATGTGGGAGAAGCACAAGGATAAATTCGAGCTGTGGACGACAGAGGCGGAAGGACATGCCAAGAACTACCCGCCGCTCAAAGCGGAATATGTGCAGAGAGTGACGGCTTTCTTGGAAAAATTGTAAAATGTAGAAAAAAACGAGCCACGGTGCTTTTATGCGCCGGAGGCTCGTTTTTCGATTTGTTAAGTATAGCGAATCCGCTGTCCGCTGCGGGACGATTCGTAAATGTCCGTCACGAGCCTGAGCGCTTTGTAGCCCTCGGGTCCGTTCAGCACGTAAGGCCTTCCCTCCAGCACATGCTCGTAAAAATCGCGGATTTGGTAGCCGTGGCTGACGCCCCAGTACGATTTTGCCCCAAGGTCGTTCGGTACCGGCTCACTCAGAACCGCCGATGTGCCGTTCCGGTGCAGATACAAAGTGTCGCCCAGCAAATGCAGACGGCCTTGCTCGAACACCAGCTCCACCTCCACCGGAGAGTTGACGCCGTACGCATTCGTCGCATAAAACACCGCCGTTGTCCCGCTCGCGAACACCAGATGGGCATGCGCCGAATCCTCGACTTCGATGACGCCTTCGAGCGCATCCGTCGAAATCGAGCCCTTGATGCTCTCTACCTCGCCGCCGAACCACTGCAGCAAATCGAGCGTATGAATCGCTTGGTTGATGAGCACGCCTCCGCCCTCCGTCGCCCAGCGTCCCTTCCATTCGGTCTCGTAATACTGCGGACTGCGGTGCCAGGTCACGATGCCTTTCATGCAGAGCAGCTTGCCGAGCTCGCCCGAATCGACCGCTTGCTTCATGCGGACCGAAGCGGGATTGTACCGGTTCTGAAAAATGACGCCGAGCTGCACACTCGTATACTTCGCTGCCGCCTCCAGCATCGTGCGCGCCGACGCCTTGTTCTCGGCCATCGGCTTCTCCGTCAGCACATGCTTGCCTGCCGCCAGCGCGTCGACCGCCATGGGAGCATGCAGATAATGGCCCGTGCATACGTGAATGACGTCGATATCGCTGCGCTTCAGCATGTCGCGGTAATCTGCGTAATAATCGCAGCCGTACTGCTGCGCGGTTCGCCGCCCGACCGTTTCGTCCGTATCGACAACCGCCTTCAAATCGGCCAATTCGAGCTTGGCGATCGCTTGCAAATGAACGGCAGCAATGGCGCCGCAGCCGATCAGAGCCGTACCTAAACGTTTCACAAGGTTCACCTAGTTTCTTCAGTGGTAGAATATCTCCATCATGACGTATAATAAATACAACTTCCTTGCATCGATTGCTACATTTATTGCTTTTTTTGACTTTTACCCGACAGAGGAAAACAGCCATGTATATTCACGGAAAAAACAAGTATTTCGACTTTACCCATCGCTGGATGGAAACGCCTCCAAAATTCGATTTTCATCTTCACGACCGGTTCGAGATTTACTTTTTTATCGCCGGTGACGTGCACTATCTAATCGATAAAAACGTATACCCGCTCAGCTATGGCGACATGCTGATTTTGAACAACCGGGAGCTGCATAAGCCGACCTTTCGATCGAATGCGCCGTATGAAAATGTCGTCATCCATTTCGATCCTTCCATCGCCGCCAGTTTGGCGCTGGTCTCGGACTTCCCTCTGCTCGATTGCTTCGTCAACCGGCCGCAAGGGGAGGCCAATCGGATTACGCTCAGCGGCTCTCGGCTGGATGCCGCGCTCGCTTTGTTCAAGAAGGCCGAGCTCTTGCTTTCCGAGCCCCGGGACGGAGCCGATCTGCTGCTGACCGCGTGCATGATCGAGCTGCTCGTACTGGTCAATCAGGCGTTCCGCGACCATCGCTCGGGCACCGGCTACAGCCCGGCCGTTACGCACGAAAAGCTGGGGCCGCTGCTCGAATATATCGACGGGCATCTGGAGCACGATTTGACGCTGGAAGCGCTGGAGCGGCAATTTTATATGAACCGCTATTATCTCAGCCGTCTCTTCCGCAAGCATACGGGGAGCACGATTCACGAATATATTTTGCTCAAACGGATTGCCCGCGCCAAAAAGCTGCTTCAGGAGGGGCATAATGTTACCGCCGCCTGCGAAGGCTCGGGCTTCAACGATTATTCTCACTTTATCCGCATGTTCAAGCGGCTTGTCGGGGTTCCCCCCGGGCAGTACCGCAACCGGTAGGCGAGACGGGGAGACACAGCATGCCCTCACGTATCGAGAAACCGCTCCCGCACTTCCGGGGGCGGCAGCATGCAGGAATCGCTTTTGCCGAAAAAGCGGTACCGGTTCGCTGCGATCCAGCGATAAACCACATCCCGCAGCGGCCGCGGGACCACGATAAACGCATATAGCAACGGCCACGCTCCGTCCAACCGGCGAAGCACCCGGAGTCCCGCAGTCGAGCGCGTGTACACCCGTCCCTGCTCAAGCAGCACGAACGTGTTCAGCTCGGCTGGATCGAGCCCGTACCGCCGCAGCAGGCGGCTTCCAGTCTCGGATTGGATAGCGACGAACCGGAAGGCGGCGCTTCGATCGCGGGGAATAATGAACTGCACGACCCGTTGGCAAAATCCGCACACTCCGTCGTAAAACACTAGCGGATACCACTCCGCTTCCGTATCCTTGTGCGAACTCTTCCTCATTGCCGTTCCGCCCCCTTCCGCAACCTTTCTTTATTGTATTGTACACCATACGTCCTCTTTTGGCGCTCAAAAAAGACCGGTCCCGGGAGACGACTTATGCGTTCCGGGACCGGTGGCGAGTGAAACTTTATCTAAATTTTAGTCTTGAAAAGTAAACCGCTCATGTATCGGCACCTTGCCGGACAGGCTCAGCACCCTGCGTTGAACCGCAGCCAACAGCTTCGTACGCGTAACCAAGGAGATAACCACCGGCGCAAACGTTCGAATAAACGGGGTCGAGGTAAAAAACATCCTCGCCGCACGCGCTTGCATTTTGTGGACCGAGCGAATTTCGCTGTCCCGCAGCGCTTGAACGCGTCCGAGACGATCCGCAGACACGTCGCCGTCCTGGAGCGCGTCGTAAATGACATCAGCCGCAATCACGGCTGTGGTGACGGATAACGATACACCGACCGCGCCGACGGGCGAAGCGCAATGGGCCGCGTCTCCGATGAGCAGGCAGCCGTCCTTAGCCCACTGCTTGACGTAAAAATCCTTGACCTGCAGAAGCACAAACGGCTTAAAATCGGTCAGCGCTTCGGCAAATTCGCGAAATGCCGGATGCGCAGCCAGCAGCTCTTGGCGGAACGGCTCGATGCCGTGCTCCCGGATCGCCTTCCATTCGCCTAACGGAACGGCGACACCGACCTGAAGACAATTTGGGTATTTCGGCAAAATGATGTAGCCGTAACCGTCGGTTATTTTAAGCCGCAGTTCGTCGCCCCAATCGTCGGGCTTCGGGATCGTGAACCAGATCAGATCGCCCGCGAGGTGCTCATATTCCATCTCAAACCCGCCAAGCCGGCTGAC
This sequence comes from Paenibacillus elgii NBRC 100335, assembly GCF_004000865.1. GTDB lineage: Bacteria > Bacillota > Bacilli > Paenibacillales > NBRC-103111 > Paenibacillus_G > Paenibacillus_G elgii. The sequence goes on along the minus strand of NZ_BIMB01000086.1, from coordinate 7,841 downwards.
TGCCGAAAAGCGGCCGTCCGCTCCAACCGTAACGCGGGCGCGTACCTCCAGCGTCCCTTCGGGCGTCTGGGCGACGACTCCGGTTACCCGCTCCCCCTCATAGCGCAGTTCCTTCACTGCTGCGTGAAACAGCAGTTCGAAGGAAGGCAACGACTTCGCTTTGTCGTAAAGCGCCTGCAGCAGAATAGGCTGCGGCATCCAGAGCGCGTAAGGGATTTCCTCGGAGATGTTATCGAAGCTGAACTCGCCGAGCCGCTTATCTTTGTAATACAGAGCGCCCTTGCGCACCTTCGACGAAGGGAACGATTCGATATAGCTCCGCAAATTCACCTGCTCCAGCAGCTGCAGAAAACGCGGCTGAAGCACCTCCCCGCGATATTCGCGGTCAAAGTTGTCATGACTTTCCAGCACAACGACATCGACGCCGGCCTTGGCCAACAGCATGCCGAGAATGAGTCCCGCCGGGCCGCCTCCCGCAATACAAACGTCTTTTTCCATCACGCGATGAACCATCGTTATCGCCTCCGTTTGTGCGAAGATCGTGACTTCAAATTTGTAATGAGTGAGCACTCACTCTTGTATTTTCAGTATACTCCGCTCTCTGAACTTGCGTCAACGGAGAGCTGCCGTTTACCGTTTCTTTTCCCGTTCGTTCATGTAGAGGGAAGGCTTCTCGCCCGTGATCCGTTTGAAGGTGCGTTGAAAGTACGACTGGTCGCAGTAGCCCAGATGATCGGCGATATCGCCTATCGTCAGCTCCGAATGCCGGAGCAAATATTTGGACGCTTCGATCCGCAGCGCATGGACGTATTCCCCGATCGTTTGCCCGGTCGTTTCCTTGAAGATCGTCGCCGCGTAAGCTGGACTTTTGCCGATGAACCGGCCGAGCTCTTCCTTCGTCACTTTTTCCCGGTAATGCTCTTGAACATACTTTTTCATCTGAGCGGTCTGCGCGCTCTTGACATCCGGCCTGCGGAAGGCGTCATAGTCCCGATTGAACTCGGCCAATAGATCGAGCAAAAGGCTCAGACATTTCACCTGGTAATAATCTGGCCGGTCCGTCCATTGCGCATGCAGTTTCTTCATCAGCCGCAGCAGCAGGTCCATATTTCTCGGTTTAAACACAACCGGGCCAGCTTCGTTCAGTACCGGCAGCCAGCCCTCTTCCGGCTCTGCGGTAAACTCGACGCGGTATTTCTCGTGAGCGACGGTCGGAATACTCTTGGCGTAAAACGGCACGTCGCGCGGCACAAACAGCACGTCGCCTTTTTCCATCACGATCTTCTCGTGACGGACCCAATAGCAGCATTTCCCGTAGGCCACGGCATGAAGCGAATAGGCTTGGGGGCTGTCCTCGAAGGCGATGTTCCACCCGTGCCCCAAATCGTGGGCCGAAGCCATGAGTCGAATCATTCCCGAACCTCCTTCACAAGATGATCAAACTATTTTACAAAAAGTGTACTATATTTCATAGTGCAACAGCAATTTTTTCGTTACAATACGTACATTACAGACATCATGCACCTGCCCGGAAAATTCGGAGATGACGGAATCTCGGATGTCCGGACAAGCCGAAGGAGAATGAGACCTATGCGAAAAACGAAAATTGTATGTACGATCGGCCCGTCCTGCGAGACGGTGGAGCAGTTGAAAAAGCTGATTGAGGCGGGAATGAACGTCGCCCGGCTGAACTTTGCCCACGGCGAGCCGGCCGAGCACAGCAGCCGCATTGCAAATATCCGGCAAGCCGGGAAAGAGCTGAACCGGCCCATTGCCATTATGATCGATATCAAAGGCCCCGAAATCCGCACCGGCAAGCTGGTTGACGCCTCGTACACGTTGAAGCAAAACGAGCAGGTCGTGCTGACGACCGAACCGATTCTCGGGGACGGGCAGCGCATTCCTGTATCGTACTCGGACCTCCCGAAGGATGTGTCCGTCGGCACGTCCATCCTGATCGACGACGGGCTGATTGAGCTGAAGGTGGAAGAAATCGCGGACACGGAAATCCGCTGCCGGATCTTGAACGGCGGTGTCCTGAAGGCGCGCAAAGGCGTCAACCTTCCCGGCGTAAGCACCTCGCTGCCCGGTGTGACGGAGCGGGATATCGAGCACATCCGTTTCGGGGTGCGGGAAGGCATCGACATGATCGCCATGTCGTTCGTCCGCAAAGCGGCAGACGTGCTGGAAGTGCGGCACCTTCTGGAGCAGTACGGGGCGCCTGACATTCAAATCATTTCGAAAATCGAAAACATGGAAGGCGTCGATAATCTGGACGAAATTCTGGAAGCTTCGGACGGCTTGATGGTGGCGCGCGGGGATTTGGGCGTGGAAATTCCGGTTGAAGACGTGCCTATTATTCAAAAGCAGATGATCCAAAAGTGCAACCGGGCGGGCAAGCCGGTCATTACGGCGACGCATATGCTCGACTCGATGCAGAACAATCCCCGCCCGACCCGCGCGGAAGCGAGCGACGTCGCCAACGCCGTGTTTGACGGCTCCGACGCCGTGATGCTGTCCGGGGAAACGGCCTCGGGCAAATACCCGGTCGAGTCGGTCGCCACGATGGCGCGCATTGCCGAGCAGAGCGAATCGTCGCCGGAATACCGTAAGCGCAAGCTGGGCCACGTGCTGGTCCGCAGCAGCGTGACCGAGGCGATCAGCCAAGCTGTCGTCGGGTCGGCCGACGATCTGAATGCCAAGGCGATTCTGACCTCCACCGCGACCGGCTTCACCGCCCGTATGGTGTCCAAATATCGTCCTGACGCTCCGATCATAGCGATCACGCCGAACGAGACGGTCATGCGGAATTTGAATCTGGTATGGGGCGTCGTCCCGATCCTGGGTGAACAGGTCAGCTCGACGGACGAGCTGTTCTCCTCCGTCGTCAGCCGCGGAGTAAAAGAAGGCTTGCTGGAAGCCAACGATCTGGTCGTTATAACGGCCGGGGTGCCTCTCGGAAGCACGGGCACGACCAACCTCATCAAGATCCAGCATGTGTCCGATTTGATGCATTAAACTAAACGCAAAGGGATGACTAGCGTCCGCGCGTCCAGGCTCTGCCTGACGACGGCCGCCGTCATCCCTTTTTTTAGCTCGATTAAAGCTTCGCCGTAAACGCAAGGACCGCCTGCGCCAGCTCCCCCGGCGCTTCCATCATGCTCATATGTCCGGCCCCGTCGATCTGGCTGCGCTGAAAAGCCTCCTTGTTGACGGAGAACGTACGCTGCGGCGGAATGATCTGATCGCCCGTTCCGGCGACGAGCAGCACCGGCACCTGCGCAGCGGACAATACGGCGTTGCGGTCCGGCCGCTGCCGCATTCCTTCCAGCGTACGAACCGCGCCTTCCGGGCTTGTACCCAGCCCGATTTCCTTCGCTTTGCGCACCGCCTCCGGCATTGTCTCCAGATGGGCCGGAGCGAACAGCTTCGGGATCAATCCTTCGATAAACACCGGCAGCCCTTGCTCCCGGATCGTCTCCATCGCCTTCAGCCGGCCTTCCTTGCCCTTCTCATCGTCCGGAAACGCGGTCGAATGAAGCAAGCCGAAGGCGAGCAGCTTGTCTTCGTGCTTCTCGGCCAGCGCAAGCGTCACGTACCCGCCCAGCGAATGGCCGAGCACGACCGGACGTCCGATATTCAGCCGGTCGATTAGCGCGGCGATATCGTCTGCTATCGCCTCCATCGTATATGTCCCCTCAGGGGCATCGGAAGCGCCGTGCCCGCGCAGATCCGGTATAATCAACCGGCAGCGGCCTTCGAGCAGCGGCGCGACTTCGTCATAATAAGCCGAGCTCCCGCAAAAGCCGTGAAGCAAAATGACAGGGGTTCCTTGTCCCCGGTCGATATAGGCCAGCCTCGTGCCGTTTACATCCGCATACCGCTTGTCCATGGTGAACCACTCCTTTTTTTCGCATACTATCGATAGATAGCTTTTAAGGGTATTATACCCGTTTTACCCGGGAATTTCCGCCTTGAATCCGGAGCGGTGCCAAAATAAACGGCAGCACAAAAAAGAACCGAATGTCCGCTCCCTCCCTGGAGATTGGCGGACATCCGGCTCCTTCCTTTCTTGCGGCGTTCAGCCGGTTAAGATTGCGGATTGGCCGGGCTGACGCTCGTCGCGGCAGCAGGCTCGGCTACCGGTTTATATTTGGACGATACGTACGTTTCCGCCGTCGGCTCAGTAATCGCCTGGATGTTCATGCTGTCCGGCTTCGGATCGGTCACGGTGTACGTAATGACCGCCCGGCCGTCCGCTTCGAACCGGATGCCGCTAATCGCGATACCGTAGCCGCCCGTTGGCTTCTCGCCGCGGGACAACACGACTTTGTTCACGTCGTCGTTCACTTTTTCCACCGTCACTTTAACGTCTTCCTTCGGCGCCGGCTTTTGCGCATTCGCATGCGATTCGACGAACTTGATCGCGCTATGCAGCCAGACGGCCGCTTCGCCGCGGGTTAGCTCCCGCTTCGGATAAAACTTCGCATCCTCTCCCAATGTGATCAGCTTGTGCAGCACCATCCGCTGCACGCTGTTGCTCACCTTCGGATCGATCTCGTCCTGATCAGCGAAAGTGATGAACATTTCGATCACAGGGTACATCCCTTTCGTATCAATCGCGTGGATTAGCAGATCCGCGTACTGCTCGCGGGTAATCGTGCCGTTCGGATCGACATTCTTCGGAATCGGCAGCCCGTTCAATTGGGCGATCACGAACGATTCGGCGTACCACGCGTTATTCGGCACGTTCGTATAATAATCCGAGGCTTCGGGCTTCTTAATGAAACGCATCGTGTCCATATTCAAATTCAGCCCTTTGACCAGCATATGAACGGTTTGCGCATAGCTGGCTTTGCCCGTTGGGACGAAATGCTCGCCGTCCACCCCGCCGACGATTCCGCGCTGCTTCAATGCCATGATCGGTTCCTTCTGATCGGCGCTCAAATCGTTGAATGCCAAAGCCGAACTGGCCGCCAAGCTGCCGAACAGCGCTGCCGCCGACAGGAGTACCACTGTTTTTTTCATCATAATCAAGAACCACCTTTCGCTGTTTACTCCGGAGTTACTTACTAAACGGACGGGGCCTGCCAAATGTTGCAGGAAAGCCGATGCGGCAGCGCCTATCCGAGGCATGTTCCGAAAAACGGCGCATAAGCTGTGATAGATACCATTATGAACCGGGAGGGAGCCGGCATGCCCGTAGCACTCGTGCAAATCGCCTTGTTTCTGATCGTCATCCGTTCCGCATACATGACGTTCCGGCTTTTGCTGCGTCCGAGGAAGCCGTGGCTCGATCTGCTGCATTACGTCTCGGTTGCGATCGTCGCCGTGTCGTTTTTGCTTCGTTGAAAGCGGGCGCATTCCTTCCTGATCCTGGTACGAATCCGTACAATAACCGCTAACCTCCTCCGTTTCATCATCCGATGGCGGAGTTTTTTTATGTTTTTTCTTATGTTGACGGATAAATATTCGGGAAACGCCCATTTTCCCCGTTCCCAACCGGAGAGGTCTGTGCTACTATGAGGGAAATGATTCGAATTGTCGTATTTTGTAGATTTTTGAAGGATCGTCTCTAAAAATATTCCCCTACATATTGACCGTTTATGAATAAGAATGGTAAAGTATTTATCACCTACTAATTCCATTGGAATTATATAATTACAGCCATTCGGGGGAGGAACTTATCGTCATGTCACATTGGAGAAAAAGCGTCCTGCTGGTACTCATCTTCGTGCTTTCGATCAGCATGGTCGCTTGCGGCACGAAACCGCAGGCTTCGGAGCAAGGCGGAACGAACGCCCAAGCGGGAAGCAGCGCGGACAACCCGCTCGCGAATAAAAAGATCGCGCTTATTATGCAAATCAACCTCGGTACCTTCTCCGCGCAGTATATCGAAGGCGTGAAGGAGCAGGTCGAGAAGCTCGGCGGCAAAGTAACCGTCACTCCGGCCGACGGCGACCTTGCCAAGATGGCCTCGAACCTTGACGCCGCCATCAACCAGAAGGTCGACGGCATCCTGATCGACCACGGAACCGCGGCAGCGCTTGAAGCAGGTGTGAAGCGGGCGCTGGAGAAGAAAATCCCGGTCGTCGCCTTCGACGCCGATCTGAAGGTTCCGGGCGTGACCGTGCTGGAGCAGGGCGATGCCAAGATGGCCGAAATGACGCTGGACAAGCTGGCGAAAGACATCGGCGGCAAAGGCAGTATCGTCAAAATCTGGGTTGCGGGCTTCGCCCCGATGGAACGCCGTCAAGTCGCTTATAAAGAATTCCAGGACAAAAACAAGGACATTAAGGAAATCGCCGCTTTTGGCGCCGCTTCGCAGAACACCGCACTGGATACGCAAGCGCAAATGGAAGCGATCCTGAAGAAATACCCGAACAAAGGCGATATCTCCGCCGTATGGGCCGCTTGGGACGAGTTCGCCAAAGGCGCGTCGCGTGCCATTCAGCAAGCGGGACGCACGGAAATTAAAGTATACGGCATCGATATGAGCGACGAGGACCTGCAAATGATCCAGGATCAAAAGAGCCCGTGGGTCGCTTCCGCCGCCGTCGATCCGAAGGATATCGGCCGCATTCAGGTTCGTTACCTGTACCAAAAGCTTCACGGCGACCAAACGCCGGATAACGTCGTTCTCGACCCGGCATTCGTCTCCCGCGACCAGCTGCCGCAGCAGCAGATCTCGACCGCTCAGCTGAGCGAGCACGTGAAAGGTTGGGGCAACAGCCAGCAAGGCTACACCGATTGGTTGAAAAAAGCCGAGAAACCGGCGGCCAAGTAATCATCTGAAAAACCTAATCCCACCCGCTGCGGAGCCGGTGGGATTTTCCGTTGAAGGAGCGTGAGACTATCCCGATGACCATTTCCGCAGCCCGATTAGAAATGAAAGGCATATCCAAATCGTTCCCCGGCGTCCGGGCGCTGCATCAAGTCGATTTCGAGGTTCGCGGCGGCGAAATTCATGCGCTGCTCGGCGCGAACGGAGCCGGAAAAAGCACGCTGATGAAGGTGCTGTCCGGCGCTTACCGGCCCGATGAGGGCAGCATCCTGATCGACGGGGCCGCGCTGTCGATCGGCGGTCCGCTCGACGCCATCCGCAGCGGCATCCAATGCGTGTATCAGGAGGTCGATACGGCGCTTGTTCCAAGGCTGACTGTCGCGGAAAACATCATGCTGGACCGGCTCACCGCCGGGCGCGGCTGGATCGATTGGAGCAATCTGCAGCAGGAGGCTTCCCGCGTGCTGACCGATATCGGCTTGACCGGACTGGACGTCCGGCAGCAGGCCGGCGAGCTCTCCATCGCCCAAAAGCAGCTGGTGCTGATCGGCCGGGCGCTGGCGCAAAAGGCGAAGTTTATCATCTTCGACGAGCCGACCGCCCCGCTCTCCGGCGAAGAAGCTGAACAGCTCTTCCGCATCATGAACCGGCTGAAGGCCGATGGCGTCGGCTGCATCTTCATCTCGCACCGGCTCGGCGAAGTGTTTCGCATCAGTGACCGGGTCACCGTCATGCGGGACGGGCAGCGCATCTCGACGAAAACGGCGGCGAGCACAGACGCGCAAGCCGTCGTCGAAGAGATGCTCGGCAAGCCGTTCGAGGAGGAGTTCCCGAAGGCCGAGGTCGCCATCGGCGAGCCGCTGCTCGAAGCGCGCGGCTTGACCAGCGGCACCAAGGTGCGCGGCGTCGATCTGACGGTGCGCCGCGGCGAAATCGTCGGCGTCGTCGGACTGGTCGGCGCGGGCAAAACGGAGCTGTCGCGCCTTCTGTTCGGCGCAGACCCGCTGGACGCGGGCGAGCTGCGGCTGCACGGCCGCGGGCTGAAGCTCCGCGCCCC
>NZ_BIMB01000085.1 GCF_004000865.1 Paenibacillus elgii NBRC 100335 | reverse complement strand
AAGGGCCCGGCAGCGGCGAAGACGCGCGCGCTGGAGGCGGTGCGCACCGGCGAGGGCGCTACGGCGACCGGCCGTGCCGCAGGGCGCAAAAGCACCAAAGCCGTGGGCAAGGCGGCCAAAGGCGGCGGCGTGGGCATCGGCTTCGCCAAGAAGAAGCGCAAAAAGACCGTCAAGCGCTAGTTCCCCTTGATTTCCGGGGATGGAGTTGGTACAATGGACTCCATCCCTCTGTTTGGAAATCGGTATGGGAAGGAGCGGCTACGGGGGCATGAGCAAAAAAAGCGATGGAAAAGTGCTGGCGCAGAACAAAAAAGCGTCTCACGATTATTTTATCGAGGATACTTACGAATGCGGCCTGGTGCTGACTGGGACGGAGATCAAATCGCTGCGGCTCGGACGAGCCAATATCGGCGATGCGTTCGCGACGATCCGCAACGGCGAAGCATTCGTGCATAATATGCACATCAGCCCATTCGAGCAAGGCAACCGGTTTAACCCCAGCGACCCGACGCGGGCCCGCAAGCTTCTTCTCAAGAAAGTCGAGATTAACAAACTGCTGGGCTTAGCGAAGCAGGAAGGCTATACGCTGGTGCCGCTCAAGGTATATGTGCGCAACGGCTACGCGAAGCTGCTGCTCGGCTTGGGCAAAGGGAAAAAGCAATACGACAAACGCGATACGGCGGCGAAGCGCGATGCTCAGCGGGATATTCAGCGGGCGCTGCGCGAGAAGCAGAAGGTCGCACGGTAACGTTTTGGCGGAAATCCACCAGTATGTTTAGGTTTTGGTATCGCATCCAACAACTCGCCCCTTCATTTTGCTCAAGGATATGTTATAATAAAAGAGCACTTGGGGAAGTGCACAGCTTTTCAAGTAAAAGTCAGTGGAAGTTGTTCGTAGCGCAGCAAGATTAGATTTACAGGTAGATAAGTTTTATTTCATAACCTTTTATATTAGGGTCTCTCATCTTGGGAGGCCCACCTATGCGGGGACGTTCTTGGATTCGACGGGGATAGTTCGAGCATGGGTTGCGGGTAGTGGGGACGCGTCCGCTTTATCAACGCTAAAGCCAATTAAATGGCAAACAACAACAATCCTACGCTTTCGCAGCTTAATAACCTGTGAGCGTGCTCCTACTCTGTATCGCCCATGTGCCGGGATAGGGGCTCAACTTTAGTGGGATACGCTGTCTAGTCTCCGCCTGCGGCTAGCTGAAGAAGACAATCAGGCTGACCCAACGCGTAGCCGGTTACGGGGCGACGCTCGGGTGACATCAAAACTGTGACTACACCCGTAGAAGCCTGTGTGGCGTTATCTTCGGACAGGGGTTCGACTCCCCTCGTCTCCATCAAAGTACAAAAGAGCACCGACCATTTGGTCGGTGCTTTTGTTTGTCTAGAGAAGCGTAGAGGGAGGAATCCGTGCTAAGAATGTCATCGGGAATAGGCCGATCCTTTCGGGAGATCAGTATTTGATTTTAAGACTCTCTCCGTTAATATATACGCCTTCTGAACGGGTAATCGGCAGCTTTTGTTCTGCGCTAAAGCCGATTGTTTCTCCGTCCCTTAAAGTTACGTCATATTCCACAACATAACCGGAAATGTCGATCAGAAAATCCCGCAGCTCGGCCGGAGAGGTCTGACTGTCGAGCACTTCGATTTCATCTTTGCCAAAGGATTTCAGCCCGTGGGTATAGCCGTTCATTCCTGCTTCGGTTCCCACCAGACCAACATGAACCAGATTCAACAATGGAAAAGCGTCATCCGATTTCATCATTTCGGCCATTTCCAGAAAAAACTCCGGTTGAAAAACAGTACCGGATGAGTAGAGCCCGATCGCATTAGGAAGCTTCAAGCAGCTAGCCGCCAGCTTAGTGTAAAGCCTGCCGCTGTCCAGCGGGGAGCCGGAACGGGTAAATACAGCTACTATGATTTGGGCCACATGGGTTTTAGTAATCTCCGCGGCTTCCCGCCAGAGGTAGTTGCCCTGTGCGTAATGCTCCGCCTCTCCGTTCGGTATAGGAGCATCGATAAAGCTTAGGGCTACAGTGAAGCCGTCCGCTTCGAAGACAAGGATTCCTTCTTTTTCTTCCTCGGGGTGACTCTCTCCCTCTGCCGATGAAGAGGAGATGTTCCAATCCTTCAGAAGGTTCTCCTTCACCTGATCAAGATCGCACTCCGAAGAATTCAGCAGAACGAACCCGTTAAAAATGCCGGAACCGGATGAATCGTTCCGAGATTCCGCGTCACCTTCTTGTGCTTGTGCAGCCTCAATAGCGGCCGCCTGCTTCATCCAGTATTCGCGGATCATTTCTACCATAGCCATGGCTTCCTGCTTCGCAGTAGCCGGGTCATAGGGCTGCATCTCACTGAATATATGGCCGCAATGCTCCGTATCGGATGGATCTTCATAGCCGCCGCAGACGGCAAGGAGCCATTTGCCGAGCAATGTTTTTTTGTACTTGAATATGTAGTAATGCATGTCATGCAAATCAAATTCTCCCGCGATTTCAATTTTGCTGGGTTTGCGGCCGAGCTCGCGTTCATCCGATAGCCAGTCAATCATGGACTGCATGGCCGCTTGTTGTTGGGCTGTCATTGTATCCTCTCCTAGTAGAAGTATGCGCTCTGTCCATTGTATATACTACTAAACGGTGAATGCAAATTGGGTTAGTAGATTGCTTCCTATCATTATTTCGATTTCACACTTTCAACCTATATTTCCATGACATTCCTAGATGTTTCAAGTATAATTCGAATTGGGACCATTTACCTATGCTGTAGAAATTTTTTAAAGGGATGTGACTAGATAATAGATGCCGATCAGTTTTGTACGAAGTTGTTCTAATGAGAGCGAGCACGAGGAGATCCATCACAACCACCTATAAAGGATGATAGCGACATGTACAGAGTGCTAAAAATGTTTAGACTGACGATCTTACAATTTTCAATGTTACTTATGGCGATGCTTTTTATCTCAAATTTTGTGTATGCTTCATCTGACAGTAATTCCAATCAATCGTCTAAGTTCATCAATGTTACAGCCGACTATGGAAGATCATTTGCAGTTAAAGCAGATGGGACCGTATGGGGATGGGGGCTGGGTTTGAATGATAAGGGTGAAATGGTGGGTTATCCCAATCTCATTAAGACCCCTGTAAAAATCCCATATCTGAATAAAATAACGAAAGTTGTAGGTCACAGTTTCCAACTGGCTCTAGGATCAGATGGTACTGTATGGTCCTGGGGTTATAATGCTGAAGGACAACTAGGTGACGGAACTAATATTTATAAATCTACACCTACACAAGTAGTTGGTTTACATGATGTGATTTCCATATCAGCAGGGAGCGTACATTCGCTTGCTTTGAAATCCGATGGAACAGTATGGACTTGGGGCAAAAATTCAAACGGTGAATTAGGTGATGGAACTACTGTTAATAGATTTACCCCGGTTCAAGTAAAGGAATTATCAGATGTTACTGCAATCGCAGGGGGATATGAAAAATCAAAAGCAGTCAGGTCAGACGGAACGGTTTGGGAGTGGGGAGAATTAGTTGACGGTTCTACTTACCAAACCACTCCAAAACAAATTTTAGGGATAGAAAATGTAATAGCCATTGAGAATGGGTCAAATGCAGCAGGCATTAAGAATGGGTCATATTTAAGTACACTGGCACTAAAATCTGATGGTACAGTGTGGAGTTGGGATGATTATCGTCCAAATCCTTCCCAAATTTCGAATCTGAACAATATTGTATCTATATCAAATGGGATTGCCTTAAAAGCTGATGGAACTGTTTTGTCGGTTAGACATGACATAATGAATGATCAGCTCGTTATCACACCAATAGCGATAAACGATGTCGTTTTTATTTCAGGAAGAACATATGATTTTCCGCAGCATGGCTTAGCAATTAAAAAAGATGGAACAGTGTGGGCATGGGGAAGCAACTACTGGGGGCAATTAGGTGATGGGACACTTGAAGATAAAACCAATCCGGTCCGAGTAAGCTTCCCGAATGATGATCAACTCGTCTCTCACTTTGTCACGGGTTCTGTATATGGTATAGAAGGCATGCCCGTAGAGTATGCTACGGTAACGGCCAGCACATACAACGAATCATGGACAGTAACAACGGACACCTATGGAAAGTATGCCCTCTCGGTTCCAACGGGAATCTACAGCATGAAGGTTTTTGCAAATGGATACATGGAAAGTACGAAATCAAACCTAAATGTAACCTCAAACGTATACGAAACGGCCGATTTTAACTTGTCAGGTTATGGCGGATTTATTAAGTTGGCGTTGAAAGATAGCAACGGCGAGCCTTTGTCTAATCCTTTTGTATCGATTAAGAAAACGGACAATAGCTTTAGTTATTCCGGGTTAGTTTATGGGAAAGCCGAATGGGTGCATCCTTTAAGTGTCGGAAATTATGACGTTACCATTGGCGACGTTACTCGTCGTAATATTGGTATAGAGCTTAACAAGTTATATGTCTTTGATCCGTCAACCCCTCTTCCGACAACGAGTGTAATTCAAGGCAGGGTAAGTGGTGTTGAGGGCCTCCCCGTAGAGCATGCTACGGTAACAGCAAGCACATCCAACCAATCCTGGACGGTAACAACGGATGTCTATGGAAAGTATGCCCTCTCGGTTCCAACGGGAATCTACTCCTTGAAGGTTTTCGCAAATGGATACATGGAAAGCTCGAAATCAAACGTAACTGTAACCTCAAGTACATACGAAGCGGTTGATTTTAACTTGTCAGGCTATGGCGGATTTATCAAATTAGTATTCAAAGATAGCAGCGGCAAGCCTTTGCAAAATCCATTCGTATCGATTAAAAAGACGGATAGTAATTTCAGTTATTCGGGGACCGTGTTCAGTAAAACCGAATGGGTATATCCTTTAAGCGCCGGAACTTATGATGTTACCATTGGCGATGTTACTCGTCGTAACATCAAGATCGAGCTAAATAAGTTGTATGTTTTTGACCCATCCATATTTGGTGTAATTCAAGGCAAGGTACAAGGCATTGAAGGCCGTCCCGTGGAGTATGCGACGGTGACAGCGAGTACGTACAACCAATCGTGGACAGTAACAACGGATGTCTATGGAAGATACTCCCTCTCGGTTCCATCGGGAATCTACACCTTAAGGTCTTCCGCAAATGGTTACATGGAAAGTTGGAAATCCAATGTAAATGTAACCTCAAACGTATACGAAACGGCTGATTTTAACTTGGTAGGCAGTGGCGGGTTTATTAAGCTGGTGTTCAAAGATAGCAGTGGCAAGCCTATGCCAAACGCATTCGTATCAATCAAGAAAACAGATAATAGCTTTGGGTACTCAACAGAAGTTTACGGTAAAACCGAATGGGTATATCCTTTAAGTGTCGGAGATTATGATGTTACCATTGGTAATATTACCCGTCGTAATATCAAGATCGAACTGAATAAGTTATCTGTTTTTGACCCATCGATATTTGGTGTAATTCAAGGCAAGGTACAAGGCATTGAGGGCCTGCCAGTGGAGTATGCGACGGTAACAGCTAGCACATACAGCCAATCATGGACAGTAACAACGGATGTCTATGGAAAGTATTCCCTCCAAGTTCCATCGGGAATCTATACCTTGAAGGCGTCCGCAAATGGTTACGTGGAAAACTGGAAATCCAATGTAAATGTAACCTCAAACGTCTATGAAACGGCCGATTTTAACTTGGTAGGTAGTGGCGGGTTTATTAAGTTGGTGTTGAAAGATACCACCGGCAAACCTTTATCATACCCATTTGTATCGATTATGAGAAGTGATAATAGCCTCATTTATACGGGGGTAGCTTATGGTAAAACCGAATGGGTGTACCCTCTAAGTGCCGGAACTTATGATGTTACAATTGGCAGTGTTACTCGTCATCATATCAATATCGAACTGAATAAATTATCCGTTTTTGATCCATCAATGTCTGCCCCAACGACAAGTATAATTCAAGGCAAGGTACATGGTATTGAAGGCCTCCCTATGGATTATGCTACGGTAACAGCGAGTACATATGACCAATCATGGACTGTAGCAACGGATGTCTATGGAAAATATGCACTCGCGGTTCCAGCGGGAACCTACACCTTAAAGGCTTTCTCAGTTGGATACGTAGAAAGTTCAAAATCCAATGTAAATGTAACCTCAAACGTCTATGAAACGGTCGATTTTAACTTGGTAGGCAGTGGCGGGTTTATTAAGCTGGTGTTCAAGGATACGAATGGCAAGCCATTAGTAAACCCTTTCGTGTCGATTAAAAAGTCGGATAATAACTTAATTTATTCCGGGGGAGTTTATGGGAGGAATGAATGGGTATATCCTTTAAGCGTCGGAAGCTATGACGTTACCATTGGCGATGTTACTCGCCGTAATATCAATATCGAATCAAATAAGCTATACGTTTTCGATCCTTCAATCCCTGTTCCAACAACAAGCGTAATTCAAGGCAAGATCAGTGGAGTTGAGGGACACCCAGTGGAGTATGCTACCGTAACAGCTAGCACTTACAACCAATCATGGACAGTAACAACGGATGTCTATGGAAAGTATACCCTCACGGTTCCTTCAGGCATTTATACCTTGAATGTTTATGCGAATGGATACATGAAAAGTTCGAAATCCAATGTAAATGTAACCTCAAATGTATACGAAACGGTCGATTTTAGCTTGGTAGGCTATGGCGGATTTGCTAAATTGGTGTTCAAAGATAGTAACGGCAAGCCTTTGACAAATCCATTCGTATCGATTAAAAAAACAGATAATAGCTTCAGTTACTCAGGGATAGTTTATGGAAAGAATGAATGGGTGTATCCTTTAAGCGTAGGAAATTATGATGTTACGATTGGCGATGTTACTCGTCGTAATATCAAAATCGAGCTGAATAAGCTATCCGTCTTTGATCCTTCAATCCCCGTTCCAACAACAAAAGTAATTCAAGGCAAGATACGTGGTGTTGAGGGCCTTCCCGTGGAGCATGCGACGGTAACAGCTAGCACTTACAACCAATCGTGGACAGTAACGACGGACGTCTATGGAAATTATGCACTTTCGGTTCCTTCAGGATTATACAATTTGATGGTTTTCGCAAATGGATATGTGGAAAGTTCGAAATCCAATGTAAATGTAACCTCAAGTGTATACGAAACGGCTGATTTTAACTTGGTAGGCTATGGCGGATTTATTAAGTTGGTACTCAAGGATAGTAACAACAAGCCTCTGACAAATCCTTTCGTATCGATTAAAAAAACGGACAATAGCTTTAGTTATTCAGGAGTTGTTTATGGGAAAACCGAATGGTTGTATCCTTTAAGCGAAGGGAATTATGACGTGACGATAGGCGATGTTACTCGTCGTAATATCAAGATCGAGCTTAATAAGTTATCCATTTTTAATCCTGCCGATTAGTCTGGCCTGATTCTAGGCCGAAACAAGCATGGGACGAATTGTGGTTTTGCCAAGCCACGATTCGTCTCCATATAAATCATTTGAAAAATACAGGAGGTTAAACTCATGTCATCCACCATTTATAAATTGATACCTGAGGATGTACATTTTATGCCCGAAAAAGCAAACGTGGAGCAAGTTAGGTCCTATCTTGCCTCCATATTCCCTGTCGATAAGATATCCATCGAGCAATTAGAAGATATTCAATTCGTCGATCAGGGGGAAAACTTCGTTCAAATCACGTGTCCAAGCTGCGACACGGTGATTGAATTAAAATGGTGGCACCAAGCGATGGATAACGCATGGCAAAGCGCATTCAAGGATTTGGATGTGCAGTTGCTTTGCTGTTCGGTGCATAGCACGCTTCATGGCCTTCATTATGATTTCCCGGCAGGATTCTCGCGTCTTATTTTTGAAATCGAGAACCCCGAGGAAGAAGTGACAGCAGAGCAGGTGAGAATGGTTGAACAGTTACTGGGATGCGAGATTCGTATGGTGAATGCTCGCTATTAAAAAAGCAAGAACCGCCGCAAAGTCGCAGTACAAGCCGAAAATTTGCAGCCAAGGCATGTTTCGTTTTCTCTCTCCCGGCCTGCGGGGGGCTATGCAGCACTGCCGCAGCCTTGGTGATCCCCGACAAATTAGTGATTGACTAATCACTAACAAAATGATACATTGTCGTTATGTTAGTGATTGATTAATAACTATTACTGGGGTGAGACCATTGATAAAAGCAATTGTGGTAGGAGCAACTGGCGGTACCGGCGCTTCGGTTACGGAGGAACTGGTTAGAAGAGGGATTCGAACGGTGGCTTTCGGGCGATCCCGTGGGAAGCTTGAGCAGCTTAAGGCTAACTTGGGTAACCCGCATCATTTAACGATTGCCGTAGGCGACGCTTTCCGTCCGAATGACATCGTCACGGCTTCGGAAGGCGCGGACGTCTTGTTTCATTGCGCAAACGTGCCGTATCACGAGATGGTGAGCAAGCTGATTCCTCTGGGCGAATCCGTGATGGAGGCCGCCAACCGGCTTAGTCTAAAGGTAGTCGTGATAGACGGCATCTATCCCTATGGAAGAAGACAGATGGACCGGGCGACCGAGGATCATCCGAAGCAGCCGCATACGAGGAAAGGCAAGATTAGACTCGCTTACGAGCAAATGCTGTTCGAAGCTCGATGGAGCCAGGCCAAGGTGATGATCGTCCGCTTGCCGGACTATTACGGTCCCACGGCGAACGGGGCCTCCTATCTGGGCTCTACGCTTGAAGCTATCGCGGCGGGCAAAATGGCTTTTTTCATCGGCAATATGCGTGTTCCACGGGAGTATGTCTACTTGCCGGACGCTGCGTTCATGATTGCGGAGCTCGCTGCCAGGAACGAGGCTTACGGGGAGAACTGGCATATTCCAGGCGCAGGCTTGATCTCGGGCAGAGAAATCGTGCGAATTGCCCGGCAAGCAAGCGGGAGCAGCAAGCCGGTCATTCCGCTCGGAAGAGGCGGGCTATCCTTGCTCGGCATGGCCGTGCCAGTCATGAAGGAGGTCGTGGAGATGCTCTATTTGACCGAAGAGCCGCTTGTGCTGAGCGGGGACAAATACAAGCGGTTGATCGGACCGGTGCGGGCGACGTCCTTTGAAGAAGGAATCACGAATACGATGCACGCATTGAAAAAGAAAAAATAACTTTCATTTTATCCATAGATGATTGATTAATCACTATCTGTATTGAGGGCTCGGAAACAACTCCATTTCATTCTTGATTAAATGGTCCGAAAAAGGGTAAGATGGTCTTGCAAGGAGGAATACAACCGATGGGAAGAAATAAGGAATTCGATACGACCGTCGTGCTTCGCAAGGCCATGGAGGTGTTCGGACATTACGGATATGAAGGCACTTCGCTGCAAATTTTGCTTGATGGCTTAGGTATTGCCCGGCAAAGCTTGTATGACACCTACGGTACGAAGAAAGACCTTTTCATCTCCGCAGTCAAGCATTATACGAACGAGAAAAGTGCAGCCTTGCTCGCAAGACTTGATCGCCCCGGTTCGGTTAAGGCTGCCATTGCAGATATTTTTCGCGAGATCGCGGCGGCGTTGAAAGACGAGGCCCGGCGTAAGGAATGCTTCATCATGCACAGTGCGATCGACCAAGTTCCTCATGTTCCCGAAATCGCGACGTTCTTCGAGCAAGATGCTTCCCGATTGGAAGAGGCATTCTATCAGGCATTGGTGCGTGCTTACGAGCAAGGTGAATTAAGCGGTCGTCATGGCGATCTGAGGGCGCTTGCCCGCTATTTGAACCATTCTAGGTATTCGCTGACGCAAGCCGCTAAATTAACTTCGGATCCGCAAGTGTTGGACGATATTGTAAAAGTGACGCTTTCTGCGTTGGATTCCTGAAAGGAGCGGTCCTAGGCTGCATGGCCGGACGTTTCATTCTTTTTGAGAATACTAGACCTTTTGATCTGGAAATGGGGATGCTGCACACAGCGAACGATATACTGTATTGGGTGCATAATAGCGCCACGGCTGAGTTGACCGGCTTGCTTCTTTTGGATTACACGGTCAGCAGAAAACCGCTAGGATGAGCAAAGATTACTTGCGGGGGAGCAGAAACGGGGCCAGTCCCGTGGCAATCACCCGGTGCCCCCGATCGTTCGGATGGATGGGCAACGATCCGCTTAACGCGTCTTCCACCTTCCCGTTTCGAAAACCATGCACAAGCTCGGCCTGCTTACCTTCAAACCACGTATGAGTGGGAACTACTGTGACATTGCAGCTATGGGCGAGCTCGGTGATCATCCGATTCAATTGTCCTATCGCCTCAACCGCAAGGGGGCTGTTCGGAAACGGATTGTATTGCGTGCAGCAAACGATCCGGGCCCGGCTCCCTTTTTTGATTCGAGTAAAGATGGCGCTGACATTGCGTCTATAGCCAGCTATTAGGTGTTTTACGGCAAGCGGCTGCTTGGTTGCAATCGAAGCCAGCGCCGCGTTGGCTAAATCCACTCCGCCAATCCAGACCGAAACGACCGAGGAATGGGCGATGACAGAGTCCCCCCGCCAGATCACGGCGTCCAATAGATCATCGCTGGTCCAACCGGACCGCGCCAGAACAAACCCCCGAACCTTGCACGAGCCCGAGTTTAAAGCGGACACGGTCAATTGAGGATAGGCCTTTGCCAGAGAAGAGGCATTTTCGCCAAATGTAATGGAATCTCCGAGAGCTGTATAGATCATCAAGGTATCACCAACTCCAACTTTTGATCATAAAATATCATATTGCGGCTTCGTACATGTTGTGTGGACGCTTACGGCCTTAGTAGAGAAGAGGGTTAAGGCGGAGATCGGAAGAAGTCTGGGAGGCTTGATTTTTCGCGCAAAATGAAAAAGGAGCTTTGCCGCTGCAAACACGGTGGTAAGCTCCTTATTACATGCGTTCTTCTTCAGCAAGCGTATTCGTCAAAGTCCGTCTCGAATTGCATGATGTGGGACACATCCTGTGCGACTTCCCTTCCTGCTAGCCGGTCAACCATATGCAGCGACATGTGCATGCCGTTGGCAACGCCTGCCGAAGTGACGATCCGGTCTTCGTCCACATATTTGACGTCATCGATGACATCAATCGCCGGATATTGTGTACGCATCCAATCGATGCTGTCAATATGAGTCGTCGCCTTTTTCCCATCCAGAAGACCTGTTTGAGCCAGCAGCAGCGACCCCGTACATACAGAAGTAATCCATGGCGTATCGCCCGAGCGGGCGCGAACCCAGTTGACAAGAGCTTCATTCAAGAGAGCCTTCCTCACTCCCGGTCCCCCGGGGATCACGAGCAGATCGTAGGCAGGGGCGGTAGCCAGACTGTAATCAGGAGTCACTTTCAAGTTATTCTCTGCTATAACCAGATTCCCGGATTCCGATATTGTGGTGACGTTGAACAGTGAGCGTTCGGTCGGTTGATAGCGGTCGTGCACGGCAAGGCCGAACACTTCGTACGGACCGGTAAAATCGAGAATTTCCACCTGATCAAACAACAAAATACCGACATTCCAAGATTTCATACGATTGCCTCCTCGGTTTTGTTTTCAAGTCTCGCCTCCAACGGTCTGCCCTCGCCAAGCTGCGCTTATGGGTACATTATACAAGCAGGACCCTGGACATAAAATGACTACAAGGTGCTATTTTTGGCGACAATCGGATGTATGGCTACCATAGCAATCCATAAGAAACCGCTTGGCATGCTTCATGCTATAATAGGGGCAAAGGACGGACATTACAAGATCTTTGGAGGAATAGATATGCCCGAAAACAATGCAGCGAGCAGCAGTGCAACGAATGCAGATGAGCTTGAGCTGTCAACCACGCGCATTTTCGATGCGCCGCGAGAGCTTGTTTTTAAGGCTTGGATTCTGCCTGAGCATTTATCCCAGTGGTGGGGACCGAAGGGTTTTACGAATACGTTTCAGCAGTTTGACCTGAGACCGGGCGGCACGTGGGAATT
This sequence comes from Paenibacillus elgii NBRC 100335, assembly GCF_004000865.1. Lineage (GTDB taxonomy): Bacteria > Bacillota > Bacilli > Paenibacillales > NBRC-103111 > Paenibacillus_G > Paenibacillus_G elgii. The sequence continues at coordinate 7,969 of NZ_BIMB01000085.1, read as the reverse complement.
TATCATGCATGGACCGGATGGCACCGATTATCGGAATAAGTGCGTTTTTGTGGAGATCGTCGAGCCGGAACGGATTGTTTTGCAGCATGTATCAGGCCCTAGATTTCAAATGACGGCTACTTTCGAGGACCTGGCCGGCAAAACGAGGCTTACTTTCCGTCAGCGCTTCGAGACGGCTGTCGAATTCGAAAAGGTGAAGACGTATGCCATCGAGGGAAACGAACAAAATATGGATCGCCTCGGGGCACTTCTGGCGAATATATCTGCATAGGCGAGGCGGTCCTTCCCGTCTCCGTAACAAGCAAAAGCACTAGCCAATCGGCCGGTGCTTTTTTGCATGACGGCTCTCGGCTACTTCGCTGACGCCGCATTGCCAATAGGAGGGAGAGGAGCTATAATAGACCAAATCATGAATCGAACATGCGGGGAAATAGGCGAACCAGACCGCGAAAATCAATTCGATGCAGAGGGGATGAGGGATTCGGATGAACAAGGTTCGGTTAGTCAGACCTTCTATGGAATACCGGGAGCTGTATATGTCGTTCTATGCGGACTGGATAAACAGCGGAGAACCGATGGTCCCCTGGGTTGTCGGTCAAGCGCCCGACGATTTTGAAGCGATGCTGGAGTTCCTGTATGCCGAAGACAGCGAGGAGAAAGTAAGCAATCCTCATTGGGTGCCTCATTCGACCTATTGGCTGCTTAACGAAGCGAACCTTGTCGTAGGTGCGGTTAACATTCGTCATCGCTTAAACGAAAAGCTTCTGAACAGCGGCGGTCATATCGGTTACGGCATACGCCCCGGCTCTAGGCGCAAGGGGTATGCGAGCGTTTTGCTGGGCGAGGCGCTACAAATCACCAAAGCGATGGGATTGGACCAAGTGCTGCTGGTCTGTGACAAGGACAACCTTGGCTCGGAGAAGACGATTTTGAAGCATGGCGGCAGGTTTGAATCGGAATTTACGGAAGACGACGGCAATATCGTCAAGAGGTTTTGGATTCGATTGGGAGGCTAGGCTATCATGACGGAAGTTGAAAAAGAAGTTGTAAGCTGCATCCAAAGCAACGACACGGACGGGGTTATGGCCGCTTTGGAAAAGCATGGATTACCGGAAGGAAGCACGCTTCCCGTCCATATTTTAAACCAAGCGTTGGAGTACAAACGGATGGCTCTGGCCCGGCTTTTGCTGGACAAGTATGGTTTCGACAATTTGAACGATGAGAAGAACCCTGTGATGCCTTACGCTGCCCGATATGGAACGCGCGATGTATTTGAAAAATTGTTGCAAGCAGGCGCTGATCTAAATGCTCTTACCCCTGTGAAGAGTTCCGCTGTGGGAAGGGCCCTTGCCTTCGGCAATCACAAGGGAGTGCGTGCTTTACTCGAATTGGGCTTCGATATGAAAACCTACGCAGGCGGGAACGCTCTTCGCGACGCCGCAGGGTCTGGAAAATTAGAATTCGTGAAGCTATTCGTGGAGCATGGAGCCGATGTCAACTTTAACGGCCGCAGCCAAGTGTTTCCGTATTGTACGACCCCGGTCCAAATGGCTGCTGCGATCAACCATTTTGAAATCGTAAAGTACTTAATTGAACATGGGGCCGACGTCACGATTAAGGACAAAAACGGCGACCGGGCTTATTCTTACGCCAAACAGAATAACCATACGGAGCTAATGGAGTACATCAAGCAATTCGAACCTCCGATCTGGCACGAAATGGATAATCGGGTGAAGGAGCTTAAGCGTCTGGGTTTGCCGGCTGAAATTATTAAATGGCTTGGGATCGAGAATCGAAGGATCGATTTTAAGGATTCGAAAATGACCGAATACATTGAATTCGAAACGATATTCGACGTTAGAGTGTTGGAGTGGAGAGGCAGAACCTTTATCGATCTGGTCAAAGACATTGAAAATTACGGCAATACGGGCTTTATTGTGTGGGTAAAAGACAAAAAGTGTCTGGGCAGCCTCGATGTCGAGCATGACGAGTTGATTTTGCTTCCGGGTCTGAAGTGGAAAGCTTTTCTGGCCAAGGCAGCCGGCATTATTGATGATATTTTGGATGGAAACTTATCGGGAGAACCGTTCGAGGAATAAAACAAAAAGCACTGGCCGTGGGGCTCAGTGCTTTTTACGTTATGGAGCAGCGGCTTGTCAGGTTCTTACAGCTCTTTTGGGCTTGATTCCGGCAAGCACTTTTGCAGGCAGCTTGCGGACATAGGCGCGGGAGGTCTTCACGGCTTTGATCTGCTTTACTTTGCCTGCGCCGCTCGCCCGAGCCACTTTCGTTCCGAATGCCTGCATCGCCCAGTGGATGGGGAAGGCTATGGAAAGACGGCCGTCCGACGTTCCGGCAAAATTGATGGCCGCGGCGTAATTGTCCGAGCGTCGGAGCCATACCGATCCGGAATCGCCGGCCAGCGAGATGGGGGTAGTTCCTCTGATCACCGTTTGATTTTTGAAGTTAAGAACCCCCAGATTACCGCCGTAGTCGATTTGGATATCGGTGTCGATCGACTCCACCCTTCCGTTCACCAAGCCTGTCGTGCGACCCACTTTCTTTAATCGCTCTCCCACCCGATAAGACGTCACATAGCCAGGAATAGCTCCGACCGTCGGATAATTGGGATTAAGCAGATGCTTGTTGGTAGGGACGGAGAGCGCCGCGTCTATAAAGTTATTTTTCTTTTTCTCCAGCTTTACATAGCTGTACAGACGGCCGATGCGGTCCGTGCCGGAACGGCCCCCGTCGGCGCCGCCGGGCTGGATCGTTTCCGTAGCGAAGTTCGTATTGTTCGGATTCAGCACATGGTTATTGCTTAGCAAATAACGGCTTGCGGCCTTGGAATTGTTCGTCACAATCAGGCCTACACTGCCCGAATCTACCGGAGTACCGACGCTGTAACCGGGAGGTACGGGACGAATCCGGCGAGTGTAGTTCGCGTGCGCTCGCATTTTTCCCGTTTTAACGATGCGGATTGGGACGGCGGTTCCTTTGCCTTTCGCTTTGGCGGCAAACATGGCGGGAATCAGACCCAGGCTTGCGGAAGAAACCTTATCCGTATAGATGATGACCGCTGCGCCCTTTTTCGGATTCGCAGGATCTCTGTAGCCTATTCCGACCCCGTGAACACCGGATTTTTTCAATATATGTGGGGCCATCTTTCTTTTCATTCGCAGTGCAGCCATAAACGTAGCCACAATATTCCTCCCCTTTTTGCAGGATAGGATATTGTATGGTTTTGCTGCCGATTGTTACGGGCGTTTATGGAGAGAGGAATCGCCCTATCGATGAGGATAGCTAGTCCGACTCCTGAAATTCAAGTAATTCACTGATTTTGGTGATATTTAGGGCAGTTGCAATTCGTTCTATCTGCTCAAGATTAATTTCTTTTCTTTCGTTTCTACAGAGTTCAGAAATAGCAGCTTGTCTGACATTTGATAGTTTCGACAGCTCCAATTGTGTCATGTTTCTTTGTTTTAATATTTCCTTTAATTTTATTTTGAGTTTTCTCATTATTTACGATCTCCTATTTTCATAAGCCGAAGGTATTGGTATTTTACGTACAAGCGTATAGTATTTAATTACGCTCAAACGTATATTTAACTAAGCTTACCAACGAGGAGAGGGAGTTATGCATACCAATCGGTCGGATAAAATCGAGCTGTTAATACCCGAAGAAGAAGCATTACAGGAAAAAATAAATACTTGTGAAATATGTGTTTCCGCCGTTCTGGATGCTATTGTCACAAGACAAGGAGAAATACATATTCTTACGGCAGAAGGAATCCTCTCTTCGATCCATACAATCAGTACGGACTTTCAGACGGAACTGCTTTATTTGAAGCTTGAGAAAATTATCGTTGCCTCTTCAGAAAGGGCGTCCCACCAGATTTAAAGTAAATAAAGCCTGATAACGTCGCTGTTATTAGGCAATTTTCCATGTTTATTATAACTTAATTCCGTATCGTATGATCATATTTCCATCTTGTCCTTGAACGTATCCCCAGGTTATGAACTTTTTTATTTTGGGGACACTATTTTGTGGAATAAGGTGTGCCAGAAATTGCTTTACATTTGGAAGGAGTTACAACATACTAAGGACAGGTGCGGGAAGTATTTCTTTTTTCACCTACTTAGAGGGAGAACCTCGGATAGACTGCCAACAAGGGGCGTGACCTGATGCTAAGTGAGAACCTGCTCGCCAAGCTGAACGAACAAATGAACTACGAATTTTATTCCTCCCAAGTGTATCTGGCAATGGCCGGATACTGCTCGTCGGAAAGCTTCGACGGGTTTGCGAACTTTTTTATCGTACAGGCCGAGGAAGAAAAATTTCATGCCATGAAAATTTTTCACTTCATTAACACGCTGGGCAAACGCGCCCATGTCAGTGGAATGGAGGACCCGCAGAACCAGTATACCTCGCTGCTGGATGCTTTTGAACATGCGTTTGCTCACGAACAAACCGTAACGAAACGCATCTATGAGTTGTCGGATATCGCTTGGAACGAGCGCGAGCACGCGACAATCAACTTCTTGAAGTGGTTCATCGACGAACAGGTCGAAGAGGAAGCCACGTTCGACAGCATCATTCAGAAGCTTCGCCGCATCGATAACGACAGCAATGCGTTCTATATGCTCGATGCCCAATTGGCGCAGCGTAGCTTCACGCCGCCAACGGAATAGCATAGATAATCGGAAACTGCTCCTCCAAGCTATCAAGCTATGGGGAGCAGTTTTTTTGTGCGGATTCGCAAGCAAGTCAAAACTGAAATCGGGCATGTCCCTTAAGCGTAAAATTTTCGAAGCCTTCCAGCCGGAGCAGCTCTTGCTTCACTTGCAGACCGCCCCGGAACCCCGTGAGCGCGGAGCTTTTGCCGATCACGCGATGGCACGGGACGACGATGGGGATTGGGTTGGCTCCGTTCGCCGTGCCTACGGCCCGGACGGCTGCAGGACTGCCCACTTCCCCAGCGATGTCCGAGTAGCTGCGAGTTTCGCCGTAGGGAATGCGGGTTAGCGCCTGCCAGACGGCGGTTTGGAATTTCGTACCGCGCATGTCGAGGGGAAGGTCGAACGTTTGGCGGGTCCCCTCCAAATATTCCTTCAACTGCCCAACGTATTCGGATAATGGTTCTTGATCGTTCGTCAGTACGGCGCCCGGAATATGTTTAACCACCCATGTAGTTAAGGTGTCGAATGATTCGTTAGGCCAAGTAATCCGGCACAAGCCCTGCTTCGTAGCGGCCAGATAGAGCGGCCTGTCCCCAAACTTGGGATGACGGATGGCCGTCCAATACACCTCGGTCGTTGTTTTTCCCATAAGTATGCCTCCTTCTTGACCGGCTTAACGGGCGCCGGCGGTTTCCCGGTATTCCATCGGCGTACAGCCAACCGTCTTGTGAAATACGGATGTAAAGTGGGACGGGCTGCGGAACCCGACTTCTGCCGCGATATCCGTTATCGGCTGCTCGCTTGAGGCAAGAAGCCGCTTTGCTTCTTCCATACGGATCTGAAGCAGTTGCTTCGAGGGAGTTGTTCCGGTCACCCGCTTAAACACGCGCTGCAAGTGGAAGGGGCTCATTTTGAGCTCCGCTCCTATATCGCCAAGCGTCAAAGGCTCGGAGTAGCGCCGCTTGATCAATTCATTCACGGCATAAGCAATTTGCGCATCCGGTCCATGCTCGCCCGGCTGTTCCGGACGGCACCTTTTGCATGCCCGGAATCCCGCTTGCAGCGCTTCCTCAATACTGCCATATATTTTAACGTTTTCCGGCTTCGGAATGCGGGAGCGGCACGAAGGCCGGCAAAAGATCCCCGTCGATGTGATTCCGATATAATACCGCCCGTCGTAGCGGGTGTCGCGCTGCAAAATCGTCTCGTACACCGACTGAAATAGTGTGTCGTCCATATTGGGGCCTCCCCTCTGCCACTCATTATAAACCGAAGTCGCGGGTCTGATAATAGAGCAAGAATAGGACAGCAATAATTCGATAGTGCAAGCTAGAGACGCGGCGGGAACGTAAAACGGCCGTCCGGAGGCGATGGATCGCTCCGGGCGGCCGGCGGCTGAAGCTGGAGCAAGCGTCAAAGCTTGCACGAATTGATGCCGAGCAACCGGTTCATGAGACATTTTCGGGTAAGCGCCGTGTAAAGCAGGGGAATCCCGATCAAGCCGATATACTTGATTCCCCCTTCCAACAAGAATAAAAGCGAGAGCAGCGCCAGTCCTGCGACAATCCGAAATACCAAGTCAAAGCCGCCTACATTTTTCATCGTGATCCCTCCGCTACAAGAATAGTTTGCATCTCTTATTGTAGCGGTCGGTTCTCATTCGTTATGTGACTAGTCACATAACGGCTTTTCACTTGCTCGAGCGCGACCCGCTGAATATCTTGAATTCGTCCCCGGCCTAAGACAAGCCACCCTTCCTTTTCGAATTCCTTCAGCTTCCGGCTGATGACCTCCCTTGCGGTGCCTAGCTCGACGGCGATTTCATCATGCGTGATACGCAGCATAGTTGAGGCTCCGGACGTCTTGTGCAGGAGAAAGTCGGCAATGCGGTATTCCATCGGCTTGAAGGCAACGTCGTCGATCAGGGTGGTGACGATGGACATCCGCTGCGTGAACATTCGGTAAATGTATTGGCGGAGCGGCTTATATTTCTCCACCCACTGCTTGTACACGTCAATCGGGAGGATGAACAGCTCCGAGGGAGTCTCGACCGATGCGGACGCCTCATATTCCATTTCGCCCATAATGCTGGCCATCATCAAGACGCAGCATTCGCCTCCCCGAACACGGTATAGCGTAATTTCTCTCCCCGTCTCGCTAACTTTGTAGACGCGAATACTGCCGTCCAGCGTAAATATTGCGTGCTCCAGCAGCCCCCCTTGTCGAATGGCCAGACTCATGGGAACACGAATAACGGCGATGTCCGGATGCTGCCAATCTTCCGGCTCGACGGATTCAAAGCAGCGGAATCGCTCAATAATCCGGCGAATATGCTCGGGTAACACGACGATGTCTCTCCTCTCTGGGGCAATGCGGTTACTTTTAGCATAGCGGATAGATCGGGTAGAAGTAAACGAAGCAACGCTTGGAGCTTATAAAAAGCCTTCACCCCCGAGCGCTGTAACGCTGCCAATGAAGGCATTTTTGACTTTTTTCAGCTGTTGGCCGGGTGGGACTGACTAAATCACTTTGTCAATTTTCCATTTCTGATGGTCGCTGTTGTTATAAGTCGAGTTTCTTTTTAATTCTCTTTTTTCCTAAAATGTATGAATAAAAGGCAAGTTTACTGGATAGGAATGTACATAGAGTACGTTCTGTACATTTTGAAGGGTGATTGTTATAATGGAGGTGAGGAGGGATGCTCATGCAAACGTTACTTAATGCTACGGAGGTACGAGCAAATTTTGGCGGTTTCATTGATTCCGTTGTGCGAGAAAAACCTCAAGCCGTAAAGCGCAATCGAGATGTAATCTTGGCCTTCTCTAAGCAACAGATGAAGGAACTGTTATCCGCTTATGAATTGACTTTTGAATACGAACAAGATGAAGATGGTGTATATGCCGGTTCTATCGAACAAATTGAAGATATCGTTGCCGATGCTGAAACACTCGAAGGACTACGATTCGAGCTGGCGAGACAATTAGTCGAGTATGCGATTGATTATGAAGCTAACTATTCCCGCTATTACAACAGTCCAAACCGCCATAAACATGCACCATATGTTTTACGTGTAATATTAGAAGACGATATTGAATCTGTAGCAAGAATGTTCCATGCCTAGCTGGAGCGATCTGGAGAGTTTTCTAAAGCGGGACGGTTGGGTATTGATTCGACAAAATGGCAGGGATAAAATTTATCGTTAAGGCTGAGAAGACTCCCTCTTCGACAAGGGGGAGATGAATCAGCATCTCTTGTGTACGAATGCGAACATATGTGCCATAATTGTAAT
>NZ_BIMB01000084.1 GCF_004000865.1 Paenibacillus elgii NBRC 100335 | reverse complement strand
TGGCGAAGGCGCCGCAGGTTCCGGGCGCGCCGCCGCCGTTCCGGGACGTGAAGGCGGACTTCTGGGCCGCGGACGCCATCGCGAGCCTCAAGCGGGCCGGCTGGATCGACGGCATGACGGCGGAGCGCTTTGAGCCGGAACGGTTGATCACACGTGCGGAGGCCGCCGCGCTGGTTGACCGCTACATGGCGGATGCCGCAACGCCGAAGAAAACGGCCCTTGAACCGCCATCATCCGGCAAGACTTCCACCGGCAAGTAAGCAAGTCTTTTATACCCGCGAAAGAGCCGTCCGAACGCATGCGGTCCGGACGGCTCTTTTTCATGCGCCCCCGTCGGCGGATGTCCGCTTGTGAGTTTAAGGAAGAGCAACCGCTTGGAGCAATTCCTTCTCCGCCACGACGTACTGCATGGCAGCCGTTTGCGCCTGCCACAGGAAAGCTTGGGACGGGTTCTTCTTGTATTCCTCAAGCGACGCTACGGCCGTATTCAAGGAATTGTTCATTTTGGGCAGCGCCTTCTTCCCCGCTTCGCCCAGACCGTCGCTGACCGCGGCAGCCGTCTGAGACCAGCTTTGATGCGTCGACTTGATCAACTGCAGCGCTTTGTCGTCAAGCGCTTCCGGCTTGGCGCCGGCCACATGGGCGATCGTTTGCGCCGCAATGAGCTTCACAAGCTTATCCCCTTGCGTTATATAATTGGAAAATACATCCACTTGCTTGCCGTTCCATTTGACTTTCGTCACCGCTGGCAAATCGAGTGTTTTGACAATCACCTCGATGTTTTTTTGCTGATAGGCTTGCGACAGCCCTAAGACTTCGTCCCGGGTTCCGGCCATTCCCACATAGACCGGGTGCTTGTCTCCCCCTTCTACCGCTCCCGCCAACCCTTTCTTCCGAAAATCTGCGGCTGCGGCCTCCGCTCCCTGCGCGCTGCTGAATACCCCGCCTTGCAGAACGGCATATGATTTCGCCGGGATCTGCACCGCCACGCCGATAGCAGAACCGCTCACCGGAGCTGCCGAATCCGCACCGCCCGGCTTGGCCGACGCCTCTCCTGTGGAAACTGTCCCACCGGCCCCGGCTCCCTTCGTGCCTTGCTGGGCTGTCGTCGTACCGCCTGGAGGCGTTGTTTTGCCGGAATCCGTCCCGCCCGAAAACATCGACAAGACCAAGAAGCCAAATGCGACGCCCGTTACAACCGCACCGGCAACCGAAGCTGTAATCCGAATCCAAGAGCCGTTGCCCGAGGTTCTTCTGAAATAGGCCGATTCCTCCTGGGTATAAGGCCGGTGCGTTCGCTCCATGCCGCCGGTCGGATCCGGCCGCTCGACATAGCCCGTTTCCGGATCGAACGACCGGCCGACGCCCGTTTCGCGAATCAATTGTTCCACGCGGTGCGTCTCGGTCTCAAAGGAGCTCTGCCAACCGCCGAAATCGGTCGTATATTCGTTAAGCGCAGGTCCGGTCCACAGCGGTCCTCTTATTTTTCCGGTCTCTACCTGAGGCTTGTCCCGTTTGTCCGGTTCCTCGCGGTTTTCGTCAGCCCGCTGCTCCACAACGGTATATTCTTCCGATCGAAGGGGGATGACCTGCGGCCCGCTCCCCGTTTCCTGCCGTTCTTGCCGCTGCCCGTCCTTGTGGAAACGAAACGTCATCTTGGTCTTGTTCATTGCGCCAACTCTCCCTTGTCCCATATTCGTATTACTAGACTATGAGAATCGGTCCGCAAATAGAACGTCGCACGCAAAAAACCCCCGGCTTCGCGCTCAAAAAGAACGGTGTTCCAGAGGTTTCTTGTTTCTTACTGCTAAGCCAAGCGTTCCGTCAATGCCTCGGCAAGACCGGCCGCCGCTTTCCATATGTCTCCCGCGCCCATCGTAATCACCAAATCTCCAGGGCGCACCGACTTCAGCAAGTAGGTCTGCACCTGCTCCTTGGTCGGGACGTAACGCACGTTGGCGTTGCTGTTCTGACGAATCAGCTCGACGAGCTTCGCGGAATCGATACCTTCGATCTGTTTCTCGCCCGCCGGCGAATAGATGTCGGTAATGATCACTTCGTCCGCCTCGGGAAACGCGCGGCTGAACTGCTCGAACAAAAAGAACGTCCGCGTGTAGCGCTGAGGCTGAAATACGGCGACAATCCGTTTGCCGGTCGCCTTGGCCGCTTGAATCGTCGCTTCGATTTCGGTCGGATGGTGCGCGTAATCGTCGATCACCAGAATATCGTCGACTTCTCCGAGCACCTGGAAACGCCGCTTGGCTCCCCGAAACTCGGTAATCGCTTCCGCGATCCGCTCGAAAGGAAGTCCCGCTTCCATGCAAGTAATCAGCGTAGCGAGCGCATTGTAGACGTTATGCTTGCCCGGTACAGACAGATGAATCGTTCCGAGCGCCTCGACGCCGCGCATCACATCGAAAGATACTTTACGGTCGCCAAGAACGATGTTCCGAGCCGTAAAATCCGCTTCCGCTTCGATCGCATACGTGAGGACCTCGCTATTCACACTGGAGATCATCTCTTTCAAGTATTGGTCGTCCAAGCAAACGACGGCCTTGCCGTCCTCTTTCACCTGGCTCAAAAACTGCGCATAGGCTTTTTTCAAATTTTCAAAATTGCCGTCGTAGTTTTCCAGATGATCCGCTTCAATATTATTCACCAACGCAATGGCAGGCTGGTACTGCAAGAACGAACCGTCGCTCTCGTCCGCTTCCGCGACGACCCAATCGCCTTTGCCCGCCTTGGCGTTGCTTCCCACGTTCATAATTTCCCCGCCGATGATGAAGGTCGGGTCCAAGCTGCAGCGCTCAAGTACGAGCGCGATCATCGACGACGTGGTCGTCTTTCCGTGCGCACCCGCAACCGCGATGCCTTTTTTGGCGTTCATCAGTCTCGCCAGCATTTGCGAACGGTGCAGCATCGGAATATTCAGTTCCTCCGCCGCCACCATTTCGACATTATCCTTGGCCAAAGCCGTGGAATATACGACGACGTCCGCGCCTTTCACATTTTGCGCCTCGTGCCCGATGAACACTTGCGCCCCTTTGGCCGCAAGCTTCTCCGTCAGCTCCTGCTGCGCCAAATCGGATCCCGAAACTTGGTAGCCCATTTCCAGCATCACCTTGGCAATGGCACTCATGCCGTAGCCGCCGATGCCGATAAAATGGATATGCTCCGATGTATTCACGCCTGCGTTCACCAGCCTTTTTCAGAATCGGATTGATGCTTGATCCAGGAACGGACGTCCCCTATTAAATATAACGTGCCGGAGACGACAGCCAGGTCGTCCTGTGCCGTCATATGTTTAAGCCGCTCCAGCCCCGTCTTCCAATCGGGTTCCACGATCACTTCCACGTCGTGCCTCCCGCACTCCGCCAGAAGCGACTTGGCCAGTCCGGCCAGATCTTCGGCAGCGGCCTTTTTCAGCCAATTCGGCTCGGTTAGGATAAGCGTATCCACTATTGGTAGTATATGCCTCAAATAGCCCGTATGATTCTTGTTCGTCAGCATTCCCATCATAAAATGGAGCCTATTGTACGAATACGTTCCCTTCAGGGCAGCGGCAAGCGACTCAGCCCCCTCGGGGTTGTGCGCGCCGTCGATCAGAATGCGCGGCTCCTGCGATACCATCTCCAGCCGCCCCGGCCACTGTGCCGATTTCATGGCGCGAAGCAAATCCTCGTCTTCCACAATCAGCGCATAATATTGCCGCAGCACCTCAAGCGTCATTAACGCCACCGCCGCGTTTTTCAACTGGTGCGGGCCGTTCATGGAGATGGCAACGTCCGGAATGTCCCGGAACGTGCCGGTAAACCGAAACGTCTGCTCGTTTTCCTTGGTCGAGATCGTTTCATAACGGAACTCCCGGCCCAGCAAATAAAGCGTGCTGTTCTTGGCCTTTGCCGCTTCCTCGACGACCCGGACAACTTCCGGCTGCTCCACGGCGCTTACGACCGGGACGCCCGCCTTAATAATGGCCGCTTTCTCGGCCGCGATTTTCTCCAGCGTATCGCCAAGAAACTCCATATGGTCATGACCGATATTCGTAATGACGGAGACAAGCGGCGTCACGATATTCGTCGAATCCAACCGTCCGCCTAGCCCCGTTTCCCAGACGACGAAGTCGGGATAAGCGGTGCGGGCAAAATATTCGATCGCAATCACGGTCGAGATCTCGAACATCGACGGCTGCCCAAACTCCTCCGCAACCTGATCGACGATCGGCTTGATTTTATTGGTCACCTTCAGCAGGTCTTCGTCCGGGATATTGACCCCATTGAGCCGAATGCGCTCGTTGTAGCTTTCAATGTACGGAGAAGTAAATGTTCCCACGTCATAACCGCATGTGCGGATCACTTCGGTCAAATACGCGCAAACCGATCCCTTGCCGTTCGTACCGGCGACATGAATAAACTTAAGACGCCGGTGAGGATGGTCGAGCAGCTCCATGAGCCGCTCCATCCGCTCCAGTCCCGGCTTGATTCCCGCCAGAGGAATAAACCGGACAACCCAGTCGATCGCTTCCCGGGCCGTCCGGAACGGCCCTTCGTTAACGCTTAGCTGTGCTTCGCTCATGGTGGTTCATCCTCTCAGTTCGGCCAGCCGTGCCGACACTTTATCCCGTTTGTCCGCATAATCGGCGAGCTTGGCTTTCTCCTCGTCGATGACTTTGGCCGGCGCTTTGGCAACGAACCCTTGGTTTGCCAGCTTCTTCTCGATCCGGTCCACTTCGCCGTGCAGCGTAGTAAGCTCTTTTTCCAGACGCGCTATTTCCTGGGTAATGTCGATGAGCCCCGCAAGCGGTAAGAACAGCTCCGCCCCGGTCACGATGCCCGTCATCGCTTTTTCCGGCGTTGCGAGCCCAAGCTCAATGGAAAGCGCGGATGTGTTGCAGAAACGCCGCACGTATTCTTCGTTGCGCTTCAGAATTGCCAGCGCCTCTTCGCCGGCCGGCTTCACGAGCAGCTCGACCTTTTTGCTCATCGGCACGTTCACTTCCGCACGAATATTGCGCACCGTCCGGATGGTATCCATCAGCAGCTCCATCTCGCGCACCGCATCCTCCGCTTCAAAGCGCGCCTCGAAGGTCGGCCATGCCGCAAGCGTAATCGTCTCCCCTTCATGAGGCAGATGCTGCCAGATTTCTTCGCTGATAAACGGCATGAACGGGTGAAGCAAGCGCTGCGTGCGATCCAGCACATAAGCCAGAACGGATTTCGTCGTTTTCTTCGCCGCTTCGTCGCTGCCGTACAAGGACAGCTTGCTGAATTCGATGTACCAGTCGCACAGATCGTCCCAAATGAAATTGTACAACAGTCGTCCGGTTTCGCCGAATTCATACGTATCGATCAGTCGGGTCACTTCACGGACGGTTTCGTTCAAGCGGTGCAAAATCCAACGGTCGGCTGTACCAAGCTCACCGCTCAGATCGATATCCGACGCCTGGAAATCGCCCAGATTCATCAAGACGAAGCGCGAAGCGTTCCAAATCTTATTGGCAAAGTTGCGCGCCTGCTCGACTTTCTCCCAGCGGAAGCGGAGATCCTGCCCCGGCGTGGAGCCGGTGGAAATCATAAACCGCATGGCATCGGCGCCGTACTTTTCGATCACCTCAAGCGGATCGACGCCGTTGCCGAGCGACTTGGACATTTTGCGCCCTTCCGCATCGCGGACGAGCCCGTGAATCAGCACGTCTTTGAACGGAATTTGGTCCGTATATTCGAGCCCGCTGAAAATCATCCGCGTCACCCAGAAAAAAATGATATCGTAGCCCGTCACGAGCAGATCGGTCGGGTAATAACGCTTCAGATCTTCCGTTTGCTCCGGCCAGCCGAGCGTAGAGAACGGCCACAGCGCGGAGCTGAACCAAGTGTCCAGCACGTCGTTATCCTGGGTCAGATGCGTGCCGCCGCAATGCGGACAAACGGAAGCGTCCTCGCGGGAAACAATCATTTCGCCGCAATCGCCGCAGTACCAGGCCGGAATGCGGTGTCCCCACCACAGCTGACGGGAAATGCACCAGTCGCGAATGTTTTCGATCCAATGCAAATAAATTTTTTCGAAGCGGTCCGGGACGAAGTTCGCGCCTTGACCCGACTTCTGCGCTTCGATCGCGCGCTCGGCGAGCGGCTTCATTTTAACAAACCATTGCGTGGACAAGTACGGCTCCACCACGGCGCCGCTGCGCTCGCTGTGTCCGACCTGATGCACATGGTCCTCAATTTTGATCAGCACGCCGAGCTCTTTCATGTCCGCCACAATCTGCTTGCGGCAGTCGAAGCGGTCCATACCTTGATACTTGCCGGCATTTTCGTTCATTTTGCCGGATTCGTCCATCACAAGCACCTGCGGAAGATCGTGACGTTTGCCTACCTCGAAGTCGTTCGGGTCGTGCGCCGGAGTAATTTTCACCGCGCCGCTGCCGAATTCCTTCTCGACATATTCGTCGCCGACGATCGGAATTTCACGGCCGATGATCGGAAGCACTAGCGTTTTGCCGATCAGGTGCTTATAGCGTTCATCCTCAGGATGCACCGCGACGGCCGTATCCCCGAGCATCGTTTCCGGACGGGTGGTCGCCACGACGATGAATTCCTCACTGTCCTTCACCGGATATTTCAAATGATAGAGAGCGCCCTGCACCTCTTTGTATTCGACTTCGATGTCGGAAAGGGCCGTGCGGGCGGCCGGGTCCCAGTTGATGATATATTTGCCGCGGTAAATCAGCCCTTTTTCGTACAAGCGGACGAACACTTCGCGAACCGCCTTGGACAGCCCTTCGTCCAGCGTAAAACGTTCGCGGGAATAGTCAAGCGAGAAGCCCATTTTGGCCCATTGCTCGCGGATCGTCTCTGCGTAATGCTCCTTCCACTCCCACACTTTTTCCAGAAACTTCTCACGGCCGAGATCATACCGTGTCACGCCTTCCTCGCGGAGCTTCTGCTCCACCTTCGTCTGCGTTGCGATACCCGCATGGTCGGAGCCGGGCAGCCACAGAGCGTCGTAGCCCTGCATCCGTTTGGTGCGCGCCATAATATCCTGAAGCGTAAAATCGAGCGCATGGCCGATATGCAGCATACCGGTAACGTTCGGAGGCGGGATAACCATCGTATATGGCTTCGCATCCTGACGCTGCCCGGCTTTAAAGTATTGTCCCTTGAGCCAGTAGTCGTACCACTTTTTCTCGGCTTCCTTCGGATCGTAGGTTGTCGGCATAGCCGTTTCCGGCGCCGCTTGTTTGGTTTCTTCCATCACTGCAACCTCCAAGTACTCATAATTGTAGTTTGTTTTAAGTTTTCAGCCTTACCGTACCATCGGAGAAATATCACCTGCAGGAGCGCAGCGATCTCCTTTGAATTCCGGCCTCCGGAAACCGAAGAAATATTTCTACGCCGGAAAAATGGCGACAAACAAATAAAAGCCTTCCGCCGCAAAGGACGAAAGGCTCTCGCTTCCGTGGTACCACCTTTATTCCGCCCGTGCTCCGAGAAGCTGGAGGCTTCCCTTCATCCGTGCGGCACTCGAACAGATAACGGCTGTAACCGGCCGAATCTAGAGCTTCCGCTTTCAATTCGACAACTCCGGGGCGACTTCGACAGGTACGTCCTGCGGAACCTTCCAGCTCTTGCTGGCTCCGCTCTCTGAAGGGTTCGCTGTCTACTATTCCCTTTCCGCGTTTTTGCTTGCATCTATGCGTACTATGATAAACAATAGTCAGGACAGAGTCAATACAAGTATAACCAAAAAAACCCCCAGTCAAGCCTGTTTTGGCTCGGCCGAGGGAATTTTTGTAAAAATGGTTTCATTTCGGGATATACACGATCTGTCCTTCGGATACATCATTATCTCCGAGGCGGTTGTAAAGCGCGATTTCACGAGGGTTCAGATCGTAGCGCTTAGCGATGGATTCCAACGTCTCTTCCTTTTGCACGATGCACAGCCGAAGCCTTTTGAAACCCTGCTCTTCGCCTTTGGAAGTGAGCAGCAGGTTTTTCCATTCCACCTTCTCCGCCACGGACTCCGGTTCTTCCCCGATCGTTTCTTCCGGATCGCGCTTTTCCTTTTGGGAAGAGCCGAGGCTAAACAAGTTGGACAGTCCGAACGATTTGTAAAGCGGTGCGGGCGCCGAAAGCGGCTCGGGCGATTTTTTGCTGCCGACGCCTACCTTCAGATCTTTATCCGTCGCCGCGGTCGGGTTAAGCTCCCCGAAGGATTGGGCGGTCGGAGCTTCTTGCGTTTTTTGCGCTTCCTGTGGCTTTAAAGTCTCCGGACCTTTCGTCGGTTCTGGAACAGACAGCGGAGCTGGAGTTACATTCGACAAAGGCTGCGGTATATTCTGCTGCGCCTCTTGCTGCACGTTCGGCGCTGGCTGCGGGATGTTCTGCTGCGCCTCTTGCTGCATGATCGGCGCAGACTGCGGCACATTCTGCTGGGCCGCCTGAAACACATTCGGTGCAGGCTGCGGCACGCTCTGCGCCTGCGGCCCAGCAGGCAACTTGTTCGGCGGCTCCACCCTCTCGCTTCGCATCTCCCAAGATTCCGTTTCAGCCGGAGGTTGGTCCGCCGAATCGAAAAAGCTGGAAACGTCCCCGAATGCCTCATCCTTCGCCTCCACAAGAGGAACCGTATGCGGGTCGCGGGCTTCGTGAACGAACACCACTTCGTTTTCCGTTTCCCGCCAAGCCTCATGGTCCGCATCCGACACGAGCTCCAGACCGGCGAGCGACAGTACTCCCGTAATGTTCAAGCTCCGGGATGACAGCAGATCGATGTCAAAATTTTCGATTTCGACCGCGATATCCTCCATCCGCTGAACCCGGTTCATCGGCAGCGTAATCTCTACCGGTATCAGGTGCTCCAACGTTTGATCGCTGCGGCCCAACTCATCGATAAAGGTCCCGGTCAAAAACAGATTGCCGCGAAGCAGGGCTTGGTCCCCTTGCGGAATGACCTGAATGTGGGGAACAAGCTCCACCCCCTCCAAATCTTGAATGCCGATCGCCCCTTCGGACAAATGCACACGCTCGTAAATGTCGAAGCGTAATCCGTTATGCTGCGTCGTCAATGTAAATCCTCCCTCCGTAATTCCTGCCTTTTCCACAGAATCCCGCATCGGCTCCGGCGAGTTCGAAATTCTGATATAACCATAAAAAGAAAGATGGCCCTATGCCTTCGTCTCTACAATTTATATGGCTTCAGGGGAAGGAGCATGACTACTATTTTTTCAATCGCTCATTCAGCGCAACAAAGTCCGGGGGCCACGGGGACTGCACTTCGATGCTTTCGCCGATCAACGGATGGGGAAACGTCAGCCGCTCGCCGTGCAGCGCCTGTCTGTCCATGCCCTCGCTCCGCCCGCCGTACAGCGTGTCGCCGATCAACGGATGCCCAAGATAGCTTAGATGAACGCGGATTTGATGCGTCCGTCCGGTTTCGAGCCGCAGCCGCACAAGTGTCGCGGAACGATAAGACTCCACAACCTCGTAATGGGTAACGGCCCGCTCGCCCCCGGGAGAGACGCGCCGGCGCGTCGCGTGATGCCGATCCCTGCCGATAGGCGCATCCACACGGCCGCGGTCCGGCTGGAGACGCCCGTGCACTAGGGCCACATAGGTACGCTCGACCTTTTTCTCCCGCATCGCTTCGTCCAATCGGACCTGCGCCCATGGACACTTGGCCATCAGTACCGGACCGGTCGTATCTTCGTCAAGCCGGTGAATGTGCCGGGGCCGGCACGACTGCCCCGTCGACTCCAGATGCCAGCCGACCGCATGAAGCAGCGTTCCGCCCTCCGACTCCCCGGTCGGATGCACCTTCATCCCGGCTGGCTTATCCGCCACGAGGCAAAAGTCGTCTTCGAACAATACTTCTATCCCCGTCCATTCCGGCATATATTGCAGCGATTCCTCGGGGAACAGCCGCAGCAAAATGCGGCGTCCCTGAATTTCGACGCCCGAGGCGTTCCAAAGCTTCTTCAGCGTCCGCTCGTCAATCGCATCCGGCAGAAACGCCTTCACCTCCTCCAAAGTCGAAGGCTCGGCGCTTGCCGTCCATTCCAACCACTGGCCTTTGCGGCGCCATGCGGTCATGGCAGCCTCTTGGATTGGCCCGCAACGGATGCCGCCCGTTTCTTCCGGCGTCCCCATTGCAGCCATGCCGTCAGAACGATTCCTGCAAACAAAATGAAAAACACGCCCGCCACAACGATCAATTCGAGCGTGGTACCGAATAGACTGTACCGATTTAACATGAGCGCTTCCTCCAATATATAGCTTATGGTCATTCTACCAATCCTCCGCGACGAACGCAAAGCGGTTACAATGCCAATTCCGCCGGATCTTACAATCTAGCGAAAGTTGTTAAATCTTCTTTTCGTATGATAGAATAGCATAGGAAAAAAGCAAAAAAAATTCGACACGAAATGCCTTAATTTACGCATGGGAGAGGTTAAAACATTGAGCAGGGCTCTGCAAGCGATACGACATTGGAGTAGTTGGAAAAAGGCGCTTTTTTATTTCACGGTGTTGACTTTTTTAACATCCAGCTTTTTATTTCTGACCCCGCCGGGAGGCCAGATCAGGGAGTGGCTCGCGGAAACGGTCATTACGACGCAGCACCGGAGCTGGGCATGGATTTTCGTCGGTGCGGAGCAGCGCGATTTGATGGTCAAGCGATTGCAGGACTTCAACGAGGAAGCTGCACGCGAAAAGCAGGACAGCAGCTTGATCAAAATTCGCAATCATCAGGGCAAAGCCCGTTCGATCGATGAACTGGTTAAGGTCGAAGATATATCAGGAAAGTTTTGGCAGGGCAAGAAGATGTACGTCTATGATCCAAAGACGATCCGTGTCATGACGCCTCCCAAATCCGGCGAAGGCGAGAAAATCACCTCGATGGTCAAACGCACAGGAGCCGTGGCCGGCGTCAATGGCGGCGGCTTCGACGATCCGGAAGGTCTCGGGAACGGATTTGCGGCGTTCGGCGCCATTATCTCCGGCGGCGAGGTCATTTATACGGATCAGGACGGCAGCATTCCGCAGCACATCGTCGGCTTTACGAAGGAAGGGATTCTCGTCGTCGGAAAATACAATATTTTCGAACTGCGCGAGATGGGCATCTCGGACGCCGTCTCATTCCACCCGCGTCTGATCGCCAACGGCAAGCCGCTGATCACAAGCGGCGACGGCGGCTGGGGCCGCGGACCACGAACAGCTGTCGGACAAAAAGCGGACGGCACCGTCATATTCATCGTCATCGACGGACGACAGGCACACAGCGTAGGCGCTACGCTCAAGGAAGTGCAGGACCTTCTGCTGGAGGAAGGCTGCGTCAATGCAGGCAACCTGGACGGAGGCGCTTCGTCCGAACTCGTTGTTGACGGGGAGCTGCTTACCAAGCCATCGAGCCGTTATGGCGAGCGCAGATTGCCTAACGCGTTCCTGGTCTACGACGATCCTACGTCGGTTAAAGCGGACCGGGTATGGGATGGCCTCGACAAAATCGATGCGGGCGGCTCTTACGACCACCCCGACTACTTGCGCGAGCAGGCCGAAAAACGGGCCAAACAGCCGCAAAACCCGGCACCGCCTACCAAGACGGATACGGACAAGACGAAGACGAAAACCGATACAAAGCCGGAAACAAACAAGCCAGCTACGGGTAAATCGGAAGCGAACGAAACGGGCAAGACGGGTACGGAGAAAGGCGAGAGCGTAAAAATCGGAGGCACTGGAACCAAAGAGCCGGGCGGCGAGAAATCGACGGTTCCCGGAACCGGAAATAATTCCGGTTCCGGTACTGGAGCAGCAGATCACGGCAAACCGGACGGCGGTCAGGGCAATACGCCGCCGACGGGCGCGGGCAGCGGGTCGGCAACGCCGAACGGCGGCACTTCCAGCCAGGGAGGAACCAGCGGCAGCGGAGCTGCCGGCTCCGGTTCTTCCCAAGGCACCGGTACGGCAGGAGGAGGCGGGAACGGTTCTACGGGAACCGCTCCGAACTCCTCTGCCGGAGCCCCGGCCCCGGGAACCGGTAACGGTACACCGGCCAAGACGACCGAGAAACCGGCTGAGACGACTGCACCGCCGACGCCACCCCCTCAGCAAAATCAAACGCCTAACCAACCGGCCTCAGGTACAACCGTACCGCCAGCCAAAACACCATGACGTTTACATACATCTGTAGCAGCAAAACAAACGGACGGCACGTTCCCCTCCTTCGGGAGTGGACATGCCGTCCGTTTTTTACATTATAGCTGTTTGAGCGCTTGATGATGCGCCTCGATCGTCGCCTCGATATCATCGTCGGAGTGCGCCGCCGAAACGAACATGCCTTCGAACTGGGAAGGCGGAATGCTGACGCCGTAGTCGAGCAGCAAGCCAAAATAGCGGTTGAACTTGTTCAAATCCGATTGTTTGGCCGTTTCGTAATTGGTTACCTGTTGGTCGGTAAAGAACGGGCAGACCATGGAGCCGATCCGGTTGATCGTAATCGGAACGCCCAGCTCGCGGGCATTTTGGAGCATTCCCGCTTCCAGACGGGCGGACTTGCGCTCCAGCTCTTCATATACGCCGGGTGCTCCCAGCAGCTTAAGCGTCGCATACCCCGCAGCCATCGCTAGCGGATTACCGGATAACGTTCCGGCCTGATAAATCGGGCCTGACGGGGCGATCCGTTCCATAATCTCCCGTTTGCCTCCATATGCCCCAACCGGCAGCCCACCGCCGATAACTTTACCCAGACAGGTAAGATCCGGGGTAATGCCAAACCTTCCTTGCGCACTGTTCAAGCCCACGCGGAAGCCGGTCATAACCTCGTCAAAGATCAGCAGACTGTCGTAGGAAGACGTGATCTCCCGCAATCCTTCCAAGAAGCCCGGAAGCGGCGGTACGACGCCCATATTTCCGGCAACCGGCTCCACAATAACGGCAGCAATGTCTTGGCCGAAATGCTCGAAAGCCATCCGTACCGAATCCAGATCGTTGTACGGCACTGTAATCGTGTTGGCCGCTACGCTTTCGGGTACGCCAGGGCTGTCCGGCAATCCAAGGGTGGCCACCCCGGACCCTGCTTTGATCAGCAGCGAGTCCGCATGACCGTGGTAGCATCCTTCGAACTTGAGGATTTTATTCCTTCCCGTATAGCCACGGGCAAGCCTGAGAGCGCTCATCGTCGCTTCCGTCCCGGAGCTAACCATCCGGACAAGCTCGATGGATGGCATTCTTTCGATCACCAGCTTCGCCATCTCGGTTTCCAGTTCCGTCGGCGCGCCGAAGCTCGTGCCGAGCTCTGCGGTCCGTTTTATCGCATCGACGACCTCCGGGTGGGCATGTCCCATAATGAGCGGGCCCCACGAGCCGATGTAATCGATAAATTCGTTACCGTCGATGTCGAAGACGTGCGAGCCGCTCCCTTTCTGCATATAAAGGGGAGTCAAGCCAACCGATTTAAACGCGCGAACCGGACTGTTGACTCCGCCCGGAATCACTTGCTTCGCTTCCTCGAACGCCTGCGCCGAACGCGCATCGGAACGTTTTCGCTGATCGTTCATCCATCCCACTCCTAACCTATTTTGAGGATACCTGCAGCCGTTCCGTCATTTCCTTGGCCGCTTCCTTGCCTTGACGAATACAGTCCGGCAGTCCGACGCCATGAAACGCGCCTCCGGTGATCAGCACGCTTGGCATTTTGTCCGCCAAACGCTGCCGTACCCCGCGAATAAGGTCCAAATGACCTACCGGATACTGCGGCATGGAATGCATCAGCTTCGTCATTTCCGTAAACAAAGGCTCCGCCGTAATCCCCATGACTTCCTTCAAATCGTGCCGTACCGCGCGGATGATCTCATCCTCCGACATGTCCTGCCAACGTTCGTCGCCGGAACGCCCGATATAGCAGCGCATCAGCACTTTGCCGCTCGGCGCGGTGTGCAGCCACTTTTTGGACGTCCATGTACATGCGGTAATGAAACGTCCTTCCCGTCTCGGGACGAGGAAGCCCGAACCGTCAAGCTCGCGTCCAAGCTCTTTCTCGTCAAAGGCGAGAATCACGTTGGCAACGGACACGTACTCGATCCGGTCCAGCTCTTTGACCTCAGGGACCGTCGAGCCGAGCAGCTTGGAGATGCCGTGAGCCGGCAGCGCCACGATCACCCCGTCCGCTTCCTCTACCGAACCGTCTTCGCGGATCACGCGGTATACGTCGTCGGCCCGCTCGATCCGGGCCACTCCGCACTGCTTGACGAACCGCACGTTGTCGAGCGCATCGATTAAGCCGTGAACGATCGTTTCAAGCCCTTCCTTATAGGAAAGAAACATCGTATTGCGCGCCACCTCGGGAAGCGTGCGGCTTTCTTCGCCGCCTGTCTTGCGGTTCTTCATCATGCCGAGGATCAAGCTGCGATGCTTCTGCTCAATCGCATGAAATTGCGGGAAGGTCGCCCGCAAGCTCAAATTGTACGTATTGCCGGCATAAATGCCCGCCAGCAGCGGCTCGGCGATCTGACCGAGCACTTCTACGCCTAGCCGGCGCTCCAGGAAATGCCCGAGCGATTCGTCCTCGGGTGATGTCCGCTTCGGCAGCACCAAATCCATGGCCGCCCTGAGCTTGCCTCCCAACGACAGCAGTCCCGTGCGCATGAACGGCCCCATTTGGGTCGGTATGCCGAGCATCAGGCCGGGAGGCATCCGGTGCAGCTTGCCGCCGGACAAAATATACGTTTTCCGGGAGTCCGGATTCATGCCGGTCAATTGATCCTCTAGGCCTAATTCGCGAGTCAGCTCGACCATCGGAAGCTTGCGGGCCAGAAACGAATCCGGCCCCTTCTCAATGACGAACCCGTCGCGCTTCAGCGTTTGAATTTTGCCGCCGAACGATTCGCCCTTTTCCATGATGGTTATTTTCAAGGGCGCCCCGGACTGCTCAGCGCTTTGTTTTAAATAAAAAGCGGCGCTCAAGCCCGTAATCCCGCCGCCAACGATAACCACATGTTTCGGACTTCGGTTCTCCTCCATCGTCTCAATCCCTCTCGGTTTGCGCGTAAACGACGTCGCTTAACGTTTCCATATACAGCGGATCGGTATTGAGCGAGCGGGTGCGTTCCAGCCGCAGTCCGAGCTCCCGTGCCGTCTTCTGCGCTTCAATATCGAGATCGTACAGCACTTCCAGATGATCGGATACAAACCCGATCGGACAAATCAGCACATGCTCCGCCTGCTTCTCTTTCTTCACGGTATGCAGGACGTCGAGAATATCGGGCCCCAGCCAAGGCACGCCGGTTTGTCCGGCGCTTTGCCATCCGAACTGCCAATGGGTAATGCCGCATCGCTCGGCTATCGCTTTGGACGTTTCCAATAGCTGATCGGGATACGGGTCTTTCATTTCAAGAATTTTTTCAGGCAGGCTGTGTGCCGTAAAAATCACTTTGACCGCGTCCTTCGCCACGCCTTCGAACCGGTTTAAGCCTTCCTCCACCCGCTGCACAAGCGCTTCGATCAGCGCCGGATGAAGATGATAGCTCTTCACGAAACGTATCGAAAGCCCAAGCGAATCCGCCTTCTCCTGCGCGCGCTTGATGTAGCCGCCTACGCTCATGACCGAATAATGCGGCGCCAGCACGACGCCGACGGCTTCCGTTATCCCATCCTGCACCATCCGCTCCACGCCGTCCTCAATGAACGGAGACGCGTGCTTCAGCCCTTGATAGCATACGAACGTCGTGTCCGGGTATTTCTCGTTCAGCCGGGCTTCCAGCGCCTGCACCTGCTTATCCGTATTTTCTCGAAGCGGGAAAAAGCCTCCCACAATCGCTTCGTAGCGATCGGTCAAATCCTTGAGCTGCTCCGGGGTCGGAGGATTCCCGCGACGAATATGCGTATAATAAGCTTCCACTTGATCGAGGCTTTCCGGCGTTCCGTAAGACATGACCAGAACACCGATCCGTTTTTGCTGCGTAACGCTCATGCTATACACCGCTTTCCTGTTTCGTCCAGCCTTGCGCTTTCAGAGCTTGACGAGAGTAGTCGTGAATGAAATCCGTCAGTTCTTTCAGCTTCTCCAGCGACGCTTCCGGGAACAGTCCGTGACCCAGATTGAAAATATAGCCCGGTTCCTGGATGCCCTCGTCGATAATCGCTTTGGCTTGCGCCTGAATGACGGACATCGGAGCGGTCAATACGTACGGATCGAGATTGCCTTGCACCGCATAGAACGAGCCCACTCTTCTGCGGCCCTCCGAGATCGACACACGCCAATCGAGACCGATGACATCGGCGTCAATGCCTTGCAGATAAGGAAGCAATTCGCCGGAGCTGACGCCCGGGAAATAAATTTTCGGCTGTTCCAGATGCTTCAGTTCCGCAAAAATACGGCGGATCGTCGGCAGAACGTACGTTTTAAAATCTACCGGGGACAACGCGCCGACCCAGCTGTCGAAAAGCTGCACCGCTTTCGCCCCGGCGGCAATCTGCGCTTTCAGATAAGCGATCACCATATCGCCAAGCTTATCCATCAGCTTGAACCATACCTCCGGCTCTCCGTACATTAAGCCTTTCGTGCGGATATAGCTTTTGGACGGCCGGCCTTCGATCAGGTAGCTCGCAATCGTAAACGGCGCGCCGGCGAACGTAATCAGCGGCACCTTCAGCTCGGCCGCCAAAATCTCAATTGTCCGCAAAATATGCGGCAAATCCTGCTCCACCTGGATCGGCTTCAGCTTGTTCACATCCGCCGCCGAGCGGATCGGGTTGTCGATGACCGGACCGACATTTTTGACGATATCAAAATCGATGCCAATGGAAGCGACCGGATTCATAATGTCCGAATATAAAATCGCCGCGTCTACGCCCAGCTTTTTGACCGGCATCAAGGTGACCTCGGCCGCCAGCTCCGGCTGCTTGCAAATTTCCAGCAGGCTGTATTTCTCTTTAATTTTCCGGTATTCGGGGTCGTAACGGCCGGCTTGACGCATATACCATACGGGCAGCGTTTCGACAGACTGTTTCCGACAAGCTCGAATAAACGTATCGTTATAACTCATTGGTGCAACCTCTTTTCCGTAAACTCCCATAGTCTACTTCCCATTATGCCCTATTTGAAACCAGGTAACAACGTGTGTCAGGCTACAGTTTCCGACAAAAGTTTGACAGTGCCGCTATGCAAAAGACCGCTCCGCTCCGGGAGAAACGCCGGATAGCGGAACGGTCTTCATCATCATCGCATACCGCGGCCGCAGTTAGTTCCGGAGCCAGCGAGCGATATCTTTGGCAAAATAAGTAATGATCATGTCGGCGCCGGCCCGCTTAAATCCGGTCATCGTCTCCATAACGATCGATTTCTCGTCGACCCAGCCCTGCATGGCGGCAGCTTTCACCAAGGAGTATTCCCCACTCACATTATAGACCACGAGCGGCAGATTGAACTTTTCGCGGAGCGCGCGAACAACGTCCATATACGCCAGAGCCGGCTTGACCATCAGCATATCCGCGCCTTCGGCTACGTCGGATTCCGCTTCGCGCAGCGCTTCCCGCACGTTGGCCGGATCCATTTGGTACGTTTTGCGGTCGCCGAACTGCGGCGTGGAATGTGCCGCTTCGCGGAACGGACCGTAGAACGACGACGCATACTTCACGGAGTACGACATGATCGGCACCTGCTCGTAGCCAGCTTCGTCAAGTCCTTGACGGATCGCGTAGACGAAGCCGTCCATCATGTTCGACGGCGCGATAATGTCGGCGCCGGCTTCTGCCTGTGAAACCGCCGTTTTGACCAACAGGTCCAGCGACGCATCGTTCAGCACCTCGGCGCGGCCTTTCGCCTCGTCGTAATGAACGACGCCGCAGTGGCCGTGGTCCATGAACTGGCATAGGCAAGTATCGGCAACAATAAGCAGCTCCGGAGCCCATGTTTTGATTAAGCGCGACGCTTGTTGAACGATGCCGTTCGGATCGTAGGCCGAGCTGGCATGCGCATCTTTCTCGTGCGGAACGCCGAAGAGCACAATGGCCGGCAAGCCCAGCTCGACGATTTCGCGGATTTCCTCTTCAAGCCGGTCCAGCGAGAAATGGTAAACGCCCGGCATCGAGCTGATTTCTTCTTTAATATTCGTTCCGTGCGTCACAAATATCGGATAGAGCAAGTCGTCCAGCGTAACGGTATGCTCCCGTACCAAATTCCGAAGCGCAGCCGAGCTGCGCAAACGCCGGTTTCGAACAAGTGGAAAACTCATGGTTTATTCCTCCTTCTCGTATAAGCACTGAACCAGGGAAGCAACGGTCGCTTCCTTGGCCAAATAATCGACCTGAAGTCCCGCTTCCTGCGCGGTAGACGCCGTTCTCGGACCGATACAAGCGATTCTGCACCCTTGCAGCAGCTTGAGCGGTTCCGTCTCGCCAAGCTCCTGCAGAGCGCGCAGCAGATTCGTAACCGTCGACGAGCTGGTAAAAGTAACGATGTGCAGCATGTTTTGCTTCAGCAGCTCGACAATCTCGGAGCCGCCCTCGGTATCCAGTACCGTTTCGTAGATATCGATTTTGGTGACGTTCAAGCCGCGCTCCTGCAATTGTTCGGGCAAGTACGCTCTGGCGATATCCGCCGTCGCAAGCAGCACGTTCTGCCCTGGACGAAGCTCGGGGGCGATGGCGTCCAGCAAAGCGTCCCCGTCGAATTCCGAAGGGACAACCTCCGCCAGCAATCCGTACTGCGCTAGAGCAGCCGCCGTCTTCGGACCGACCGCCGCCAAGCGGGCATTGCCTAATGCCCGAATATCGAGCCGCAGCTCCCGCAGCCGCTCCATAAAAAATTCGACGCCGTTCGCGCTCGTGAACAGGACCCAATCGAATGTGGAAAGGCGATTAAGCGCCTCGTCCCGCGCTGCCTGCGCTTCCGGACGGGAAGGCGGCCGGGTGCGGATCACCGGGAATTCCACGGCTTCCCCGCCAAGCTCGTCGATTTGCAAGGACAGCTCGCTCGCCTGACTGCGTGCGCGGGTAACCAGAATGCGCCGGCCGAACAAAGGCTTGGTTTCGAACCAGGCCAGCTTGTCGCGCAGCTTGACCACTTCGCCGACAATCGTGACGGCCGGGGATTGGAAGCCTGCGGCTTTTACCTTGTCGGCAATATCCGATAACGTCCCCGTTAGCGTCTCCTGCTCCATCCAAGTGCCCCATCGGATGAGGGCGACCGGCGTTTGCGGCGATTTCCCTCCGCGGATCAGCTCCGTGGAGATCTGCTCCAGATTGGCGACACCCATCAAAAAGATCAACGTGCCGGAGGCTTGCGCCAAGTTATCCCAATTCACTTGGGAGTATGTTTTATTCTTATATTCATGACCGGTTACGATCGAAAAGGACGAAGTAAAATCGCGGTGCGTCACCGGGATGCCTGCATAAGCGGGGACGGCGATCGCGGACGTGATGCCAGGCACGATCTCGAAGCGGATTCCGTGCTCCGCGAGCAGCTCCGCTTCTTCGCCTACACGCCCGAATACGCTCGGATCTCCGCCTTTGAGCCGGGTCACCGTTTTTCCTTGCAGCGCCAAATCGACGAGCAGGCGGCTGATCTCTTCCTGCTTCATCATATGTTTGTCCGGCAGTTTGCCGACAAAAATTTTCTCTGCCCCAGCCTTCATATGTTTGAGCAGACGGGGGCTGGCCAGCCGGTCATAGACAACTACGTCGGCCCGCTGAATCGCTTCGAGACCTCTTAGCGTAATCAGCTTCGGATCTCCCGGTCCGGCACCGACAAGATAAACGACACCCTTGTTCACAACCGCTTCTCCCCTATTCTTCAGCTAATGCAAGCAGTTCGGCAGCACCTTTCGCAATTAACGCTTCCGCCAATTGCAGACCCAATTGCTGCGGGTTATTTCCGGTCATCGTCTCTTTCAGCACCTGCTTGCCGTCCGGCGATCCGACCATGCCGGTCAGTACAATTGACGGCCCGCTTTCTTCGGTCAAATGCGCGTGAGCGCCGATCGGCACTTGGCAGCCGCCGTTCAAACGGCCCAAGAAACTGCGCTCCGCGGCAACGGCAACGGCCGTCGGTTCGTGCTTGTACTTGGATAACAAGTCGAGCACGAATTCATTATCGCCGCGGCATTCGATGCATAATGCGCCTTGTCCGACCGCCGGCAGGCACAGCTCCGGCGGCAGGTAAGCGCTGATGCGGTCCTGCCAGCCGATCCGGTGCAGTCCGGCGGCGGCGAGCAGGATCGCATCAAAGCCTTCCGTTTCCAGCTTGCGCAGCCGCGAGTCGATATTGCCGCGGATCGACTCAATCTGCAAGTCGGGGCGGTAATGCTGCAGTTGGGAAGCACGGCGCAGGCTGCTGGTTCCAACCTTGGCGCCCTGGGGCAAGTCGTCGAGCCCGCGGCCGTCCCGCGTGATCAAGCAGTCGCGCGGATCTTCCCGCAGAGGAACGGCGCCGACCACAAGTCCCTCAGGCAGCTCGAAGGGCATATCCTTCATGCTGTGTACTGCGAGATCGATTTCGCCGTCAAGCAGCGCCTGCTCGATTTCTTTCACGAACAGGCCTTTGCCGCCGACTTTCGAAAGAGTGACATCCAGTATGCGGTCGCCCTTGGTGACGATTTTTTTTAGCTCGAATTCGGCTTCGATGCCGTGCTGCTTGCAAAGCTCGCGCAGGTGATCGATCACCTGTCCGGTTTGTGTCAAAGCAAGCGCGCTTTGTCTGGTGCCTACTACGATGGTGCGCATGCGTGAGTCAACCCCTTATCTTCTCCCTGTAAAGCCGGAAGTGCTGTATTCACTATGTACCACTGTACTCATTCATATCCCAAATGTCGTGCCTCTACACGCAGCCAGTCGCCGATCGCTTCGATGCCTCCGGGCGTCGGATCTTGCAGCACTCTGCGCGCCAGCTCGGCGCGCAGATCCGCCGGATCGACACGGCCGCTTCGCAGCAGCGGCAGCAGCTCCCACTCCAGCATGCCGCGGAACAGCTCCTGCCTCTGTCCCGTTTCCGGGACGGCCAGCTGTACGATGCCGCGCAGCGCGTGGAGCAGCTCTACGTACGGCGCATACTCTTCGCCGAACGCTTCCTCCAGCCTGCGGCGCAGCGCCGCGGCCAGTCCAGGGCTTGCGCCTGCGGTGGACACCGCAAGCGTCAACCGTCCCCGCCTTACCGCGGCCGGGACGAGAAAACCGCCGCCGGCCCCGTCGTCGGCCGCGTTCGCGAACTTGCCGAGCGCCTCGGCCTCGGCACAGACCTGCGCGTTCACCGACGCATCGTCGGTGGCCGCGAACACCAGCCGCGCCTCGGC
>NZ_BIMB01000083.1 GCF_004000865.1 Paenibacillus elgii NBRC 100335 | reverse complement strand
CATGCTGCCATGGCTGGCCGAGGGCGAAGCCGGGCTGCGCAGCACGCTGACGCCAGACGAGGCGTGGGAGCTGCTGGCCAAAGGCAGCCTGCGCCTGATGGAAGCGGGCTATTCGGTCATCCTGCCCGCATGGTGGGAACGTATCCGCAGATGGCGTCCGCGCCTCAAAGCGAAGATCAAATCGTCGGTCGGCTCCGGCCCGCAGTCGATGTTCGGCTTAAATCAGCTCATGCAGTTCGATTGGAAAATCGCGCTGGGCGACGTCGAGCTGACCGAGGCCGAATTCCGCGAGCTGCTGGAGCAGAACCGGCGGCTCGTGCAAATCCGGGGGCAGTGGGTGCAGCTTGACCCGGTTCATCTCGCCCAGCTCCAGCGCGTCATGCAGCAGGTGGAGAAGAAGCAGGGGCTGTCCTTCCGGGACGTGCTGGAGCTTCATCTGCTCGGCTCCAGCGAAGGCGAAGAGGACAAAGACTTCCACCGTACGATCAACATGGAAGTCGAGCTTGACGAGCAGCTTCAAGAGCTAGTCGATCTGCTCAATCACGCGAAGCGCCCTCCGCTGCTGGAGCCGCCGGACAGCTTCCGCGGCAAGCTGCGGCCGTATCAGGTAGAAGGCATCTCGTGGCTCGTGTTCTTGCGCGAATGCGGCCTCGGCGGCTGTCTGGCCGACGACATGGGGCTCGGCAAAACGATCCAGATGATCACGTACTTGCTGCACCTCCGGGAGCAGCGGCTGGCCGCCGATACTCAAGCAGCCGACACGCCGCAGACGGGCGGAACCGCCCCTTCCCTGCTGATCTGCCCGACGTCCGTGTTGGGCAACTGGCAAAAGGAGCTGCAGCGCTTCGCGCCGGACCTGCGCGTGCATCTGCATTACGGGCCGACACGGGCCAAAGGAACCAGCTTTGCCGAGAACTGCGGCGAAAGCGACTTGGTGCTGACGACGTACACGCTGTCGCATCTGGACGAGACGGAGCTTGGCTCCGTTTCCTGGGAATCGATCTGCCTCGATGAAGCGCAGAACATTAAGAATGCCTACACGAAGCAGGCACAATCGATCCGCAAGCTCGCCGGACGGCACCGGATCGCCCTGACCGGGACCCCGATCGAGAACCGGCTGACCGAGCTGTGGTCGATCTTCGATTTTCTCAACCCGGGCTATCTCGGCACGCTGCGCGATTTCACCCAGCGGTACGTCGGCGCCATCGAGCGTACGCAGGACAAGGAGCTGATCGCCAAGGTGCAGCGACTGATCCGGCCCTTTCTGCTGCGGCGCGTCAAGAAGGACCCGTCCATTCAGCTCGATCTGCCGGAAAAGTACGAGTACAAAACGTACGTCTCGCTCACAGCCGAGCAAGCGACGCTGTATGAGAACTACATCCAAGACATGTTCGAGCGGATCGACAAGCTGTCGGCCATGGAGCGCCGCGGGATGATTCTCGCCGCGCTGACGAAGCTGAAGCAGATCTGCAACCATCCGGCGCTGCTCGCCAAGGATGCTGTCCGGGGGCCGTGGCGCGAACGGTCGAACAAGGTCGAACGGCTGCTGGAAATGGTGCAGGAGCTGCGGCAGGAAGGCGACAAGTGCCTCATTTTCACCCAATTCGTAGAGACCGGGCACTTGCTGCAGCGGGTGCTGGAAGAAGAGTTCGGAGGCAAGGTGCCCTTTCTTCACGGAGGCAGCTCCAAGGCGGAGCGGGACCGCATGATCGAAACGTTCCAAGGCGAAGTGCCGCCGGAGGAGGACGATTCGGGCATTTTCCTGCTGTCGCTCAAAGCCGGCGGCACCGGACTTAATCTGACCGCGGCGAATCACGTGTTCCATTTCGATCGCTGGTGGAATCCAGCCGTGGAAAACCAGGCGACGGACCGCGCCTTCCGGATCGGCCAGACGCGCCATGTGCAGGTGCACAAATTCGTCACGTTGGGGACGCTGGAGGAGCGCATCGACGAGATGATCGACAAGAAGCTCGGACTGAGCCAGCAAATTGTCGGCACCGGTGAGCAGTGGATCACCGAGCTGTCGACGGACGACTTGAGGGAGCTGTTCTCCCTGCGCAGCGAATGGGTGGAGCGCGACTGAGCCGCTCCTCCGTTCGCCAACAGGAAACACAGCCCCACAACAAGCCCCCTTTTTCCCCTTTCGCTTTCGTATCCCACAAAGACAATAGGAATACAAAGCTTCCTGACATTCTTCGACTCGTGCCGGCATAAGCCGCTCTTTTCGGCAAAGCAGCGGTATTTTTTTTGCGTTCCGGCTCGAAAAGCACCGTTCGCTGTAGAGGATTTACTCTGCTTTTGTCGAACTAGGAACGTACCAAAAAAGAAATGTCTATATGCCGAAAAGGTGGCTCTGCCATGAACATGACTCGATCGAAGATTTCACTGGGGTACGTGATCGTCGTGATTTCCCTGCTCGTGATGATCAGCGTCTCCAGCTTTGTCGCATCCTCCAGTACGGAAGAGGAACTGAAGAGCGTCGTTAACGAAGTGATTCCGCTCAACAATTTGGCCGAAAGCTTACTGGTCGACTTGGTCAATATGGAATCCGGGCTTCGGGGCTACGAAGTAACGCAAGATGAGAAATATCTAGAGCCCTACGACTTCGGCAAAGCCCAACTGCAGGACGACTTGCTCGCCATGGCTGCATTTCAAAAAAAATACCCCGGCCTGCGCAGTGTCATGGAAGGCGACGCCATCCCGCAAATTCAGCGCCTGCAGGAGTATTATGCCAGCCAAATCGAGCTGATTCGCGACGGGAAGCTGCCTGATGCGATCAAACGGGTCTCCATGGGCAAAAACCAGATGGACCGCTTTCGTCAAATTCATACGAAGCTGACCGCGGAGATCGAACTCATTGCAGCGGAAGCGTATTCATCGGCTCAAACCGCAGAGAAACGGGCGCGCGTCATCGTTTTTATCGGAGGCGGGATCGCCATTGTCGTCGGACTGTTCTCGTTCTTCATCTTCAACCGGGCCAATCAGGCGGAAGCCAAGCTGCGCAAAAGCGAGGAAACATACCGGTACATGGCGGAAAGTCTGGAGGTGCAGAACGAAGAGATCGTTGCCCAGCAGGAGGAGCAGGAAGCGACGCTGGAGAAGCTGTCGCAGCGCGAGCTGGAGCTGGAGGCCATCAGCAGCTATCAGGAGAAACTGACCGGCTCGACGGACATGGCCGACTTTTTGAACGCTGCCATCCCGGCGCTGCTGGAGTCGCTTCACCTTGACGCAGCTCTGCTTGTTTTGAAAACGCCGGGCGGCGACGGGGCGGAAGCGGCTTATCAGGTCGCCTATGCCATCGGCTATCCGTCGACGCTGCCCACGATGCTGGAAAGCGAGCTGTTCGGCACCGCACGGCGCGTCCTGAACGAGAAAATGCCGCTGGAGTGCGTGCGTCAAGCTACCGCGCAGGAAGGAGGTTTCCATCAAGGCATCACCCACGCGGTAGACCGCTATTATCCGCTGTTCAACGATGAGCATGAAGCGACCGGCTTCCTGCTGCTGACTGGCTATCTAACTTCGCCGGACGAGCAAAAAACGCGGCTTGCCAAAGGCCTCATCCGCCAGTTCGGACTTGCCTTCCTGGCACAGCAGATGAACGAGGACCGCCGCCGGCAATCCGTCCGTCTGGAGGCGCTCTACGAGCAGCTCCAACAAGAGAAGGTGGCGATGGAGGAGCAGCGTGACCTGATCAACAACATCCTCGAATCGACTCACGAGGGCATGATGATGTGCGATGCTTCAGGGAAGCTGATGTTTTTCAATCATCGCATGAACGATTTCCTACGGCTCAGCGGCCCCGCCGGCGAATCGATCACCGAGATCAGTCAGGAGCTGCTCGATCGCTCACCGAGCTTCGCCCGCGTTTCCCAATCGATTCGCGGTCTGCTGCGCGGCGACTTGAACAAGCTGACGGAGCGCTTCTCCTTCACCGACGGGGAGGAGCAGCAAAGATATGTGGAGCTGTACGCCATCCGAATGATGGTCGAACGTCACGACGAGGAGCTCGGCTTCCTGTTCGTGTTCCGCGACCGGACTGAGGAAGAAAAAGTCGACGAAATGAAAAACGAATTCATCAGCATCGTCTCGCATGAGCTGCGGACGCCGCTTGCGAGCGTTCTCGGATTTATCGAGATTTTGCTCAACCGCCAGCTTACGCCGGAGAAGCAGCAGCGTTACCTGCAAACCGTCTATAAAGAGGCGACCCGGCTTTCGACGCTGATCAACGACTTTTTGGATCTGCAGCGGATGGAATCCGGGAAGCAAATTTATCATTTTGCCCCGGTGGAGCTGGGAGGATTGCTGCAGGAAGTGGTCGAGCAATGGCGGGGCAAGCAAAGCCACGACCTCTCGCTGCATCTGCCGCAGCATGAAGTGTGGGTGCGCGGCGATGCCGACCGGCTGAAGCAGGTGGCGCACAATCTGCTCAGCAACGCGATTAAATATTCGCCTCAGGCGGATCGCGTCGATCTGACGCTCCGGCAGGACGGCCAAGCCGTGCAATTCCTCGTTCAGGATTACGGCCTCGGCATCCCGGAGGAAGCCAAGGATAAGCTATTCTCCAAATTTTACCGCGTCGATAATTCCGATCGCAGGCAGATCGGCGGAACAGGCCTCGGGCTATCTATCGTGCGGGAAATCGTCGAAGGCCACGAAGGGACCGTTGCGTTTGAATCGGAGATGGGCGCAGGCTCGACCTTCACCGTGACGCTCCAAGCTTACCGGGTCGGTACGGCGGACAACACCATCATGATTTTGGAGGACGACGATAATTTGGCGAAGCTGATTCAAGTGGCGCTCGCCAAGCTGCATATCCCGACGATGCATGTGCGCTCGGCCGAGGAAGGCATTCTGGCCCTCCACCGGATCGAAGACGGCGGTCCGAGACTGTGTATCGTGGACATTCATTTGGAGGGGACGAAGAACGGGTGGGATTTCATCGGCGAGCTGTACCGCCATCCGAAGTTTTACCGGACCCCGGTTATCGTATCTACAGCTTTGGAACCTCCGCAGGATTATCACGAGAAAGATATCGAGAAGTTTTTGCGCAAGCCGTTCTCGATGGATAAGCTGCTGCAAGTGGCCGAGCAGTTGCTTAGCAACACCGATCGGCATCCGTCGTACATTTTCCCGGCCCAGGATGAAAATTTCTTAACCAACACGCTCGCCAAAAACGGCATCGAGGTCGAAGAGATCAAGCGGAAGCCCGATCTGATCGAGATCGAGCCGAAGACGCGCCGGCCTTCCGGCGACGAAGGCTCGCGGGCAGGATAGCCCCAGCCCCAATTCGATGAAGAAGCGGCAAGACCCCCATTCGGCGGCTCCGTCAACACGGTGCCCGGATGGGGGTCTTTTTAGATTAAGCTGAAGTGGCCTGGACCGAAAAAACTGCCCGCTCCATAGATGTTCATTGGACAACTGTTCTCCGTTCCCGCATTAAGCCTGCACGCCGAGATGCCGCAAAAACGCCCGGAATCGCTCCATTCCCTGCTCGCTGCGCTTGTACACGCCCGTATCACGCAGCACGTCCGCGAACTTGCGGCCCGTCTCCGTTTGCAGCGCTTGTCTCGCGTTCTCTTCCGGCATAGCCGTACCGTAACGGGCGACAAGCTCCTCCAGCCATTCGGCGTGCTTGTGCAGCGGATGCGACGGATCGCGCGTAATCTTCCCGTCCAGCTTCTCTTCCCCGGTCAGGAGTCTGGACGCCAGCTCCAACTCGTCCTTGAGACGACCCGGCAGCACGGCGAGCCCCATCACCTCGATCAAGCCGATGTTCTCTTTCTTGATATGGTGAAGCTCCTTGTGCGGATGAAAAATGCCGTCGGGATGCTCCTCGCTGGTCCGGTTGTTGCGCAGCACCAGATCAAGCTCGTATTCCCCGCTCGCATTATTGCGGGCAATGGGGGTAATCGTGTTATGCGGCACCTGGACGCCCGCTTGCTCCGTAAATGCGAAGATATCTTGTGACGGGTCGCTGTAAGACTTCCACGCATCCAGAATCGCCGTAGCGAGCATCAACAGCTGATCGCGTTTGTGGGAGGCGATGCGGATGACCGACATCGGCCATTTGACGATGCCGATCTTCACGCCGGGATAATCCGGATGACTGAAGCTCTCCTCGACGCCCGCCTTTTCCATCGGAAACTTGTGCCGTCCGCCTTGAAAATGATCATGGTTCAGGATCGATCCGCCGACGATCGGCAGGTCGGCATTCGACCCGACGAAATAATGCGGGAAGCGCTCCACGAAATCAAGCAGGCGCTCGAACGTCTCCTTCGACGTCTTCATCGGCCGGTGCTCTCCGTCGAAAATGATGCTATGCTCGTTGTAATATACGTAAGGCGAATACTGAAAATACCACGTTGCCCCGGCCAGCTCAACCGGAATGACCCGCAGGTTCTGCCGCGCCGGATGATTGAACCTGCCGGCGTAGCCCACGTTTTCGATGCACAGCAGGCATTTGGGATAATGGCTCTGCGGCGCGTTTCGGAGCATCGCGATTTCTTTCGGGTCTTTCTCCGGCTTCGACAGGTTTACGGTAATTTCGATATCGCCATATTCCGTCGGTGCAAGCCAATACATGTTTTTGTTAATCCGGTCCATACGAATGTAGTTCGAATCGATGCACAGCTTGTAGAAAGCGTCCGTTGCTGCTTCGATGCCCGCGGACTTCGCAGTCGTCCAGAACCGTTGCACAAGCTCGGATGCCCGAGGCATGAGCTGCCCCATCAAACGGGCATCCAGCAGATCGCGCACCGTCGTGTTGTTCTCTTCAAGCAGGCCCGACTCGGCCGCGTAATCGAGCAGCGGCTCCAGCAGTTCCACCACGCTGTCCGCTACCGGCTCGGTCAGCTCGCCCTCGTATGGCTCGCCGATTCGCAGCAGATCGAGCAGCCCGTTGCGGGCCGCATACACATCCAGCGGCTCCAATAGTCCGCGCTGCAAACCAAACTGCAGCAGCCGTTCGACCCGGTAGGCCGCCTTCCGGTCGGGGGAGCCGAAATCCGTATTTTTCTGTCTCTGTTCCATTGTTCTCCACTCCTTCGGATCGGCCGGCCTTCGGCCCGAACGCCTGCACCCGTGATTTTACTTGCCGTAGCCGTCTGGATTCGCTTGATGCCAAGCCCATGCGGAGGCGATGATTTGCTGCAGGCTGTCCCGCTTCGGCTGCCAACCAAGCTCCGTTCTGCCGCGCTCCGAAGAGGCGACAAGCACCGCCGGGTCTCCGGCTCTGCGGGCTTCGACGACCGCCGGGATCGCATGTCCCGTTACTTCACGCGCGATGTCGATCACTTCTTTGACGGAGAAGCCTTTGCCGTTGCCGAGATTGTACACGCTGCTATCCCCGCCGGAGCGAAGCTTTTCCACCGCCAAGATGTGCGCGTCTGCCAGGTCGGTCACATGGATGTAGTCGCGGATGCATGTGCCGTCCGGCGTCGCATAGTCTTCGCCGAAAATCGAGATATGCGCGCGCTTGCCGAGAGCCACCTGCAGAATGATCGGCACGAGATGGGTCTCCGGCGAATGGTCTTCGCCGATCCGGCCGCTTTCGTGCGCGCCCGCCGCGTTGAAGTAGCGCAGCGAGACGTATTTGATGCCGTGCGCGGTATCGAACCAGCGCATCATCTTCTCCATGGCGAGCTTCGTTTCGCCGTAAGCGTTCGTCGGCAGCGTCCGGTCCGTTTCCAGAATCGGAACGTTCTCCGGCTCGCCGTACGTCGCCGCCGTGGACGAGAACACGATTTTTTTGACGCCGTATTCGTTCATTTTCTCCAGCAGGCAGAGCGTCCCGTAAACGTTGTTATGATAATATTTGCCGGGCAGCTGCATACTTTCGCCGACAAGCGAGCTCGCTGCGAAATGAATGACGGCGTCGATCTCGTTTTCACGAAATACCGTGTCCAAAAAGTCCGCATCGCGAATGTCCCCGACGTACAGCTTGCCGCCGAGCACCGCTTCCCGGTGTCCCTGCTGCAAATTGTCGACGACAACGACCTCTTCGCCTTTTGCCAGCAGCTCCGCTACCGTATGCGAGCCGATATAGCCCGCGCCTCCGGTTACCATAATAGCCATAGTCCAGCCTCTCCTTCCGCCAATCCGAATTTATGGGTTCCGTCCGTTCATCGCCGGACGATCATACTTATAGCTGCAGCTCCTGCACGCCATTCCCAATGTCGCATACATAGAAGTCCGCGGTCAAGCCGGTCTTCTCCTTATACACGCGGCCCACCTCGCCGACAAACCGCTCCACGCTGTCTTGATGCACCAACGATACCGTGCAGCCGCCGAAGCCGGCGCCCGTCATCCGCGAGCCAAGCACGCCGGGAACGGCGAGCGCCGCTTCCACCATCGTGTCCAGCTCGACGCCGGTCACCTCGTACAAGTCGCGCAGCGAGTTATGCGAGCCGATCATTAGCTGGCCGAACGCCGCCAAGTCTCCGCGTTCCAACACTTCGATAGATTGCAGCACCCGGTCGATCTCCTCGACGACGTGCTGCGCCCGCTTGCGCACCGTTTCGTCCGGGATCAGATGCTGTGCGTTCTGGTACTGCTCCAGCGACAACTGACCGAGCAGCGTCAGCTCGGGATATTTGGCCGACAAGTATTTCACCGCCTGCTCGCACTGCGAACGGCGCTCGTTGTAGGCCGAATCGACAAGCCCGCGCTTTTTGTTCGTGTTGCCGATCACCAGCTTGTATTCGCCGCTAACGAACGGCACGTGCTTGTATTCCAGCGTATCGCACATGAGCAAAATCGCATGCTCCTTCTTGCCCATCGCTACCGCAAATTGATCCATGATGCCGCACTGCACGCCGATGAACTCGTTCTCGGCCTTTTGCGACAGCAGCGCGATCTCCACCTTGTCCGTCGGCTGCCCTTCCATCGTGAGCAGGCCATAAGCCGTCACCACTTCGATAGAAGCCGAAGAGGAAAGGCCGGAGCCGTTCGGGATCGCCCCGCTGTACAAAATATCGTAACCGCCGACGGATAGCCCCCGCTTTTGCAGTTCGCGGATAATGCCCTTCGGATAATTAATCCAATCGTCTTCGGCGCGGAGTTCGACTTGCTGAATGGAAATATGCTTGCGCAGCGGAAAGTTGGTGGAAGCGAAGCCCACCTGATCGTCCTCCCGCTTCCGGATCAGCATCGTCGTGCCGAACGTCAGAGCGGCCGGGAAAACGTATCCCCCGTTGTAATCGGTATGCTCCCCGATCAGATTGACGCGCCCCGGCGCATGAAACGCCCGGATCGGATTGGAGCTATCTCCTCCGTACAGCTCGACAAACTGCTCCTGCAATGCTTTCACTTCCGTCATGACGGTTCACCTCGTTATGGATTTAAGAAGACGCGTTCAATATAGCGAATTTCAATAGGTAGCTTTGCTTCAAGTATAGTCCGGACAACCGGTTTTCACTATGGAACGATGTCAGGACGGCATGGAAAAATGTTAGATCATCAACGCGCAGACAACCCCGATTGTGCTATACTGAACGTATCCGGGGCGATGCCCCAAAAGGAGGCGAGCCGCGCCGTGTCTGGGCCTGTCAAACGTCCCGATACTTACTTTGTCGTATCCAACCCGTACCCCGCGTCGGAAGACAGCCCTTTGACCGTCCTGTTCGCCGGCCACAGCCAGACGAAGCCGGGTCATAAGCCCGGTCCGAAGGTGGTCGATTATTATTTGCTGCATCATGTGTTATCCGGCAAAGGCACCTACGTTTGCCAGGGACAGACTTACGAGCTTGGCGCAGGAGACAGCTTCCTGATCGAGCCGGGCAAGCTGGTCAATTACATGGCCGATACGCTTGACCCGTGGCATTACCGCTGGGTCGCCTTCGAAGGACATCTCACGGAGCGGCTGCTGCAGGATACGGGCCTGAGCTCGCAGCAGCCGGTCGTCCATACCGGACGAAAGCGCTCGATTGGCGTCCTGTTCCGCCAAGTGCAGCTGGCGTTTCAACACCGCGGCGCAGGCGCCAATCTGAAAGCGAACGGCTGCCTGCACCTGCTGTTCGCCGAGTTCGCGGAAGCGCTTCGCCCCCTTGGCACGGACGAGCCGGAGCAGGCAACCGCCGCAGGGCAAACGGTGCAGCGGGCGCTGCAATATTTATCCAAGCAGTATGCGGAGCCGATCACGATCGAGCTGATGGCCGAGTCGCTCGGCTACAACCGCGCTTATCTCTCGACGCTGTTCAAGCGGCAGACCGGGCTGACGCCCGTAACGTTCCTGCTCCGGCTCCGGCTCGACAAAGCGCGCCATCTGCTGCGGGAGCGTCCGGAGCTGACCGTGGAGCAGATCGCATCTTCGGTCGGCTTCCAGGACCCGCTGTACTTTTCGAAGCAGTTCAAGCGGCATTACCAGCTTTCACCGACCGATTACCGCAGCTCGTTACTGCATCCTCCGGGCTCCGGCGATTAAGCTTCGCGCATTCGATTCACAGCGGTTCGCCGCTAACATCCGAGTCTCTATTCACCCCCTTTCGCGAGGGGCAGCATGAAGGCGATGCAGGCGCCTTGACCGACGCGGCTTTGTGCCCAGATCCGGCCCCCATGATAGTCGACGATCTCCTTGGCGATGGCCAGCCCGAGGCCGCTGCCGCCGCCGGCCGTGTTGCGGGACTTATCTTTCTTGTAGAAACGGTCGAAAATATACGGCAGGTCTTCCGGATCGATGCCCGAGCCGTTATCCTGCACCTGAACGACAAGCGAATGCTCGTCCACGATAAAATGAAGCTGGATCAGCCCGCCGCGGGGTGTATGCTTGACCGCATTGTAAATGACGTTGGTCAGCACCTGATCGATCCGGTCCACGTCGATTTTGACGATGGCCTGCCGATGGGCTTCGGCCCGCAGCGAGTAGGCGACCGTCTCGAACTTGAGCCCGGCTCCGGCCAGCTCCAGCTCATAGCGCTCGTCGAAGTAGCGGATAAAATCGTCCGCGCTCACCGGCTGGATATCGAAATCCATCTGTCTGGCCTCCAGCTTCGAGAGCTGAAACAAATCGGCGATGAGCCGGTTCAAGCCCGTGATCCGGTTATGGATGAGCTTTAAATACTTTTGCTGCTGGTCGGGCTGCGAGACGACGCCGTCGATGAGCGCTTCCACGTACCCTTGAATCAGCGTCATCGGCGTTCCCAGATCGTGCGAGATATTGCTAAGCAGGTGCCGCCTTGACGTTTCCATCCGCGCCAAGTCGTCGTTCATCCGCTCCAGACTGCGGTTGATGCGTTCCAGCTCGGCGGTCCGCTCGCGAATTTTATGCTCCAGACCGGTGTTCATCTCGCGCATTTGCCGCGATAGCGTCTCCACTTCCACGTAAGCCTTGGCCGACTTCGAGCTCAGGATGAACGAGGTCATGAATACGCAGACAAGCAGTCCGTACGACGACACCTCGCCAAGCTTGATCCACTGGTTATAGTACATAATGTCCAGCATCACCGTGGCGACGTAAGCGCCCGCGCCGATCGCGGCGAACAGCGCCCCGTCTCTTTTGCGAAGCATGGCGCGGGCCAAGCTGAACAGCAGGTAGCCGCTAGTGAGCAGCGTAATGAGCTGAAATGCCGGCGTCGTATAGGTCACCCACGGGGGCGGAATCAGAAATGCCGCGGCCGAGAACGCTACACCGAGCGCCAAGATAAGCCGGACAATACCGGAACGCACCTCCAACGGGTAAAGCGAGTGCATGAACATGATCATGACGGGCACGCCCATGTAAAAGCATACGTACTCGATGCGCAGCTCCGTCAGCCAGTGCACCTCGGGGATAAAATAATACATCACGCCTTCGCCTGTAAAGAAGGCCCGTATGCCGATCAATAAGCAAAAAAGTCCGAAATAAAGCGATCCTTTCTCTTTGCGCCTCAGCGCAATCAACCCGATGTGATACAGCCCCATCGACAGCAGGCTTCCTACCACAAGCGTCTCGATCGCAAGCTCTCTCCGGAGCTTGCTGTCCATCGCGCTCCATGAGCCGAGCTCGACCGGTTTCCAGATTCCCCCGAGCCGGTGATGGTAATTGGAAACCTGAATGACGATATCCAGCGGCCCGCCTGCATGACGGAACCGGATCAGATTCGGGGTGTATTGCGGCTTGGAAGTCTTAATGTCTTCTCCGACCGTGCCGCTGCTTGCGACGGGCTCGCCGTTCACCCAAGCCTTGTAGGCCGTCCGGATGTACGGAAGCTTCAGCCCCAGATCGGAAGCGGGACCATCCAGCTTCACTTTCAAGCGAAAGGTCGCATAACCCGATCCGCCCGGCCGCACGCCGTCCACAAGGACGCGGTTCCATACCTCGGGGAGAAC
Source organism: Paenibacillus elgii NBRC 100335 (assembly GCF_004000865.1). Classification (GTDB taxonomy): domain Bacteria; phylum Bacillota; class Bacilli; order Paenibacillales; family NBRC-103111; genus Paenibacillus_G; species Paenibacillus_G elgii. The sequence continues at coordinate 9,150 of NZ_BIMB01000083.1, read as the reverse complement.
AATCGGAGTTGCCTGCTCCCCCGCGGCTTGCTCCGGGGAGGCCAGCTCTACCGGTGTCAGCAGGCGCATCCAGTACATCTGCCATTCGCCGTCCAACCGGACCGTTCCATGGGATTCCAAGCCGTAGCGCTCCAGGTCCATGACCCCTTGAACGGCACGGGGCGCAGACTTCTCAGCAGCGGAAATGTAATAGCGGACACCGGCAATCCCGGCGGCCAATAAAACTATGGAAATAAACACCCAAAACCATTTATAATAGAAATAGTTTCTGGAAATCGATACCACTTTCTTTCCTGTTGCTTAGATGGGCCTCTCTGCTAATATCGTACCTTAAACTGCATTATTTGGAAACCGGGATAAACGGCTCACCTTTGGGGGATTTCGGGACGTTTGTCGCTGTCATATCAGAATCCAGTATCGAGTCTGGCGGGGTATGATTCTGATAGTTTCAAAGAAACATCATGTTTCGCCGCATCATCTTTTGGAGGAGAAATCGATGCCTGGAGAAAAAATACTCATCGTCGACGATGAAGCCGAGATTGTCGAATTAATCAGTCTTTATTTGCGTAAGGAGGGGTATGACGTACTGCATTCCGGGAATGGGGCCGAAGCGCTTGCGATGGTGCGGGAGCACTGTCCGGACTTGGTGATTCTCGACATCTTGCTCCCCGAAATGGACGGCATCGAAGTATGCCGGCAAATCCGGAAGTCCTATAATACGCCGATTTTATTTCTAAGCTGCAAAAGCGAGGATATGGATATCATTCTGGGGTTCAGCATCGGAGGGGACGATTACATTACGAAGCCGTTCAGTCCCGGCCAGCTCGTCGCCCGGGTCAAAGCGCATCTGCGCCGCAGCCAGTTGCTTGAGCAGCACAAGGAAGATTCCCAGTACCTGTCGTTTCCGGGACTGGAGATCGACTTGCTCAGCCGGACCGTGAAAGCAAGCGGCGGGCTCGTGCCGCTGTCTTCCAAGGAATTCGACCTGCTGCTGCATCTCGCCCGCTCGCCCGGCAAGGTACTCCCGCTCGAACAGCTGTATAAAATGACCTGGGGCGTGGACAGCAACGGCGATACGCGCACGCTGCTCGTCCACATCAGCAACCTGCGCAAGAAGATCGAACCGAACCCCACCGATCCGAAATACATCCATACCGTGCGGGGGATCGGCTACAAATTCAATGTGTAGCATAGAGCTTACGGCTGATGTCCGATGTCGCTCATCAGCTTGTCCAGCTCTTCCGGGGTCAGATCGCGCCACTGCCCCACCGGCAAACCGGCCAGCTTGATGTTCATAATGCGCACCCGCTTCAGCCGGCGCACCTCGTAGCCGAAGGCGGCGCTCATCCGGCGGATTTGACGGTTTAGCCCTTGCGTCAGCACGATCCGAAACGTCCGGTCGTCGATGCGGCTCACTTTGCACGGTTTGGTGACGGTCCCAAGAATCCGCACGCCGCTCGCCATTCCCTGCAAAAACATCGGCGTGACCGGTTTGTTCACGGTCACGATGTATTCCTTATCATGCTCGTGCTCGGAGCGTAATATTTTATTGACGATATCGCCGTCATTCGTAAGCAAAATCAATCCTTCGGAATCTTTATCCAGTCGTCCGATCGGGAAAATGCGCTCGCGGTGTCCCACAAAATCCACGATATTGCCGCGGACGTGCCGTTCCGTCGTGCTGGTGATGCCTACCGGCTTGTGGAGCGCAATGTAGACGTGCTTTTTCTTCTCGCTGATCGGTTTTCCGTCGATCCGCACGTCGTCTCCTTCGCTCACCCGGCTTCCGAGCTCGGCCAGCTGGCCGTTAATCGTGACGCGCTTTCCCTCGATCAGCTGATCCGCTTCGCGCCGGGAGCAAATTCCCGTTTCGCTAATATATTTGTTGATTCTCATCGTTCTCACTCCGCTTGTCCTGACTTTATCGCTCCATTATACCATGCGGGTTTTTCGTTGCAAAAAATTCAAGAGGCGCTCTGCGAAAAAGAAGGGGCCTCTGGCGAAGCCGGAGCGGGAACGTGTGAAGTCATAAATGCTTGTTTATTGGGTTTGGAAAATAACAAGGAAAAGAGGCGAAAATCGTATGATCGAAAACGCGGCAAAGCTCCCGGAGATGGAGCCTGTTATGGTGGAGCACAAGGAGCTGAAGCTGATCGGCATTCCGTGCATCGGCTTGAACGACATGGGAGGCAAGTATCGGCACGCCAAAGAAGCGCTGCTGTCCTCCGCCAAGCATTTACCCCATATCGTGAACCCGCACATTCATTACGGCCTGTGGCCGCATGGACCGTCGCAGAGCCATCCGGACACGCACGTATACATCCTTTGCATGGAGGTCGAATCGTACGACGACATTCCCGAATGGTTCCTCCGCCTGACTGTCCCGGCGCACCGGTGCGTCGTCGTGGCGAATAAGGACGGGAACTTCGAGGCGGCCGGTCAAGCGGTCGAAGCGTATTTGCGCGAAAAGGGACTTCAAACAAGCGCCGGCGACCGTACCTACACGATATGCGAACGATACAACTACGAAGGCGAAGGATTCGCGCGGTATTCACTTCCGCTCGTCAATTGAAGCCGCTTGTTGAGCCAAACACCAGCCCCCTTGCGCCTGCCATGCGCTTCTACTGACGAACAAGCTCCGGAAAAGCGAATTTGGCGCACGGGGTTTTTTACTGCTTCGGCGGGCTTTGTGGCTTAGAAACCGCGGTGTGCGGCGCACCGGCAACCGCTGTGCTTTTTTTGGTAAACAAAGTGAAAAAGCCGCTGTGCGTCGTTACATTCATCGTTTTGCCGTCCTTGACAAAAACACGGAGGGCCCCCACCTGCTCCTCTTTATCTTCCTTCCACCCCCACTTGCGAATCTCATTCGCATAGAAGTCGGGAATACTTTCCTTTTCTTCGATACCTTTCATGTTGTAGCGGACATACACGACTCCCGGATTGGAGAACGGAACGTCCGATTTGCGCGCCTCCGCCGGCACGGGAAACTGCTCGTCGATGCTGGAACCGACAAAGCTGTTGTTATTGGAAAACGCGTACCCGTACACCAGAGCCGATAAGGTCACAGCCACCATAAGAAATAAAATAAACCGCAGCGATCTGCCGCGCATATCAACACCCCCAGTTGCTCTATACCTATTCGAAAAAGAATGACGATCTAGTACCATATAAAGTTTCATCCTTATCCGAATGGTGTAATAAAGGGGTACACGGATGTATCACGCCGTCCGGCGGAAAATACGAATCGAGGAGTGTTGCCCTATGTCCCGTAAAAAAACGCTGCCGTCGATCACCAAGCCCTTTTCCCACGTGCACGCTACGCTCAAAACGATGGGATTCACCGAACTGCCGTCCCGGGAAGGAAGCACATACGAATTGACGTTTCGGGATTCCGCTTCGCTGCAGGAATATCCATACCGTATCTATACGCACACGCAGGAAAACGGCCAGACGTGCATTGACTTGAACGAGGCCGGCTTCGTTGCACAGGACAATATCCCCGTTTCGGCAGACGCCGCTGCCCAAGAGATGTTGGCGGAGCTTCAGCAATATATGGAATACGGCCCGGCCAAGACGAAGCCGACCGAATCGACGCCGATCGGCAAAGCGATGAACGGCAAGATGGCCAACAACGAGAAGGAGGTCCGCCAGCTTGGCAAAGTGATGGCAAGCCTCCCGACGAATTCGCAGGTCATGGAAAAGGGCATGATGCCGGACCCTCTGCAATGAAATCCCCCGCTTGGAGCTTCCTTTGGAGGCTCTTTTTTGCTTGTCCACCTGCCGAAACAAGACGTCCGGCGCGAATATTATTAGCATTGGTATTTTACGCAAAAGCGGCGAATATTCCGTGGCAAACAAAAAGGGGGACCATCAGCCATGAGCTTATCCCGGATGTTTCGTTGGAGGCCGAAAACAAAGACAGACACCGGCTCCTCGCCGAAACGCGAGGGGCAGTCGTATAAAGCCTCCAGCGGAGGAAGCCGCGCGGCGGACGAGGCGCGACAGGCCGCCCGGTCGACGTGGCGAAGAACCAGTGCGGGGCAGGATGATCCGGGCCGCAGACAGGCGGCAGGCGATCCCCGCCCTGCGGCACGCGAGGTGCGGGAGCCTGCGCCGGGCAGCGGCGGCACGGCGGAGCAAGAGACGAAGAAAGCGCGCCGTTTCCGGGGGCGGCGGTGGCTGTGGACGGCAGGGCTGCTTTGTTTTGTGGCAGGAGCAGCCGGTCTTGGCGCTGCCGCCGTATGGGTGCGCGGTCTGGATATCAGCAAGCTGGAGCATCCGCTCCCCGAGCCGAGCTTCGTCATGGACGCCGGTGGACAGCCGGTGGCGCAGCTGTCCTCGTCCCGAATCGTGCCGGTGCCGCTCGGCCAAATTCCGCTGGATTTGCGGAATGCCGTCGTTGCGGTAGAGGACCGGCGTTTTTACGATCATGCCGGCTTCGACGTATGGTCGATCGGCCGCGCGCTGGTTCGCGACTTGAAAGCCGGAGCGATGGAGGAAGGCGGCAGCACGATCACGCAGCAGCTTGCCAAAAACTTGTTTCTCGACTCGGACAAATCGTTCAACCGCAAATTCAAGGAGCTCGGTTACGCGATAAAAATCAACTTCACTTACAGCAAAGACGAAATTTTGGAGCTGTATCTGAACAGCATTTACTTCGGCGAAGGGCGCTGGGGCGTCGAAGGGGCGGCGCAGCAATACTTCGGCAAATCCGTGCAGCAGCTGACGCTTGCCGAATCGGCCGTGCTGGCCGGTCTGCCCAAAGCTCCTTCTCTCTACTCTCCGGTGCAGCATCCGGACAAGGCGCTGGAGCGGCGAAACCTCGTGCTGTCGCTGATGAAGGAGCAGCATTTCATTAGCGACGCCGCCTACGATAAGGCTGTTGCCGAGTCGATTGCGTTAAAGCCGAACAACGGAGAGTCGCTGAAGGGGCGGCACCCTTCCTATGTCGATTACGTCATGGATGAGGCCGAGAAGCTCTATGGCTTCACGGAACAGCAGATTTTGACGCAAGGCCTGCGGATTCATACCGCGATGGACCTTAAGGTGCAGCAGGCAGCGGAAGAGGTGTACCATACCGACGCGCTCTTCCCGCAAGGTCCTGCCGACCGCCCGGTGCAGAGCGGAGCGGTCGTGCTGGACCAGCGAACCGGCGGCATCCGCGCGATCGTCGGTGCGCGAGGGGATGAGACCTATCGCGGCTTCAACCGGGCCACCGAGCTGAAGCGGCAGCCCGGCTCGGCATTTAAGCCGCTGGCGGTGTATGGGCCTGCGCTTGAGCTTGGCTATACGCCGGAGTCGATCTTGTACGACGGGGAGCTCGACATCTCCGGTTACCGTCCTAAAGATTGGGATGGGCAGACAAGGGGACAAGTCTCGCTTCAGGAGGCCGTGATCCGTTCGTGGAATATTCCGGCGGTCTGGCTGCTGAATGAAATCGGCATCGACGCCGGAATGAACTACGTGCGCAAGGCCGGGATCACTCTGCCTCCGGCAGACCGCAACTTGAGCCTTGCGCTCGGCGGCTTGTCCGAAGGCATCTCGCCCTTGCAGATGGCTCAAGCGTACGGTGGCATAGCCAACCTGGGAGTGATGCAGAGCGCCCACGCCATCACCAAAATTACGACCAAGGACGGCCATACGCTCGTCGAAGCCAAGCCGCAGTCGACCAAGCTGACGGAGCCGGTTTACGCCTACACGCTGACGAGGCTGCTTCAAGAAACTGTCGCACAAGGCACGGGGATCGCCGCCGCGCTCAATGGCCGTCCCGCCGCAGGAAAAACGGGGACAACGCAGCTTCCCGCAACGGCTGAATTCGGGGCCATCGGCCGAAATGGCGCAAAAGACGCCTGGTTTGTCGGCTTCACCCCCGAACTGACAACGGCGATCTGGCTAGGGTACGATCAGACGGACAAAACCCATTATTTGACGACGGGCGGAGCGGCGCCCGCGCAGCTGTTTCGGGAAATGATGACCCGGGCGCTGAAGGATGCCCCGGTGACGGATTTTCCAGTACCCGAAGAAGTGCGACGGGCCATGGAGGAGGCGCAGCAGCTACGCCAGCCGCCCAAGAGCGGCAGAAGCGCACCGGAAACCGGAGAGCCGCAGTACCGCAGCGGCCAGCCGGAAACGCCCCGTCCCGGCTGGCTAAGAAAAAAACAAGGTGATTAAGCCCATTTTTTAGATGGATAAGTGCCCAATTCCTCCTCTCTGACATATGGTGGAGTATGTTCTAATCAGAGAGGAGAAATCAAATATGTCTCAAGAGACGATAATTGAAACTCAAACAGCCGGGGAGATCGACTACAGCCGTCCGCATTATCCACATCATTACCATGCTCATCATTACCCGCATCATTATCACCACTATCCGCATCATCACGTCTATCCATACGGCTTCTATCCGTATGGCTACCACGCACACGGACACCATCCGCACCACCATCATCATATGCATGGGCATCATTATTACCACCATGCCCGCTGGGTACAGGATCCTTGGTCCGGCGAATGGTTCCTCGACTGAAGAAAGGCCGCGTGACAACAAAGGGCGTTCTGCATGAAGCAGATCGCCCTTTGTTCTTTCAACGGCTGTTCGCGCAGCCGCTCTAAGCTCCGTTTCCGGAAATCGACACCGTGCGGCGCGTAAAAAGAAAAATCGTGGACACCAGCGCAGCCAAGCTGACGATAAACCCGTACAGAAACAGCCGGTGGATGCCGGTCATAAAAGCCGGCGCCGACGTCAGAAGCGCGCCCATAATCGTAACGCCGGCCGCCGTGCCGATATTTCGCGAGAAGACCTGCAGCGACGTGGAAATCCCTTTTTGATCGGCGGCAACAAGCTGCTGAACCCCGATGACCGATACCGTATAGAGCAGCCCGTACGCCAGTCCTTGCACCACCATGATCACATTGACGTACCAGAAGCCCCCTTGGTCCGGCAAAAACAGCAGCAGCAGCCCGGACAGCACCAGCAGGACGTTACCTGTAAACAGCAGCGGCCGGTAGCCGTAGCGCAGCACCCATTTGCCGGCCGGGACGCCTACAAGAATCCAACCGACGGACATCCCGAGCAGCGACAGCCCGCTGACGAAAAGCGAGTACCCGTGCTGCTGCAAATAAAACGGTATGTAGCTGGACGTGCCGAACAGCGCCGCGCAGGTCAAAAAGCCGTTCAGGTTCATCCAGGCGACGGAGCCGTTCTTAAGCAGCGCCACCGGCATAATCGGCGACGGATGCCTCCGCTCGTTGTACACAAACAGCAGCAAAAACAACACGCCGCCCGCCGTATACAGCAGAAAGCCCTCGCTTACCACCGTATTGAACAGCAGCAGCCCGATGCCGAGTCCGAACCAGAGAGCTCCCCAATAGTTAATCCGGCTTTTGCGGGCCTCGTATACTTCGCGGTATGGCACAAGAAGCAGCAGCGATGCCAAACAAATCGGAATATTGATATAAAAAATCCACCGCCAGCTCAAATGCTCGATGAACAAGCTGCCGAGCAGCGGCGCCAGCACCGACGAGATGCCCCACATGCCCGTGAAGAACGCCTGGATTTTGCCCCGCGCTTCCACAGGAAACAAATCCCCGGCGATAATGGCCGGGAACGCAATCATCGCGCCCGCGCCGAGCCCTTGGAGCCCCCGGTACAATACGAGCTGCAGCATGGTCGCGGCCGTACCGCAGAGCACAGACCCGAGCAAGAAGACCAAAATGCCGATCGACAGCACTTTTTTGCGTCCGTACAAATCCGAAAGCCTGCCGCTAAGCGGCGTCACGATCGTACATAAAATCATGTAAGAAGCGAAGCTCCACGCGTACAGCTTCACATCCCCGAGCTCCTCCGCAATCCGCGGCATCGTCGTATTCATAATCGTCGTATCCATCGACGAAATCAGCACGGCGAGCACGATGCTCGCCATCACGGCCAAGCGGTTCCATTTCATACGGTTCCTTCCTCCTTCGTCGTCTCACCGTGTTCCCGGAACAGTAGCTTCAATATAACATAGCGGCGCGATGCCGAGCCATGGTTTTTGCGTTTTTTTCCAGACCGGTTTCCATCGCCTTCCACGCATGCGTGGTTTTCCCGAAGGGAATTCTAACCGGGAAATTGATATTATCCCACACGAGGAGGCCCATCGCCCGTGAAAATCGAAACGACCGACTACCAAATCGCCCCGCTTCACAAGCAAGAAAAAGTCATCGATATCATTCAACAGACGGAAGCGCGGCTGGCCGAATTGACCGGCAATCCGATTACGCTGATTGCTTATACTAAGACGGAAGGAGAGCAGAAATTGTGACCGGCAAGGAAGCAGAGTCGCGGCATCCCCACAAGCCGACCGTCGCCCCGGGTATGAATACGCACGATCCTTTGGAGGAAAAGGCGACGGAGGAAGAAGTGCGGCGCGGAGACGCCACTCTCGTCTCCCGTTTGTACTTGGACCGGACTCCCGAGGACTAGAGCAGCGATAGAAAAGCAGCCCGTCCGGAGCGTTAATCATCTCCAGACGGGCTGCTGCTGTGCGCGGTAAAAGCGGAAGCCCTCCGATCAGTCGTCATGCTCATCGTCGTGCTTATCGCGGTTTTTCGCTTTTTCCTTTTCTTTCTCCTTATTCTTGCCTTTGCCGTGCTCCTTGTCCGCTCCATGGCCGTTAGGCTCCGGCTTCCCGGGCTGTACGGGCGGCGTACGGACGGCTTTGGCGTCGTCTTTCCACTTCACGTCGATCTTCCAATCCGGCGAATCGTCCTTCAGCTTGAACTGCGCCGCCAAGCGCTGCTTAAGCGCCTTCTCCCATGCGTCTTTCTCCGACGGCAGCCCCTGCATCAGCAGAAGAAGCAGTTGCTCCGCCTGCGCTCCCTTCAGATGAACTACCGCGCGATCCTTGGTTTGGATATAAACGTCGGCCTCATCGCCCTTGTCCGTCTGCTCCTGCTTTACCTTCAAAGCCAGCTCCCGGCTCTTCAGCTCCAGCGACAGCCGCTCCCAAGGCCAGCTCCCGTTTGCTGCCGGCTTAGCCGGTTCCGAGGCAGCCTGACGGTCAGACGAGGCCGAAGGCGAAGCCGCAGGCGTATGCGCCGGACCGGCCGGCGGCGCGGCTGGCGTGCTGCCGGAAAGCGCAGGCGCGGCTGGCCCTGGCGATGCGCCGG
>NZ_BIMB01000082.1 GCF_004000865.1 Paenibacillus elgii NBRC 100335 | reverse complement strand
GGCCCCGGCGGCTCCGCAGCTTCCGCCGCCGTCGCCGTATACCCCGCCCGTGACCGTGCCGTCACCGGCGCAGGAGCTCCCTGCCGGCTTCGCCGCCGGCAGGTCGAACACCCGCCCGAGCAGCGTCGCCCACTCCGCTCTCGTCAGCAGCCGGCCGGGCTCGAACCGCCCGCCGGTGCCTTCAACCACGCCTTGCGCTTTCAGCCGCAGGACGGCGTCTTTGGCCCAGTGTCCCCGAAGATCGGGGAACACGTTGCTTTGCGGCGATATGTATGCTTCAATGCCTCGGGCAATGCCGAGCGCCATCGTCTGGCGCATCGAGTCGCTGGCTAGCAGCTCCGCATCCGCTGCGTTCGAGAGAAACGCCGTCTCCACGAGAATGCTCGGCACCGTTCCCATCCGCACGACATATACCGCGCTGGGAACAAGCCCCTTATTTTCCAGCCCCGTCGTTTGGACGAAGGCGTCCAGCACCTGCTGCGCCAGCTTGCGGCTCTCGGGCGTGAGCGCCTTCATTTCTTCGCTGGCGGGGTAGCTGCTCTGAGGGTAGGCGTCGTCATAATAAAGCACCATGGCCCCGCGCGCGTCCGCATTAAAATACGAATTCGCGTGAACGGAGACGAACAGATCGGGCTGCTGTCCGTTGGTGAAGTCGACGCGTCCCTTGAGCGAAATAAAATCGTCGGTGTTCCGGGACATGACCACCTCATAGCCCCGCTGGACAAGCAGATCCCGCAGCCGGCGGGCAATGTCCAGGTTCACCGTTTTCTCCTGCAGGTCGTTCACCCCGATGGCCCCGGAATCGGAGCCCCCATGTCCTGCGTCGACGACAATTTTTGCAGCCGAGGCATGCCCCGGCACCACCAGAAGGGCGAACGCGAGCAAAGCGGCCCGCATCCAAGGTTTTCGCATCTTCCGGCCCACTCCTTCCTTGATTCGGTTTCTATTGTACTGGTACTTCTTGCATCCGGTAAGCGGTAAAATATTCCTTCGCGCGAAGAAGTCCTTTCGTATAAAAGTCCGCTTGTTCCTTCGCGAGTTATGGTATAATGACGTGTGGCATTTTTGAAGCGGCCGATTGCATTTTTTACGAAAGAGGTATCCTATATTTTGAAAAAGAATACGCTCACGTTCATCCTCTTGCTGCTGCTCGGGCTCGTCGCTGGAACGCTCATCGGCCAACTGCTGTCGCCGTATGCGGGCTTGTCCTTTTTGACCAAATCCGTAGAGCTGACCTGGCAGCCCAAAGCCGATTTGTTGGTCGTCCGGTACGATCTGAATCTGCATATTCGGCTGAATCTGATCAGCATCGTCGGGCTTGCGGCTGGCTTTTGGCTGTACCGCAAACTTTAGGACCGAAGCGGACGGAGATGGCAAAGACACACTTTACAAAATTCGAAACGAGGGACCGGTTTATGACGCTCACGACATCCAAAACCTTGATACTGGCTTCATCTTCTCCGCGCCGCCAGGAGCTGATCCGCTTCCTTCAGCTGCCATTCGTCGTCCAAGCCAGCGATGCGGACGAAACGACGGACCCCGGCCTGACGCCTTCGCAAATCGTGGAAGAACTGTCCAGGCGCAAGGCGCTGGCCGTTCTTTCGCGTTTGAAGGCGGACGATTCCGTGCCGGAGGACGGTGTCGTTATCGGGTCGGACACCATTGTCGTATGGCAGGGCGAAGTGCTCGGCAAGCCGCAGGACGAAGCGGACGCCTTCCGGATGCTTAGCGCGCTTCAGGGCACGGAACACGAAGTATACAGCGGGATAGCCTGTATCGAGCTGACCGCGGATAACGCCCCGAACGGCGAAACCGGAGGCATGGAGGTTTCGGTTACCCGGCTCCCGGGGGCAGTTTATGCAAAATCGGCCGATCGTCTTACGGGAAGCTGCCGCATGACCGTCGGGCACAGCGTGACCAAAGTCGGCATGAAGCCGCTCACGGACGAGCAGATTCGGAATTATATTCGAACGGGGGAGCCGATGGATAAAGCGGGGGCTTACGGCATCCAAGGCCTAGGCTCTACCTTGATTCAAAACATCGACGGCGATTATTTTACCGTAGTCGGATTGCCGATGTACCTGTTGTCCGAGATGTTGGGGGCTCACGGGGTCCGGGTGCTGTAGCACCGGACGCCTTCCGGCCGTTCCGCAGTGAATCGCTAAACTTCTCCAAGAAAGGCGCCTTTCATCCGGCGCTTTTCGCGCCTGAGCTTATTGAGAAACCCGCTTCGCGTAGAAAACTCTCTGCATACGCCGGTGGGGTATATCCCTTCAGCCGCTCTTGAAACCCGTGAACTTGATTAGAATTAGTGGTATTTTCACGGGTTTCAAAGGCGGACGTAAACTCTTACGGGATATACCCCACCTCTATTTATCTGAGATTTTCTACCTCTAGGGTTTCTCAACACTCTCCGGCGCTTTTCGCGCCTCCCGACCATCATTTCCCAACGGGTTCAGGGACTGAAATCGACTCCGGCTTTCGAAGAGATATATAGGTTTTACCGCTTGGTCTGTGCGCATCAGTCCGGTATTCGTCGTGTAATGTCGGTCGCTGTCATTTGACAAAACATCATGCTATAATGAGAACTCGGACATCTCATAGAAAGAAGGGAATGCATGGAATCGCCCAATATGACCTTGCGCGATGTCCCCAGCGAAGACCGACCGAGAGAGCGCATGATGTTGTATGGGGCACAAGCACTGAGCAATGCGGAACTGCTGGCCATTTTGCTCCGCACCGGTACATACCAGGAATCGGCCGTTCACGTTGCCCAGCGACTGCTTCTTGAATGTGGCGGTCTCCGCATGCTGACGGACATGAGCATGGAGCAGCTTACCGAAATTAAAGGCATCGGCGAAGCCAAAGCGCTGCAGATTCAAGCGGGCATCGAGCTCGGGAGAAGGCTGGCGCGAAGCACGATGAACGAAACGGTTACGATTCGCTCGCCGCAGGATGTCGCTGCGCTGCTGATGGAGGATTTGCGCTATTTGCAGAAAGAGCATTTTGTATGCTTGTTCTTAAATACGAAAAATCACGTCATCGGGCAGGAAACGTTGTCGATGGGCAGCTTAAACGCCTCCATCGTACATCCCCGCGAAGTGTTCCGGGCTGCCATCAAGCGAAGCAGCGCTTCGATTGTATGCGCCCATAATCATCCGAGCGGCGACCCTACGCCGAGTCCGGAAGACGTGGAAATCACCAAACGATTAGTCCAAGCGGGCGAAATTATCGGGATTGACGTGCTGGATCATATCGTCATCGGCGACAAACGCTACGTGAGTTTGAAGGAGCTTGGATTCATGTAATATAATGAAAGAAACGGGCCGGACGGCAGGAGGTTCAGGATCAGACGAGCCTTGGTCGTCAGGCCGCAAATGCGTTGCCGCAGCAATGCGGCAGCTCCTCGTAAGCCGCATCAAACAAACCATTCCGCGTGATCAGCGCCTCAAATAGAGAAGGGAGCACCAACCATGTTCGGAGGATTCACAAAAGATTTGGGTATCGACCTGGGAACCGCAAATACACTAGTTTACGTCAAAGGCAAAGGCATCGTCGTGCGCGAGCCGTCCGTCGTCGCGATTCGCACGGATACGAAAACGATCGAGGCCGTTGGTAATGACGCGAAGAAGATGATCGGCAGAACGCCGGGTAACATCCGCGCGATCCGCCCGATGAAAGACGGCGTCATTGCCGATTTCGAGACCACGTCGACGATGATCAAATATTTCCTCCGTCAAGCGCAAAAGCAGCGCGTCCTGTTTCAACGTCACCCAAGCGTCATGGTCTGCGTTCCTTCGGGAATTACCGCAGTGGAGAAGCGCGCGGTAGAAGATGCGACGCGCCAAGCTGGCGCGCGCGACGCGTTCACGATCGAAGAGCCGTTCGCTGCGGCCATCGGCGCCGATCTTCCGGTATGGGAGCCGACGGGCAGCATGGTGGTGGATATCGGTGGGGGGACGACTGAAGTCGCCGTCATTTCGCTCGGCGGCATCGTTACCAGCCGTTCGATCCGCGTCGCCGGCGACGAGATGGATGAAGCAATCATCCAATATATTAAACGCACATACAATTTGATGATCGGCGAGCGGACGGCGGAACAGATTAAGGTGGAGATCGGTTCGGCACTGCCGTTGGAACCGCCGACCCGTCTTGAAATCCGCGGCCGCGATCTCGTGTCCGGCCTACCCAAGACGATGGCCGTGACGTCCGACGAGATTACCGAAGCGCTTGCCGACACGGTGAACAGCATCGTGGAAGCCGTCAAGGTTACGCTTGAAAAATGCCCGCCGGAGCTGGCGGCCGACATTATGGACCGCGGCATCGTACTGACCGGCGGCGGGGGCTTGCTCCGCAATCTCGATAAGCTGCTGTCCCGCGAAACCGGCATGCCGGTGCTGGTCGCCGAGAATCCTTTGGATTGCGTGGCCATCGGAACCGGACGCGCGCTGGAGAACATTCATTTGTTCAAAACGAGAACCGGTCCTACAAGCAGGTCCAGGCGCTAAGCGCAGTCTTGGGTTGGAAGGTGTAGCCATTGAAACTACTGGGGAATAAAAGACTGCTGATCCTGATGCTCGGCCTCATCTGTTTTATTGCGTTGATGGGGCTGACTTTCGGCCAACTGGGCTATAGAACTTGGCCTGAGAAATTTCTCAAGGATACCGTCGCATGGACACAGGGATTGATTTATAAGCCGGTCAGCTTTGTCGCCGGCGTTTTCGAAGATGTGAACCGGCTGCGTACGCTTCATGAAGAAAATACGGTGCTGCGGGAAACTTTGTCTAGATACGCCCGCGATACGACACGGCTGAACGACTTGGAGCTGCGAAATGAACGGCTGCAGGCGATGCTCGGATTCACGGAGCGGCAAAAGTCGATGAACAAGTATAACTTCCGGATTGCCGAAGTGGTGACGTTCCAGCAATCGAACAAGACGATTACGATCAATTTGGGAGAAAAAGACGGCATCCGTCCGAACATGGCCGTTCAATCGGTCGAAGGCTTGCTCGGCCGCGTTATTTCGGTTTCCAATTTTTATTCCGATGTCCAGCTCCTTACCGGGATCGATGACAAAGCCGTAGAATCCAAGGCGATATCGGCAACCGTGAAAGGAAAGGAAAACGAGTCGTTCGGCATGATCGAGCGGTTCGATCCCGACAAGCAAAAGCTGATCATGACGAAGATTGATCCCAATGACAAGCTTCAGGTCGGGGACACGATCATTACGGCCGGGAAAGGGCTTGTCTTCCCGCGCGGCATTGAAATCGGCAAAGTGGTAGAGCGATACGAGGGCGATTCCGTTACTCATGTCGCGGCTATCGAACCGTTTGCTTCCTTCAACCATCTTCGCGAAGTATTCGTGATCGAAGTGCCGGAAGGTTGAGGTGAGCCGCATGAGTCATAAAAAGTTATGGTTAATTCTCTCCGTGTTGTTTCTGCTTGAAGGAACGCTCCTTCCTTGGCTCGTTCCCGTCGCCTGGCAATCGAAGGTCCAGGTGGACCCGCATTTCGTACTTGTTATCGTTCTATTTATCGGATTATATATCAACCGGCATACGGCACTTGTTTACGGCCTCGTATTCGGTATGCTGCACGACTTCATCTATCATTCGCCCATGCTCGGACCTGTATCGTTCGGAATGGGCCTTGCCGGATATTTGGCCGGGATGCTGCAAGGACGCATTTATTCGAGCATTGTGATCAGCATGATCGTGATCGGGCTCGGCAATTTGTTTTACGATACGGCGATCTACGGCTTGTTTCGGCTGTTTCGTGTCACACATACGAACCTTGAGTGGGTATTCCTTCATCAGATGCTGCCGAGCATGCTGATCAACCTGTTGTTTGCGCTTGCCATTTACGTGCCGATCCGCAAGCTTTTCGAAAGTCTTCCGGTGAAGCAGGCCGAGGAAATGGAATAATTTTTTTAACGCAAGGCAGCAGGAGAACGCCCGCGCCAAGCCGAATTGTATAGGCTTAGGAGGTAGGAGCGGTTATGGCGGCAGCTAAACATCATGTGACGATCAAAGGTGTGAAGGACGGATTGGTGTTTTTGCTCGATGACGCGTGCGAGTTTTCCGACGTGGTCGCCGAGCTGAGACATAAGCTGGAGAAGACGCACCAGCAAATTTTAACCGGGCCGATCATTCATGTGCACGTCAAGCTCGGCAACCGGGCGGTGACCGAGGAGCAGCGGGAGCTGGTGCGCAGCATCATCAGTCAAAAGGGCAACCTGCTTGTTCAATCCGTTGAGACGGCAGATCCTTCGCACGAGCGAGCGCCGCAAGGGACTCCGGACGTGAAAATCGTTCGGGGAATCGTCCGTTCGGGACAGACATTTTCGCACGAGGGCGACATTTTATATTTAGGGGACATTAACCCGGGCGGAGCTATTATCAGCTCGGGCAGCATATATGTGATGGGCTCGCTTCGCGGCATGGCGCATGCGGGGGTCGACGGAGACGAAAGGTCCGTTATCGCCGCTTCGCACATGAGGCCGACGCAGCTGCGCATCGCGGGAATTATAAGCCGTCCTCCCGATGAATGGGGTCTTGGCGACGCTTTCGATACGTACATGGAATTCGCCTACGTGAAGGACGGCAAAATGGAAATCGACAAAATCCATCATTTGCACAAGTTCGGCTTGAATGTACACGCTTGATGGTAAAGGAGTGGGACCTATGGGAGAGGCAATCGTTATCACGTCCGGCAAAGGGGGCGTCGGCAAAACGACGACGTCCGCGAATATCGGAACGGCTTTGGCTCTGCAGGGAAAAAAGGTCGTCATGGTTGATACGGACATCGGTCTCCGCAACTTGGACGTCGTGATGGGCCTTGAAAACCGCATTATATACGACTTGATCGATGTCGCCGAAGGACGGTGCCGTCTGCCGCAAGCGCTTGTGAAGGATAAGCGCTTCGACGAGCTGTACATGCTGCCGGCTGCCCAGACGAAAGACAAGCATGCGATTTCGCCGGAATCGGTTCGGCAAATTGTGGTTGAGCTCAAGCGCGATTTCGACTTTGTGATTATCGATTGTCCGGCCGGCATCGAGCAGGGCTTCAAAAATGCGGTGGCGGGCGCAGACAAAGCGATCGTCGTCACGACGCCGGAAAACGCCGCCGTACGGGATGCCGACCGCATCATCGGTCTTTTGGAAAAAGAGCCGAACGTCGAGTCGCCGAAGCTCGTGATCAACCGCATTCGTCCAAACATGGTCAAAAAAGGCGAGATGCTCGATATCGACGAAATTTGCTCTGTCCTTGCCATCGATCTGCTTGGCATCGTTCCGGATGACGAGTATGTCATTAAAGCGGCGAACATCGGAGAGCCTACCGTGATGAACCCAAATTCGCGCGCAGCGATCGCTTATCGCAATATCGCCCGGCGGATGCTTGGCGACTCGGTGCCGCTGATGCCCATGGAAGAGAAGACCGGGGTATTCAACAAAATGAAAAAGTTTCTCGGAATAGGATGAACGTCAGGTGCTGCACAAGCTGAAAAAAATCGATGTGCCCATCGTAGTCATACTTCTCGCCTTCATGGTCATCAGCACGATGCTCGTGTACAGCGCGACGCTAAACTCAAGAGTCATTACGTTTGAACCGAAAAAAATAATCGTGATTTACATCGTATCCATTATTGCCTTTTTGGTTACGACCCTGATCGACTACAGGATACTGACCAAAGTCTCCTTTTATTTATACGGATTCGGCGTGTTTCTTCTCATTGCCGTTCTACTGTTTGGCGAAAAGATCGGCGGGGCAAGAGGCTGGTTTTCTCTTCCGGTCGTCAAGCTGGATTTTCAGCCCGTGGAACTATTCAAAATTATTTTGATTTTAACATTGGCCATGATCATTGCCAGGCGCAAAGGGGAGCCGCTTGAGCTGCTTCGGGATGTCGTTCCTATCGGCTTGATTACGTTCCTCCCCGTTGTTCTGGTCACGGTTCAGCCCGACCTTGGAAATGCGATGATTTTGGTTGTCATCTTGTGCGGAATGTACTGGATCGGCAACATGAAGCTAAGCAATTTATTGATTGGGGCACTGGTCATTGCCGGGGCCGCCTATTTGTTTTTATATTTGTTTCAGCATTATCATACGGATATCCAGCAGTTCTTTCAGGCCCAAAAATGGCCGACCCACTGGATGGACCGCATCAATACGTTTATTAGTCCGGAAACGGCCAGCAAGGACGACAAATGGCAGGTGGACAATGCCATCCGCGCCATCGGCTCGGGCTCGCTGATCGGGGAAGGATATTTGAACGGATCTTCCGTTCACAGCAACCGGATTCCCGTCGTTTACACGGATGCGATATTCGTCGTTGTCGGCGAAGAGTTCGGCTTTGTCGGAGCTTCCGTTTTGCTGCTGTTGTATTTTGTATTGATTTACCGCATGATTCTCATTTCGATTTATTGCAACCACCTCGCTGGCACCTACATTATCATCGGTATCGTCTCCATGATGGTTTTTCAAATTTTCGAAAACATCAGCATGTGGATCGGCATTATGCCCGTAACCGGTATAACGCTACCGTTCATCAGTTACGGGGGAACCTCGCTGCTGATCAACATGATTGCGATGGGGCTCGTCATGAGCGTACGACTGCATGATGACAAGCTGCTAGAGGACGAGTGAACAAAAATGATATGAAGCCAAGTGAAGCACCCTGCCGAAGGGTGCTTTTTTGTATAGAATTTGCGGCGGAACCGAATCCTTTCGTTCCTACTCCTTGTCCGTATATTTGCGGGTACAAGCTCATAGGATGGAGTATAGCTTGAATGCGGGAGGAGCAGGGGGATGGAAACGAGAAAAAACGTCCGGGAACGCCGGTCCGAAAAAATACGCAAGCTGCAGGAAGGCGAAAGTCGCCGAGCAAGCAGGGACACGGAATATGCGCACATCGAATTTCCGTCTGGAGGAGAGATTCGCGAATGGGACCGGGACAGCTTGGGCATAGGGGGAGAATGGAGGTTCCGATCCGACGACCCGCGCGGATTGCCCGGATCTTATTCCCGGCAAGAGGGTCCGCCGAGGCCGGACTTATATGGTCCCGCCGACCCTGAGGAGGAATGGAACCGCAAATGGCAGCGGGAACTGTCCCGCATGAGCCGGGAGGATGACGGAGGATCGTTTTTTCGTCCGGGCCCCCGCACCGGGCGGCTTGCGGTCCGGCTATTGATTAGCGGGATGCTGTTTGCTGCCGTATGGGGCATGTTTCTTCTCGACCGTCCTTGGGCGAACAAGGGGAAGCAGTGGGTAACCGCCGCTTTAACCGAGTCGTTCGATATGGTCGCGCTAGCCTCATGGTACGAAAGCAAGTTCGGCAGCCCGCCGTCGTTTCTTCCTGCGATGAACCCTGCGAAGCACACGGAAGCGCAGAAGGTCGCTATTGTATCAAAGCACTACTTTCCACCCGTCGCCGGAAAGCTCATTGCTCCGTTTACGCCGGTGCAGGGCGGGGTTCTTGTGGAGGCTGCGACAGGCTCGCCCGTGGCGACCATCGATACGGGACTGGTCACGTTTGCCGGTCCGAAAGAAGATATCGGGTTCACCGTGGTGCTTCGGCATGCGGACGGTATGGAGTCCGTCTACGGGCATCTGGAGCCGGGAAAGGTGCAGGCGGGCGATTGGTTCAAAGGAGGGGAATCGATTGGCACAGTAGCGGAACCCGTGGGGGGGCAGGGAGCGGGAACGCTCTTTTTTGCCGTTTCGAAGAACGGTAAGCCTGTCAATCCGATGGACGTGATTTCGTTTGATTAAACTGTGGAGAGGCAGGCCGTGGAATGAATGGTTCGGCATTCGCTACCGGTTTCATCCGCTGTTTTCGATCCTGCTGCTGCTATCCGTCTGGACGGGATATTTTATTGAAACGGCAACGCTGTTCGGAATCGTTCTCATTCATGAGCTCGGGCACGTCGCGGCTGCCCGCAGCTTCGGCTGGCGGATCAGAGAAGTGCAGCTGCTGCCCTTCGGGGGCGTTGCCTCGATGGAGGAGCCCGGCGGCGTTCCTGCCGTTCAGGAGCTTGTCGTCGCTCTGGCCGGGCCGCTGCAGAACGTTTGGATGATGGCGGTCGGCTCGTTTTTGACTGCGGTCGGTCTGTTTTCCGACCCGTGGGGCTCCTATTTCGTGCAGGCGAATCTGCTGATCGCTTTGTTCAATCTCCTTCCGATGCTGCCGCTGGACGGAGGCAAGGTGATGCAAGTGCTGGTTGGGCTGTGGCTGCCTTATCAACGTACGATACAGGTGACAGCCGGGACTAGCTTGCTGCTAAGCGCACTGTTGATTGGTGCCGCCGGTGTGCACCTGCTTTCGGAAAAAGGCGGCATTCAGCTCAATTGGTTGATGATCGGACTGTTTTTGCTCTATTCCAATTGGTACGAATGGCGCAGCGCGCCTTACCGCTTCATGCGTTTTTTGGTGCATCGCGAAGCGCGGTTCAAGGATATAAGAGATGGAAATGGCGAGCTTGCCGGACCGATCGTGGTGTCGGGAAACCGTAAAGTGACCGAGGTCGTCCGGTTATTTATGCGCGACCGGTATCATTTGATTTATGTGCTGAACGACAAAGGGCGCATCCGCTATGTCGTTCCAGAGCGCGCGGTGCTCGCACACTACTTTGACGAAACAAAAAGAGGAAAGTCGCTTGCCGAGCTTTTCGCCTAAAGAATGTGGTACAATAGGGCCGAGGTGTTGCTGCACATGAAACGTATATTGGTGAAATGCAACGAAGAGCATACCGAGGTAGCCGTCCAGGAGAACGGTAAGCTTATGGAATATTACAAAGGCGAGCGAAATCAGGGGCAATTGGCCGGAAATATATACATCGGGCGCGTGGTTCGAGTGCTGCAGGGAATGCAGTCGGCTTTTGTCGATATCGGGCTGGAGCGCAACGGGTTTTTATATATCGACGATTTGCTGCCGGCTCATATGGATAAACAGCCGAAGGAAAAGCCGCCTATTCATGATTTGGTCAAAGTGGGACAGCAAATTATGGTCCAGGTCGTCAAGGAGCCTGTCGGTACCAAGGGAGCTCGCGTGACGACACATTTCTCGCTTCCGGGCCGCTTCGGCGTCTACATGCCGTTCGCCGATTACATCGGCGTATCCCGCAAAATCGACGGCGCCGCCGACCGCGACCGGTTGAAGCGGATGGCAGAGCGCCATCTGCGGCCCGGGGAAGGCTTCATCGTACGTACGGCAGCGCTAGGAGAGCCCGAGGAGGCGCTGGCGGACAATCTCGAGGAGCTTCGTGTCCGCTGGAAGCAGCTGGAGAAAATATCCCAATCGGACGGAGACGTGCCGCGTAAAATTTACAGCGATCTGGAAATGCTGCCGCGTTTGCTCCGCGATTTGTTCCGCGACGACGTGCAGGAGCTGGTCGTAGGCTCCGAGCGGATGCTGCAGGAGGTGCGCGGACTTATTGCCTCCCCTCGTTCCGAAGCACTTGCCGAACGGGTCAAGCTCAGCCCTCATCCCGATCTGATTGCGGAATATGGGGTGGAGAAGCAGCTTGAGCAAGGACTCCGACGCAAGGTTTGGCTGGACAATGGCGGGTATTTGATCGTAGACCGGACGGAGGCGCTGACCGTCTTTGACGTCAATACGGGCAAATACACGGGCTCGATCGATCTGGAGCAGACGGTGTTCGACACGAACCTCGAAGCGGCCAGAGAGATTGCGAGATTGCTGCGGCTGCGCGATATCGGCGGACTGATCATTATCGACTTCATCGATATGGAAACGGAAAGTTCCCGCCAGCAGGTGCTCGAGGAGCTGATTCGGGAAACGAAGAAGGACCGGACGAAAACGGTCGTTGTCGGCTGGACAAAGCTCGGGCTGGTAGAACTGACGCGCAAAAAAGTGCGGGACAGCAAAGAGGCGGCGGCTCTGAAGTCGTGTCCGACTTGCGGAGGCAACGGTTTTGTCGAAAGCAGCAATTAAAGTATTGCTTTTTGTCTAGGCTTTGTGATATTATGTTTTGGTATGTTGCTATAGCATGCTGTAACCGCGCGAAGCGGGTTGTATCAAGCGTTTGTCCGGCTCGGACAAACCACCTGGCTTTAGGCGAGTCTGAGACATGAGGAGGTGCAACAATGTACGCAATTATTGAAACTGGTGGTAAACAGTACAAAGTCCAAGAGGGCGATGTTCTTTACATCGAGAAACTCGAAGCAGGCGAAGGCGAAGCGGTTACATTTGACCGCGTATTGGCCGTATCCGGCGCTAACGGTTTGGTGGTAGGCGCTCCGGTAGTTTCCGGCGCTTCCGTATCGGGTAAAGTTGAAAAGCATGGCAAAGGCGAAAAAATCATCGTTTACAAATACAAAGCGAAGAAAAACTATCGCCGCAAGCAAGGCCATCGTCAACCTTACACTAAAGTTGTGATCGAAAAGATCCAAGCGTAAGAAGCCATGATTCGGGTCGCGATAACACGGGGGCCGGGCAGGCGGATTGAACGTTTTGCCGTTGACGGACATGCGCAATACGACGAATCGGGCAAGGATATTGTCTGTGCCGGCGTATCTGCCGTAACCGTAGGAACGGTAAACGCCGTCGAAACGCTAACGGGAATTCAGCTTGGAACGCGCATGAAGCACGGGTTGCTTCAAGTCAAGATTCCGGCGGAGCTCGAGGCGGACATCGACGAAAAAGTACAGCTTTTGCTGGAAAGCATGGTTGTCATGCTGAGATCTATTGAACAATCGTATGGTGCATATATAGCGATGCAAGATACATCATCATTCGAGTAAGGAGGTAGACAGACATGTTGCAATTGAATCTTCAGTTGTTCGCATCCAAAAAAGGTGTAGGTTCCACGAAGAACGGCCGTGACAGTATTGCGAAGCGCCTTGGCGTTAAGCGTGCCGACGGTCAAAAAGTGACGGCAGGAAGCATCCTCGTTCGTCAACGCGGAACGAAAATCCACCCAGGCAACAACGTGGGAATCGGCTCGGACGACACGCTTTTTGCTAAGGTTGAAGGCGTTGTGAAATTCGAACGTTTAGGCCGCGATCGTAAGAAAGTGAGCGTCTACCCTGTGTCGGCTGCTCCTGTAGCCGCAGCAGTGGAAGTTTAATTCCCATCATCAACGTCCAAACCCCTGGCGAACGATGCTCGCCGGGGTTTTTTCTTAGTTAGAACCGGAATATTTTGGTAAGTTCACGGAGGAACCGTGAATTTTGCCGCATGGCGTGCTATACTAGGAGGATAAAGGACGAACCGGAACGGAGAGGGTAAGCGTGACGTCGAACGCACAAGGTCGTACTAACGATGTACAATTTTACGATGCGGCGAAGCCGGGGACGGCGCTGGGAGCCTTGCTCGATGGGCCGGATTCGGACATTCGTTTGCTTCGCTTATTCAATCATTACCGGCATGACTGGATGAACGATATCCAAATTTTGATGGGCTACGTACAGTTGAAAAAGTATGATAAATTGCTTCCGCTCATGGAGAAGATAAAAGAGAAGGTCAAGCAGGAAAGCTACGTGTCCAAGCTTGGGATTCCTTCTTTGATCGTGCAACTGCTAACCTTTCAGGCAGAAGTTAAAGAACTGCGTCTTGAAATGGCACTGGAACAAGAAATCCATCTGCAAGAGCTTGTACAGCCGCAGGAAGCGGCGGATGCCATTATGGCGCTGCTCGCCTGTTTCAGAGAAGAAGCTGGCGACTCCAGGGACGAAGAGAATGTACTTGAATTACGATTGGCCAGAATGAATGATCGTTTGAAGATGACGGCCCGTTACGAAGGGAAATACGCGGCACAGCGGCTGCAGCATAAAGAAAGATCGCTTAAAGAAATACACGAAAGCTTGGAAACATATTACGGCGAACATACGGCTGTGTGGACGTTATGGTGGTCCTATCGGCATTGATACATAAAGAGGGTGAACTTGATGTTTGTAGACAAGGCGAAGATTTATGTTAAAGGCGGTGACGGAGGCGACGGTCTCGTTGCTTTCCGGCGGGAGAAGTATGTTCCTGAGGGAGGACCGGCCGGAGGCGACGGCGGGGATGGCGGCGATGTCATTTTCCGTGTGGACGAAGGATTGCGGACGCTGGTTGATTTTCGTTACCAGAAGCATTTTAAAGCGCAGCGCGGTGAAAAGGGTCGCAATAAAAGCCAGCACGGGGCGAATGCGGATGATATGGTCGTGCGGGTTCCACCGGGGACGGTCGTTATTGACGACGATACGCAGGAGATCATTGCCGATCTGACGCGTCACGGTCAGCAGGTCATCGTGGCTAAGGGCGGACGGGGAGGCCGCGGCAACACCCGGTTTGCGACACCGAATAATCCGGCTCCGGAAATTGCCGAGAACGGGGAAGAAGGCGTCGAACGCTGGGTGGTGCTTGAGCTGAAGGTCATGGCGGACGTCGGTCTGGTCGGCTTTCCGAGCGTAGGGAAATCGACGTTGTTATCCGTCGTATCCGGCGCCAAGCCGAAGATCGGAGCGTATCACTTTACGACGTTGACTCCGAATCTCGGTGTGGTCGATGTAGGCGACGGCCGAAGCTTCGTCATGGCGGATTTGCCGGGTTTGATCGAAGGAGCTCATGAGGGAGTAGGATTGGGTCACGAGTTTTTGCGGCACGTCGAGCGGACGCGTATCATTGTCCACGTGGTGGACATGGCGGCGACCGAGGGGCGCGATCCGTTTGAGGACTGGGCGAAAATCAACGACGAGCTGAAGCTCTATAACGCGAAGCTGGAAGAACGGCCGCAGATCGTCGCTGCCAATAAGATGGATATGCCCGATGCGGAGGAGCAGCTTGCCGAATTTAAGCGCAAGCTTGCCGAAATCGGCAAGGAAATGGACATTTATCCGATTTCCGCCCTTTCCCGTACTGGGGTGCAAGAGCTATTGTACAAAGTCGCCGATAAGCTGGAGACCATTCCGGAAATGCCGATGGTGGAAGAATTGGTCGAATTGTCGGAGCGTAAGGTGTACCGCCTAGAGACTGAGGAAGACGAGGACTTCACGATTCGCCGGGAAAACGAGGTCTTTGTTGTCGATAGCCCGAGCATCGAGAAGCTGATCAAGCGGACCAACTTCAGCACGCATGAATCGGTGATGCGGTTTGCGCGCATTTTGCGGAAGAAGGGCGTCGATCAGGCGCTGCGCGAGCGTGGGGCGAAGGACGGCCAGACGATTCGCATCGGGGATTTTGAATTTGAGTTCGTAGAACAAGAGTAGAACAATCGAAAGCATCAATCGAACGTGTGATGAACATGTGAGATTGATGCTTTTTTTGTTGATTAATTAGGGGAATAAGCGAATGGATCGATAAAAAAATAGGATTGAACTTTTTGCTTTTGAATTGTATAGTAAATACATGTAATGAAATATTACATTTAATTAGGTCTTTATAACGTTTTATTTTGTGGAAACGCTTGGTTCTCAGTCCATCTCTCGATTAATGTCATTATAATTAACATTTAATATGTCGGTTGTGGAGTTAGATCATTAAGGCGGCCCTCAGTATCTGTATGCTTGCGTTCTCGTCCTTAGTCCGTCATATGCCCCTTAGCCTTTCGCATGCCGAGGGTTGATATTTTCAGGAGGTGATTCCGTCTTGAAGGAGTGGATCAAAGCGGTAGGGAGCCGGAAGCCCGGGACCCGGAACTTGAGCTATGACGAAGCGGTGGCTGCAGCTCACGCCATTGCGCGCGGCGACTCGACGGATGCGCAAACGGCCGCATTTCTGATGGCGATGCGGATAAGAGGGGAATCGGAAGAGGAGATGACGGGGTTCATCGATGTTTTCCGCAAATATTCCTTACCCTATCGTTCGTTCTCTCATTCCCTTAACTCCGCCGGTCCGCATAACGGACGATCGTGCTTTCCGGTGACGATTCCGGTCAGTTTGCTGTTGGCCTCCGTCGGCTTTCCTCAGGTGCTGCACGGCGGCGAATCGTTTTCCCCGCGAACGGGACAATCGCTGAAATCGCTTTTGGAGGGACTCGGGCTTCAAATTGTGCTTGGGGCGAGAGAATGGGAAGCGGTATTTATGCAGCTCGGTATCGGCTTTATTTGGACGGAGCTCATGTGTCCGCCATTCGGCCGCATGCGCCCGGTTCGGGAGCAAGTCGGTTTGTGGACCTTGCTTGATACGGTCGAGCAGGCCATGAATCCGGTTCAGTCGCAATATATCGTTCTTGGGGTTCGGCATAAGATGGCGATGGAGCGATTGTTGAAGCTGCTGCCGAAATCCGGAGTGGAAACGGCTTACCTTATACAGGGAATAGAAGGCACGGAAGATTTGCCGCTTCACAAAAGCAGCTCGATTCGCAAGGTGACCCTATGGGGCGACGAGGCAACCACGATCGATCCCGGGACGTTTGGTTTTCATGGCGCTCCTTTGGAGAAATGCGGCAAAGAACGCCAGCTTGAGCTGCTGGAGCGCATCATACAAGGAGAAGAAGCACCGGAACTGAACAACGTGCGGGAGCATGTCGTTTTTAACGCCGGGCTGCGATTGTATTGGTTTGACAAGGTCGGATCGTATGAAGAAGGCTTCCTACTGGCCCGCTCCCTATTGCAGCGCAAAGAAGCGTTTAAGCTGCTGGTCAAATGGCGTGAGCTTAGCGGTATCGACCAGAGCGGAAAGCTGTCACGGAAGAAAATGAGCGGCTGATGGACCGGGCTGCAAAAGCGATATGGTTGAAGGGAAGGGAGCTCATCTGGGGCGCCCTGAGCTTGTTGAGAAAGTGGTCTAAGCAAAAATAGAGAAACATACGGAGGTGGGGTATCCACTGGAGAAGCGATAGCGGCCGCCTTTGTCTTCGGGAAATGTCCGCTACTAAGCGGCTTCCAATCAAATTTCCCGAAGACAAGAGTGGTCGGAAGTGGACACCCCACCCCTTCGTTACCTCTATAATCCCGTTTGACCACTTTCTCAACACTCTGAGGGCGCTCATCTGGGGCGCCCTCTTTGTTTTTGACATGTGGGAAGCAGGTCAGACTTGCTGCGGGTCGATGAGCTGCGTCCAATGCACAGCAGAATTACCTTCTTCGTCATAGCCCGCCGTTCCGACCCAAACGTGGGGATTCGGCCCTTCGGTAAAATAATGCTCCAGCAGCTTGCGGAAAATAAACGGGATTTCGCGGTGGAGCACCTGATGGCGTGGAATCCAATGCAGCTCCCCCTCGTCCGTCGAGCCGACGTCCCTTTTCAAGGCTTCGGCCGTATAGATGAACTGCTGGCGCACTTCCTGTTGGTTAAGGCGTATTAAGATGTACTGCAGCCGCAGATTCGCGATATGCTCCGCCAGCAGCCCGGTTTCCTCGTGAATTTCCCGGAGCACCGCAGCCGCCGGATCGCCGATTTCGTGCGGCTCCAGATGTCCGCCAACGGACGCCCACAAGCCGGGGGACAGCGTCCGGTTTGGCGAGCGCTTCATCATAAGCATATCGTTTCCGTGAAATAAGATAGCCGTAGCCATCAAACGCGCTCGTATCAAGCTTCGTCCTCTCCTTTGTGCGTAACGCGGGTTTGCTGTATACCACTTTATCACAAAATATCGAAAAAAGCCTATTGCGGGAAGTCTTCGCTTTGCGCTATAATGTCCACTAGGTAAAAACAATCGTCTTTGTAGAGAGGACTGTTACAGTGCCGGAAAAACAAGCCGTTCAGGATAGCCGAATCGGGACGGAACGCTACTTTTTGGTGCGTGAAGATATATTGCCCGAGGCGCTGATTAAGACGGTGCAGGCCAAAGAGCTGCTGGCCCGCGGAGAAGTGAAAACCATTCACGAAGCGGTGGAGCAGGTGGAGCTGAGCCGAAGCGCTTTTTACAAGTATAAGGACGGGATTTTCCCGCTCAGCAAGCTCGAACGGGAGCGGATCGTGACGATCTCGATGGATTTGGAGCATCGGCCGGCGATTTTGTCCCGGGTGCTTTCGATGATTGCAGGACTTGAGGGCAACGTGTTGACGATCCATCAGACGATTCCGCTGCAGGGCGTAGCCAATGTTGTCATCTCGGTGGAAACGTCCATGATGGACGAGAACGTCGCCTCGCTGCTCGACAAGCTGCGCAGCCAGGAAGGGGTAAGCCGGGCTGCTTTGGTAGGTCAAGGCTAGAACTAATTTTTGGGACCATCTACTTTATGCACTACGACAATCAGGAGGAACCCTATGAAACCGGTCAAAGTTGGATTACTCGGTCTCGGTACGGTCGGTACCGGGGTCGTTCGTATCGTGGAAGGACATCAACACGATCTGATGAGCCAATCAGGCTCGCCGATCGAGATCGCAAAAATTTTGGTGCAGGACAAAAACAAAGCCCGCAATATCAACGTTTCGCCGGATATGCTGACGGAAAATCCCTGGGATGTCATTGAGAACCCGGAGATCGACGTCCTCGTCGAAGTGATGGGCGGTATCGAGCTGACGAAGCAGCTGATGCTCGGTGCGCTGGAGCGCGGCAAGCACATCGTGACGGCAAACAAAGACCTGATGGCGCTGCACGGTCCGGAGATTTTGGCCAAGGCTGCCGAGAAAGGCTGCGACGTCTTCTATGAAGCGAGCGTAGCCGGCGGTATCCCGATCATCCGCACATTGATCGAAGGTTTTTCTTCCGACCGGATCACGAAGATTATGGGGATCGTCAACGGGACGACCAATTACATTTTGACGAAAATGAGCCAGGAAGGCGCGGCTTACGCCGATGTGCTGAAGGAAGCCCAGGAGCTCGGCTATGCCGAATCCGATCCGACCTCCGATGTCGAAGGCTTCGATGCGGCGCGGAAAATGACGATTCTCGGTACGCTCGGCTTCCACGCTAACGTCGCGCTGGCGGATGTGGAAGTGAAGGGCATCTCCGGCGTAACCAAAGAGGATATTACGTACGGCAAACGTTTGGGTTACGAAGTGAAGCTGCTCGGCATCGCCGAGCGCCAGGACGAGCATATCAGCATCAGCGTGCAGCCGACGATGGTGAAGACGTCGCATCCGCTGGCGTCGGTCAACGGAGTGTTCAATGCCGTGTACGTGTACGGAGAAGCGGTGGGCGAGACGATGTTTTACGGCCCCGGCGCGGGTGAGATGCCGACGGCAACGTCGGTTGTGGCCGACCTTGTCGCTGTCGTCCGTAACCTGAATCTTGGCGTGAACGGCCGCCGCGGGTTCATTCCGTACAAAGAGAAGAAGCTGAAAACCGACGAGCAAATTTCTTCCAAAAATTTCATCCTGCTGCATGTCGCAGATAAAGCGGGCGTGCTGTCCCAAATCACGCAAGTGTTCGCCGAGCACGGGGTTAGCCTGGAGTCGGTTCTACAGCACCCGAATGCAACGAATCCGCTTGCCGAAATCATCATCATCACGCACGACGCTAACAAGGCGGCGATGAACAAGGTGCTGAAACAATTCGAAGCCATGGACGTCGTTCATGCGATCAAAAGCGTATACCGAGTGGAGGGCTAATCGAAATGAGATACATGGGACTGCTGCAGACCTATAAACAATACTTGCCGGTGAACGACAACACACCGCTGCTCACCCTGCAGGAGGGCAACACGCCGCTCGTCCGCGCGGAAAATTTGTCGAACGAGCTCGACCTCGACATTTATTTCAAATATGAGGGCTTGAACCCGACCGGTTCGTTCAAAGACCGCGGGATGGTTATGGCCGTTGCCAAAGCGATGGAAGAGGGCAGCCGCACGATCATGTGCGCCTCTACCGGCAATACGTCGGCGGCGGCAGCCGCTTATGCGGCGCGCGGCGGGCTGAACTGCATCGTGCTTATTCCGAATAACAACATCGCGCTCGGTAAGCTGGCTCAGGCGATCATTTACGGCGCCAAGGTCATCGCCATCGAAGGGAACTTCGATCGTGCGCTGGAGATCGTACGCGAAATTACGGCCAAGCATCCGATCACGCTGGTGAACTCCGTCAATCCGTTCCGGATCGAGGGTCAAAAAACGGCGGCGTTCGAGGTATGCGACCAGCTTGGCAAAGCGCCGGATTACCTCGCGATTCCGGTTGGCAATGCGGGCAACATTACCGCTTATTGGAAAGGATTCAAGGAGTACTACGAGAACGGCAAATCGAAGTCGCTGCCGAAAATGATCGGCTTCGAAGCCGAGGGCGCGGCGGCTATCGTGCGCGGCGAACCGATCCCGAACCCGGAAACGATCGCCACGGCGATCCGCATCGGCAACCCGGCTACTTGGAAAGGCGCGGAGGCGGCGGCCAAAGATTCCGGCGGTCAAATCAATTTCGTGACGGATGAGCAGATTTTGCATGCTTACAAGACGATTGCCGCGCGCGAAGGAATCTTTGCCGAGCCAGCCTCGGCGGCTTCGATCGCCGGCGTCATGAAGCTGAAGAGCGAAGGCTACTTCGAGAAGGGCCAATCCGTCGTCTGCGTGCTGACGGGACACGGTCTTAAAGATCCGAACATCGCCATCAAGAGCGTCAGCGCGGAACCGATGGTCGTACAAGACTCCGAAGAAGCGGTCATGGAAGCGATCCGCAAGCTCGAAGGTTAGGGGCGTCGCGGTAACTATGGAAAACGGCAGCAGGAGGGTGCGCGTCAAGGTACCGGCCAGCACGGCCAACCTCGGCCCCGGCTTCGATACGCTGGGAATGGCATTGAATTTGTATGCTTGGATTGAGATGGGGCTTGCCGAGACGACGCAGATTGAGCTTTTCGGCGACCAGATGAATGGCGTGCCTGCGGATAAAAGCAATCTCATTTACAAAGTAGCCCAAATGGTGTTTGAGCGGGCGGGTGTCCGTCATCCGGAGCTGTACATTGCAATGTACAGCGACATTCCGTTGACGCGCGGCCTTGGCAGCAGCGCTTCGGCTATTGTCGGCGCGCTGGCTGCGGCAAACGCACTGATCGATCGTCCGTTTACCGACGACGATTTGTTCCAAATGGCGACGGAGCTGGAGCAGCACCCCGACAATGTCGGGGCCTCGCTGTTTGGCGGTATCGTCGTCGCGTTCTGGGACGGGAAGCGAGCGGAGCATATCCGCATTGAGCCGCATGAACAGCTGGAAGTGCTGGTGGCGATCCCGCACTTCCAGCTGTCGACGGACAAGGCTCGCGGGGTGCTGCCGCGCGAGCAGAGCCTCGAGAACGCCGTCTTCAACGTCGGCCATTCGTCCGTGCTGGTAGCCGCCCTATGTACCGGGCGGCTCGACATGATCGCGCGCGCGATGAAGGACGCGCTGCATCAGCCGTACCGGAGTCCGCTCGTGCCCGGGCTCGCCAAGATCCTCGCCGAAGCGACGGACCACGGCGCGCTCGGCGTCGCGCTTAGCGGCGCGGGTCCGACGATGCTGGCGCTCGTCGATCGCCGCAGCTCCCGGAAGGCGGAGCTTGAGGCTTTCATGCGGGGAACGTTGAAGGAAGAGGGGATCGAGGCCTCGACGATGTGGCTGAGTCCCGACAGAGCGGGGGTTCAGGCGCACCGAGTGACCTCTGCGGACAGCGGACGTACACTATTTGAAATGATAAAGGGAGAGAACCGGGCATGAAGCGAATATCGCTCCTCGGACCTGGAACGTACACCGAAGAATCCGCACATCATTATCTTGGTCGGGACGCTTTTGACTATGTAAATTACAAATTGATTGCGGATGTGTTCGAATCGACGGTAAACGGCGTGACCGATTACAGCGTGATTCCGATCGAAAATACGTTTGAGGGCTCTGTCAGCCTGCATGTGGACTGGCTCGTGCACAATGTCGACCTACCGATTCAGGCGGAATGGGTATACCCCATTTCGATCAATCTGCTGCGTTTGCCCGGCGGGCCAGGCGGTTCGGATGAGCTGGAGGCGGCTTGCGGAGCAATCCGGAAAATTTATTCTCATGGGGTGACGCTGGCGCAGTGCCAGCAATTTCTGCGTACGCA
The DNA here is from genome assembly GCF_004000865.1 of Paenibacillus elgii NBRC 100335. Classification (GTDB taxonomy): domain Bacteria; phylum Bacillota; class Bacilli; order Paenibacillales; family NBRC-103111; genus Paenibacillus_G; species Paenibacillus_G elgii. The sequence goes on along the minus strand of NZ_BIMB01000082.1, from coordinate 1,515 downwards.
TTTGCCCGATGTCGAGCTGGAGCCTGTCGGCAGTAACGGCGAAGCGGCGCGTATGGTCAGAGAGCTTGGCGATCCTGCCGCTGCCGCGCTTGCGCCGCTCGGCGCCGGGGCATTATACGGGCTGGAGACGCTGGCAGCGGGCGTACAGGACCATCAGAACAATTTCACGCGCTTCGTGCTGATCGGTCACGAGAAGCCGCAGCTCAAAGAGACGGCCGACCGGAAAACGACCATCCTGGTCACGCTGCCGGAGGATTTTCCGGGGGCGCTGCATCAGGTGCTCTCGGCGTTTGCCTGGAGGCGCATCAACTTGTCCAAAATCGAGTCGCGCCCAACGAAGAAAAAGCTGGGAAGCTATTATTTTTATATCGACATTGAGGCTTCGATGGATTCCGTACTGCTTCCTGCGGCTCTGCAGGAAATCGAGGCCATCGGCTGTCAAGTCCGGCTCATGGGCTGCTATCCAACGTTTTCTTACGGGACCGAAACGGCAAAAGTCTAGCCCGTATGGCTTAGGTCGTTTATTTAAACGGCGAATACGGCAGCAAAAAGAATGCGAAATTTCGGCGGAAACGTCGATGCTTGTGATAAACTGGTGAATCTAGGGGAATCTGCCTGCGGCAGGTTTCTTTTTTTTTGAGTTTTGATTGTCGTGGGAAATTTCTCTCTATCACGGGTAGTAAGAGATGCCGTGGTTTCGTACCATTTTTTTCGATTCGGATGGTCAAATGCCTACTTTGCTGCATAAACTGTAATGTCATTTTGTTCCGGAGCGCCAGCGGGCTTTACGGAGCCGGTTCCGGGCCGGAAATCAAGCGGTTTTGTTAAGTCAATACGACTTCCGCACAACTTGAAGGAGGTTTATGCAGTGAAGATTCATATCGTCAAGAAAGGCGAGTCGCTCTATGGGCTGTCCCAAAAGTACGGCGTCGAACTCGACAAGCTGATCGCGGCCAACCCGCAAATCACCGATCCGAACGTCATCGATGTCGGGCAGAAGGTGAAAATTCCCCATGCGCCGAAGCCGGTAGCCCCCCCGCCAACGGATTATTTGTATAAGCACGTCGTTGTCCAGGGGGATTCGCTTTGGAAGCTGGGCAAAGCGTGGGGAGTTCCGCTTGCGGACATGATTGCGGCCAACCCGCAGCTTAAAAATCCGAATGTATTGATGACCGGAGATGTCGTCTATATTCCGAAACCGGGCTCGAATCCGAATCCTTACCCGGCGGTAGCTCCACAAGCTCCGCTGCCTGTTGAAGCGTCTCCGATCTCGGAGCTTCCGCTCGCTCCGAACGTAGGTATGCCTAATGTAGGTTCACAGCCGGAGATGGAAACGCCTCATATGGGACCGCTCACGAATTTGGGGATACCGCACGTTATGCCGCTGTCTAATATCGCGCAGCCAAATGTAACGCCGTATTCGGTGCAGCCGAATATCCCGGAGCCAAATGTGACGCCGTATTCGGTGCAGCCGAATATCCCGGAGCCAAATGTGACGCCGTATTCGGTGCAGCC
>NZ_BIMB01000081.1 GCF_004000865.1 Paenibacillus elgii NBRC 100335 | reverse complement strand
ACCCGGTCCCTTGTTGCCTTCGCGGGTTCCGTTGTCGACGTTATCGGATCCATCGTCGCCGTTGCCGGTTCCGCTATTGCCTTCGCCAGGCTCGGGCTTGACGGGGCCAGGTCCAGGCTTGACGGGTTCAGTTCCTCCGCCATTGTCGCCGGAACTTACCGGCTTCAACTGAACATCGTAACGTACGATGTCGCTTCCGACCGAGATAGTTGGGCTCGTATACGTCTCATACCCGGCTTTCGTTACAATCAGATAGTAATCCGTGTTCGGGAACACCATGTACGCATATGCGCCGTTTACGTCGCTGTTCTGACTTGGGCTGGCGTTATCGTTCGGCGCAAAGCCCGGAATCATCGGCAGCGTCACTTTCGTGCCTGCCACGATGCCATTCGCCTTGTTCTTCGGCGTATCGGCATAGTACAGCGTCACTTCGGCGCCTTCGATCGTTGCGCGAGTCGTTGCATCTGAAACGATGCCATACGGGTCGACGAGCTGCTGAGAAATATTCAATTCCCCATTCGCTTTCACGTCTAGCCCCGCATCCCGAATGAGCGTCAGTTCTCGGCCCGGCTCAACTTCGTAACGCACTTCCATTTTGTAGTGCGCCGCAGATAAACCATTCACAGCGAATGCGCCGTTCGGTTGCAAGCCAAATGCTTTCGGAGTCCCGTTCTGATCGACAATATATTTGCCGCTGGCATCCCGCAAATAAATGCGCGCCTTGCCGGCGAGCGTGCTATTCAGCAGCGAAGACTTTCCTTCGGGCTGCTTCAGGAGCACGACGCCTACAGCCGTAATGTGCGCCGGAACCAACTCGCCGCCCTTCACGTTGCTGTCAACTTCCGCTTTTTGCGTGAAAGTAATCGACTCGTCAACACCGTTCATTTTGATCTTTTTCGTGAAGCTGATCGTGTAGTCGCCGCCATATGCTACAGGGAGGAAGTACGCGCCAGCCGCATCGGTCGTGATCGTGTGCTTCTCGCCATTCGCCTCGTTGGTGATGACAACGGTCGCATTCGGAATCACCTCGCCCGTTGTGTTGTCGCGCAGCACCCCGATGATTGCCGCCGGCACGGCGGTTACCGTCGTAGCAGCAGTCAATTTCCCTTCCGTCAGGCTGTTCACTTTAGCTGTGATGTGATGATCCTCAGGCGTTGTGGTGCCCAGCTTTGGCGGTGTATAAGGGATGACCGCTTTTCCTTGCGCATCGGTCTTGGCCGTGACTTCCGATTGATCCGGCAGTGTGAAGACGACGTCTTGGTTCGCAACCGGCTTGCCTTCATAATCGGTCAACGTTGCCGTCAACTGTGAAGGCGTCGTACTGTTGCCGGGAACGACCGCGGGATCCGCCGTCAGCGTCAGCTTGCCAGACAGATGCTTCGCATTGACGAATCGGGCTTCGGCAATCTGCTTCGCTATGATCGTGCCGCTATGCGTCCGAGTCACCGGGTCGGTGGTGTAACCCTCGCCCGAGTAATCGGTCTCGGTGACGATATAGCGAACGCCGCTCGGAATGCCTTCAATGGCGATGGTCTGCCCATGCTTGAGCGTGATCGTCTCGCCGGATCTGATCGTTCCCGTCGTGCCGTCCGATTTCGTGTAGGCGTACGGATCACCTGCAGCAGCGTCCGGGAATTGGACAGTAAACTCAAATCCTTTATTCTTGTCCGCCCCGCTGCCTTCCACCGTCTGCCCGATCAGCAGGCCGCCGTACACCATCCGCGTGTTGACGACCTCCTCTTTATGGTCGCCCTCCTCGGCAATGGTGCCGTTCGTTTTCCAGTCCCGCCAAGTCGTCGTGTAGCCGTCGGCTGTATAATCGGTCTCGGTGACGGTGTAGATTGTATCCTTGGGAATCCCATCGATGACGGCGGTTTCCCCATGCTTGAGGGAGAACTTGCCGCCGGACCCGATGGTTCCCGTCGTACCGCCCGATGTCGTGTACGTATACGTCTTGCCCTCACCCGCGCCTTCGAAGGTGACGGTGAACTCGAATGCCTTATTCTTGTCCGCGCCATTGCCCGCGACCGTCTGACCGATCGTCAGCTTGCCGGGGAGGTACTTGCCGTTGACGAACTTCGCTTCGACCGTTTCGTTCGCCACGATGCTGCCGGTACGCTTCAGATCCGCCGGATTGGTGGCGTAGCCCTCGTCTGTGTACCCCTTCTGGACGATGGTGTAGGTGATGCCGTCCGGGATATCCTTGATGGTGATGGCTTGGCCGCCTTTCAGCTTAACGGTTCCGCCGCTGGGCACGGTGCCGCTTATTGCGCCAGAATAGGCATAGGACTTGCCGTTGCTGAAGGTAATCGTATATTCAAATTCCTTGTTGGGGTCCGCCGCTTTCCCCTCTATCGCCGTGTCCAGCTTCAAATGACCAGCCTCCCACACCGGGGTTGGCACAACGAGCGGCTTGGCGCTGGTCACCTCCACCCCGTCTACCCAGATGGGATTCCAGGGAGTGGACGCCACTCGCACCTGATAAACCGTTGTGGTCGGCAGATAGGTGATCGGGTCGATATACGTTTGCTTGAGCACGTAAAGCCCTGCTTTGACAAACAGGCTAAGCTTGCCGTCCGAACCTGTAGTTCCGCTGGTGACCTCTGTTATGCCGTCGGGCTCATACAGCGTGAATATTACGCCGCCGAGCGGCTTGCCTTTGGGATCGACCTTGACCAGATCCAGCTTGCCTTGGGTGTCTGCGCTACCGCCCACGTCACTGTTGTCGACCGCGTGTTCGCTTTTGGCACTGACGCTCTTCAGGGTGTCATCGCCCATCAGCTTGATCTCGTTGCCGACCTTCCCGCCGCTGGGCACTTCGGTGACCTCGGTCTGATACACGATCTGGTAGAGCTGGTTCGGATTCGCTATCCGGAAAATCAGCCGGGTTGCGCCGCCTTCTGTGACGGTTTCCACCTTGACCGCGCTGTTCGGGTCGTATAGGTTCAGCGCATCGCCGTCCCTCGTCAGCTGGCCGCTGGGGGTCAGCTTGGCACGGTAGACCGCCATGTCAGGGCGTCGCAGCGAGAGTTTCCCGCTTTCGTCCTTGCGCAGCGCCAGCCCTTGGCCAAGGGTATCCTGCAGATAGACGCCGTCCTTCACCTCGAAGGGCGGGGTGTAATTCACCGTCCATTCCAGCACGCCGGGGTTCGGCTTCGTCACCGATTTGCCCAGCGACTGCATCGGGACGATGACCTTGCGGGCGGCTGCGACTGTGCTAGGCTCATCCCCCCATGTGATTTTCATCTCGGCGGTGTTCGTCATCTCATGCTTTGCTTTGCCGGTTTCAAAGTATTGACGCAGCGTCGCCTCGGCAGGTCTTGCCTTGACCAGAACGACATAGGGACTTTCCAGCTTGGTAAAGGAAAAAGTACCTATGTTCCCTGCGGCGGAGAAGCTCACGAGATCACTTGGGTCGGAAATAAGCGTCGCAGCGCTAACAGTCGCTCCATACTCTGCCCGGGTTCCCTTGTAAATCGCAAAAGCCTGCCCCTCCGAATAGGGCACAAACTCCCAGCCCTCGGGTAGAGTATCGACGAGTTTAATGTCGCTGGCAACGTGATTGCCGCCATCCTTTGCCATCGTCTCGGTCTTCAGGCCGTTCATATTGACCGACAGCCGGAAGGTCACTGTCTTGGTCACCTGATCATAGGCTGCCAGTGTATATGCTTCGTTAGCGTCATCTCGGATGTAGTGGTTGACATATCCAGGGTTAACGGATGTTCCCGCTGGCTTTGACGCATAGAGCATCTCTTTGGCCAGCATACCGCTGTTGACCTGATGATAAGGCAGATTTGAATCACGTGTCCGCTTTGTACCTTCAAACAGAAACGCCTGATTATATTGAGTTGTGGAGCCATTGCCCGCGAAGTGCTGCCACTTCGTCATCAGGGAATTAAATGTGAAGGAAGCGGGCGCATTGCTACTGTATCCGGTGACTCGAAGCAAGTCGGCGACAGGCTTCCCGTCCTGTGAAAGTGTGTATACCTGATGCGTTAAGCCGTCACTCGACTGAAAGGAACCGGACTGAAACCGCTGGAAGTATCTTGGCCCCCCCTTTAACTGATCCAGGATTCCGGCGTCAATCTCCGGGCTGACGGTAACCTTGGTGAAGTCGATGGAGTTCGCATCCCCATACACCAGCAGATCGTACACCGCGCCGTCCGGAAGGGCCTCCTGAGGTGTAAGGGTAACCTTCCACGGCAATAAGCCCAAGCCAAGGACATCACCGGCACTTGTGGTCTTTGTCAGGGTATGGGCGCCAATGGTGATAGCGGCAGCATCCCTCACAGTAGCTTGGTCATTGTCCTGCACAGTATTGACATCCAGCTTCCACTGGGTGGTGGCCGTGTTGGTGAAGCCGGTTGTATTGCCCGTAACTTCGGACACAATGACCAGCCGGACCGGGCCGTTGACCTCGCCGAAAGAATACACATTGTTCGCGTCGGGGGTAATCGGTGTTGCTGTAGCTGACCAGTCCTTCTTGGCACTGTCCCACGACTGCCATGCGGCTGATCTCCAGGCAAGTCCTGCCGGCAGAGCATCGGTGATGGTAAAGTTTTTCAGCCCCTGCTTGCTGTAGTTCTTGTTGACATCAATCGTCCATGTAATGGTACGCGGGTCTGCGGAACTCGACCGCTTGTCCAATGTGCCGCTCTTCTGAATCCAGTCGGGCTTGGTCAAACATATCCGTGGCAGCAATTTCCACCTGCCACTCGATTGTACCCTCCGTCAAATGCGCCGTATAGATCCAGTCGTTTTCGGCAGCGTTGCTGTTGGATTTCAAGTTGATGTTGTACGCAGGCGTGACATTGGGGTTTTCGAGCAAGTAGCTCCCCCCGAAAATATTAATCGGCTTTTTGTCGCCATAGTCTATACCCGATACATCCGCCTTCGCGGTGGATTCAAAGCCGAAGGTAATGTTCCTGCCCTGGCCGTTGAAAAAGCGTTCTTCGCCGTTAAATACCACCTTGATACCCGCTTCGGAGAAATAGGCCGTTCCGATGGTGTAGCCCGATCTTTCCTTCAGCGTCATGGTGGCAGCCGGCAAAATCACTTCCGGAAAATAAGTCCCTTTGTCCAGCATCACCCAGTCGCCATACAAAATGACGGTGCTGCCATCCACCGTGTTCGGGTCGGCGGCGTCGCCCTTCACCGGAACCTTGATATCGCTCGATTTCAGGGAGAAGGGCTTTCGGCCGTGAATGGCGTCACCCTTCTTTAAGACATTCCCGTCCTGTATGACTTCCAGCGGAAAGGGCGAGTTAGCTCCCATGAGCACCGCCGTTTTGTCCGCCGGGACTGCCTGCATCGCTGCAAAATTGACCGGCTTAGCGTACACCGCCCTAGTTACCGGCGGCGGTTCATCCGGCTTAGCGTACACCGCCTCGGTTACCGACGACGGTTCGTCCCCGCTCGGCGAGCCGCCTTCGCTCGCCGCAAATGCAGCAGCAGAGAACATCAACGTCTGCCAGACAAGCAAAACTGCTAGGCAGAAAGATAGCACAGCTTTACCTACACTGCGTTTTCGTTTCAATACAAAAATCTCCTCCACTCCCCAAATTCCCGAAAATTTTGGCGACAGCAGGATCATCCGGCCGATATAACGAACAAACGAATAGACATGTGCTATTGCTTGATCCCAACGACCCTTTACATCATCGAAACCTTGCGGAGTTCCGGATGAACGGTTAAGTGCCGTGGGCGTGCAGGCCGTTGATCATGCTTAGTAACTTTCTTCCCCCTCTCCTTTGATCATCTTGCCATTTACATACTGTAACTGACAGAATACGCCCAGTTCACACGCGTATGTCACCATTATATTAAAGGGACCTATACAAAAAATAGACAAGGAGCTTGCCGCGGCGCGACAGCTTCTAGAAAACGAACAGGCTCCTTACAACATTTCAAACAGAAATGTTTCATCTATGCTATAATGAAAGGATATGAATGGGAAAAATCCTATTGATTTATCTGTTTTTATACATAAAAGTACACCATGAAGGAGCCCGACGATGAAAAAGAAGTGTTTATCCCTACTCATGGCCATTGCAATGGTCCTGCCAGCCAGCGTATCCGTATATGCTGATGAAACGCCGCCGCCAGCGACAAGAGGAGAGATCGTTAATACCTTGTTGACGGCAGCCGACGCTTATACATCCGGCATTAATAAAGAAGCCGTTATTCAAGGCTATGAAGACGGACAATTGCGGGAAAAGGGGCCGGCTAAGAAGATTGAGGCATTAGTCATGCTGAGCAGGGCATTCGGCGAATTGCCGAAGCCTGTCGGAAACGATCTGCGCAGCGGGACATTTGGCGTCGAGTTCACCGATGTGCCGGCTTGGGCTAAGGGAGATATCGAAAAACTGGCCAAAGCAGGCGTGCTGACGGGCAACCCTGACGGCACATTAGGCGTAAACGACAATATGACGATCGCTGAGTTCCAGACCATTATTGCCAGGGTGTGGGCGCTTGAAGGCTCTCATTTAAATGACGATTTTTATGAAGCAATCAATAAGCAATGGTTAAATAAATCGACAATTTCGGCAGGAGAAATCATGGGTGGCGGATTTCCGGAGCTGCACAAGCAAAATAACGATAAAATAGCAAAAATAATAGATGGGCTGACCGGCAAACCATTCGCGGAAGGAACAAAAGAACAGAAGCTTGCCGACTTCTATGCGACGGCGTTGGATACCGCAAATAGAAATAAACAAGGGATTCAGCCCATTCAAAAATATTTAACGGCAATGGACGGGGCGAAAACTCTTGACGGGCTTGTTCAAGCGGATCTTGCCATGGAGAAAGAACTAGGTCTAAGCATGCTATTCCGCTTTACAATCATGGGCGATGCCAAGAACAGCAGTAAAAATGCTTTGTATTACACCGGATTAACCGCGGGTCTGGACAAAAACAGCTTTGTAACGGAAGACGCGAAAGCGAAAGAAGCCTATTGTCAATATATAACCAAAATTCTCATGCTGGCGGGTGAAGAAGAGACTGCAGCGAAAGCCCGCGCCGAGAAGGTTTATGAAATGGAGAAAAGCCTAGCTTCCGTGTCGCTTGAACCTCATGAACAAGGCGACGTCAATAAATACTATAATCCGTACACGATCGATCAATTCGACGACCTGTTTAAAGAAGTAGATATGAAACAGGCCTTGAAATCGATGAAAGTCGACAATACCGATAAAGTGATCGTATCCGATGTGAAGCTGGCGCAAAAAGGCGCGGAGTTTCTGACTGAATCCAATATTGAAGTGCTTAAAGCTTACTCCAAAGTACAACTGCTTATGGCAACAAGCGGTTTGTTGTCGGATGAATTCAGAGCCGCCGCAACTGACTTTTCCGCAGCGCTATACGGCGTTTCAGGGAAAAAAACCGACCGGGAAATTGCAGTATCCATGACAAAGAGCACGATGAGCGGATATTTGGAGCAAATGTTTGCTGAGAAACATTTTTCGCCGGAAGCTAAAAAAGATGTTGAGCAAATGGTAAAGAAATTAATCGCTACGTATGAGAAAAGAATACAATCGCTTGATTGGATGTCAGAAGCAACAAAAGCTAAAGCGATGAAGAAGCTGGATACGATGATTGTTAAGATCGGATATCCGGATAAGTGGGATACGACATTAGACAAAATAGCTATCAAGACATACGACAAAGGCGGTTCGCTGTTCTCTAATACCTTCGCAGTAACCACAGCATCCATTGATAAGTTGAAAGCAAAGCTGGGAAAGCCGGTGGATCGAACGGAATGGGGAACCAGCGTTTATACAGTAAATGCTTTCTACAATGCGCTTAATAACGAAATTACGTTCCCTGCCGGTATTTTGCAAGCGCCTTTCTATGACATTAACGCTAAACCTGAAGAAAACTTTGGAGCCATTGGCATGATCATCGGCCATGAGATCAGCCATGCATTTGATAACAACGGATCGGCATACGACGAGAATGGCAATGCAAATAACTGGTGGACGGAAGAGGACTTTAAGAAATTCAAAGAGAAAAATCAGGAACTGATTAAGTTCTATAACGGAATCGAGATTGTTCCGGGTGTAGTGAACGACGGTCTGCTTACCCTAAGCGAGAATGTCGCCGATTTAGGCGGAATGGCCGCTTCACTACAAGTTGTATCCGAAATGAACAATCCGGATTATAAAGCGTATTTCGAAAGCAATGCGAAAATGTGGAAGTCCACAACCACAAAAGAATTTGCAGCGACCCTAAGCACAAACGATGTACATTCGGCCAATAAAATTCGAGTCAACCGCACGATTGTGAACTTCCCGGAATTCTATGAAACCTATGGAATTAAGCCTGGAGATGGCATGTTTGTTGCTCCGGAGGATCGCGTCTCGATCTGGTAAACATAAGAGCGGATAGAGATCATTAGCGAATCGCGCCAGTTGAAAATACCTGATTCTAAGTGTCTACCCGACACATTAGCTATCCAGGTGTTTTCGCTGGCGCTTTTTTTGCGCTTTATTTTGATTGTAATCATCTTAAACGTGCCCAATCATTCCCTTTACCTCTTACATAAATTGGAGCATTAAAAAAAGAGGAGTTGATCTTGTGGTACGTATCCTTGATAAAGCGGCCGTTCAGCCGCTTAGTCGCTTCAACCCGGCCAAATCGTTTACTATTCGACGTTCCCCGCAAAAATCTGGCATAGCAACGATCCCAATACGGATTCCAGTGAATTCTCAACCGAACCGGGTAGATTTGGTGGTATCCGTTGGTGTCAGAGGTATCACAGGCATTGGGCAAATTCGCTTTAGAGTCTTCCGCAGCAATAAGGAAATTTTTAACACACAGCAAGGTATCGAATCTACGGGGTCAGAGCAAAATTATATCGTTACCTTCCAAGCTGAAGACAGAAATGTAAAAGCAGGTACTCATGCTTACACCGTCACAGCAGAAAACCGTACTGCAAATACAAGAGTAGATGTTGTAGGGCCAATATCATTCAGTGGGTTAGCTGTTAAGACCAGAAACTGACAGCACCTATTCAGTAATCGCGCGCTGCATCGAACCAGCGTTGAGCCATCTCCTCTGGTATAGGCTGGCCGATCAGGTGGTCAGACTGGCTTAGTTGCCATACTGCTTCAGCAAGATCTTCACGTTCAGTGGTTTCGATGCCTTTGAGGGTATTGAAGCGTGCGGTGAAGGCGATAATGGCCGCCTCAGCATCGGCAAAGCTGCGAGCCTGAGCCAAGGCTGCCTGTGCAATGTCGTAAGCTTCGTTAGCCAGCTTGGCCAGACGTTTAGGCCACGACGAGAACGGACGGCCATACTCGGTCGTCCACCACTCCGGCTTTCGCAATTGACTCACTGAAGCATGACCGGTCCACGGGCGAGTATTAGCGCGTGCTTTCATTTGCTGCTTTAGGCGCTTGCCCGCGGTCTCTTCCACGTTGTAGGCGATAAATCTGTCAAGCAGCGGCCACACGCTCAAGGGTGGCAAGTCACCCAGATCGGGCATAAAGCGAAGCTCCAGATTCGTTAACTGGGCATGATGGACCAGCAAGTCCAAGTCGCAGAAGTTCCCCCACAAACTCAACGAGCTAAGGTTTGGGAACCGGTTCAGACACTCCAGCGAGATCGGCTGTCCCAGCGGCGCATTCCGGAGCGTCAGGCTTGTGACCTGATGCAATTCACCCATGTCGGGCAGCAAGAAGGGGGCATCACTTTTGCGTCGGCTGGTACGCGGCGCCAGTGTCAGAGAATATGGCACATCGCCAGTGGCCGAGAAGCGTGATAGATCGCCGGCCACACTCAGGCGGAAATATTCAAAGACCTCCCGCTTCGGAAGCTTCAGGTGCAAACGACTCCCGGACTGGTCCAGTTCGATAGACAAGCCATGCACAATGGATTGGCTGGCGTCCGCCACCGTATCTGCAGACAGGATCGGAACCCATGCCATTTCTTCAATAGGGCGTTCCTGCGCCCAGGCGAAGAAGCCCGCGTCGCTGCCTGTATAGCGCAGAAATCGCGGCCAGGGCGAGCCGGCCGGCGTGGCAAAGGCATTGAATACGGTCCAATCGACTTGCGCATCGGGCGCGACGTGAAGATCTGCCTTTTTGCCCAATTGCGCCGGTCCAATGGAGAGGCTGCCCACACCGGGCTCAAGGACAAGCGTGTGACTACGAGGACCCGTCAGGTCGATAGGATAACGACCATCTCCTCTAATAGACCCGACAGGAGGACAAGCCTGGTTATTCGTTGGCATTTCTATCATCCTTTCATCGAATTGCCTGCGTACTGCTTTACGTACCCTACGTTGTTTGGTTCCTGACTGAAGGGAACCTCCATTGTAAAAACATAAGTGCCATTCTTATGTGTCAGTGTTAAAGTTCCTCCGTGCAGTTCGATAATATTTCTGGCGATGGAAAGTCCTAATCCCGTTCCAGTCTGAATGCCTTCGCTGCTCCGTGAATGGTCAACTTTATAAAAACGATCAAATAGTTTGTTTTCTTGTTCTTGCGTAAGGGGCTGGCCTTCATTTTCGACCTCAATGAAAAATCGATGCTCATCCGACTTTAATAAAACGTGAATAGGCCCCGGCTTAATAGCATTTTTGAGGGCGTTTATCAGCAGATTATCGATAGCTCTTGAAAATTTCCCGCTGTCGATCAAGGCGATAACAGGAGTATGACCAATCTCTTTAACGATTTGGATTCCGTTTTCCTGAGCAATTGGCTCAAATTCAAACAGCATCTGGACGAGAAGCTGACGAACATCAATTGTCTTTAGGTTTAATTGGATAGCGGTAGACGTAAGACGTGTATATTCAAACAAATCGTCAATTAACTTTTTTAAATGGATGGCTTTGTTATACGTATTTTGAACAAACCGTGTAAATTCATCTTTGTCTTGAAATGAATTCGTTCTTAGTAAATCTAAATAGCCAATTATACTCGTAAGTGGTGTACGTAAATCGTGGGAAACGCCAGTAATCAGCTCCATTTTAGAGCTTTCGATTTGACGTTCTTTTTCCATCTGCCACTGTAGCCTCTCCGTCATCCTATTGATGTTAAGCGCAACACGGCCCAGTTCATCTTTCCTAGTATCGGGTACCCGATAATTCAAATCGCCTTCGGAAATGATTTGAAGCCCATCAGCCAAAGCGATAAGAAAATTAACCACACGGCGAGTCAGGAAATAAAACGACAAAATAAAGGATATTCCAAAAATAACAAGCGGCAAAAGTCGAAGTTGATATGCTATTTGAGATTGGTTTATAAAATTCGCAGCAAAGGAAGCCATAAAAGACGCAATAATGAGACTAAAAACGAACGTCCAGAACATTTCGGCGCGAATACTTCTTTTTCCTTTTACTAGATTAAATAATTTATTTTTCAATTTTATACCCTACTCCCCAAACGGTTTTAATATATCGCGGTTCTCTTGGGCGATCTTCAATTTTCTCACGCAAATTCCGAATATGAACCATTACCGTATTATCCGAATATCCGAACGGTTCATTCCATACGCTTTCGTAGATTTTATCAGCACTAAACACTTGCCCTGGGGAACTTGCGAGCAATTGTAAAATGGAAAACTCCCGTGGCGTTAGTGCAATTTCGATGCCATTCATGGTTACGGAATGTTTAGCCTTGTCGATAACAAGGTCTTGGATACGGATTAGGGAATCGTTTGCTTCTTTTGCCGAGAACGTTTGTCGCCTTAATTGGGCTTTGACTCGAGCTAGCAATTCTAACGGATTAAAGGGTTTCGCTACGTAATCGTCCGCACCGGTAGTAAGACCTGTAATTTTATCAATGTCTTCTTCTTTGGCCGAGAGCATGATAATGGGGATTGTCGAAGTCTCCCTGATTTTGAAGCAAGTTTTGATGCCATCCATTCGGGGCATCATCACATCCAAGATAACCAGTTGGACAGAGTTTGATTTTAATACATCTAACGCTTCCAGACCGTCCACAGCTTCTAAAACGCGATATCCTTCGTTTCGCAAGTATACATGAATGACATCCCGAATTTCTGAATCGTCATCGACAACAAGCACTGTATTCATCACGCTTTACTCCCCCTATAATCACTGCCGTAACTCCGTGTTGCTCTTCTTGTTAATCTCGATAAGAGTATACTAATTGAAATATCTAAAGAGCCTATCAAAGGATTTCTAAAGAAATTCTGAAGAAATTCAAACCAAAAACGCCCCCAATTATCCAATTCTGATATCAAATAGGAACATGCGTTTGTTTTCATGACAAATAAAAAGCTCAAGCTATCTTCTAGCTTAAGCTTCCCTTTATTTCAAAATAAGCGTGGTGGCATCGACGTTCAAGTCAATTCTTCACTTTTCCATTTTTGCCCATTGCGGATTGTACGCAACAATTTTTATTTCATCACTCATTCCCATATATCTCCGTTTTCTTTTAATTTCATGAATTTAAATCTCCGTGCGACATTCTTTCCAAAATTATAAAACACATTTTCGTAAGACGCAAACAGTAACAACAGACTATATTGTCACCACGCAACTATCCAATATTTGAATAACCTCTAAGACAACGCTTTGGCCAGTTGGGTGGCCACCACGGTGGAAGATTGCCGCGCAGTCAGGTTTGTGCGAGTTCGAAGGGGGCAAGTGGGGGTTTACTAGAGTGTGAAAGTTCTATTTAATGGAATTTCCGCTGTAAATATGAGATGATTTATATGGAAGTAATCCAATCGGAGGGGATGACGCAAGAGTATGATCGAACAAATTGAGCTGCTCGTCAAAACAGGCTTTCATAGCCGAGAGGAAATCTTCAAAATATTAATGGAAGAATATGATATTTCCATCGAAGAGGAGCAGCTTCAGACAGAAATAAACAGCTTGTTCAATCGTCATACGGAAGCTTCTAAACAATGGCCTCGTCCAACGCATTTTGAAAATCTAGCGACGGTCTTTGACATGCTTTGCGATGGAGGTATCATTGCGCTGCATAATGCCGGCATTACGATAAGCGATGGCATTGACGATGCGAATGAATGTTATGAAGAACTGATTAAACGAGGGAAATTGCCTGCGGGCTACTGTTTTTATCACGAGCAGGATATTGAGAGGGCTATCGGTAGCAATGTACTGCCTATTGCCTTCGGCACGTTCAGAGAAAATACGGAACATGCTGTCAAAGTGGCGAATGTCATCGTTTCGTTTCTTGAAAGCTTCGGATTTAACGTGCATTGGGATGGAGATATCAATAGCCGTATTGAATTGCGGAATTTTGAATGGAGAAAGACGTATAGCGAGCATGATTCTTATGGGTTGGAACGCGCTGTAGAAATCATCGCAGAATCCAGTTATGACATTGCTTTCAATGCTATGCGTCCTGCGGATGTTGACGGCGGAAAAGCGGGGTCGAACTTACCTGCCTACACCAAGCGTACTTTTTCAGAAATCAAGCACTTGCTCCCTTCAGATTGCTGGGCCTACTCTCGCAATGAAAAGAATAATGGCGAATTTGAAAATGAAACAGTGCTCGTATATGACGGAGACTTAACCGCCCACCATATTCATCTTGATTATCCATTGGGAATCGATGCGCAAAGAGAATGCGGGCAGCATGAAGCGTGGCTTGAGCAGCAATCGATGTTTTTAATCTTGATAACAGGGGACCTGATTGTCCAAAACTACATATATAATGAAAATACAGACGGCTCAACAGGCTTGATTGTGCTGGGCAATGTACAAGCCTCCAATATCATTGTCGGCGGTCAAGAAATCTATATCTGTGGCAATCTTGAAGTGAAGGAATTATTTTGGGGCGATTATAATCATGGAATGCTTAGCGTACGAGGGAACGTTACGGCTCCCCTGTTTGTGGAAACAGACGAATACTATGTAGGGATAAAGGGTGAACGCCATTTCAAGAAACATTGGGTGGATGCAGATGAGTTTGATGAAAATGACGTTCAAACAGTGCTTGCAGAAGGGTGCTATTGGATTGATGATCATGATGAATATTATGAGGGTGAAACACAGCTCAATAGAGAAGGAATGTTCAATAGACTGAAGGCAAACCAGCCCCTTCTCATGGAAGAGTGGCCGGAAGAACCACCGCGGATTTTTGAGAATGAAGAATTGAGCGTGAACAATTTGCAGCGAATCTTGGCCTCTCCTTTATTCGGGGAGGATGATATATACAGATTTTATATAGATGATGTTAGCATAAGAGCGACCCGGCCTTATCTTAATGAGGAAGGCAAGAAAGTCGGCGGGAATATTTATATGCTGCAGGATGATACTTTCGCCGTATTCATTTACTTAAATGAGAAAATTTGTCTTGATATAATTTATCAAAACAATGCCGAGGAGGATTGGCATCAGTTGGATGACCGTTCTCCTGCGCCGTACGTGCAGCTCCTGAAACATTATTGGCCCCGTATACTGAAGGAAATCTCCTACAGGGAAAGCCTCGACGTGGAAATGATTCCCTATTGGCAAGAGCAGCTCCGCGACACGGTAACGGTGGAAAAGATCGAGCGAATACTCGCTTTGCCGATCGTATCGAAAAAGTTCAACGACTACTATGATGAAGATAAAAGCGGCTACTGGAGCGGCAGTTTGCATTACTGTTTCCGATTGCCCAAAGGAGAAGACAAACCTCGCGTCGGTGTGGGTAAAGAAAGACGTGATTTGTCGTTATTTCCTACGATTGATGGCGAGTTTGATGTCTTCATATATCACTTTGATATCGAAACAAGCGATGACGGAATAAAGAAGGTTGTTTTAAAATTTCAGCCGCATAACGAAGGGAATACCCGTCAGGTTGAAGCCGCAGAAATCAATCACATTCAAACAGCTCTTCGGTTCTGGAGCAGACTGGAGAAGACGATTTTCCAGCATAATGATGATTTTCTGGAAGAACAGTCATAGACTTCGACCGGCGTGTCCTCTGAGCAGTTTGCGCTTCGGCTGCTGAAGGAAGTGAAGGTGGCGGCCGTACCGGGACATGTATTGGGATCAGGCCGGGAGGGCTTTATTCGCTGCTCCTATGCAACCTAGCTCGTCGATTTGGAGATGGATGGGAAAGTTTATGCGGATGATGCAGCCGGTTTGATGAAAGCGAAAAAATTTATTCCAAAATCCATTGTCTGGAGGAAAACGATGTCAGAACACTTCATGTATTTGTTTCCTTGCGATCCGCTCTTGCCAAAGCCGGATTTGCAAATGCTGCAGCGGGAACTGCTTCACTATGGCTTCTGGAAGGAGCCTAAGGGCAATTCCATCGCCGAGACGACTTTGTGGGAACTATGGCATAGCGTAGTCATACAAGAACATGGCATAAATGATTTTGAAGCCGGCGTCCATTTCCCCGATCCGCTCGACCTGCGCTCCTTCATCGACGGACTCAAGCAAGTCGGTATTGTGCCGCATTCGTATTATTTTGCCCATGATCGCAGAAGGGGGCGCACTCCGGCAGGCTATTACGACGGCGATGCGCTAAGTGTGCCGGTTCTCATCGAAGAGCTGCGCGATAACGGTTGGGTTTCGAAAGATTTTTCGTTCAATTCGATTAATCGCTACGTCCCCGGCCCGTTATATTATGCATTTTGCGTAGACGGGCAGCTTGAACCAGTTGGATTTTTCGATGAGACTCATACTTTTGTTCGTTATGGGGAATGTAAGGGACTTTGGTTTGAGGATTACGGGGAAACCATTACCGTTCATGCAGGTGAAAATTTCTGTGAGCCTACAATAAGTGACGGCGGAAGAAAGGTGGATGACTGGTCCTCTTTTATCGAATCTTGGTTGAAAGATCCTGCAGCAATTTGGCATGATCCCGAGACGGGAAAACCGTACGGACTTTGGGATTTGGACTTTCAAAATACGCTCGGAGCGGGCACTTGCGCGCTTGTGATCGATCAGCCGGGCTTACTGAGCGGAGAGAAAGCAGCTGGGCTCCTAAGCCGGTTGAGCGGGCAGCGGTTCGAGTACTCTCTATGCCATTTATGAATGGCGGAGGGTCCTTGTATGCAATTCCCGAATTCGCCATAATTTCCAATATTCAACATTTTCGATGGAGATCATGCCATGAACACCGTGACATCACGGGGATGTTGAATGAAATCGACAAGCGAAGCCACGGTTATAAGCGTCGGCAAGAAGCGTACCTCACAGCACCGCAGGTGATCGAGGCTATGTTGAATCGTGCTTTGCAGGCCGGCATTTCGGCTTCATATGTCCTAATGGACAGTTGGTTTACGCATGCTACGCTCATTCAGGAAGTCCTCCGACGCGGACTCCCTGTGATCGGCATGGTCAAAAATGATAACAAGCGCTATCTGGTGAACGGAGACTCAGCCTGAAGGAGTTGTATGCGACCGTGCCGCGAGTCGAAGGAAAGAACCGAAACATCCTTCGCTGTATCCATACCTCACTGGTCCCTGGTATTCCGGTGATGATCGTATTTGTGCGCCATCGTTCCAAAAAAAACGAATGGCTGGCCTTGCTTTCAACAGATCTAAGTTTGACCGCCTCGGATATCATCCGCATTTACTCGGTCAGTGCCGCTATAGGATATATATAACAATTATAATGTTGGGGTACTTTTTTGTAAGTTTCTACCTAAAAATATAACGGCTACGATGAGAGGGGATTTTTCATGCAACAACGCATTCAAAATTTGGATCGGCTAATTCACTCGCGGTAGATCATAGCCGTATTTTGGGGGCGGTTCTGCAAGCGGAATCAGGAGATGGACGACTGTCATGGAGCGGAGCGGCCGGTTGAGCTCTGCTAGCAATCGTTTGATTAGAAAGCACTTGAAAATTCATTTTCGCCCCTTTGTCTTCCTTTCGTGGAGAAATCTAGGATCCCAAGAAGAAAAGTCAGCCACATAGATTTCGTTAAGAATCAAATCGAGCGGCAAGTGATCTATTACATCAGCAATTTCATCATAAGGCGAAGGAATTACAAAAGAAAATCCAAAGTCATCATCAATGATCAGCGAACCATTAAAAATTCGCTGCCTGGATGTCAACCCCATTATATCCCTTATCGATTGCCCGGCGTACAAACATCCCTTATAGCGCCCCTTGTAACCTTGATTACAGCCAATAGAAACGATCAGGCCACTGGAATCTACAACAATTGTCATAGTGCTATCCAATGTATATGCAGATCTTACCTCGCCATCGGGAACGGAATATCCTTTAAGCTCAACCTTGTGCCGCGAATATAGTTCATCAATATACTCAGATATATTTCTCCCCAATACAACATTACCCATCGAATACCCCGATATGACTTTTGCATTAAAAGCAATCACCCATGGCCCTCCGTTCATTCTGTCCTATATCGCGTACTAACGGAATCCTGTGAATGCTGCGGCTTGCTTCCTCTAACAAACTGATAAAGAAAGCCGCAGCCGAATGCAAAAAGGATATGGAAAAGATCGGTTTCGTCAAACCTTTTTAACCCTCTGCTCTATTCCATCAAGTAATAAGAGAATTCCGGAATTAAACAGTTCATCAGAACCAATCAATCTAAACATACCTTCTTCGTGCATCCGTTGAAGCAATTTGAATTGCGATAGATCCGCGTGAGTATTCTCCTTTTTGCCCTCCTCTAACGATATCTGTAACATACGTTGTTCATATTCTTCAACGACGAAATTGATGACGTAGTTAAACAAATGAGTCGTATATGAAAATTTTTGTTTATCCGTCAATGAAGTAGGTTCGATCATCTGCAATAGGAATTCGAACAGTTCCATAAAATCAGCCTCCGGCCTTGACTTCATCAGAAGTTGACCGGAGCAAGGAAACTGCTGGAGCTTCCTCCGAATAACAGCTGCGCTTATCTGAAGCCTTTCTCGCCAGTCTCCTTGCTTGGGAAGATCGCTTATGATCTCTCTTGAAACCAGGTTGGCTAACGTTTGATAAAGGACCTGCTTACTCTCGAAGTACCAATAGATCGTGGGGGCTTGAACATTCAATTCCTTGCAGAGGTTTCTTATTGTAAAATTTTCGATTCCTTGGTCGGAGAGAAGCCGCCACGAGGCTGCTATTATTTTCTCCTCGCTGATATGTGGCCTGCGTTGAGGCATAAAAAGCATTCCAACTCCATTCCAAAAATTCTTATACGACTTATTATACTCTATATAAAGAAACCAAGTTATTCCTCCAATTCTACATCTTCAGCGGGCAACGGCTTCTGGTTGAACATGCTTTCCCCTGCTTTCGAGGAGAGCCGAACATCCCTCATCCCACGTTCAATGGCACCCACTTCATAATCGCGTAACGCGGTCAAAAGTTCCTTTTCCCCGTTTTTTACGTTGATTAATTCTTTCGAGAGCTCGCAGGCATCAAAGAGTGCCGCGTTCCCACCGATACCTGCCGGTGTCATGGGGTGCAGAGCGTCTCCCAGCAAAACCAGAGAGGTCGTTTCTTTCCAAGGCTTATACGGCAGAACATTACGGAGGTGATAAATAGCCGTTTTCTCTGGCTCCGCTAATTCCAGCATCCGTTTTACTTGCGGATGCCAATGTTTGGTTTTCTCTTGAGTAAAGGACAACAATTCAAAACCGTTCATTTGGAAGAGCTGCTCATCAGGAATCCCAAACCACTCGGCCGAGCACGCAAACACAGCGTACAGGTAATCCTGTTGAGGAGAAATTTTCACATGAAGGGACATGGATTCCGGTAAATGTTCAATATTCGGCTTGAAGGCCATGTCTTCAAGAAGAAGGGAAACCGGAGCATCTCCTTCCGGATTTAGAAGGCCTCTCATGCTGCCATCCCCAATGAGCCTATTTAGTTCCTTTCTCCGCGCATCATTCAGAAATACCTTGGTATAAAGAGCCCTTCCCCCAGTATCGAAAATTTTCACCCCAGGTTTGTACTGATGGCGAACTTTGGATCCTCCCCCGTCAGCACCAACCAGGACATCCGCATCAATATGCTCCCCATTATCGAACCACGCTCTTAAGCGTCCGTTTTCTAACCTTTCATAATGGGTAAACCGGTATCCGTAACGGATCTTGTCACTTAGTTCGCCAAGCAACACTTCACGAAAGGTAAACCGATTTACAGATGGTGTGGCTTCCGCTTTGTTGTACATCGGGTGCTGTTCTTTTGTCGGTTCCAGAGAGATCGGATCTAAGAAGACAGGGTGTGCGGGTCCTATAACGGATGTTTCAATATAGAGATCGTAAAGTTTTTCAGGAAGACAAAACCGCAGCGCATTGGATCCATTCTCATTTATTTTGATTCGATAGCCTGTTTGAACAAAATTGTCTTCATGCTCGCGTTCACAAACATGAAAGTCAATGTGGTTTTTTTTCAAACTTTGTGCCAATGCAAGTCCTCCGAGACCGCCACCGATAATAACTACAGATAGTGATTTCATATAACCCCTCACTTTAACTAAGTTATATTTATATAACGATGTTATATTACAGCTATCCTCCTCTGTTTGTCAATAACTGTTACAGGTTTGGATGCATGCCCCTTTGGTCAGCTGTTCCGTTTGTTTTTAAATAAGGTAGTATGCTAGCATTTCGGAATAAGGATCAAAAAAATGAAATAAGGTGTGATGCGGATGACTGATTTTAAAATGATTAAAAACCTGTTTCATATTACAGAACGAAACGGGTTTAGTCATGACGAGATACAAATCATTAAAACTATTTTTGGTGAATTGCCTCAGGTGTTTATAGATTATTATTTGGAACTTGGTAAAGACGAGCGGCTGAATCATACGCAAGATAGTTTGATCAAGCCCGAGCAATTCGACTATTTCAAACATAGCGAATATTTAATTTTTTATTGCGAAAACCAGCGTGTCTGTGTTTGGGGAATCCATAAGAACGATTTAACAAGGACTAATCCCCCTGTCTATATGAGTTACGATGAAAAGGTATGGCATAAGGAATTTGAAACATTGACCGATTTTTTTCATGCGATGGCCTTTTTGCAAACCGGATTCGCTCTTGAATACGGCTGTGAATCGTTCTATTCCATAGAACAAACGGACTTGGATTTTATTCGTGAGAACTTTAAAAACAAAGGTTTCTCCTTTCGGCATTGGATCGGTATCGAATTTTATGGGAATTACGATGACAGTATCATAACGGTAATGAAAAATGACGATAGTTTTAATTTGATTTATGCTTCAAGCGACAAAGAACATTTTGATGAAATAGATCAGGTTCTTTCGAAACTGGGAGTCGTAATTTGAAAATTTTCTATACTCACTGGTAAAGCAGGGTACCCGTAAAAACGACTGATGCTTTTAAGACTGTTCCGCAATTGTGGGCACATGCACAATCAAATGGATTTCTTCAAAAACCAATTTACATGCCTTTGGAAAATCCACCTATTCTTACTGTTATTTGCGATACAGTTCAGCTTAACGGGTCCATCGGCGAAAAATGCGAAAGGAGCCTGCCTCGGCACGCTCCTTCGTTTTAAGATTAACACTCGCCCGAAAGTTGATTTGACTGCTAAAATCAATGCGAGGTTCGTGGAATGCCAGCTGAATTTAGTTGCCGCTAACAGGACACTCCAATGTTAAGGATGATCTATCCGTTTGTACTAAGCGCCAACAACCGTCTTTATGTTGGATGAATCCATTCGCTCAGGCGGACTTGCAGTGGAACCGTTGCTGGAAGAAACTTTCCGCCTTTTCGCCGCTCCAGACCATCCACTCGCGAAACGAACTGTGCTACAGCTGGAAGATTTCCACGGAGAAGTGTTCCTGACGAATGAAAAGGGCTGTCCCTATCGAACCATGTTTGACCGATCATTCGAGAAAGAGGGCATTGATGGTATTACGTATTTGGAGTTTCAAAGTGCCGAAGCCATTAAACAATGTGCAATTTCGGGAATCGGTATTGCCTTTCTTCCTGAAATAACAGTGGAAGCCGAAGTTGAACGGGGCGAACTTGTTGCCCTTCCATGGCAAATTCCGGACTTGCACGTGTTTACACAGATGTTATGGCATAAAGACAAGTGGCTTTCACCAATCATGTTATCTTTCATAGAAGCAGCAAGGGGGGTTCTCCTGCGGGCTATTTGACCCTCGAACCGAAATGTTAGAGAACAAGAACAGAAATTCAAAATAAATAAAAAGTTAATTACCCCTTAAACAAACTTATGATTAAGAAACAAGAGCATTGAAGGAACACCGAATAACCCCGTCTTGGATGTAACGGAGCTGAACGATGGCTTTTTTGGAATAGAGCTTCTAACCAAGCTGAGAACGCGTCCAAGATCGGTCGACGCGAATTCCAAGCCCGTAAGGATTGACAGCTCAAAATTTCGCCCTACTTATGATAAGGTTCAGCTTAACGGGCCTATCGGCGAAAAGTGCGAAAGGAACATACCGCAGTGCATATTGGCCAACCTTTCAGGAACCAATTGACGGGAGAAGCTTCGCCTTACTTGGAGATCTCCAGAATAATATCTACCTTATGAAGATCGTCCCTTAAATGCTTTACCGATGCGATGCGAGGGTTGGCAAACTTCTATTTTAGTAGGTGGAACTTTCAATCTTAAAATCTAAATTGATGTCAAATTCCGCTGGCCCCTTCCTTTCTGTCTTTTGCAAAACAAACTCAAATGTGGGTTCATAATATGAATCCTGCAACGTTTCCCCACCCAATATTTCTATGCTGTACCAGCCGTTTTCAATTTCAATCATCGGCTTTTTGTATTGCCGGTAATGATTAAGTAAAGCGTTGACTCTTTCGTTAGTGAATTGTTCTAGTATTCGCCAAGTAAACAACATCAGTATGTTGTTCTCAACTTTAAGCGAATAGCCACCACGTCTAAATTGTAAATGGCTATCTGATTTTAACAATTCCGGTGTATTACCAGAAAGATTAAATATAATTGTATAGGGATAGTTTTCAATCCCTGCCATTGGAAGTACGATACCATCAAGCACGGCATGATCGCCGCTTTCGTTTGTTGTAAATTCCATTGCTAGGTTGTCTGAATGATGATTGGACTGTTTCCAGCTCTCCAGCAGCAGAATATCCCCGAGAATGAAATAGTCTATCAAATCATTCAGCACTTCTGTAAATTTGTAGATCATTTAAAGCTCCTCTTTCCTCTTTTATGCGTTCCCATTCCGGGAACGAAACGATTGGATCGTGTACAAGAAAACTTCGGCGCGCTACAAGTGAAGCTGACAGCTGACGATCTGGCCGAGATTGAACGCATATCCCCCAAAGGCGTGGCCGCAGGCAGCCGCTTTGGATCCTTCTAATACAGTACCGAACCTTTTACGACTAAATACGTGACTTTAGCCGTACGGCCTAATTTCGCCGTCACTTATGATAAGGTTCACCGTAACGGGGCTTTCAGCGAAAATGCGAAAGGAGCTTGCCTCGCAAGCTCAGAATATTTGCTAACCCAATCTTTGGTGTTTGGAATTGCAGTCAAGCTTGTCAGTCATCCCTACTATGATAATCATAATTCCCTATGCCAAGGTGCTTGCACAGTCTAATCAAAATCGTTGCTGTTATCTTGCCATGGTGCGGAACTATAGATATGTTATTAAAATTCAAATATGTTTCAGCGTACTTTTCATCCCCCGTAATTTCGAGTACCTTTTTCTTTATTATTTCTTTATAGGTCATCAAGTCATTTGGACCTTCTACAAGTATGACTCTTAGTGACAAGAAGGGTGTAGAGACCTTCCAAAGTGTGAAGAAAGGTGCTATAGAAATATGTTTATCCCACTAGAGATAGGCTTTAGTGGGATTTTTGTACCACCTAAAACTACTTATGGTAAGGTTCTCCATATCATCTCTAAGGCGAATTATAGGAGACCTAGTTGGATGGTTCCGAGGGTTGTAATCTAAAGTAACTTAATCAGCTCTTCCAGCTCATCAATCAATCCTTTTGCACGTTCAAAATCAGTATCTTTTAAAGCCAATTCTATTTTCATTTCAACTGATTTTTTCTTTTGTTCCGTTTCTAAATAGTCTCTATCAAAATGACTAGCATAAATCATCCGTCTAAATTTTGGCATACTCATTTTTCTAATCGTCTTATCGTCAATAATTAAAACATAATCCATACCATTTACAACAGAATAGAAATCATGAGAAATCATGAGAATTGCACCTTTAAATTCTTTTATGGCTTTCTCCAGCGCTATTTGTGTATAGGTATCTAAATGGCTTGTCGGTTCATCAAGAAGCAATACGTTAGCTTTACTGGCAGAAACTTTAGCCAATTGAAGTATATTTTTTTCTCCACCAGATAAAGATTCTATCTTTTGACTAACGATCTCTCCTTCAAAGCCATAGTTGGAAAGATACAATCTGATCTCATCATAAGTTTTAAACCCCGCATCGATGAATTCTTCTAGTATTGTATTAGAATCCTTTAGCATTTCACCTTGAAGCTGAGATAAATAAGCCACTTTAACATCAGCATTTATTTCAATTGAATCATGATTATTTTTAAAAATCTCCCGAAGTAAGGTCGTTTTCCCGGTACCGTTTGAACCGATAATAGCTACTTTATCAGTAGATTTTATCTCAAAGTTAACATTGTCTAAAAGCAGCTCATCAAAGCCAACACTATAATTATTGACATTTACAACAATGGTATCTTCAATTTCATTATCAATACCAAAACTGATATTCGGTTGCTTAATATCAACAAATGGTGCTTTAATTCTACGCGCTTCCAATCTTTCATGAAATTTAACTCTAGCTTTTAACGTTCTCCCTCTTGATGCTTCAGAATTATTAGTTGCGATAGCTCTAAGATTATTGATGATGTTCTCGTTTCTCTCAATCTCTTCATGCTCAGCAACTGCGAGTTCTTGTAACTCAATTTTTGTCTGAAGTAATGAAAAGTTATACTCAATATATCGCCCATCAAACTCTTGGATCTCCATGTTTTCAAGGTGTATAATTTTGTTGAAACAATGATTCAATAGATATCGGCTGTGCGTAACAACTAGCAGCATTCCTTTGTGAGAAT
>NZ_BIMB01000080.1 GCF_004000865.1 Paenibacillus elgii NBRC 100335 | reverse complement strand
CCCTGCGGTGATCGTGGCCCCAAGCACGCTGGTGATGGTGCCGTTGAGCAAGTTGTCGATCGTTCCGCCCAGGATCGTGGTACTGACGGTTCCGCCGAGAATGGTAGCGCTGATCGTACCTGCTGTAATGGTGGCTCCCAGCACGGAGCCGACGGTAGTTAAAGTCCCCGCGGTGATGGTAGCGCCAAGCACGTTGGTGATAGTGCCGTTGAGTAGATTATTGATAGTTCCGCCGAGAATCGTCGCGTTAACAGTTCCAGCAGTAATGGTAGCTCCCAGCACAGAGCCGACAGTAGACAAGGTTCCCGCAGTGATCGTAGCGCCAAGCACGCTGGTAATAGTGCCGTTGAGCAGATTATCGATAGTCCCGCCCAGGATCGAGGCACTGACCGCACCGCCGAGAATCGTCGCGCTGATGGTCCCCCCGAGTACGGTAGCGCTAATTGTCCCGGCTGTAATAGTCGCTCCGAGCACAGAGCCGACGGTAGTCAAGGTCCCCGCGGTGATCGTAGCGCCAAGCACGTTGGTGATAGTGCCGTTAAGCAGATTGTTGATAGTCCCGCCGAGAATCGTCGCGCTAATAGTTCCTGCAGTAATGGTTGCACCCAAAACAAAACCAACGGTAGTTAAGGTCCCTGCAGTGATGGTGGCTCCGAGCACGCTAGTGATGGTGCCGTTCAGTAGGTTATCGATGGTCCCGCCCAGCAGCGTGGCACCGACGGTACCGCCTAAGATTGTGGCGCTGACGGTGCCGCCCACAATCGTCGCACTAAGTGTTCCGGCAGTGATCGTGGCTCCCAGCACAGATCCGATGACCGTCAGTGTCCCGCCGGAAATGGTGACGGAAGGGACAACCGCAGTAAGGGTACCCAAAATCGCATTAAGCGTACCGCCCGAGATGGTTGCTCCAAGTACAGAGCCAACGGTAGTCAAAGTCCCCGCAGTAATAGTAGCACCGAGCACACTCGTGATGGTGCCGTTGAGCAGATTGTCGATAGTCCCGCCGAGTAGCGTGGCACCGACGGTACCGCCTAAGATTGTCGCGCTGACGGTGCCTCCCACAATCGTTGCGCTAAGTGTTCCCGCGGTGATTGTAGCCCCAAGCACAGATTCGACTGCCGTCAGTGTCCCGCCGGAAATGGTGACGGAAGGGACAACCGCAGTAAGGGTACCCAAAATCGCATTAAGCGTACCGCCCGAGATGGTTGCTCCAAGCACAGAGCCAACGGTAGTCAAAGTCCCCGCAGTAATAGTAGCACCGAGCACACTCGTGATGGTGCCATTGAGCAGATTATCGATAGTCCCGCCTAGCAGCGTGGCACCGACGGTACCGCCGAGAATGGTAGTACTGACCGACCCGCCTGTGATAGTCGCCCCAAGAACGGATTCCACCACCGAAATCGTTCCGCCCGATAGCGTAACGGAAGGTACGACGGCTGTAATTGTCCCGGTAATGGCATTAATGGTACCACCGGTGATGGTTGCTCCAAGTATGGATTCAACTGTAGTTAATGTTCCTGCCGTAATCGTCGCGCCAAGAACGTTGGTAAGGGTGCCGTCCAGCAGGTTCGTGAGCGTACCGCCCAGCAACGTGGCACTGACTGTTCCCCCTAGGATTGTTGCACTTACATTCCCCGCAGTAATCGTCGCTCCCAGCACAGACTCGACGGTGGTTAACGTTCCCGCAGTAACCGTAGCCCCCAGTACCGATTGAATCGTCGTTAGAGTTCCGCCGGTTACTGTCGCAGACGGCACGACTGCGGTTACTGTCCCGGTGATGGCATTAATCGTCCCCGCCACGATCGTTGCTGCTGAGACTTGTTGAACGATGTCGATCGTTCCGCCAATAGGAATATTGAGAATTGACCCGCCGGAGTCGGTTTTTATGGGGCGAGCGGTTCCTGTCGCATCCTGTCCGAAGATCAAAATGCGCAAATCGTTGGGGTTGAGGTTAAACACATTAAAGTTTGGCACTGCTTATCACCCTTAGCCCACAATATTGTGTCAAAAAAATATGGATAACTGCCTTAGAGCACCGTTTTTCCGAAATGAATACAAATATTGTATGCCGAAACAAATCGAAAAAGTGCTTTTCCACTAGAAAGAAGTAGGGCGGTTCAAACTTAACGAAAGGAAGATGGCCGATGAGACAAAAGCGAATCCATTCGCCCAAACTGGCAGTAAAGCGAATCAAAAAGCGTCCTGTATCCGATAAAGCGGTCCCTATCCTAAAGGAGCCAATTCCCCAGCCAGAGCAACCGCCAGTGTTTAATCATGATGAGTTCGAAGAACTTTTTGAAATGCTCGATCGGGAAGAATCCTGCGTTGCCTTCGAAAATAGCAAGCTTGACTTGGTCATCACGGATTCCATTGTCCGCTCTCCCTTTTTCGATACATCCATCTTTGTGACGTATTCGTTCATCGTCGTGAATCAGAGCGAGACCGATCTGAACCTTATAATAGAAGAAAGTCCGGACCGGGTGCATACGTTCGAAGATTTCACTCAAACCATCAAACCTTTTGAAACTCAAATTGTCGTTCCTAAACGATTTGCAAAGTATACGAGGCTTGCCTTTGTCAATCCATCGCCTGATGTTGAGGCCCATGTCAAAGTGTTTTTTCAAGCCCAAACCTACCGCTGCACCAATCCGGGCGAGTAAGGGAAGCCCCCTTGAAAGAGCCTGTTCAAGGTTCTGTTTAAGGGGGCCCCAACATAAATAATGATTGAATCGAGATTGTGTGCTCTCCATCGGCATAAAAGGCGGGTGAAGAATGAAAGGGACATGTGTTGGAAAAAACCGGATGCTGATCTATCCGGTATGGGGAGGCTCCTTTACTCCTTTGCCGACGATGTGAGCTTGACTCCGCAGCTTGTAGGCAGCGGGGGGTTCGACGTTGCTTTAACCAACTACATACTTCTGAATGTGAAACCGGGTCATAAGGTGATCGATGTCGGGGCGAATGTCGGTTGTTTTACCGTTCTGATGGGGCTGCTCGTCGGCGAGCAGGGGAAGGTTCTGGCTTACGAAGCAGGCTGGAAAAACTATGGACTGCTGCGGGACAACGTCGCGATGAATATGCTGTTTGCCAAAAATCGGGTAATGGCGCTCCAAAAGGCCGTCTCCGATACATCTGGCTCCAAGACGTTTTATTACAGCGAGCTGTATACGGGTTCAAGCACCTTGGTGAAGCCCGGCGAACAATATTTTGATTACTTTGCCAATGATGTCATGCAGGAAGAAGAGGTTATGACGGAGACGCTGGATGCGAACGAGGGGAATTTCGATTATATCGATTTAATTAAAATGGACATTGAGAGAGGGGAGTATCACGCCTTTCTTGGGATGGAGGCGCTGCTGGTACGACAAGCCGTCGGCAAAGTGGCTTTCGAACTGAATCCGCTAATGCTGAGTGGGCTTTGGGACGAATTTCACTGCTTGTTGGATATGTATCGCGAGCGCTTCGCTTCCCGGTTCTATAAAATCACCAACGAAGGCTTGACTGTAGAGACGAGCCTCGACGAGCTTTTTGCTCACAGGGAAACGGAAACGATCCTTATGTCTGTGGCGCGTCAGGAGTAAGGCTTGGAAGAGGGGCGGCGAGTGGGTAATCATTTTCACAGCCGCCGGATCGGTTCATTCTGAACGATCAGGGGAGCTTATGCTGCTGCGCTCCATCAACTGCTTCAGCTTCGATTCCGTCAAGGAATCAGGCGCAGGAGTATAGATGCTGCACCGCAGGTCGGAGCTCCCTTGAACCTGCAGCGAGGTAAGATGAAACAGCATCTTGCCCGCTTTGGCATGCCTGAATTCGATTAGCACCTCCGGGGCCGAGCTGACCTCACTTTGCTCCCACAGCCGGTCGAAATCCGGGTGAACCTCCTTCATCTCTGCAAGAAAATGCCCGTACCATTCGTCCTCAACGTATTGCCCGTAATACGCCCGGAAAATAGCGAGAAAACCACGGACAAAATGCTCCCAATTGACGGCGAGACGTTGGAATTCCTTTTGTGTAAACAGCAGTCGGATCATATTCCGTTGTTCGACGGGAATGAGTTGGAAGTCGAGAAACACGTGGGAAGCTGCTTCGTTCCATCCGACAATATGGCAGCGGCGGTCAGAAATAATGGTCGGACAAAAGCGCAGCTCCTGCAAAATTCTTCTCAGCGAAGGGCTGATCTCGGGCAGCTCTTCTATCAGCGTATGGGCGCCCGATCCGGTCTCCAGAGCAAGCGAAAACAAATATTTGCGCTCGTCTACCGTTAATTGCAGGGCGGTGGCGACGCAGTCCAGGACTGATTTGGATACTTTAATATCCCGTCCTTGCTCCAGCCATGTATACCACGTAGGGCTGACCCCGGCAAGTTGGGCGACTTCCTCACGTCTCAAACCCGGGGTACGTCTGCGAGTTCCGACCGGAAGACCGACCGTTTGCGGGAGCAATTTGGCTCGTTGTGCCTTCAAAAAAGCCGATAACGCTTGAAGCCTCGTTTGATGATTCATCTCGATTCCGCCTTTTGGTTTCGTTAACATAGTAGTTATTATACTATAATAAACTGCAACTTGTAATAGGATGACACCTGTGACAACATAGGACTTAACCGATGAACGAAAGGAAGGAACTATGATGGAACGAGTCGTGTTAACGGGGATGGGTGTTATTTCGCCGCTTGGGAATGAAGTGGAAACTTTTTGGAATCGTTTGTGCCGGGGGGAATCGGGGATAAGCCGGATCGATACGTTCGACACGTCCCGCTTTAAAACGAAAATCGCGGGGATTGTCCGGGAATTTGATGCGGAAGCTCGGTTTGGCCGCAAAGAAGCGCGGCGGATGGATCGGTTTTGTCAGTTTGCTTTGGCTGCTGCGGATCAGGCGTTGGAGGATTCAGGCTTATCGCTTGACGAAATCGATCGGGAAAGGCTAGGCGTATATGTAGGCTCCGGCATCGGAGGTATTCAAACGCTGCTCGAACAGGACGCCATTCTTCGTGATCGGGGACCGGAACGGGTCAGTCCGACGCTGGTACCGATGATGATATCGAATATGGCTGCAGCGATGATCAGTATAAAATTCGGAGCTTTGGGCCCAACCCTGTCTCCGGTAACGGCATGCTCTATAGGAAATACGGCCATCGGCGAAGCATTCCGGCTCATTCGGGCGGGTGGCGCGGACGCGATCATTGCCGGTGGCGCGGAAGCCGCCGTGACGGAAATATCGCTTGCCAGCTTCGGCAACGCTACCGCTTTATCCGGTCGAAATGACGAGCCTGCCAGGGCAAGCCGTCCGTTCGATGCGGGACGGGACGGGTTCGTCATGGCCGAAGGGGCGGGTATTGTGGTACTGGAATCGCTCTCCCACGCATTGCGTCGAAACGCTCGAATCTACGCCGAGGTGATAGGTTACGGGGCCAGCTCCGATGCCTATCATATCGTTGCCACCCATCCGGAGGGAATCGGGGCCTACCAGGCCATGAGATTGGCGCTTCGCGAAGCGGCTGTGAACCCCGAGGAAGTGGATGTGATCAGCGCGCACGCGACGAGTACGGGACTCGGGGACAAGTCCGAAACGATGGCGATCAAGAAGCTGTTCGGCGAACATGCCTACCGGATTCCGGTAACCGCCAATAAGTCCATGACCGGTCACATGTTCGGAGCAGCCGGCGGGGTAGAAGCCATTGCTCTGGCGAAGAGCCTGGAGCGGGGAATCATTCCTCCGACGATTAATCTGGAGCAGCCGGACCTGGATTGCGATTTGGACTACGTACCGAATGAAGCGCGTCAATCCAAACTGAAGATCGGCATATCGAACTCCTTCGGATTCGGCGGACACAATGCGGTCATCGTGTTGAAAGCTTACGCGGACTAGCCTAGTACAAGCAAGTACCCGGTATAAAAAATAACAAGTATAAAGGTCCGTTGCGGAACGAAGGGGCAAACCCGGAGACCGCGCGGACTTTCGTATTTTAATCTTGGTTTAGGATGCTTCCGTAATTTTCTGATTTCTAAGCTTGGCTTTAATCATTTTGATTCGCTGCTGGGCGTAAAACTCGCATGCCGCTTCATTCAGGCTGCTGAGAGGAACTTGTAGCTCGGTATGGTTGTCGATAATGATCATTGATCCGTTTTCGAAAAATTTAAAAGTAAGATCGGCCCAGAACGGTTCGGACGCGTCCAAAATTTTTTCGATCTGCTGCTCGCTCAGCTGCTCTCCATTTTCGGCAATGACATTTTTGTAATAGTCCCGTTCGATAAATCTAACATTCGTCACCATCGTATCTACACTCCTCTCAGGAAATAGGAACATGCGTTCTTGTAATCTATTATACCAAACATTTGTTCGTAGTCAATACAATTTACAGAAAATTCTCTTAAGTTAATAGGATTGTCTCTTGATCCTGTATTTCCGGCATGACGCATAGCTTGTTCGGATTGACGAAACCAAAGCCGGATGATAGTTTAGAAAAGAGTATGGCAGATTGTGGGGAGGATTATCGATGACAGAAATCCGTTTGGAAGTCGGCTATGACGAATACGAAGTGGGAACGCGCATGGAACAGCTGATCGAGCAGTTGGCTGCGAAGCCCGAGAGCCGGGAGGTCGTAGAGCTGACGATCGGCTCGTGGGGACAGGCCTATGAAGATGGTCCCGATACATTCATGGATACATTGATCGGGCATAAGGACGCTTTCCCGGCGTTGCGCAAGCTGTTTATCGGCGACATGGATTCGGAGGAATGCGAAATATCTTGGATCACGCAGACGAATCTGACTCCGCTGCTAGAGGCGTTTCCGCAGCTTACCTCGTTCTGGATTCAAGGCAGCACCGGCTTGTCCTTAAAGCCGTTGAAGCACGAACGGTTGGAAGAGTTGGTAATTATCTGTGGCGGCCTGAGCAAGGAAGTGCTCGCCGATATTCGCGACGCCGAGCTGCCGGAGCTGAGAAAGCTGGAGCTTTATCTCGGTGTAGATAATTACGGTTTTGACGGCGGCCTGGAGGATGTTAAACCGCTCATGGAACCGGGACGCTTTCCCAAATTGACTTACCTCGGTCTGAAAGATAGCGAGATTCAAGATGAAATCGCGATTGAGATTGCGAATTCGCCGATCCTCGATCAATTGCATACGCTCGATTTATCGCAGGGAACCCTTAGCGACAAAGGCGCCGAAGCGCTGCTGGCGAGCGAACGCGTCCGGAAGCTTTCGTTCCTCGATCTGAACTATCACTATATGTCGGACGAGATGGTAAAACGCTGGCAAACGTCGGGCATGTCCGTCGATGTCAGCGACCAGCAGCAGAGCGACGATGAAGACGACTGGCGCTATCCGGCGGTCACGGAGTAGATGCCCCGTCCGCTGATTGTCGTTGGGAATCCCGGCAACCGGAGGACGACGATGCTGCAGGAAGCGCGCCGGAGGCTTGGGATGCCTCCGGCGAGGATCGTGCCGTATCTCGATCTGCTGCAGGGACGCGTTCGATGGCGGGAAATCACGGGCGGCGAGCCTGTCCTGGTACGGCTGGACTCGCCCGGCGAGCATTTCCCGGTGGAGCGCGAGCTGATCGCGCTCGGTGCGGCCGATGGCGGGCAAGCGGACGAGCTGTTCCCATTGCCGGAGTTTCTCCCGATGCCGGTCATCTCGGCGCAAGCGGCGCGGAATCTGCCTGATCAGCCGGGACGTATCTACTATCCTTCGCAATGGTTCCGTGGCTTTTGCCGGATGCTGTCCGGGCTTCGCGCCGACTTGGCCGAAACGGCGCCGGAAGCGCGCTGGATGAACGATCCGCAGGAAATCGCGGTCATGTTCGACAAGCGTCGCTGCCATCGGCTGCTCAGCTCTCAGGGTGTACGGGTTCCCACGGCTCCGGGGGAGGCTGGTTCTATCCGGAGCTACGATCAGCTCCGCGAAGCGATGGAGCGGGCCGGCATGCGGCGCGTCTTCGTCAAGCTGGCGTTCGGCTCCTCGGCCTCCGGGGTGCTGGCTTACCAGATTAACCCGTCTACCGGTGCGGAGCTGGCCGACACGACGATCGGCTTCGAGCGCCATGGGTACGAGCGGGTATATTACAATTCGCGCCGTATTCGCAGATACCGGGAGCGCCCGATCATCCGCGAAATTATCAATTGGTTGGGCGCTCAAGGTATGCACGTCGAGCAGTGGGTGCAGAAAGCATCGCACGACGGCCGTGCGTTCGATGTCCGCCAACTCGTCGTCGACGGCGAAGCGTGTCACCGGATTGCCCGGCTCAGCTGCACGCCGATCACGAATCTCCACCTGCGCAACGAGCGGGCCGGGTTGGAGGAGCTCGGGCTGTCCGCGGCTACCGTTCAGGCGGTAGCAGAGGCCGGGGAGCAGGTTGCTTCGCTATTTCCGCGTTCCGCTGTGGCAGGGATCGACGTGCTTCTCGCCAAAGGCGCCTTGCGTCCTTATATCGTCGATATTAATCCGTTCGGCGATCTGCTGCTGAACGTTCGTTACGAAGGAATGGATACCTACGAATGGCAAATGACCCGCATGTTAAAGGATGAATGAAGCATGATCATCAATATGAACGACATTGTCGGCACCCACGACATTTTGTTTGTGACGCTTGACACGCTGCGCTACGACGTGGCGAAGCTGGAGGAAGAGAACTGCCCCAATCTGTGCGGCACGGGCGGCTGGGAAAAGCGTCATACGCCGGGCAGCTTTACGTATGCCGCGCATCACGCTTTTTTCGGCGGTTTTTTGCCGACGCCCGCCAATACGGACAAAGCCAGCCATGTCCGGCTGTTTCATTCGAAAAATACGGGACTGCCGACCAATCCGAACACATGGCTGTTTGATACGCCCGACATCGTCTCCGGCCTTGCCGGGGAAGGGTACCGGACGATCTGCATCGGCGGCGTCATTTTTTTTACGAAAAAAGTGCCGCTGGCGAAAGTGCTTCCGTCGTATTTTCAAGAGAGCTATTGGCGCCAGACGTTCGGTGTAACGAATCCGCGCTCCACCGAACATCAGGTGAATCATGCGCTGAAGCTGATCGGCTCGGCCGATCCAGGCCAGCGGCTGTTTCTTTTCATGAACGTGAGCGCCATCCACGGCCCGAACCATTATTTCGTGCCGGGAGCAAAACGCGATTCGGTGGAAACCCAGCGGGCGGCGCTGCGCTATGTGGACGGACAGCTCGGACGGCTGTTCGAAGCGATGCGCGAGCGAGGCAAGACGTTCTGCATCGTTTGCTCCGACCATGGGACCGCTTACGGCGAGGACGGGTATCACGGGCACCGGCTGGCTCACGAGGTCGTATGGAACGTGCCGTACCGGGAGTTTATTTTGTAGACATAACAGCTATCAAAAGGAGGGATATCAAGTGGAATTCCGGGAATCAGAAGACATCCGGCGCTGGTCGGAGCAAATCGCCGCATCGCCATACCGGTCTTACTTGTACTCCTATCCGCATAAAACGGCCTATGGCGAACTGAATCCGCCGCTGCCGCTGCACGAGCTGTGGAAGCGGGAGAGCGGGGAGTCGTTCTTTTTATATATGCACATTCCGTTCTGCGCGGCCCGGTGCGGGTTCTGCAATCTGTTTACGCTGCCCGACCGGAGCGCCGACGCGCACGAGCAGTATGTTGCTGCATTGGAGCGTCAGGCGAGGCAGTGGGCGCCCATGGTGGCCCACCGGCCGTTCTCCCGCTTTGCGATCGGAGGCGGGACGCCGACACTGCTGAACGAGCAGCTTCTCGAACGTTTGTTCGATATCGCAGAGCAGGTGATGGGACTCGATCCGGACCGTGCCTCGATCTCCGTCGAGACGTCCCCGGACACCGTGACCGATGCGCGAATGAAGCTGCTGAAGGAGCGGAAGGTCGACCGGGTGAGCATGGGCATTCAAAGCTTCATCGAAGCCGAAGCCGCCGCGATCTACCGCCCGCAAAAGCCGGGCGAAGTGATGCGCGCGCTCGAAGTGCTGAAACGGCACGACTTTGCCGTGCTCAATCTCGACCTGATTTACGGGCTGCCCGGACAAACGTTGGAGACGTGGTTGTATTCGCTGGATCGGGCGCTGGAATATGAGCCGGAGGAAATTTTCATTTACCCGCTATATACGCGCGAGAATACGATCTTGAAGCCGGAAGAGCTGCGCCGCCGAGGGCAGGACCACCGGCTGGATATGTACCGTGCCGCTTACGAGCGCTTGAAGGAAAAGGGCTACGAGGCGTTCTCGATGCGGCGTTTCGCAAGGCCCGACGCGAAGTCCGGGAAAAACCTGCTCCCTTACGGCTGTCAGGAGGAAGGGATGGTCGGTCTCGGCTGCGGCGCACGTTCGTACACGAGGGAGGTGCATTACGCTTCCCGCTATGGCGTGAGCTATAAGGCGACCCAAAGCATTATCGCCGACTACGTTTCCGCGTCAAGCTACGATATGGCGGATTACGGCTTCGTCCTGAGCCTGGCCGAGCAGCAGCGCCGTTTCGTCATCAAGGCGCTGCTCCACCGCGAAGGGCTGGAGCGGAGCGCTTATGTAGCGAGGTTCGGCAGCGATCCGTTCGCTGACAGTCCTGAACTGAAGCGGCTGCTGGCTGCCGGGTTTGCCATGCTGGAAGACGGTACAATGCGTCTGACGGACGAAGGCATGGCTTATTCTGATGCGATCGGCGATTGGCTGATCTCGCCAGAGGTCAGGGAGCGGATGGAGGAATACGTATGCGAGTAAGCACCACGCTGTATTACCGCGGCGCGTTATCCTCTTGCAACTACGATTGTCCGTATTGCCCGTTCAGCAAAACGACAGACAGCCGCGAGACGCTGGCGAAGGACAAGGCGCAGTTGGAGCGGTTTGTAGCATGGATCAGGGAGCAGGGGGAGGACGGTAGACGTCTGTCCCTCTTCTTCAATCCGTACGGCGAGGCGCTCGTCCACCGGTGGTACCGCGAGGCGTTAACGGAGCTGTCCCACCTGGAGCACGTCGACAAGGTGGCGATCCAGACGAACTTGTCCGTCAAGCTGGATTGGACGAACGGGCTGAACAAGGAAAAGGCGGCGTTCTGGGTCACGTACCATCCTGGTCAAACGAGCGAAGCGTCGTTTCTGACCCAGTGCGCGCAGCTTTACGACAAAGGGATTTCCTTCAGCGTCGGCTCCGTCGGCATCAAAAGCTATCTTGAGCCGATCCGTTCGCTGCGCCGCGCTTTGCCTCAAGAGGTTTACTTGTGGGTGAACGCGTACAAGGATCAGCCGGCGTATTATTCGCCCGAGGAGATAGCAGCCTTTCGCGAGATCGACCCTTATTTCGAGTGGAACGTAAGGGACTATGACAGCATGGGGAAGCCTTGCGCCACGGGAAGCCGCGTGTTTTTCGTTACGGGCTCGGGGCAGGTCAAGCGCTGTTATAAGGACCGGGGAGTGATCGGGCATTTGTACCGCGACGGCTTGGAACGACTGTCCGCAGAGAGACCTTGCCGGATGAAAACGTGTGGCTGTTACATCGGCTACGTGCATATGCCGGAGCTGTCCATGGAGTCGATTTACGGAAGAGGAATACTGGAACGAGTTCCTAGTGTCGACGTGCGGTACGCCGGAAAGGAGGTGTCTCCATGCGGCCTTTGAACGAAAAGGAAGGCGCTGTCCTCTGGTTTACCGGGCTATCCGGCTCGGGGAAGACGACGACGGCGCGGGAGGCGGCATCCGTGCTGCGTAAGCAGGGATACCGGGTCGAATGGCTGGACGGAGACGAGCTGCGCAAGACGCTGTCCAGTGACCTGGGCTTCACCCCCGCCGACCGGCTTGAGCATATCCGCCGGATCGTCGAGCTTGCGAAAACGCATGCAGACAACGGCGCAATCGTGCTCGTGTCGGCCATCACGCCGTACCGCAGCATGAGAGCTTACGCGAGGTCGGTGCTGCCGCGGTATATGGAAATTTATGTAGAGTGCCCGCTGGAGGTATGTGAGCGGCGGGACGTCAAAGGGTTGTATGCCAAGGCGCGGCTCGGGCTTATTCCGAATTTTACGGGACTATCCGACGTCTACGAACCACCGGAGCATGCGGAGCTCACGATTCATACGGACGAGCATTCCCTGACATATAACGTGGAGAAAATCATGCAGGGACTTCAAGCGTTCGACGGTCATTGATTTTTCTCATAAATGCGGATCGGTTTGCGGATTTCCGCGTAGTTTTCATCGATATCCCGTTTGAGCGATTCCAGAAGATGCAGGGCTTCTTTTTGCTGCTGCTCGTCAGCGATGGATCGGAGGAGCGTCTCAAGACGGTCCAATCTCGTTTTCGTTACGAATCTCATGGCATGTCCTCGCGATCTGCCTCAAGCCGTTGTTTTCTAAAATGATTCGTGGCCGTTCCCCGCTTTCAGGCCAGGCCGACGGGCAACGCGGTGTGTAACCGAATTGAGGGTTTTCGGAAGGGATAATTGACCGTCTGTAGAATAACATGAAGTGCGCTTTTTTTTTGCGTTACTATTCGTTTACATATACTCTAACTGAAAGGGGTTCCCTTGAATGAACCGACCTTTGCAGCAAACTTGGGATCTGGACGTTTTTTTCCCGGGAGGCAGCGACTCTCCCGAATTTGCGCAATATTTGAACGCACTTGAAGCCGACACGAACCGCTTCCGCAGTGAGCTCGACGCTTTGCCGTCGCCGCAGACCGCAGAAACTGCCGCCGCGTTGCAGAGCTTCGTGGAGCAACTGCAGGACCTCCAAAAACGTCTGCGGCAAGCAGCGGCCTTCATCGGCTGCCTCTCCGCGCAAAATCAGGCGGATCGGGGCTCGGTTCGGCTTGGCGGCCGGCTGGACGGCATTCAGGCGAACTACCAGTCCGCGATGACGCGATTCGACGTGCTGCTTGCGGAGATGCCAGACTCCGTATTCGCCCAGTGGGCGGGCAGTGGGGCGATGGCAGCCCTCGCCTTCAATCTGGAGGAACGCCGGACGAATGTAAAAGACAAACTGCCGCTGGAGCAAGAGACCTTGGTGAACGACCTTGCCGTGGACGGCTACAATGGCTGGAGCGCCTTATACGATACGATTGTGAAGCAGATCCGGCTTCCGTACGAGAAAGACGGGAACACGGTCATGCTCTCTGCCGGGCAGTTTTTCAACCAGATGCTCAAAGAGTCGGATCGGGAGAAGCGGGAGCGCTTGTTCCGGCAATGGGAGGAGACGTGGACGGCTCAGGAAGATTTTTGCGCCGATGCGCTGAACCGTATTGCTGGCTTCCGTCTCCAGCTGTACAAGCACCGCGGGTGGGACTCGGTACTTCGCGAGCCACTCCAAATCAACCGGATGACCGACAAAACGCTGCAAACGATGTGGGATGTGATCGAGAAGAACAAGCCGGTATTTATCGCTTATCTGGAGCGGGCCGCCAAGCTGATGGGCACGGAGCGCCTTGCCTGGTCCGATCTGAATGCGCCGCTTGAGGGCAAGGATACGAACGTCTCCTATGACGAGGCTGCAGTGATGATCGAGGAGCAATTCCGCCGCTTCTCGCCGCAGCTCGCCGACTTTACCGCGCGCGCTTTCGAGGAGCGGTGGGTGGAGGCGGAAGACCGCCCGGGCAAACGGCCCGGTGGCTTCTGCACCTCATTCCCGGTCAGCAAGCAGAGCCGGATCTTTATGACTTACTCCGGGGCAGGGAATCTGTCGACGCTGGCTCACGAGCTCGGCCATGCGTTTCACCAGCATGTGATGAACGAGCTTCCGCCGATGACTCAACGCTACGCGATGAACGTGGCGGAGACGGCTTCGACCTTTGCCGAATTGATCGTCAGCGACGCTGCACTGAAGCAGGCGGAGACACGGGAGCGTAAGCTGTTCCTGCTGAAAGACAAAATCCAGCGGGCCGTCGCCTTTTTCATGGACATTCACGCGAGGTTCCTGTTCGAGACGCGGTTCTACGAAGAGCGCAAGTCCGGACTTGTTGACCCGGACCGGTTAAACGAGCTGATGATTGAGGCTCAAAAGGACGCATTCTGCGGCGCCTTGAGCGAGTACCATCCGCATTTCTGGGCGGCGAAGCTGCACTTCTACAAAACCGGCGTGCCGTTCTACAACTTTCCGTACACGTTCGGCTTCCTGTTCTCCTCGGGCATCTACTCACTTGCACGTCAGGAAGGCGAATCGTTCGAGGCACGGTATATTGCTTTACTACAGGATACCGGCCGCCTCACGGTCGAGCAGCTTGCGAGCAAGCACTTGGGAGTGGACTTGGAGCAGCCGGAGTTTTGGCAGCAGGCGGTCGATCTTTCCATCGAAGACGTGAAGCAGTTCCTCGCTTTAACGGAAGAAGGCTAAACCACGAAGCGGTCGCTATGACCGCTTTTTCCTTTGAATGCGAACGTGCAGCCGTTTATCGTAAGTTGAGACAAAACCGGGCATTCCTGCTATAATAGAGCAGTTGTTTTTTAGCTGTGAAATGAGCAATGGTAAAAAAAGATAAGCTTCACGGAAGCGGCGTAAGGAGAAAGGGGACAATGTCAGTGATTGTTGTCGGGGGAATGATCGGTCTGGGGAAAACGTCCGTAGCTGAATTGCTTGGGCGGGAGCTCGGATCGGAAGTATTTTACGAGAGTGTGGACGATAATCCGATTTTGCCGCTTTTCTATACGGCATCGAAGGAAGAGATCGAGAAGCACCGGTACCCGTTTTTACTCCAGCTGTACTTTTTGGACAGCCGGTTTAAATCGATTAAGAAGGCGCTGCGGAGCAACCGCAACGTATTGGACCGGAGCATCTACGAAGATTGGTATTTTGCAAAAGTAAACCGCGAGCTCGGACGCATCAACGATCTGGAGTTTCAAGTGTACGAGAACCTTGCGAACAATATGCTCGAAGAGCTGGAGGAGCTGCCGAAGAAAGCTCCCGATCTGATGGTTTATTTGAAAGGCTCGTTCGAGACGGTGCTGCGGCGCATTTCGCTGCGCGGACGGGATTTCGAGCAGGACGAATCGCTTATTGAGTATTACCGGTATTTGTGGAAAGGGTACGACGAGTGGCTGATGAAGTATTATAATCAGTCCGACGTATTGATCGTCGATATGGACCTGACCGACGTGGTGAACAATGAAGAAGATGCCCGGAAGCTGGTCGAACAGGTGAAGGATAAGCTCAGCGTGTTGCAAATGTAAACGGATGATCTCCTAATCTGACAAGATGACGGTCGTCATCCATCTATCAAAAAAGACCGGAACTCCTTCGCAGATTTGTGAAGGGGTCCGGTCTTTTGGCTCTACATGAAAGCTAATGTTGCGGCTGCTCCGCTCTGGCGGCGGCGAACCGGTTCTGCGGCTTCGGCAGGTGAAAATGGTCTCTCAGCGTACTGCCCTCGTACTCCGTACGGAACAGCCCTCTTTGCTGCAGCAGAGGCACAACGTGCTCCACGAAATCTTCCAAGCCTTGCGGAAGCAGGGGAGCCATCAGCATAAAGCCGTCGGCGGCTTTTTCCGTAAACCAGGTTTCCAGCGTATCGGCAATTTTCTCCGGCGTGCCGACGAAGTGCTCGCTGCTGAACGAACCGGTCAGTAGGGAATACACCTCCCGCAGCGTAGGATTGTCCCGCGCAATGACGGGCCGGTGCTTGATGTAATCGGATTTCGTCTCCGGCAGCCGATCCAGCCCGAAGTCCGCCGCACTCGAATCGAGGGTGGCTCCTGTAAAATCGACGTTTTTGAAATAGTCGGACAAGAAGCCGATCCCCGTCTCCTCGGTAATGAAGGACTCCAACTGCTTCTGCTTCCGCTTCGCCGCTTCCTCCGTTTCGGCGATGATTGGAGAGATGCCCTGTAAAATATACACGTCGTCGGCCGATCTTCCCGCAGCGGCCACCTTGCTCTTGAAGGAGCGGTAAAACTGCTTCGCATCGTCGATATCGTATTTGATGGAAAATACGACCTCCGCCGTGCCTGCGGCAAAGCTTTGCCCAGATTCGGAATTTCCGGCCTGCACGAGGACGGGGTGACCCTGCGGGGAACGACCGATGTTGAGCGGACCTTGCACGGCGAAAAACTCGCCTTGGTGGTTGATGCGGTGCAGCTTGCTCCGGTCGAAAAACTGCCCGGTCTCCTTGTCACGGACAAAAGCATCGTCCTCCCACGAGTCCCACAGTCCTTTGACGACTTCGAGGAACTCCTCCGCGCGCTTGTAGCGCAGCGAGTGCTCGTAATGCTCTTTGCCTCCGAAGTTGAGCGCCGTATTTCCCGACAAGTCCCGGGTCGTGACGATATTCCAGCCGACCCGGCCTTTGCTGATATGATCGGCCGACATGAAGAGGCGGGCCAGATTGAACGGCTCGATGTACGAGGTGGAGGCGGTGGCGACGACGCCGATCTTCGAGGTAGCGCCAGCCAGTGCGGTGATGAGCGTGATCGGTTCGTAGCGGTTCAAAATATTCGGGTGGGACGCTTCGTTGATCGCGAGGCTGTCGGCGATAAAGGCGATATCGAATTTTCCGCGTTCGGCGAGCTG
Source organism: Paenibacillus elgii NBRC 100335 (assembly GCF_004000865.1). Lineage (GTDB taxonomy): Bacteria > Bacillota > Bacilli > Paenibacillales > NBRC-103111 > Paenibacillus_G > Paenibacillus_G elgii. The sequence continues at coordinate 7,507 of NZ_BIMB01000080.1, read as the reverse complement.
CGCGAGACGCTTGTAATAATCGATGTCGATACTCGCATTGGGTTGGGCTTCAGGATGCCGCCACGAAGCGACATGCATGCCGGTTCCGACCAAATAGGCGGACAGTTTGATTTGTCTTGTTTGGGTCACAAGCCATACCTCCATATATCCGAGTTAATCAATGGATTTAATTTGTTATAACTTAGCATGATCCTGCAGCCCCGTCAATTCCTCCTTGCATCTCGGTCTAAAGTCCGGCCAACCCCCGGCTGTTTATCCGAATCCGGCTCCGGCTGTTTTTTTCGCGTTCTATTCTGCAGTAAATGCCCAGCTAAAAGTTCTTGACAGCGCCCGGTCCATCCTTTAAATTAAATAAATATAATCGGTATAGTCGGAATTAAAAACGACGACTTGCACAATTAGTTGACCAGTCCACTGGAAACTAAGCTTTCCCCGAGCTTTGGCTGCGGGGCGACGCTTGGTTTTTTTATTTTTATCCCGAAAAGCAGGTGAAGGAATGATCGTCATTCGCAATCTTAGCAAATCGTACAAAACGTCGTCAGGCGCATTTCCTGCACTTCAGAACGTCAGCTTACAGATCGAAAAGGGGGATATCTTCGGCATTATCGGCTTCAGCGGCGCGGGCAAGTCGACGTTGATCCGCTGCCTCAACCGGCTGGAGGAGCCGGATTCCGGCAGCATCGAAATCGAGGGCACGGTCATTACGGATTTGAACGGGAAGGAGCTGCGGCTGGCCCGGCAAAAAATCGGCATGATTTTTCAGCAATTTAATCTGCTGGACGCGAAGACGGTGTACCAGAACGTCGCGTTCCCTTTGCAGGTCGCCGGGCATCCGAAAGCGCACATACGCGAGCGTGTCCGCGAAATTCTCGACCTTGTCGGCCTGGGCGATAAAGAGAACGCCTATCCGTCGCAGCTCAGCGGCGGTCAGAAGCAGCGGGTCGGCATCGCGAGAGCGCTCGTGAACGAGCCTGACGTGCTGCTCAGCGACGAGGCGACGTCGGCGCTCGATCCGCAGACGACCTACTCCATTCTGGAGCTGCTCAGGGACATTAACCGCCAGCTGAAGCTGACCGTCGTTCTGATCACGCACGAACTGGATGTACTGCAGCATATTTGCCGCAGCATGGCGGTGATCGAGAGCGGCCGCATCGTCGAGACCGGGCCGGTCGACAAGCTGTTCCTGAATCCTGAAAGCGACACGGCACGCAGATTCGTCCGCATTCTGGAGCATTACCGCGACAGCCGGTACGTGATGGAAGGAGTGGGAGCGGGAATATGAGAGACGATCTGATCGAGCTGCTGCTGCAGGGACTTGGCGAGACGGTCTACATGGTGCTCTGGTCTTCCGTCTTCGCGCTCGTGCTCGGCATAGCGCTGGGCATTACGCTCGTCGTGACGGAGAAGGGCGGTATTCTGGAAGCGCCGCTGCTGCACAAAATCATGGGTACAGTCATCAACAGCGTCCGTTCGCTGCCCTTCATTATTCTGATCATTCTGCTGCTGCCCCTCTCGCGGCTGATCGTCGGCACCTCGCTCGGTCCGACGGCCGCCATCGTATCGCTCTCGATCGGCGCGGCGCCCTTTCTGGGGCGGGTGATCGAGAATTCGCTCAAGGAAGTGAGCGCGGGCAAGATCGAGGCCGCCAAAGCGGTCGGCGCCTCGCCGTTCACGATCATTTTCAGGGTGCTCATTCCTGAATCGCTGCCGGCCCTTGTTCGTGCGATGACGATTGCTGTCATTGCGATTACGGAATTCACTGCCGTGGCCGGCGCAATCGGGGCGGGCGGTCTGGGCAGCCTGGCCATCCGCTTCGGGTACCAACGGTTTCGCGAGGACGTTCTGATCGCGACCGTCCTGCTCATCATCGTATTGGTTCAGCTCATCCAATGGTCGGGCGATTACATCGCCAAATCGATCGACAAGAAGCGGTATAAGCCGGATTGAGCGCAAAAAATCGGATTGTGAAGTCATTTTAATTATAGAAAGCAGGCGTAACTATGGGTAAAAAAGGAATCTTCTCTCTCGCATCCATCTTGGTTATTTTCGGGGCTATCGTTTCGGGCTGCGCCTCGGGCGGCACGGCGCAGGCCCCGGACACGAAGTCTGCGGCGCAAGGCAATGCAGCCGGCACGGCCAAACCGGCCAAAGAAACGACGCTGAAAATCGGTGCGGCCGCCGTACCGCATGCGGAAATTCTAAACTTCGTCAAACCGAAGCTGAAGGAGCAGGGGGTCAACCTCGAAGTGGTCGTCTATGACGACGAAGGGCAGCTGAACCCTGCGCTGAAAGACAAGCAGATCGACGCGAACTACTTCCAGCACGTTCCTTATCTGGATTCGGTCAAGGGCGAGAAGGGCTATGATTTTGCCGTCACGACCAAGGTTCACGTGGAGCCGATCGGCTTCTATTCGAGCAAGCTGAAATCGAAGGATGAGATCAAGGAAGGGGCGCGGATCGGCATCCCGAACAACCCGTCCAACGAATACCGCGCGCTGGTGCTGCTGCAGCAGCAAGGGCTGGTCAAGCTCAAAGACGGCCTGACGACGTATGAAGCGACGCCCAAGGACATCGCGGACAACCCGAAAAAGCTGAAATTCGTCGAGGCCGACTCTGCAACCCTGCCCCGGTCGCTTCCCGATCTGGAAGGCGCGATTATTAATACGAACCTCGTGCTGGAAGCCAAAATCGATCCGAAATCGGCCGTGTTCCGGGAAGATTCGAAATCCCCTTACGCCAATGTCATCGTTGTACGCAAGGGAGACGAGACACGGGACGAAGTGAAGAAGCTCGACGCGGCTTTGACGACACCGGAAGTGAAGAAGTTTATCGAAGACAAATATGGCGTTGCGGTCGTTCCAGCATTTTAGAAAAATTTACGCTGGCTGTTGATTTTTGGCGGAGTCCGGGTTATTCTTGTACTGACAACTTCATATGCGCGGGAGCTTGGTGAAGCCAGGCTGAGAGGATAACCGGATGTTATCGACCGTTAAACCTGATCTGGGTAATGCCAGCGGAGGAAACACGTAGCCTTTGTATGCACAAAGACCGCTTCTTTGCCGTTGCGGTCTTTTTTGTATGCATTACGTTCCCCGCTTGCTCACATTCATTCGAGGAGGAATTGAACATGACAAGCGAAAACAAACCAAACCAACAACAAGCCGTACCGGACGTAACGGGATTTCCCGGGAGCCGAAAAGTGTACATTCAAGGCTCCCGCAGCGACATTCGGGTCCCGATGCGGGAAATTGCATTGAGTCCGACGGTGAGTGCGGATGGGGAAACGGCCAATCCGCCCGTTCGCGTCTACGACAGCAGCGGTCCGTATACGGACGGCGATGTCCGGACCGACATCCGGCAGGGGCTTCCGGCCAATCGGCGGGAATGGATTATGGAACGGGGCGACGTGGAGGAGTATGACGGAAGAGCGGTAAAACCGGAAGACAACGGCTTCAAGGAGGGAGAGGGGGCTCGGGGGCAGGAGTGGTTTCCCGGAGCAACGCGCCGTCCTCTGCGGGCCAAGCCGGGTGCGAATGTTACGCAGATGCATTACGCCAAAAAAGGAATTATCACGCCCGAGATGGAATATATAGCTATCCGCGAAAAGGTGGCTCCCGAATTCGTGCGCAGCGAGGTGGCGCGCGGCCGGGCGATCATTCCGTCGAACATCAACCATCCGGAAAGCGAGCCGATGATTATCGGCCGGAATTTCCTTGTGAAGATCAATGCGAACATCGGCAATTCCGCCGTCGCTTCGTCGATCGACGAGGAAGTGGAGAAGATGCGGTGGGCGACACGCTGGGGAGCGGATACGGTCATGGACTTATCGACCGGCAAGCACATTCATACGACGCGCGAATGGATCGTCCGCAACGCTCCGGTGCCGATCGGGACGGTTCCACTGTATCAGGCTTTAGAGAAGGTCGGAGGGAAGGCGGAGGAATTGTCCTGGGAAATATACCGGGATACGCTGATCGAGCAGGCGGAGCAGGGCGTCGATTATTTTACGATCCATGCCGGAGTACTGCTGCGCTACATTCCGCTGACCGCGAATCGCGTGACCGGGATCGTGTCCCGGGGCGGTTCGATCATGGCTTCGTGGTGTCTGGCGCATCATCAGGAAAATTTCTTGTACACGCATTTTGAAGAAATCTGCGAAATTATGAAAACGTACGACGTCGCTTTTTCGCTTGGGGACGGCCTGCGTCCGGGGTCTATCGCCGATGCGAACGACGAGGCGCAGTTTGCGGAGCTGGATACGCTGGGCGAGCTGACGCAAATCGCCTGGAAGCACGACGTACAGGTGATGATCGAAGGCCCCGGCCACGTGCCGATGCATTTGATCAAGGAGAACGTGGACCGGCAGCTTGAGGTGTGCCAGGAGGCGCCCTTCTATACGCTCGGACCGCTCACGACCGACATCGCGCCCGGCTACGATCACATTACGTCGGCCATCGGCGCCGCGATGATCGGCTGGTTCGGGACGGCGATGCTGTGCTATGTCACCCCGAAGGAGCATTTGGGGCTCCCCAACAAGAACGACGTGCGGGAAGGCGTCATCGCCTACAAAATCGCGGCGCACGCCGCCGATTTGGCCAAAGGCCATCCGGGTGCGCAGGAGCGGGACGACGCGCTGTCGAAGGCGCGGTTCGAATTCCGCTGGCGGGATCAGTTTCATCTGTCGCTCGATCCCGAAAGAGCGCTTGAGTATCATGACGAGACGCTTCCGGCGGAAGGGGCGAAGACGGCACATTTTTGCTCGATGTGCGGCCCCAAGTTTTGCAGCATGCGTATTACGCAGGATATACGGGAATATGCTAAACAACACGGTTTGGAAGACCGCGCCGCGATCGAGAAGGGCTTGGAGGATAAGTCCAAGGAATTCAAGAAAGCGGGTGGTATGATTTACAATTAAACGCCCTGGGAGGGATCGTATGTTTACGGAGCAGGAAAAGGAAGCTTTGTACAAGGTCATCTATACGAGAAGGGATGTCCGTTCCTTCCTGCCGGACCCGATTCCGGAGGAAGCGGTGACGAACGTACTTCACGCCGGCCATCACGCGCCGTCCGTCGGCTTCATGCAGCCTTGGAACTTTATATTGGTGACTTCGGAGCCGCTAAAAGAGCGGCTGGCCTGGGCCGCGGACAAGGAAAGAAGGGCGCTGGCGATCCATTACGAAGGTCAGCGTCAGGACCAATTCTTGAGCCTCAAGGTGGAGGGGCTGAAGCAAGCGCCGCTGACGATCTGCATTACATGCGATCCTACCCGGGGAGGCGCCCATGTGCTCGGCCGCAATTCCATCCCCGAGACTGATATGCTGTCCGTCGCCTGCGCGATCCAAAATATGTGGCTGGCCGCCTGTGTGGAAGGGCTTGCTATGGGATGGGTAAGCTTCTATAAGAAAAACGACGTGCGTGAAATTCTGGACATTCCGCCGCATATCGAGCCGATTGCATTACTGTCGGTCGGGTATACGGAGAACTACCCGGAGAAGCCGATCCTAGAGACGGCTCAATGGGAGAAGCGCCGCTCCTTGCAGGATCTCATCTATCACGAGACGTGGGGAAATCGGCAGCCGGAATGATCGAATTTTTCTATTTTTCGATTGAAAATGTCAATGAACCGGCGTCTTGACGGTATAACCACCCGATGATACAGTAAAATAAATACGTTATATCCGATGAGTTTAGTGTAAATTAAACTATTGCCAATGGCGAATCGGATGGAGCTTAAGGAAAACGGGTGGGGTGCTATGGGGAAATCGGATGAAATTCGGATTCGCGATGCGACGGAGCTTGACCGGGAAGCGATTCTCGAGGTCATGCTGGAGGCTTATGAGCAGTACCGGACGGTGCTGCCTTCCGCCCGGTGGGAGCCTTACCGGGAGTCGATTCGGGCCTCCGTCGACGGAGACAATCCTGCAGCCCGGCTTGTTGCCGAGCTTGCGGGGAAGGTGGTCGGCAGCGTGCAGCTGTTCTTGTCCTCCGAAGCCGCTTACGGTATGCCGGAGCTTGGGATTCAATCGCCGATCATCCGCTTTCTGTCCGTTTCGCCAGCCGTGCGAGGACGGGGAATTGCGACGCTGTTAATACAAGAAAGCGCCCGACGCTCCCTCGCCTTAGGGGCGACTACGCTGCATTTACATACGTCGGACATGATGGAGTCTGCGGTCCGATTGTATGAGCGCTTAGGCTTCGAGCGCGCTTTCGACAAGGATATGCGCAATGGCGATACGCTTGTAAAGAGCTACCGGATTCATTTGCAAGAAGCCGCTCTATTGTAAACACCGATTTTTGCAACGTCTTAAGGAGATATCGCTGAGACATGTGTCTTTTTGATATCTCCTTTTATTATTTAATGTTGAAAACTGATACATTATTGATGATAGAATTTTAGTTATATTTCATGGAGGATAGATGTAATGATAAGACATAATTTAAAGATCGATAATATTCCAGCAATTTTGTGGGGGGACAAATCAGATAAGTTATTTATAGTTGTGCATGGTAACATGTCAAATAAGGCAGATGACTCGATTATTGTATTTGCAGAAGAAGCAACAGCAGCAGGTTATCAAGTTCTTAGTTTCGATTTGCCTCAACATGGTGAACGTAAAGATGATACTTATCTTTGTAAAGTTCAAAACTGTGTTCAAGACCTTAATAAAATTATGACATATGCAAAATCGTTATCAAATAATATAAGCATTTTTGCTTGTAGCATGGGAGCATATTTCAGCCTATTAGAATATTGCAATGAGCCATTGAATCGGTGTTTGTTTCTCTCTCCTGTGGTAAATATGGAACGCATCATAAATAATATGATGTCATGGTTTAACGTAAGTGAGAGTAGACTAAAAATAGAAAAAGAAATTTCCACACCTATTGGACAAACTCTCTATTGGGATTACTACTGTTATGTGAAAGAACATCCTATTGTTGCTTGGAATAATCCGACTTCAATTCTCTATGGTTCAGGAGATAACTTATGTGAGTTTGACATTGTATCTGAATTTGCCAAACGCTTTAACTGTAATTTGCAAGTAATGGAGAATGGAGAACACTATTTCCATACTCAGGAACAGTTGCAGTATTTCAGACAATGGCTAAAGAACCATATATAGGTTGATGATAATAGAAAATGGTTGATATATACCCTTCTTTAAAAGCGAATTAAGGGAAGCCAAAATGGCTTCCCTTAAAAGTTATATAATTTCTACATTATTTTAAAACATAGCCTATTATATTAGTAATAATAATTTATATTGGTTTAATGATTTTTGCGGGATTTCCGCCTACAACCACGTTATCAGGCACATCTTTTGTTACCACTGCGCCGGAAGCAATAACGACGTTATCGCCGATGGTCACCCCGGGGTTGATGACGGCTCTCCCGCCAATCCATACATTGTTACCGATTTTTACGGGCTTCCCATATTCAACTCCCGAATTTCTTTCGATCAACGGATGCGTAGCTGTTTGAACACTCCCACCACCTGCTATGGCG
>NZ_BIMB01000079.1 GCF_004000865.1 Paenibacillus elgii NBRC 100335 | reverse complement strand
GTCTCCGAGAATCGGAGGCTTTTTTCTTTTCCAGGCATAGGGACAATACGTCACCTCATACATACTCTTGGAGAGACTTTGCGGGAAGAGGGGATGCGGGGTGAGAATCAATGCCGTGTTTGAAGGTGGCGGCGTGAAAGGAATCGCGCTTGCGGGGGCCGTGTCAGCGGTGGAGCAGCTCGGACATTCGTTTCATCAGGTGGCGGGGACGTCCTCCGGGGCCATCGTCGCCTCGTTGGTTGCGGCGGGATACCGTGCGGACGAATTGAAGGAGGTTATCGAGGCCACGCCTTTTCGCGCGTTCCTGCAGCGTTCCCGGATTTTCGATACGAAGCTGCTCGGACCATTGGCCCGATTGTTCATCAAGAAAGGCCTGTATTCCGGAGAAGCGCTGGAGCATTGGATCCATAAGCTGCTGCTGGCTAAGGGCATCCGCACGTTCGGCGATCTGAAGTCGAATCAGCTTCGCATTATCGCCTCCGACATCTCCAGCCGCAAATTGCTCGTCCTGCCTGACGACATCGCTCATTACGGCATCGATCCCCGCCGGTTCATGATCGCAAAAGCCGTTCGGATGAGCACGTCGATTCCATACTTCTTCGATCCGGTGATCATCCGCAAATCGTTCGAGCACCGTCTGCCCGGTGAAAAATTCATCGACCAGTTCGTGTACATCGTGGACGGAGGACTGCTCAGCAACTTTCCGCTGTGGATCTTCGATTCGACGGAAGCTCCGCCGATCGATCAGATGATCCCGACCATCGGCTTCCAAATGGTGGGCCGCGGCACAGGGCAGCCGAACGCCATTCACGGTCCGGTCAGCATGATGCGGGCTTTATTCTCGACCATGCTGGAGGCGCACGACGACCGCTATATCCAAGAGACGAACCGGTTCCGTACGGTGAGAATTCCGACGCTCGGCGTCAGCATCACCGATTTCGACATCTCGACCGAGCAGAGCCTGAAGCTGTTCGAATCCGGACAGCGGGCGACACATGCCTTTTTCTCGCAATGGAAGATGACCGAGTACAAGCACAACTATTTGACCCACGTCTGCCGGGTTCCGACCCACTTCTCCAAGAAGGCTTGAAAAAACAAAAGCGGCAAGCGCTCTTTGGGAAGAGGCTGCCGCTTTAAAGCTATGAATAAATCAATGGTATTTGGGCGGTTCGTCCGAGCTGTCCTTGCTGCCTTGAATAACGCGGAACGTGGCATTGCGCCGCTTCCCTTTTTGAAACCGGGAAGAGGACGTCCGTTTAGGTTGTCTCCAGCGGCTCGGTGGGAACTTGTACAGGAAGAAAATCACGCCGAATACGAGAATCGGGATAATAAAGGTGCCTGGATTGGAAAGAACGCTAGCCAGTATCCCGATGGCGATCAAGCCGAAAATGATGTAAGCGACCGTGCTGTTGCGGTTTCTCATGCAGGACCCCTCCTTGTCTTTATGTTAAATTTGCCGGTCGAGCTCCCGCATCCGGTTGAAGGAGGCAATGGATACTTCCACTTGGGAATCGTCCGGTTCTTTGGTCGTGAGCAATTGCAGCCATAGGCCGGGATAGCCGAGGAAACGAAGCACCGGAATGTCCCGCAGGCTGTTGGTAAACCGCAAAACTTCGTAGGACACGCCGATCACAAGCGGAAGCAGCACGATCCGTTGAATGATCCGCTCCAGGAACGAATCATATTGAAAGAACGAGTAAATGACGACACCGACGATGACCGTAAAGACGATGAAGCTGCTGCCGCACCGGTAATGCAGCGTGCTGAACTTTTGCACATTTTGTACGGTCAGCTCCAGGCCCGCCTCGTAAGCGCTAATAACTTTATGTTCGGCTCCGTGGTATTGAAATAAACGTTTGATCATCGGTGTAAGCGAAATAAAATAAATATACCCGACAAGCAAAATAATCTTGATCAAGCCTTCGATCAGGTTATGCCCGATCTGGTTCTGGAACAAACCTCCGAACAGCATCTGCTCGATGGTCGGCGGAACAAGCGTAAACACGAACTTGCCGAACAAAAAGGACAAGATCCCGACGACCGCCACTCCGAGAATCATGGAAATCCTGCCGGTCAGCGATTCCTTCTTCTCTTCCTTAACCACACCTTCTTCTTCGGCAAACACCTCCGCCGAAAAATTCAAGTGCTGCGCCCCTTTGGCGCTCGCTTCCACAATCCCGACAATCCCGCGGATTAGCGGAATCTTCTTCAATGCCTGAACCCAGCCGATTTCTTTTCTGGGAACCTCAAGATAATGGATAGTATTATCTTTTCGGCGCACCGCCGTAACGTTCACCTTCTGGCCGGCAAACATGACGCCTTCAATCACGGCTTGGCCGCCGTAAACGGCATTTGGCTGATTCTTTTCCGACAATACAATACACCTTCTTCTACTATGAATAAATAACGATGAATGATGCCATATCTGTATTTTAGCGAATCCGCAGTCATATTGCCACTTGTTTATCGGTGGAACTTTTGCACATACTAGTGGATATCTCAAATCGAGGAGGTTTTTGGGCATGAATCGCCGAAGCGATAGGAAGCCTCGCACGAATCGATGGAATTTCGCGGTATATATCGGTTTTTTCGCCGGATTGATCTGGGGCGGGGTTCAAATGCTCGCCAACTATTTTCATTTTACTTCGCTGTCACCCGGATTTTTGCTCGAGCCCTATTACAAGCATTCGTACCTGATGACATGGCGGGGATATATGCTGGGGTGGCTGGCTTTTATCGCCCTGTCCGTCGTTGCCGCTTTATTGTATACGATGTTATTCGCCAAAGCGTTGGGCCCATGGTACGGAGTCGGCTACGGCGTCGCCTGGTGGGCGTTCTTGTTCTTGCTGGTCGGTCCGGTCACCGGGATGATGAATTGGATCGCCTATCTGGATCTAAACACAGTAGTAACCCAAGCGTGCCTGTTCGTGGTATGGGGACTGTTCATCGGCTATTCCATCAGTTTCGAATTTACCAACGAGCGGGAGCGGGAGCCGTTCGCGAGCGGCCGGGACGAGCCGGAGCCGACATGAATTTACGCGGCTTGCTTGACCGTCCCGCTTCCGAGTGCGTTGATGTGAAACTCATATCGCCTAAACATTGGTAAAACCGCTTTATTCGGCCGCCTGAGCCCGCAAAAAAAAGTTCTCAAACCGGGGAAGGTTATGGTAAAATGGCTAAGTGTGTGCGGATTTATCAGGTTGGGAGGTTTCACGGATGAAGCACATTTTGTTGTTGAACGGGCCGAATTTGAACATGCTTGGCATTCGGGAGCCCGGCGTTTACGGGAGCTTGTCGCTTCAAGCGATAACGGACAAGCTGACCAAGCTGGCCGAGGAACTCGGCGTCGGATTGGAGTGCTATCAGTCGAATCACGAGGGTGATCTGATCGACCGCATCCATGCCGCTTATGGGCAGAAATCCGGGATTTTGTTCAATCCGGGAGCGTTCACGCATTACAGCTATGCGATCCGCGATGCCATCAGCGCTGTAGGCATCCCGACGGTTGAAGTACATATTTCGAACATTCATAAAAGGGAAGCTTTCCGCCACGTATCAGTAATCGCCCCGGTAGCCGTGGGCCAAATCGCGGGTTTCGGCGCGAACAGCTACGAGCTGGGCTTGCGTGCGCTGGTCCAGTATATTGATAGCGCGGAGGGATAGCAAATGCAACAACAGCGAATCGGGCGGCTGCGCAGCCTTTTGGAACAAAAAGGTTTGCCGGCGCTGCTCATCACGAATGCGACGAACCGGAAATATATGACGGGCTTCACCGGATCGGCAGGCTATGTGCTCATTACGGCCGATCGGGCCGTACTGCTGACCGACTTTCGTTACGTGACACAAGCATCGGAGCAAGCGGCCGGCTATGAGATCATCGAGCATGGGCCCAAGGTCGTGGAATCGGTTCACGATCTGCTTCGCAAATGGGGCATTGCCAAGCTTGGCTTCGAGCAAACCGACCTCAGCTACGGCACCTACAGCAGCTATGCCGAAGCGCTCGGCGGGATCGAATTCATACCGACCGGCGGGCTGGTCGAATTGCTCCGCATGATCAAGGACGACGAGGAGATCGCCGTCATGCAGCAGGCGGCCGATCTGGCGGACCGTGCGTTTGTCCACGTTCTCGGGCTGCTGAAGTCCGGGGTCAAAGAGCTGGACATTTCCCTCGAAATCGAAATGTTCGTACGCAAGCATGGCGCCGCTTCGACTTCGTTCGAGACGATCGTCGCTTCCGGCGAACGCTCTGCGCTGCCGCACGGTAAAGCCAGCGACAAGGTCATCGGGACCGGCGAATTTGTAACACTCGATTTCGGGGCCTATTACAAAAGCTACTGTTCCGATATTACCCGTACGGTCATCGTCGGTACGCCGACGGACAAACACCGCGACATCTACAAGATCGTTCTCGAAGCGCAAATGGAAGCGCTCGAGCGCATCAAGCCGGGAATGACCGGCAAGGAAGCGGATGCCGTCGCACGCGATGTGATCAAGCGTTACGGCTACGGCGATCATTTCGGCCATGGCACCGGTCACGGGCTCGGGATGGAAGTTCACGAAGCGCCGCGGTTGTCAGTGCAGGGCGATGTTGTACTGGCTCCAGGCATGGTGGTTACCGTGGAACCCGGCATTTATTTACCAGGCTTCGGCGGCGTCCGGATTGAGGACGATATCGTCATCACGGAAACAGGCAATCGGAGGTTAACACAATCCAGCAAAGACTTGATTGTGATACCATAACTTTAGGCAACTTGGTAGCGGCATAAACCGAGGCAAAGGCAAGGATAGGTCAGGATGATCCGGAGACTGATTCTTACAAGGCTTGAGGCACTGTCGTCTGCTCACATTTTAGGGAGGTTTTTGTAGTGATTTCAGTTAACGATTTTAAAACAGGCTTAACCATTGAAGTAGACGGCGATTTGTTCACCGTTGTCGATTTCCAGCACGTTAAACCGGGTAAAGGCGCTGCCTTCGTCCGCTCTAAGCTGAAAAACCTGCGCAACGGTAACACCGTCGAGCGTACGTTCCGCGCCGGTGAGAACGTGAGCCGTGCTCATATCGAAAACCGTCAAATGCAGTACCTGTATGCCAGCGGCAAAGAGCATACGTTCATGGATACGGAATCGTTCGACCAAATCAACCTGGAAGAAAAGCAAATCAAGTGGGAGCTGAACTTCCTCAAAGAAAACATGAACATCAACATCATGAGCTATCAAGGCGAGATCCTCGGGATCAACATGCCGAACAGCGTCGAGCTGAAGGTTATCGAAACCGAGCCGGGCATCAAAGGCAACACGGCGCAAGGCGCTACGAAGAACGCGAAAGTCGAAACCGGCTTGAACGTTCAAGTGCCACTCTTCATCAACGAAGGTGACGTGCTCTTGATCGATACCCGCGAAGGCCAATATATCTCCCGCGCTTAATCTAAGCGGTCGGAAAATCCTTACCTTTCTTCGAAGAGGTAAGGATTTTTTTGTGTTTAAGTACTTGAACAGAAGTTTACGTATCGTATGTGCTTAAACTGTCTGATTAAATGAAATTTTATATGGAAAATATATACGCGTTATATGTTAATAAATGTATAATAAAGTAATTAGGAAGATATAGATGTGGTTATCAGAGGGGGTTAGCTAAATATTAATGAATTACCGTGATTAATTGGGGGTTATCCGATGTCGGAATTAATATTTGAAGCTGGCCTTCTAAAAATGGTATTGGATGGTAGCATTCATTGTGATAGTGAAAAGATTTTTGTTAACTCAATCGATAGTTATAAATATCCATTTGAGGATTTTTTAGAATATACATGTAATTTATTGGAGTGTAGAGAAAGAGATCAGTCAATAAAAAATATTAAGCTTTTTATTATTATGGGACCAGTTGAAAAGTTAGAAGTATATAAAAAGCAATGGGATACAAAAATTCAAGAGTATTTTAATGACATTTTGAATGAAAATTTACAAGCTCAGGAGAAGAAAGTAGATCTTAGCACAAACTTCTTTCCAAGTCTTGATTTATTGATTCGTTTATATTTAAATCATTTGATTGATAATAAAACAGTTTACTATCCTCGGGGATTACTAATCCAAAATCAAGATTTATCGATGTTAGTATATTATCGGTCGATTGATTTTAAAACAGATGAATTGGATGATGTTAGAGAGATTTTAGACATATGGATAGAGAAAGAAAATCCAATGTTAATGGGCTATCAGGTTTTAATTAGGTCGTTCATTCTAAAAAAAATGATAGGTAGAAGAATAATTTCCACATTGCCAGATCAAACTGATTCAAATTGGACTTTACTTTTGGAGGGAGGGGTTATCTTACCTTTAAGTGATTCATTTGAAAAAGGTATAGCAAAAATTAATAGTGCACATCTTGGAATGTGGACATATGGTGAAATTGAAGATATTATTTTAAATCCCGCTTACTATGTAGGCCGACATTATGAACCATGTGATCTTTTTCTTGAGTGGCAGTATGTTTTTTTCTATGCAATAGCTAGTTTAAGACTTGATTTGAAGTATGATAAGCACCAGCTTTTTTTTCTCCATCAAAATTTTCTAAAGTTTATTGAAAATAATATATGTAAGTATAGACTGTCAGATATTTTGATGAATCAGTCTGAAGTAATAAATTTTTTTTATTTTATTATTTCACAGATTAAATTGTACTTAATTGGTCAAGAAGAAGAGGGTATCTCAAAAAATGTCTTACTGTTGATGAGAAGTAGATATTGCTATCTTCCCGTTATATATGAGCTAGTATCAATTAATCATCCAATGCTAATAGAAGAAAGCCTAGCAAACACTCCTTTTAAAGATGATATTTGGTGTAGCTTATTAGAGAAACTGAAGATAATTACAAAGCCTCATGAAAAAGGAATAATTCTAGAGGAAATTGCTACCTATTTTATCAAAAGCATAGCGGGTTTGAAAATAACCGGTAGAAGAAAACGGGGTAAACGTGAGGAAGTGGATATATATTTTTGTAACGTATCATTAGATGCACGTCTTTGGGAATTGGGTGCTTTAATAATAGTCGAATGTAAAAATCATAAGAAAAAAAGTACGGTTTCAGATATCAGAAATCTGATACCAGTTATGGATACGAAGGGGATTAAATCTGCAATCATTTTTAGCACTCTTGGTTTTACAAAAGACGCGTTAGATGAAATAGAAAATCAATATTTTAATGGGAAGCTGATACTCACTGTTGAATTTAATGAGTTAAAGGAGCTATCGGAGACGAATCTGCCATATACTTTTCTTGTGAACAAAATAGAAAAAATAATGGAAAAGTATGAGGACGATTTAAGAATAGCTTATTAGAAAAAAATAGAGTACATCATTGTTGAAATAACCTACTGGTACAGCCTTAAGTTGATAAGTGTTTGAGAATTTAAAAATGTTTTCCGAAATTATAATAGAACAGTTAAATCCGGTCTCTTCGCTATTCGACATGGGTAAATATAAACCAGCGACTTTACATGGAGGGGCGAGAAGTCATGCCCGCAGAGGCTCTATGTCAAGTCGCTCCATTACCTCTATCAAGGGTACCATTAACCACGCAGTATAGCGAAGAGCCCAAATCCGACTGTTTAACCGCGGGGCAAGATTCTACTTAAAGAAACTCCGTCTTTTAGGCCTTGCTCATACATGATAGTTTCTGCGAGCCCTTGCAGGATATTGGATTTGCATTCATATTCGTACAGCAGCATTTTGGAATCATCGGGCAATTGATTGTAGATATCTTTAAATAGCTTAATGCAATAGCTGTTTAATTCGTTGTACTTACCTAATTCCTTCAAAGAAGTTCTGCCTATCGCATCGGTTCGATTCGTTATAAACTGCTTAAAAGCTAGGTCAAATTCTAGCATAATCCATACCTCCATTTTTTTATAATGGCGAAACAATGTTTAAATTATTAAATATTACTTTAACATATTGAATTTTTGTGTCAAGAGAACACGAAAATAATTTTGATTAACTAAATTTTAGTCGCTATAATTGAAAAAAAGTTTAGATTATTGAAAGGATAACAAGATGATAAGCTACAAGCCGTTACAGAAATTACTGATCGATCGAGATATAAAAAAGCAAGAATTAATGAAGAGGACAGGAATTTCATCTGCGACCATGGCGAAATTGAACACTAACGAGTATGTATCATTAGAGGTAATCGATAAAATTTGTGCAGCATTGAATTGTCAGCCTGGAGAGTTGTTGGAATATATAGGTGAAGAAGTTAAGAAGTAAGTAGGATTTTTTGGAGGAGGTTAATTAGAAGATGAATGAAGACATGTTGAGGTATCCAATCGGCCAGTTTAACCCCGTGATGACTACGTCAGATGAGGAACGTAAGAATTACACGAAAGAAATTGCAGACATTGTTCCTTCTCTGCGGAAGATTGTGGGAGACTTCAATGAAGATCAGCTTCAAACCCCGTACCGTTCCGGTGGTTGGACGGTGCAGCAGGTCGTTCATCACATGGCCGATAACGATGTCAACGCCTACCTAAGATTCAAGCGAGCTCTAACCGAAGAAGAGCCTATGGCCAGCTCTTATCGCCCGAATTTATGGGCTGAGCTTGACGATTATAAGGATACCCCGATAGAAATCTCCTTGGGGCTTTTGGAGGCGCTTCATTATCGACTAATCAATACAATTCATGGTCTGAAACGAGCCGATTTTGATAGAAGGTTCAATACCGAAGTGCTTGGCTGGATTACCGTGGATGTCGCGATTCAAAGATTCATTTGGCACAACAAGCATCACACTTCCCACATTCAATCTTTGGCACGACGAATGAACTGGTAAAAATTAGGTCTTTCGTAAACAGAATAGGGAAGCACAATACTGACACCGAGGATGAGTCCCATGCAGGATGTTCAATTTATCGAAAATCAGATACAATTTCAAAAGTACCCTTTTCAAGCGTCCAGCATATATCCCAATGGCAGCGTCGCTTCGGAAGATATTTCTGAAATTTTGATCACCAGATGTCCTCCCGAAGTCAGATTGAAGAGCGGCGAAGTTCTTTTTGTCTCGGCCGTACATAAAGAAAGCCTGCAAATGTTTGCAAAAAGCAATAAGATCCCAATCGTTTCGCGGATAGATACTTGGAGTTTCATCTGTGAGGTGTTTCTGGATACGGAGTTTTCAGACGAGAATAAAGAAAAAGTGTATCGGCTCTTGGAAAATGAAGGGTTGGATCGAAACTTTGTCAAAGAAACGAGACAATTTTTGTACATCCCTTTGATGGCCTACAATTCGATTATGTGGGATTGGGCGCACCTGGGTTTATATGACGTCTTGATTGCCATAAGCGGTCAATTTCCGTATGGGGAAAAGGTTAAGTTTACAGATGAGGCCTTTCATGATTTTTATTGGAAAGCGATGAAATTGGCTATGCGCGAGAGAAATAGGTAAATAGGAAAGGAATGCAGTATATGTCGAACCATAAATCGCATCGATCTGGGCCAGCTTATCTTGAAGGAGTTACCATAGCAGAAAAACCGGAAACATGGATGGAGCAAGAATGGACAGGTAAATTGCAGACAAAAGAGGGCCGTACTCAGTTTCGTATTTATTATTACGGAGAGCTGATGGATGATCTGATTGCAGTGACCGATTTCGCTCCTCAACTGATTGTTGCCGAGGACCCTGTTAACGGTGAACGGTACCTTCTGTTCGACGGTTGCAAACACGGTTATAACGCCATGCTGTGTGATACCTATACGGCCGAGCAGCAAAACAACCGGACGCCTTTATTGCCCTATCTGGGCAAGGATGGTGAGGATACTTTTGAGGTTTACATCACGGCCTTCTATAATGTCGATTGGGACGAAGAATTTGCGGATGATGTGGACGAAGACGGGCAGCTTGAATTGATTAGTGGCGAACGAGTCGATTTTGACGAGGCGAAGCGCAACGGATATGATGCACTGGGGATAGATATCGAAAATAACAAGGGAGTTAAAATCGAAATTGTGCAGGAAGAGCTTGCCTGAATGCATTAAGATGCCATTATCAGAATTTAGCACGTAGGCCCAATTTTTTTATGAAATTGGGCCTTTTCATTTATTTTCCAATATGGGCAACTAATCTTCTTGCAGCTGTAATGCGCCGCATAAGATTTCAAATGCGCCGCATAAAGCGGTCAAATTTTCTTCCAATACTTCTGCTGCCGTTTTATTGACTTCCCGGGCGCATTCTTCCGAATCCTCTTTAACCACCGCGATTTCATGATCAATATACATAATCGGGGGCTCCGCATTCGCCTTCCGGTAGTCGAACACCAGCCAATTGCCGCTGCTTACACTCCAAGCGAATGGAATGATAGTATAAGGTTCCGGGACTAATTCGTTCACCGTCTCGATACTATCCATGTAGGAAGAGTTCGGTCGGATGAAGCGAATCGACCACTCTGTGTATCCGTTAAAATCCTTTAGCCGGTACTCTTTCAGCCAGCCGTTATCGCTATTTTCGAGGTCCTGAAGCATTTGTTTATAGCTCGCGGGAAATACGATTCCCAATTTCGATTCGATTTCTTCGATCGACAAGGACTCTTGCGCTGATTCCGTCATCGGATGTTTCCTCCCATTTTCCATGTTCGTTGTTATTATACTCCAGAAGCCTGTCTTGACAAAATAAGGACTTTCATCAATAAAAAGTGTGCTAGAATGGGGGGGAGAATGGATTATTCGAGGTAAACTATGAAAATAATTTTTTTGGATATTGATGGGGTACTGGTTACATCGAGACATATGGTGCAGAGCAAGAAATATTTCGGACATGCATTTGATCCGGAATGCGTCAGGAGTTTACAAGAGATACTCGAAAAAACTGAAGCTAATATTGTAGTCAGCTCGTCTTGGAGGGAAGGTAGGACTTTAAAACAATTACAGTCGATTTTTGAACTTAACGGAATAAAGAAAGTAGTTGGAATGACGCCAATTATCGAAGGGGCAATACGGGGCAAAGAAATTAAAGAGTATTTAAACGATATTTTGAAGAATGGTTTGGAAGTCGATAAGTTTGTGATTATTGACGATGAGGAAGAGATGGGGGAGTTAGACGATCACCTGGTGGAAACAAGTTTTGAGTCCGGGATAACCAAGACCATAGCGGACATGGTCATTCATTTTTTGGTTTGAAAGCAGACAGTTTTGCAAGACAGGACTATAGGTGAACAAGTTTTGAATAAAATTAGTTAAGGAAATATAATCGATGAACTCTATTTTCGAAGAATTAAAAATCGAAGTATCCAACTTCTTAGATTGGTCTAAATCGTTTGAGCATGATGGAAATGAGCGGGAGACAGGATATCCTTATTGGTTTAGAATATATACGTTAATTGGTAAAGTATTAAGTGGCTACAAATTTATTGAACTGACTCCTGAAGTAAAGGAAAATATATTTTATTTACTTGCAAGAGATAACGAAATGGAGGAAATAGCTGCTCTATTATCTGAATACCCGGATTACATAATTTCGTTTGCCAAAGAGGGATTAGACTATCAAGATTATGCGGCAAGATGGCAGTTAGCTCATTCTATATGGAAATACGGTCAAACTTACTCTGAGGTTGAAGGAATATTACTTAGGTACTATAAGGATCTGGATGAATATGTTAGAAGGAGGGCGCTTTTGGCATTAGGTTATATGAAATCAATTTATGCAGAACAGTTTGCTTTAGAATCGTGGAATACAGCGTTAGAGTATCAACGAATAGCTGCTCTATATGTGCTTGATGAAATAAACTCTACAAAAATAGATGATATATTAAAAGAAGGTGAAAAGGATCATTATGAAACAGTAAGAAGCAATGTAAAAACTATTAAAGAACGACGCGGAAACTCTAACGTGCTTTATGGTAGTGAGGGAATTAAAAATAAAAATGGTGGTAATTGATTCATGAAAGATATTATAAGGAACATAGAAATTCAAAAAGAAATAATGGAGGAAGAATCCTATAATCCTTTTATAATCGAGTTTTATTATAATCATAAGGGCACATTATTTGGCTTTAAAGCAGCGGGAGAGACAGGATTTAGTCAATATGGATTGTATATTGTAGCTGCTGGGGTTTCTGCGTTGATTATAAATACTGTAAATAGTCTGAGGTTATTGACTGATGAGACAACAGAAGATGAGGTACAGCGGAACTATATTCAATGCATATTACCAAATCTAAAGAAGAATAAAGGAAGTAAAGAAGGCATTATTCTGCTAAGAGCTCTACGATTAGGGGTAAGGAGTATTCAAGAAACATATGGGGATAAGTACGTAACAATAGTAGAAATTAGAGAGGAAAAAAAGAGTAGTATTCTTAAAATTTTCAAGTAAACATTGTGACAGTCTGAATAAAGATGATAATCCCACGATTTGATTCAATTAGCAAAAAGTACAACTAACGGAAAGAGCTATCTTATGCACTTTGGAATATAGCAAGCTTGATAGGGGGAATTAATGCTGATGTTTCATTTCTTTAAACAAGCTAAGAAAACTAATCCAACATTAGAAGAACAAATTCATGCTTTACTTGGATTAGGAATTACTTTTACAGATGACACCGGCACTTTAATCAATAACTTGTTAGTTCATTTCGATAGAGAAAGTTATGAGGAAGATCCTTTTTATTTACTTTTAACCATAACCGGAGCTGATTTATTAGATGAAAATGAGAACGAAATTCGAATGTCTTACGATGTGTGGTGTTTTGATGCTGAGTGTATTGAAGACGAGAATATTTATACAATGTTGCTAAGGCATTTCGTTAACTTAGCTAAGGGTGAATTCCCATTGGAGAACATAGAAAGTAATCTTGATTTTGATGAACAAGAAGCCGAAATATCATTTGATTTAGATGGCCGTCACTATAATTGGATACTTGAAATGAATGATGACTGGGTGAATATTGATTTATTTAAGAAACTGGGAAAACTTGCTCTGAAGAGGAATAGGGATAAACAATACATTTATTTTAATGACGGGCAGAATCTTACATTCATGTATTGCGATAAAATCGTATTGAAGAAGTTGAATGAACTGACAGATAAGAAATTCGTTAGTTTAGCATAGCATAACACTGTGATATCCAACCTCCTCTGCATGTTAAAATAGGTTAGCCGATCTTCAACTGCACACCCAGCTTGTCCAGCATCTCCTTGGTGCCGTGCTCGCCGTGGCCGTCCAGAAAACGCCTTGCTCGGTGAAAATCTCGAAGCTCATTCAAAGTCAACTACGCGGTGCTGAGGATCAAATCTGAAAAATCGAGGTTTTTTTAAATGAAAATTAGAACGGTATCGCTGTGCTTAATTCGAAGAGACGATCAGATTTTAGTCGAGGAAATAGTTGACGAAGTTTTAAAGAAGAGATTGTATAGACCCATCGGTGGTACTGTGGAACATGGAGAAAACAGCAAACAAACGGTGATTCGAGAAAGTAATGGAGGAGATTGGAAGGAGAGTCTAAATATAATGCGGTTTGGAAACCCATTATAGGATTTTTGAATAACCAGCATGAGAAGCTTATACCGGATGGACTGCTACAATTATTATTAAATCAACACAAGGAAAATATAAGTAATATTAAACATACAAGCACGACATGAGAAAATATCAAGATGAGAGAAAGTCATATTACGCACCAAAAAGGTCTAGATAGATAGTAAAACGCGCCGTGAATAAAAAAGATAATCTCGTAAACAGGCTGCTCCTTATAGAATATGGAGCAGTTTTTTTGTCTAAAAAGGTCGATTTATCGCTTTTAGATCAGGTCTTAAGTCCTTTTATTTACAAACATTTATATTCATTTATTTTCGTTTTAATTATCTCATCCCATAAAGGTAAAAAATATTATATAAGGGTTATAATGGTAGTTATTAAAAAGACCTGATTAGCTTATGATGACCGTGTCTGCTCAAGAAGCGATCGTTATGGCGCGTGGGGGAAAACGGACAATATCAGCTGCATACGTATTTTGCATCGGATAAATTGCCGGCGGGAGGGGAGCTGAATGGAGCCTTGTCGAATAAGCTGCCGGGCTGCATCATTTTGTCATACTGGAGCTTTAGGGTGCGGAGACTTGAAAAAATTGTAAATTAAAGTCCAATATTCGCTTAGGCCCCAAGTTTCAAGTGACCACCGAAAGATTGCCATATTACTTTTGATATGAATCTATAGTCCTAATATTTATTATAATTAACAAAAACTATAAAAAAAGATGCATAACAACAGTTTTCAAATTAATTTCCTCGTGCTATTATGGTAAATATTATGTCAAAAGGTTCATGGTGGAAATGCTTCAAAATCATTGATTGTGGTCCCCTACTCCTTGATTTGACAAGGATATCATCTCAACATTGGAAGGTGAGTCGTAATGGCTTCTCAACTGTTAACTGGAAAAAATATTTTAATTATGGGTGTTGCCAATAATCGAAGCATCGCTTGGGCAACGGCGCAATCCTTGGCAAGTCAAGGGGCTAAGCTTATTTTTACGTATGAAAACGAGCGGGTGGAAGAGCGGGTCCGCAGTCTGATTGCAACGCTGCCCGGGTCCGAAGCCTATGCCTGTAACGTAACCGTCGATGAAGAAATTGACGCTTTAGGGCGTATTTTGAAAGAAAATGTCGGTATCCTGCATGGATACGTTCACAGTGTGGCCTACGCCAAGGGCGAGGATTTGGACGGGATGTTTGTTGAAACTTCGCGGGATGGCTTTCATCTTGCACATGATGTAAGCGCTTATTCATTGGCAGCGGTCGCCCAAAGAATCTACCCGTTGATGTCGGAAGGCGGAAGCATAGTTACGATGACCTACATCGGGGCCGAACGCGCCATTAAAAATTACAATGTTATGGGGGTGGCGAAAGCGTCGCTGGAAGCTTCGGTACGGTACCTTTCCAATGACCTGGGGCAATTTAATATTCGGGTTAATGCGATTTCCGCAGGTCCGATTCGTACCTTGGCCGCCTACGGCATAAAAGATTTTAATACGATGTTGAAAAAGATCGAAGAAATAACGCCGCTCCGCAAGAGCATCGACGCCTCCGAAGTTGGCGATACGGCACTATTCCTACTCTCCGGACTTTCGAGAGGAATTACGGGAGAAGTGATCCATGTCGACGCCGGTTACCACATTGTCGGCATGTAACATGAGTCAATCATTCGCCCCATCGACAAAACATCATAGGAGTGAAAAATATTGATTGTTGCTCAATCCGAAAGTCAGATCATTACTCCTCGCCATACCTATAACAAGGATCAGTTTGAAAAAGATGTTCAAGTGCTTTCTCGAATGTTAGTCGTTCGAGGACTCTCCGAAGGTGACAGAGTCATCCTGAAGTCCGGAAATTCGTATTGGTTCGTGGTGACGCTATTCTCCTTGTGCCAGCTTGCGATTTCGATTGCCGTGGTGGATGAACAAATCCAGGCGGACGAGCTGGGTCAAATTTATGCGGATATCGAGGCCAGCTGTATTCTGACCGATGCTGCTCCGGATATTCCGGAAGCGACGATTTTAATCATCGAAAGCATGATTCAGGAGCAGGCGGTTTACGAATATTGGGCCGGGGAGGTAAACTCTTCGCCGATTCATATCGATAAGTGGATGGAAATGAAAGATGCACTGATCCTTTTCTCTTCGGGAACGACAGGCAAGCCCAAAGGTATAGTGAAATCAGGCCGATCCTTTATGGACAATATCAAGTTATCCGTAGAGGCCATGAACTATGTGTCGAGCGATCGTTTGCTCCCAATTGTTCCATTTTCCCATTTTTACGGAATCTCTCTTATTTTTTCGTGGTGGTTGACGCAATGCTCCTTGATCATTTGCAACCAAAAAAATCTCTGGAGTGTCGTTAGCAGTGTTATCAAAGACAAAGCTACTGTCGTTGATGCAAATCCCTCTGCTTTTTATGCCTTTATTCGTATGTTATTAAGAAAACCGGATCAATTGGAGCAAGTGAAAAATACCTCGGTACGCATGTGGTGTGTAGGCGGTTCGCCTTTGACGAAGGATTTGGAGGAGAAGTTCACGGAAGTATTCGGACACCGCCTGCTGAACGGCTACGGATTGTCCGAGCTTGGCAATGTCACGATGGGGACGCTGGAAAATCCCGAAGGCTGCGGCAGACCTCTTCCCGGAGTGGAGACTAGTGTCCGGGATGAAAACGGTATCGAGCGCAGTGAAGGTGAAGTTGGCGAGGTATGGATACGCACGCCCGGATGCATGGAGGGATATCTCCATCAGGAGGAGCTAACCCGCTCGGTCATTCAAGACGGATGGTTCAAGACGGGCGATCTGGGCTTCCTGCAAGGAGGGAACCTGCATGTGATCGGCCGGAACGGAAAATCCATCAACCGAATGGGATATACGTTCTCCCCGGTATACATCGAGAATCAGATCAGCCGATTGGGCTACCGTTCTTGTGTCATTCCCTTGGACGATGAGAAAAAAGGCACGCTGCTCGTCGTATTCGTCGAAAGCGAATCGACGCAAGAATTGTCTCAGCTCCGCAAAAATATCAACCGGATGCTTCCTACTTACATGTATCCCGATATTCTGCTGCTTGTCACCCAGTTCCCTTTAAACCGGAACGGAAAGCTTGACCGGCTGGAGCTAGAGCGTATGGCTCAAGAACGGGTCATGGTGCAAGAAGTGTGATATATAAACATCCATATCCCAAAAAACAAAACGAAGGGAAGCGAAGCAATGACGACCAATTTGGGAACGAAGGAAAATACTCTTTTTACCGAAAGATACGAAAGCATCGAAAAGTGCGTTGAATATTTGACGACCCATCGAAGCGAAATTTTAAGCATTTTGTCCAGTATCTCGTCGTATCGGGCGGCCAATGCCGAGATCGATTCCACGATTAAAACCTTGCAGGGCGTTTTACAGGAAGTGGAGACATATCGTCCGGCTTGCCAGGATTCGATGGCCGTCTTCATGCCTTCCAATGTGATTTTGTATTCCTATGCACTCTATTTGCTCATTCCTTCTTTATTTGTAAATCGAATCGAATTCAGAGCTTCCTCGCACGTCACGGAATATGTCAGCCTGCTGCACGACAAGCTGAAAGAGGTGCATCAGCTGCCGATCAGCAATCTTAAAGTAAGTCAAAAGTCTTTTATGACGAATTCCGTCAGCCAAGCCGATATTGTCGTGTTTACCGGTACCTATCAGAATGCGGAACAAATCAAGAAGCAAATGAGAAGAGAACAGCTCTATATCTTTTTCGGACAAGGCATCAATCCGTTCATTATCGGTCCTGACGCGGATTTATCGCTGGCCGTCGACGATGTGATTCGGATGAGGCTGTTCAATTCCGGACAAGACTGCCTGGGGCCGGATATTATATTGACCCACGAAAGCATTGCGGAAAGCTTCAAGAATCTGCTGCTGGAAAAAGTGGAAGCACTGACTTTCGGAGCCAATGACGATCCGAACGCCAACTATTCGCCTATTTTTTATAAAGATATCCTGACGGCCATGTCGGAGTACTTTAACAATAACGACAAGTACATCATTTATGGCGGGGGCATTGATTTCCGTACGAAGAAGATGGAGCCGACGATTTTATACAGCAAGCTGGAAGACCGGCTGGAAATTGCGGAGTTCTTCTCTCCGGTATTCAATGTAGTCAGCTACCCGAACGATGAGCAGCTGATGAAATTGATCGGTTCCAGCTACTTCAGCGAACGCGCCATGGGGTGCAGCTTGTACGGCTCGGAGCACTTGGCCGACAAGCTGCGCAGAAAACATACGCTGACGATCAACCAAACGTTGGAGGACGTGGAGCAAGGCAATAAAGCATTCGGCGGGCACGGAACGATGTCAAACTATATTTTCTACGATATGCAGCTGGTCTCGAAACCGATTTTGATTTCCGAGGTTGTTGCGGAATTCCTTTCCGAAAAGAGGCTCGAAGTATGAAAACAAATATGGCGGCCTGGGATGTCATCGTCCATTATCTTCAATTTCTAGGCCTGGAAACGATATTCGGCCTGCCTAGCGACGATTTGAAAATATTGTCCTCGCTTCAATCATCGGATATTCGTTTGATCATTTGCAAAGACCAAAGGAACAGTTTATTCATGGCCTCCGGTTATGCACTGACATCCGGTCAATTGGCGGTATGCGTTGTGGGGAAAGGACCGGCTCTCACCAATACGGTAACAGGATTGCTGGAAGCTCATCATCTGGGAGCCCCCTTGTTGTTGATCGCGCTTGGAACCGGCAGCGATAAGCTGGGAACGAAGGCTTTCCAGGAAGCGGATCAGCTTTCGTTGGTCAAGCCTCTGGTGAAATGGGCGTATCGGGTTGAGCATCCGGACCGGTTGGTATGGGCATTGGAGAAAGCGGCGTTTATGGCCGTCAACGGGGGAAAAGGCCCGGTGTATCTTGAACTGCCGGAACACATCGCGGATCAAGCCGTGGCGGTAGACTTTCCGTTCCAACCGCTGGAAAGATTGAGCAGTTCCCCCTCTTCCCGTGATCTCGACACCGCATGGGACATGATATCGCAAGCAAGTAAACCGGTGCTTCTGATTGGCGGAGGGATGAAACCGGGGACACAAGGGCTTATTGAGTCGTTGGCCGTCAAATGGGGTGCAGCCATTTTTACTACCGCATCGGGCAGAGGAGCGATTGATGAGGAACATCCTTTATTTTGCGGGGTAGCGGGTTTGTATACGGATAAAAGTATGAGAACCATTTGGCAAGAAGCCGATGTCGTTGTATCGCTGGGCAGTCGGCTGGAGGAAACGGCGACATTCGAGTGGGATGTGGTGCTAACGCATACGCCGATCGTTCAGGTGAATGTCCATTTGGACGATTTCTCGCATCAGTATCGTGGCGTGAAGGTGCTGGGAGACGGCTACTTGGCGGCCGAGCACTGGTTATCGCGATCCCTTCGCCAGCCTGATCGGGATTGGCTCGCTCGCATTGCAAGCTGTAAAGAAGAAGCGTTCCGCAGCAAAGAGGCGTATATCCGTCAAGTCGGAACGATGCCCCATATCCATGTATCGGAAGTACTGGATGCCATGCAGGCGGAATTTCCGGATGATTGCATCCTGGTACAAGAAAACGGTCTTCAGGATATGTGGTCTTATTTTTACCCGTACTACCGATTTACGGGGAACCGCTTTTCCATCGTCCCCAGCGATCAAACCAGCTTGGGGTTCGGCGCAGCCGCAGCCGTCGGGGCAAGTTTGGTCGACCGCCGTCCGGTAGTGGCTCTTGTGGGGGACGGGGCTTTCAATCTGTTCCAGTCCGATCTGATTACGGCCGTCCGGTATCGCATTCCGCTTATCTATATCGTGATGAACAACGGAGGCTACGGCTGGCTGCAGTATCAATTGAATCAACTGGAACTTCCGGGCGAGCCGTTCCGGTTCGTATCGGAAACGCCACTCGAGCACATGAACGTAATGCAGCATGATTACGTGGAACAAATCGTCATTCAAGAGAAGCAAGAGTTGAGTGAGAAGCTGCGCTTGGCTTTTGCCCAGTATCAAGCGAACAAGCTGGTCGTGGTGATCGTTCCTGTAGCGATTGAGGATGTGCACGATAAGATCCAGCATATTTACGGCGATTTTCCAGTTTACGAAAAATAACGGGCTAGAATACTGCGACAGAGGGTGGGAATCGTGATGAAGAGACGCGTAGTGATAACGGGACAAGGGGCAATCACGCCGGTAGGATTGAATGTGAATGAATTCTGGACATCGTTGATCGAGGGGAAAAGCGGGATCGGTCCTGTCACCTTGTTTGATACAAAAGACATACCGACAAAAATTGGAGCGGAAGTCAACGGATTCGATCCTTTGCTCTACATGAGCAAAAAGGACGCGAACAAAATGGCGCAATTCACCCAGTTTGCTTTGGCGGCTACCATGCAAGCCGTGGAGCAGGCGCAGCTGCGTATTGATGAAACCAATGCCTCGCGCGTTGGCGTCGTTGTCGGGTCCGGAGCCGGAGGTACGGATGTGGTGGAAGAGAATTACAATAAGCTCTTTCAGAACGGTCCCAAGCGGGTGAGCTCGTATTACGTTTCATCGATGATGATTAATTCCGCACCAGGGGAAATTTCGATTGCATTAGGGGCAAAAGGTCCGTCTTACGCCGTCGTTACGGCGTGCGCGACCGGAAGCAATGCGATCGGCGAGGCGCTGCGTGCGATCCAGTACGGTACGGTGGACGTCATGATTGCAGGCGGTTCGGAATCCAATTTCGGTATACTGGATTTGGCGTCGTTTGCGAATATCCACGCGCTGTCGAGACGAAACGATGAACCTCAGAAGGCGAGCCGTCCGTTTGACCGCAATCGCGACGGATTTGTCATCGGCGGAGGCGCGGGAATCGTGGTGCTTGAAGAGCTGGAGCATGCTTTGAAACGTGGGGCTCCTATCCTGGCCGAATTGGTTGGGTATGGATGTACGACGGATGCGCACCATATCACCGCTCCCGACCCGACAGGTTTCGGCGCTGCGGAAGC
Source organism: Paenibacillus elgii NBRC 100335 (assembly GCF_004000865.1). Taxonomy (GTDB): domain Bacteria; phylum Bacillota; class Bacilli; order Paenibacillales; family NBRC-103111; genus Paenibacillus_G; species Paenibacillus_G elgii. Next base: position 3,493 of record NZ_BIMB01000079.1, on the reverse strand, counting down.
CATCCGAATCGCATTAAAGGACGGGGGACTGTCGCCGGAAGATGTCGGCTACATCAATGCGCACGGGACGAGTACTCCGTTCAATGATCAAATGGAGATCAATGCGATCAAGACGGTATTCGGCGGGCACGCTCCGAACTTGGCCATTAGCTCTATCAAATCGATTACCGGCCATTTGATGGGCGGAGCAGGCGGCGTCGAACTGATTGCCAGCGTATTAAGCATCGTTCACAGCAAAGTGCCGCCAACGTTAAATTGCGACGATCCGGAAGATCCGGAATTGAACTTTGTGCCACATGTCGCTCAGGAACGGGAAATCGAGGCTGCCATAAGCAATTCGTTCGGATTCGGCGGCCACAATGTATGCTTGGCAGTTCGCAAATGGCGGGGACATTGATTAGCAAGGAGTGAATAACCCATGTTCCATATTCCTGATGTGCTGCCTCATCGCGCTCCCTTTATTATGATCGATCGAATTGTCGAAGCTGAACAGTCCGTTTATGTCAAAGGCTACAAGAATGTTACGTGGAATGAATGGTTTATTTCTCAAGATTGCCCGTACATGCCTCATGCGCTTGTCGTTGAAGCCTTGGCACAGTTGAGCGCTTTTGCTGCGATCGATGAAAAAGGCATTTCCTTTTTATCCTCGCTTAACCAAGTCGAGATGCATTCCTTGGCGCGACCCGGGGACCGGTTGGATCTATATTTCGAGGTGACCAAGCGAAGGAAAGGGTATCTTCTCGGCAAGGGACTGGCCACCGTGGGAGAGCGGATCATTCTTAAAGCGGATGAAATCGTATCATTTATCAAAACATAAGCTCGTTGGATTTATGTAAACATAGGCCGATAAAGGCCCACATTTCAGATACATCTGCAGCAGGGCAAATGGCAATCACTATGGGAGGAGCAAGTGACATGACAAACACTAATCGATTTCCTTTAACCCAAGCGCAGCAACGGATTTGGTATACGGAATTGCTGTACCCCAATACGTCAGTGTCCCTCCTTTTGGCGACCACGAAGATGAAGGGCAAAATAAACATGGATGCCTTCAAACGGTCTATCCATATGTTGATTCGGGACAACGATTCGTTTCGTACCCGCATCACGGCAGAGAATGGGATACCCCAGCAATATGTTGTGCCATTTGAAGAGGCGGAAATTCAGTACTTGGACATTTCCGATTTTGAAAGTCCGGCTCAACTGGAGGAATGGTTAGAGCAGTTCCGGCAAACCCCCATGGAGCTGTTTGATTCCCCTCTTTATCAATTTGTTTTTATTAATATAGATGAGAATGAGTACTGGTTTACGATGAAGGTTCACCATATTATTTCGGACGGAATTTCCATGGGTATTTTCGTGGAAAAAATTACTGAAAACTATCTCAGTCTGCTTAAGGGGGAGGAGCCCCAGCCCACTGAGTTGTATTCTTATATAGATTATATAGAAACGGAGCAATCTTACGAACAGTCGGAACGTTACCAGAAGGACCGGGCATATTGGCTGGACAAATTCTCCTATTTGCCTGAAATTACGGGTTTAAAAGCTTATAATCCACTGACTTTAAGCACGGAAGCGAAACGTGTAGAATTTACTGTAGATACCGTGTTGTATAATGATCTCAAAGTTTTTTGCAAGGAAAATAATATTGGCTTGTTCAGCTTTTTTATGGCTTTGATGTATATTTACATACATAAAGTTACCAATCAGCAGGATATTGTTATTGGTGCATCCTACGCGAACAGAACCACAAAGAAAGAAAAAAACACAATGGGCATGTTCGTAAGCACGGTTGCAGCTCGGGAAAATGTAGATCCCGAATTGGGATTACTGGGCTTTATTCAAAGGGTATCAAAGGAACAAATTTCGATGCTTCGTCATCAAAGGTATCCGTACAATCAATTAATTCAAGATTTAAGGGCCTTGCATCATAGCACGGACCTTCAACGGCTATTCGGCATTTCTATGGAATACAGGCAATTGGATCGGGAAGATATGGGTGGAGTGGAAATTCAAACCGATTATAATTTTAACGGGGAAGAAGTTAACGATATGCTGCTGCGTATCGTGGAATTGTTAGATGAGCACCGGCTAGTTTTCAATGTGGATTATCGTACCCATCTATTCGAAGAAACAGAAATAGCGGGCTTGATTCAGCATCTTCTCACCATTGCTAAATATATGATTTACACGCCGCATCAAAAAATTTCGGACCTATCGCTGATTTCGGAAGAAGAAAAGCATACCATCTTGACGCTGTTTAACGATACGGCAGCGGAGTATCCTCGAGAGAAGACGATTCATGAGCTGTTCGAAGAACAGGTGGAGCGGACGCCGGAGCATGTGGCGGTTGTATTTGAGGGAAGCGAGCTGACGTACCGGGAGCTGAACGAACAAGCGAACCGGTTGGCGCGAGTGCTGCGAGCGGAAGGCGTGGAGGCCGAGCAGAAGGTCGGACTGATGGTCGAACGCTCTCTGGAAATGATGATAGGGGTGTACGGCATCCTGAAAGCCGGGGGAGCGTATGTGCCGATCGATCCTTCCCTGCCGGAAGAACGCATCCGCTTTATGCTGGAAGATTCGGGAGCGCAGGTACTGTTGACACAGGGTCATTTGCAGGAACGCGTATCGTTCGAGGGCAAACGGGTCCTTCTGGACGCGGAAGAAAGCTACAGCGAAGACGGAGCGAACCTGGAGCCGGTTGCCGGCCCGCGCAATGTGGCGTACGTGATCTATACGTCAGGAACAACGGGCAAACCCAAAGGCGTCATGGTCGAGCATCATTCGGTGATCAACCGGTTGATGTGGATGCAAAAAGCATACCCGATCGCTTCGTCGGATACGATACTGCAAAAAACGGCGATCACGTTTGACGTATCGGTGTGGGAGCTGTTCTGGTGGTCATGGGTAGGGTCGAAAGTATGCCTGCTGCCGGTCGGAGGAGAAAAGAATCCGGAGGAGATCGTGGAAACGATCGCCCGGAATAACGTGAGCACCCTGCATTTTGTGCCGTCGATGCTGGACGTGTTCCTGGAATATGTCGGTTCAACCGGAGGGAAAGCAAGCGGCAAGCTGGCGTCGTTGAGGCAAGTATTTGCGAGCGGAGAAGCGCTGACGCCCGCGCAGGTGTCGAAGTTCCGACGGGAAGTTGGCGACACGAGACTGATCAACTTGTATGGCCCGACGGAGGCGACGGTTGACGTTTCGTATTATGAGTGCACAGCCGGGGAGCTAAGCGGAACGGTGCCGATCGGCAAACCGATCGACAACATCCGGTTGTACATCATAGGAGAAGGAAACCAGGGTCTGCAGCCTGTAGGTGTGGCCGGAGAGCTGTGCATCGCAGGTGTCGGGCTGGCGCGTGGATATTTGAACCGGGCGGAACTGACGGAAGAGAAGTTTGTGAACCATCCGCTGGTGCCGGGAGAGCGGATCTACCGGACAGGGGACTTGGCGAGATGGCTGCCGGACGGCAATATTGAGTACCTTGGGC
>NZ_BIMB01000078.1 GCF_004000865.1 Paenibacillus elgii NBRC 100335 | reverse complement strand
GGAGGGAAGGGGGATTAATTTTTTTTACCAATTCAAGACTGAATGGTCTGGAAAAACGTTTTTTTTGCTCGTTTTGGAACGATTGATCAAATTTTTTTAATCAAATCAGACTGTTTGGTCTGAAAAAATTAATTCGAGGTGATTGCGATGACAACGGTGACAGCAATTATGGGGACGTTTATGAAATCAGCCGGTAAGCCTTACCTTCAGAATTACATCTCCGTGATTGAAACGAAAGACGGCAAAATCGTGCACTACAAGGATTATTGGAATCCGTTGGTTGTTCTTGCAGCGCTCGGCGACGAGAGCGGCCAGTAGGATGCTATAAAAATTTTTCTTACGATAAGGAGCTGACAATCGTATGGCAGAAGGCAAAAAAATACTAATAACAGGCGGAAACGGCAAGACAGGAAGCCGAATCGCCCGGCGGCTCGCGGAGCTAGGGCATGACGTGCGCACAGCCGGCCGCGGTAAATCCATTTTCGGCAGCGCCATCGAGCATGCGTACTTTGACTGGTTCGACGAGAGCACCTTCGGTCCGGCTTTGCAGGGCGTGGACAACATTTTTTTGGTCGGACCTGTCGCCGTGATGGAACCGTTCAACATCATGCTTCCTTTTTTGCATAAAGCGGTAAAATCGGACGTGCGGCGGATCGTCCTATTAAGCAGCGCTTCCGTGCCCGAAGACGGGCCAGTGTTCGGCAAGGTGCATCGGGAGCTGCGACGAATGGTGCCAGAGTGGGCGGTGCTTCGCCCGTCGTATTTCATGCAAAATTTCATGGAAGGCCATCACGCGGCAACCATCAAGCGTGACGGAATCATCGTCACTGCCACGGGCAACGGCCGTGTCGGATTCGTCGACGCCGACGATATTGCGGAGGTAGGGGTGCGGGCATTGATTGATGAGCGGCCGCATAATACCGATCATATCATCACTGGTCCGCAGTCTCTAACCTATGCGAAGGCGGGGGAGATGATCGGCGCAGCTACAGGTTTGACGATTCGGCATGTGCATACGGATACCGAACAGCTGGCGGCCGGATTCATCCAAGCCGGCATGCCCGAAGATTATGCCTTCTTCCTGGCGGGCTTGGATCAAGCGATTAAAGAGGACGGAACGGAGGATCTGGTTACCGACGTTGTAGAGCGCCTGACCGGACGTCCGCCAAGATCGTTCGAGGATTTTGTCCGATCCAACGCCTCTTTTTGGAAGAGTACCTAACCTAAAGCGTTCCGAAGGACCGGACATTGTCTGCACATGAACAAAGATTGTATAATGAACTATACAAGTTACAGGCTAAAACTTTACGGGAGGACATGCCAATGAAAGAGCAATATGTGTTCCGTTAAGTCCGAGGTCCCCCGCCGTATCCTAATTCGCACCTTATAAAACTTTAACTTGGGAGGACGAATATGGATATTTTGATCAGAGAACTGACGGCGGGCGACGGAGAGCGATGGATGGATCTGGATGGAAGCTTTATTGTGGATGCTACCCTTGTTCTGTCATTAACAGGACAGCGGATCGGGTACACGGTGAAAGAGGTACCTGCTTATCAGAAAAGCTACGCCGATGAGCCGTTTGCGGAAGAGGCGGAGGAGGATTATTCGGACTACATCGGCAACCCGGATCAAATCGTCTATTTGGCGTTCGCAGATAATGAGGTCGCGGGGCACATGATTTTGAAAAAAAACTGGAACCAGTATGCCTATATCGAAGACATTAAAGTTGACGCCCGTTACAGAGGCTGCGGCATCGGCCGCAAACTAATCGAGCAGGCCGAGCGCTGGGCGAAGGACGGCGGTATGCCAGGAATCATGCTGGAGACGCAAAGCAACAACGTCCGCGCATGCAAGTTCTACGAAAGCTGCGGTTTCGTCATCGGCGGGTTCGATTCTTACGTCTACAAAGGCATCGATCAACAAAGCGATGAAATCGCGATCTACTGGTATCTGATGTTCGAATAAGGCGCTTAGCGCCGGTTAACGAAGAGGATTAGAACACAAGGGAGGAGGAGGGGGCTTGCGCAGAGTAACGTCGAATAAGAAGAACATGTTAGTGTCTTCATGCCTGTTTTCTGAGAAGGATACGAACGCCAGACTTCGACGGATGGCTCAATGTTAAGCTATCGGGCAGGATAGTTGAAAAGCTTCGCGAATTCTTCAAGTAAGGGGTGCGAAATAATGAGCGATGTTGTAAATGGATATTTAGAAGCAATGCAAGCTATAAACGACCGACCCGATCACGGATACACGTTTGAATTTTTGAAAATGAAAGGAGCTCGAAACGCAGTAGATGCCAGTAAGCAACATTTTGGTGCTTTATGCAATGGTACTCTCAATGAAATCGACATCAATGGATTAATAGGTATTTTGGAAAGATGGTTCTATGAAAAAGGTTACGCGAGCAAGGATTACCGCGTAGAAAAATTTTGCGAACTATTATCCCATCATTTGGGGGATGATGTTATTTACTACCATGTGGGGGCGGTTTTAAACGGTTATTATAATGACGCTGATTGCATTACGTTCCAAGTGAAAAAGCCTCATGGCATGATTTATTATGGACTTGAGCTTGGCGTGAATGATTAATAATTCACCATTTAACTTCGAAGTATAACGGAATGGCTATTTATTTTGTAGACTGGATTTCGTTCAACGGATACGATAGCTTAATAAACCGCCTTTAGTTGCTGATCCCGAGCGATTGGCCGATCGTCAGCGTCAGTGATGCGGCAGCGGATGCCTGCGGCCAAAGCCTTGCGCAGCAGATGGACATTGGCGAGCGAATGGTCCCATCGGGAACCAAGCACGCCCAGCAGCACAATCTCCCCGGCTTTATGTTCGAGTGCCTGGGTGAAGGCCATCTCCGTGTCGGCCAAGTCTTTCCACACCGGATCGCAAGCGACTTAAGCTAGCAGGCAGCTGAGTATGTCGATTAAACAATAGGAAAATCTCTTACATATGACGAATATAAAAATGCAGTCTTATAAGAACAGGCTACGCTTACAACGGTCGGTTCTCAAGCATAGAAAGGGTCTGGATAAGAATGATTGGAATCTTAGCAGGAATGGGACCCAAATCTACGGGTCCTTTTGTTGATTGTGTGGTTGACCAATGCCAACAGATTTATGGTGCCAAGCATGATATGGATTTTCCCCATATGATGATCTATTCATGTCCAACCCCTTTTTATATGGACAGGCCAGTCGACCATGCTGCTATGGAGAAGGCTATTATTAATGGCGCCCAGAGGTTGGAACGCACAGGTGTGCAATTTATCGTAATTCCTTGCAATACGGCACATCTCTACTATGAAAATATAAAAACTTCCGTTTCTGTACCGGTGTTAAATATGGTGGATGAAACCATCCTCAAGTTACCAAATAGCGCCGAAAGAGCCGCGTTGTTAGCTACACCTGCCACGGTTCAATCCGGTATTTATCAACAAGCTTTGCATAAACTTGGCGTTGATCTTCTACATCGGGATCACTGGCAACATTGGGTGAATGCCATGATTACCAGTATAAAGGCAGGTCAAATTCAGGAATCAATTATTCTATGGCAACGATTGCATTTAGAGTTAGTGGAGATGGTAGATATAGCCATACTCGCATGCACCGATTTAAATGTTATTACTAAAGGTAAGCAAACAGAGCTTGCCATAGTTGATTCATCATTGTGTTTGGCACAAGCTACAGTGAAGAGGTATATATTAGAAGGTCACACTTAATCAACTAACGAAGAACGATGGCTCAATAAATGCGGCGGCAGTCTATGAATTATTTTCAAGTCCTTAGTCCGCCGCTGTTTCATTTTGCATTCAGTCTATTACTTTATTTTTTACCGGACATTAGCGCCGGTTTACGAAGAGGGTTAGAACGCAAGGGAGGAGGGGGAGGCTTGCCAAAAGAAAAGTCGGTTTTCCTACGCTGAGGATTACCGACTTTTTGGTTTTTGTATTCAGCTATCGTTTGGTCTCCACAATTAAAAAAATCTAGCCGTATTCGCCGCAGTTGCAACGGCTTCCATCACCCGATAAAAATCATAAGCATGACTGGCCTGATAAGAGACCGTCGTACTATTGGACTTCAGGTACACCCCCGGAATGTTGGAAGCAAGCTCAGCCTGACCGGAATGAAACAACTCGATTTGAACCTCCAAAGGAACCTGCATCTCCAAGGGGGAGAGCTGCTGTATTTTCCCCAAAGCTTCTTTCGTTCTCGTCATAAGCTCTGAACGGCTTTCTTCAAGAGACAGGCAGATTGCGGCCGTTCGGGATAGCGATCGTTTCACGATGGCTTTTACCGTATCCGGCAATAACAGTTCAGTCTCTTTAGCCGCAGCTTCGTCTCCTGTTACGAGGGCTACCGGAATTCCTAGCAATCCTGCATAGATCGCGTTGAACCCGATCTCGCCCACATCGATGCCGTTCACAATCAGATTTTTGAACCAGTACGTATGGCTCAATACCCCCGGTGTCCCGTGGCGCGCATGATACCCTACAAAAATAACAGCCGAGAAAGTGGAGTCTAATCCCGCCATCATATAATCTTGACGAGGAAACCCGGTGAACAGCTTGGCTTTCGGGTGCAGCTGCTCCAACCTCAGGTTATTGCCGGAGGAGTGGCTGTCTGCAACGACAACCTCAGTTGCCCCGCTTTCCAAGGCAGCCTCAATGACGGCATTGACGTCGTGCGCCATGAGGCGGCAACCGGCTTCATAATTGGACTCCCCGGGGTGTAGAAAGGTAGGATCAACAACGCCGGATAACCCCTCCATGTCAGCAGAGATGAATATTTCATTGGATTATCCGATTAACGGGGCCTGATGTCCCAACGTCCCTTCCACATCGTTTCCCTCTTTGCGCCAATATTCAATTCCACCCAGCATTTCTTTCACCTTGAATCCGAGACCGGATAAACGGGCTGCTCCTTTGGTGCCTCCATTGCATGCGGGCCCCCAGCAATAAACGACAATCAGCTGATCTTTTGAAAAGGAGGCTGTCGTTTCTTCGTTGATTTCGTGAGAAGGCAAATTAATCGCTCCGGGAATGTGACACTCTTCATAGGCTTTTGCACTGCGAACATCGATCAGTAAAAAATTGTTGACGCCATGTTTCATGTCGTAATGCACATCGGCCACATCAGTTTCGACTGAGAGCTTGTGCATATAATGGCGATGGGTGACCTCAGGGGAAGCGGGCGGTGTTTCAAGTACGAGAGAGAAAAGCTGTGGCATGATTGGTAACCTCCAATAGTTGTATAGTTCAATTTCTTGAATTTACTGTACCATACTCCTTTACATTGGAGTTATCGATAGAATTCGATACATAACTTCATTGATTTTGATAATTCGGTGGACCTATCCGTTCCAAGAAACCGAGAAACGCTTTCGATTTCCATTTTTTCTTTGAGTAGATGAGCTGCGTATAAAATTTGCAATCCGGATGTTGAAACGGTACAGCGATCAATTGTCCCTTCATCATTTCTTCCGTAACGACCATTCGCGGCAATAAAGCTACCCCCAGACCATAAACAACGCATTGTTTGATCGCTTCAATATTTCCGAACTCATACGATAATGTATAGTTAACCTGACTGAATTTGAGCGCCTTGAGAAGCATAGCGCGATAAGTGCATCCCTCTTCCGTTATGATTAAGGATTCATTATCTAAATGGTGAACTTGGACTTCATTCAAATCTTTAAATTTATGTGTGGGATGGGCGACAATGACCAGTTCTTCTTCCCTCAGGATCTCACTATGCAGCTCAGGATCGGTAAATAAAGCATCGAGTATAATCCCGATATCTAAAGAACCTTCTTTAACCGCCTCGATAATGAATGGCTCGTTTGACGGTTGAAGATTAACATGGATTTCGGGGTAAGCCTGTCGATAACTTTGCAGGTATTGGGGGAGAAGATAGGCCGCTAAAGATTCCACCGATCCGATGGAAAGCGTCCCTCTGGATTGCCGTGAAAGGACTTCTTTTGACTCTTCATGCAAACTTAAGATGTTATTCGCATAGGCAAAGAGAGTCTCACCGGCGATCGTCAACTTCATGTTTCTTCCGTACCTCTCTAATAGAACAACGCCATAAGACTCTTCCAGCTTCTGAATCTGTGTGGTTATGCTTGACTGCGCATACCCGAGTAATTCAGCCGCTCGTGTATAACTTCCGGACTTTGCCACTTCCCGAAAGGTTTTTAAATAGGTTAATTCCAATGAAACCATTCCCCTTTTCAGAGTTTCGAGATACCAGTTACCGAAAATTTCGTAGAAACACATTCTATGATATCATGTCTTAGGGAGACAGGACACATGGATAAAAGTTCAAAGGACACGCCTGACTTCGACGGATGGCTTACTGTTGAGCTATCGAATAGTTGAGAGACTTCGCGAATTTTTCAAGTAAGGGGGCGAAATAATGAGCGATGTTGTAAATGGATATTTAGAAGCAATGCAAGCCATAAACGACCGACCGGATCACAGATACACGTTTGAATTTTTGAAAATGAAAGGAGCTCGAAACGCAATTGATGCCAGTAAGCAACATTTTGGTGCTTTATGCGATGGTACTCTCAATGAAATCGACATCAATGGATTAATAGGTATTTTCGAAAGATGGTTCTATGAAAAAGATTACGCGAGCAAGGATTACCGGGTAGAAAAATTTTGTGAACTATTAACCCATCATTTAGGAGGTGATGTTATTTACTACCATGTAGGAACGGTTTTAAACGGTTATTATAACGACGCGGATTGCATTACGTTCCAAGTGAAAAAGCCTCGTGGCATAATTTATTATGGACTTGAGCTTGGCGTGAATGATTAATAATTCACCATGTAACTTCGAAGTATAGCGGAATTTGTAGCCTAGATTTCGTTCAACGGATACGATAGCTTAATTAACTCGCTGATTCTAACTTCCTATGTAACAGCTCCACTAGCGGTTTCGTCATCGGTGGGTTCGAAGAAGAGGGGAAAAGGGGATGGCTTGCGTAAAGCAAGCACGCTCCCCCTTGCAGGGCTTATCCTCTTATTTCATTCAGTTCCCTGCTCAAATGCTTAAGTGTCGCCGCACGTTCCTGTGCTTCTTGCCGGTCAAACAAGAGCTGCTCCATAAACTCCCAAATATCTTCCAATTTGCGTCTGTACCGATAAAATTGCAGCACATCGGGGTTGATGGCAAAATCGGGATGCACCTGCCGATAGATAGGTACAAAATCATCGTAATCAGGCTCGTCAACGAAAGACATCAGATCGGCTTCGACAGGAGCTAATTTCAGCCCTTCCCAGTCAATCAGCACCAGCTCCCGGTCGGTCTGCATCAGATTCCACGGATGAAGATCGGTATGGCACAAGGCCATTCTTAAATTTCGGTTCTTCAACTCCGCAGACAGCTTCTCAACGGTATCCGCCAGTTCTTCAACTTGTTTCAGGTGAGGGGTTATTAATTCCTTTAAGTCATGAGGAAGCGTGCAAACCTCCCGATCCAATGCAACCCTCAACTGCGGCAAAAACGGAACAGTAAAGTCTTCCTTAATCGCCTTCGTTTCCACCGGAATTTCTTCACCGTACAAATGAAGCTCCGCAATCATGTTCGAGAGCTCGCCAATTTGTCTGGCGGTTAAAGCTTTCTCGCCAATCGTCTCTCCCTCGATATATTCGTACAGCAAATAAATCCCGTCGTCATCTTCACATTTGTAATCGCCGGTTTGGGTCGGCACGGGTACGGGAAGCTTGCCTTTCAAACCGCTATGCTGCATAAGCCATACCGTGATGGGCACATATTGATCAATGAGCGCCGTCCATTTCGGAGTCGACGCGCGGCTTTTTTCGTAAGCCTTCAAGAAGAAGGCCTGCTTGCCGCAGTATACTTTAAAGGCAAGTGCCGCCCAGCCGCCCCGTTGTGGTAAAATGTTAGTAGCATCCAGATCGTAGTGTTCTTTCAAAAGGTTTGGGATATTGTCCATAAGCTCCTCCTGCAAAAATTTGTAGCTTTATTATAAACCATGACAAGGCATAGGGTCCAAATCCGATACAGGAGATTTACAAAATGATGCATTAAGTTTACAAAACAAGTTGACAAAAAAGAAGGGAAACCATACAATTTTAAAATAATAAACTAAAAATTGGTTCGTACTACGGGAAGAAAGAGAGATCCGATGAAAAAACAAAAAGTAACTACCCACGATATATCCAAGCTCCTCGGCATATCGCGCAATACCGTGTCCAAGGCGCTTAACGATCATGCAAGCGTTTCGGAGCATACGAAGCAGAAGGTGCGAGAAGCGGCCGCCAGTCTCGGCTACAAATCCGTGGATGCAACGGCAGCGGAGGAGACGGAGGCGGCAAGCACGACGGCCAGAGGCGGCATCGCTTTCATCACGAACATATTTACCCCTGCCAATAACGGCTTCTGGATGGGCGTCATCAAAGGAATCGAGGAGATCACGGCCAAGAACAACTACGGGCTGCTGTTCGATTTCATCAAACCGGACGAGCTTGCCAAGCTTTCGCTGCCTTCGTGCGTTGTGAACCGGTCGGTGAACGGCCTGATCGTCAGCGGCTATCTCAGTAAGGAATATACCGATCTTCTGGCCTCCGTCGATTTGCCCAAAGTGTTTCTCGATGCCCGTCCGGACCTTTCGTTTTCTGCGCTGTACGCCGATATCCTGCTGGTGGAAAACGAAGACAGCGTATTCGATATGACGACCCATCTGATCGGGCGGGGGCACCGTCATCTGGGATTCGTAGGCGATATCGCCAGCTGCCGGTCGTTTATGGAACGGTGGCTCGGCTTTAAACGGGCGGTGCTCGACGCGGGCTTGACTCTGGAGCCGGACTACTGCGCTACGGGGCCAAATCCGTCCCAGTATCATCATTACGACGATATCGAAAACGCATTCAAACGCCTCGAAGCGTTTCCGACGGCTTTCGTATGCGCGAACGATACGATCGCCATCCGCGTCATTCAATATTTGCGAAATAAGGGCTTTCAGGTGCCGGAGCAAATCGCCGTCACCGGGTTCGATCATTCCGAGCATGCCGATTTCGTCACGCCTGCGCTGACCACCGTACACTATGACGAGAAGGATTGGGGCCGCCGCGCGGCTGAAGAGCTGCTGTGGCGCATGAACAACCCTGCGCGGCCTTACGAATTGGTCCGTCTGGGCACGAAAGTGATCTACAACGATTCAACCTCAACGGTACCGGCATCCTTGCCGGTCGTGGCAGCCCCAAGCGCTTCCCTCTAAATCGATGCGATTTTGCACACTGTAATATTACAAAACGTAATTTTGTAAACGATAATGTGAAATTATTGTTTACAACGTTGCGTTTTTTGTTTATGATGAACCTAGCAGTTTTGTAAGGGTTTACATTCTCTTCTTACAGGAGGTCATCCGTTTGAAAAAGTTAAAAGCTTTTGTTCCTGTAGCATTCCTTACCGCGAGCCTCGTTGCCTGCCAGAACGGCGGGAGTAACGGGGCGAACTCCGCCGACGGCGCCGGGCAGTCCAAGCCGTCAGACGCTTCGCTTAACCTTTCGATGGCTTTAATGGGCGGGGCAAAAACGCCGAATTCCTGGGCGGAAAAAGCGCTGGAAGAGGATCTGACGAAGGCGCTCGGAAAACCGGTTGCGCTTGAGAGCGTTTTCCTGCCGGGATGGGAAGATGCGCAGACGAAAATCAATTTGAATATGAGCGACAAAAGCACGATGCCCGACATTCAGTGGTGGTACGGCATGGACAAGGAATACACGAACTGGGTGAAATCCGGCGCGCTCGTTGACCTCGTGCCTTACCTCCAGAAGCACGGCAAGACGATTTTGAATTACTATTCTCCGGAAACGATGTTCTATTCCTATGAAAAAGGAAAAATGTACCGCCTGCCGGGAGACGTAGCGGAAGCGACCTCCATGACGACGATCATCCGCAAGGACTGGCTCGATAAGCTCGGGCTGAAGGTGCCGACGACGGTGGATGAATACATCGAAGTTTTGAGAGCGTTTACGAAGCGAGATCCCGACGGTAACGGCAAGGACGACACTTACGGCCTGTCCGGTCCCGGAATCGCAGGCTCGGCGGAATATCGCACGTTCGCGCCGATTTTCTTCGCTTACAAGTCGATTCCGAACGAATTCATGGTACAGGCCGACGGAACGGTCAAATACGGCGCAGTGCTTCCGCAGACGAAAGAAGCTTTGAAGGTTTTGCAGAGCATGTATAAGGAAGGGCTCATCGATCCGCGGACGATCAGCAATACGGACGCCAACAAATTCGAGGAAATCGCCGCAAGCGGCAAAGTCGGCTCCTTCTACCGCTGGATCGCTTATTTCAACCCGTCCAGCACGCTGTACAAATCGTTCAAGGCAAACAACCCTTCGGGCGAGCTGCTCGCGATTCCTCCGATCAAAGGGCCGGACGGCTTCAGCTCGGATTATCCCGAAGCGGTCGGAGGCTGGTGCTTCATCAGCGTGACCAGCAAGGCCAAAGATCCCGCAGGCGCGGTTCAAGTGCTGAATCGGATCGCATCTCCCGAAACGTTCAAGCTGGTCAGCTTCGGCAAGGAAGGCGAGCATTACAAGATGGAGAACGGCCAGTTCCAATCGCTCCTGACTCCGGACGAACAGAACAAGCTCGGTATCGGCAACTACACCTGGTATTTGAGCCGGAAGGACGAAGCGAACATTTCCAACATTCCACAGGTGATCGATCTGTTCAAGAAGGGCGAGGCGACGTCCAAGCCGCTGCGGGAGCTGGTGGTCCGGTTCAAGACGAACGAGCGTCCGGCCTTCAAGGAATACATCAAGGATATCGAGAAAGTGCGGGACGAAGTGTTCTACGGCATCATTTCCGGCAAGAAAAGCATCGACGAATTCGATAAGTTTGTCGACAAATATTATGCGATGGGCGGCAAAAAGGTAGAGGAAGAGGCGAACGCCCTGTACAAAGCGCAAAAGCAGGAGTATGCGGAATTTTTAACATGGTATGACAAAGAAATCAAGCCTTACAAATAAGGGGGAAAACCTCTTGCTAAAAGATCTGGTCAGGGACAAGTACTTATATTTGCTGCTGCTGCCCGGTATGCTGTTCATCATCGTGTTCAAATATATCCCGATGTACGGCTTGGTCATTGCTTTTCAGGAATATAACATATTGCAGGGCGTCGGAGGCAGCGACTGGGTCGGGTTGTACCAGTTCAAAAAGCTGTTCACGATGCTGGACTTCACAAGCGTGTTCAAGAACACGTTGATCATCAGTACGCTGAAGCTGATCTGGGGCTTCCCGGCGCCGATCGTGCTGGCGCTTTTGTTAAACGAGGTCAAGCAGCTCGTATTTCAGCGGTTCGTGCAAACCGTCGTTTACTTGCCTCACTTTATTTCGTGGGTTATTTTTTCTGGGATCATCATCATCTTTTTGAATCCGGTGGACGGCCTTGTCAATCAGGTGATGGGGTGGTTTGGTGGAGAGCCGGTCGACTTCCTGATCGAAAAATCGTATTTCCGCTCCATTCTGGTCGCTACCGATATTTACAAGGAGGTCGGCTGGGGGACGATCATTTATTTGGCGGCCATTTCGGGCATCAACCCGCAGCTGTACGAAGCCGCCATTGTGGACGGGGCGGGTAGGTTCAGGCAAATGTGGAACATTACGCTTCCGTCGATCCGTCACGTGATCATCATCCTGTTCATTCTCAGTCTCGGCAACATTTTGGACGCTGGATTCCTGCAAACGCTGCTGCTGTACAATCCGCTGGTTATGGATGTGGCCGATATTATCGACACGTACGTATACCGCAAAGGGATTGTCGATGCGAGCTACAGCTTGGGTGCGGCTGCCGGCGTATTTAAGTCGGTCATTGCGCTGATTCTGGTCGCAGCTTCGAATCAATTGGCGAAAAGGTTCGGCGAGGAGGGCTTATGGTGAGGAAGCTGAAAAGAAAGCCGTCCGCCGGAAGCCGGCTGTTCCAAGCGGCCAACACGCTGTTCATGCTGGCGCTCGTCGTTATCATGCTTTACCCATACTGGTACGTGATCATGTATTCGTTGAGCGATGCGAAGCTGGCGGGAAGCGGCGGATTGTTCCTCCTGCCCAAAGGTTTCTCGCTTACCGCTTACGAAACGGTGCTTGGCAATGCGGCCGTGCTGTCCGGCTTCAAGGTTTCGCTCATCGTTACGCTGGCGGGCACCTTGCTTGCCACGTTCGTTACGGCGGCGACGGCGTACGCGATTTCGAAATCGCGCTTGCGGGGCCGGAAGCTGTTCACGCTGATGATTTTGTTTACGATGCTGTTCCAAGGCGGCATGATCCCCGGTTATTTGCTCGTCAAGGAGCTGGGCATGCTGAACTCATATTTGGCGCTCATCCTCCCGTCGGCCATCGGGGCGTGGAACATTTTCATCATGCGCAGCTTTTTTGCCGGAATTCCGGCGGAGGTGGAGGAGTCGGCTTACATCGACGGGGCGAATGATCTGGTCATTTTTTTCCGGATTGTGCTCCCGCTGTCGAAAGCGGTGCTGGCCACGATTGCCTTGTTTATGGCCGTCATGTATTGGAACGATTTTTTTTCCACGATCCTGTATATTTCTTCGAAGGACAAATGGGCGCTGCAAGCGGTATTGCGGGACCTGCTGACCAATACGTCGACGGCGATGCAAAGCCAGGGCATCAGCATCGCCTACCAGCAGGAGATTAGCGAATCGACGATTAAAATGGCGAATATCGTGGTCGCTACGCTGCCGATCTTGATCGTCTACCCCTTCGTGCAAAAATATTTCGTCAAAGGCGCGATGATCGGTTCCGTTAAAGGTTAGAAAGGAGTCAGCATGGACAACGTTATCGTATTGTATGATCCGGAGTTCCCTTTCCTCGGGGAACGAATGGACGAAGCCGGCCTCGAACGGCTGTCCGGCGTCTTCCGCGTCGTTTCGGCGGAGCAGCTGCCGCAGGCGCTCGCGGACATGACAACCGGGTGTCTGGTGAATCTCCATGCCCCTTATTTCCCGAAGGAGGCGTGGGGCGAGATCCTGGATTTTCTGCAAAAGGGAGGTGGGCTTGTCAGCATGGGCGGCGTCCCGTTCCGCGTTCCGGTCTATCTCGAGAACGGAGCATGGTGCGCAGAAGCCGAACAAACGGCCTATCACCGGCAGCTTCGCATTCACGAAGCGATGACGGTCGATCCTGCTCCGGTCGCGAAGATGGCGGCCAGCGAAGAGGTGCCTCTGCTGCGCGGTCAAGAGCCGCTTTTTGAGATTCAGCCGACCTGCAGCCTCATTCTCCACGTGACGCACCATGACGATCAGCCGCACGAAAGCGGCTCGGCTGGACCGATGGATGCGCATTTGTACCCGCTCTTGAAAGGCATTTCGTCCGAGGGCAGGGAGGTTTCCGCTCCCGTGGTGCTGTTGGAAAATACGAAAGGCGAGTTCGCCGGAGGCCGCTGGCTGTTCGTTCACCAGCTTGCGACAGCGTCGTTCTGGGAAAATGGCGGGGTAGCGGCTCTTGCGGAGTGGGCGGCGTTCTGTGCGCTCGGCGTGACCGAGCTGACGCTGAAAACGAACTACGCCACTTATGAGCCGGGCGAGCGTCCGAAGCTGAAGCTGCAAATGCAGGGCCTGCAGCGAACGGATGAGACGGCTTCGGCTGGTCGCTCCTGGCGCTTTGCCATCGAGGTGCGTCGGGAGAGCCGGACAGCGGAAGCGGCGAGTGGTCCGGGGGAGCCGGTGTGGTCGGGTGAAATCCAGGCCGCCGTCTCCCGGGAGCAGAGCTTCGCAGAGCTGCTGCTGCCGATCCCCGTTGAGCCGGGGCTGTATGAGATTGTCTGCAGAGCGGAGTCCGACCTTGGCGAGGTCCGCGTGCTGCGGCAAGGCTTCTGGGGAAGGGACGAAGAGCTGCTTCGCACGGGCAGTCCTCTGCGCTGCGATCGGGATTACTTCTGGAAGGACGGCCGTCCGATGCCGGTGGTCGGCATGACTTATATGAGCTCGGATGTGGCGCGGAAATTTCTGTTTCTGCCGAACGTGTCGGTGTGGAACCGGGATATGGCGCAAATGCGGCGGGCCGGAATCAACCTCATCCGGACGGGGATCTGGACCGCACACCGACAGGTGATGTATGTCGACGGCCATCTGTCCGAAGAGGCGCTGCGTGCGATTGATGCGTTTATTCTTACGGCGAAAAGGCACGGGCTGGAAGTGAACTTTACATTTTTCGCGTTTGCGCCGGAGGCGTGGGAAGGGGCGAATCCGTATCTGGACCCGCGCAGCGTGGAAGCGCAGAAACGGTTCCTGGCCGGCATCGTATCGCGGCACCGGCACACGACGAACGTGCACTGGGACTTGATCAACGAGCCTTCGCTGTTCGATCCGAAGCGGGTGTTCGCAGGTCCGCGTCCGGTCCGCGATCGGGAGGAGCGTGCCGCCTATTCCGCCTGGCTACAGAGGCGGCACGGCTCTATCCGGCGGCTGCAGGAGCGCTGGGGCATGACGCCGGCCGAGCTGCCGTCCTTCGAAGCGGCCAGTCCACCCGCGCCGGAAGAGATCAACTTCGACGTGCACGATATGGCGAGAGGGAAAAGGGGGGCGCCTTGGCTCGACTACACCCTGTTTACGATGGAGATGCACAATGAATGGGTGCGCAGCTTAAGCGGGACGATCCGCGGGCTGCATCCCGGTGCGCTTATTACGGTCGGTCAGGACGAAGCGCTTGGCGGCCAGCGCCCGTCCCCACTGTTCTACGGCTCCGAGGTCGATTATACGTCGGTTCATTCGTGGTGGCTGAATGACGATTTGGTATGGGATGGCATTTTTACCAAAGTGGTGGAGAAGCCGAATCTGGTGCAGGAAACCGGTATCATGTATCTGGAGACGCCGGACGGGCGGGCGAAGCGGTCGGAGACCGAGCTGAAATATTTGCTGGAGCGCAAATATGCGTATGCGTTCGCTACTGGCGCCGCAGGTGCGGTCCAATGGATCTGGAACACGAATTATTACATGAACAACATTAACGAGTCGAACATCGGCGCCCTGCGGGCTGACGGTACGGAGAAGCCGGAGGCGGATGTTTCGCACGATTTCGGCCGCTTTATGAACGAAATCCGCGACTTGTTTACCGGCAGGAAACCGGAGGAAATCTGCGTCGTTTTTCCGTATTCGAACGATTTTTCGAACCGCAGGCTCGCCTGCGAAGCGACGGCGCGGCTGACCCGGGTACTTGCTTACGAGCTGAAATGCCCGTTTTTCGCCGTCGGGGAATACGACCTCAAACCATTGTCTGAGCGCTGTCCGAAGCTGATCGTCGTTCCGAGCGCGCACAATTTCAGCGACCGGGCGATGGAAACGCTCGTCGAGCATATTCGTACCCGAGGCGGGACACTGCTCTTCACGGGGCCGCTCGGGCTGGATGAATATTGGCGGCCGACCGGGCGTCTCGATGAGCAGTTTGGTCCGTACCGGGAAGGGAACGTGTGCCGGGAAGAGCGGCTGGTGATCGACGGGAACGCCCATTCCGTCTCGTTCGGACGACGCAAAATCGCCGAGCTGTGCAAAGGGATTCCGGAAGAGGATGCGGCGTCCGGCGGTATCCGGCTGACCGACGTCTTCTTAGGGATGGGACGCCTATTCTGGTGTCCGCTGCCGGTCGAATTGAACGATCGCACCGAACCGATTCGCGAGTTGTACAAGCATGTCATCCAGGCAGCCGGTGTACAGCCCGAAATGGTATGGCGGCAGGGCGGGGAGCTTGCAGGTATATATGGACGCAAGCTTTCGTTTGCGAAAGGGGCGCTCTTCGTCTTCGTATCCGAGTACGCTCATCCTGCAGATGTGGAGATTGAAGACCCGGCCAACGGCGCCAAGTACCGTTTTACGATTGAAGCGGAGCGTTCGGTCTTGTTCGCTGCGGACGTGACGGGCAAGCTTATTGCCGTGTATCGCGATAATGAAGTGCGAATCGAGCATCGGAACGAGCAACCGGCGTGGCTGTAAAGTACGGGAGCGGATATGGAATGAGACTGTGTGCAAGTGACAGTCTCATTTTTTTATATGCGAGGATGTGCGGATGGCCTTGTGCCTGCTATAGTCATTGAATTACAAGGTCATTTTCATTACTATGAATAGGGAAGGAGGGGCTTACGTTGATTGCTGCGAGTGAGATACTTTCGATTATAGGTGATGGTACGTTTTTAGAACGTGTTTTCAACAAAAATGTGGATTGGGACGCCGAATTGGACGCCCGGGATGAAGCTGGATTCGCTGAAACGTGGAGTTCCAGTTACGACAAGCTGGAAGCAATCGATTCGTCTGAAGATGCGGTGATCCGTGAAATCAGGGAGGCGGTGTTTAAGCAAACGTTTCGGATCACTCAGAGCCCGGAGCTGGCAGGGTATGCGTCGGACGACTTTGGTCTGATGGCCAAGGCGTTTGAGAATGGGATCGATATCGAATTTGTCAATAAGCTGTGGGATTCCTACACAAAAGGCAGCTTTCCGAGATAAGTAAAAACGAGGGATTCTAGAAGCTCTAATCCTGCTTAAGACACGACCTTTTAAGGCACGTGTCTTTTTTTATTTTGAAGCGGAATAAAAATTACCTCTTCACAACGTAACAATGTTATGTTACATTATTTTGCGAGGGAGTACTGACAGTGGGATGAAGATAGGAGGGGAGGTTTAGAAAACGATACTGGAAGGAGTGGGTTATTTGCAGAAGCTGAAGAACCATCGGTCTTTCGGTAAAACTGCTAATGTGTATTAACCCGCAGATTTGGCAGAGGCATCTCTGCATAAATACGTAGTCCTGTTTGCACAAAGCAAAAACGATATAACGTAACAATGTTTTAGTGATTCGAACCGCCCAATTCGAAAGAGGGCCGCCGGAAATTACAAGGAGGTTGGACAATATGGACAAACAACCGGAAAACGCTAAAAGCCCGAATCTTTTTCGCAATCGTTTCATGCAAACGATTCTGCTATCCAACATGCTGCTGCAGATCGGCATCTGGGTAAGAAATTTCGCGATTCTTCTCTATGTTGCAGATAAGACGAACAACGATCCTAGCTCCATTTCGCTGATCAGCGTTGCGGAATTTGCGCCTATCTTTATATTTTCGTTCATCGGAGGGACATTTGCGGACCGCTGGCAGCCGAAACGAACGATGATCTGGTGCGATCTGCTGTCCGCGGTCTCGGTTTTCATCGTGCTTGTAACGATTCACTACGGATCTTGGCAGTCCGTCTATATGGTCACTTTCATCTCGGCCATTCTTTCCCAGTTTACACAGCCTTCGGCCGTTCGGCTGTTCAAGCTTCATGTACCCGAAGAGCAGCTGCAGCAAGGGATGGCGCTGTTCCAGACGTTGATGGCGATCTTCATGGTGCTCGGCCCCATGCTTGGTACATTTGCTTACAGTACGTTTGGTTTGGAAACATCCGTAGCGGTTATGGGGGTGGCATTTCTGCTTTCCGCGCTCATCCTGACCCGCTTGCCTAAGGATCGGCAGGAACCGCAGACGGAAGCCGGAAAAGGGCAATTCCTCGAGCAATTCGTCGAGGGCTTCCGTTATGTCTGGCAAAGTCCGGTGCTGCGGATGCTTGGCGTTGCGTTCATTCTGACCGGTCTCTCTATGGGCATTACGCAAACGCTCGGCCTGTTCGTTGTCACGGAACGGCTTGGAAGCGATGAGAAATTTCTGCAATATCTGCTGATGGTGTACGGTGCCGCTATGCTGATCGGCGGCGGGCTCGTATCCGTGTTTGCCAAGCGGGTCGCGCCGCAGCTCTTGCTCGCTATCGGCATGCTCATCGGCGGCGTTTGTACGGTGATCGTCGGGTATTCGACAAGCATACCGGTTACGCTCGGAGTGCAGTTTTTGAGCGGGCTTGTGTTTCCTTGCATTCATATTGGCATCAGCACGATGATTCTGAAATGGTCGCCCACGTCGATTGTAGGAAGGGTTAACGGAGTTCTGAATCCCATGTTCGTCGGGATGATGGTCATTTCGATGTCTTTCGCCGGTGCGTTGAAGGATGCTTTTTCGCTAGTATCGATTTATACCGGCGCAGGGCTGTTGCTCCTGATCGGTGCACTGGCCATGATGGGGATCATGAACAGCAAAGCGCCGGAGCATGCGCAATCCGTATGACCGCAAGCCGTCGATATGAACATGAATGCGCATGAGCGGCATCCGAACCATAGAGCTTTTTCCACTCATCCTGCCTATCGGCAGGATTTTTTTCGTCAAGAGCATCACCTCCAGAAAAACAAAACGAAGTTGTGATTGCAGTCACAAACTGACGCTGCCGAATTCGCTACACTGTAAATACATTGAAAATAATTCTCATTTGGACCGGGCATTCGATCCGGCAAATGGATTGGGGGAAGAAGGATGAAGCGAAACGGAAACGTAGTGGAGCTGGATGTGCGGTCATTTTTGCGGCAAAAGCTGGAGCCGTTCAAGCAGATTATGGATGCGGTGAATGCGCTGGAGTCAGACGATGTGTTCGTACTGCATGCGATATTTAAACCTACGCCGCTGCTCGGGATCATGAAGGCGAAAGGATACGCCAACAAGGTCGAAAGCGTCAGCGACGATCATTGGATCACTGCTTTCGTGAGAGGAGCCGGGGCTCGAGCGAAGCTGGAAGCTATGTCCTTGCACTCCTTCGTCCATGCAGATGAGGAGGCCGGGTCATGAGCGGGAATGTCACTGAATTGGACAACCGGGGGCTGGAGCCCCCGCAGCCGATGCTGCGTACGCTGAAGGCGCTGGAGGACACGGGAAATGGGGACATTCTCATTATTCACAATGACCGGGTACCTATGTTTTTGATCGAGGAGCTGCGGCAGCTCCAGTATTCGTATGAGGTCGACCCGCAGCCAGACGGCACCGCCAAAGTCGCGATTACGAAAAAATAGCTTTCAGAAGATACTTGCTGCATGGAGGTGTAAAGCATGTTTCGTCTGCCGCTGTTATTTATTGCCACCGGAATTGCCAGCTTTGTTTTGTTCCATGCGGGATCGCTTGTCACCGCCGGAGGTTGGGTGCTGGACCATCCACGCAGTCCCGACGGCTGGTTTCGCGTCCATTTGCTGGTGCTGGATTGGGCGACGATGGTCGCGATGGGGGCGGTCTACCAGCTGATCGATGTCGTGCTTCAACGCCGCATTTACAGCCGCATGCTTGGCTATGTGCATTATGTATTTTTCACGGGAGGGACGGTCATCCTGCTGGCCGGATTTTTGCAAAGCCAGGTCGAATGGATCGCCGTCGGAGCCGTCGCCGCAGTCATCGGCATTCTGCTTTTTGTCTGGAACGTCGGGCGGACGCTGTGGGAGGCGAAGCGCTGGAATCCGATCACTCTAAGCACCGCCTGCGCGCTGTTGTATTTGGCATTGACCGGGCTGCTCGGCTTGGCGATGGGCTTAAACTTTGCGTTCCAGCTCTGGGCCGACCTGCATGAACGTCTGCTCGCCGCCTATATCTGGCTTGGGACGCTTGGCTGGTTCGGGCTGTTAATTACCGGCTTCAGCTACAAAATGCTGCCGATGTTTTATTTGTCCCACGGCGCCTCCGACCGGCCCCAGTATTATATTTTCGGACTGTGGAATGCGGCTGTCCTGCTGGGCGTAGGGGCTTTTCTAGTTCCGGGCGGGTCCGGACCGATGCTTGTAGGAATATTGCTGCTCGCTGCGGCGCTGCTCGTATATGATCGGCATATTCGAGACATTCGCAAGCACAGCCATAAAGCCTCGCCGGGGCGTGGGATTGTCTGGACTATATGGAGCGCCAGAGCATTGCTCATTTTTTGCATCCTAACGCTTTGCATTGGGCTTGCGGCACCTTCGCTGTTGAGTAACTTGACGTGGATCGTTATCGCCGGTTGGGTATACCTGTGGGGATGGGTGGCGGTTACGGTGCTTGGATACATGTCGAAAATCGTGCCGTTCCTATGGTGGACGCACAAATACGGCGATCAAGCAGGGAGGCCCGGGGTACCCGTCATGTCCGACCTCATCAGCGAGCGCAGCGTCGATGTGGGGATGTGGGTGATGGCTTTAGGGCTGCTGGTAACTGTGGCGGGCATGGGATTCATGGAACCGCGAGTGCTTGTCACAGGTATAGCGGCGTTATCCGCCGGAGCGTTGTTCTATATCGGCGTGATCGCCAGAGTATTTACAAGATAACTAGTACTTTTGCCCATATAGAGAGGAGAAAATGTCATGACAACACAAGTAAACGAAGATGTGGTTCGGCGGCAGCTGATGCTGGTGTTCGACCCGGAGCTCGGCGTAAATGTCGTAGACCTCGGTCTGATTTATGGTATTGACATCAAAGACGGACACATTGCGATCCGGATGACGCTAACCACGCCCGGCTGCCCGCTTCACGATACAATCATCGGCGGCGTGCGCCGTGCCCTGGAGGGAAAGCCCGGCGTCGCAAGCGTCAGCGTGGAGGTCGTATGGGAGCCGCAATGGACGCCGGAGCGGATGTCGGACGAAGCCAAACGTCAATTGAGCGCTTGGTAAGATCCGCGGAGAAGGCGGTCCGGCGAGCGGTTTACGAAAAAAGTAATGTTCCAAGCGGACGGAACCATCGTTTTTACGTTAAATTTCATGCCGGGCCAGCAGCTTCCCGTACACCGGCTCCGGGAAGCCAGGTCTATGTGTTGGTCGCCTGAGAAATCAGGCTTTTATTTTATCTTTTGGAGATGTGCTGGAGTGTGTTACATGAATGTCCTTGAAAAAAATAAATTGCTTCTGGTTAATTTTTGTATGATTAACGTTAATCGGTCAATTGGAATCGGTGCAAAATTCGTGTGTAAATAGGTGGAAGTTCCAAAACAAACAACTTTGCTGTACCATAGTTCAGGTGTTATCCAATTGCGCAATAAAAAAAGCCACATATCAATGCCAATACCCGTTATAAACGCGGTTAACAGCCCCAAAATTTCCGGTCTTTGTTTTTCCAAAAGTGCATTCAGCCTATCAATAGTAAAGCGATTATGATTTCCCAACTTCCGACCGTAAGCCCCACATTGATGGACAGTCCTACCAAAAGCGCATCAAAAGGTGAAGTTCCAAGGTCTGATTGTATGGTGAAAGCCTCTTTGTCAATTTTTTGTTGCAAATGCAATAAAGTTAAGTTAAATTTAATATAGTCCATTTTTATTGTATTTGCAACAAAATACGTGCTGTTGAGGAGTTCATTATGAAGGAAATTCTTCGTGAAATTGGAATGATCGCAAGGGCTTTAGATTCTATAAGTAATATCGAATTCAAAGAACATGACCTTACAAAAGGGCAGTATTTGTACCTTGTGCGGATATGTGAAAACCCGGGAATCATTCAAGAAAAGTTAGCCGAGATGATTAAAGTCGACCGTACAACAGCAGCTCGTGCGATACAAAAACTTGAAATGAATGGCTTTATTGAAAAGAAAGAAGATCAACATAACAAAAAAATAAAAAAACTCTTTCCAACGGAGAAAGGGGAAAATGTTTATCCCTTTATCAAAAGAGAACATGATTATTCCAATATCGTTGCATTGGAGGGATTTTCTGAAAAAGAAGCAGAAACGATGTTCAATCTTCTTCAAAGAGTAAGAAAAAATATAGAAAAAGACTGGGAATTTGTAAAAAAGGGAAACAAGAGAAATTATTGATGATATCAAGGAGCGACATACTTAAATGACGATAACTATAAAAAAGTGTACCCTTGAAGATGTACGCAAACTACAAGAAATTAGTTATGAAACATTTAATGAGACATTTAAGGATCAGAATTCGCCCGAAAATATGAATGCCTATTTGGAAAGGGCATTTACCTTAAACCAATTGGAAAAAGAATTATCCAATAGTTCTTCGCAATTCTTTTTTGTTTATGTTGATCATGAAGTCGCCGGATATTTAAAGGTCAATGTCAATGATGCTCAGTCTGAAGAAATGGGGGATGAATCACTTGAAATCGAGAGGATTCATATCAAGAAAAACTTTCAAAAACATGGGCTTGGTAAATATCTGCTAAATCAAGCGATAGAAATTGCAATGGAATGTAATAAAAAGCAAATCTGGCTAGGCGTATGGGAAAGAAATGAAAATGCGATTGCTTTTTATGAAAAAATGGGGTTTGTTCAAACCGGAGCCCACTCTTTTTACATGGGTGATGAAGAACAAATAGATTTTATAATGACCAAAACACTCAACTAACAACTAGTGAACAACGGCTACTGTCCGATCAAGGGACAGGGCTGTTTTTTTATTTGTATAGGAGGAAAACGCTATCTTTTCTTGAATATATAAGATGTCCCTTTAAATGGGTATTTACGCTTCGGCCACCATTTTGCCTGATCCACGACAGTTGTATTTCTTCGTTTGATGTCATACAATTTTGTGGTATTGGAGGTGGTCGGAAAGCAAGGTTGAAGCGGGAGAGGCGGTCTTTTTGCTGATCCGCATTTGAAGGAACATACATAGAATGGGGGCATTTTCTTGGAATCCAAGCAATTAGTCAGAGGACTGAAACCAAGGCATATTGAGCTGATTGCTCTCGGGGGCACGATTGGCGTCGGCCTGTTCATGGGGTCGGCCAGCACGATAAAATGGGCCGGTCCTTCCGTTTTGCTAGCCTATCTGCTAGCTGGCATCATTGTGTTTTTTGTCATGCGCATCATGGGAGAGATGCTGTTTCTCGAACCGGTCACCGGATCTTTTGCTACGTTCGCGCATAAATATGTCAGCCCTTTGGCCGGTTATCTGACGGCTTGGAGCTACTGGTTCTTGTGGCTGACGGTGGGCATGGCGGAAGTGACCGCGATCGGAATTTACGTCGGCTATTGGTTTCCCGACATACCGCAATGGCTGCCGGCCTTGGCTGGCGTTGCCATCATTGCAGCGGCCAATTTAGCGGCAGTCAAATTTTACGGGGAATTTGAATTTTGGTTCGCCATGATCAAAGTGGTCGCGATTGTCGCCATGATTGTGATTGGCACGGCCATGATCTTCTTCGGTTTGGGCAACGGAGGACAACCTATCGGTCTTTCGAATCTTTATGCGCATGGCGGCTTTTTCGCCGGAGGCTTGAAAGGGTTTTTATTTGCCCTCTGCATCGTAACGGCCGCTTATCAAGGCGTTGAATTGGTCGGTATTACCGCCGGCGAAGCGGAGAATCCGAAATTCACCTTGCGCAAAGCAATCAAAAATGTGATCTGGCGCATTTTGATTTTTTACGCGGGCGCCGTCTTTGTCATCGTCACGATTTATCCATGGAACCAGATCGGCGAGATCGGCAGCCCCTTCGTCATGACCTTTGCCAAGGTAGGCATTGTCGCCGCTGCGGGCATCATCAACTTCGTTGTTCTCACGGCTGCGATGTCGGGCTGCAACAGCGGGATTTACAGTGCGGGAAGAATGCTGTATACGTTGGCCTCCAACGGTCAGGCGCCTAAATTTTTCGGAAAAGTATCCCGGAGCGGCGTCCCGAGGAATAGCATCGCTACCACGATTTCATTGCTGTTGATCGGCGTTCTGTTTAATTACCTGCTTCCCGACTCCAAATTGTTCCTGTATATTTACAGTGCCAGCGTGCTTCCGGGCATGGTGCCGTGGTTTGCATTGGCCTTCAGTCAATTTAAATTCAGAAAAAAATGGAAGGATAGCATGGGAGAGCATCCGTTCAAATCCGTCCTCTTTCCAGTCAGCAACTATATCGCGATCATTTTCTTGTCACTCGTGTTAATCGGCATGTGGTTTAATCCGGATACCCGCGTATCGCTGATTGTCGGAGCGTCATTCATTCTGGTCGTCGTTGTGAGCTATTTTGTCTTTGGTATGGGAAAGCGGCAAAGAGTCGAAGCTGGAGAAAAAGAATAAAAACCTCTATATTATAAGACGCCGCCGAGCGAGCTCAGGTCATCCCCTGGGTCCGCCCGGCTTTTTTTATCGTTAAGGCTGAGAAGACTCCCTCTTCGACAACGGGGAGATGAATTAGCATCTCTTGTGTACGAGTGCGAACATATGTGCTATAATTGTAAT
>NZ_BIMB01000077.1 GCF_004000865.1 Paenibacillus elgii NBRC 100335 | reverse complement strand
GCGGAAGTGGCTCAGGGGTAGAGCATCGCCTTGCCAAGGCGAGGGTCGCGGGTTCGAATCCCGTCTTCCGCTCCATAATTACAGTTTGTGCCCTTAGCTCAGCCGGATAGAGCGTTTGACTACGAATCAAAAGGTCGGGAGTTCGAATCTCTCAGGGCACGCCATTTCAAATATTCGCTTGACATCTCGGGACGTAGCTCAGCTTGGTAGAGCACCTGGTTTGGGACCAGGGGGTCGCATGTTCGAATCGTGTCGTCCCGACCATTAATTTTTAAAATTTTGTTTTCCATGCGGGTGTAGTTCAATGGTAGAACTCCAGCCTTCCAAGCTGGTAGCGTGGGTTCGATTCCCATCACCCGCTTAGCGTAAAGAACCGTGCTAGAGCATATCGCTTTAGCACGGTTCTTCTTTTTTTAACGATGTCCTCCGCATTATCCCCGCAGCAGAGATTCGGCGCCGTCAATGTAAATCTCGGTACCGGTAATATGTGATGAATCGTCCGAAGCCAGAAACAGAATGAGTTGACCGACTTGTTCGGCAGAACCCGGGGCTTGCCTTAGCGGATGATCCCCTTCCGGGAACTCGACGGGGATGCGAATATTTTCTACTTCCGGGCGCCGGTATGTGTTCTCCTCAATGTTGGTCTCAATTGCTCCCGGACAAATCGCATTGACTCGAATACGGTATTGAGCGAGCTCGAGCGCGGCCATTTTCATAAAAGCGACTTGGCCTGCTTTGGTGGTACTGTAGGCGCTGAAACCAAAATTGGAAAAGACTCGATTGCCGTTAATGGAACTTGTGATGATGATACTTCCCCCGTGATCCTTCAGATACGGTATCGCGTATTTTACGGTAAGGAATGTGCCCTTTAAGTTAATGTCGTGCACTTGCTCCCAATCGGACACCTCCATATGCTCAATGGCTGTAAGCACTCCGTTGATTCCTGCATTGGCTACAACGATATCCAACCGGCCGAATCGATCCACGGTTTGGTTTATGGCCGATTGAATTTCGCCTGGGATCGAAATGTCCGCTTTGATGGAAAGAGCTTCGCCATGCGTTTTCTCAATTTGCTGCTTAACCTCGTCGAGCTCCTTTTGATTGCGCCCGACTAAACAGACCTTCACTCCATGAGAAGCGAGAAGCAGAGCTGCTGCTTTGCCGATTCCCGAACCGGCTCCCGTAACAAGCGCAGCTTTATTACGCATCCGTTGATCGCTATATATATTTTCTCCATAAGATCGATGCATATTGATTCCTCCTTTAAGCTTTTAGGACAGTGCGTGTTTTTTAAAGAAACCGATACAAGATGCGATAGCCGAGCGGGTCCAGCTTAATGTTCATGATGCCGTCCTCCGGGATCACGGTTTCCCCGGAAAGCGCGTCTTTCCAATCGTCGGTTTCCATCGGGTGCGACAGAACGGTTTCTTCTTCGGTATTGTTCATCCAGACGGTAAAGTGCATATGGCCGTTCAGCCGCTCGTAAATAATTCGCGGATCGCCGGGGTCGGCTTTGAGAAAGCGAAAGCTTCCTGATCTAAGCACATCGTAATCTTTGCGAAGCGCAATGAGGAGCCGGTAAAAGTCGTACAGCTCATTGTCCTGCTTATCCGGATCCCACTCCATGCATTTACGGCAGTCCGGGTCGGGTCCTCCGGTTAAACCGATTTCGTCTCCATAGTAAATACACGGCGTCCCCATATACGTAAGCAGGAATACCACGCACAATTTGACCCTTCGTTTGTCTTCCCCGACACAAGTAAGCACGCGCGGCGTATCGTGGCTGCAGAGCAGGTTAAAAATAACCTCGTTCGTCTGCTGAGGATAACGCATGAGCAAGAAGCCCATACTGTTGGCGAACGTATACCCGTCCATGGCGGATTGCGAGAAAAACTCGAGCACTTTGCTGGAGAACGGATAGTTCATCACCGAATCGAATTGGTCCCCGAGCAGCCATTTCATCGAATCGTTCCACACTTCTCCAACGATGTAAGCGTCCGGGTTCGCGGCTTTCACGACTTTACGGAAGTCGCGCCAAAAGTGGTGGTCGATCTCGCTGGCTACGTCGAGCCTCCAGCCGTCGATTTGGATCTCTTTGATCCAATACTCGGCCACGTCCAATAAATATTGCTTCACTCGAAGATTGGCCGTATTGAACTTGGGCATGTGCGGGAAGAAGCCGAACGTATCGTACGAGGGAATCCCGTCCCGAACGGCCAAGGGATATTCGCGCACATGGAACCAGTCGGCATATTCCGACTTTTCGCCGTGGCGGACAACGTCCTGGAAGAAGGGAAAATGCTCGCTGCAGTGATTGAACACGGCATCCAGCATGACACGGATACCTCGGGCATGGCAGGCATCGACCAATTGTTTCAGCGTTTCGTTGCTGCCGAACTGCGGGTCGACCTTTTTATAATCGAGCGTGTCATATTTATGGTTGGAGGGAGAGTGGAAGACAGGTGTCAAGTAAATGGCATTGACGCCCAAGTTATCAATATAATCCAGATGGTCGATGATGCCTTGCAGGTCGCCGCCGAACGAATTGTCGTTCGTCGGTTGGCCGCCCCACGGCTCCGTAGGATCGGGATCATTAGACGGATCTCCATTGGCAAATCGTTCCGGAATGACCTGGTAAAAGATCGCGGATTTTGCCCATTCCGGCGCGGCATACATATCGACCTCGTGGATATAGGGGAAATCGTAATAGCCGCCTGGCGGGGCAGGCTGCTCGTCATGGATACCCGACTCCGTCATCCATACGCTCTCCGAACCCGCACTCATGCGAAATCCGTACGAGAGACGGCCATACTTTGGTTTGACACTTGCTTCCCAGTAATCGAAATAAGCGTCCGAAGCGGTTTTTTTCATCGGGTATTCCGCGTAGGTCCGATCCCAGTCGTACTTGTCACCGGTGATCGTCAGGATATCCATCACATCGTCCCGTTTCGTGCGGACTCGCAGATGAATGGTATGCTTATCGTATGCATAAGCCCAGTTGCTTTGAGACACATGATAAAAGCACTCCCGAAGCATGGCGCCACTTCCTTCTACACATAATTAGGGTAGCTTATCCTGCTATTAACCTGACGCCGCTCCTGCTAAACAAAGCTTTCTGTAAGGAATTGCGATCCGTAGGCGAAATACCGACAGATTTTGCCAAGCGATGCCATTCGTTAAAATATTGCGACAGCTCTGCAGTTTTGTTATGATCGTTTATAATACCGATCGAGCTTATCTGCTTTTGCCATGTGATAAGCCGTATGCTGCAAACGACGGGACTGCTAAACGGGAAGAATACACGTCGCTCCATTTGCTATACGATCAATCCTATAAATTTACAAAGGTTTTTTTCGCTTTACCGCATAAATGGACTACATGGTTGCCTAAGGTTGTGCTAAAATAGGGGTTATGATCTTGGCTTAGGGATGGAGGAGAACCATGTCGGATTCAGTCAGTTTGATCAACAAAAACACGTCCAACAATTTGCTTCGCCGCGATGTTCGGTTTTTGGGGCATATTTTGGGTGAGGTGCTGGTTCACCAGGGCGGCAATTCATTGTTTACCATCGTAGAGAAGATAAGAGAGATGAGTAAATCGCTGCGCGCCCAGTTTACGCCGGAAATGTATGCGGAGTTTAAGGATACGATAAACGGCTTGGCTCCGGAGATTCGCCATCAGGTCATCCGCGCGTTTGCCGTTTATTTTCAATTGGTCAACATCGCCGAGCAGAATCACCGGATTCGGCGCAAACGTGATTATGAACGTACTTCGGGAGAGAACGTGCAGCCGGGATCGATCGAGGACGCGGTCCGCAAGCTGAAAACGCTTGGTACGCCAACGGCTGAGGTCCGTGAGATGATCGAGGGGATTTCGCTGGAGCTCGTTATGACGGCGCATCCGACCGAAGCGACCCGCCGTGCGGTGCTCGATATTCATCAGCGGATTGCGGCGGACGTGATGGAGCTGGACAACCCGAGCTTGACGTTCCGCGAGCGCGAGCAGCTGCGTGAGAAGCTTCTGGGCGAGGTCATCACCCTCTGGCAGACGGACGAGCTGCGGGACCGGAAGCCGACCGTCGGCGATGAGGTCAAGAATGGACTGTATTATTTTGACGAAACGCTGTTCGACGTGCTCCCTCAAGTGTATCAGGAGCTGGAACGATGTCTGCACAAGTATTACCCGGAGCAGTCCTGGCACGCGCCGACGTTCCTGAAGTTCGGGTCGTGGATTGGCGGGGACCGCGACGGCAACCCTTCGGTCACCTCCACGGTGACGTGGGAGACGCTTACCATGCACCGGGAGCTCGCACTGCAGAAATACGAGGAGCTGCTGACGGATTTGCTGAAGCATATGAGCTTTAGCAAAAATATCGTCGAAGTGACGCAGGAGCTGCTGGATTCGATCCAGCACGACCGGGACATGATCGAACTGCCGTCCGATGAATTATTGCCTAACGAAAAAGAGCCATACCGCATCAAAGTCCGGTATATGGTCGAGAAAATTCGCAATACGGCCAAACCGAACGTGCCGGCAGGCAAAAAATACAATAATCCTCAGCAATTCAAGGAAGATTTGCTGATTATCGAGCGCAGCCTGCGCAATCATTATGCCGATTACATCGCTGACGCCTATGTGCAAAAGCTGATTCGCCAAGCGGAGCTGTTCGGCTTCCATCTGGCTTCGCTGGATGTCAGACAGCATAGTAAAGAGCACGAAGCCGCAATGACGGAAATTTTGGCCAAGATGAGCATCTGTTCCGATTACGGCGCGCTTCCGGAAGAACAAAAGATCAAGTTGTTAACTGATATTTTGAACGATCCGCGGCCGATTACTTCGCCTTACCTGCATTATTCCGAGTCTACGCAGGAATGTCTGGACGTGTATCGCGTCATCCAAAAGGCGCAGCAGGAATTCGGCAGAAGCTGTATCGCAAGCTATCTGATCAGTATGACGCAAGGAGCCAGCGACCTGCTTGAGGTGCTGGTATTCGGCAAAGAAGCGGGCTTGTATCTGCACGAGCCGGACGGCTCCGTCACCTGCACGCTGCAGTCCGTGCCGCTCTTCGAGACGATTGACGACTTGCATGCGGCTCCGGAGATTATGACGACGCTGTTCCAAATTCCGGCTTACCGGAACAGCTTGAACAGCACGAATCAGCTTCAAGAAATTATGCTCGGCTATTCCGACAGCAACAAAGACGGCGGCGTAATTACTGCCAACTGGGAGCTGCGGGTCGCGCTGCGCAGCATTACGGCAGCCGCGAAGCCGTTCGACGTGAAGCTGAAGTTTTTCCACGGGCGCGGAGGTGCACTTGGCCGCGGCGGGATGCCGCTTAACCGGAGCATTCTGGCTCAACCGGCTGATACGGTAGGCGGCGGGATCAAAATCACGGAGCAGGGCGAAGTGCTGTCCTCCCGTTATTCCATGAAGGGGATCGCTTATCGGAGCTTGGAGCAAGCGACATCCGCGCTGATCAAAAGCGCACTGTGGGCACGCAACCCGCAGGCCGACCCTTCCGAGCCGGGCTGGGAAACGATTATGCGCGACATTTCCGAGCAGGCGCAGCAGAAGTATCAGGATCTGATTTTCCGCGATCCGGACTTCCTGACCTTCTTCAAGCAGTCCACACCGTTGCCGGAGATCGGGGAACTCAATATCGGCTCCCGTCCGTCCAAGCGGAAAAATAGCGACCGTTTCGAAGACCTCCGGGCCATCCCGTGGGTGTTCGCTTGGACACAAAGCCGTTATTTGCTGCCCGCTTGGTACGCTTCGGGCTACGGACTATACAGCTTCTACCAAGGGAATCCGGAAAACCTGCGCATCCTGCAGGAGATGTACAATAATTGGGCGTTCTTCCGTTCGCTCATTGACAACTTGCAGATGGCGCTCGCGAAGGCCGATCTGCTGATCGCTAAAGAATACGGCAGCATGATCGAGGACCAGTCGATTGCCGAACGGATCATCCGTATGATCGAAGAAGAGTACGAACGGACGTCGGACCTGATTCTGAAAATTACCGGCCAGCAGGAAATTTTGGACAATGTCCCGGTCATTCAAGAATCGATCCGATTGCGCAATCCGTACGTCGATCCGCTGAGCTATATGCAGGTTCAGCTTCTGTCGGAGCTTCGCCCGCTGCGTGATCAGGGAGGCGATGATTCGCTTCTGCTCCGCGAAGTGCTGCTTACGATTAACGGAATTGCCGCTGGACTTCGCAATACGGGCTGATGCTTATCAACCTGCGAACCGAAAGCCGGGGTGCTTGGCTTATGCCGAGCAGCCCGGTTTTTCTCATGTTTGGTTTCATTAGGCAGGCCGTCGGCCGAAACCAAGTGCCGTCGTTGATCGTAAGAATTTATTAATAGATCGCAGAATGGTGAAACTGCTAAAGCGCGAATACGGAGGGGAGCGCCGCACGATTTCTTTTGGAAAGAGACTGTACAGGCGGTGCAGTCATTTGGTATTCTTTTACTAGTAAACGGAACGGTGATCGAAGAAAGGTCAGGCGTTGTCCGGAAGAATCCGAATTTGACCGTTGGCAAGCCAAGCGGACCCAAGCTCGGAGGTTGGAGGTAGGTCGGTGAATCAAATGGACACCCGGCTCGCCAAGCTCGCCCGGAGCGGGGATCGAGCGGCTTTTGCCGAATTGGTGGAGCTGTACAAGGATAAAATTTACCATCTCGCCTATCGTATGCTGCATAACCGTCATGAGGCGGAGGAAATCGTGCAGGAGACGTTTTTGCGGGTGTACACGAATTTGGACCGTTATGACGAGCAGCAGAAGTTCTCGACCTGGATATACCGGATCGGGACGAACCTGTGCATTGACCGGCTCCGCAAGCGGAAGATCAACTATTCGCTGGACGCCGAGATGAGCGACGGGGAAGGCAGCGACTGGTATTCCGCCCTGCCGAGCCGCGAAGAAACGCCGGATAATCAGGTGGTGCTGTCGGAGACGCAGGAGCAGATTCGTGATTCGATCAAGACGCTGCCGGAGAAATACCGGGCGGTCGTGATTTTGCGTTATCTCCAGGATTTGTCGCTTCAGGAGATTAGCGATGTGCTGGCGATGCCGGTAACGACAATTAAAACCAGATTGCACCGAGGCAGGGAATTTTTGCGTAAAAAATTAGAGCAGGTTTTGTAGCTGTTTTTTGAAACATCTCTCGGCTTCGAACGTATTGTATGAAACAACTTGATCTAATGGACAGAAGAAAGGAGTGGCTCAGGATGAATTGTGAGGAAGCCCTCCCTTTGCTGCATGAATATTTGGACGGGAGCTTGGAAGGAAGGGAAGCGGCGGCGCTCAAAGAGCATTTGCTTGTTTGCCCGGAATGCCGCAAGCGCCTGCAGCAGTTTGAGAAAGTGGAAGCGCTGATTCATGCTTGGCCGACGCAGAAGGTTCCTGACGGCCTGACGGAGCGGATCATGCAGGCGCTGCCACCGGTCAAACGGCAAAATCCATGGTACCGGTGGATCCGTAAGCATCCGGCGGCCTCGGTGGCGGCGGTCTTTTTTCTTGTGATGCTGTCGACCTTCGTTTCTTCATGGAACGATGATCGCGAATTGCTCGTGAAGGGAAATGACCTGCAGTCGGTCGTTATTAAAGGGGATACGGTCTATGTGCCGGCAGGCAGCAAAGTGGCAGGAGATTTAACGGTAGAGAACGGAAAGCTGCAGGTGGACGGCGACATCGCGGGCAACATTACAGTGATTGACGGATCGGTTCAGCTGGCCTCGACGGCGCATATTTCCGGGCATATTCAAGAAATCGACGAAGCCTTCAGCTGGCTTTGGTACAAAATGAATCGGTGGGCTGGAACGATTTCAGGAATGAAATAGGCCAAGTGACCCAATTTTTTAAAATCCTCCCTTACGCGTGGTAGAAAGGGAGGGTTTTTTGTTGCAAATATGGTATGATCTAAGGAAGGGGAACACAATAAGGGAACCGATATGACGGAGGCAGGCTTGGGGGCAACGCGATGGATTGGATTACGGAAATCGATATCAAGGATATTATCGATATATTGATCGTCAGCTACGTCATTTATAAATTGATTTTGGTGGTCCGGGGAACCCGCGCCATCCAATTGCTCAAAGGTATTTTTGTCGTTGTCGTCACTTGGGCGCTCAGCTCATGGTTTAAGCTGAATACGCTGCAGTGGATGATGAATCAAATGTTCACCTTCGGGCTCGTCGGGGTCTTTATCATCTTTCAGCCGGAGCTGCGGAGGGCGCTGGAGCAGCTTGGCCGCGGCAAGCTATTCAGCCGGACGACCGTCGAGGAAGATACGGAAGTGAACCGTCGGATCAACGAGGTGCTGAAGGCCGTTACCTATATGGCCCGGCGCAAAATCGGAGCGCTGATCGTATTCGAACGGGATACGGGACTTACCGACTATATCGAGTCGGGCATCGCGATCGAATCGCAAATCAGCTCGGAGCTGCTGATTAACATCTTCGTGCCGAACACGCCGCTTCATGACGGAGCGGTTATTCTAAGGAAGCATCAGTTGATGGCGGCCGGCTGCTATTTGCCGCTGTCCGAAAATCCTTTTATCAGCAAGGAGCTCGGGACGAGGCACCGGGCGGCGATCGGCATGAGCGAGGTGTCGGATGCGATGTGCGTCATTGTGTCCGAGGAGACGGGAGCTGTCTCGCTCGCGATGAACGGCCATATTTTGCGGGATGTGAAAGAGGATGCTTTGTTGGCCAAGCTGTTCGAGGAACTGAAGCCGAAAGCGAAGACGAAGGAAAAACGCTCCATTTGGAAATGGAGGCGACGCTAGATATGGATCAATGGCTGCGCAACACGAACGTCGTAAAGGTTATTTCGTTGATTATAGGAATCATGCTGTGGGCGGTCGTCCGTGCGGACAACGCTCCGATCGCGGGAACGAGCGGAGCAGGTATTTTGGAGGAAAAAATCGGGAACGTCGCGGTGACGCCGAAGTATGATACGGACCAATTTTATGTCGTGCAGGTCGATCCCCCGCAGGTGACGCTAAGCCTAACGGGCAGGGATTCCGCCCTAAAAAAGGTCATGAACACGGGGACCTATTCGGTGGAGCTGGATCTGACCAAGGTAGGTAAAGGGGAGTATCTGCTCCCGGTCACTCCGATAGGCTTTCCGTCGAATGTGACCGTGAAGGCAACGCCGGCCAATGTCCGGGTCGTGATCGACGATAAGAAAAATAAATCGATGCCGGTTACCGTCAATGTGACGGGAATCCCCGCTGTCGGACTGAAAGCCGGGCAGCCGGTCGCGAAGCCGAAGCAGGTCACCGTATCCGTCCCAAGCCGCATTTACGATGAAGTGGAATCGGTTCGTGCGGACGTCAATGTAGAGAAGGCGTCATCGCCGGTTTCCAGCAAGGTGAAACTGGTGGCCTATAACAAGGACGGCAAGCCGATTGAGACTGCGGTAATCAATCCGGCCGTGGTAGAGGTCGAAGTGCCTATCACCAGCCCGTTCACGCTCGTGCCGCTCCAGGTAAAGCTCGTGGGCGAACCGCCTCGAGGCTACGCCGTAGCTTCCGTCCGGCAGAGTACGGATAAAGTCACGGTATTCGGTCCGCAGAATGTGCTGGATCGGTTGGAATTTTACGAAGGACCTCAGGTGAATCTGGGCGATCTGAAAGAGGATAAGGAGTTCACGCTGCCTATTCCGCCGCGAAATAACGTCAAGCAGCTTGACCCGGATAAAGTGACGGTGAACGTCACGATCGTGCCTTCGGTAACGAAGACACTGGAGGCGATCCCGCTGTCGATCATCGGGCAAAACGACGGTTTTGATACAAAGGTCGTGCTTCCGGAGTCGGGGCAGCTGAACCTGACCGTCGAAGGGGCCAAAGAGCTGATTGACAAGCTGAAGCCGCAGGATGTTCAGGGGATTCTCGATGTGAGTAATTTGCCGCCGGGCAAGCATGAGGTGCCGGTGACCTGGAACTTGCCAACATTTGTGAAGAAGGGGCCGCAGCAGGATTTCAAAGCGACGGTAGAGATCAGCGCAAAGCCAGGCAAGCAGCCGGAAACACCGCCTGCTACCCCGCCTGCCACTCCACCTGCCGCGCCCTAGAATCTGGGGAAGATTTGACCGTTTGGGATGAATCGGTGATAATGGGAAGTAGTTTGTTGACATAAGGCACTGCAAGGGGAGAGAGATTCGATGGGGAAATATTTTGGTACGGACGGTGTCCGCGGAGTTGCCAACCAAGGGTTAACCCCGGAACTCGCGTACAAAATCGGCCGCTGCGGCGGCTACGTCTTGGCAGGTAAAGTGGAGAAACCGAATGTCGTGATCGGTCGCGACACGCGGGTGTCGGGTCCGATGCTGGAGGCGGCGCTGGTCGCAGGTCTGCTGTCCATCGGCGCGAATGTTATCCGTCTTGGCGTGCTGAGCACACCTGGCGTGGCGTATTTGACACGCGAGCTGAAGGCGGACGCCGGTGTCATGATTTCGGCCAGCCACAACCCGGTAGAGGATAACGGAATCAAGTTTTTTGGCGCGGACGGCTTCAAGCTGTCCGACGAGACGGAGCTCGAGATCGAGCGGCTGATGGATGCGACAAACGACGAGCTGCCACGGCCGACCGGCGGAGCGATCGGCAATGTGATCGACAATGAGGAAGCGAAATTCCAATATTTGAGCTATATTCAATCGACGGTAACGTCTTCTTTCAAGGGCTATCGAATCGCATTGGATTGCGCTAACGGCGCGGCTTACGAGCTGGCACCCAAAGTGTTCGAAGCGCTTGGCGCGGAAGTGATCACGATGGGTGCAGAGCCGAACGGACGCAATATCAACGACCACTGCGGTTCGACGCATCCTGAAGATCTGCGGAAGCTGGTGGTTGAGAAGCAGGCGCATATCGGGCTTGCTTTCGACGGGGATGCGGACCGCCTGATTGCGATTGACGAGAACGGTGAAGAAGTGGATGGCGATTTCATCCTGAGCATCTGCGGTCATGCGATGAATCAGGCCGGCAAGCTGCGCGGCTCGACGATCGTGACGACCGTCATGAGCAATATCGGGTTCTTCAAAGGCATCGAAGCGGTAGGCCTGAAGGCGGCAAAGACCGCAGTAGGCGACCGTTACGTGATGGAAGAAATGCGTAAAGGTGGATACAATCTGGGCGGCGAGCAGTCCGGCCATGTCATTTTCCTCGACCACATTACGACGGGGGATGGCATTCTGACGGCGCTGCAGCTTATGGATACGCTGGTGAAGTCCGGCAAAAGCCTGAGCGAGATGAAGGGCATCATGCGCAAATATCCGCAGACGCTTGTGAACGTGCGTGTAGTGGATAAAAGCAAGCTCAACAACAATCCTGCTGTCGAAGCCGTTATTCGTCAAGTCGAGGACGAACTGGGCGACAATGGCAGGGTATTGGTACGTCCTTCCGGTACGGAATCGTTGATCCGCGTCATGGCCGAAGGACCGGACAAAGACCGGGTCGAAGCTTATGTGCAGCAGATCGCCGATGTGATTCAGCGCGAGCTGGTGTAGCCGGGTTAACGCGGGAGAAGGAGCGTAGCTCGGGCCGTTCCCGATGACGCAGAATTCGAGGTCCCGGGCGCCGGAAAGGCATCCGGGATTCTCGCTTCGCGCATGGCGGAAATGAAAGCCGATGAAAATAGAGGTTGCGCTTCCGGGCCAAAATGAATAAGATGGGTATAGAATCTTACTCTAAACGGAAAGGTGGGGCGGGGTTACTTAGCAAGACAAGCGCCAGGACTGGATGGCTTATCCGGGGCTGCTTGATTTTCTGCGCATTCGGTCACAGGGTTCATCGCCGCGGTAAGCGGCGGGTAATGGACTCCACTATCTCTTAGACAACGCAGGAAGCGGGTATCTCAGGTTAGCATCCAGTTGACGAGGTGAAGGTGTTCGAAACATTCGGCGGGGACCTTCCGGCCATCGATCCAGCCGTATCGTCAAAACTGAAAACGTCCGGGCGACCGGACGGACAAAGTTTTTGACGGGATCTAACGAAATTTACTTTCTTTGACAATCAGGAGGTCCTGAACATATGTGCGGTATCGTCGGTTATGTGGGAAAACGGAATTCCCAAGATATATTGATTGACGGCTTGAAAAAACTGGAGTACCGCGGGTACGACTCGGCTGGTGTAGCCGTGTATACGACCGATGGTCTGCAGGTGAAGAAGTCGAAAGGCCGTCTGGCCGTATTGGAATCGAAGCTCGGCGAGATGCCGCTTAGCGGCACGATCGGGATCGGCCATACGCGCTGGGCGACGCACGGCAAACCGTCGGATGAGAATTCGCATCCGCATACGGACAATTCGTTTAAATTTTCCGTCGTACACAACGGCATTATAGAGAATTACATTTCCCTCAAGGAAGAATTGATCGAGCAAGGTCATGTATTCGTTTCGGAAACGGATACGGAAGTTATTTCCCACTTAATCGCAAGCTTGTATGAAGGCGATATCGTAAAAGCGGTACAGAAGGCGGTTTCGCGCATGAAGGGCGCATTCGCGCTGGGCGTATTGACCGAATATGAGCCGGAAAAGCTCGTTGCGGTTCGGTTGTCCAGCCCGCTCATTATCGGTGTCGGCGAAGGCGAGAACTTCATCGGCTCGGACATTCCGGCGATCCTCGAATATACGCGAAACGTGTATATTTTG
Organism: Paenibacillus elgii NBRC 100335; assembly: GCF_004000865.1. Taxonomy (GTDB): domain Bacteria; phylum Bacillota; class Bacilli; order Paenibacillales; family NBRC-103111; genus Paenibacillus_G; species Paenibacillus_G elgii. Next base: position 11,426 of record NZ_BIMB01000077.1, on the reverse strand, counting down.
AACGACGGCGAGATGGCCGCTTTGACGCGTGACGGTGTCGAATTAATGACATTGGAGGGGAATTTTATTTCCCGGGAATTATTCCATGTCGATTGGGATATCGTGACGGCGGAAAAAGCCGGATTTGATCACTTCATGCTGAAAGAAATTCACGAGCAGCCGAAAGCTTATCGTGATACGATGGGCGCCCGTCTGGATGAAAGCGGCAAGAAGGTTGTGCTGAACGAAGTAGGCATGACGCCGGAGCAAATCCGCGCGATTCGACAAGTCCACATCGTGGCTTGCGGTACGGCTTATCATGCGGGTCTGGTCGGAAAATCGGTGATCGAGAAGCTGGCACGTATTCCGGTAGAAACCGATGTCGCTTCGGAATACCGCTACCGCGCTCCGATTATTACACCGGAGACGCTTGTCATCGTTGTGAGCCAATCCGGCGAAACGGCAGATACGCTCGCTGCACTCCGTGAAGCAAAACGCTGCGGCGCGCGGGTGTTAGCTATTACGAACGTGGTAGGCAGCTCCGTTGCCCGGGAAGCGGACGATGTGATCGTCACGTGGGCCGGTCCTGAAATTGCCGTAGCCTCCACGAAGGCGTATACTTCGCAGTTGATCGCCTTTTATCTGCTCGGATTGTATCTGGCTCAGACGCTTGGCACGGTGGACGAGGCTTACATTGCCGAGGTCGCTGCAGGCTTGCAGGAACTGCCGGAAAAGGTCGAGAGCATTTTGGCTCAAGCCGATACGATCAAGGAGATTGCCGAGCAAGTGTCGACGCATGACAATCTGTTCTTCATCGGCCGCGGACTGGATTATGCCGTAGCTCTGGAAGGCTCCTTGAAACTGAAGGAAATTTCTTATATTCATTCCGAGGCCTATGCTGCCGGTGAGCTTAAGCACGGAACGCTGGCTCTCATCGAGGAAGGCATCCCGGTAATCGCTCTGGCGACCCAGGACGACCTCTTCGAGAAAACGGTCAGCAACATCAAGGAAGTCAAGGCGCGCGGCGCGCACGTATTCGGCATCCATGCCGAAGGCGACGCCGAGCTTGCCAAGGTCGTCGACCATACGTTCGCGATCCCGGCAACGCTGCCGCTGTTGACCCCGGCGCTGTCCGTCGTTCCGCTGCAGCTGCTCGCGTATTACGCGTCGCTGGCCCGCGGCAACGATGTCGACAAGCCGCGGAACTTGGCGAAGAGCGTGACGGTGGAGTAGTTGGGGAACGAACCACGTTAATTGTGCATTGAAATTAAAGTCGTTTCAAGCAAATTAAACTTGTATTGAGCAATTAAAAGTCGTATCAGAGTCGAGCAGATGCAGGATTATTTCCTGACTTTTGCTCGGCTTTTTTAGTGCAGGTAGAGAGGCAGAAAACAGGAAAGTACAGGGTTTTTATCGAATATTATATCCAACAATAACTCAGTCTAAACTCATGTGTATCAAGGCTTTGCGGGTATTGGAGCGGGTCCAACTCAGTCGTTTGCTCAAGTTGTCGGAAAGTTGAAGGAAAGTCGAGAAAAACCAGTCAGGACAAGGGCTTGAGCGATTTGGGTTGGAATGGAAGTTGCGATACTTTTCACTTCCAGCCGAATACAAAACAATTCAGATCAGCCTAATTAGAAAAAAGGATAGCTTAATGACATCAGCGTTTGAAAAGTTTGTCCAAGTTTTTAAAACTTATTCGCCCAAAATTGGCGTACCTGGTCCGATATCGTAGATTCGGCAATGAAAGCATCAATCCTATTCCTTTGGAATTAATTAACCTGAATTCTAACGGATACGTTAGTTCAATGAAACAGCGACAGTCTACTTTATTTTCTGCTGACAAAATATTGTTTTGAAAAATTAATTAAAATAAAGTTTTGTTCTTTTACGACGAAACGTGAGGAATTATAAATTATTCCCTTTGAATGTCCTGATGATTGTTTTTCATCGGGACATTTTTTTATGTTGAGGGTGAAACCGATAACTTGTACAAACCGCATAAAGAAAATAAGCCCCAGGCCAATGACAAGAGTTATAAGATTGATTCTGGATATTTGAGCAGCATAGTGCGGATTCAGTGATCGACACTCCATACATGTTGGAAAGCGCAGATCTTCCGGTACGTGGCTAAGTCCAATAATAATGAAAAAAACCCTTGATATGGTAAATCCCCTCGTGGTGGATAACGTAAAAAAGACATCTGGTAGGATGGTCTGAACATTATCCAGGAGGGGATTTTTTTCATGGTAACAGAGCCGTACTGTCCTTGAGATCACTTGATTTGGATGAAATTAATGGTTCGTGCCGCGCATTGTTGCTCGCGACACAATGATTGCAACAATAAAAATAATCAGAGCGGTAATCAGACCGGATTCTCCGATCCAAATCTCAGAGTGACTTCCTGTACTTGTACTTGCACGCGCGAAAGGTCCTTGAATAATGGAATTCCATGCGGCATGGATGATGACCGAAGGCCAGACGCTGCCGGTAGTTAATCGCAGATGGGCGGTAATATAACTAAACGGGACGATACATAGGTACATACCAAGTACGGAGAGAAAGACGGACGTTCCTGCCACGTATAAACCGGCAATCGCGATAGGAACGTGCCAGGTTGCCCAGATTAATCCACTGACTAAAATCGGATACTTCACTTTGGCATAGACCAATCGAGTCAGCATATAACCCCGCCAGCCTACTTCTTCCCCCATAACCGGAATCAAGTTGATCAAGCTTCCCATAATTCCGGCGACAACGACCATAAAGATGAAATTTAGCGGTGTCGGCAGATCCTGCAAACCAAGTGCGTGGTAGAACTTTTCGAAGACGCCGCCTACAGGAAGTTGAAACGATGCGATTCCGCTAAACCAGGCGATGGAGTAGGTAATCGCACAGATGATCATAGGGATCAGCAAAGCGAATCCAATGCCTTTCCATATTGTTGTACTGTTAAGACGGAATGATACGTCTTTGAACCCTTCCCGCAGCAAGATCCGGGCTAGAATGGAAGACAGGGCGGGCGTCAACATGTACACCGCAATAAGTGGGATGCTTTTCGTGATGATTACTACGGTATTCAAGATCATAGAAGTGATGAGCAAGATGCTTAGAAAGAGTCGAAGTCCTGTTCTGGCACGTTGGATTTGCCCCTCGGTACCGAATGCTTCTGCAGGCGATGTCATTGTAATTCTTCCTTCCCATGAGTTATTGTATCTGAATCGAATTCCTGCTATGCCAGCGGGTAACTTGGTCTCCGGTCGATTCGACAGACAAGGTCATTATCGTTCTAGGGCTGTCATCTTCGATAGTACGGAACAATAATCATTTTCTCGTGATACTTGTCAGACCATTTCATGACAGTTCATAACTAGGAAAAGTGATCGTCTACGAGTGAAAATCGGATAAGCGATTGACGCATTGTGCCGGATTGCGAATCAATCTTGCTTTCCCAAATAACTCGAATGAGGAGTAGACGATGAAGATGAATACGAAAAAGATGTACGGTGGAATGATTGCCTTGGTTAGTGCAGCTTTACTGGCTGCAGGATGCGGAGCGGAAAAGGGAGCCCGATCGATAGATGTCGCCAATTCGGCTCAACCGATCCAGAATCAAATCGTCCAATCCATCGAATCCCAGGTGAAGCCGTTAAAGACGATAGACCCGGCGCAACCTTTCGATGATCTGAAGCCGCTTAAAAACATGATTGGGAATGCCCAGTACGTGGGATTGGGGGAGAGTACGCACGGAAGCTCCGAAATTTTTACGATGAAATTTCGCCTGGTGAAGTATTTGGTTACCGAGATGGGCTTTACGAATTTCGCCATGGAACAGGATTGGGGGGATGGTTTAAAGCTAAACGAATACATCCAAACAGGAAAAGGAAATCCTAGAGAGTTTTTGAAGCTGTTGTATCCGGCCGATGAAATTATAGCCATGGTCGAGTGGATGAAGGAGTATAACGCCAACCCATCAAACAAAAAGAAAATCCAATTTATCGGGCCCGACTTAAAGGCACTGGATCAAAGTGTCTACAATAAAGTGATCGACTATGTTCAGCAGCATCACCCTGATATGTTGGACGAAGTGAAAGAAAGGTATAAAGAACTGCCGGCAGTGACTGGCAATCTGGAGATCTATATGAAGTTGACTCCCGGAGAGAAAGAAAGATTCAAGGTGAACGCGGAGAAAGTTGTTCAATTGCTCAACGACAGGACCAAACAGGCCAAAGTCGAGGCGGATTCATCCGAGCTTATCTGGGTGAAAGCAACGGCGAAGGCGATAGAGAACTTCACAACCATGATGATTCCCGCTGACTATCCAAGCATGTTGAAGCTGCACGAACAATATTTGGCCGATCATGTCATATGGGCCCAAGAGGCATTGGGCGGTAAAACGATGGTATGGGCACACAATATCCATGTAGCCAAAGGTGTTATCGATCCGAATTTATACCCAAATGGCGCCGGACAGTTTTTAAAAGATCGCTTGGGCGACCAATATGTCGTCGTGGGCAGCACCACCGCGGAGGGGGAATTTACCTTATACAGCAGTTACACTTATTCCAGCGGAAGCAAGCTGTCGACGGAAACGATTCCGCAGGAGGTGAACAGTTTTAATTATATGCTTGGAAAGGTCCCACATGATATGTTTCTGTTGGATAATCGCCATCTTGAAGGACAGGCGGATCAATGGGTTAAAGAAAAGCGGCCGTTGCTGAGCTTGGGGGGACAACTCATTCCGAAGGCGCCGGTATACTTCGATACGTCCCTGCTGGAGCAGTTCGATATTGTTTTCCACATTCGCAAAACAAGCCCGTCCCATATCAAGTAAGACATGCCGAATATGTCATATGACGTTTTTACACTGTTTCGGCTGACGGAAGAGGCGGTACGATACGGATATTACACGGAGAGGAGCGATGAGCTCTTATGAAATCAGGATTCATCCAGAATGGTTATTTTTTATTGCTAACTTTCGTTACAGGTATGTTTTACTTTTGTTTTTACCTCTTGGCTCTGTCGTTCAGTTTAAGTCTTTCTTTTACGGTCGTCGGCATTCCGCTAGTTACACTCGTATTGCGAACGACTACAACCTTCATCCAATTCGAGCGCACGCAGACGAAAATTTATACCGATATTACGACGGACCCGTACGACAGAAAAGTAATAACGGATGCATCGGTCTGGGCTCAAGCCAAATTAGAGCTTACGGATCGCCGCAACTGGTCCGCCGTCTTCTGGTTAATGAAGAAGTTCGGAATCGGACTGGTCAGTCTCGTCAGCGCGGCCTTGCTCTATGTAGCACCTCTTGCATTCCTGTTGGCACCCCTGTTATATCGATACATCGATATGAATGTCATTTTTATGCAGGTAGATACTTTTGGGAAGTCTCTCTTTATCATGGCTGTGGGAGCGGTACTTGCCGCAATCAACTTCAAGCTGTCTGACCGTTTGGCGAAAGCAATCGGAGGTTATACGCTAAGCATGATTCGGCAGCTCAACCGCTAGCTGTATTGTTTCGGGCCTTCTCGGTTGGGCACCATTAAACAAACGAACAGGATAGGCATCAAATGTTGGGGATTTATGGGTCCAATAGTCCGGTGAATAAGTCATGAGTTGCTGAAGTCCATGGATCCCGGGAGACATGGGAATCTTGGAGAGATTACTCAAGAATTTGAGGAAGATTGTGGATTTTTTGCCGCTAAAGAATTCATTCTAACGGGCTAGGGCAAAATATTTTGAGGGATGCGCTGGAAAGTAATTGAACGGTGTATCCTATCATAAACCGAGGAGGCGAGAATAAATGGCTAAAAACAACGAACACAATCGGGATGACGCTTCTGAAAATAATACTACCAACGCGACTGACACTGATACAGGAGAAGCTGTAGGTACTGTTGGCGGAGGTGCGGTAGGCGCCGTCGTAGGTTCCGCTTTGGGACCCATTGGAACCGTTGTAGGCGGTATAGCTGGAGCGGCGCTGGGGAACAAGGCTGGCGAGAATGCTGTTGAAGGTACTACGGATCAAACAAAATAAATCGGGCTGGTTGAAAAAGTTTAACGGGGGCCGGGGAATCCCGGACCCCTTATTAATATCCAGCACATTCGATACATGAAGGAAATTTTTTATGCATGGCTCTGTCTAGAGGCCGAACTGCTGCGAAACACCTTGATAATCGCGGAAACCTCCTCATTTCCATAACCAGCCTCGACAGCCTTCGCAAAAAGCGGCAATGCATTCGCAGGAAATTCACCATGAATCCCGGATTCCCGTGTTTGTTGAACGAGTCGTTCCACGCTATCGGCAGAGGTTTTGAGGGAACTTTCGGGGTTTTCGAAATGACCTGTCTGGATGACCTTCCCCTGATGCTTGGCTTCTTCCCCTAACAACGGTGCGATAGCGGCGATCATGGAACCGAAGGAATCGACCCATTGGTTCTCCGATTCGAGGATGTGAGCCCCGTGGGCAAAACCGAGCCATGTTTCCAAAAGGTAAGAGATACAGCTAAAGCCTTCGCAGACGCAGAACCCACCGACTCACCTAAATAAATCGAGTTTCCGGCGAGGATCTTGAGAAGCGGTTCGCTCGTTTGGAACGCGGTATGTAAACCCGAAAAAAGGATCACCGTCTCTGCTCCCCTAATATGGCTAGGCCACGCTTGAATCGCTCCGTCCAGATAGTCTGCACCTTGCTCCTGTGCACAAAGCTCATTGTTTCGCGCGTCCTGCGGGGTACCCGTACTTAGCTGAACCAGAGTGCGGCCAGCAAGAACGGGTTTACCATCAACAAGGGCGGAGGGGCGGGGACTTACATAGACCTCGTTGGTTAAAATTGACTCTAAAAATGATTTGGATTATATTCTAGTTAAGCCACTCTCATCGCATTTATAAAGAAAGGAGCATTCGATCCATGAAGAAAAAAACGTTAAAGTTCATATCTTGTGGATACGGATACTCGACTGCTGTTTTTTTCTAGAATCCATTTTACGGGTGAAGTGTGCCTAAAAATGATGGTAAAAAATAGCAGAAAACTTTAGAATGTGAGGTAAATTCAAATGGAACAGGCCAAGATCGTTCGAAAAAATCCGGCAGGGATGCCTGCCCCGGTAGGGAACTACACCCATATTACGAAAATCCCCAGAAACGCAGAGCTGTACGTGACTTCCGGTCAAATTGGTGTAGATCGAAATGGCAGCATCCCTGAACCTATGAACGAACAGATCAAGAATACGTTTGATAACATTAAAACTGTTTTACATTCCGAGGAATTAATGTCGGAAAATATTATTAAGGTTAATATATGGGCTACCCAAAAAATCGATTGGGATTATCTGGATGCCGAGTGGGAGGAGCTATTCGGCAACAATTATCCCGCCATGACGATTGGTTACATTTCTGAATTGGGACTGCCGGAAATAAAAATCGAAATCGAAGTATGGGCAGCGAAAGTCTAAACCCGCTCTCTTTATCCACTCCCACGTAAAAGCCGCGCTTTGACGTGGGATTTTTATTAATCATTCCTGGACGAATGGAGAAGAAAGGGGCAGTTGTATGAATTTTCATTTGAAAGAAGCGATTGAGGTTCTGGAGCGTACGCCGCAAACGTTGGAGTATTTTTTATCCGGTTTGTCGGACGGATGGGTACAGTGCAATGAAGGCGAAGGGACATGGAACGTCGTTGAAGTGATTGAGCATCTCATCGAGGGAGAGAAAACGAATTGGGTCCCAAGGCTGGAGTTTATTCTTCAGGGCGAAAGCAAACCGTTTCCCCCTTTTGACCGTTATGCCCATTTGAATGAAAAAGCAGAAAAATCGTTTGAACAAAAGCTGCATGAATTCAAAACGATTCGAGCCTCAAATATAGCTAAACTTAAGGGGCTTGTCGATTCTGAAGCGCATCTCGAATTGACGGGTATCCACCCTGCATTTGGGGTCGTCAAGCTGAGAGAATTGCTCTCCACATGGGTTGTTCATGATTTAGCCCACATGGCTCAAATCGTTCGCGTCATGGCTGAGAGATACCGGGCGGACGTCGGGCCATGGAAGCAATATTTAGGGATATTAAAAAAATAATGACGGTAACCGCCGACATGGAAATTAGACAAAGATAGGCATTCACCTATGTTTGCCCTGTTGAGTATCTTATTGTTGAAGATACTTCATTGTATGGGGGAATCTGTGTGGGAACCTTTGTTACTGTAGAGCCGGGTGTAAAATTATATGTAGAGGATATTAATCCGGGAGGAAGCAAGACCATTGTTTTTATACATGGTTGGCCGTTAAGCCATAAGCAGTTCGAGTATCAATTTGATGTTCTTCCCGCAATGGGTTACCGCTGTATAGGAATTGACTGGAGGGGGTTCGGCAATTCGGATAAGCCGATAAGTGGTTATAATTATAATCGATTGGCGGGTGATATCCACGCGGTTGTCGGAGCGCTTCAATTGCATGACTTCACGCTCGTTGGTCACTCCACGGGCGGATCGATCGCGATTCGGTATGTGTCCCGCTACAAGGGCCACGGAGTCTCTAAGCTTGTCCTTGTTGACGCTGCGGCTCCTATAGGCTTTACACCGGATACTGCCAATAAATTTCTTCATGAGACGTTAAATGATCGCCCTAAGATGATACGGGAGGTCACCGACGGCTTTTTCTTTCAATATATCACCGCTCCGTTCTCAGAATGGTTTTTTCAATTGGGATTGCAGGCGGCAGGCTGGTCGACCGCGGCCGTCGTCGTTATGCTGAGAGATGAGAAGCTGGATGCCGATCTGCCGCTCATATCCGTGCCTACCTTAATCGTCCACGGCATTCACGACAAAGTCATTCCCTTTCAGCAAGCCCAGGAACTCCATCACAAAATAAGAAATTCGCAGCTTGTCCCGTTTCACTATAGCGGCCATGGCCCTTTCTGGGAGGAACGCAGCAAGTTTAATCAGGTATTGAGTCATTTTATAAGTTAAAATAGAATATGCAATGAAATGACCGGGATTCCTTGATAAATAAGGAGTTCCGGTCTATTTCTTTATGCTTGCCGCAGCAATAAATACCCCTTTTTAGGTATGGAAGCGTGGCAGTGCCGGCTTTATTGTTAAGCTTATGGAATGCGGCATGCAGAGGGCGAAAGTCATGTCCATGCTTATTTCTTTGGGAGCAGCTAACATCGGTGGAGGGGTTACTTGAATAGGTTAAATGTCATATATGCATATGTGTTGAGCCTGCTCACAGCCTGTGGGTTTGGGATCATTGCGCTGGCGGTTAAGGGAGAGCGGCTGTTGGCTTTTGATCACAGCATCTCGTCCTTGATCCAGAGCTGGGAGTCCGCGGGATGGACTCGAGTCATGAAAGGGTTCAGTTGGATCGGTTCCACGATGCCGATTATCGTGCTTTCGCTTGGGATGATCATCGTGCTGTATGTTTTGTTAGGGCGGCGGAAGGAGCTTCTTTTGTTTATAGCGGTGATCGGCGGGTCTACGGCCGTAGGATACGTTTCGAAATCATTGTTCGCTCGGGAGAGACCGAACTTTCGCCGGCTTATGGAGGAAGACGGGTTTTCGTTTCCGAGCTCGTCGTCGGTTGCTGCCGTCGCTTTGTATGGCATTATCGTTTATTTGTTGTGGAGTCCTATCCGAAACCGTACGGGGAAAATCGCGCTTGCGTCAGCGGCCATCTTCATGATGGTCTGCATCGGTCTGAGCCGAATTTATATGGGGGTGCATTACCCGAGCGACGTTATCGGCGGCATGCTGGCAGGCGCGGCTTGGCTGTGGCTGTCGATCGCCGTGTACAAACATCTCTCGGATTCGCGTGATAAAAACACGAAGTTATCGATGTAGTCTGTTTTGTTAACACAGCTTATGATTTATGGCGGAAAAAATAAGAGACCCGGGTGAAAAAATGGAAAATGCCCTTATTGCTTTTGTCAGCATTATGGTCTTGGGAGGAGTTATCTTCTATAGCCTTTGGTGGGAAGGCGGGAATGTAGGCTTTACATTTGCAAAGTGGTTTTTTGGCATTTTTTTCGTAGCGGCGCTGGTTGTTGGCGGCTACACCTACTTTATGAGTTAGGGTGTGGAAATTTAGCTGCATGAAGTAAACTATGGCACCAAGGGCAAGAACGGAGGATACGTGATGGAAGGCTTGAAGCGGAATAAGCGATGGATTGCGATCGTTCTTATATTTATACTTACACTAGGATTGGCTCCCGGCGGAAAGGGGTTTGCTGCGGAGCCGCCTGTTTTGGATCAAGAGCAGCCAAATAGAAGCGGAAATGTTTTTGTTAACCGCGATTATCCGAGATATCAAACCTTTACCCCTGCCATTAGCGGTAAACTTAATAAGATTGAGCTCAACATATTCGATTTTTACAATGGAACCGGGGCATTACGGTTGGGTATCTATAAAGAAGGCGATCTTGGGACGCTGCTTGCCACAGCAGAGTTGACGTCGTACAGCCCAGGCTGGATGGCGTTCGATTTCTCCGGAGTAATGCCTTATTTGAAGAAAGATACGATGTATCGAATGGTTGCCTCTACGGAAAATGGAGGAAGTGGTGTGGGTTTTGGGTGGTACGGCGCTAGCGGCGATCCCTATAAACGAGGCAACTCGCAGTCGCCAGGGTACGACTTTTCCTTCAGGACCTACATGATTCCGGATTATTCGATATCTCCGGGGGAGAGTGAGGTTTCCAGCGCGCAGTCCAGTCTCGTAGCCGATGGGACAAGTCAGACGACGGTTACCGTGAAGATGAAGGACGCGCAGGGCAATGCTTGGCCGACCGGAGGGTCGCCGGTTGCGATCGCTTCGACGTTAGGGACGGTTAGCGCTGTAACGGATAACTATGATGGTACCTACACAGCGACGCTGACGGCGCCGACAACGCTAGGCATCGCGACGATCAGCGCAATGGTCGGTGCCATTCCGATACCAAAGACGGCAAGCGTCCAGTTCGTGCCAGGAGCGCCGTCGGCAGCGACGAGTACAGTGGATGCGGGCAGCGCGACTCTTGCAGCGGACGGGGCCAGCCAAACGACGGTTAGTGTGAAGCTGAAGGACGCGCAGGGCCATGCGTTGACGAGCGGAGGCGCTGTGGTCGCGATCACGTCAACGCTAGGGACAGTTAGCACTGTAACGGATAACCAAAATGGCACCTACACGGCGACGCTAACGGCCCCGACAACGGTGGGGACCGCGACGATTAGCGCGACGGTCGGCGGCAGTGCGGTAGCGTCGACGGCGAGCGTCCAGTTCGTGCCGGGAGCGCCGTCGGCAGCGACGAGCGCGGTGGAAGCGGGCAGCAGTTCCTTGACTGCGGACGGAGCTAGCCAGACGACGATCAGCGTGAAGCTGAAGGATGCGCAAGGTCATGCATTGACGAGCGGAGGGTCGACGGTTGCCATCACTTCGACGCTAGGTACGGTTAGCGCTGTAACGGACAATCAAAA
>NZ_BIMB01000076.1 GCF_004000865.1 Paenibacillus elgii NBRC 100335 | reverse complement strand
TATAAGTTGAACTAAAGATTATAACCTTACAAGAAGGCGGTCTATGACCTTCTGAGGGGATGCATTTAACCGTTTCATGAATTTTGAAACGTGCAATCGAATACGGTAAAACTTTTTGAAGTAGACATTATTGATGACATCCTGGCGAACCCACTTCCACAGGCCTTCCGTCAGATTTAGCTTAGGGCTATATTTCGGAAGGAATACTAAGTGTAGCCGTTTATGCTTGTCAAGAAACGGCTTGAGTTGGGAGGCATGATGGATGCGGCTGTTATCGAGAATCATGAAGATTTTCCCTTCGGGGTATTCCTCAAGGATATCGCCGAGAAAACGCAAGAAAGCATTCACATCACATTGTTCTTCTTCTCGATGCGTAATGTGGCCGGTCTCATAGTTGATTGCTGCAAATAACTTCGCACCTTCATGCTTGCCTGTCGTGATAATCTTTCGCTGCTGCCCTTTGCGGAACCAGTTATACTGAAGCGCTTGGTAGGCTCGTATCATGGCTTCATCTTCAAACAATAGATGATCGATTTCCCCTTCAAGAAGCTGTTTTTTGAGCGCAGGGAACGTGTTGGTGCGAAATTCTTCCTGTTCCTCGGCACTTGCATTCGCCAGTGTGTACGTCGCTTTCGTATAGCTGAATCCGAGACGTTGTAACAGCTTTGAAACGCCTTTTTGGGTATACTGTTGCTTAAATTCTCGTTCAATCCAGTCCGCAATAAGCTGCAGGGTCCAGGTGTAATGGGCTTCAAAACCAACATCAGCCGGTTGCTTTTTTTCAACGGTGTTCGCAAGTTCATCCAATTGCTCATCCGTTAGCTTTACTGGTTTGCCGGGAGAATGATCAAGTTCTAGTCCTTCGAGTCCGTTTTCCCTGTAGGTAGTCCAATACCGACTAATGGTTTGATAAGCACGATTAAGGAGCGTACCTATTTCCGTGAAAGTATGTCCCTCTAAATGAAGCCGAACAGCCAAATAACGTTCGTATAAGCGTTTGTTGGATGCTTCTCTCATGGCTTCATTCAGATTCTGAATTTCATCACGTCGATTCATGATTATCGCCTCCGGGCTGGTCCTTTTCTAAACCATTACCCGATTCTCGCGGCTATGAATGTTAAAAGTTCAACTTATATAATAACAGATTTAATCTGTTGAAATAGTAATGGTGCATAAAATCCAAAAGGAGCACACATGAGGATGTTTCCGGCAATTTGTTTCACAGCAACGAAAGGAGATACAGAGTTTTGCATAATATCAATAATACTTTTAAAAGGTATAAAATTCATATTAGGTTCTATATTGCCCCGGTTGAGGCTTAACAATAGGTTGGATTGCACAGGGATTGGAAAGAGTGTTATTGAAATAACAACTAAAATGTGTAGATAAAAGATCAACAATGTAAGATTTTTTATTACATTTTTTTGGTTGAAATGTTATGTAAGGCTGTGAGAATTACTGCAATTACAAGCGATACTCCAAGTGGCATTCCAGTTAAAATAATTATTACCTCCTTAAAATTGCGGATCAGTAACAAATTCTGGGAGTATTGTCCGAAAGCGGTCGTATCCGGAATATTATATCTCAGATTGGTAACAAATGGAATGTGGTTATGCAGGTTTTTTATAAACCGATAGGAGTTTGCTGGAAGGGTGTATATCATTTGAATAGTAAAAAAGTAAGCTCACCGGAGGATGCTAACCAGATTATTCAGACCGTTCTTGATTTGAATAACGAGGCGGTTGAGAAATTCGGCATTCTGACGCTGGACTCGCGCAATGTTGTGGCAGGCATTCATGTCCTCGCCATCGGCACGTTGAATGCTGTGTTGATTCATCCAAGGGAAGTTTTCAAAGCGGCTATCTTGAACAATGCAGCCAGCATCGTTCTATTCCATAACCACCCGTCCGGTGATCCGACACCAAGCGAGGAGGATATCGAAATCACGCAGAGGATTGTCGAAGCTGGCCATCTGATGATGATCGAAGTGCTCGACCATATCATAACAGGCGATGGGAAGTATTGCAGCATGGCTGAGCAAGGATTGCTGAACAGGGGCCAGTCTGAACCCGAAAAATGAATCCGATCCGCTTACTCCTTAAGCGGGGGCGGATTTTTTTGTTTCCGCATTGTTCGAAATGTCACACTGGAGGGCAAGTTTAGAATTCTCCCAACTGGAAAAACTGGGTAATAGATAGATGGGAGGATGAACAGATGAAGCAGATCATACTTATAACCGACGGCTGCTCCAATGTCGGAATCAGCCCGGTCGTCGCGGCGGCCGAAGCGAAAGCGAAAGGGATTATCGTTCACGTTATCGGGGTGCTGGACGCCGGCGAGATCGGCGAACTGGGCGCTTCCGAGATCGACGAGATTGCCGCAGCGGGCGGCGGCATGAGCCGGACCGTACAGCCGTCGCAGCTATCGCAGACGATGCAGATGATGACGCGCAAAACGGTCTTCCAGACGATTCAGCAGGTGGTCGGACAAGAACTGCGGAGCATTCTGGGGCAGACGACGAAGCTGGAAGCTTTACCGCCGGAGCAGCGCTCCGAAGTGGTCCGGGTCATTGACGATTTGACGGAAACGGCCGATTTGAAGGTCGCTTTGCTGATCGACGCCAGCGCCAGCATGAAGCCGAAGCTGCCGGCCGTCAAGGAAGCGATCTACGATCTGCAGCTCAGCCTGCAATCGCGAATGGGCGAGAGCCTGCTGTCCGTCTTTCATTTTCCGGGCAACGTATCGGGCGATCAGGAGGTCGAGATGGACTTCGGCTGGACCCGCGACCTTGCAAATTTGAACCGGTTGTTTTATAAATTAAACATGAAGGGTACGACGCCGACGGGACCGGCGCTGCTCAAAGTCGTTGAATTTATGAACGGCTCGGCCGATGATACATATAGAAGCAAGCATAATGCAGCGGGGGATCGGCCGAAGGCCGACAGCCGCATAAGATCAAGCGAGGATGGGATATTCGGTGACTACGTCGTTTAGGCCCGCTTTTCCGGCGGGAACCCTCGTAAACGGCAAATGGAATCATAACGCATACCGTGTGGAGCGGCTGCTTGGCGAAGGAGCCAACGGCAAAGTGTACCTGGTTTCCCGGGGGAAGCGGTATTACGCGCTTAAGGTCGGTTTCGACGCCGTGGACCATCAGTCCGAGGTCAATGCGCTGAAGGCGTTGTCCCAATCGTCCACATCGTTTCAGCAGACGTTGATTGATGTCGACGATTTTTCATGGGAAGGCACGGATTATCCTTTTTGCGTCACAAAGTATATCAAAGGAAAGTCCTTGACGGAATACATGAAGCAGTACGGCAGCGATTGGATTCACCTCATCGGCCTGAATCTGCTGCGGAAGCTGTCCGAGCTGCATGCGAGCGGCTTCGTCTTCGGCGACTTGAAGGCGGAGAATATGATCATATCGGGCTACGGCGAAGTGGCCTTGATCGATTTCGGCGGCGTCGCGGCCAAAGGGCGCGCGGTGAAGCAGTTCACCGAGGTGTACGACCGCGGCTTCTGGAATGCCGGGACCCGAATGGCTGATGACGCGTACGATTTATTCTCCTTCGCTGTGCTGGTGCTCAGCGTGACGGACCGGGAACGCCGGTTTCACTCCGTGAATTCGCTGCTGCCGCAGAACCGCAATGTCGAGTGGCTGCTCGATATGCTGAAGGGCAACGCACTGCTCGCGCCGTCAGCTCCGGTGCTGCGCAAGGCGCTGACGGGCCGCTACACGAGCTCCAAGCAAGCGCTGGCGGACTGGCGCGCCCGCGGCTCGGCTTACCGTCCGGTGCGCAAAAAGCCGGTCAAGGGGGGCTGGATCAAGCTGTGCTTCGCCGCTTCCTTGCTGATGTTCGGGGCGGCCATTTACTTCGTATTGCAATAAAATGCAGACAAAGGCAATTCAAGACGGCCCGGATCGGGTAATAGTCAATCGAGAAGGTTCGTCAGACGAGAGGTTGTTCATTCATGGAGACGGCGGAAACATTATCCGTGCAAGTGGAGCGGTTTATACAAGACGAAGCGTTGATCGAACCGGGGGACGGCGTGGTCGTGGCGGTATCGGGCGGACCCGATTCCGTCGGGCTGCTGCACCTCCTTTTTGCGTTATCCGGCCGTTATCGTCTTCGGCTCACCGTCGCTCATGTGAATCACGGCTTCCGGGGCGCCGAAGCGGACCGGGAGGCGGAGATGGTGAAGTCGCTGGCCGGGCGATGGGGCCTCCCCGTGGAGACGACCTTCATCGACATGCCCCGTATTATAGAAGAAACGGGTCGGAACTCTCAAGCCGCTGCCAGGGACAAAAGGTACGAGTTTTTGTTTGACGTAGCGAGGCGAACGGGTTCTCGTCGAATCGCGCTCGCCCACCATGCGGACGATCAGGCGGAGACGGTGCTGATGCGGCTGCTGCGCGGAACGGGGCCTTCGGGATTGTCGGGCATTCCGGTGCGTAGATTGGCAGAAAATGGTTTGGAACTCATACGCCCCTTGCTGCGTATATACAAAGCGGATATTATCCGGTACTGCGAAGCGGAAGGACTGCCGTATTGTACGGACAGCAGCAATTTGGAGAGGAAGTACGTTCGCAATCAGGTGCGGATGGACGTGCTCCCCTTTCTGTCCCGTTACAACGAACAGCTGCCCGCGGCGTTGAACCGGCTGGCGGAGACGATGGCCGGAGAAGACGATTTTATGGACCGGGAAGTCCGGCGGATCTGCGATCAGCACGTGACCCGAAAAAACGCCTGTTACAGCTTTTCCGCAAAATGGTTTACGGGGGTACATGTTGCTTTACAAAGGCGGTTGATTAAACTAATATTAAATTATCTTGCTTCCGACCCGGATTCCATGGATTTCCTGAAAGTCGAACAATTTCGGACGGCTGTTCTGCGTGAACGACCGTCCAATTTTCGATTGGAAATCGGGCAGAACATCGCGCTCAGCAGGGAATATGATCGTATTGCGGTTCATACTATGGTGTTACGACCTCTCCCTTACGCGTACATGCTGCGCGAAGGCCAGACGGAGCTTGCGATTCCCGAGACGGGAGTCCGCCTCACGCTCCGCTCCTTGGACAGCGAAGAGGAGCACCCTGAATGTACCGATGCCTGGACCGCCTGTTTCGATGCGGAGGAACTTGCCATGCCTCTCACGGTCCGAAGCCGCCTTCCGGGAGACAGGATGAAGCCGCTCGGACTAAACGGGACGAAAAAGGTAAAAGATATGTTCATCGATGCGAAAGTGCCTCCTACCTTGCGCGAGACGATTCCGATCCTTGCGGACGCCGGCGGCAGCGTGCTTTGGGTACCGGGCGTTCGGCGGTCTTCATCCGCTGCGATAACCGGTCGGACGAAGCGAATGCTACATATTCAAGTGGATATTCATGGCAAAGATTTTTATTAAGTGGGAGGACCTCTCTTGCAAAACGACATTCAAGAAGTACTGTACAGCGAGCAGCAAATTCAAGACAAAATTAAAGAAATGGGCGAGCAGATCAGCCGCGATTTCGAAGGACGCAACCCGTTGGTCATCTGCGTACTAAAGGGCGCGTTCATCTTTATGGCCGATTTGGTCAAGCAGATCACGATTCCGCTTGAGCTCGATTTCATGGCCGTGTCCAGCTATGGCGCATCGACGAAATCGTCGGGTGTGGTCAAAATCATTAAGGACCTCGATATTTCCGTAGAGGGCCGCCACATTCTGATCGTCGAGGACATTATCGACAGCGGCTTGACGCTGAGCTATTTGATCGACGTGCTCGAACGCCGCAACGCCCTTTCCATTACGGTCGCCGCGTTGTTCGACAAGCCGGCGCGTAGATCGGCAGAGTTGGATGCAGACTATAAAGGCTTCGTGATCCCGGACGCGTTCGTGGTAGGATACGGTTTGGACTATGCGGAGAAATACCGGAACCTGCCGTATGTCGGCGTGCTGAAGCCCGAAGTTTACTCCCAATAGCATTTCTTGAGATGCCAAGACTTGCTGTGGTACAATATACAAAGTTGCCGTTGTTGAGAGGAGGTAGGGGATGAATCGCATTATTCGCAATACAGGCTTTTATCTGCTCATTTTTTTGGTCACCGTCGGAATCGTTCATTTTATCAGCACGCAGAATGAACAGAAAGACACCATTAGCTACGATAAGCTCCGCGTGGCCTTAATCGAAAAGAATGTCGAATCCATCATCGTAAAATACGATGCTCAAACGTATCTGGTTCGGGGGAAATATAAGAACGCTTCTACGGATAAGAAAAATTTCGAATCTCGTGCGCCTTATGACCCGCAAATCTTCCGTTTGATCGAAAACAGCGACATTCCCCAAGGGAACGTTTACATCGAGAAAATGGAAGGGGACAATGTTTGGATCAGCTTCCTTACCTCCATTATCCCGTTTGTGATCATTTTCATCCTGTTTTTCTTCCTGTTGAATCAGGCGCAGGGTGGCGGCGGAAAAGTCATGAACTTCGGCAAAAGCCGGGCAAGGCTCTATAATGAAGAGAAGAAGCGCGTCACGTTCGAGGACGTTGCCGGAGCCGATGAGGAGAAGCAAGAGCTGGTTGAAGTTGTCGAGTTTTTGAAAGACCCGCGCAAATTCGCAGCCGTAGGCGCCCGCATCCCGAAAGGGGTTCTGTTGGTCGGTCCTCCGGGTACCGGTAAAACGCTGCTTGCCAGAGCCGTAGCCGGTGAAGCCGGTGTGCCGTTCTTTAGTATCAGCGGTTCCGACTTCGTGGAAATGTTCGTCGGTGTCGGTGCTTCCCGTGTACGCGATTTGTTCGAAAATGCTAAGAAAAACGCCCCTTGTATCATATTTATAGATGAAATTGATGCTGTCGGCCGTCAGCGCGGCGCCGGATTAGGTGGCGGGCACGACGAGCGTGAGCAGACGCTCAATCAGTTGCTGGTTGAGATGGACGGCTTTGGCGCCAACGAAGGAATTATCATCGTGGCCGCAACGAACCGTCCGGACATTTTGGACCCTGCCTTGCTGCGTCCGGGACGCTTCGACCGTCAAATTACCGTTGACCGTCCGGATGTGAAAGGCCGCGAAGCGGTGCTGAAGGTGCATGCGCGCAACAAGCCGCTGGCTAAAGATGTGAAGCTGGATCAGCTTTCCCGTTACACAACCGGATTTACCGGTGCGGACCTTGAAAACCTGTTGAACGAAGCGGCGCTTATTGCAGCCCGTCGCAACCGGAAAGACATTTCAATGGACGAGATCGACGAGGCGTTCGACCGCGTGATTGTCGGAACGCAGAAGAAGAGCCGCGTCATCAGCGATCGCGAGAAAAGAATGGTCGCTTTCCACGAAGCCGGCCATACGATTGTCGGTGTTCATGTCGAGGACGCTGACGTTGTGCACAAGGTAACGATCATTCCGCGCGGCCGCGCTGGTGGTTACGTCATGATGCTGCCGAAGGAAGGCGAAGACCGGATGATGCAGACAAAGAATGAGCTGCTTGACAAAGTCACCGGACTTCTTGCAGGACGCGTCTCCGAGGAACTGTTCATCGGTCAAATCGGAACGGGGGCTTACAGCGACTTCCAACGAGCCACAGGCATCGTACGCCGCATGATTATGGAATACGGGATGAGCGACAAGCTCGGTCCGATGCAGTTCGGGGCAACGCAGGGTCAAGTATTCTTAGGCCGCGATATCGGACACGAACAGAATTACAGCGATGCTATCGCTTACGAGATCGACCAAGAGATGCAATCGATTATGCGCGCCTGCTATGACCGGGCCAAAGACATTTTGACCAAGTATAGCGACCAAGTTCGTTTGGTTGCCGAAACGTTGATCGAGAAAGAAACGCTGGAGAAGGAACAGATTCGCGAGCTGATCGAGACCGGCAAGCTCGGACCCGTGAAAGAAGACGGGGATGTGAAGCCGGAAGATGTGAAAGTGAACATCCAGGGACAGCATCAAGAATCCGAAGCCAACAAGCTTGATTTCGAGAAAAACGAATCGGATGGCGACAAAGAGGAAAATAAATAATTTTGCAAACAAACCGGTGCCGTAAAGCGCCGGTTTTTCCTTATCTGTACAGGTTAAAATGGAACGTTGATCGAGAAACTAGCCTTAGGAAAGGGTGCGGATTTGGCCCATAATACGAAACCGGTATTTTCCGCTCTTTTT
Organism: Paenibacillus elgii NBRC 100335; assembly: GCF_004000865.1. Classification (GTDB taxonomy): domain Bacteria; phylum Bacillota; class Bacilli; order Paenibacillales; family NBRC-103111; genus Paenibacillus_G; species Paenibacillus_G elgii. The sequence goes on along the minus strand of NZ_BIMB01000076.1, from coordinate 16,314 downwards.
GTAGCTATTTCAGCATTGACACCGCCCGGTCTGTTGTGTAAATTAAGTGTAAATCTTTAAACACTTTGTGAACATTTTCACCAGCTGTTGCAGCACGTTCCAGAGAGATATGAGTTGGAAACATCAGGGTGGTCATACGAAAAAAAAGGATGGTGCGTCATGGAAGCATTAGCGTTGGAGCGTAAAGCGGAACAGCAAAAAGAGCTGAAAGAGCGGATCGCCCAGCTGAAGAAAGAACGGAATGCCATTATACTTGCTCATTATTATCAGCGTGACGAGATTCAAGAGGTAGCCGATTTTCGCGGGGATTCGTTCCTGCTGGCTCAAAAAGCCGCTTCCACCGACGCCGATGTGATCGTATTTTGCGGCGTGCATTTTATGGGCGAAAGCGCAAAAATATTGGCCCCGAACAAAACGGTGCTCATCCCGGACGAACGGGCCGGCTGTCCGATGGCCGACATGGTCAATGTCGACGGTTTGCGGGCGCTCAAGCAGAAGCATCCGAACGCCAAAGTCGTGGCCTATATTAATACGTCGGCGGATGTCAAATCCGAAACCGACATTTGCTGTACGTCGGCCAATGCCATCAAAGTCATCAATTCGGTTGACTCCGATGAAATCATCTGGGTGCCCGATAAAAACCTTGGTGATTACGTTTCCAAATTTACCGATAAGAAAATGATTATTTGGGAAGGATATTGCAACACTCATGACATGCTGACCGTCAAAGATGTTGAAGAGATGAAAGCTCAATATCCGAACGCCCAATTCGTCGTTCATCCCGAATGCCGCCCGGAGGTCGTCAAGCTTGGCGATTTTGTCGGCAGTACAACAGCCATCATCAAATATTGCAAGGAATCCGATTGCCAGGAGTTTATCGTCGGCACGGAAGACGGTACGGGGTATCAGCTTCGGCTCGACAGCCCGAACAAAACGTTCCATTTTGCCACCAAATATTTGGTTTGCCCGAATATGAAGGTCAACAACCTGAAAAAAGTGGTCAAATGTCTGGAGACGAACCAACCCCAAATTTATGTTCCGCCGCAAGTGGCCGACAAAGCCAGAGCATCTTTGGAGCGCATGCTGCAGGTTAAGTAGCATGCGCTACTTCCTTGTTGAACGGGTGAGAGCTGATGATACCTCGTTATTTGGTTAATTTCGATGTGCGGCAGCTGCCGCAGGTACATACCGACGTCATTGTGATCGGCGCAGGAATCGCCGGTCTTTTCACGGCACTGCGTTCCGCTGAGAACCATAAAGTGCTGATGGTCACCAAAAAGTCGCTGCTGGACAGCAACACGCGGTACGCCCAAGGCGGAATCGCGGCAGTCATCTCGGACGAAGACTCGCCGGCCTATCACCGGCAGGATACGCTGATCGCGGGAGCCGGGCTTTGCTCTTCAGCGGCCGTGGACGTTCTGGCGCATGAAGGGCCTGCCGGGGTTACGGATTTGATCCGGATGGGAACCGAATTCGATATGGAGGACGGACGCTATGCGCTGACGAAAGAAGGGGCGCACAGCCAAAGACGCATTCTTCATGCGCAAGGGGACGCTACCGGCGCGGAAATCGTGCGTGCGTTGTCCGAGAAAACGAAGCAGGACCCGAATATCGAGATTTGGGATGACCATTTTGTAATCGATTTAATTACGGATAACGGCGAATGCTACGGTGCCTTGGTTCAAAAACCGGACGGCAGCCGGGTGATCATTCATGCGAAGGCAACCATCTTATGTACCGGCGGAGCGGGGCAATTGTTCCGCTATACGACCAATCCCGATATCGCCACCGGGGACGGTATTGCGATTGCTTACCGGGCAGGGGCAAATATCCGTGACGTGGAGTTTATTCAGTTCCACCCGACGGCTCTGTGCTATCCGGGAGCCCCAAGGTTCCTTATCTCTGAAGCGGTACGCGGGGAAGGGGCCGTACTGCGCAATATTAACGGCGAGCGGTTTATGGAGCGTTACCATCCGCAGTTGGAGCTTGCTCCGCGGGATATTGTCGCCCGGGCGATCGTTAGCGAAATGGAGAACACCAAGTCGACCTTTGTCTACATTGATTTTACGCACGAATCGGAAGAAACGGTGAAGCACCGGTTTCCGACGATTTATGAATACTGCCTGTCCTACGGACTCGATTTGTCGTCCGATTGGATCCCGGTAGCTCCGGCCGCTCATTACATGATGGGCGGGGTAGAAACCGACCTACACGGAGAAACGACTGTTAAACGGCTGTTTGCGTGCGGGGAAGTGTCCTCTACGGGTGTACATGGGGCCAACCGGCTGGCCAGCAACTCGCTTTCCGAAGCGATTGTGTTCGGGCGGCGAATTGTCGAGCGGATCGACCGCTTGTCGCCAATTGCCGAGCTTCCCCACATTCTAGAGGAGCAGCGGTCCAAGGATAACGCCATTCAGCCCGTTGTCGAAAAGAAGCTGAAGCTGCAAAAGGTCATGCTTCGGTACGCGGGACTCAAGCGGCATGCTCAAGGACTGGAAAAAGGCTACGACGAGCTGAAGCGCCACGTATCGATCTTTGACAGTTGTTTGGCCAAGCGGGAAGAATATGAATTTGCCAATTTGCTCATCTGCGCGCTTCTCACGACACAAGCCGCTTTGATTAGGCAGGAAAGCCGCGGGGGACACTACCGGGAAGACTTCCCGGATAAGGATGACGCGGTTTGGCGTAAGCATACCGTGTTTAATCGTGCCAACGGCATTACGGAAGGACGGATTGATGATGTTTGAGTTGAACCGGTCGAATTTGGAACGAAGCTTGCGGGCTTGGCTTGAGGAAGACATCGGGATGGGCGACGTCACAACGATGACGACGATTCCGGCGGAATCGCAAGCCAAGGGCATTATTCACGTCAAAGACGAGGGTATTATCGGCGGGCTTTCAGTGGCCGAAGCGGTCTTCGCACTGGTTGATCCGCAGCTTCGGTTCGAAGCGAAGGTGAATGATGGCGCGGCAGCCCGGTACGGCACTGTGATCGCAGAAGTATCCGGCAGCACGCGCAGCATTTTGCTTGGGGAGCGGCTCGCGCTGAATTTGCTGCAGCGCATGTCCGGCATTGCTACGCGTACGCGCCAGTTCGTGGACCGGCTGGAAGGACTGCCGGTTCGTCTTGTGGATACGCGCAAAACAACGCCAGGCCACCGGATGCTGGAGAAATACGCGGTTCGTATCGGGGGAGGACATAATCACCGGTTCGGACTGTATGATGCTGTCATGATCAAAGACAATCATATTAAGGGAGCGGGAGGGATCCGCGAAGCTATTGTGGCGGCCCGCACTCAAATTCCGCATACGATGAAGATTGAAGTCGAAGTGGAGACCTTCGAACAGCTTGAAGAAGCGTTAGCGGCCGGTCCCGATATCGTCATGCTCGATAACATGTCGCCGGAGCAAATGTCGCAAGCCGTACAGCGCATGAAAAGTCAGGCTCCGCATATCATGGTAGAAGCGTCGGGAAACGTTACGCTGGACACGGTCCGCGGCATTGCCGAGAGCGGGGTGGACGTCATTTCCGTCGGCCGGCTGACCTATTCCGTTCAGTCGCTTGATATCAGTTTGGATCTGAACGAGCAGAAAGGTTCCGCGGGAGAAAAGGCGGGCCGGTCATGATCTTAGTGGTGGACGTGGGGAATACTAACATCGTGCTCGGGATTTACGAAGGGAAGCGGTTGCTGCACCACTGGCGGCTGAGTACCAACCGGTCGGCCACTTCGGACGAGTACGGAATGACCATGTACAACCTGTTCCAGCATGCGGGAATTGGCCTGGATCAAGTCGACGGCGTCATTCTTTCTTCCGTCGTGCCGCCGCTGATGTTTGTACTGGAACAATTGTGTTTAAATTATTTGAAGAAAGCGCCATTAATTGTAGGACCTGGTATCAAGACCGGGCTCAATATCCGTTACGAGAACCCAAAGGAAGTCGGCGCAGACCGGATCGTGAATGCAGTCGCTGCCATCGAGCTGTACGGCTCGCCTTGTATCGTGGTCGATTTTGGAACCGCTACGACGTTCGACTATATCGACGAGAAGGGCCAATTCATCGGCGGGGCCGTGGCGCCCGGAATCAGTATTTCCACCGAAGCTTTGTATCAACGGGCGGCAAAACTGCCTCGCATTGAGCTGGTGAAGCCGAAAAGCGTCGTTGGCCGCAATACGGTCGCATCGATGCAAGCCGGGATTATTTTCGGCTTTGCCGGTCAAGTGGATGGAATCGTGGACCGGATTAAGCAGGAGTTCCGGGTTGAACCGAAAGTTATCGCAACGGGCGGGCTGGCAGAGCTCATTGCAGGGGAATCACGTACGATCGACCTGATCGATCCGCTTCTCACGCTGCAGGGATTGCAAATTATATATGAACGCAACATCGGCTAGAGTCTGCCTATTCGCGGTAAGCAGGACCCCTTTTTCCGGCTTCCCGGACCCTTGCCTTTAGCGTCATTAGAACAGAAGGAGCTTTGTCATGCAAGATTATTTAATAAGGGCTACGGCCTATGAAGGAAAAGTACGCGCCTTTGCCGTCCGCACCACCGGCATTGTCGAGGAGCTGCGCCGCCGTCATCAGACTACGCCTACCGCTACCGCTGCTCTAGGACGTACGGCAACGGCTGCGCTGATGATGGGCATCATGCTGAAAGGTGAGGAGAAGCTGACCGTTCAAGTCAAGGGCGGCGGGCCGATCGGCCAGATCGTCGCGGATTCCAATGCTCACGGAGAAGTACGCGGATATGTGGACAATCCGTCTGTCGATTTGCCCTTGAATCAGATCGGCAAGCTGGACGTGGCCGGCGCTGTCGGTACCGACGGTTTTTTGTATGTCATTAAAGACCTCGGGCTCAAAGAACCTTACCGCGGCAGCATCCCGATCGTTTCCGGCGAGCTCGGCGAAGATTTTACGTATTATTTTGCCAAATCCGAACAGACGCCTTCGGCTGTCGCTTTGGGCGTGCTGGTCGACGTGGATTATACCGTGAAGGCTGCCGGCGGATTCATTATTCAATTGCTGCCGGGATTAACGGATGACGAGATTTCACAGATTGAAAAGGAGCTGGCGGCTCTTCCGTCGATTACGTCCTTGCTTGACCGCGGAGACCGTCTGGAGGACATCCTCGCTACGCTGCTTCCCGGGGCCGAAGTGCTGGAGAGACGCGACGACATTCGGTTTAAGTGCAAATGCTCGCGCGAGCGCGTCGAGCAGACTTTAATAAGTCTGGGGCGCGATGAATTGCAGGAAATCCTGGAAGAGGACGGAAAGGCGGAAATCGTGTGCCATTTTTGCAACGAAGCCTATCGTTTCAGCCGGGAAGATCTTGAAGCGATTCTCAAATCCATATAAAACGACGGGGTGGCGAGCAGGCGCCCAGTCTATATAGAGAGTGATCATACGAGGAGATAGGGTATGCGAAACATTAAAGTATTATGGGGCATGATCGCTGTGTTGCTGGTCGCGGTAGTCATCCTATCCTCCGTATTAATGGCCCACTCCTTATACCCATCCTCTACCGATAAACATCCGGACCCCAAGAAGCAGGACGGAGAGGCGCAAATTTTGGCCACGATCGGAGAGAAAAAGATTACGTTAGCCGAATTGGAAACCCAGCTGCTGGCGGTGCACGGGCGCGAGCTCTTGGACCGAATGATCGACCGGGAAGTGGTGCGCTTGGAGGCGAGGGCCTCTGGCGTCGAAATTGACGACAGCGAAGTGCAGCAGGAATTGAAGCGGATGAAGCAGGGGTACGAAAGCGAGCAAGCATTTTTAGATACGATGAAAAATCAGCTGGGTTTAACTCCAGATACGCTCAAAGAGGACGTTTACCACAAGCTGTTGGCCGATAAAGTTGCCATTCACAACATCCGGATCACCGATGAAGAAGTGCAGGCTTATATTGCGGCGCATCCGGACGAATTCCAGACACGCGTGGAGTATCGCCTTCAGCAGATCGTGACAGCCAGCAAGGAGCAGGCCCAGCGGGCATTGAACGACTTGTCCAAAGGCGCTGATTTTGCCCAGGTAGCCAAGGAACGTTCCCTTGATGATGCAACGCGCGATAGCGGGGGAGACTTGGGCTGGCTGGAAGAGGGCGATCCGTTCGTTCCCGCCCCGATCATGAAGACTGCCAAGCAGCTGAAGCAAGGAGAAGTCGGAAAACTTGTGGAAGTTGATGGGAAATATGTTATCGTAAAGCTGAAGGAGCGTAGAGAAACTTCCAAGGAAGAGCCTGCAGTGGTTAAGGAGCGGGTCCGCAAAGATCTCGCCCTTCGGGAAGCTCCTCCGATGAAGGAGATGCTGCGTACGCTCCGAGACAAGTGGAAAGTATCGGTCCGGGCTAATTTCTAGGAAACGTCAGGGAATTGTATTGACAACCACCGTAGGGGTTGATAAGATTACAATATAATACCTACTAAATTACTCGGATATTTTGACGTGAACTTGAGGAGGAGAACGGAATGGCCAGATTAGTGCAAAGCGTCACGCAATTGATTGGGGACACGCCATTGGTCAAATTAAACCGTGTCGTGCCGGAGGGCAGTGCGGAAATCTACGTAAAGCTGGAATTCCAAAACCCGGGTGCCAGCGTAAAAGACCGGATTGCCATTAGCATGATTGAAGTGGCCGAGCAAGAAGGCCGTATCAAACCGGGCGATACGATTGTCGAGCCGACGAGCGGGAATACGGGGATCGGTCTGGCGATGGTCGCCGCGGCCAAAGGCTATAAGGCGATTTTAGTCATGCCGGAGACGATGTCCATGGAACGCCGCAATCTGCTTCGCGCTTACGGTGCGCAGCTGGAACTGACACCGGGTGCGGAAGGGATGAAGGGCGCCATCAAGCGTGCGGAAGAAATCTTGGCCGAAAATCCGGGTTACTTCATGCCTCAGCAGTTCAAGAACCAAGCAAACGTCAAAATTCACCGCGAAACGACCGGTCCGGAAATTGTGGAAGCGATCAACGCGCATGACGGCAAACTGGACGCTTTCATCGCCGGGATTGGAACCGGCGGAACGATTACAGGAGCCGGTTCGGTGCTCAAGGAGCACTTCCCGCACATTAAAATTTATGCTATCGAGCCTTCGGCTTCTCCGGTATTGTCCGGGGGCAAGCCGGGTCCGCACCGCATTCAAGGGATCGGCGCAGGCTTTGTGCCGGATATCCTCGACACCGGCATCTATGACGGGATCATTGCAGTGGAGAACGAGGAAGCGTTCGAAACATCCCGCCGCGTAGCGAAAGAAGAAGGCATCCTGGGAGGCATTTCGTCCGGAGCCGCCATCTTTGCCGCACTGAAGATCGCCAAGGAACTCGGCCCCGGCAAGCGCGTCATCGCTGTCGTTCCAAGCAACGGCGAGCGCTACCTGTCTACGCCGCTGTATCAATTCGAGGACTAAGCCTTTAAAGGAAATCCAAGCCTGCTCATCTTCCAAAGGTTGAGCGGGCTTTTTATCTTTCTACCTCTCTCATGAAATTGGGAAGGGTGGGGGTTGTTCTTTTGCTTATGTGAATGGTCGAAGGAGAAATCGCGTTTCGCGGCGAGTTTTTTGCTCCATTCCCTTCTACTTCCATAAATTTCTGGGTGATGGAGCAAAACGTGTCTGAGCTAAAGCGAAACGCGATTTTTCCGCAGACTGCGCAAGGGGCCCGGGCTCTCCCGATTCGTCTTCGACTCATCTCCGACTCATCTCCGAATCCCTTCCCATATTTCGCCGCCCTTTTATTCGTCCGCAATTTCAAGTATACTAATCCCAACATTAAACGACGAACGCAAAAGGAGGACGGAACATGCTCCTGACATCCTATCATCAATGGCAGCAGTGGGCTCAGGACTATACCGTGCTTCCATATGTTATCCGGTTTTCATTAGAGCAAAGCCGCCCGCTTTCCTGGGCGCCTATTTGGAAGGAAGCGGCTCCCGGTTCCTTCGTGTTGGAGAGCGGCAAGGGCGGCCGCTACAGCTTTTTTGGCATTCGGCCCGTTTCGGCTATTCAAGGAACAGGCAACGAGGCGACGGTCACGCAGCAGGACGGCAGCGAAGAGAAGCGGCAAGGAGCGCCGCTGGAGCTGGTGAAAAGCTGGCTTGCCCCTTTTCGCTCGCCGGTCGTAGAAGGGGCCCCGAAGTGGATCGGCGGATGTGTCGGGTTCTGGGGCTACGATGTAATCCGTACCATTGAACGGCTGCCGGTTCGGGCAAAAGCCGATTTGCCCGTGCCCGATTATGCTTTTGTTCGGGTGGACGAGCTCTGGATTATCGATCATGAAACCAACCAGCTATTTTGTGCGGTCCATACGGAGCTTTCACCACAGCAAGCAGAGGAGCCGGGTTGGCTTGAAGCCCGGTATAAGGAAGCGGAGCAGACCGCAGCCCGGATGAAAGGCTTTTGGGACCGGTTGACGGAGGCTGCCGCCAATCCACTTTTGCAGGAAGAAGCGGCCCGGAAGCGGACTCTTATGGAAGAAGACCGCTTGCAGGTGGACGTTGATGCCATTGAAGGGATAGCTGCCGATTTTCCGAGAGAAGCCTACATGGATGCGGTACGCACAATTCACGAATATATCAGTGCCGGAGACGTGTTTCAGGTTAATCTGGCGGTGCGTCAGAACAAACAGCTTGAGGCCTCGCCTGAAGAGATCTATGAATGGCTGCGGCTGGTGAATCCTTCCCCTTATATGGGACTGCTTCGTTTCCGCGATTTTCAGCTTGTATCGGGCTCTCCGGAGCTGTTGGTCCAGCTTGAACGAGGAACCGTCCGCACCCGTCCGATCGCAGGTACCCGTCCACGCGGCATGAGCCCGGAAGAAGACCGGCAGCTGGCGGATGAGCTGATTCATCACGAGAAAGAACGAGCCGAGCATATCATGCTTGTCGATTTGGAGCGCAACGATCTCGGACGTATTTCGACATACGGGACTGTCAAGGTCAAAGACTTTATGGTCATTGAGTACTATTCCCATGTGATGCATATTGTGTCGGAAGTTGAAGGAAAGCTGGCCGAGGGACGCGATGCCTTCGATGTTATTGCTGCAACGTTCCCGGGCGGCACGATAACCGGCGCTCCGAAAATTCGCACCATGGAGATTATTGAGGAACTGGAGCCGGTAAGAAGAGGACCATATACCGGGTCTATCGGTTGGATTGACTATAATGGCGATATGGAATTTAATATAATCATACGTACGCTCATCGCAACAGGCGGCAGAGGATACGTGCAAGCCGGGGCGGGGATTGTCATCGACTCGATTCCGGAGAAGGAATACACAGAATCGATTAACAAAGCAAAAGCCATGTGGAAAGCAATCCAATATAGCGAACGAAAAAATCCATGTCCCGCGGGAGGTAGAAAATCATGATTTTGGTCATCGACAACTACGATTCGTTTACGTACAATTTGGTGCAGTATTTGGGAGAATTGGGCGAAAAGATCGAGGTGCGTCGCAACGATGAGATCGATCTGGAAGGGATCGAAGCGTTAAAGCCGGACCACATTTTGATCTCTCCGGGGCCTTGCACGCCCAACGAAGCGGGAATCAGCCTGTCGTTGATCGAACGCTTCAAAGGCCGGATTCCCATTCTCGGCGTCTGTCTCGGCCATCAATCGATCGGACAGGCGTTTGGCGGCGAAGTGATTCGCGCAGAACGGCTGATGCACGGGAAGACCTCAGAAATATTCCACAACGGTCAAGGGATCTTTAAGGATATGCCGTCTCCGTTTACGGCAACGAGGTATCATTCCTTAATCGTAAAAAGAGAAACGCTGCCCGATTGCTTCGTGATCACCGCTGAAACGGCCGAGGGTGAAATTATGGGGCTGCGCCATAAAGAATACCCGATCGAGGGCGTTCAATTCCATCCCGAGTCGATCATTACCGATCACGGACATCAAATGCTGCGCAATTTCTTGAACGAAACGGCAGTGGGCCAAGCGTGAAAATCGATTTAAACGGAAACGTCATAGAGGAACAAAAGGCCGTGGTCTCCGTATACGACCACGGTTTTCTTTACGGTATGGGCCTATTCGAGACGTTCCGCACCTACGGCGGGCGTCCCTTTTTGCTGGAATGGCATCTGGAGCGGCTGTCCGCAGGCTGCCGGGAGCTGGACATCCGATACGTTCCCGATCCGGACGGCTTGCAGGCCCGGATTCGCAGACTGCTTGAAGCTAACGAATTGGAGGACGCCTACTTCCGTTTCACGGTTACGGCGGGCCCGGACATGCTCGGTCTTCCGGCCGAACCGTACAAGCATCCTACGGAAATTCTTTACGTAAAGTCATTGCCTCCGATCGATTGGTCGGTCTATACCGAAGGCAAGCCCCTGCAGCTCCTCGAATCCCGTCGAAACTCGCCGGAAGGCGCGATTCGACACAAATCGCTGCACTATATGAACAATATTTTGGCGAAACAAGAACTCCGGCGCTATCCTTGGGCGACTCAGGCGGAAGGTCTCCTGCTGGATGCCCAAGGCTTCTTGTCGGAAGGGATCGTCAGCAATTTGTTTTTTGTACGCGGCGGGGAGCTGCATACGCCTTCGACGGAGACGGGGCTTCTGCCCGGCATCACGAGACGCTATGTGATGACGGTGGCGCGCGAGACCGGATTATCCGTATCGGAGGGCTTGTACAGGTGGGAAGATCTTGCTGGAGCGGACGAAATATTTTTGACCAATTCCATTCAAGAAATCATTCCGGTGACACGGCTGTTCGACCGGGAAGGAATTGCGTACACCGTTGGCGACGGTACGGCAGGTCTTGTTACGGCAAAATTGCTGTCTCGATATAGGAACAATCGTCGTTCTGGTTAGTCGTATAGCTCAAGCTAAGGAGGAAAAATCATGAACGCTATCGTGGCGGATTCTAACAAGCTCAAGCAGCTGTTGAGCGGGCCGAGGACAGTTGTGATGGGGATTCTAAATGCGACTCCGGACTCCTTCTCGGACGGGGGGCGGTATATTGACCCGATCGCTGCCGTAGCCCGAGCGCTGGAGATGATCGCGCAGGGAGCCGATATCATTGACGTAGGCGGCGAATCGACGCGTCCCGGCGCTCCCGTCGTTTCGCAGGAAGAAGAGTTGGAACGGGTCATCCCTGTCATTCGCGCGTTGCGGCAGGCAGGCATCGATACGCCGATTTCCATCGACACGTACAAGGCCGAAACGGCAAGACAAGCGATGGCTGCGGGCGCAAGCCTGCTCAACGATATATGGGGATTGCAGAAGGAGCCGGACATGGCCCGCGTAGCTGTGGAATACGGCTGCCCGATCGTTCTGATGCATAATCGCACCGAAGCGGTGTATGCTAACTTTATCCAAGATGTGATCGAGGATTTGCGGGAAACGGTTCGTCGGGCGCACCAAGCAGGGATTCGCGACGAACAGATTATTTTGGACCCGGGCATCGGATTTGCCAAAACGTACGAGCACAATTTGCAGCTCATGAACTATCTGGACCGGATCGTCTCCTTAGGCTACCCTGTGCTGCTCGGCACGTCGCGCAAAAGCATGATCCGCCGTGCGCTGAATTTGCCGACGGACGACGTGGTGGAAGGAACCGCGGCTACCGTTGCGCTCGGCATTGCCCAAGGCTGCCGGGTCGTCAGAGTGCACGATGTGAAAGCCATGCGGCGAGTTGCCGATATGACCGATGCCATAACGCGGCACCGATGACGCGGCTGCGACTTGAAGGGGGAAGATGAAGTTGGATAAAATGATGCTGAAAGGGATGGCCTTTTACGGATACCACGGCGTTTTTCCAGAGGAAAACAAGCTGGGGCAGCGCTATTGCGTGGATGTGGAGCTGTACCTTCCGCTGGACCGGGCGGGCCGCTCCGACCGGGTGGAAGACACCATCAATTACGCCGAGGTACATGACCTGATCAAAACGATCGTCGAGCAGAAAACGTTCAAGCTGGTCGAGGCGCTGGCTGAGCATATTGCATCCGAGGTACTGCGAACTTATACTAGTATAAATGAATTGACCGTCCGCGTCGTCAAGCCGCACCCGCCGGTAGCCGTTCATTTTGACGGTTTCACGATCGAAATTCACAGGAAGCGGGAAGCACACCGATGAACGATGGAGAGAAGCAGTCGGCTGAGGTTTGCGAACGGGCCTACATCGGACTTGGCTCCAACATCGGAGACAGGGAGCGCTTCCTGACGGAAGCCGTTCGATTGCTTCAGGAGCACCCGCAGATTCGCGTTACCGGCCAATCGGCCTTGTACGAGACCGATCCGGTTGGCTATACGGATCAAGCCCCCTTTTTGAATATGGCAATCGAGGTGACGACGACGCTCTCCCCGGAACAACTGCTGGAGCAGCTGATGGAAAGGGAACGGCAGCTTGGCCGCGTTCGCGATATTCGCTGGGGCCCTCGTACCATTGACCTTGATATGCTGATATACGGCGACGTTAGACGGCAGCAGCCCGACTTGATACTGCCGCACCCGCGCATGCATGAGCGGGCATTCGTTCTGATCCCTCTTATTGAGGTATTGGAACTTCATCACCAGCCGCAGGCCGCGCCTTTACGGGCGTTTTTGGAGCGTGCGGAAGGAAAGGAAGGCGTTACACTTTGGAAAAAAATGCAGTAGCCCAGCGCATCCGCGCTTTTCGCAAACTAAAAGGTTTTACCCAAAACGAACTGGCGGAACGGTTGGACGTATCCATCGCCGTCCTCGGCTCCATCGAGCGGGGAACGCGCAAGGCAGACCCGAAAATCGTCCGTAAAATATGCGAAACGTTGGGGATTGAGCCGGAAGAGCTTTATTTCCAGGCAAGCGGTAAATAAAATCACCCTTCTCGGAAAGGAGAGATATGATGTTAACGATAGGCAATGTCACCGCCCCGAACAAAGTGGTCCTGGCCCCGATGGCAGGCGTCTGCAATCCGGCTTTTCGCTTGATCGCGAAAGAGTTCGGCTGCGGCCTCGTCTGTGCCGAGATGGTCAGCGATAAGGCCATCCTGCACGGAAATCACCGCACGCTGGAGATGCTGTACGTCGACGAGCGGGAGAAACCGCTCAGCCTGCAAATTTTCGGCGGCGACACCGAAACGCTCGTCGAAGCGGCCAAATATGTGGACCAGCATACGAATGCGGACATCATCGATATCAACATGGGCTGTCCTGTGCCCAAAATTACAAAATGCGACGCGGGGGCGCGTTGGTTGTTGGACCCCGACAAAATCGAGCAGATGGTCTCGACCGTCAGTCGGTCCGTCAGCAAACCGCTAACCGTGAAAATGCGGATCGGCTGGGACGACGATCATATTTACGCGGTGCGGAACGCGAAAGCCGTAGAGAACGGCGGCGGCGCGGCCGTATCCGTTCATGGGCGCACGAGAGTGCAGATGTATACCGGACACGCGAACTGGGACATCATTAAAGAGGTCAAGGAAGCCGTTTCGATTCCGGTGATCGGCAATGGGGACGTCTTTACCCCCGAGGATGCGAAGCGGATGCTCGACCAGACCGGCGTGGACGGCGTCATGATCGGCCGCGCGGCACTGGGCAATCCGTGGATGCTGTACCGGACTATCCAATATTTGACCAAAGGGGAGCTTCCTCCGGATCCAAGCCCGCAAGAGAAAATCCGCATCGCGGTGCTGCATTTGGACCGGCTGACGGCACTGAAGGGCGAAGCGGTCGCGGTCAAGGAAATGCGCAAGCATCTGGCCTGGTACTTGAAGGGGCTGCACGGAGCGGCGCGGATCAAAGACGCCATTATGGAGCAGACGAAACGCGACGCCATGGTTCAGCTTCTCACCGACTTTATCGAAACGCTCGACCAGCGTGAGGCAACCGTCCACTAGTCCGGTTCGATGGGCGAAACCGGGCCGTTTGGCTTCAATTGACATTTGAATGGGGTTGCAATATAATCAGTCAATAGTCATTTGCGGCCGACGGTTGGTGGCATCAAGCAGCGTCGCGTTCATATAGTAATTATCAGTGAATTCATACTCGATTGGGCTCGAAATATGAAAATCTTTCACACGACGGGAGATAGGTAGTAATGGCGGAAAAAGAAGTCATTCTCACGCAGGAAGGTTTGAAAAAGCTCGAGGAAGAGCTGGAGCATTTAAAGTCGGTGAAGCGCCGCGAGGTGGCCGAGCGGATTAAAGTGGCGATCGGTTACGGCGATATCAGCGAGAACTCGGAATACGAAGATGCCAAGAACGAACAAGCATTCGTTGAAGGCCGCATTATCACTTTGGAGAAAATGCTGCGCAACGCGCGGATTATCAACAACGACGAAGTCGATACGGATGCGGTGAACGTCGGTTCCATCGTCATCTTGAAGGACCTCGAATTCGGGGATATCGTCGAATACTCCATCGTGGGCACGGCGGAATCCGACCCGTTCCAAAACAAAATTTCCAACGAAAGCCCGGTCGGCAAAGCCATTCTTGGCAAGCGCAAAGGGGCAATCGTCGACGTCAGCGTACCGGCAGGCGTCATTCAGTACGAAATTATCGATATCAAGAAGTAAACGGCAACAACAAAAGGAGCTTCCTCAGGAAGCTTTTTTGACTATAGGGCCGGGAAGTTTTACTTACGAACCAAGGAGCTGGAAACATGACTGTGGAATTGGAATTAAATGAATTGTTGCAAATTCGGCGCAACAAATTAGATGAATTGCGTGGCCTTGGAGTCGATCCGTTCGGGCAAAAGTTCGAAAGAACGCACCATGCCGGCGATATTTTCAAAGCCTATGAAGACAAGTCCAAGGAAGAGCTTGAAGCGCATTCCGCCGAAGTAAGCATTGCCGGGCGGATTATGCAGAAGCGGGAAATGGGCAAAGCGGGCTTTGCGCATATTCAGGACATCACGGGCAAGATTCAAATTTACGTGCGCGCCGATGCGTTGGAAGAAGCTAAATACAAAGCGTACGAACTGCTCGATATCGGCGATTTGATCGGCGTTCGCGGCACCGTCTTCAAGACGAAAACGGGCGAGCTTTCCGTTAAAGCGAATTCGGTAGAAGTGCTGTCCAAATCGCTTTTGCCTTTGCCAGAGAAATATCATGGTCTCAAAGATGTCGAGCTGCGTTACCGTCAGCGTTATGTGGATTTGATCATGAACCAAGACGTGCAGCAGACCTTCATTTTGCGTTCCAAAATCATTCAGTCGATGCGCCGCTATCTGGATTCCCGAGGCTATTTGGAAGTCGAGACGCCAACCCTGCATGCCATTGCAGGCGGTGCGGCCGCTCGTCCTTTCATTACGCATCATAATGCGCTGGACATGCAGTTGTATATGCGGATTGCGATTGAGCTGCATTTGAAGCGTTTGATTGTCGGCGGGATGGAGAAAGTCTACGAAATCGGACGCGTCTATCGCAACGAAGGTATTTCGACGCGCCATAACCCGGAATTTACGATGATCGAGCTGTACGAAGCGTATGCCGACTATAAAGACATCATGAAGCTAACGGAAGAGATGGTCGCACATATTGCTCAAGAAGTGCTGGGTACGACCAAAATTACGTATCAAGATCAAGAAATCGATCTTGCTCCGTCGTGGCGTCGTGTCTCGATGGTCGATGCGATTAAAGAAGTGACAGGCGTTGATTTCAGCGTTCAGATGACGGACGAGGAAGCGCATCGCTTGGCCAAAGAACACAATGTGCCGGTTGAGCCGATGATGACCTTCGGTCATATCGTGAACCAGTTCTTTGAGAAGTTCGTCGAGGAAACGCTTATTCAGCCTACATTCATTACAGGGCATCCGGTGGCAATTTCCCCGCTGGCGAAAAAGAATGAGCAGGACCCCCGGTTCACGGACCGTTTCGAGCT
The DNA here is from genome assembly GCF_004000865.1 of Paenibacillus elgii NBRC 100335. GTDB lineage: Bacteria > Bacillota > Bacilli > Paenibacillales > NBRC-103111 > Paenibacillus_G > Paenibacillus_G elgii. The sequence goes on along the minus strand of NZ_BIMB01000076.1, from coordinate 517 downwards.
GTTTATCGTGGCACGCGAGCACGCGAACGCGTTTACCGAGCTGAACGATCCGATCGATCAGCGGGAGCGGTTTGAAGCGCAGCTGGTGGAGCGGGAGCAGGGGAACGACGAGGCGCATGAAATGGACGAAGACTTCGTGCGCGCTCTCGAATACGGCATGCCGCCGACCGGAGGTCTCGGGATCGGGATCGACCGTCTGGTGATGCTGCTTACGAATGCTCCGTCGATTCGTGACGTGCTGCTTTTCCCGTTGATGCGTGAGCGTCAAGGCGAATAATTTTGGACAAGCAAACCATGCTTCGCCCTTTGCAGGGGAAGCATGGTTTTTGTTTGCTTTAGAGTCGGTTTCAGAAGGAAGAAAATAACAGTTGCAAAGTATAGGAGCGTTTGGTATATTAGTCATTGTCGCTTCTGCGGTTGAGCTCGAAAGAGCCGAGCATGAAAAAAGAAATTAAAAATAATGCTTGCAATCAGCTAGGCAGATGTGATATATTAAAGAGGTCGCTTTCGACGGGTA
>NZ_BIMB01000075.1 GCF_004000865.1 Paenibacillus elgii NBRC 100335 | reverse complement strand
AGCCGCGCTGGCGGCAAGCAGCACGGCGAGCGCTGCGACAGCCGCAGCCGTCTGCTGCAGCGCCGCCAGCGCGGCAGGGAGCAGCAGCGTTGCGCCGTAGAGAACATACAGCGGGACGCCGGAGGAGTCGGAGCGGGCTGTCTCCGGCCCGGCCTGCGCTTCCAGACGGCTCAGCTTCTCACGGTCCTGCTCGCGCTCCGCTTCGAACCGGACCTCGCGCAGCGCTTCCTTCCATTCGTGAAACAAGCGCCTTGCCGTCCGAATACGGTCCAGTCCTTCTTCCACCGACATGTGATCGTCATCGAGCGTGAAGCTCTCTTCAGCACGGGCTCCATCGATGCCCTGACTGCGATCCTCTGCTCCGCTCCGACCATCCGCCGGCCCAAGCTCCTCGGCCCCGGATTCGCTTCGCACCCGTTCGGCTTCCGCCTCCAGCAGCGATTCGTTCTGCCGCCAGACGCGCCACTCCTCGCGGAAAGCGGACGCCTCCTCCCGGAGCATGACCGTCGAAGGGAGACGGTCCAGATGGTCCGTCGTCCATGCCGGATGAATACGGCGAAGCATCCGCTCCAGCTCCAGCCCAAGCTGCTCTTCTTCCGCTTCCGCCTCCGCTAGCGTCCGCTTCGCTTCTTCGTAGGCCGGCAGCCGGTCCAGCAATGCTTCGAGCGCCGCCCGGCGCTCCAGCACCGCGCCCTCGGCCTCCGCTTCCGCCTCGGCCGTCCTCAAGCCTTCCTTCAGATCGGACAGCGCAAGGGCGACCCGGTCAAGCTCGACCGTGAGCCGCTCCCGCTCGGCAAGCACCGCTTCCATCCGCGGCAGCGCGTCAGCCGGGAACGCATCCAATGTCTCGGGCAGCTCCGCCAGCTCGCGGCGCAGCTCCTCCCTCCGCAGCCAGTGCGGCTGGGCGCGGATGCACCTAGCAAGCCAGTCGGCTTCGCGCTGGAGCTTGTCCAGCTCGCTCTCCAGCGTCTCCTGCTCCGCAGCAAGACGATTCGCCTCCGCCTCCAGCGCATTGTAGCGCTCCGTCCGGCCGCGGCTTTGCGCGAGCTCCGCTTCCGCCGCCGCCAGCTCCTGTAGCGCCCGGTTCATCAGCGGCGTGCGTCCGCGCGGGCGGTACAGCTGCTCCAGCTCCTGCGCGAGCTTCTTATCCGCTCCGCGAATCACGCTGCCGCTCGCGCCGAGTCCCGCGCTGTACAAGAAGCTGCCGACCTCGCCCGATTGCAGCGTCCCGAGCTCCTGCAGCTCGGTCAGGCCAAAGGCGAACAGGCTGCGGAACAATTCCGGCGTAATGCCGCCTAAGAGCGCAGCTAGCTCCCGCTCACCCCCGGCCGTTCCGTCCGGAAACGTCACGCGTACACTGCCGGCCGCAGGCCCGCGCCCCCGCCCTCCGCTTGGGCGCTCCCACCGTTCGACCCGGTAACGGCGGCCTTGTTCGTCTACCAGCGTAATCGCCCCGCCTTGTCCGCCGCCCTCCCCCGGCGCAGTCAGCCGCTCCGCCGAGCCGCCGCGGGGAAAGCCGAACAGCACATCCCGAATAAAGCCCAGAACGGTACTTTTCCCCGCTTCGTTCGGGCCATAGAAAAGGGTGACCGAGGAATCCGCCAGAAGCTCCACATCGTTTAGCACACCGTAGCGGCGAATGTCGAGCCGTTCGATTCTCATTCGCTCCACCCCGTCTCCGCGCCGCTGCCGTCCGCCAGCAAGTCAATCGCCAGCTCCTCGGCTTCCTGCAGCCATGCGGCCCACTCCTCGGGCCCAAGCTCGCTTAGCAAAGCGGCAAGCTGCGGCTGCCCCATGAGCGGCGCCAGCGCTTCCTCCGCAAAGACCGACAGCCGCTCCGAAGATTCACCGGCCTCCGACGCAAGTCGCAGCAGATCGCCCAGAAACCCCGGCTTTGCGGCCAAGTCTTCGCGCGAAACGGCCGCTCCGGTCCGATCCTCGATGCTCTCGATCCAGACGGCTTCCCTGCCGCTCTCTCTCAGCGCAGACGTCAGCCCTGAGAGCCATCCGCTGCGGCGCATCGCCGCATGTAGCGGCCCGCGTCCGGTCAGCGACAGGCGCGCCAGAACCGCGCGTCCGTCCGCTGACGCGCAAGCCGCCTCCAGCTCCTCCTCCAGCGCATCCTTTAGCTGCTGCTCCGTCTCCAGCCCGGCAATGGACAGCTCCCGGACCTCCCAGCGCACATCGTCCAGCGGTTGAAACCGCAGCTGCGTTTCACCGCCCGACGCCACGTCGACCACGTAACAGCCGCGAGGGCCGGTTTCCCGGACGTGACGGCCTTGCAGATTGCCGGGATACACGACCCAGGGCCGTTCATGCAGCACCCGGCGCGAATGAATATGGCCCAGCGCCCAATAGTTCACCTGCCCGCGCGTCAAATCCCGCAGGCTGCAAGGCGCATAGTTGTCGTGTCCCGCATCGCCGTCCACATTCGTGTGCAGTATTCCGATGTGATATAAGCCGTCGTTATGCCGGACATAGCCCGGCGTCAAATTATCCGTTACCGCGGAACGGCCGAACGATATGCCCGATACTCGCGCAACCGATTCCCCGTCCCGCCCCCGGACGACGACGCTTTCCACCGCATCGCTTCCAAATACTTTGACCGTATCCGGCAAGCGCAGCTTCGCGCTGTACCCATCGTGCAGCGGATCGTGATTTCCATGAACGACAAAGGCGGGCACCCCGTGTCCCGCCAACGTTTCCAAAGCTTGCTGAAACCGCAGCTGAGCGCGCAGCGAACGGTCTTTCGCATCGTATATGTCGCCGCTGACGACGACGAAATCCACCTGCTCGCGAACCGCTAGGTCAACGAGCCGTTCGAGCGCCGTAAACGTCGACGCCTTCACCCGTTCCCTCAGCCCGTCCGGCAGACCGGACAATCCCCGAAACGGACTGTCCAGATGCAGGTCCGCGGCATGAATAAACCGAAACCCCCGCGTCATTTTCGAATCCTCCGTCCTTGTCTTACTCCGCCGGCGCCTTGCGGTACGTCCGGTACACGTTTCTGAGCTGCTGAACGACGCGCGTCATCGAGTACGTCTTGAGCGCCTTTTCCAGCGCTACACGCGACAGCTGATAACGGTACATCGGATCGCCGATCACCTTCTCCAGCGCCGTGGCCAGCGCCTGAACGTCATTGACCGGAACCAGCAGGCCGTTGCTGCCATGCTCGATCTGCTCGGCAATGCCGCCGACGTTCGTGCCGACAACGGCCAAACCGCAGAGCGCCGCCTCCGCAAACACCGAACCGAACGCTTCCGCCCGCGAAGGCAGGACAAACACGTCGAAGAACGGCATAAAGTCTTCCGGGTGAAGCATATAGCCGTAAAAAATCGTTTCATCATAAATCCCGAGCTGTTGAGCAAGCTCCTCCAGCTCCGTACGGATCGGTCCGTCTCCAATCAGATGCAGCACGAACGGCTGCCCCCGGCGCTTCAGCTCCGCGCAAGCTTGCAGCAGCGTATCAAGCCCTTTGGCAGGCACGAGCCGGCATACCGAGATCAACTGCGGCACTTGATTCTCGTGATGGACCGGACGGAAGCGCTTCTCGTCGAAGCCGTTCGGAATGACCCCGATCCGCTCCGGCTCCTGCACGTACTCGGACAAGTAATGCTTGAACGAGTTGGACACCGTAATCAACTGGTCCGCCTTTTCCTCCAGCTCGCGGTAGAGCGAGGCCAGGAAAGCATGCTCCGGGCCGTCTATCGCAATTTTGCCGTTCAGCACAAGCTCGCGCTCATAGCTGGAGTGAATCGTCATGATCAGCGGAGTGTCCGGAAACAGCTGCTTCATGACCAGTCCGGCGATCGGATGGTGGGCGTGAATCAAATCGTATGTCAACTTGATCCGCATCTTCGTCCACCAGATATAGTCCTTCATCGTTTGTATGTATTTATCGACTACCGGATGGCCGGCATACGGCTCCCAGTCGAACGTAGAGAAACGAATTTCCCCGGTGCCTTTGCCGCGCACCCGTTTGGGCAGCGAAAAGAGCTCCATCTCCCAGCCCCGCTTGTTAAACCGATCCAGCATAAAAGGAATCATGGAAGAAACCCCGCCAGGCTGTTCCGGCGGAAAAAATAACGCTTGAAGAATACGCATCCTACCCACCTCGGCCTCTCCCGTTGTTCGCGAAACGCAAGGGCGCTTCGTCACTACCATCCTAACAGTTCCGGAATGCGACGACAAGACTTCCCAAAACGAATATACGTTTGGTATAATCAGTACCATGTACCCGTTTACAAAGTGAGGCTTCCGCGCGTTTCATGAACAATCAGACGATTTGGGATTTGATCTTCGGACCGACCGGTTCGATCTTTACGCATTCGATGCTGATCGTCATCATTGTGATGACGTTTCTCGTCTCGTTCCGACTGCTGCTCTCACGCCGCAAAATTGGATATTTCTCCATGATCATTGCGCTGTTTATCCTGTTCGTTGAACACGCCCAGCTCATCGAAAAGACCTTGGCTCACGACGTAACCCCCTTGCAAGAATTCATCGCGCTGCTGATCAAGGTGCTTGCCTTTGTGATGCTCAATATCGGCATTTATCAACTGTATAACCCAACCCGCAAGCGGGACATCTTCGTCTTCGCCTTCTTTATCCTGTTGACCGCCGCCGTCTCGGTATCGTACTGGTTCGCGCCGGTCTGGCTGCAGGGCAGCGAGGATCAGTCCAAATTGCTTCGACCGCTCGGTATGGAGCTATATTTGTTTTTGCTGCTGTTCATGAGCTTCCTGCTCGTGAACTCCCGCATCGGCCAGAACGGGAAGTATCAGCTGATGCTGACCGTTTATTTTACGACCCACACGATTCATATGGCCAACGTCTATTTATTTGACAGCAAACAGATTGTCCTGAAATTTCTGGAGCAAACGATTCCGTTTGTCTTTTACATCGTTCTGTTCCTGTTCATTTTCGAACGGGTCATCGAGATCATGCAGGCCATTTACAACTCCTCCATTACCGACGGACTTACGAAGCTGTACAACCGGAAATATTTTTACAACCGCGTCACCCAATACGTGCAGCAACGAGCGCCGGTGTCGGTCATCTTCAGCGACATCGACAACTTCAAGAAGCTCAACGATACGAAAGGCCACCATATGGGAGATCAGGTGCTTAAGCAGGTAGCGCAGATCGTGAAGGAAGAAACAGAAGATTCCGGGATTTGCGGGCGTTACGGCGGGGAAGAAATGGTCGTGCTGGTTACGGACCCGGAAGTCGATGCCGCAGGCTTGTCGGAGCGTATCCGGAGCCGTGTGGAGACGGAAACGATCGTGACGGTAAGCATGGGATACAGTATGCTCAAAAAAGGGGTAAACGCGGAGGAATTGATCAAGCAGGCGGATGAAGCGATGTACAAGGCCAAGACGACCGGCAAAAACAAAGTCGTCGGCTTCTAGGCCGACTCCGGTCCGTACGCGCTCGGAAGAAAGGCGGGAAGCCGGCTTCCCGCTTTTATCGCAGGTCTATTCTATGGTGAACAATTCCTCCAAAGGCTGCTCCAAAAGATCGCTTAGCTTCTTGGCTGTGCCCGGGCCGACAGCTTTGACCGAACGCTCCAGCAAGCTGATATATGCATAGCTCAAGCCCGAGAGCTGGGCCAGGTCCCGCTGAGTCATTCCTTTGACGATCCGGGCTCGTACGATCGCGTTCGTTTTGGCTTTAATTTTCATGTTTGCGGTCCTCCCCCCTGCTGAACAACAACACACTACCATTATAATCAATTTAATTTACTTTTGCAACCAGATATGTTTACTTTTGTTAAATTAACTTTATTTGTACTTCCTATTTTTAACTGTTAATATATAGATATTCACCGTTTTTTACTTAACCTGTTTATTGCTTTGCCATTATTTCAATAATGTGGGTGTGTGCGATGGATTTCTACGATCAATTACGAGATATGCGCAAATTGAAAGGTTTCACCATTCGCGAGCTGGCAGACCGCTCCGGCGTATCGGCGGCCTATATTTCCCAGCTGGAGAACGGCAATCGCGGGGTCCCCTCGCCCGACGTGCTGATGAAGCTGTCCGAGGGATTGAACATTCCTTATACCGAGCTGATGCAAATCGCAGGCTATTTGGAGAAAACGGAGTCCGACAAGGAGGAAGGAAGCTATAAGAAGCCGCGGGTGAACCTGCGCCGTTTTCTGCGTGAGAACGACCTGATCTTCGACGGAATCGAGCTGACCGAGACGGATAAGGAATGGATCGAGCGGATGCTGACCGTCATGTTCTGGAAAGAAAAGCAGCTTCTCAGCAAAGACGAGCAGACGGCGGAAAGCCCCCAGGAAGCGGTGGAATTTTCGTATGAGTCGAAATAAAGCAGGAAAGTCCGGCTCCCGGCAGCTCCCGGGGAACCGGACTTTTTTCATGCGAAGAGTGAGACTTGAAGCATAACTTTGCTGCAACGGCAAGGAGATGCTTCAAATCGCGACAAAAACGGGAGTCGCAGTCGCAGCTCCCGTTTCAATCATTCAACTATCCACGGCGGTTGTCTTGTTAAGCTATCGTATTCGTTAGCTTAATCAATAGTCGTGTCACTATTGAGCTTTTATCTCCGCTTATCCCAAACGACCGTCGGGGTAAATTCCAACCACAATTATAAGCGTTCATTAATTTTGATCAGCACTTCCTTTAAAGTTCGCCTCTCCTCTGCGGTAAGAGCTTGAACGATTTCGTCCTCTACGCTTTGGAAGGAGTCATTAAAGGCTTCAATCAATTCAACGGCTTTGGGCAAAACATATATATTTTTTTGCCGTTCATTATTGGCAGGGATCTTACGCTCGATAAATCCTCTTTTCTCAAGGCCCTGAAGCATGCTTGTAATACTGGCTCCTCGCACATGAAACCGATCGGCAAGGTCCTTTTGAATAATATTTTTATCTTGGTTTTCGTAGATATAGTCGATTATTTTTCCTTGCTGAGCGTTTAAACCCAACTCTTTTATGCTCTCGTCCGCTCTTTTCTTTAACTTAAGGCCGATAATCTGAAACAAATCCAGATAAGGCGTATCCTTACGGGGCTTCATGATCGTACCTCCTCAAATTATTAGAAGGCTAACTGTCAGTAAATAGACTATACAGAAGACTAGCATACACGTCAAGAAAAACTTAGCTTATTGACAGTTAGAATTCTAACTTTTATACTCCTAAGTGATACAACACCACGCTAAGGAGGAATAAGAAATGAAGAATGTAACTCAATACTCTCCGTTAGAAGAAGTGACTGCAATTACGAATGCGCGTATTTTCGATGGAGAAAAAGTGATCGAGTCAAGGAGTATTGTCATCAAAGGGGGAACCATTATTGCGGTGGGCGGCGACATTCCGGCGAATGCAACTGTCATCGATGCTGAGAATGGAACATTATTGCCCGGCTTGATTGATGCGCATGTCCACACTTCCATCGGTGGATTACGAGATGCTTTACATTTCGGCGTGACGACAGAACTCGAAATGAACGGTGATTTTACGGAAAGAGGTCGCATGATCCAATTGAAAAATGTGGATGACATCGCCGATGTCCGTTCTGCAGGCACGGCAATCACCGCTCCGGGTGGTCATCCGGATGAATTGCTGCCAGATGGGGATGAGATTCCGGAATTCGTATTAAAGGAATTGGAGAAGTTGTCGAAGGAAGACCGGGAAGCTATGCTAGCCGCTTACGCCCACGATCACGAAGAAGTGCCGCAAGTAACGACGGTGGAAGAAGCGATCAAACATGTGCATACCCAGGTGGAGAATGGTGCCGACTATATAAAAATCATGATTGAAGAAGGAACAGTCATGGGTGCCCCTGGCCTGCCTGTTTTAAGCGACGAGATTCTAAAAGCAGCCGTGGAAGAAGCCCATAAGTTCGATAAAGTCGTTATCGCCCACGTCTTGACCGCTCATTCTTCGCAAACCGCCATCGATCTTGGGGTGGACGGATTGGGCCACCTGTTTATCGACAGGCCCGATTACACGTCGGAGTTAGTGCAATCCATCGTCGATTCTGGCGCGTTTGTTACACCGTGCTTGGTGTTGAACTCATCCATTCTTGGGAACCCAGCATCGGAATTGGCGAATGACCCGCGTGTTTATTCCAAATTAAGTCCGGAATGGATCGATATTTTGAACTCTACCTTCAATACTTTCCCGCAAGGCAAAATGGAAAATAGCTTTAAAAATGTGATGGATCTTCACCATGCCGGAGTGGATATTCTGGTCGGGACGGATGTCGCTCCCGTTCCCGTTCCGAATCTTGGCGGCCTTGCTCATGGAGCCAGCGTACATCATGAATTGCAATTGCTGGTTACGGCCGGCTTGACTCCGATAGAAGCGCTTCAGTCGGCTACCTCGAAACCGGCCCGTCGGTTCGGTCTTCATGATCGTGGCCGTATTGCCGAAGGTGCGCGCGCTGACCTGGTACTGGTCAATGGCGATCCGACAACCAATATCTCGGATACCCTATCCATTCAAGCCGTATGGTTCAAAGGTGTGCAAAAACAAAGTTAATCATGTTTTACTCGGATACCCAGTACCCGCGGCAAAGAAATGCCTCAAGCAAAGAATTAATTCAAGTCACAAAGAGGAAAGGACCGCTGCCGTAACACGGGCGGTCCTTCGGTTGTCACACGACGTGGATTAAATAGGCAGGCGCTTGCTTGATACGATCGTAGATACCGCGACTTTATTTATCAGCGTATCTCTTCCTTTGACTTCGATCAGGATCGTGTACCGGTCCGTCGATTTCAAGGTGCCTTGCATTTGAACACCGTTCTTCGTAATTAAGGTGACAGGTATCCTTTCCGCAATGAGCCGATCCAAAAACCGGTTCTGCACACTATCCTGGGTCTGTACGTTATCACTGCTTTTCGTCATGTAAGACATCCCTCTCTCTTTTTTAGGATTCCGTTCTATAGTATCACAACCGAATCTATTACTCTATTGCAAGGACAGACAAGGCCATGTAAACTATAAATAGAAAGTATCACGTTCCGCCAACATGCGTATACTGAAAAAGGAATGCGGATGCCGCGAACATCCGCACTCCCGCACAATAGCCGCTTCTCAGGGCGGTGGCTTAGACAAATTGTATGAGGATCTAGAAAGGACCGCTGCTTTGACCGAGGGCGGTCTATTTCTTTTTGTTAAGGTACGTTAGCAAAGCCAAGATGAACATCCCGAACCCGAACATCAAGGTAAGTGCTTGGTATACCTCCATAGGCCATCACCTCCGTTCCAGGAGGCTAGCCGACCGCCCTAAAAGCCATTCTATCGTGGTTTTTCCATTGTAACATATTATTCCATCGAACCCAAAGTAAGCTTGTCCAACCGGAAAACCAAACGGCTTTTGGGACCGAACAGTATGGACTTGCAGGACGACCGACTTACGTTATCCCGAGCATCAGTCCCCCCCACCGACAGGCTTTTCGCGGATTCTAACCGGGAAATATTGCAACCGGCGGTGTGATCGTTTATGATTGACATTACAGTAGGTCAAAAAAAGAGGTGATCGCTTGTCTCCCCGAACGAAAGAGCAAAACGAAGAAATCCGGCTTCTCCGGGTGAAGCAAATTATGCAAGCCGCGGCCGAAGTATATTTGGAACAGGGCATTACGATGGAAATGCGCGACGTTGCAGCCAGAGCGAATCTGGGCTATGGCACCGTGTACCATTATTACAAAAACAAGCACGCTCTGCTCGACGATCTGCTGTGGCAGGCGTTCCACGATGCCAGGCAAACGACCGAGGAAGCGTTCGGCGCTCCCCAGCCTCCCGGGCAGCAGCTCCGCCGGTACGGCACAGTTCTGCTGCGGCAATGGTTTCACGACCGGTCCGTCTATATTTTGTACAAGATGATCTGGGAAAACTTTCAGCAGGTCCCGGGCGGCCGCTTTCAAAAGCTGTACGATCAGTTCCAAATCGAGCTGTACCACCCTCTCGTGTCGGCTATTCGACAGCTTGGGGCGCAGGAGCCCGAGAAACGTGCGAATCTTCTGCTCGGCTCCATGATCGGCTGCGCCGGATTATGGATTCACCACGGCCATGAGGAGCCGGATACCGGAGATATAGCCGATTCCTTGGTCCGCAGTATCGAAACGAAGGGATGTTGAGCACATGATTACTTTGAAATCCAAGCAGGAAATTGAGCTTATGAAGCAAGCCGGCCAACTGGTCGCCGCTTGTCACCGGGAAATCGCCAAGCTTATGCAGCCCGGCATTACGACGTTTGAAATCGAAGATCTCGTAGATACGATGATTACCAAGCACGGCGGCAAACCGCATACCAAAGGCTACAATGGGTATAAGTACGCCACCTGCGCTTCCGTCAACGATGTGATCGCCCACGGCTTTCCAAGCCGTACGCCTCTTCGGGAAGGCGACATCGTCACCATCGATATCGTCGCGGAACTCGACGGCTGGCTTGGCGATTCCGCCTGGTGTTACGCCGTAGGCTCCGTTTCCGACGAAGCCCGGCGGCTGATGGAAGTGACCAAGCAATGTCTGGATCTCGGCATCGCTCAGGCCTTCGCCGGCAACCGCCTCGGGGATATCGCGCACGCGGTCCAATCCCACGCGGAGCGGAACGGCTACTCCGTCGTGCGCGATCTGCTCGCCCACGGCATCGGCCGGGATATGCACGAAGAACCCAACTACGCTCATGTCGGACTGCCTGGCAGAGGCGTACGCTTGAAGGAAGGCATGGTGTTTACGATCGAACCGATGCTCAATGCCGGCACACACCATATGTATATCGAAGCGGACGGATGGACGGCCCGAACGGCAGACGGACGGCTGTCGGCCCAATACGAGCACACGATCGCCATCACCGAAGACGGTCCGCTGGTGCTTACCGACCAAGCTGTGGCTCCCTGACGCCGCATCGGCCATAATTCTTCCTGCTCCATCACAACCGGTCTCAGCCCTTTGTCCGAGCTCTCCTGCCGGACGAAGGGCCGATTTGTATTTCCGCAAGTTCGTGAATTTCAGCCAATTTGCCGCACGTTTTCCCCGCCTGTCGCCCCTTGACCGAATACATTCTTTTTATAATCCCGGGACCGCAGACCCCCGGAGTCCTTATTCGCCTTACAGTTCATCGAATTTCGACAAATCGAAGGGGACCATTCGCCCCGTAAGCTAGGACATAAGAACCTTTTATGGTTTAGAAGGAAAATTTTTACTTAAAAGGGTATTGAAAAATTTAAAAATTGGTTTAATATAATATTCAAGTAGTCCACGTTGGAATATTTTACCTTATGTTTCGACGAACTACGATTACCCCCTACGGTCTTATCTCAAAAGAATTAACCACTTGATGAAAGAGGTGATGCTTTCTAGCGAAAACCTTGTATCGTCACCCGACGCCCCTATTTCAGTTGTACAAGCCTCATGCTTCCACTCGATTGATCCTGCCTTGCCTCCAGATGTTCGCTTCTGTAGTAATCACCTTCGACGAGACCTGCTTTAAATTTACTTTGCATCCCGCCATCGGTTTAATCAGTTTTTAATTCATTCTAAACCGATTGGAAAACAATTAAAAAGGAGAGATGACGTTTATGTTAAAAGTATGGGCATCGGTTATTACAGGAGCATTTTTGCTCGGAAGCGTGCAAGCCGTGCATGCTGCTCCACAAGATCAAGCCGCTCCGCTGGGGAACTTTGCCCCTAAGCTGATTACCGGGGAAAGCTGGAGCGCGCCGCAAGGCGTATCGGGAGAGGAGAAAATCTGGAAGTATCTCGAATCCAAGCAGGAAAGCTTCCAGATCGGCAAATCCGTCGATCTGAAAAAGCAGTTGAAAATTATCGGACAAACTACCGATGAAAAAACGGGAACTACGCATTACCGTCTGCAGCAGCTTGTGGGAGGCGTTCCCGTATACGGCGGCGTACAGACAATTCACGTCAACAAAGAAGGACAAGTCACCTCGCTGATCGGCAGCCTGCTTCCCGATCAACAGCAGCAAGTTTCGAAAAGCTTAACCTCGCAAATCAGCGAAGCGCAGGCTATCGCCGTTGCCCAGAAAGATACCGAAGCCGCGGTCGGCAAGCTGGGTGAACCGCAAAAGGCGCCAAAAGCGGATCTGTACGTTTACTTGCACAACGGACAGCCGGTCCTCGCCTATGTGACGGAGGTTAACGTTCTTGAACCGGAGGCGGTCCGCACGCGCTACTTCATCAGCGCCGACGACGGCAGCATTTTGTTCAAGTACGACATCCTCGCTCACGCTACGGGCACCGGGAAAGGCGTGCTTGGAGACACGAAAACGTTCACAACCACGCAATCCGGCTCCAGCTATCAATTGAAGGATACGACTCGCGGACAAGGTATCGTTACTTACAGCGCAGGAAACCGGACATCTCTGCCCGGATCGCTGCTCACCAGTACAAACAATATTTGGAACGACGGCTCGGCGGTCGACGCGCATGCCTACACAGGCAAAGTGTACGATTACTATAAAAACAAATTTGGCCGCAACAGCATTGACGGCAACGGCCTCCAGCTCAAATCGACCGTGCACTACTCCACCAGATATAACAATGCTTTCTGGAATGGCGTGCAGATGGTTTACGGAGACGGAGACGGCGTAACCTTCAGATCGTTCCCTGCCGATCCGGACGTTATCGGCCACGAATTGACTCACGGTGTTACGGAAAGTACGGCTGGTCTGGAATACTACGGCGAGTCCGGGGCGCTGAACGAATCGATCTCCGATATTTTCGGGAATGCGATCGAAGGAAAAAACTGGCTGATCGGCGACTTGATCACCCTCAATGCGGGCGCTCTCCGTTCTATGGAGAATCCGAAGCTCTACAGACAGCCTGACCGCTATCAAGACCGTTACACCGGTGGTTCCGATAACGGTGGCGTGCATACGAACAGCGGTATCAACAACAAAGCCTTCCACCTGATCGCCCAAGGCGGCACGCACTATGGCGTAACCGTGAACGGGATCGGACGCAGTGCGGCTGAACAAATTTTCTACGACGCCCTCACTCATTACCTGACTCCGACTTCGAACTTCTCGGCCATCCGCGCCGCTGCCATCCAAGCGGCAACCGACTCGTTCGGAGCGAATTCCTCCCAAGTGGACGCCGTTAAAAAAGCGTACACTGCCGTCGGCGTGAACTAATTTAAGAACGTAAGGCAAAGGGCTGCTCCCATTCGCAAATGAATGAGGGGCAGCCCTTTAAACTTTTTTATTGATAAGCTATCGGATCGGCCGTACCCGCTTCGTCGAAGCCTTTCAAGCGCAGCCGGCAGCTGTCGCAAACGCCGCACGCTTCCTCCTGCCCGTTGTAGCATGAGGTGGTCAAGTGATACGGCACGTCAAGCCGCATTCCTTCGCGAATAATCTCGGCTTTCGTCCAATGAATCAGCGGCGTTTCGATGCGAATCGGACCGCCTTCCACACCGACACGGGTCGCCAGCGCCATCACTTCCTCCACCTTCCGGATAAATTCCGGGCGGCAGTCCGGGTATCCGCTGTAATCAAGCGCGTTGACACCGATATAGATCGCTTCCGCTCCGATCGTCTCCGCATAGGAAGTCGCGATCGAGAGGAACAGCAGATTGCGGCCCGGCACGTAAGTCACGGGAATATCCGAATCGACCGCACCGCTTTCGCCGGCCGGCGGAACTTCAATCGATTCGTCGGTCAAGGCGCTGCCTCCGAACTCTTTCAAAAAGCCGAGCGCAATCACTTTATGGCGGCTCGCCGTTTTATAATATTCGGCCACCTGCCGCGCGTTCTCGATCTCGCGCCTTTGGCGCTGTCCGTAATCGAACGTGATCGGGTAAACGTCGTACCCGGCGTCCTGGGCCATCCCCATGCAGGTCGTGCTATCCAGCCCCCCGCTCAAAATAACGACTGCTTTTTTCATCGTTCACACCTTCATTCGTATGGTTATACCCCGCGAGCCGCAGGGTCCCAAATGATTTTATGCATCTGCATGTTCAGCTTCACCCCAGACAAGCCGTGCTCCAGCATCAGGCCGACCAGCTTGGCCGGAGGCATCGTTTCCCATACCGGGCTGAACAGCGGCAGCGCCTGGGTCGGGTACGCTTCGAGCAGCGCTTTGGCCGCATGAAAATCCCGCTCGCTCCCGATCACGAACTTCAGCTCGTCCTGTGGGCGCAGCTTCGCCAGATTCGCTGTAACCATCCGTTCCTCTTCACCGGAATCGGGCAGCTTGTAGTCCATAATGTAGCGAACTATGGGCGATTCGATCCGCTCCAGAAAGGGCGTCAGATCGATGGCGCCATTCGTCTCGATATGCAGATCATCGTAGCGGCCGGTTGCAACCAGCGCCTCGATGAGCGCCGCGGATTTATCGCCGTACAACAGCGGCTCGCCCCCGGTCAGACAGACGTGCCGCGAACGGTAACGTCCAGCCTCCGCGACAATGTCGTCGATTGTCATCGTAAATTCGGCCTCGGCCGGCGGATAGCTGTACTTCGTATCGCACCACGTACAGCGCAGATTGCAGCCGAACAGCCTTACGAACACGGTCGGAAAGCCGGCGCGCGTGCCCTCCCCCTCGACCGTCTCGAATATTTCCACCATCGGCAGCCGGATCATGCCGGATCATCTCCCATCAAGCGCGCCGTAACGGCCGCATAGCTGGTTGGCGTCTCCCACAGGCGGACTTCCTCCAGCCGTACCGCCGGGAACAGCCCTTCGCTCCGCAGCGCGTCGCGAAGCTGCTCGTACATCCAGACGACCATATTTTCCGCGGTCGTATTCATCGGCGGCAGCACTTCGTTCAAGTAACGGTGATCCAGACGGTCGATGATCCGTTCTTTTGCGATTCGCTTGATATCCGTAAAATCGATCGTAATGCCCCGGTCGTCGACCTTGCCGCGCATAACGACCTGAAGTTTATACGTATGCCCGTGCAGGCTTTTGCATTTGCCCTCGTAGCAATGCAAATGATGGGCGCTATCGAACGTAAATTCCTTGGAGACGAGCACTTCCCTATCGTGATATTTAAGCTCGCTCCGCTGAATGTCTTCGCCTAACGTTTGTACTTTTTTCGGAATCTCGTATGTCATTCTCGTTCACCTCTCCCAAAAGGACCAAACAATTATAGCATGCCGTCTTAGCTTCTCACAATATGGCGAAGCTTGTATAATGTAGGGATACCGACAGCCATAAAAGGAGTTCGACATGTCCTCTATGATCCGTTTGCCCGAAGCTTATATCCGACAAATGCAAATGCAACTTCCCGAGAGCGCCGAAGCGTTCCTGCGAAGCTATGAACAGCCCCGCACGCAAGGCTTGCGAATGAATCCCGCCAAAATCGATCCGGGGAGCGGCGGTCCCGTTCTGGAGCGCCTGCGCGGCACGTTCGAGCTGGAGCCCGTCCCCTGGTGCGAGACAGGCTTCTATTACCGGGAAGAAACGAAGCCCGGAAAGCATCCTTACCACGCGGCAGGGCTGTACTATATCCAAGAGCCGTCCGCCATGTCCGCCGTTGAGCTGCTTGACCCGCAGCCGGGGGACATTGTGCTTGACCTCGCCGCCGCACCGGGTGGAAAATCGACGCACATCGCCGGGAAGCTGGCAGGCCAAGGACTGCTGATCAGCAATGAAATTCACCCGGTCCGCGCCAAGAGCTTATCCGAAAATATCGAGCGGATGGGCGTCACGAACGCCGTCGTCGTCAGTGCTACGCCGCAGCAGCTTGCCGAGCGGTTCCCCCGCTTTTTCGATAAAATGATGGTCGACGCTCCCTGCTCGGGGGAAGGCATGTTCCGCAAAGACCCGGAGGCAATCGCCGAATGGTCGCCGGCTCACGTGGAGATGTGCGCGGCGCGGCAGCTCGACATTCTGCAATCCGCGGTTGCGATGCTGAAGCCGGGCGGGCGGCTCGCCTATTCCACCTGCACGTTCAACGAGCAGGAGAACGAGCGTACGGTTCACGAGCTGCTCCGCCAATATCCGCAGCTGCGGCTCGAACGGACGGAGCGCATTTGGCCGCACCTGCACCGAGGCGAGGGGCATTTTGTCGCCGTGCTGCGGCTGGAAGGGACGCCGGACGAGCCGCATGCGGCGATGACGGGCTCGGCAGCCCCACGTACACGGCAAGCCGGCAAAGCGAAGCGCGGCGCCGGACGGCCTGAGGAGGCAGCCATGCGGCTGTTCCAGCGGTTCGCCGAGGAGTCGCTAGCGGCTGGATTCGCGCTTCCGCCGGGCGAGCCGGTCTTGTTCGGCGAGCAGCTTTACCTGCTGCCTGCGCCAGCTGGCATCCCGTTCGGCAGCGTGATGCTTCAGGGGCTCAAGACGCTGCGCCCCGGCCTTCACCTCGCCGAGGTGAAGAAGGACCGCGCTGAACCGGCGCATGCTTTGGCGCTTGCGCTGACGGACGCCGCCCAAGCACGGCTTGCGGTCGAGCTGGCCGAGGGAAGCGGCGAAGCGGAACGCTACCTCCGGGGAGAGACTCTAGACGTCCCCGAAGCCCGCAGCGGGTGGACGCTAGTCACCGTTGACGGCTTCCCGCTCGGCTGGGGCAAACAATCCGGAACGCAGGTCAAAAACCATTATCCGAAAGGTTTGCGCCGGTAATTTGGCAAAAAAAGCAGCATGCGATCGATTGTGACCGCATGCTGCTTTTCGTATATGAGAAGCCTAAACTTTAAATTTCGCGACGGTTTCTTGAAGCTCTTCCGCCATTTTGCTCAGCAGCGCGGAGGAAGATGCGATTTCTTCCATAGAAGCAAGCTGCTCTTCCGTGCTCGCCGCCACTTGCTCAATGCACGCCGCGGTATCTTCGGAAATATGCGATACGGCATCGACGGCGTTCAAGACATTTTCGGAATTTGCGGCCATTCCCTGCGTCGCTTGCGAGACTTGGGCGATTTGAACGGCTACGCTGTCCAGGGAGCTCAGGATTTGTTCAAACGACCTGCCTGCCAAGTCCGCCTTAAGCATTCCCTGCTCCACTTCGTGCGTCGCCGTTTCCATACTGGCCGCGGTCATGTCCGTATCCTTTTGAATAGCGGCAATCAATTGCGAAATCTGCTTGGCCGAAGCGCTGGACTGCTCCGCCAATTTCTTGATTTCGGTGGCGACAACCGCAAAGCCTTTCCCCTGCTCTCCGGCCCTCGCGGCTTCGATGGACGCATTGAGCGCCAGCAGGTTGGTCTGGGAAGCAATTTCCGTAATCACGGTTGTAAAGGATACAATTTGCTTGGAACGGTCCCCGAGCCCCGTCACATCGTCGGACAGCGTCTTCACTTTTTGCCCGATGGCATTCATTTGATCGGTAACGGTCCGGATCGCTTCCGTGCCTTCTTGGGCCGTCTCTTGCGTATGCTGCGCCGAATCGGAGACGGCGTCGGTGTTATGGGAGACGGCCTGCAGCTGGGATGCCATATCGTTCATCTCCCGGTTCGTTTCGCCGATTTGCACCACTTGCTGCGCCGAGCCGTTAGCGATTTCTTGAACCGCCTGAGCGACCTGCTTGCCCGCTTCCGTAATTTGCTCGGAGCTGGCCGACAGCTGCTCGGCGGACGCGGCAAGCTGCATCGCATTGTCGTTGACTTTGTAGATCAAGGCTCGCAGCGACGAAGCCATTTTATTAAAGTTCGAGCTTAATACCCCCAGTTCGTCGGCACGGGCGATCTCGATTTGTTTCGTCAAATCGCCTTCGCTGATCAACAGCGAAGCTTCGTTAATTTTCCGCAGCGGCTTCAGAATCGAGAAAATAATCGCAGCCACCATCAAAGAGCCAATCAATGTGGACAAAACCAGCACGATGAGCGTAGATTTCAAAATCGGAGAAGCCGCATCGGCAATTTCCGATTCATACATGGTGCCGCCGATTTTCCAGCCCGAAGACGCATTGGTGGAAAACATCATTTTCTTCAAGACGCCGTCCATCTTGTACTGGAAATATCCTGTATCGGTTTTGTATAAATTGCTCGTCATCTCGCCCTCGGGCATTGGACTTCCGATTTCGCTGGTAGGATGATACACGTATTTCCGGTCCTGATCCGAAATGAAGACAAACCCTTCCTTGCCGATGCTTACCGTACGGGTGATTTCGGCAAGCTTCTTGGTCGAGATCGACATGGCAGCGACGCCCCGGCCGTCGGCCGTTTCTTTCGCAACGGTGAACACCAGATTCCCCGTGGCCGAGGAGATATAGGGAGAGGTGATGACGATCTTGCCCTTGTTTGCTTCCGCCTGCTTAAACCAGGCGCGCTCGCGAGGATCGTAATCGGCAGCCATTTTGGTTACGTCGGCGGAATCCATATACAAGCCGTTCTTGGTACCGACGAATACCATATCGGCATCCTTTTCGATTTCCCGGTACATCAGAAGCTGGCGACGCACCGAATCCTGCACCCCGATATTGGAATTGTCCGCCGCTTTTACGGCGCTTAAGTCGACGATGCGCGACAAGGCGTCCACCTGCTGCATTTTGGACGCGAAAAAATCGTTCAATAAGGCATCGATCAGCTCGACGGCTTCCCTTGACGAGCTGACCATTTGGCTGTCCACGTTTTGCCTTGCCGTTTGGTACGAGACATACGAGAGCAGTACCGTAGGAACAAGCAGTATGACCATAAAAGTGAAGATGAGTTTGTTTTTAATCGTAAAAAATACTTTGTCCTTCGTAATTTCTTTCCATTTGCTCCGAATCTGCAACCTGTTCATTTTTTCTGCCCGCCCTTAGATGAAATTTATTAAATGCTGGAACGATGTCCCATTATATTTTCGACAGATGACAAGGCATTTTTTAATAGTATTTTTTTACAACCGGTGCATTGCGAGGTGAATTAATAACGAAAACAAAAGGGCTCTTCGGATTACGTGGTGGAATGATAGATGGAGGGGAAATCTTCTAAAGCATGTGCAGAGACCGAGATTATGACAAAAAGCCGTCCAATGGATAAAGGACGGCTTTGATTCAATTGTTTGGAACGGTAATCTCTCTTATCGAAATCAATTGGATATAAAATTCATGAACTCTTCGTCAGATGATTCCTTTCTCATGTTCATAAGAAACCTTGCGTCTTCTCCGGCAAGATATCGAAAGCGGTCTATTTGATCCGTAGCGGCTTCGTAAATCACCTCGGCTACCATTTCCGGCGTTGAGGCTGTCTCAAAACTTTCCAATTGTTTTTGAAGAACCGTTTGATGAAATGTTCTATACATATCTATGGAATCGTCCGTTATCAATTCCAAGGATCGGCCAGTAAAGTCTGTGGCAATATTTCCTGGCTCGATAACTTTAACCTTAATATTTTGCGTTGCTAATTCATAGTAGAGAGATTCAGAAAAGCCTTCAATTGCCCATTTGCTTGCGTTGTAGAGGGTTAAAAGCGGAAAAGATACCCGTCCCCCAATTGATGATATATTTATTATCATGCCTTCTTTGTTTGTTCTGAAGTGGGGCATAATTGCTTTGATCGTATTCATGACACCAAACAAATTCACATCAAATTGTCTTCTTACTTGAGCTTCTGTCGCAGCTTCAAACACTCCAAATGCAGCATAGCCCGCATTATTCAGCAGAACGTCGATTTTTCCGAAACGTTCAATTCCTTTTACGATGGCATCTTGAATCGTTTCCTTTTGTTCGACATCAAGTTGTGTCACCAAGACATTATCTAATCGATTTAATTCAGTTTCCTTCTCCGGAGAACGCATAGTTGCGACCACGCCCCATCCTCGTTCCGAAAAATGCTTGACTGTTGCTCTTCCAATACCCGAAGAAGCACCTGTAATTAACATTGTCTTCATTTTCTTCTCCTCCTCTTACTTTAACCTGTGGTAGAGTATACAACAGAAAATGAAATAAGTAAACCAAACAGCACTATTTAGTTTACTTATTTCATTTTGTTTATTTTTATTATTTAATAAGCTATAATGTTATTAAGAATAGAAGAGGTGACTCCTGTTGGTAAAAAAAGCAGTGGGCTTGGATAAGTATATCGAGAGAATCAAACCCGTTATTAGGAAAACCAAGTTTAGCCAAATGAGAATAGACGACATTCTCAAACATATGGATATCAGCAAGGCGACACTATATAAGCATTTTTCAACCAAAGATGAAATCATTCAGGTGGTTGTTGATCATTATATTGCTTATCTCCTTGAAGCAGATGCGATTGTCCAAAATGAGGCGGTCTCGTTTGCCGAACGATTTCAGAAAACATATGAACAATCTTTGAAATGCGTTATCTATGTATCTGATCTTTTTTTAGAAGATCTTAAAGAAGTTTATCCAAACTTGTTAGAACATCTTCAATCGGCTCAAATAAACCGCAATAAAAACTTGCAAGCTTTCTTTGAGTCCGGTATGGATCAAGGTTTTTTTAATCGAATAAATGCTGCATTATTCATGGTTCAGGATGATGCTGTTTTGCGACGTATTATGGAACCTACGTTTTCAATACAGTATGACCTTACGTTAAGACAAGCTCTCCTCGATTTTTACAAGCTGAAAAAGTATCAGTTGTTTAAACCAGAGTATCTTAATACAACTGAGGATTCCGTTATGGAAAAAGAGATCGTTCAAATTTTGCAAACCATATCATAAGTATGTAATCGTTTAAATGACTGGAAATTCTAAAGACGTTTTCCACCACAAAATCCGAATACCCAACAAAAGAAATAGCCTGTTGAGGGTCTCAACAGGCTTGGACTGTCCCGCA
Source organism: Paenibacillus elgii NBRC 100335 (assembly GCF_004000865.1). Lineage (GTDB taxonomy): Bacteria > Bacillota > Bacilli > Paenibacillales > NBRC-103111 > Paenibacillus_G > Paenibacillus_G elgii. Next base: position 4,446 of record NZ_BIMB01000075.1, on the reverse strand, counting down.
AGGACAGTCTATTTTTCATTCACTTTGGCTTTGACGCGAAAGACCGAACAATGCGGCCCATATAATGACGAAGCCGACCAGTTGGTCCGGCGTAACGGCTTGCTGGAATACCAGCCAGTTGATCAGCAAGCCGACCGCCGGAAAAGACAGCTCGGCCAGCGTTGCATAAGAAGCTTTCGTATCGGTCAATCCCCGGTAGTAGAGTAATAGACTGAGCAGTCCCGGGATGAAAGCGCCCATAACCAAATTAATGATCACCGCGCCCCAGGCAATCGACTCCGCAGGCTGAACGAGCGCCATTCCCTGGCCCGCCGACAAAGCCAGAAGCAGCGGCAGCGCCAGCAGGAAACGGAGAGCCGTTACCGTCTCGAACTTCATTTGCCCAAGCATCAGCCTGCCCATCACCGTCGAGCCGCCCCACAGTGCAGCCGCCCCGATGGAGAGCAATCCGCTCCAGGTCGCGATATCGCCCCAATGTCCGATCGGCGCCTTCCAGCCGAACGTCAGCAGATAGGTACCGAGAAGCGCGAGAATCAAGAGCAGCGCAAAGCGCCGCGGCAAGCTTTCTTTGAGCACGATCCGGGCCAGGATGATCGCAAACAGCGGCTGCAGCTTTTGCAGCAGCAGCACGGCATTCGGATTGCCATGGGCGAAGGCCGAAGTAAACAGGATCGTCGCCAGGGCCGACCCTCCCCACGAGATGAACAGCAGAGCCGCAAGATGGCGCAGCTTCAAGCCTCGCAGCTCCTGCCTGTGCAGCCAGACGACCGGCACGGCGTAGACGAGCAGCAGTACGTGCTCGATTAAGACAATTTGTGTAGAAGTAAACGATTTAAGCAGCAGGATACGGAATAAAGGATCGACGCCCCATAGCGCCGAACCGAGCACAACCAGCCATAATCCGCTCCGCACGCTTGCATTGGCCGTAGCAACACGGCCGTTTAATCCGACAGCAGTAACTCTGTCCATATTCAACAACCTCCCAAGGTGTTTGAACAGGACCCTTCGAAAAGAAGTCAGCCCCGCTATCAGTTAAGATAACGGGGCATATGCAAATAAGCTCACCATGAGCCGTTTTTTTACAAAACGATTCAAACCGGCATGCCTACTTTGTGACCTTCTCCCATCCGGACTATACCGTCGGCCTTGGAATTGCACCAAGTCAGTCGTCGTTCCGCTGCGGAAATCGACGAGTCGCGGGCTTGAGCTCTGTGCGAGCCTTCACCGCCGGTCGGGATTTTCACCCTGCCCCGAAGGTCCTAATTCAATTAGAAAGCATTTTATCATATGCTTTTCGCTTTCAGCAAGCCTTTTTTGCAATTAATGGACGTTCTCCGTTTCGAACAGCACTTCTTCGATCAGCCGGTTGTTGTGCATCATGGACAAGTTGAGCGCGGAGTAATCTTTCTCCTTATCAAGCTCCTCCATCAGCAAGGTAGCGATCAGCTCCCGGTCGTCGGTGCTGCCAGGCTCGCGGAAGTCGATAAAGCCGGTCAGCTGGCGCTCACTGATATCTACCGTGGCCGTGCCGATCGGAAGACCGCCCCGGGCCTGCTGGTAAATTTCGTAGGTCAGCACTCCCCTGTCATCACGGATGAGCATAATCGTATACGGCTTGTCTTCGTCGTCCCCGCTCCACAATACCTCGGAGTCTTCCTCCTCCGCCAGCAAATCCTCGTGGGTTAGCTGGATCACTTCGAAAATCTCTTTGTCGAAGCTCATCGCGATTTCGAAGCTGTCCACTTCGTCCTCGTCGAAATCAAGCACAAGCAGATCAGCAGCGATATCCAGCTCGGCTTCGTCAGGTTCGATCATCCAATAGACCGTGCCGGTCACTTCGCGGTCCTCGACTTGGAGAAATATTTCGGCGACAAAATCTTCGTCTCGATCATAGAGATGGTATTCCAGTCCATCCTCGTCTTCTCCGACTAGCACCAGCTCGAAATCCGCCATGGTGAAGTCGTTCTGCTCCCCAGGGGGCTCGTCTTCAAGACGCGTATCGTTATCGACCCAATCTGTGTCATAATCGAAATCTTCTTCTGTCGAGACGACCCCGGCATAGGCTTCCGCTTCCCGTTCCGAAGCGATTACATGGTCAAAGCTGCTATAGGTGACCATCACCTCGCACCCTTTTGCCTGCAGCGCGTCCAGCAGGGAGTCCACATACCGGTGGACCGCATCGAACACTTCGTTTTTCTCCGCGTCGTCAAGCACTTCCTTCTCCAATTGGAGCGCGCCTGCGATTCGGTCGGATTCACGGAAGACGAGAGATAGCGTGCCCACAAACCGATTTTTGAACATGATGTCGCTGACTTCGCCGCCCGCCGTCCTCAAATCCGGTCTTAAGCTGACATGCGTCATTCGGGTCCCCTCCAATCAGGTTATGCACTCGGGCAGTGCGGAGTTTTCTACCCTCATAGCATGTCCTTCCCTGACGGAAAACTATGCGCGAAGCTCCCCCGAAGGGAGCACGTAACGGCGCAGCGCTTCGTGCACGCCGTCGTCGTTATTGGACAGTGTGACGGCATCGGCAGCCTCTTTGACCGCGTCAGGCGAATTGTCCATCGCTATCCCGAGCCCGGCAAAACGGATCATATCGATGTCGTTGTAATAGTTGCCCATGGCCACGATTTGTTCGGGAGCAATATCCCATTGGGCGGCGAGCGCCTGCAGCGCACGACCCTTGGACACTTCCTTCGACATCACGTCGACAAAGTGCACCCCGCTTCTTAGCGCATGAACGCTCGGAGGCAGCGATACTCGCGCCAAGTCCCGTTCGACCGCGTCCATCTCTTCCTCCGACCCAAACATCGTAAGCTTCACGAGCGGAACGGTCATGCTCAGCACGTCCTCCACCCGCTCGGGAGAAACCATAAATTTTTCGTACATCGCCGCTTCCCGCTCGCCGACTTTCTCGACGAACATATCCAGCGCGGTATTCACATCAAAATGAACCCGCTGCTCGCGGCAATAGCGGATGAGCTCGGCGATGGTCTGCACCTCGAAGCCGAATTGATGCAGCAGCTTCGGTCCCGGCGTCTCAACGGTCGCCCCTCCGTTATGCGTGATCAGCACGCCGGTCAGGCCCAGACGCTCCAGCACCGGGATCGCATTGGCCGGACCCCGGCCGGTGCACAGTACGATCCGGGCCCCTGCTTCGTGCGCCGTGCGCAGCGTTTCCACCGTTTTGTCCGTTACTTCATAGTCATCGTTCAAAAGCGTACCGTCCACGTCAAGCGCAATGATGCGATAGTTCATTTCTTTCTCCGCTCCCTTGTACTTCTTCTCTCTATTGTCAGGTAAAAAGCTATTCCCCATGGGCCAGCAGGCTTTGCCGCTCTTCCTCCGTCAATTCCCGCGCCTTCCCGAGCGGCAACGCCTCGTCGAGCTTCAGCGGCCCCATGGACAGCCGTTTCAAATAGGTCACCTGCTTACCGACCGCTTGAAACATCCGTTTCACCTGATGAAACTTACCTTCATGTATGGTCAATTCGATGCGGGAATGCTCGCCCGCTTCGGGGCGGCCGCAATGCAGCACGATCAATTCGGCCGGCATCGTCACATAGCCGTCATCGAGTGTGACGCCGCGCGCGAACGCTTCGATGTCGCTTTTGTCCACGGCGCCGTTCACTTCGGCATAATACGTTTTCGGAACATGCTTTCGCGGCGACAGCAGATTGTGCGCCAGCTTGCCGTCGTTCGTCAGCAGCAGCAGTCCTTCCGTGTCTTTGTCAAGTCGTCCAACCGGGAATACGTCAAAATGCGAGTACTGCTCGTCCAGCAAGTCGAGCACGGTCCGATCCCTCGTATCTTCGGTCGCGGACACGACGCCTTGCGGCTTATGCAGCATCAGGTAGACGAACTCGCGGTAAACCACCGGCTCGCCGTCGACCGTAATGCGATCCCGCTCGGGATTCACCTGCATTCCGCTGTCCTTTGCCGTTTTGCCGTCGACGCTGACGACGCCGCGCTTCACGAGCTGTTTGATTTCGCTGCGGGTGCCGAAGCCCGTATGAGCCAGCAGCTTGTCCAGACGTAGCGTTGCTTTCATCTTAGGTCCACCTCCAACCGGCGGGATATTCGTTCTTCAGCATCCCGTCCTGTACTTTCGCCCAGCCGACGGGGTACCCGTCGATGCATACGAGGGCATATCCTTTGGCGGGAACGCCGTCCGCTGTGGTGCGAAGCTCGCCTGGGGCAAGCTCCAGCGTCTCGCCCTTCAAATACCGCACGGCCCGCGGATCGTCGGCCGTGAACGTCACCATGCGCAGCGCCTCTTCCGCGCGTAATCCCATCGCTAGCGCGTGCGAAGGCGTGAAGCGCTGCTTGGCTACGCTGCCGAGGTACCATCCGGGGCGGATGACCCGGATGCCGTCCAGCGGCGGCAGCCCCGCCGGCGCGGCGTACACGTGCTCGCCGCGGCATTCGAGCTCGGCCGCGCCGTAC
>NZ_BIMB01000074.1 GCF_004000865.1 Paenibacillus elgii NBRC 100335 | reverse complement strand
GCTCGTGGTGGCGGTCGGCGCCCTGTACCCGGGCGCCGGGGCCACCTTCGCCGCGCTCGCGCTCGCGCGGCAGCTTCACGATCTCGGCGTCCCGCACGCCGTGATCGAGCCGCCTGCTCCGCAGGCGGAGCTGTCCGCGCTGCTGTTCGCGGACAAGAACGCGCCGCCGGCGTATCGCTGCTACAACGCGGCGGGGCAAGGCGGCCGCCCGGACGAGCGGCCCTGGGCGGACGGCCAAACGCTGTGGCTGCCCGCCGAAGAGCCCGCCCCTGGCGCGGGAGAACCGCAGCTTGACGCCGGAGGCTGGCTGAAGCTGTTTCACGCGGTCCGACGCCCGGTGTGCATCGTCGACGTCGGCGCGCAGTGGGAGCATCCCGCGGTGCGTGAGCTGCTCGAAACCGCGACGGACGTCGTCTACGCCGTCGACCCTTTCGCGCATAAGCTGGAGCTTCCCGCGACGCGCCGCTGCCTGCGGCAGCTCGAAGCTTGGCTGGCGCCAGGGAGGAGGCTGCACTGCTTCGCGGTGAAGGCGCTGAAGACGCCGCACACGGAAGCATGGCTGCGCTTGCTTCCGCAACGCCCCGCCTGCCTGCTGCCCGCGGTGGAGCTGGCGGCGCTGGCCGAGGCCGGCTGGCAAGGACGGCTGCCGCACGACATGCCGCCGGTCCGGGACGCGCTTCGCGAGGCGATGCTGCCGTGGCTCCGGCGGTGGCTGCCGGACGAAGTGATCCCCGCGCAGCGGGAGCGGAATCGTCTCGGTCCCGCGACCAAGCTGCTGCGGTTGTTCCAATCCAACAAATAACCCGTTTATCCAGAGAACAGAAGGAGGGAGCGGTTTGCAGAAAGCATGGATCGTCATCACGCTGGGCTGCGTGCTGATGGCGGGATCGATATACGGATATTGGCAGTTCATGAAGCATACCGAAATTCAAGTCCGCACCATGACGACGGTCAAACCGGTAAGGATGCTGCAAAGCGGGGAAGTCGTCGAGGCTTCCATGCTCCGCAAGGCGGTCATTCCGCTGGCGGCTCACAGCTCCGAAGCCGTAACGGACCTTGACGCGCTGATCGGCAAGACGGTGCTTGTGCCGATCGCGGACAGCGAGGAGCTGGTTTCGTGGAAATTGACCGACCGCAGCACGGTACCCCGTACGGGGGAGCGTTATTTCAGCTTCAAGACGGATGCGGCCGTCAACGTAAACAATATGGTTCGGCGGGGCGACCGCGTCGACGTGTGGGTCGAATTCGAGACGCCCAAGTTCGTCACGACCAGCTCCGGCGTTCTATGGAGCGTCGGAGCGGTCAAAATTATCGAGCAACTCCCGGTCACGGCGATCAAGACGGCCGAAGGGCTGGAGGTGACGGACGGAGCGACGATTGAAACGGTCGTTCAGCCGAATCAGATCCAATTGCAGAATGCCCGTTCCAAGCCGAACGGGAAGCCTGAGCTGAACACTTACATAATGAACGACGAGGTGTACGAGGCTTACGTGCTCGGCAGCATCGGCGGCAAGATTAAGCTGGCGTTGCCCGATCTGTCCGCGCCCGCCGCCGCCTCGGGAACAGTCACAGGATTGTTTCAGGAGCTTAAGGAAGCGGATTTGTTCAGCAAAACCAAGCCCCAGGCTCAAGTGAAGGGCGAGCTGAATCGAAGCCAAGTCAGCGGCAAGGAAAAGGAGCCCGCCGCTGCGCAGGGGAACGGCAGCGCTTCGCCAGGGCTCAAAGCAACGGAGGTGAAACCGGCATCATGAAGCTATTGTTCGCACACCCGCAGGCCGGCGCCGCTGACCTGCTGGGGACGCAATTAAGCCGTTCCGGCTCAGACTCGGACGGCATCGTGACGGTACAGCATCGCGACCGGTTGTTTGCCCGGCTGGAAGAACCGTTCGACGTTATTGCCGTCCATACCGGCCTGTTCTACGATTCGTATCCTTGGGATTGGATGCCGGAGATTCGGCGCAAGCAGCCTCAGGCCCGCGTCGTCGTAGCCCCGGACGAGGCCGTATACGATTCGTTCATGCTGGAAGCGTTGACGCGGCTGGCGGAGACGCTCGGTTTCGCCTTTTTGCCGCTGGGCGGAACGGAGCAGGAGACGTTCGAAGCGCTCGCCGCTTCCATCGAAGGACGCAGCTTCCTTAAAGCGGCGGGCGATAAGCGAAGCGGCATCGTGGTTGCCGTCTGGCCTGCGAGCAGCAAGGACGGGGCGACAACGGTCGCTGTCAATACCGCGCTTGCGCTGGCTTCGGCGAACCGGCTGCGCGTCGGGCTGATCGACGCGAATCTGCGCAACCCGGAAATTCGCTCGCAGTTGAATTTGACGGAGACGGACCGCAGCCAGTTCAAGCTGCGGCCGAAGCTGCAGACGCACACGCTGCAGCCGGAAGATCTGCTCGATTCGTGCATCACATATCGGAAGATGAACGGACTGCATATTTTGACCGGCTCGCCCCGTCGCGACACCGCGCTCGATATGACGCCGGAAATGATGGCGCATTTGCTGCAGACGGCCAGATCCGTATTCGACGTGACGCTGGTCGATCTGAACGCCTACCCGGATAACGCCGCGACGGTGTGTACCGTTCGCGGAGCCGACATCCGCTGGCTCGTCGCCCAGAACAATTATGCTTCCTACCGCACGAGTTGGCGCGAATGGTTCGACTGCTATTGGAAATATTGCGGCCTGACTCCGTCCGACGTCTCGCTGATCCTCAACCGTGCATCATCGGACGATAAGCCTGAACGGATCGCGGACGCGCTGCACATGTCTTTCGGTGCTTCCATTCCGAATGCGCCCGGCGGTCTCGGCATGAAAGCCGTGCATGAGGGAGTGCCCCTTTACTTGATGCCGAAGGCGGAGCCGTTTACGGAAGCGATCGACGGTCTGGCGGCATTGCTGACGAAGCGTGCGGAAGGAGACGTGCAGGGAGCGGAGCTTGCCCCGGGACGGCGGCATAAACCGGGATGGATCTCCAGATTGAGCGCCTTGTTCGGATAGGAGGGACGGACTTGTCATTACCGAGAGATCATCGAGCGGGAGGGCGGATGCGCCCGAGAACCCGTTTCGACGCCGGGCAATATTTGAAGGACCTGATGCAGGCGGACCAAGCGCGCGAGCGTATGTCGGTCTCGTGGTCGAGCCTGAACGCGGCCGGGCATAAAAAAGGAGTGCAGCGGATGCCGCTAGCCGATGCGGTGAAGCTGGTGTACGAGCATTTAACCGAACGTTCCAAGAAGGATCAGGCGCTATACGAAGATATTTTGCAAGCCGGGCTTGGCGAGCCGCTGGCGCAAGTGCGGATGAAAGCGGTCATCGATACGCTGCTGACCGAATACCGCATCGATATCGAACCGGACACGCTGACACCGCCGTTGACCCCAACGGAATGCGTATTTGCCGACACGTGCGGCGCGGGGTTGATCGAGGATTTGTACCGGTTGCCTGACGTGGAAGAGGTTCAGGTCATCGGCTGCGACGTCTTTCTGCTTCGCGGCGGAGAGATGATACGTCACGACCGCCGGTTCGCTTCGCTTGCCGACGTTTTGCTGCTGCAGGATCGTTTGGCGCTGTGCGGCAAAAAGCCGATCAACGAACGGCAGCCGTTCATCCAGTCCTATTTGTGGAACCGTTCGCGGCTCGTGATGACCCGGCCGCCTTATTCCGATGTCCCGAGCATTCATATCCGCAATTTCATCGTCAAAGACGTAACTCTTGAGCTGCTTGCCGATTTACATACATTGAACGAACCGATGGCGCGTCTCCTGCGCCTGCTGGTCCGCTACCATGCGAGCTTTTTGATCGGCGGAGGCACGGCGACCGGCAAGACGACGTTTTTGTTCGCGCTGGCGCAGGAAATTCCGGAGAACGAACGGATTCGGACGCTGGAGAAAGAATTCGAGGTCGCGCTCCGTGAGCGGCTGCGGGGGAACCGGAACATTTTGGCGGTCCGGGAAGTGGATGAGATCGGGCTGAGCATGGAGGAATCGTTCAAGCCATTGCTTGTGATGAGCCCGCATTGGGTGATCGTCGGTGAAGCGAAAGGCTCCGAGGTGTCCCAGATGGTGCAGGGCGCGCTGCGCGGCCACGACATGATAGGCACGATGCATACGAAGTACCGCGATTCGTTCATCAGCGACGTCGTCGATATGATCAAGCAGGACGGGCGGCAGCATGACCAGACCGATACCGTCAGACGCGTAGCCCGGGCGTTTAACCTTATTGTGTTTTTGCGGCTGGTGCGCATCGGCGGCAAGCCGGTTCGGGTAGCGACGGAAATTACGGAGCTTTCCGTGGATGAGCGGCAAACGGTACATATTCGTCCGCTCGTCGAATGGGATTTTCAGCGGCAGACGTGGAGGTTTACCGGTGAGCGGTTCAGCCGTTCGTTGATGGACCATCTCGTGGCAAACGGAGCCAATCCCGACGAGTTTCGGGAATTGGGGGTATGGGGAGCATGAGCGTATCTGCACAGCTAATGCAAGGCAGTCTGAAGGGCCTGCTCTTCGGCTGCTGGATCGTCGGGTCGCTTCTGCTGGTGCTGTGGCTATTGCGGATTACGGGAGCCGGAGCGGCTCGGCGCCGCCGCTTTAGGTCGCTTGGGGGCGATCCCGGACGCCGAACCTTGGGAGGCTCGCTTACCGGGCTTAAGCCTATTCGGCATCTGGCTGAGGAAATGGAAGTCGCCGAGCTCAAGATCGGGGTCGAGGTGATCGGCGCAGTCATGCTGCTGTTGGCGTTTGTCGGATTTTTCGGCTCGGATGCGGCTGTGCAGCTGATGCAGCAGCGTTTTGCCGTCGGTGCGGACCGGCTGCAGGGCTTTCACGTATGGGGGCTGAGTGGCGCCATCGCCTTTTTGCTCGGCTCGTTTCCTTATTTTTATGTCCGGTTTCGCGTTCAGCGCAAGCGGCACCGCATTGCGAACCGCATGATCATGCTTGTGCAGAACTTGATCGGCCATTACCGCCCCCGGCTGACGCTGGCCGAAGTGATCGTCAAAGCGTCGAAGACGATGCCGGACGAGGTCCAAAGTGAATGGAGGCGCTTGGAGCTCGCGCTTCATATGAAATCGGTCGATGAAGCGCTGTACGAGTTTGCGCGCCGAATTCAAAGCGAATGGGCCGACGATCTCGCGGATTTGCTGCTGATCGGTTCGCACTACGGCACTGACGTCACCGAATCGCTGCATCACTTGGTCGGCAAGATGCAGGCGGCCAAGCGGCATGAAGAGAATCGGCTTGCTATGATTACCGTTTACCGGCTCGGTACGACCTTTATGATCGGCTTCGCATTTTTCGTTGTCGGCTTCAACATTTATGCGGACGGAGCAAATTACCGCCATTATTTCGTCGATCCGGTCGGGAAGTCGCTGCTGATCGCTTCCAGCGCCGTCATGTTCATTTCGATGATCATGGTCATCAAGTCGGGACGCAAAGCGTTTTAAGCGAGCGATGGATTAGTCGATCGGCAAAACTGTTGCGGCGATGCAATATCCCACTTCCTGGAAAGGAGAATGCCCGATGACGGGAATGGTTTCAAACGGTTGGATGCTGGCCTTTCAGGCGCTGTTTGCCCTGTTGTTCATAGCAGGCAGCGCGCTGCTGTGGTTTCCGCTTCTCGGACGCATACGCTTCGGAAGGGCCAGCCGTTTGGCGATGATGCTGGAAACGCTGAAGCGGCGGGAGCATCGGATGCTTGTCATGGACCGGCAGGAGGAAGCGTTGAGTCCCAAGGCGCGCGCGTTTGCCGAGAAAGCCCGGCTGGCCGGTCTGCCTGCGGAATGGGGCTATCAGCGCTTTCGTCTGCTCCGTGCAGGGCTCGCTCTCATGATGCTGTTGGTCGGCTTTATGGCCCAAGCGGCGGCAAGCCCCGATTTGCTTGCGAATCCGGGGCTTGGCCCGTGGTTCGGATTGGGGCTGAAGCTGCTGCTTTGCACCGCTTTAGGCTGGTGGACCCCGCTATTGTTCGTCCATGCGGCGGCGGCGCAGAAGCGAACCGGATATCTGCTCGAAATCGCCAAGCTATCCCAGCGGCTGTCGATCTGTGTCAGCGAGAAGGCGGACATTCGGGAAATGCTGATTCGCGCCGGACGGCCGCTCAAGCTGTTGAAGCCGCATTTGCAGGAGCTGACGGTCATGTGGGGTAAAGATCAGCGGGCTGCCATTTGGCGCTTTAAGGAAGCGGTCGGCATCTCGGAGGTGTTCCCGCTCGTTAACGCTTTGGATGCGGTCTGCCAAGCCGATACGAACGAAATGGCCAAGGTGCTCAAGGAGCAGACCGCCAGCATCGAAGCGACGCTGACGGCGGATATTCAACGGAAACTGGAGAACGCGCCGATTTGGATCAGCTTCTATATCATGATTCCGTTCGCCGTTATCGTTCTGCTGTTTTTGTACCCATGGATTGTCACCATATCCGAACAGCTGATGACTAGCTTCGAAGGTTAGACGCAGGGAAAGGCGGGACACGGATGTCCAAAATCGTAATTGCCATGCTGATGGCGGTGCTGCTGGGGGGCGCTACGCTGTATGTGCTCGGCGCGCAGATCGTTCCGGCGGCCGGAACGGCGGGAACGAAGACGAACACGCAAATCAACCATGCGTTTCAATGAAACGATAACGATCGCAAAGGGGAGAGAGCCATGGGAAAGTTAGTCATTGCCTGCCTGTTGACCGTCCTGCTGGGCGGTGCGGCGATGTTCGTCGCAGGAACGAAGGTCGGCCCGGCAGTAGGGGATAAGGGAGGAAGGCTCAACACAAGCATCTCGGGAGCGCAGGTGGATGTACATAGCGGCTCCGTCAGTACGACCGCACCATAATCTAAACGACAGAAAAGGATGAGAGCCTGTGGGAAAACTGGTTATTGCCTGCTTATTGACGGTATTGCTCGGCGGAGCGGCTATGTTTGTAGCCGGATCGAAGGTTGGTCCTGCGGTAGGGGGCAAGGGAACGAAACTTTACGAGAGTGTGACCCAGGCAACGGTCAATCAAACAAGCGGTGAAGCTACCTTGAAGCAGCCTTGAGTCATGAGCAAACTAATTACGTTATGTTTGGCGGTCGTGCTCATTTTCGGTATTTCGATTTATATTTTTCAACCGACTGGCGGCGCCGGTCTGAAGCAGCAGGTTCGCAACGGTCATACGACGGTTACGAATCAGGTACGCAGCTTCGATTATGTCACAAATTGACGGTGATGGTGTAGTGAAAAGCAAAATCGCTGCTTTTCTGCAGGACGAGCAGGGAATGGCCAACGTCCTCGTAACGCTCTTCTTAATGCCCGTGCTGCTGTTTCTTTCGCTGGCGATCGTCCCGTTTTTCGTGTATACGATGAAGGCGGATCATTTGAATACGATTGCCAATCATGCGCTCAAGGAAATGGAAGCGGTCGGCTATTTAAGTCCGACGGTGGAGTCCAATATGAACGCCAGATTAGCCTCGCTCGGGATGGGGGACGTGACGGTAAACGGCATGGCTTATCCGTCCTATATGGGGAGCACTCGGAGCAAAGTGCTTCGCGATGCCGCCGACCCGACGGTGAAGCTCGTCCTCAAGTATCCTGCGCCGAATTTGAGCCGCATGCTGAACGCCATCGGGGGCGGAGGGAGCGCATCGGCCCAAGAAGGGTTCTATTATTTGGTGCTTTTCGGAAAAAGCGAAGCTTACGAATAACTCGAAGCAATGTTGCTGTTTTAAAAGGAGGGAGATACGTGTGCGGCGGGCATGGCAGTGTCGGTTGAGAGCGGAAGTGTATGGCTTGCTGAAGGATGAAAAGGGGAGCGCGCATTTGCTGCTCTTTGGCTTGCTCGGCATGATGACAGCCGCCTTTATTTGGGTCATTGCGTTCAATTGGATGATGCAGACGTACGGCATGAACAAAACCAAACCTCTGCTTGACCGTGCTGCGCATGCGGCCTCGTTGGATATCGTGGCGGAGGAGGCGGCGCTCGGCCGGCTCGTGTGGGACAGCAAGAAGGGGACGGATGATTTTAATCGGTATCTTCAGCTTAATCTGAAGCTGGACAGCGATCTGACGCCGGAAAAGGGCAGCCATCTTCGCGAAGCTCCCGTCGTGCATCATTTGGAATTTGTCACCAGCCCCGCGTATCCTTATGTGCTTCAGAGAACGGTTACCGTTCACACCGGCACTGCCAAGCAAACGACGCGCAGCGTTCAGGTGACGATTTATGGGCCATCCGTCGTTGCCATCGTCGAACTGAACCAGCCTTTGCTCGGTCTCTCCCGCAGCGAGCCGGTGGTGCTCAGCAGCGTTGCAAGCGTCCGATTCCGTTAACTCTCGCGGACTGAGGCCTTTTTCGTTCAAGCCTCTCTTTGCATTTTCCAGTTGCGGCAGGTAATGTAGAGATACAGTATTTCTGCAATTAGGAGGAGCTGAACATGAACGAATACGCACAACGCATCGGGCGCTTGCAGCAGAAGCTGCAGGCCCATCAGCTTGACGGTATGATGATTACGCAAAATGTGGACTTGTATTATTTGACCGGCTCTATGCAGACCGGTTATCTGCTCGTTCCGGCGGAAGGCGAGCCGCGCTTCTACGTTCGCCGGAGCGTCGCACGCGCACAGGAGGAATCCGCAGCCGCAGTAGAGCCGCTCGGTTCGTTCCGCGGTTTCGGCGCCCAATTGGCCCAGACGTTTCCGCAGCTTGCCTCCGGCTCCGCCGTGACGCTTGCCGCCGAATTCGACGTTCTGCCCGTACAGCAGTGGCAGCGGCTGCAAAGCGTGCTCCCGCATGTTGTGTGGAAGGACGGGTCCATGCTGATCCGCGAGACACGTATGATCAAATCGCCACGCGAGATCGCTTGTATCCGCGAAGCCGCACGAATCATCGATGGCGCCCTTGAGAATGCGCTTGCAGGGCTTAAGCCCGGCATGACCGAATTGGAGCTGATGAGCGCCGTCGAGCACTATATCCGGCTGCACGGACATATCGGGGTAATGCGTTTGCGCGGATATAATCAGGAAGTGCTTACGGGGGTGATCGGCGCAGGCGAAGCTGTTGCCAGGCCGACCTATTTTGACGGCCCCGCGGGCGGTCAAGGACTCGGTCCGGCTGTCCCGCAAAGCGCAAGCCGACGGCCGATTGAGCGGAACGAGCCGATCCTGATCGATATCGGATGCTGCATCGACGGATACGTGATCGACCAGACCCGGACGGCCGTGATCGGCGATTTGCCGGACGACCTGCGGCAGGCATATGACGTATCCGAAGCGATCATCCGCAGCGTCGAATCGATGCTGAAGCCCGGTACGCTGTGCGAGCAGCTCTACCTACATTCGCTTGTCATGGCCCAGGAAGCCGGGCTCGGCGACCATTATATGGGCTTCGGCGACGATCAGGTCAAATTTCTAGGTCACGGCATCGGCCTGGAGGTCGACGAGCTGCCTGTGCTTGCCAAAGGCTTCCGATATCCGTTGGAGCCAGGGATGGTTATTGCGATCGAACCGAAGTTCACCTTCCCCGGGCGAGGGGTTGTCGGGATCGAGAACAGCTACGCGGTGACGGACACCGGTTTCGAGAAGCTCACCGTATCGCGCGAAGGGCTCATCCAGTTATAAGGCGTATGTGCGCCAAATGGTGCCGGCCGTGCCAAGCGTACAGCCCAATATTTTGATCGAGCCGGATGATGCCGCTGTCCGGATGGCGAAATTCTCTTGCAAGCTCCTCATCTGAGAGTCCGCGCAGAAGCAATACCCATCGTTCGTGTAAGGCGTCCAACAGCGCAAGCGATAACGCAACCGGGGCTTGCCGGGTATCCGGCAGCTCCGCCCAGCGTTCCTCCCGGTACGGCTTAATGACGGGCACTTCCTCCGTCAATGCCAGCTTGAAGCGGATGAAGCTGTTCATATGGCTGTCCGCCATATGATGAACGACCTGCCTCACCGTCCATCCTCCCGGCCGGTACGGCGTATCGAGCTGTGTCTCACTGGCTCCTTGAACAGCCGCTCTCACCAGCTGCGGTAGCCGGGCAATATCATCGATCCAAGCCGCAATCGTCTCCGCATCCGGCTTTGCCGGAGCCTCGTACTGCCCGACCGGAAACCTCAAATGGTCTGTCATGAATCCCTCACACCTTTCCGCTAATTTGCTCCTTATTTTCAAACATATTAATAGTAGGGAAGCTATTTCCTTTTAATTACTTTAGCACAAAAAAGATAAAATTGAAGGCCAATCCCTTCCAATCCAGCCTAGCAATCTCTGTCTCTTTGATAGGTTGCCGGAACATCATCGTAGTCCTTCTGCCACTGACAAGCGGGATATTTTCGTTCGCACGGACGAGGCTTATCGCATTGCCTAACCCTCGAAAAGATGATAAAATTAATAGAATTCATCATAAACGCTCTGCGACCGTTGCAAGAGAGATTCATTGCGTCATACACCAATTCCTTACATGATGCATCTAGATTAAATTAAGACAGCAATCAGAGCATGAATCCAAGGCAAGGGCCGGTTGACCAAGAGGGGGAACGTCCATGCTGCGTCTGGGACAGAAGATCGTAATTATTGGCGACAGCTTCGAACAAAATTTGCCGATCGGCGAATATGGATATATTATCGCGTACGACCGTAATGCGGACAATGTGTTCGATTACGTGGTTCGGATTCCGAAAGTGAACAAGCATTACTTCGTACCGGGCGCCGATGTCGAGCTCGAAGAAGTGCTTATTCAGCAGGAAGTGGATCGGCTGGAACGAGAAGCGCTGATTGATTTTGCGCTTGCGACGAAGAACGAAGAACTGTTTCGCCGTGTAATGAATGGCGATACGGAAGAAGTCGTAGCGGAAACGAACAAAGAGGTGCAGTCCAAGGAAGATTTCATCAAGCAAGTCAATCTGAGGGCTTGGATTTGAGGCGTTCATTTAATAGAAACGTGATAGAGTTGACGCGAAAGAATCGGGTCACGACCTCGAAAGGGTCGCTGCCGATTCTTTTTCTTTTGGGCAAAATCACGCCGTTCCCAATTGAGTTCACCCCCTAACTCCGCTATAATAATAAGAATGATTGTCAGTAGAGTGAGGTGCAGGAATGAGCATAACCGTGAAGGATGTCGAACATGTGGCCGCTCTCGCCCGACTGGAGCTGAGTGACCGCGAGAAAGAACAGTTTACCGAGCAGTTGAACGCCATATTGAAATATGCCGGGCAGCTGGAGCAATTGAACACGGACGATGTCGAACCGACCAGCCACGCGATGCCGCTTGTCAATGTCATGCGCGAAGACGAGGTCAGACCGTCGCTGCCGATTGAGAAAGTGCTGCTTAACGCCCCGGATGAAGAAGATGGGCAGATCAAAGTGCCTGCCGTATTGGAATAAGTGTGGAATCTACCGAGGCGAACCTGAAGGGAGGACTTGTGCTTGTCTTTGTTTAATTTGCGCTTGCAGGAACTGCATAACAAGCTTCATGCGAAGGAAATCACCGTCTCCGATTTGGTGGACGAGTCGTATAAACGCATTGCCGCTGTCGACGGCAAAGTGAAGGCGTTTCTCACATTGGACGAAGAGAACGCCCGGGCGAAGGCGAAGGAGCTGGACGCCAAGGCAGGCGGTAACGATCCGCGCGGGCTGTTGTTCGGGCTGCCGATTGGCATCAAGGATAACATGGTGACCGAAGGTGTCACGACGACGTGCGCAAGCCAATTTTTGCGCAACTATAACCCGATTTATGACGGAACAGCGGTTCGGAAAATTAAAGAAGCGGATGCGGTCAGCATCGGCAAGCTGAATATGGACGAGTTCGCGATGGGCGGCTCCAACGAAAATTCCAGCTTCCATCCGACGCACAATCCGTGGAACCTTGAATACGTTCCGGGCGGCTCCAGCGGCGGCTCTGCGGCAGCGGTAGCGGCCGGCGAAGTATACTTCTCGCTCGGCTCCGACACCGGCGGTTCGATCCGCCAACCTGCGGCATACTGTGGCATTGTCGGTCTCAAACCGACTTACGGGCTCGTTTCCCGCTTCGGCTTGGTCGCGTTCGCGTCCTCGCTCGACCAGATCGGTCCGCTCACCAAAAACGTCGAAGATAGCGCTTATTTGCTTCAGGCGATTGCCGGGCACGATCCGCTCGATTCCACGTCGCTTAACACGGAAATCCCGGATTACGTCAGCGCCTTGACGGGCGATGTTCAAGGGCTGCGGATTGCCGTCCCGAAGGAATATTTGGGCGAAGGCATCGACCCGAAGGTGAAGGATGCCGTCCTGACCGCTTTGAAGGTGCTGGAAGGCCAAGGTGCGATCGTCGAAGAAGTATCGCTGCCGCATACGGAATACGCGGTTGCAACTTATTATTTGCTCGCTTCCTCCGAAGCGTCCTCCAACCTGGCGCGCTTCGACGGCGTACGTTACGGCGTGCGCGCGGACAATCCGAAAAATTTGCTTGATATGTATGTCCAATCCCGCAGCCAAGGGTTCGGCGACGAAGTGAAGCGCCGCATCATGCTCGGAACGTACGCGCTCAGCTCCGGTTATTACGACGCCTACTACTTGAAGGCGCAAAAGGTCCGTACGTTGATCAAGCGCGACTTCGAGCAGGTGTTCGAAAAATACGATGTGGTTATCGGACCGACGGCTCCGACGCCTGCTTTTAAAATCGGCGCGCAGTCGGACGACCCGCTGACCATGTATTTGAACGATATTTTGACGATTCCTGTCAGCCTTGCCGGCATTCCGGCCATCAACGTTCCTTGCGGATTTGCCGACGGACTTCCGATCGGATTGCAGATTATCGGCAAGGCGCTGGACGAATCGACGATTTTGCGCGTCGCTCACGCTTACGAGCAGCAAACCGACTTCCACAAGCAGCGTCCGCAGCTGTAATAGAAAGGAGCCACCTTTAGTGACAGCAGCAACCGACAAGAAATACGAGACGGTCATCGGGCTCGAAGTGCACGTTGAACTGCACACGAACTCCAAAATTTTCTGCGGCTGCTCCACCGCCTTCGGAGCTCCGCCGAACACCCATACATGTCCGATTTGTCTCGGACATCCCGGCGTGCTTCCCGTGCTGAACAAGCAAGCGGTGGAGTACGCGATGAAAGCGTCGATGGCGCTTAACTGCCAGATTGCAACGGAGAGCAAATTCGACCGCAAAAACTATTTTTACCCCGACTCCCCGAAGGCGTACCAAATTTCGCAGTACGACAAGCCGGTCGGCGAGCATGGCTGGATTGAAATCGAGGTCAACGGCGAAACGAAGCGCATCGGCATTACGCGCGTGCATTTGGAGGAAGATGCGGGCAAGCTGACGCACGTAGACGGAGGCCATGCCTCGCTCGTCGACTTCAACCGCGTCGGCACGCCGCTGATCGAGATCGTATCCGAGCCGGACCTCCGCTCCCCCGAGGAGGCGCGAGCGTATCTGGAGAAGCTGAAAGCGATTATGCAGTACTGCGACGTTTCCGACGTGAAGATGGAGGAAGGCTCGCTGCGCTGCGACGCGAACATCAGCTTGCGTCCTTACGGACAGAAGGAATTCGGCACCAAGGCCGAGCTGAAGAACATGAACTCGTTCCGTGGCGTACAGCGCGGACTGGAATACGAAGAATGGCGTCAGGCGGACGTGCTGGACAGCGGCGGCAAAGTCGTACAAGAAACGCGCCGTTGGGACGAAGCGCAGGGCAAGACGCTGACGATGCGGAGCAAGGAACAAGCGCACGACTACCGTTATTTTCCAGACCCGGACCTCGTGGCGCTGCACATCGACGACGCTTGGAAAGCGCGCGTCCGCGAATCGATTCCCGAGCTGCCGGACGCCCGCAAGAAGCGGTACGTCAGCGAATACGGCCTGCCGAGCTATGACGCGGAGGTCATCACGTCGTCGATTAAGCTGGCCGACTTTTTCGAGGAAAGCTTGAACTTCACCAAGGATGCCAAAGCCGTCGCTAACTGGATTATGGGCGATCTGCTCGGCTACTTGAACGCGAACAACCTGGAGCTGCAGGATGTCAAAGTGACCGGCAAAGGTCTCGGCGAAATGATCGGACTGATGGAGAAGGGGACGATCAGCAGCAAAATTGCCAAAACCGTCTTTAAAACGATGCTGGAAACGGGCAAAGCCCCGCAGACGATCGTTGAGGAGCAGGGGCTTGTGCAGATCAGCGACGAAGGCGCGATTTTGGCCGTGGTTGAGCATATCGTTGCGGGCAACCCGCAATCGGTGGCAGACTTCAAAGCGGGCAAAGAGAAAGCCGTCGGCTTCCTGGTCGGTCAAGTAATGAAAGAGACGAAGGGGAAAGCCAACCCCGGATTGGTGAACAAGTTGATTATCGAGGTCCTGAACCGCTAAGGCTTTCCATAGCTGGAAAAAGCGTCAGAGGCTGTCCCAAGGCGAACATTTGCCAGGGACAGCCTCTTTTGTTGTGAGACAACGTTTCGTTTGGTAAAATATAGGGTAATCTAAGTGCCTCCACTGTCAAATGAGGCTTGAAGGAGGCTGCACCCTCATGATCAGACCAATTGATTTAAGCGATCAGAACGCCGTGCTGGAGCTGCTGTCGCTTCAGCAGGTCGCATACCGTATCGAAGCGGAGCTTGTCGGCTTCGAAGAGATTCCGCCGCTGCTCGATTCGCCGCTTACGCTCCGGGAGTCGGGAGAAGCGTTTTTCGGCTGTTACATGGATGAGCGGCTTGTCGGTGCGGCGGCCTGCAAGCAATCGCCCAAGGAAATGACCGTTTGCCGGATGATGGTGCATCCCGACTGGTTCCGTCACGGGATTGCCAGCCGGCTGCTGGAGCATATCGAGCAGCATGTCCCGCCGGGAACGTTGATCAAAGTCGCTACGGGCACGAACAATACACCGGCCGTACGGCTTTACGAAAAGCACGGGTACGAGCCGGTGCAGGTCCAGTTGCTTGCGCTCGGCATTACGCTGACGCAATTTCAAAAAATCGTGTAGTCGTCAAAGACAACCGTCACGCCGTCGACCGTACGCTGTACAATGGTTTCACCGCGTACGGTCAGCTGCAAGCGGTGGCCACGGCGAGTCGTATAAGCAACCGACAAGGTCTCTTTTCCGTCTTCGAAGGCGGGTTGTTTATCCGAAGCGCCTGCAAGGGCACGCCAGTCTTCTAGCGTAAAGACACCGAACGCTTCCGCTTCCGCCGCCCTCATCGCTTCGACCACGACTGCGTTCCGCCCGTTAGAGAGCAGCGAGGCCGCGGACAGGCGGTCATTTTGTTCCTTCACGCTTAACGGCTGCAACAGATGGACCGCGGCGAACACCTGCCCGAGCTTTCCATAGGCGCTTCGTTCTTCGAAGTGCCATTCGCCTTTGGGCAGGCATCCGACCAACGTATCGACGGCCTCGGCGTCCGGCGGTACGTCCCAGACGGCGATGACCGTATCTTTATCCAGCAGCACCTGTCCGTAAGAGCTGGCGTGGCGGTCGTCGCCCGGCGTGTAATAGGCCCCAGGGTGGAAGAAGTACAGCTGATTTACGCCGAGCGCGGCCGTTTCCGTATCCAGGGGCAGCGAGACATCCCAGCGCAGCTGTTCGTTATCGAATTCGTCGCGCCGCTCCCAAATGCCCCCGAGGGCATAGTCGTTCGTCAAATAGGCATACGTATGAGCTTCGGACTCGACCGTCTCGTCGGCTCCGGCAAAACGGATTTTACGCTTGAGCTCGCAAGGCGCTTGGCGGTTCATGGCCGCCTCCCGGACAGCCTCCGATACTTCATAGCTGAAGAGCGCCGCTCCCTCCAGACGCGGAAACGCCGTCGGCGCCGGAAAATCGCCGAACTGGATATAGTCATGCGGCGTATTCGTATCCTTCGGCGCATCGTGCGGCCAGATCCGGGACTGCGGCCCGACCCAAGCGCCACGCAAATACGATTCCGCACGAAGTCCCCACAAATATTCGAGCAGTTCCTCAGCGACCTTATGCGCTTGTTCATCCTGGACGATTTCCCATACGCAAGTGAAAGCTTGAATCCAATGCCAATGCCAAGGGAGGCAGCCATACTCCTTGAATCCGAACGTATGTACGTGATTCAACAGACGGCGGGCGCACGTCGTTCCTTCCCGAAGCAGCGCCTCGTCGGCGAATACGTGCCCGAGCAGCAGCTTCAATGCGGTGTGCTTCGCTTCATGATGATGCATCGACGCCAGCGGATGGCGGTACACGCCGCTTTTGTAAATGTGCAGCAGAGCTGCTTGAAGCTCGCTATCCAGTTCAGCGGGCAGCGCGTGCCGCATCCTTTCGTGGAACAGGATCAGCAGACATCCCATCAGCTCGACCGGCAATACGTGCGGCTTCGCCACGGCCGGATCGGCTCCCAAATTTAACGGCCAATGCCCGTACATCGGGCTGTCCGGATTTTGATCCTGCAGCGCCAGAACTTGACGAAGCATCTGGACCGACAGGTCGGTCGCCGCTTTCCGAGTCTCTTCGCTCCAACCGGGAGCGCCTTCCGCTACATAGGCAAACAGATGGGAAGCAAAATAAAAATTGTCGCGCACATCTTTATGAAACCAGTAGCCGCTCTCCGACAGAGGCAGGGCAAGAGCCTGCTCGGCCGCAAGCCGGAGAACGAGACGTCTCCGCTCGTTCGTTTCCTTTTTCATGAAGCACCATTCCTCCAGTACTCGTCCCATGTTAATTTAAACGTTTCACTTCTTTAGTCTACCTGCAACTGTCCCGAAGTCAATGACTTTTCTGCGGAATATTTTTACCGGGCCTCCATCAGAAGAGCATGGCGTGTTACAATAGTCATCAATATCTTGTTGGTAAGGAGGCGGTTTGTTTGACACACGATCCATGGACGATCGATACGCTTCATATTACGC
The DNA here is from genome assembly GCF_004000865.1 of Paenibacillus elgii NBRC 100335. Lineage (GTDB taxonomy): Bacteria > Bacillota > Bacilli > Paenibacillales > NBRC-103111 > Paenibacillus_G > Paenibacillus_G elgii. Next base: position 9,082 of record NZ_BIMB01000074.1, on the reverse strand, counting down.
TCAGATTGGTATTGTCGCTGCTGTTCGGCGGCTTGATCGGGATCGAGAGGGAGCAGAGCAGCCATGCCGCCGGACTGCGCACGCACATGCTCGTGTGCCTCGGCTCCACGCTGGTTATGCTCTTATCCATGTACGGTTTTTCCGAATTTTCCAAGCTGGACAACGTGCGGTTGGACCCGGCCCGACTGGCGGCCCAGGTCATCAGCGGAATCGGATTTCTCGGCGCGGGGACCATTTTATATACAGGCAAATCGATCACCGGCCTTACGACGGCCGCTTCCCTATGGGTGGTGGCCGCTATCGGCCTTGCGACGGGGGCAGGCTTTTATTATGCGGCCGCATTGAGCTGCGTGTTTGCCTTGATCAGTTTGTTTGTGCTTAACTTGGTGGAGAAAAAATACCTCCGCGCCAAAAAGCTGCGTCATATTCAGCTCAAAGCGCTGGATACGCCGAGTTTGATCGGCAAAGTATCCGCTTTACTCGCCAACAAAGGCAGCGTAATCCAGAAGCTTTCCGTCGAAGAGATGCCTTCAGAAGAAGAGGACTTGATTCAAATCACCCTTACGCTGAGGCTTGCTAAAGGCGACAATGTCAGCCAAACTGTCGAAGATCTGATGCGGCTGGATGGCGTCCGTTCCGTTTCCTGCGATTAAAATAAAATTTTTTGAATGGTTTTGAAGGGGTTTGGGGGAGGGGCGGCGTCTAAGTTTTCAAGAGCGCAGATCAAGGCGGTGAGCAATGTGGAGAGCATGACGGATGAACAACTGGTCGACCTAATCCGTCAAGGTGATGAAGAAGCGTACCGGGTATTGATGGCACGTTATCAGGACTATATCTATACGCTGATTTATCGCATGACCTTACATCGCGAAACAGCCGAAGATTTGACTCAGGAAGTATTTATCAAGCTGTACCGTTCCCTCGCCAACTTTCGCGGCGACGCCAAGTTTAAAACCTGGCTTTATCGGATGACCGTCAATTTGGTCACCGACTACAGGCGTTCGCAGCGGCGCAAGCCGTACGAAGCGATTCTGGACAAAGTTAAGGGCTGGTTCGGAGATCGCCGGGAAGAGCCCGAGGCCCGCGCGCTGCAAAAGGAAGAGCAGGAAACGATGCAGCGGCTGCTTGCCGACCTGCCGGACAAATACCGGCTCATTCTGTATTTGTATCACTACAAACAGTTGTCGTATCAAGAAATTTCGGATGTGACCGGATTGCCGATGAAGACGATTGAAACGAGATTGTATCGCGGAAAATCGCTGCTTAAAGAAAAATGGCTGGAGGTGCGGGGACATGACCATCATGCATCCAAAAGATCAAGAGCTGCTACGCTATCTGAATAAAAGTTGCTCTGAATTGGAATACCATCGGATTGCACGTCACATGAAGGCTTGCGCTCCATGCCGCGGGAGGCTGTCCGACTTTTTGGACGTCGAACTGATGTTGGATCAGCTTGCCGTTGAACAGGCGCCTGCGGAATTGACGGACCGCGTCATGTCCGCTTTGCGTTCATCGGACCGGCCGTTGCCGGTTCGCCCGGCGCTCGAGGCGCAAGCTTCCTCGCCCCGGCGCAAATGGATGCCTTATTGGCGTACCGAGCTGCTTCACGGGATGGTCGCCATGGCTGCTACGTTCCTGTTTATCATTTCCGGCGTATTCGGGAAGCTGACGTCTCTGGACCCGAACCAGTGGGAGGCCGATGTTCGTACCGGCGCCCTTCAATTGTTCCACGTCGTCGAATCGGTATCGCGCCAATTGTTGTCATAAGGAGGGAATCTACAAATGCAGGACCAACCGAAAGGCCCGCATGTTCATCGTGAGGATCGGGAAGACGAGTTTTTGCGGGAGCGAATGGAGCGGTGGGGGCAGTCCCCAAAACCGCCGTTCGATCCTTTTTTCAGACCGAAGCCCCATAAGAGCAAATGGTTGGCGGGGTTATTGTCGTTTTTTATTCCGGGCACCGGACAATTATATTTGGGTTTGATGCAGCGGGGCCTGGGGATCATGCTGCTGTTTATAATGAATATTGTCGCCATTGTGTATTTCGCTACCAATGGAGCGGAAAGCATTCCACTGATCGTTTTGTTTTCGCTGCTTATGCCCGTCACTTACTTCTACAATATCTTCGATGCGCTGCAGCAGACGGATCGGGTTAACGGGTATGGACATCCGGCTTATTTTGACGAGCCCCGGACGGAAGGGGATTCTCCGTTTGCGTCCGAGAAGCCGACGCGCAAATTGCGCCAAGGGAACATATTCGGCTACGCGCTTATCGCGGCGGGCGCGCTGTTGTTTCTGGCCGGAGGCAAGCCGCAGTGGCTCGAACGCGTATTTGATTTTGTCGGGTCGTCGTTTGGCGCCGTTATTTTGATTGCCATCGGGGTTTTCATGTTCTATAAAGAATCCAGGAAAAAATAAGGAGAGAATTCGCATGCATAAGGCAGGCCGTTACACGGCGGCAATTTTGCTCGTATGTGTCGGCGGCGCCGTAATCGCTGACAAGACGACGGGCACTCACCTCACTGCGATGCTGGCGGATTGGTGGCCGCTGTTGTTTATTTTGCTCGGAATTGAATATATTTTGTTCAATATCAAGTTTAGAAACAGCGATCGTCAATTGAAGCTCGACATCGGCGGGATTATTTTCGCGGTGCTTATCGCCGCCATCGTCATTGTCAGTACCCAGAGCGGCGAGCTTCTGAAAAAATTCAGCGGCTGGACCGTCAACGGGACGATCGATATGATGGCCGAGGGAAAGAAATTCGATAAAGGCATTACCGCCATCGAGCTACCTGCTCCCGTCGACAACGTGAAGCTGGACAATGAAAATGGTAACGTTGTTCTTAAGTCCGGGTCGGTCGACCAGCTTCAAGTCGATGTCAAGGTGTACGTTAAAGGTGTCAGTGATGACGATGCGCAAGCGCTCGCGAACGAATCCAAGCTGGAACACAGCGTAAGCGGCAATACGCTCAAAATCCAGGCTGTCGCCAAAGAATACGAAGGTGTCGGCGCTCTGTTCGGAAACCGCAAGCCGCGGATGGATCTGGTCGTCACGCTGCCTGCGGAGCATAAAGTCAATGTGGAGCTGCAGATGCGCAATGGCAATATCGACGCATCCGGACTGCCGATTAAGCAGCGTCTCTACGGGCATACGACGAATGGGGGAATCCGTCTAGAGAATTTGCAGGGCGAGTTGGATTTGGAGACCACCAACGGCAAAGTTCAATCGGAACGCACGGTAGGGCCGATGACGCTCAAAACTACCAACGGACAAATGCAGGTGAAGGATCATCAAGGGAATACGACGCTGAAATCGACCAATGGGCAGCTGAACATCACCAATGTGACAGGGGAACTGCAGGCGGAAACGAGCAACGGCAGCGTCGTCGCTCAGGGGACGTTTAAAGGCGTAAAATTAAAATCAACCAATGGGTCCGTCGAAGTGAGCAGCACAGTTGTCGACGGCGACTGGGACGTGCAGACGGACAACGGCAAGGTGGAGGTCAAGCTTCCGCAAAAAGGCGACTATCAGATTGACGGCGAAGGAGAAGAGGGACATATCAAAACCGATCTGCCTTTGTCTGTCCAAGAGGATAGCGTCAAAGGCACAGTCGGAAGCGGCAAATACACGATTAAGCTGCATACCAACAGCAAGCTCGTCATACAGGGGTCCAATTGACAATTTGCTGAAAATCCGGGTAAAATAAAGTGATACACTCTTTTTCCGGATTAGGCGGTGAACACGATGAACCATTCATTGGAGCAGGCACTTAATAAACTCAAAACGATGGGCATTCGGATGACTCCGCAACGGCATGCCATTTTATCTTATTTGATCAATACAATGTCTCATCCGACGGCGGATGAAATTTATAAAGCGTTGTCGCCGCTTTTTCCTAGCATGAGCGTGGCAACGGTATACAATAACCTTAAGGTATTTATCGAAAGCGGATTGGTACGGGAGATGACCTATGGCGACCATTCCAGCCGCTTTGACGCGGATTTGTCCGATCACTATCATGCGCTTTGCGAGGAATGCGGTAAGCTGGTCGACTTCGCTTACAAGCCGCTGGACGACCTGGAGCAGGCTGCCGGCGAAATGACCGGATTCCAGGTAAAAAGCCACCGGGTGGAAGTTTACGGCATCTGTTCAGACTGTGCCAAGCAGACGACATGATAGATTGGTAGAATTAAGGTATAATGGACGTGTCTGGATTCCCGCGGCTGCGGGTCGACGCGTCCTTTTTTTCTTTATTCATCAGCTTTGCCTCATCATGTGACGGGAGTGAAACCATGGAACCGACGTTCGAAGCGGGAGGCGGGTCGCGCCGCAAAAAAAGAAAAAAGACGACCTTTGTCCTGTTGTTTTTTGCCATCCTATGCGGTCTTATGCTAGGCGCTTACTTATGGGTCAAGTATGTCCCGAATTGGCAGCATGAACAACCCGATTTTGGCGGTAATCCCAAACCGATCTTCTACGAAGGCGGTATGCTGGATCAGCCCGCCGTCGGGCAGAAGGAAAGCTTGAAGCTTCCGTTCGACATTGTGAAGGAACGGATCGATCCGACGCTGGTCTATGAGAAAGCGAGCGAATCGACGATCATTACGACGCAAAACAAAGTGATCCGGCTTCGAACCAGCCAGTTGACCGGGATGATCAACGAAAAGCCGTTTACGCTCAAATTTCCGCTCGAAAAGTCGAACGGGATATTGTACCTGCCGATCGATCCGCTGAAAGATTTATACAAGGTCGATCTGCGGGAATCGCCGGATACGGGAGCCGTTTTGCTGTTTAAGGAAGGCGAGACGATTCACTGGTATAAAACGATCACGATTCCGGATAAGCCTGACAAGACGATTGCCATGCGGCGGGACCCGACAATCAAAGCTCCGATTCATGCCGATTTGAAGCAGGGAGAGAGCTTGATCGTATGGGGCGAGGAAGGCGAATGGTATCGGGTTCAGCAGACGAACGGCTATATGGGATATGTCCGCAAGGATCAGCTTGCTGCCGACCGGGACGAAGTGATCCCGAAGAAAGAACCGGAGCCTCCGTTCGTGGCTAAAAAGCCTATCAGCGGCAAAATCAATATGACTTGGGAGCAGGTCGTGACGAAAAATCCGGACACCAGCAAAATTCCCGACATGCCGGGACTGGATGTGGTCAGTCCGACGTGGTTTCATTTGGAGGACGGCGAGGGCAACCTAAAAAACTTGGCCGATCCTGCCTATGTCAAATGGGCCCACGACAGAGGATACCAGGTCTGGGGGCTTTTCAGCAACGGCTTCGAGCAGAAGCGGACGACCCAAGCGCTTTCCTCTTATGACAAACGAATGAAGATGATCAAGCAGCTGCTTGCCTTTGCTCAGATGTATTCACTGCAAGGAATCAACATCGACTTCGAAAACGTCAATTTAAAGGACAAGCAGAACCTGGTTCAATTCGTCCGGGAAATGGCGCCGCTCATGCATGAGCAAGGCCTCGTCGTTTCCATGGATGTCACCGCCAAATCGAGCAGCGAAGCGTGGTCCATGTTTTATGACCGGAAAACGCTGATCCAGTCGCTCGACTATATGATGCTGATGGCTTATGACGAGCATTGGGCGAGCAGTCCGAAGGCGGGTTCCGTCGCTTCGCTGCCATGGGTGGAGAAGTCGATTTCCGACCTGCTGAAAGAAGAGCAGATTCCGCCGTCCAAGCTGATTCTCAGCATTCCTTTCTATACGCGGGTATGGACCGAAACGAAAAAGAACGGCAAAACCGATGTAAGCTCGAGAGCCGTGTTCATGGACATGCCGCAGCGCATCATCAAGGAGAAAAAGCTTACCCCCGTATTGTCCCCGGAAACGGGACAAAATTACATCGAGTATACGGAAGACGGCAAGCTCAACAAAATTTGGATCGAAGACGAGACGTCGGTAAAAGCGCGCATCGAACTTGTGAAAAAGTACGATTTGGCCGGCGTCGCATCGTGGCGGAGAGGCTTCGAGAACCCCGAGGCGTGGAGCTGGATCAGTACGTCGTTGGAAGCTCCGAAAAAATAACGATCAACAGCAAAATAAACCGGCTCGCCTCATCGAACGATAAGGGCGAAGCCGGTTTATTTATGTATCCAAAATAAGTCGGGGGCCGGTTACGGTGATGTCGTTTCGCCGGCTGGATGCGTCGGGTTTGCTCCCGAATCGGCAGCCGGAGCATATTTCGGATCGAGTGTCAGAATCGTTTTGCAGAACATGCAGCGGTCTGTTTTCCCAAGCATCTTGGTCGGCTTTCCGCACTCTGGACATTCGATCACTGTAGCGCTGGTCGACATCATGCCCGCGGCAAAATAAATTCCCATGCTCACCAGCATGGCAATGGCCCCGATGACCATACATACCGCAGCAATCATACGGCCGGCGGCTCCCCATTCGAAGACGATTCCGGCAAGCCCGAGAATCATCAGAAGCATTCCGCCCATAGTCAGCAGGAGCCCCCACAGCCGGAATTCATTTACTTTACTTGACTTGAATTTCATGTCTTTCACTTCTTTCTCGTAAGAATTGTGAGTGTCGTCACAAAAGAATGCAGGAAACGGCGGCTTCATGTAGAAATAATTATTCATGAAGAACGCATGTGGCTATCGTCAGGAGGCTTTCGCGATGGATTCCTTAAAAGCATATTGGGTAGAAAGGCTCCGTCAAGACGAGTCCGTTATCAGCGTAGCGGCCGTCGGCAATCCTTCTTTGTTCTCGGCTGTCACGGACGGATTCGACATTGTGCTTCTGGTTGTCAGCAGCAATAACGAACGTGCTCATCAACAAGTTCATTATATAAAAGACAACCGCCGTATACAAGAAAGATGGATAAGCCCGGATACTCTGGATGAACTGATTTTGCGCGGCGAGTATCGCAATGTTATTTATTGGATCTTAAAAGGGGAGATACTTTTGGATCGGGATATGTATTTGGAGACCCTGCGGCATAAAGTGCTTGAGTTCCCGCTACCGCTGAGAGAACACAAGCTGCTGATCGAGTTCTCCAAATTTTTGCGCTGCTATTCGCAAAGTAAAGAATACATCTTAGACGAGCATTTGCTCGATGCATACAACAATATATTGGAGGCTTTGCACCATTGGGCGCGAATCGTCATTATCGAGTCCGGCAATCATCCGGAGGTAACGGTTTGGCGGCAGGTGAAGACGATCAATCCCGGGGTGTACAAGCTGTACGAGGAGCTGACGTTAAGTAAAGAGACGTTAAAACAACGCGTTCAACTGGTGCTGCTGGCCAGCGAATTTTCCGTCATGTCCAAGATGGAGCGCTGCTGCAGGCCGCTGATCGAACTGCTTGCCAGCCGCGAGGAAGCGTGGAGCCTTCAGGAGTTGCAGCAGCGGCCTGAGCTGGAGGACATCAAAGCGGATCTTCCGCTGCTCTTGAATAAGCTGGTCAAAAAATCGTTGGCTAAAGAAATCGTCTTTACCTATGACCCGGAGTTATCTGTGCTGGAGATGCGGTATAAGGATGTCAAAAGCTGACTGTTGTGTTATAATGAATTGGACAATCAAATAGCCACTAGGGGAGCTCCGACTTGCGGGGCTGAGAAAAAGAAGCGTGTTCTTTGACCCTTGGAACCTGTTATGAAGTCTGCGTACAGCAGGCATCACTGGATTATACCAGCGTAGGGAAGTGGACGAATGCCAGTAAACTGCATATGAAGTATGCAGACAACATTCGGTCGGCCCGCCTGCGGGTCGGCTTTTTTGCTTTTATCGGCAAAACGGCTGGAGGTGATAAGGATGCGACTGACCGTAAACGGGGAGCTGAGGGAAGTGGAGAACGCGGCTACCGTAGCCGAACTGCTCTCGGCGTTCAAACTGGACCATAAAATTTTGGTTGTCGAATTAAACCGGGAAATTATTGACCGTACCCGGTATGAGGAAGCTTGCCTGAACGATGGAGACCAGATCGAAATCGTTCATTTTGTCGGCGGCGGCTAAATAAAACTATCGTTGGAGGGGCTAACCACCATGAGCGACACGTTAAAAATCGGACCTTACGAATTTCAATCCCGGCTGCTGCTTGGGACAGGGAAGTTTTCGGATTTAAAGATTCAAGATCAGGCCGTTCAAGCTTCGGATGCGGAAGTATTGACTTTTGCCATCCGCCGTCTGCCGATCGACAACCCAGATGCGCCTAACTTTTTGGAAACGGTAGATTTGAAAAAATTCACGCTGCTTCCTAACACGGCCGGCGCCTATACCGTAGAGGAAGCTGTGCGCATTGCGCGTCTGGCCAAAGCTTCCGGGCTTTGCGATATGATCAAAGTAGAAGTGATCGGAGATTCGAAAACACTGCTTCCCGATCCGGTAGGAACGCTGGAGGCGACGAAAATCTTAGTAGAGGAAGGCTTTATCGTATTGCCTTATACTTCGGATGATCCGATATTAGCCCGCAAGCTGCAGGAAGCGGGAGCCGCGGCCGTCATGCCTGGAGCATCGCCGATCGGTTCCGGTCAAGGAATCGTTAACCCGAACAATTTGCGATTTATTATCGAGGAAGCGAAAGTTCCGATTATCGTCGATGCAGGCATTGGCGGTCCTGCGGATGCTGCCTTAGCTATGGAGCTTGGTGCGGATGGCGTGCTGTTGAACACGGCTGTTGCCGGCGCGAAGGACCCCGTTCTGATGGCCGAAGCGTTCAAGCTGGCCGTGATCGCAGGACGCAAAGGCTTCTTGGCGGGCCGTATCCCCAAGAAGCGCTATGCGTCTGCCAGCAGCCCCGTCGAAGGCATGATAGAGTAGTAGAGTACACTTTTCTTCCGGTTGCTTTCGAGCGGCCGGATATTTTATTTATTTTAAGGGTTGACTTTCGAACTTAAGATATGTTAAATTAATTCTCGCCGCTAAAAACGGCTGCCTTTTAAAAAACTTGATCAAGCTGCTTCAAAAAAAATGTTTTAAAAAAAAGCTTGCATTAAGATGGGCAAATGTGATATATTATAAAAGTCGCCGCTAAACGAGGTGACAACAACCGACAAAGCTTGAAATGCTTGACAGTACGGGTTTTGTTGGAGGAATTGCCCTTTGAAAACTGAACATC
>NZ_BIMB01000073.1 GCF_004000865.1 Paenibacillus elgii NBRC 100335 | reverse complement strand
CTCTATTGTATCACGCCTGACTACGGAAAGGAGGGGCTTGAAGGATTTCGGCAGGGCGCGACACATGGGCGAGGAGGGGTAACGCGTGCGGGATCGTTTAGTCACTCAAGAGTTGGTTCGGTTAATGGAAAAGGACGTCGATACCTACGAGCATAGTCTGCGGGTGGGGAAGCTCGCGAAAACCATGGCGCTGATGATGCGCCTGAATCTTTCGCAGACCCGGCAATTGGTGATCGGATGCTGCTTGCATGACATCGGGAAAATTTACATGCCCGACTCGATTCTAAAGAAGGATACGTCGCTTACGGAAAGAGAATGGAGGATGATGAAGCAGCATCCGGTGCTGGGTGCGGATATATTGAAAATTCATGCGCCGGAGGAGCAGGCGATCATCGACATCGTCGAATTTCACCACGAGCGCTGGAACGGAACCGGCTATCCGTACGGCTTAAGCGGGGTGGATATTCCAGAGTTCGCCCGGATCTGCACCATCATCGATTCCTTCGACAGTATGCTGTCCGATCGGCCTTACCGATCAGGGATGTCGCTGGAGGAAGCAAAGGAAGAGCTGCGCCGGCACAGCGGCACGCAGTTCGATAAGCAGTACGTGGAACTGTTTCTGCAAATGCCGGGCGAGATGCTTCACCATTCTTACGCAAGACGCGAAGGCGCCAATTCTACCGTCTAATCTGCAACGTCAAAAAAGTGAGGTCCCCGAAGGGCCTCACTTTTTCGTTCAAGCTATATCGTTTACGCCGACTGTGTTTGCGAATCCGCTTGCAGCTTACGGACGGCGAGCCTTGCGATTCGCAGGTCATCCGTTTCCTCGATAACGAACTCGAATTCGTCCTGATAGACGACGCTCTGTCCATGCTTGGGCGGAAGCTCCACCTGCGAGTACACCCAGCCTCCGATCGTATCGTAGTCCTCGGACTCGATTTCCAGACCGAACTGATCGTTCACTTCGTCGATTAGCATCAGACCGTCGATGGAGAAGTTGAACTCGTCTTTCTTCTCCACCCGAGCCCGCTCATCCGGGTCGAACTCGTCTTGGATTTCGCCGACGATTTCTTCCAGAATATCCTCCAGCGTGACCATGCCCGAAGTTCCGCCGTATTCGTCGATGAGCAGAGCAATCTGCACTTTCTTCCACTGCATCAGCTTGAGCAGCCTGCTGATCGGCATCGAATCCGGCACTTTGGCGATCGGACGCACGATGGAGCGAAGCTCGGTCAGCGCACCGTGCGACTTCATCAAGTCCTTGATATGCACGAAGCCGATAATGTTGTCTTTATCCGGGTCGCATACCGGATAACGGGTTCGCATTTCGCGATGCGCGATTTCCATGTTGTCCTCGAACGGCAGATTGGCGTACAAGCAGGCCATTTCCGTCCGCGGGATCATAATTTCGCGTGCGTTCGTTTCGGTAAACTCGAATATATTGTCAAAAAGCGTAAGCTCCGTATTGTCGATGAAGCCGCTTTTATGGCTTTCTTTCACTAAGACACGGATTTCCTCTTCCGTGTGGGCCGATTCGTGCTCTGTGGCCGGCTCAATGCCTGCGCGTTTCAGCATCCAGTTCGACGCGCCGTTCAGCATCCAGATGAAAGGGTACATCAGCTTGTAGAAAATGATAACCGGCAGCGCGGACCAAAGCGTCACGTTCTCCGATTGGCGGATCGCGTACGTCTTCGGGAACTGCTCCCCGAGCGTAATATGCAGCGCGGTAATGAGCGAGAAAGCTACAAAGAAGGAGATCGTATGAATAACGACGGGGCTTAAGCCGAACCAATCGGTAAGGATCGGTTTGAGAAAAGCGGCGATAGCCGGTTCTCCGACCCAGCCGAGTCCCAGCGACGCGAGCGTAATGCCGAGCTGGCAGGCGGATAAATAAGCGTTCAGGTTGCCCGTAATTTTTTGCGCGAACCGCGCGCTCACATTGCCGCTTTGGGCGAGCGTATCAATGCGGCTGTTTCTTACTTTGACCATGGCGAACTCCGCGGCGACGAAAAAGCCGTTCAGCAGCACCAAGACGATAATGAGAACCACGTTAAACAATAAAGGTAACGGGTCACTACTCAATCATTCCCTATCCCCTGCGTGAGGTGGATAGGTACACCTCCCTTAAACGTTCAAATAATAGACAAACATAAAGATTGCTTATAATCCATTATACTCGGAACGCATACCGGCGCTCAAACGACGAGAGGGGCACTCCGGGGTATGCACGGGGTGTGCGGACTCCGAATCGCGAGGTATTAACGAAATTCCCCCGATTTGCTGCGAATTTGTTCGTTTTCGTGCGAAAATGACGAAAACTTGATTGATTTTTAAATTTAGACGGATTTCCAGGTTGACATCGAGGACAAGCTATGGTAAATTTAATCGATATTCGCAAGAATATACTTAAACCCTCATACAACCCCTACACGGAAGATTTTCCTCGAGAAAGCAGCGTTATTTCCGCACATGTTAATCGTTCATTCAAGGAACTCCCATGATTAGGAATTGTTGTAACACTGATTCACACTGGCGCGGTCTTCGGAGCCGCAAGGATGGAAGAGAGGCAGGGCTTTCATTGTTTTAGTATGCGCAGCATCATGTACAGAAATTGGATTTGCTTTGGGGTAAGGAAGGGTAACCGGTGTTTTTTAACGACCAAAGAAGGCTCGGTCAGGGACAGATATCCGCTGACGGAGTCTTTTTTTGTTGCCGCGGATTCGCCGATTCCGGAAAAAATTTCCGGCCCTAACACATTTCTAACAGTTTTCCCCTATAGTTAAGCTCAAATGGCATTCCAGAGAAAAGAGGTTGCGGAATTGAATCTGTTCGTGTACGGCGTCGTTTCCTTGAATCATAAAGATAACCCGTTTATTTCCAGACATTCTCAGTTGCTAAGCAGCGAAGCCTGGGTGAGAGGCGTTCTGTACGATACCGGACTTGGTTTTCCCGCGTTGACCTCCGGGGAAGACAAGGTGAGCGGCAAGCTGCTGGCGATGGGGGATGTCGCGTTTGAAACCGTCTCGGAATTGGCGTCGAATTTTAACCGGATGAACCCGCCGTACCGCTTCGAGTTGAAGTCTATTCAAGTGTTTACGGGGGCGGTAACTTATGAGGCATCTGCTTACATGTACGCCACCGGCCATGGCTTGACTCGGATTGAAAGCGGAATCTGGCTGTAGCCGGGAACGGAGTGCTGAGAAAAAGATCACGATTTATGAAAAACAAAGAAATAGTGAGATTTGTAGAGATTGGAAAAGAACCGTATCAGAGAAAGCGCTCTTATGTGCCCGAACTTCCCCTATTTCGCTCCAGAACCATTCCCGCCGTTCTTTACAGTTGCTTCCGACAAGCGTAATATTCAATTCATAAATTTACAGTTTCCAAATTCTTATCGCTTAATTTCCGCCATCGTGCGGAAAGCGGGGGAACCACAAGGGAAGCCTGCGCTGCCGGTGTGAGAGCCGAAAGCCATGCGTCCCCGGGGTGAATCCTCATCGTGCATGTGAAGCGTGCACTGGGGTAGGGCGACTCTCACCGTCCGAATCCGTCAGCTAACCTCGTCAGCGTTGGATCGAACAGCCGTTTAGCGGCCGGCCGCGGCCTATGTTCGAATGGAGAGAGGATGATGAAGCTTGTGATCGTATAGCGACCACAGGGCTCCTGCCTCTGTGGTTTTTTATTGCCTTTTTTGGAAAAACGGAACGTTAGTTCCATTCACAAACTTATAAAAATGCAGCCATTCCATGCAGTATATCGCTGAATTCCCGGCTCGCCGGGAAGCGGGGGAACCAATGGGACAGGACGGCGCGTCAGACACGCCGATTCGTCCCCGGGGTGAATCCTCATCGTGCATGCAACACATGCACTGGGGTAGGGCGACTCTCACGCCCGAATCCGTCAGCTAACCTCGTAAGCGAATAGAGAGAGGCAACGATTGTCGTGAGCTCATAAGACACGGTTTGTTTCACCGTGCCTTGGAAGCCGCGGGAAGAGTCACCTCTTGCCCAAGGCTTCTTTTTTGTTGCCTTTTCTCCTGGAGTGAACAGGAGGAGAACGTATAAAAATGATCAAAGCATCATCCGGCTATATTCTGGTGTCGGCGCCGAATAAGGCGGGAGAAAATTTTATCCGCGAGCTGCAAAGACGGCAGCTTCGCCTCGCGGCCCTCGCCAACAGCAAGGCTGAGCATAGGAAGCTGGCGGGGCTTGGCGTCGGGAACGTGGTGACGATTGATACGTCGGGCTGCGAGTCGTGGACTGTGCCGCAATTTGCGGTTAGCCGGGTGTTTTTGTTCGAGAAAAGCCTGAACTTGTCGTGCCGGTACATTCAGATTTGCCGGACATGGACGAACGGGCCAATTTATCTGATTACAAGCAATCCGAGCCCCCGGCTCGCGTACAAGGGGCTTGGCGCGCATCATGTCATTTATATGAACGGCGACGATGTCGGATTTTTGATCGACGGCCATTTGGAGTAAACGGGCGTAATCGCCCGGAAGGAGGCGTTGGAAAATGGCGGACTTGTACATGGTATTGCTGCTGGCTGGAACCTACGTGTTGTTCTGGGGCTTTCTGACCTGGTGCGACCGGGTAACCGAGGAATCGGGAGGGGACGGACGATGATCGTCATCTTAGCATTGACTTTATTCGTATTCATCTATTTGGCGTATGCCTTGATTCATCCGGAAAAGTTCTAACCAACCGGATTCGGCTTGTTTATTAAAGGAGGTTTGGACCCCGTGGGTATTTTGCAAATGGCCATTGTCATAGGGATTCTCGTGCTGCTGGCGAAGCCGCTCGGCACATATTTATATCATGTCTTTTCCGGCGAGGCCAATCGTACGGACCGCTTGTTCGGATGGGCGGAGCGGCCGATCTACAAGCTGATCGGGCTGCGCGAGCGCAAGGGGATGACATGGAAAACATACGGACTTAGCTTTATCGTCACCAATCTTGTGCTGGTCGCTTTCGGATATTTGCTGCTAAGGGTACAAAAGCTGCTGCCGCTCAATCCGAACGGCATCGACAATATGGAGCAGACCTTGTCGTTCAATACGGTCATCAGCTTCATGACGAACACGAACCTGCAGCATTACAGCGGGGAGTCGGGCCTTTCTTATTTGTCGCAAATGGCTCTGATCACCATGATGATGTTTACTTCCGCGGCGACGGGGCTGTGCGTGGCGATTGCGTTTATTCGCGGCGTTACGACCAAGGGCAAGACGCTTGGCAACTTCTACGAGGACTTTGTCAAAGCGCACACCCGCGTGTTCCTGCCGTTTGCTTTCGTCGTGACGCTGGCGTTGGTAGCTCTTCACGTGCCGCAGACGCTGCAGCCGACGGTCACCGTTCAGACACTCGAGGGGGCGGAGCAGCAGATTGCGATCGGACCGGTTGCGTCGTTGGAGTCGATCAAACATTTGGGAACAAACGGCGGAGGCTTCTTCGGCGTCAATTCGTCGCACCCGTTCGAGAACCCGAATCCGCTGACGAACGTGATCGAGATGCTCTCGATGTGGTGCTTGTCGGCGGCGCTGCCGCACACGTACGGATTGTTCGCGAAAAACCGCAAGCAGGGCTGGGTTATTTTCTCTGCGATGCTCATTTTGTTTGTGATGTTCTTGTCATTGGTTTACACGTCCGAGTTAAACGGCAACCCGGCGTTGAACAAGCTGGGCATGGACGCCTCCCAAGGCAGCATGGAAGGCAAAGAGGTACGCTTCGGCATCCCGATGTCGGCTTTGTTTACGACCGTTACGACGGCGGCGACGACCGGCTCGGTCAACAACATGCACGATACGCTGACGCCGCTCGGAGGCATTACGCCGCTCGCGCTGATGATGCTGAACTGCGTATTCGGCGGCAAAGGCGTCGGACTCGTCAATATGCTCATGTACGCCATTCTGGGCGTGTTCCTTGCAGGTCTGATGGTCGGCCGGACCCCGGAGTTTCTGGGACGGAAGATCGAGGCCCGCGAGATGAAATTGATCGCGATTGCGATTTTGGCGCATCCGTTTATTATTTTGGCGCCGACGGCGATTGCGCTTGCGACCGAGCTGGGCCAAGCGGCGATCACGAATCCGTCGTTCCACGGCATCTCGCAGGTGCTGTACGAATATACGTCATCGGCGGCCAATAACGGCTCCGGCTTCGAGGGTCTGGGCGACAATACAGTGTTCTGGAACATTACGACCGGCCTTGTGATGCTGTTCGGGCGCTATATCTCGATGATTGCGCTGCTTGCCGTGGCCGGTTCGCTCAGCCGCAAGCAATGGGTGCCGGAGACGGTTGGTACGTTCCGTACGGACAACGGTTTGTTCGTCGGCATTCTCGTCGGAACGGTGCTCATTATCGGGGCGCTGACGTTCCTGCCGGCCATCGTGCTGGGACCTATAGCCGAGCATTTGACGCTGCGTTAAACGTGAAGATCGCGAAGGAAGAGGGGAATTACCCATGAGTTCGAATCGAAAAAGCATGCTGTCCGGACCGATCGTCCGGAATGCGATAAAAGAAAGCTTCGTGAAGCTGAATCCGGTCACGATGATGAAAAATCCGGTAATGTTCGTGGTCGAGGTAGGCACGCTCGTCGTGCTGTTAATGACGCTGCTGCCGGGGTATTTTGGAACGGAAGAGAGCGTCGGCTTCAACTTCACCGTGTTTGTCATCCTGCTGTTTACGGTGTTGTTCGCGAACTTCGCGGAGGCGCTCGCCGAAGGGCGAGGGAAGGCGCAGGCCGACTCGCTCAAGAAGTCGAAGAAGGAGATTACCGCGAATAAAGTGACGGGAGCCGGCGTGAAGCAGGTTCCCTCCACCGAGCTGCGGAAGGGCGATATTGTCATCGTATCCCAGGGCGAAATGATTCCCGGGGACGGCGAAGTGATCGAAGGGCTGGCGTCCGTAGACGAATCGGCGATCACCGGGGAATCGGCTCCGGTCATTAAGGAAGCCGGAGGCGACTTCAGTTCGGTGACCGGGGGGACCCGGGTGGTGAGCGACAAGATCCGGGTGCGCATTACGAGCGACCCCGGCGAATCGTTCATCGACCGGATGATCTCTTTGGTTGAAGGGGCGAAGCGGCAGAAGACGCCGAACGAAATTGCGCTGAACACACTGCTTACCAGCTTGACGCTCATTTTCATGATCGTCGTCGTCACGCTTGCCCCGATCGCCCGCTACCTGGAGATCGAGCTGCAAATTCCGGTGCTGATCGCGCTGCTGGTCTGCTTGATTCCGACGACGATCGGCGGCCTGCTATCGGCGATCGGGATCGCCGGGATGGACCGGGTGACCCAGTTCAACGTGTTGGCGATGTCCGGGAAAGCTGTCGAGGCGTCCGGCGACATCAATACGATGATTCTCGACAAAACGGGCACGATTACGTTCGGGAACCGGATGGCGAGCGAGTTCGTGCCGGTTGGCTCAGCGGATTCCGATACGGTTGCGGAATGGGCGGCGATCAGCTCGGTCAAGGACGAGACGCCGGAAGGCCGCTCCGTACTGGAGCTGATGAAGAAGCAGAGCTTTTCGTTCGATCCGACGATTGCCGAAGGCGGCGAGTTTATCGAATTCAAGGCCGAGACCCGGATGAGCGGAATTGACTTGAAAGATGGCCGCCAGGTGCGCAAGGGCGCCGTGGATGCGGTGAAAAAGTGGGTGCAGGCGCAGGGTGGCGTCATTCCGGCCGATCTGGAAGCGAAGGGCAATGCGATTGCCTCCGAAGGCGGCACGCCGTTGGCCGTGGCCGTAGACCGCGAAATCGTTGGCTTAATTTATTTGAAGGATACCGTCAAGCCCGGCATGAAGGAGCGGTTCGAGCAGCTGCGCAAGATGGGCATCAAGACGATTATGTGTACGGGTGACAATCCGCTGACCGCCGCTACGATTGCCCGGGAAGCCGGGGTGGATGATTTTATCGCGGAGAGCAAGCCGGAGGACAAAATCGCCGTGATCCGGCGCGAGCAGGCCGAAGGCAAGCTGGTGGCGATGACCGGCGACGGGACGAACGACGCGCCGGCGCTGGCGCAAGCCGACGTGGGTCTCGCGATGAACAGCGGGACGGTGGCGGCGAAGGAGGCGGCCAACATGGTCGATCTCGATTCCGATCCGTCCAAAATCATCGAAGTCGTGGCGATCGGCAAGCAGCTTCTGATGACCCGCGGTGCGCTGACGACGTTCAGTATCGCCAATGACGTGGCGAAATATTTTGCGATCATCCCGGCGATGTTCACGCTGGCGATTCCGCAGATGGAAGCCCTGAACATCATGAAGCTCGGCTCGCCGATGTCGGCGATTCTCTCGGCGTTGATTTTCAACGCGATCATTATCCCGCTGCTGATTCCGCTCGCGATGAAAGGCGTAACCTACAAGCCGATGAGTTCGACGCAGCTGCTGCGCCGTAATCTATTCCTGTACGGGCTCGGCGGGGTATTGGTGCCGTTCGTCGGCATCAAGCTGATCGATCTGGCGGTTCACCTGTGGATTTAAAAGGGTAAAAACTTGCATCTATTTTTTCGTTGTCAAGATTTGTAGAGAAAACAACTTGGAGATATGATATATAGAAAGGGAATGATTCCTTATGGTAAACCGCGTCAATCATGAAGGGGCCGAGACGGCCCGCTTCTCGCTCAGTATTGCCGTACGCGCTTCGCTCGTATTTATCGTCGTTTGCGGTCTTATTTATCCGCTCGTCTCGACCGGAATCGCGCAGGCGATTTTCCCGGCTCAGGCGAACGGTAGTCTGGTTCAAAACCGCAGCGGCGCTGTAGTTGGCTCCGAACTGATCGGGCAGCAATTCAGCGATCCGAAATATTTTCAGGGGCGCGTATCGAGTATTGATTATAAAGCCGACGCCTCGGGCTCGAATAACTATGCGCCGTCGAACCCCGAGCTGGTGAAGCGGACGCAGGAATCGATCGAGGCCTGGAAGACGGCCAATCCGGGCGTGCCGGTCAGCGAAGTTCCGATCGACCTGTTGACCAACTCCGCCTCCGGTCTCGATCCGCATATTTCCCCGAAGGCGGCCCAAGCGCAAGTGCCGCGGATCAGCAAGCTGACGGGGATCAGTGAAGCGGACCTCGGACAGCTGGTGGAGCGCCAAACGGAAGGGCGGGATCTCGGCGTATTCGGCGAGCCGCGTGTGAACGTGCTGAAGCTGAACCTGGCGCTTACCGAAATGATGACGAAAAAGTAGTGTAAAAGGAGCTGTTGTGTCTTGTCCGGAAAAGCCAAACATACCGCCGCCGTGTCGCTCGGCGTCATGGCCGCGGGATTCGCGGCAACCATACCGTGGGCGGATCATACATGGGTACGCCTGCTGCAAAGCGGATTCGAAGCGGGACTTGTAGGGGGGCTGGCCGATTGGTTTGCCGTGACCGCCTTGTTCCGCCATCCGCTGGGCATTCCAATCCCGCATACCGCGCTGCTGCCCAATAACCGGAAACGGGTAACGGAGGCGCTCATTACAACCGTCGAGCAGGAGTTGATCAGCAAAGAAAGCATTCACAGCAAGCTCGCCGGGCTGAAGATCGTTTCGCGTGGATTGGAAGGGGCCGAACGGGTTCTGGAATCCGACAAGACACAGCAGAGCATCGCGGTATTGTGCGAGCGGCTGCTGGACTATATCCCATGGGATCGTATACCCGCGCTGCTGGAGAAGGAAATCCGGCAGCGCATTGACGCGTTGGAGGCCGCGCCGGCTCTCCGTAAAGCGCTGGATCAAGTATACCAGCATCAGGGCGACGAGAAGGCGCTCGATTTTCTGCTGGACTTGGCCGAGCAGCTTGCCATGACGAGAGAAACGCAGCACCGGCTAGGCGCGATGGCCGCGCAGGCGATGCATGGGCTTCAGACGAACGGATTTATGCAGCTCGCGGTTAATGCGTTTCTCGGCTTTTATAATGAAGAAAAGCTCGGGGCGATGATCCAGCAGTTTTTATGGAACGCCATCCGCGATATGAAGCGGCAGGGGAACAAAAACCGGTTGGCGCTGCTGGCGGAGCTGCGCGTCCGGCTGGAACGTTGGCTAGCTGATCCGGAGACGGCGGATACGTTGGACGCTTGGAAGGTCCGGCTGCTGGATAATCTGGACCTCTCCGCCCGGACGGAGCGTTGGGTAGAGCAGTTGAAGGAGCGGCTTGTGGAAACGGTACGCGAGCCGGAGTTTGCCGAGCGCTATGCGATTCCTTTTCTGAAAGAGCTGTTGAGCCGGATTCGGGAAGACGAAGAGGGTATGGAGAAGCTGGAGCAGTGGGTCCATGAGCAGCTCGGCCGCTGGGTGGAGGCCAACCATTCCAAAATCGGAGCTTTGATCCGCGAGAATGTGGATCGGTTCGACAATGAGACATTGATTGCATTAATGGAAGATAAAATCGGAAGCGACTTGCAGTGGATTCGGGTCAACGGCGCGCTATGCGGCTTTTTGATCGGACTGGTGCTGGGAACGGTCAAATTGTTCGTCTGACGCCGGGAGAAGAGAGGCGAACCCAGGATGGGGACGGAAACGTTCAAGCGAAAAACGCCGGAAGAAATTTTGCGGTCCATCTCCAAGCTGCATCAAGGACGGCTTAAAGTGTATATCGGGGCCGTGAGCGGGTCGGGGAAGACGTATCACATGCTCCGGGAAGGACAACTGCTGAAGGAACAGGGGATCGACGTCGTCATCTGTGCCGTTTCCACGATGCAGCGGCCGGAAACGGTGCGGCAGATCGGCGATTTGGAGCGGGTGTCCAGCATCCATTGGCAGAAAGACGGTGTAGATAAGAAGGATTTGAACCTGGAAGTGCTCGCCGAGCGCAATCCCGAGGTCGTGCTGGTGGACGGCTTGGCGCACCGCAACCGGGAAGGGGCGCTTTATCCGACGCGGCTCGAGGATATTCGGTACCTGCTCAGCAAGGGTATCAGCGTCATTACGACGGTTAATGTGTACGAGCTGGAGGGCGCAACGGAGCTGGCTCAGAAGCTGACCGGCATCGAGGTGCGGGAAACGGTACCGTCCGATACGCTGGAGCTGGCGGACGAAGTCGTGCTCATCGATGCGACGCCGGAGATGATTTTAAGCCGCGTCGAGGAAGGCAGCGTGAAGGCACAGAAGGGCGCAGGCGTATTCAAGCGGGGCAATCTCGCGGTGCTTAGGGAGCTGGCGCTGCGGCTTGTGGCGGAAGGCGTCAACGATTCGCTGGAAAAGCACCGCGAAGAGCTCGGGCTGATCGGACCGTCGGGCGCGGCCGAGCGTATTCTCGTCTCCGCACAGTATCACTGGAACGGCTCGATCTATGTGCGGCGGGGCCAGCAGATCGCCAAGCGGCTGAACGGTGACCTGCTTGTCGTTGCTTTTGTTAATCCGAAAAAGGATTTATCCAAAGAAGAGGCGGCGTTCAAGCGGTCGATGGTCAAGCTGGCGGAGAAGGTCGGCGGGGTATTCGAAGAGCTACCGCTGTGCGGGCGCCGTTCCTTGCCCGGCGTGCTGGTCAACTATGCTCTGGCGCATAGCGTAACGCGCATTGTCCTCGGGCACTCCAAGCAGACGTTATGGCAGGAGCTGTTGCAAGGGTCAATCGTGCACGATATGCTGAAGCGGACGCGCAATATCGATATTTTTATTGTGGCGGACCGGGCGGCGCATGAGGGCGAGCGTATTTTGCCGACCAAGCAGACCAAGCGGCAGAAAGCGTCCGATCTGTACCGGCGGCTTAGCTCGGATGAGGTCGAACGGGAGATCGCGCAGCTTCGCAAAGGGCGGTTCAAGGTGTATATCGGCGCGGCTCCGGGCGTTGGCAAGACGTATACGATGCTGCGGGAAGGCAACGATCTGCTGAAGAAGGGGATCGGCGTGCAGATCGGGCTGTTGGAAACGCACGGCCGCAAGGAGACACAGGCGCAGATTGACGAGCTTCAGACAATCCCGCGGCAGGTGATCGATTACCGCGGCACGAAGCTGGAGGACATGGATACGGACGAGATTATCCGGCGCAAGCCCGAGGTCGTGCTGGTCGACGAGCTGGCGCATACGAACGTGCCCGGCAGCAAGAACAAGAAGCGCTACGAAGACGTGCTGGAGCTGTTATCGGCAGGCATTTCGGTCATCTCGACGGTGAACGTCCAGCATCTGGAAAGCTTGAACGACGCGGTGGAAAAGCTCACCGGTGTCCGTGTCCGGGAGACGGTGCCGGACCATATTTTGCGTTTGGCCGACGAAGTTCAATTGATCGACGTCGCGCCGCAGACGCTTCAGCAGCGTATGAGAGAGGGGCGCATTTATGCGCTCGACAAGGTAGATCAGGCGCTCGGTCATTTTTTTCGCACCGTGAATTTGATTGCGCTGCGGGAGCTGGCTCTGCGCGAAATTGCCGATGACGTGGACGAACGGCTTGAGTCGTACGAGCGCAAAAGCTCGCTTCGCGGTCCGTGGCGCAGACAGGAATCGATCTTTGTGTGCGTGGACGTTACACCGGAGGCTGAGCGGTTGATCCGACGCGGCTTTCGAATCGCTCATCGGCTGAAAGCCGTATGGCATGTGGCCTACGTTCAGCTTGGCAGCGGGACGCAGAGCAACGAACTGGACGCCAGGCTGGAGCAGCTCCGCAAGCTGACGGAGCGGCTTGGCGGCATCTTCGAGGTGCATCGGGCGGACAATCGGCGGCGTCTGCCGGAAGTCTTGGCCACCAAGGCCGATGCTTGTCAGGCGACGCAGCTTGTTATCGGCCAATCCAGCAAGCCTTCCTGGAAAGAAATAATACAGGGCTCGGTCGTGAAAAAGCTGCTGCGCCGCTCTCGGCATATCGACGTGCTCGTCGTGGCGGATGCGGAGACCAATCTGGGCTGACGCATGGGAAAGGGGACGTTGAACAGGATGAAAATTCAAGAGCTGGCCCGGCGGCTGAACGTCTCGACCCGGGCGATCCGATTTTATGAAGAGAAGGGCCTCCTGTCGCCAGCCAAGCATCCGGACAACGGCTACCGCCGGTTTACGGAGGAAGACGCTTGGCGGCTGCAGACGATTCTGGCGCTGCGGGAGGCCGGCATTGCTGTTGACGATATTCGGACCGTGCTGGAGCGGACGGACCGGGCGGAAACGGACGAGGTCCGGCGCTATTTGGAGCTGCAGCGTTCGGCTCTTTATGGGCAGTGGCTGGAGCTTCGGGAGACTCTGGCCCTGCTGGACGGCATGATCGACCGGACGGAAGACGAGCCGGAATCGCTTCGGCACCGTTGGCATGCGCTGGCGGAACGGACCAAGGCAAGCAAAGCGATTCGCGATTCATGGGTCGATCTCTGGAATTTCGATGCGCTGTCGGAGCAATGGGAGCTTAACGGCAGCGCCGGACTTACGCCACATGTGCCGGCCGAGCCCGCTTACTCGCGCATCCTGGCTCAGGCTGCAGAGCGGGTCGCTCCGCAGCCCGGCGAATGGGGACTCGACATCGGAACGGGCACTGGCGGCTTTGCTTCCCGCTTGCTCACAAGCGGCGTGAGGATGGTCGGTATCGACCAATCGGCCGAAATGCTGCGCCGCTGCCGCATGCAATTGCCGGTTCTGGAGACGAGAATCGGCAATTTGCTGTCCGTTCCGTCGTTTGATGGACAATTCGATTTCGTCGTGACCAGCTTTGCATTCCATCATTTGACAGAAACGCAGCAGCCGCTGGCGTTAGCGGAGATGGCCCGGGTTTTGAAAGCGAAGGGGCGCATCGCCATCGTCGATTGGATGGATGCCCCGGACGGCCTATATGCGGCAAGCGGAACGGCTCCCGGCGAAGAGCATTATGCCGAATCGCAGCGGTTGATCGCTTGGTTTCAGACCCATGGATTTCGTGCGGAAACCGCGAGCTTAGACCAAGGCTCCGTCTGCTTAGTTCTCGCGGTGCGCGCTCCGTTATAAACCTCCTGTGCACAAGTTTATTCCCACCCAATCCCTCCAATTGTTCCACATAATAACACACATTCCTCCCAAGCCGGAAGAGTCATACTAGCTTAGGAAGCAGTAACCTGCACTGGCTGGGGGGATGATGTTCATGAGCCTAAAAGATCGAAAAGAAATTTCTATTTTCTGTTGTTTAGTATGGTTTACTTTGTGCGTTTTAACAGGTTGCAGTCCTGAGAAGGAAGAAGTTCATACGAGCGCCGGGCAAAAGCCTATTGCCGGTAAGTCTTCGTACGGTGAGGAGGAGCGGGTGCTGTCCGGCTTCCAGATGATCGGCGAGTATGCGGCAAAGCCCTATGCTATCGTCGGGACGAATCCGCCATCTTCCGAACGGGGAAGCGGGAAGAAAAAAGCCTACCTCACTTTCGACGACGGACCCTCGCGCCAAACCAAGCATATCTTACGCATTTTAAGGGAAAAAGGCATTAAGGCCACTTTTTTCGTTACAGGAAAATCGTCACCGGAGCTTCAAGCGTACTATAAGCTTATCGTCAACGAAGGGCACAGCCTCGGAAATCATACCTATTCGCACAATTATAGCTATATTTATTCCTCCGTGAAAGCCTATCGCAAGGATACGGAAAAATTGAACGATTTATTGGCTCGAACAGCAGGAGTCAGGCCGGACATTTTTCGTTTTCCGGGAGGTTCTGACAATCATTTGAGCCGCAAAGCGGGCGGACGTCACATCATGGCGAAAATTGCCCGGGAAATGACTAATATTGGATATCGATACTTCGATTGGAACGTGAGTTCGACAGATGCCGCCGCAGTTACATTGCCTAAACAGAATATATTGGCATCCGTACGGTCGAACAGCCTCGGGAAAAATCAAATCATCGTGCTCATGCATGACGACGACCATAAGACGACCACAGTGGAGGCTCTCCCGGATGCGATCGATTGGTTGAAACAGCAAGGATACCAGTTCGAGACATTATCGAAGTCCTCTTTTGTTTTTCAATTTTTGCATCCGCCCGGCTAATTATTTTGGCAAAGCCTTCGCATACTAACTTCATCATGAAGGGAGATGAATCTGCACGATGGCACAACAGCA
The DNA here is from genome assembly GCF_004000865.1 of Paenibacillus elgii NBRC 100335. Classification (GTDB taxonomy): domain Bacteria; phylum Bacillota; class Bacilli; order Paenibacillales; family NBRC-103111; genus Paenibacillus_G; species Paenibacillus_G elgii. The sequence goes on along the minus strand of NZ_BIMB01000073.1, from coordinate 11,652 downwards.
ATCGGGATCTGGAGATTCCAAGGAGCAACAGCGGCAGGCAAACGCCAATCAAGCTGGAGCCGATAGTGATGCAGCCAAAACACGGAATAAGAAACTGAACGGTCCGAACCGTCCGTCCACCTAAACGGGGCATAGGAGAGGAACAGCTCATGAACGATAAGGAAAATCGGGATAAAAACGCATCGTACGAGCAGGTTGATACCGGCATTTCGTATAACGCCAAGAACGATCCGGAGCTCGATCCTTTTGAAATTAATTTTCGTCAGGAGCATCATCAAAACCGAGGCCCGCGCGAAGCGTTCGTGAACGAATACGGCGTGCTGATCGGAGACCATATTTATCAGTCGGAGCAATCTCCGCTTGAACAATGGAGTGATGAGACCGATCCGGCCATCATGTCCGGGGACCAGTGGGTGCATCCGTATAAAGACGTAGGCTTTCAAACGACGGAAAATCGCGAGCTCTTCGAGCAGGGGATCGTGCCGCAGGGCTACCCGTTCATGCACTCGGACAAAGATGTGGCCTATAAGTCGTATCCGAGCGGCGAGCCCGACGAGAAAGAGAAAGATGCCGAGCAAAAATAACGGCGGACCGTGTGCTCCGCAGATAAGTTGGCTGGAATGCCTTGCTTTCGCCCCGTACCGTTGTATAATGGACATAGGAAACTTTATATACCTTTATGTTTGATCAAAGGAGTGAAAGCTTAACATGTCCATGTCATTTGAAGCATACATGAGAGATATGGTGCAGCCGATGAGAGACGAGCTGACGCGTATCGGGGTAACCGAGCTTCGTACGCCGGAGGAAGTATCCGAGGCGCTCGACAATATGAAAGGGACCGCTCTGATCGTGGTGAATTCCGTGTGCGGCTGTGCCGCCGGCCAATGCCGTCCTGGCGTGGCCAAAGCGCTGCAGCACGAAGTGAAGCCGGATCACCTTTACACGGTGTTTGCGGGTCAAGATAAGGAAGCAACGGCTAAAGCGCGCGAATATTTTGCACCGTATCCGCCTTCCTCGCCATCGATCGCGCTGATGAAGGACGGCCAATTGGTGCATTTCATTCAACGCCATCAAGTAGAAGATCGTTCGGCCGAAATGATCGCCAACGATCTGATCGGAGCCTTCGAAACCTACTGCAAATAAGAGGTTAACCCTCCTAAACGACTCCTGCCGGCGCTTGAAGCGTCAGGCGGGAGTTTTTGTAATTTCCGGATCGTGCTATAATGTAACCAAAATTGACAAGCGTAAGACCCGACGGCCCGAAGTTGAAACCATAAAGGGCTGTCCGGCTTCCGCAAGTCGCGATTACTCGTGTGGAGAGGTGTGGAGAACGATGAGTCTGCAGCAGGACATTATTGCAAAGCTTGGCGTCAAGCCGGTGATCGATGTCAATGAAGAGATTCGCAAGCGGGTCGATTTTTTAAAAGAATACGTGCTCAAAGCAGGTGTCGACGGGCTCCTGATCGCCATCAGCGGCGGGATCGACAGCGCCGTGGCGGCAGGGTTGTGCAAGCGGGCTACGGATGAGCTGACGGCCGAGAAAGGACGTGAATACAAAACAGTCGGCGTGTTTCAGCCGTACGGGGAGCAGACGGATATTTCCGACAGCTACGCGACGGCGGAAGCGTTCGATTTGAAATATCGCCTCGAGACGAACATCGAGGAAGCGGTCAACGAGATCGCGCTCGAAGCCGAGTACGGACTGAAATCGATCGGCGTGCACAAGCATTTGAGCCGCGGCGGCAAAGGGAATGTCAAAGCCAGAACGCGGATGGTCGTGCAGTATGCGCTCGCGTTCGAGCTGAATCTGCTTGTGGTCGGCACGGATCATGCGTCGGAGGCGATTACGGGCTTTTTCACCAAGTATGGTGATGGCGCTGTCGATATCACTCCGATGAGCAGTCTGAATAAACGCCAAGTACGGCAGCTTGCCCGCGAGCTGGGCGTACCGGCTAGCATACTGGATAAAGCGCCTACCGCCGGCCTGTGGGAAGGGCAGACGGACGAGAACGAGCTCGGCATCACTTACGACGACAACAGCAATTACTTGGAAGGCAAGACGATTTCGCCCGAAGCACAGGAGAAGCTGGAAAAGCAATATTTGAAGACGGAGCACAAACGGGTGCCGATTCCCGGCATTTAGCCCGTGCATTACCCATAACGAAAAAACGCATGCTCGCCCTATACAGGTAGCATGCGTTTTTTATCATGTTAAGCGTGCTTCGCCTGAATTTCCCGGCGCAGTCGTTCTGCAAGCTCTTGCACTTGCATCGGGCCCAAATCGCCCTCGCCCCGTTTGCGGACGGCAGCGGTGCCGGAGCTCTGCTCGTTCTCGCCGAGGACCAGCATATACGGCACCTTTTCAAGCTGGGCTTCGCGGATTTTGTAGCCGAGCTTCTCGCTGCGCAGGTCGGCTTCCACCCGGATGCCCGCTGCGACAAGCGCCTTTTTTACTTCCATGGCGTACGAATTATAGACGTCCGAAACGGGCAAAAGCTTGACCTGCACCGGAGAAAGCCAGAGAGGGAATGCCCCGCTGTAATGCTCCGTCAAAATCCCGATGAACCGGTCGATCGAGCCGTAAATCGCACGGTGAATGACGACCGGACGGTGCTTTTGATTGTCTTCGCCGATGTAGGACAGGTCGAATTTTTCCGGCATTTGAAAATCGAGCTGAATCGTTCCGCACTGCCAGCTTCGTTTGAGCGCGTCCAAAATGTGAAAATCGATTTTCGGTCCGTAGAAGGCGCCGTCCCCTTCGTTGAGGCTGTAGGCGATGCCCCGGCGTTCCAGCACGCTGCGCAGCGCCGATTCCGCCTGCTCCCACAGCTCGGCGGAGCCCATCGAATCCTCGGGCCGTGTAGACAGCTCGATCTTGTACTGGAAGCCGAACACCTTGTACATCTCGCCGATCAGGTCGATGGCCCGGCCGATTTCTTCTTCGATCTGGTCGGGGCGGACAAACAGATGCGCGTCGTCCTGGCAGAAGGTGCGCACGCGCATCATCCCGTTCAGAGCGCCGGAAAATTCGTGCCGGTGCACCTGGCCGAATTCGCACAGCCGGATCGGCAGCTCCCGGTAAGAATGCAGGTCGTTTTTATAAATAAGCATATGGCCCGGGCAGTTCATCGGCTTGAGCGCGAACTTCGTCTCGTCCACCTCGGTAAAATACATGTTCTCCCGGTAATGATCCCAATGTCCGGATTCCTCCCACAGCCGCTGGTTCATCATGAACGGCGTGCGGACCTCGTCGTAATCGTTCGCCGCTTGCTGCTCGCGGGAGAAGTTCTCAAGCACCGTACGGATCGTCATCCCTTTTGGTAAAAAGAACGGCATCCCCGGCGCTTCCTCCGAGAACATGAACAGCCCGAGCTCTTTGCCGAGCTTGCGGTGGTCCCGCTTCTTGGCCTCTTCCAACAGATGCAGGTGCTCGTCCAGCTCCGCCTTCTTCGGAAAAGCCGTGCCGTAAATGCGCTGCAGCATCTTGTTGTTGGAATCGCCCCGCCAATAGGCGCCCGCGACGCTCAACAGCTTGAATGCTTTGATGCGGCCCGTGGACGGCAAATGAGGCCCGCGGCATAGATCCACAAACTCGCCCTGCTCGTAGAGGGAAAGGACCGCTTCGTCCGGCAAATCGCGGATAAGCTCCAGCTTGAGCGGATCTTCCAAAGCTTCGAACATTTGCACGGCCTCGTCCCGGCTGACGACGCGCCGGAGAATCGGCACATTTTCCCGGACGATCCGCTCCATCTCTTGTTCGATCGAGGAGAAGTCGTCGACGGATAGCGGCTTTTCGATGTCGATGTCGTAATAAAATCCGTCTTCGATGACGGGACCGATTCCCAGCTTCACGGCTTTTTGCCCGTATAGGCGTTTGATGGCCTGAGCCATCAGATGCGCCGTGCTGTGACGGTATACCTCCAAGCCTTCTTTGCTGTCGAGCGTCACAATTTCAACCGAAGCGTCCGCTTCGATCGGCCGGTTCAGATCGACGACCTTTCCGTCGATTTTGCCTGCTACGGCTTGTTTTTTCAAGCTGGGACTGATCGATTCGGCCACCTGCTCGATGGTTGCTCCTCTTTCGTACTCCCGGAACGAGCCGTCCGGCAGCTTCACTTGAATCTTCATGGTTTTCGTCCTCCGTTTCCGGTCAAATGGGATGTGAACGCAAAAAAACGCATCTCGCCCAAGGGACGAGTGCGTTCAGCTCGTGGTTCCACCCTAATTCGACCGGCTGCCCTTCGCGTTATGGCTGCTGCCAGAACGAAAGAAGTCACGCCGGACCTCATGGCCATCCGGTAACGGGGATGAGACGGTGCGCTTAGTTTCGCGATCGCTTGGTTAAGACCGCAAGTTCGGCGTCACGGCTGCAAAGGGGTAATTCCATGCCGGTCGCTGGAGGAGCTTACAGCCGGGACTCCTCTCTCTGTACAGCCCTTGCAAAGAATCGTGTCTTTGGTCATTGCCTGATGTTCCAATATTCTAACTTCTTCTTGAACGTAAAGTCAAGAGGGATGAATCAAAAGGCACCGACTTTCAACCGGCGCTCGCTGCAACAGCTTTACCGCTCGGAGGGAGGAAGCATATCCGTCATTTCCACTCGGAACACACTGCCTTCCCCCGGCCTGCTTTCCACGCGTATCGTCCCCCTGCATTCCTCTACAATATGCTTGGCGATGGCAAGTCCGAGCCCATGTCCGCCCATCTGCCGCGAGCGTGATTTGTCCAGCCGGTAAAAGCGGTCGAAGATGCGTGAAAGCTCTTCTTCCGGGATGCCCACCCCCGTATCGCGAACCTCCAGAACGAGTTTTCCCCCCAACGGCGCGGCCTTGTGGGCGACTGTCAGTTTCACGCTTCCCCCGGCAGCGGTATATTTGATTGCATTTTCCAGCAAAATGACGAGCAATTGTACGATTTTCTCCTGATCCAGACATACCCGGAGTTCATCGGGGGCTTCAAGCTCCAGCTTGATCTGCTTCGCCTCCGCCAGTACGCTCATCTTGTCCGCCGTTTGGACAGCTATGCCAGCAAGGTCGAACCACGCGTTATGCAGCACCGGCTGCCCCGAATCTCTCCGGGCCAGCAACAGAAGGTTCCCGGTCAGCCGGATCATACGCTGCACCTCATCCTTTATGCCTTCGAGCACCCGCTTTTCAAAGGAATCGTTTGTAGGTCTGTCCTCGATATGCAGCGTTTCGATGGAGGAGAGCAGTACGCTAAGCGGTGTACGAAGCTCATGGGAGGCGTCGGCTACAAATTGCTGCTGGCGCATGTAAGCTTGACGAATGGGGATCATCGCCTGTTGTGACATCAGCCGGCTAAGCCATACAACCAGCGCCTGAAACAGTAATGCAACGCCTAGCAGAACGGCCGGCAGCCATTGCAGCAGCTGTTTCTGGAAATCAACATTTTTGCCCGCATACAGGGTGCCGATCAGTTGCCCGTCGCGGTAAAGCAAACGGCTGCCCGCCATATACATTATTTTTTGCTGGCGATCGTTTGCCTTCCGGAGATGAGGGAGCGGCTCGTCATAGGTTTGCAGTTCGACCTTTTCGAGGGTCGAAACGGGAAGCGCTCCCGTGCGAATCAAGTCAAACACCTGAGCGCGCAGCTCTTTTTGAATTTCAGCGCCCGTTACCGTATTGCCCAGCGTGTCGATGACATAGTAGAAAGCCTGATCGGCGCTTAGCTCAAAGGCGCGTTCACCGGGTTTATCGAACTTCTTATTAAGCGCCTCTGCATACAGCGGCCCCTGAAGCGCATGAATCTCCGTTTCCAGCAGTTTATTCAGTTTTTGCTTCTGATCGTTCCAAATCAGGATATACAGCAGGGTGTAGACGATCGCGATAAAAAGGAATAAAAGCAGGCTCAGCAATGAGCTGTATTGCAGCGTGAGTCTGAACTGCGTTCTGCCGAACAGGTCGTTGCCGAACAGACGCTGGCGCCACTTGTGCAGGTTACGCTTCAATTTTATAACCGACCCCCCATACATTCTGAATCCAGTTCGAGCGCGGGTCGATTTGCGTCAGCTTTTTGCGGAGCAGCTTGACGGTAGCGTCAATTGTTTTGAGCGTGACTTCCGTATCCATGCCCCAGATTCGATCCAGGATAAGCTGGCGCGACAGTACGCGGCCTCTGTTCTTCAGCAGCAAATCCAAGAGCTGGAACTCCTTGAGCGATAGCTGCACCTGATTTTCGCCACAGACGACAAGATGGCTTGTGCGATGCAGTTCCAGTTCGCCCATCCGGCATATATCTTCCAAAAGCGGAGTAAAGCTTCGCCGTCCCAGCGCTCTGAGCCGAGCCATCAGTTCATCGATTTCGAACGGCTTGACCAGATAGTCGTCAGCTCCCCCATCCAATCCCTTTATCCGATCTTGTACGGAATCTCTGGCGGTCAGCATCAGAATGGCACCCGTGTAGCCGTCCAGACGTAATTGATGGCAGACCGTTCGTCCGTCTATGCCTGGCATCATCCAGTCAAGCACCAGCACGTCATAGCTGGAGACGCTGGCGTAATCATAGGCTTCTTCTCCGTCGGTGACCCAATCCACAGTATATCCTGCTTTTTTTCTGAGCAAGTGGGAGGTCAGTTCTCCCAGCCGCTGATCATCCTCGGCGAGCAATATTTTCATAAGCTGCCCCCCTTGATTTTAGATTTCGTTTTCGTTTATTTATTTGTTTTAGTATATCAGGATACAACAGAATAAAGAAAAAAGAATGAAAATGGAGCCGTCTTGATTTCACCCTTTTTTCACTCCGGGCGTTTACAGTTGAACTCAGAAACAACTACCACGCTCTGTGAAAGGATGATTTTGAAACCATGAACAAATCGAACTTCTTGGAAAAGAAAACAAGCAAGCTGCTGATCGGGTCTTTATCCGCCGCCTTCTTGCTGGGTGGAGGCGCCGCTGGCTTCCCTGTTGTTCAGGCAGAGACCGCCAATTTCACTGTCGATGCTCCCACGTCCGTCTACACGGATACCTACAGTAAGCTCGCGCCTGCGCCGGTTTTGCCGCAGCCGGGCCTCCTTTCTCCGCCTGCGGGTTTGCCTCCGTTGCCGCCCGGTCCGGGCCACGCCGGGCAGGATCGGGCGGTGCTCCTGGAGACGCTGGGGATGTCATCCGGCGAGTTGCGGGAAGCCCAGCGGGCGGGTCAATCCTTGGCCGAAATCGCCGCAAGCCGGGGGATTGATGTACAAAAGATCGTTGATCTGACGACGCAATCGCTGACGGCAAGGCTTGACCGGGAGCTGGCGGACGGGCATATAACACAGGATCAATACAATTCCCGTTTGAATGAAGTTGCTGAACGCGCCGCTAGCAATGTGAAGCGTACGCCTCCTCAGCCTCCTGCACCGGGCGAGCTTGAACCGGATTTCGGCCCTGATCTGAAGCATGTAGACAAAGACGCTCTGCTGTCGACGCTCGGCCTTTCCTCGGACGAGTTGAGAAATTCGCTGCAAAACGGCGGCCAGTCGCTGGCCGATGTGGCTGCGGCGAAAGGCGTCGATGTACAGAAGGTGACCGATCTGGTGGCCCAGGCGTTGAGCGGCAGGCTCGATCAGGAACTGAGCGAGAAGTTGATTTGGAAAGACGAATACCAGACGCGCAAGCAGGAGGTCGCCATTCGGGCAGCCGATGCCGTGCAGCATAAGCATCTCCATCCCCCTGGTCGCCCGTAGTGACCACATAACGTCATAGCCGCCATCGATATGAAGCTGAGCCAGGAAGCCTTCGACCTCCACGCAGTCCGTGGTATCGAGGGCTTCTTCGCTAACCCGTTATTCAACGGCGGAGGAAGTGGAGCAAAGGCGGGGTAAAGCGGGATGGCTCATGGCGGCAGCGCACACCTCCTCCCGAATGGGTGAGTATCGCGGATCGAGAGAGAGGTTGAGGAGGAGCGCATATCATGGCGTATTTTACCGAAGCCCCGTATGTTTACAGAAGCTATGCTCTGAAAACCGCAAAAAGCGCCGACGAAGCAGCAGAAACAAGGAATTGCCGGGATACGGAACGATGAACGAAAACATAAACCGGATGTTCCGCAGCATGTACACCTGGCTCACGGGAAAACGGCCTGTCTTCTTGAACTTGTCCTTCCGATCGGATACGATAAAGCCAAACGAAGTACGACGGACAGCTGCGGACATACGCATAAAGAGGACTAGGAAAGGAATAACGGCTATGATTATGGGCATCGGTACCGATGTGTTGGAGATTGAGCGGATGCGCAAGATTCTGGAGCAGCCGTCCGGCAAGCGCTTCCTGGAGCGGGTGCTGACGCCTGCAGAGCGGGAGCTGGCGGCTGTAAGAGGCGGGAGGCTGGCGGAGTTCGCAGCCGGGCGCTTCGCTGCCAAGGAGGCGATCGTCAAGGCGCTCGGCTGCGGGATCGGAAAAGAAGTAGGGTTTCAGGACATGGAAGTGCTGCCGGACGGGAAGGGGAAGCCGGTATGCCGGTTATCGGAGGCTGCCTGGGAACGGTTAGCCGCCTGGATGCCGGTCTTCCAGTCCGCAACGGCAGACACGGTTCGTATTCATCTGAGCATTACGCATAGCGAAACGCTGGCGATGGCCTATGCCGTAGCGGAGCGAATCGCAACTAACCCATAGATCTGATGACGTAACGGGTAATTTAATTGGGGCGGGCAGCTTTCCTTACTTGTGCATTTGGCGTGGCAGGTGCAGAAAAGCGGTTTACTTTTTGCTTGCCAGCCATTCGGCCAGGGCCGCCGTCTCCTCCGGCTTCAGCTTGCCTTGAAAGCCAGGCATGCCGCCTCCGCCTTGTTCGATCTGCTTCACGATCTGTTCTTTGGTCAGTCGACCGCCAACCTGCTGCAGGTTGGTTTTCGGCCCCATGCGGCCTTCCAGATTGCTTGCATGACAGGAGAGACAGTTCTGCTTGTAGACCGTCTGAACCTGCTCGGAAGCGCCGGCCATCGCTTGCTCCGCCGTGAGGCCGCTTTCCTTCTTGCCGCCGCCGAACGGGTCGGGGCTATTCGCCGTGCATGCCGTTACCGTCGCCAAAACCGTCAAAGCCGCCGCAGCGGCAGCCCATGGCTTCCATCGTTTCATTGTGCATTCATCCCCTTGTCTCGCATACGAATCATCGCGCCGAGCGTAACCATACTGAGGCCGCCGAAGCCCCCGATCAACACGGGCGCATAGCCCAGATACATCCATACTACCGTAATCGTCAGAGCAAGCATCCACGCCCCGAACGCCCCGAGCACCCAGCCCAATCGCGGGAAGAGGGCAAGATAGGCGGCTGTAAGCACAAGCCCCTTCAGCACCGGCCAATAGAACGGATCGATTCCTATTGGACCGCGCGTGAGCAGCCAAACGACCGCGACGGCTGCCGCTGCAACGAGAAGCGCGCCCAGGGACCCGCTCTGCGCCGGGCGTTCGGCGGACGCGCGCCGCTGGCGGAGAAAGACCGCCGCCGTAAGGAGGAGTGCAACCAAGAACAGGACAGGCTGCAGCAGCTCCCAATCCCGCCATTGCCCGACAAACGTCACGATGGCCGAAGCCATCCATGCCATTCCCCAAATGTATAAATAAGCCGAATAAGGGGCCGCTGCCCTCCAAGCCTGCGTCTCGGCAGACAGCTTGTCTGTCCGGATTCCGCCGATGGGGCTTCCAGCCGCATTCGCTTGTTTCATCGATATCGCCTCGCTTTGCCGAACGTTGCAAAAACCGCCGATTTTCCGAAAATTCGACGGCATTTACAGGTAGCGTACACCTTCCGGGGGGCGAAAGTCAAACCTGATGCCGACTTGGTGGACACCGTGCGTCCATAGCGTTCCGCGGGTATTATTTTGCCGGTGTGAACCGGTGTTTTTTGGCATATTCGCGGGGGGAGAAGCCGGTCACCTTCTTGAAAATGCGGCTGAAATAAAACTCGTCCGCATATCCGACGCTGCCGGCAATCGATTTCAACCGGTAATCCGACAGCACCAGCAGCTCCTTGGCACGGTCTACGCGCAAATGCGTCAGGTAATCGATCGGGCTGTAGCCGATGTATTTTTTGAACAGGCGGGAGTAGTGGCTCACGCTGAGCCCGGCCATTTGCGCCAGCCCTTCGAGCGTAAGAGGCTCCCGGTAATGCCCGACCATGTAGTCCTGCGTCAGCTCGATCGCCGCCGTCGTATCGCCGGCGATTTTCTGCGCGCGGAAATCGGCGACCAGTGTCAGGAAGAACTCCAGCAGCACGATTTTGCGCCGCATCGCGGTCATGTGCCCCCGGCGCTTCCACAGCATGTGGAGCTGCTCCATCAAATAAATGAGCTGAGGCGTATTGGTAACCGTGTACATCCCCTCCAGCGGGAACCGCGCCTCAGCGGCGCTGTGGTAAATCCACTGTTCCTTCTCCTCGTAAACTTCCGTATAATGAAAACGTAGAAAGTAGTATTCGAGCGGCTGCTCGGGATCGGTCGTGCGCTCGACGATCATGCCGGGGGCGAAGCAGAACAGCTTGCCGGGTTCGGCAGGATAATGCGTGCCGCCGATCGTAAAGGTGCCCTTGCCCTTGATGATCAGCCATACGGAGTGGTACTTGATCGTGCGCGGCTTCTGGCGCCAGTCGGGCTCGCATTTCTGATGCCCGACGAGCAGAATCGAGATGACCAGCTTGTTCAGGCGCGAGGCCAGCTCTCCGGGAGTCAGCATCGGCGTCCGTCCTTTCCTTCTTGAGATAAGGCCGTTATGAGCTATTTTTAAAGCTTCGCTTCAACCTTGGTAAACGTCGTAGTTGTCCTTGCAAAAAAGTCTTAAAGCCGTTTATTCGGGGGATCGATTTCCATTATATCCCGAAAACGTGTGCAAAGAGAAGGAGATCTTATGTCCAGTTCAGAGCAAAAGCAGTATTTCTCCACCGAGCTGTTATCCTGGTACCGGCGGCACAAGCGCGATCTGCCTTGGCGGCGCAGCCGGAATCCGTATCATATTTGGGTATCCGAAATCATGCTGCAGCAGACCCGGGTCGACACCGTCATTCCTTATTTTAACCGGTTTATGGATAAATTTCCGACCGTCGAAGCGTTGGCCGAAGCGCCTGAGGACGAAGTGCTGAAGGCTTGGGAAGGGCTCGGCTATTATTCGCGCGCTCGCAATCTGCAAAGCGCCGTCCGCGAGGTGAAGGAGCGTTACGGCGGCGTCGTGCCGGACACGAAGGAGGAGGTGTCCTCGCTGAAGGGCGTCGGCCCTTACACGACTGGGGCGATTCTGAGCATCGCCTACAACAAGCCCGAGCCAGCGGTGGACGGCAATGTGATGCGCGTGCTGTCGCGATATTTTTTGATCGAAGACGATATCATGAAGGGGAGCACCCGCGTCAGCATGGAGAAGCTCGCGCAGGAGCTGATTCCGGAAGGGGCGGCCGGCGATTTTAACCAAGCGCTGATGGAGCTCGGCGCGCTTGTCTGTACGCCCAAATCGCCGAGCTGCCTGACCTGTCCGGTCATGGCGCATTGCGCAGGACGGGCGGCCGGCGTGGAGGAATCGCTGCCGGTGAAGACCAAGGCGAAGCCGCCGCGGCCGGAGCGGCGTTACGCCGTAGTGATCGAAGGCGCGGCGGAGCACGCCGGCCGGGTACTGATCCGCCAGCGGCCGGCCGAAGGGCTGCTGGCGCGCCTGTGGGAACTGCCGCATGCGG
>NZ_BIMB01000072.1 GCF_004000865.1 Paenibacillus elgii NBRC 100335 | reverse complement strand
AACCCGTCGAAAGCGACCTCTTTAATATATCACATCTTCAACCTGTAATGCAAGTACTTTTTTTAAAGTTTTTTTTCGAAACTCTTCAAAAGCTTGCCCTTGCACCGGTTTGCGATGCCCCAGCTCATGGCCGGAAGACTAATATACCATGGCTCAAATCGAAAATCAACCCCTTTGCATAAAAAAGATACAAACCAGCGTTGGTTTGTATCTCATGTGCAATAGTATCGCTTTAAATGCCGATGGCCGAAGCTGCCGACAGCTCCTGCCGGATTTCGTCGTGAATATGGCCATTCGTAGCCAGGACATCGCGGACATGCAAGCTGTACGGCTTGCCTTCCGTATCGGTAACCTTGCCGCCCGATTCGGAAATAAGCAGCGCTCCGGCAGCCATATCCCAAGAATTTAATCCGATTTCCCAAAATCCGCTCAAGCGTCCTGCAGCTACATAGGCCATATGCAATGCAGCGGATCCCGCCACGCGAAGATTTCTTACTTTAGGAGCCAATGCTTGAACGCCGCGCATGTTCACCGGCAGGGCGCCCGCCCGATCCGCAGGGAACCCGGTGGCAACCAGACTGTCGATAAGCTTCGTTTCAGAAGAAACTTGCATACGCTTTCCTTTGAGATAAGCACCTTTTCCTTTCTCGGCGACATACAATTCGTTATGAACGGGATTGTAAACAACGCCGACAATGACCTCGCCTTTATGAGCAAGCGCCAGCGAGATGGAGAAAAAGGGAAAGCCGTGAACGAAATTCGTCGTGCCGTCCAACGGATCGACGATCCACAAATATTCGGCGGCACTCAGCTGCTCCAGTGCCCGCTTGGAAGCGTCCGGACCGGGAGCGACTCCTTCCTCGCCCAAAACGACATGATGAGGAAAATGCGTCTGTATCAAATTGCGAATCATCGTTTCAGCGCCCTTATCAACTTCCGTGACAAGATCGTGGGACGAATATTTGGTTTGCAGCTTGTTGAAGTCTCCAAGTTTGCTTTGAATCCATTCTCCGGCTTTGGAAGCGATATTAATTGCAACCGCGGTAAAACTTTTGCTGCCGACAGCAAAGGAGGGGATGTTGGAATTGGTCATTACTAATCATTCCTTTTCTATACCAATAAATAGAAGCTCTTTTCAATCCTAGTGACATGGCAACAGATCGAATAGTATCAGTATAGTTAATATACGTAAAATATGCTACGGAGTTTCGTCCAACAGGCAGTCAAATGTGACAAAACCTTGATTTTCCCAAAAACCCCAATTTGTACAAGAAAACCATCCGCCGATATGACGGATGGCTGAGTTATAAACTATAGGATTAAACGCCGACAATATGGTAACCGCCGTCGACATAAATCACTTCTCCCGTAATCCCGCGGGATAGATGGCTCATTAAGAAGAGTGCGGTATCTCCAACCTCGGCGGTTTCGGTCGTGCGGCGAAGGGGCGCTTTTTCCTCGACGGTTTTCAAGATGGAATTGAAGTCTTTGATGCCTTTGGCTGCGAGGGTGCGGATCGGGCCTGCCGATATGGCGTTCACGCGGATGTTATATTGACCGAGATCGTTCGCCAAATAACGTACGCTGGCTTCGAGAGCCGCTTTGGCGATGCCCATGACGTTATAGTTTTTCATAGCCCGTTCGGCGCCCAAGTAAGTCATGGTCATAATGCTGCCGCCTTCAGTCATAAGCGGATAAAGCTTCTGGGCCACGGCTACCAGGGAGTACGCGCTTATATCATGAGCCAGTGCAAAGCCGTCTCGCGACGTATTGACGAACAGCCCTTCCAGCTCCTCCGTGCGCGCAAAAGCGATGCTGTGCACAATGCCGTGCAGGACGCCAAACTGTTCTTTCAGGGCTCCGGCCAGCTTCTCGATATCTTCATCCGAAGTGACGTTGCATGGGAGGACGACGGAATTCGGAATCGTATCGGCCAGCTTCCGCACCCGCTCCTCGACCCGTTCGCTTTCATATGTAAAAACAAGTCTTGCACCGTGGCTCGCCAAAGATTGCGCGATCGCCCAGGCAATGCTGCGATCGTTTGCGACCCCCATGACCAATATGTTTTTGCCGGCAACCAAGTTCATATCCATCAGTTCCCCTCTCATCCATAAAATAGGGTTTGGACAACTTTCTCCCTTCTCAACGTACTTCATTTCAAGGAAGATTTCAAGCGTTCGGATAGGCCGGACTTACAGTTCAAACGAGGCTTGGGATAATACCGTAATCCCCCCTTCCCGGCGAATGGCTTCCATAAGACGAAACAGCGCTTCGTCTTTCTTTTTGGCCTCCAGCATGATATCGAGCCGCGGCGTTGTCGGGGCGATGCCGCGCAAAAAAGGCATGAGAATGCCGGTATCGATGAAATCTGCATGGCCGCGGGGGTCTTTTTCGCTTTTGGGACTGGAGACATGAATTTTGGGTGGCAATTCGTGCGGAAGAGTTGCGGTATCTGCCTGCGCTTTCTGACCTAGCCATGTCCGGTGAATCCGAGGCCATAGCTGTTCCGCCGTCTCTTCGCTCCGGTTCACTTGGTCGTGATGAATGTCAAGCACCATCGGAACACCAACCTCTTCGCATACCTCCAAGGTTTCGAGGGCCGTAAATGTCTTGTCGTCATTCTCCAGCGTCATCCGCTCCCGAATCCGTTCATTTAATGCGTCGAAATTGCGGATGAACCGTTCTCTTGCCGTTGTCTTATTGCCGTACGTTCCCCCGATATGAATGTTGCACTTGGCCGACGCGTCCAATCCCATCGCTTCCAGCATGCGAACATGACGATCCAGATCGGCGAAAGAGTGCCGCAACACCTCCTCCCGCGGAGTGCTTAACACCGTAAAATGATCGGGGTGAAAGCTGATTCGCATCTTATGTTCCCTGGCATAGCTGCCGATTTCTGCGAACGATTCCGCTAGAACCTCCATCGGGTCCCAATCGCTAAGCATCTCGTGGCCGATTAAGGGAATCAGCTTAGAGGAGCAGCGGTAAAGCTCGATGTCGTGCGCCCGGTTATGCTTAAGCAGCCGCAGCGTGTTATGAAGGTTCTCGGTGGCAATCCGCTCCAACTTGCGCAGCGCCGCTTCCCGGTCGTCAAGCTTGGCGAAGTTCGTATACGTCATCGTTTTGGAAGGCGAGGCATTCTGGACAATCATGGACATCGCTACGTAACCAAGACGAACGATCATGCTTCATTCACGCTCCCGATAGTTAACTACTCCATAGCTTGTCCCCGGAAACAAAAAAGCACCCTCTTCCATTGGCGGGAAAAGGATGCTGCCCTTGAGAGTTTAAGCACTATAATATTATGAAGGGTCGGTGAATTGGCTGTCTACGCCCGCTCTCCAAAAAACATTTCGTGAGCCAACGACGTCTGGATGCGCGCTTCCTCTTCAGTCAGCTTCCGAACCAGCTCCATTTCGACTTGCGTCACTTCTTCGCCCTGAAAATTAATTTCGGCGATGGAAGCCAAAATTTTCACGATGGCAATAGCTTGGTTATCCGGCGTATAGGCGATGACTTTCTGTCCGGTAGGAAATACACGGAAACCGCTTTTCACCATTTTGCCGCGGCCGTATTCCAGCAGCTCGAACAGCTCTTGCTCAGACTTGAACTTGCATACAGAATTGAACTCGGTTTGAAATCCCATGAATTCGCTCCTTTCAGCCGTCTTTTAGTTTAAGCATATCGAACCTAGGAAGACAAAAGCAAGTCCGGCGATTTTGATCTATGCCAACTTTAGTCCAAGGTATACTCCAAGCGCTGCTTCTCGGCATGACGCTCCAACGCGAGACGAATCAAGTCGTCGATTAGTTCGCCGTAAGGCTTTCCGCTCTCGCGCCACAGCAGCGGATACATGCTGTAAGGAGTGAAGCCCGGCATGGTGTTGATTTCATTAATGAAGATTCTGTTGTCTTCTTTCCTCAGGAAGAAATCGACGCGGGACAAGCCCGACCCGTCAATAGCTGTGAAAGCCCGAAGCGCGAGCTCCCTGATTTCTTCCGCGGTTTCTTGCGGAATTTCCGCGGGAATAACCATGGACGAGGTGCCGTCGACATATTTGGCCTTGTAATCGTAAAACTCGCTCGAAGATACGATCTCGCCGACGACAGAGGCTTGCGGCTCGTCGTTGCCGAGCACCGCCACTTCCACTTCCCGGGCATTGACGAATTCTTCGACAATGACCTTGCGGTCGTAACGAAACGCTTGATTGACGGCGGCAAGCAGCTCTTCGCGGTTGCGCGCTTTGCTTACGCCGACGCTCGATCCGAGATTGGCCGGCTTGACGAAGCAAGGATATCCGATTGAAATTTCAATTTCCATCAGGAAATAGGCGTTGTCTTTTTCCCACTGGCTCCGCGTGAAGTGGCGGAAAATGCATTGAGGCAGACCTTCCTGGGCGAATATTTTTTTCATGGTGATTTTGTCCATGCCTACGGACGAAGCCAGTACGCCGGCGCCTACATAGGCGATGTTCGCCATTTCGAGCAGCCCTTGAATCGTGCCGTCTTCGCCGAACGTGCCGTGCAGCAAAGGAAAGACGACATCTAGCGGAGCAGAAGCGCCCGACACCTTAATCGACGCGTCGACGGAAGTCGGTTGGGCAGCAAAAAACGGCTGGAGGGCAAACTCTCCCGAAGTTTCGGACGAGCCATCGAACGCAAGCGCTTCGACCGATTCGGCCGGCGCCGTAAGCTGTGGTCCCGAATGCCAGTTCCCTTGCTTGGTTATGTAAAACGGCTGCACCTCGTATTTATTCAAGTCGAATGCTTTGGTGACGGCCAGTGCCGTCTGGAGCGAGACATCATGCTCCCCGGATTTGCCGCCGTAAATCAAGCCTACACGTATTTTGTCGCTCATAGAAACCTCCGAAAGTATGTTGATCCAAGCCGTCTAAAATCATGAAAAAGCGGGCTCCGTGCATGGCTAACGGCAGAAAAGCGAAGCCTAAGCTACAGCACAGCTAAATGTCGGAAAGATTAAAAGGAATCGGATAAATGCAGGAAACGGTAGCGCGTTCGCTCTGTCCAAGCCGGGGAATCCGTATAGCTCCAGTACCGATGCTTGCTATTGATCGTCTGAGCATTGACAAGCGGCATGCCGCTTGGGTCCTTGGCGGTAACAATGGTGGTATGCTGATACCGGCCGTCTCCATCCCAATCATAGCTGATGACATCGCCCAAATCGAGCTGCTGCGGATTCGCCACTTCTTGGGCCCGCAGCCCTCTGCGACTCGTCAGCAGATGGAACTGCAAACTTTCGGCTACGGCCCAACTGAAGCTCCAGTGCTCCTGACCGCCGACCCGGCCCTTGTACCACCAGCCCGAATCCCTTTTACCAGTATAGTTCATAGGCGCTCCGCCTGCAAAGATGCATTGGGACACGTAATTGCTGCAGTTAACCTCAAAAGCAAGGTAGGCCGGATTCGCTTTGTCCCACCATTCATCGGCATAACGTGCCGCTTCGAGCCGGTTGTAGGGGGTTCGGGCCGCGGCTTGCTGGAAATGGGAAATGATTTGAGTATTCAAATACGGTACGGAAGGGGCACGCATTAACCCGACGGCGGCAAACGCATCTTCCGCCTGCATGATCCCGCCCGCAACCGGAGGTTTCAGACGTAAAGCTTGCTCCGTTTGAAGATATTCGATATATACAACGGACCAGCCGTCCGACGCCGGGGAAAGGGTGATCCGTTCCCGCTCGATTCGCTGCTCTTCGTGAAGGACCCGACGAATCTCGCCGACGGTCGTCCGTCTGAGGGTGACGTCGGCTACGATGCTGTCTCCGCGCTCCGCCACTTGATCGACGGTGAGCCGGGTTTCGCTTTTGGTCGGTACGAATTGCCGTTGACGGTCGGTGTCCGCCCGCCGGGCAAGCCTCTCGGTCTGCGCGCTCAAATAGGCAGCATCCTCCACAAAGGGCAGCATCGGTTCCACGGAATAATCGATGTCCATTTGATTGCGATGATGTACATAATCGTAGAGGGTCGTTTTCCAAGACACGGCATCGGTCCCCTTTCATCGGAAGCCTGTACGGCTAAGATCGATTTATTTCAACAGGAGAGAAAACATTCATTCCCATGGTATGCGCCCCGCCGTATAAAAATGAGCGAAATCAACCTTTACGAAACAGCCTTTCAGCATGTATACTATAGCTATGGCTAATAATGAAATCAAGTTTCATACAATGAAACAAGATCCATGCAGCTGATTACTTGTCTAAGGAGGAATAGCACCATGTCTAAAAAAGACCAATTCTCGGTCCGCAAGCAGCTGAACGTTGGCGGTCAATCGTACAACTACTACAGCCTGCAGGCGTTTGAAGCGCAAGGCAACGGCCATGTGCAAAATCTGCCTTTCTCCATTAAAGTTCTGCTTGAAGCGGCGATCCGTCAATTCGACGGCAAAGCGATCACGGCAGAGCACGTGAAACAAATCGCCGGCTGGGCTTCCGATCGCGACGCCAACAAAGAAATTCCGTTCATTCCGGCACGGATCGTGCTGCAGGACTTCACCGGCGTACCGGTCGTCGTCGATCTGGCAGCCATGAGAGATACGATGAAACGGGCGGGCGGAGACCCGAAACGGATCAACCCGCTTGTTCCGGTCGACCTCGTTATCGACCACTCGGTTATGGTTGATGCTTTCGGTTCCCCGGACGCACTCGAATATAACGAACGCATCGAATTCGAGCGCAACGAAGAGCGCTACCGCTTCCTGCGCTGGGCGCAAACGGCGTTTGATAACTTCCGCGCCGTGCCGCCGGATACCGGTATCGTTCACCAAGTTAACCTTGAGTACCTCGCATCCGTCGCAGCAACGAAAACCGTTGACGGCGAAACGGAAGTTTATCCGGATTCCCTCGTCGGTACGGACTCCCATACGACGATGATCAACGGTCTTGGTATCGTTGGCTGGGGCGTCGGCGGTATCGAAGCCGAAGCAGGCATGCTGGGTCAACCGCTGTATTTCGTAACGCCGGAAGTTATCGGCTTCAAGCTGACCGGTACGCTGGCAGAAGGCGCTACGGCAACCGACCTCGCGTTGACTGTTACCCAAATGCTGCGTAAAAAGGGCGTTGTCGGCAAGTTCGTCGAATTCTACGGCCCAGGCCTGAGCAACATCAGCTTGGCAGACCGTGCGACAGTAGCGAACATGGCTCCGGAATACGGCGCAACGATCGGCTTCTTCCCGGTTGACTCCGAGTCCTTGAACTACATGAGAGGCACGGGCCGCAGCGAAGAGCAAATCGCGCTTGTCGAAGCTTACTATAAAGAGCAAGGCATGTTCCGCACCGATGCAACACCGGATCCCGTGTTCAGCGATACGCTGGAGCTTGACCTCGGTTCGGTCGTTCCGAGCTTGGCCGGTCCGAAGCGTCCGCAAGACCGCGTTGAGCTGACGAACATGAAGGAATCGTTCAACAGCATCATCCGCACTCCGATCGAAAAAGGCGGCTATGGCCTGTCCGACGAAAAAATCGCGGAAACGGTCGAAGTGAAGCATCCGAACAACGAAACGAGCAAAATGGGCACAGGCGCCGTCGTTATCGCAGCGATCACTTCCTGTACCAATACGTCTAACCCAAGCGTTATGCTGGGCGCCGGTCTCGTTGCGAAAAAAGCGGTAGCTCTCGGCCTCAGAAAACCAGGCTACGTGAAAAGCAGCTTGACGCCAGGCTCCCTGGTCGTTACCGACTACTTGAAAAAAGCCGGTTTGCTCGATTCGCTCGAAGCGCTCGGCTTCCACGTCGCTGGCTACGGCTGCGCAACGTGTATCGGTAACTCCGGTCCGCTGCCGGACGAAGTTAGCAAAGCGATCGCCGACAACGATATGACCGTTGCTGCCGTACTATCCGGTAACCGGAACTTCGAAGGCCGCGTTCACGCCCAAGTGAAAGCCAACTACCTGGCTTCTCCGCCGCTTGTCGTCGCTTACGCTCTGGCCGGTACAGTCAACATCGATCTGGCGAATGATCCGATCGGCTACAACCAAAAGAACGAGCCGGTTTACTTGAAAGACATCTGGCCAACATCGCAGGAGATTCAAGAAGCGATCCAATCCGCAATGAGCCCTGCGTTGTACCGTGAAAAATACGCCAACGTTTTCCGTTCCAACGAGCGCTTCAATGCGATCAAGGTTCCGGAAGGCGAGCTGTACGAATGGCCGACTTCTACGTATATCGCGAACCCGCCGTTCTTCGAGAACTTGGGCGCCGGACTGTCGGACATTGCGGATATCCGCGGAGCTAAGACGCTTGCGCTGCTCGGCGATTCCGTCACGACGGACCATATCTCGCCTGCAGGTAACATCAAGGTCGACAGCCCTGCCGGCAAATACTTGATCGAGCATGGCGTGAAGAAAGAAGACTTCAACTCCTACGGTTCCCGCCGTGGTAACCACGATGTCATGATGCGCGGTACGTTTGCGAACATCCGTATCCGCAACCAAGTGGCACCAGGCACTGAGGGTGGCGTAACGACTTACCTGCCGACCGGCGAAGTCATGTCCATCTACGATGCTTCGATGAAGTATCAAGAGCAAGGCACGAACCTCGTCGTTATCGCCGGCAAAGAATACGGCACAGGCAGCTCCCGCGACTGGGCGGCAAAAGGTACGTTCCTGCTCGGCGTGAAAGCCGTCATCGCGGAAAGCTTCGAGCGGATTCACCGTTCCAACCTCGTCGGCATGGGCGTACTGCCGCTGCAATTCGCCGATGGCCATGGCTGGAAAACGCTCGGCTTGACCGGCAGAGAAACGTTCGACATTACGGGTCTGAGCAACGACGTACAGCCGGGTCAAAAAGTATCCGTCAACGTCACGCGCGAAGACGGCTCGAGCTTCAGCTTCGAAGCTATCGTGCGTCTGGACAGCTACGTGGATGTCGATTACTACCGCAACGGCGGTATTCTGCAAACCGTCCTGCGTCAAATCATGGCGTAAGACGAAGCCTTCTATGATAAAAGGAAGCCCCAGTCCTCCTCGTGAGGTCCTGGGGCTTCCTTTTCTGTTATACGAAGCAGCTTCCGCCGGTTACTTCAGCATCTTGCCCATCCGGCGGGCAGCCTCCATCAAGGCGGGCGCATGCTCTTTCATCTTCTTGAGCGTCAGCCGATTGGCCGGCCCCGACACCGCGAGAGCGGCAACCAGCCGCTGGGCGCGGCCGAAGATTGGCGCTGCCACCGCCGCGGCGCCGGGTTCGCGCTCCTCGACGCTGGTGGCATAGCCCAGCGTCTTCACTTCCTCCAGCTGCTGCAAATAAGCAGCTGGCGACACCGCCGTCGGCCAGGACGGATCGAGCAGCAACTGCTGCTGCTCGTCCGGATCGGCGAAGGCGACGAGGATCTTGCTCGACGCGCCGACGGACAGCGGCAGTCTCGCTCCGATCGGAGCGACCCGGCGGATCGCCTGGTTGCTCTGAACTGCCTGCACGCGAACGCGCTCCATGCCGTCGCGCACGTACAGGCTGACGGTCTCGCCGACTTGATCGCGCAGCCGTTCCATCTCCGGAAGCACGATCAGCGCCGGATCGTCGCTGTGCGTCAAATTGGCGCTCAGCTCCCAGATGCGAAAGCCAAGGCGGTACCGCTCCGAGGCCGGGTCGCGGATGATGAAGCCTTTGCCTTCCAGCGAGGCCAACAGCCGGTGGACCGTGCTTTTGTGCAGCCCGACCCTTGCGGAAATTTCCGTTAAGTTCAAATCTTCCGCTTCCGTAAAGCAAAGCAATATATCCAGAGCCCGTTCGACGGCGCGAACGGTTAATTTGCCATCTTCCATTATTCCCACTCCCCGAAAATCAGTTTCACTGGTTGAAATCTATTATAGCCGATTTCCGTGCGTTTTCCTATATGAAGGTCGTTCCTTCTTCAATAAAATATTGTTTTTCCAGTAGTTGTAACAACCGATGTTACAGGGAGATTACAGAAAGTTTACATTTTTCGCGCAATATTGACGCCCGGCCTTTCTCCCTATACTATAAAAATACAAGGATCTTACAAGCCTCGAATCTTCGGATCTGACCGCAAATGGTTATCGCAAGTTTTTCCCTCCGACCGTTCGGATAAAAGCTGGCGTTTTCAAATCGTTATCAGAGCCGTATCCGACGTCATCCGTTAAAGGAAGTCATCTTAGTTTCAATGGGAGGGATCCGGCATGGAAACCAATTCTTATTCGTCCGTACCTTTAAACACCACTACGGTTGGAAGCGCTATCAAACGTACTACCTTCCTCAGAAGGCACCGGGGTCTGCTTCTCGCTCTGCTGTCCGTTCTGCTCCTGCTATTCAGCTTAACGATGGCCTTTCACGCTTATATTGCCTGGACGCTGGCCCGGCCACATATCGATCCGCTGCGCTCGAATCCCGCCATTGCCTTCGGCGCTGCTTACGAGGACGTACAATTTCCAAGTCTGAATGCCTCCTCCAACCTATCCGGCTGGTACATCCCGTCGAGCGCGGGAACGGCAGCATCCCGGCAAACGGTCGTATTCTCGCATGGCTACGGCGGGAACCGCGAAGAAATCTGGGTACCTATCTATGATTTGGCCAAGGCGGCCCATGATATGGGCTACAACGTGCTGATGTTCGATTACGGCTACGTCCAGCCTCAGTGGAACGTGACAGGCGGTTTGCGCGAATCGCAAGAGCTTCTGGGTGCCGTCAAGTACGCAAAAGACCGGGGAGCCGAAAAAGTGTTCGTCTGGGGCTTCTCGATGGGAGCCGGAACGGCTCTGCAGGCCGCACTGCAAACGAAAGATATCGACGGCATGATTCTCGACAGCACCTTCGTGCTCGAACCGGACACCCTGTACCATAACATGAAGCAAGCGGCGAATTTGCCGAAGTTTTCTCAAAGCCTCGTGCATATGTTTTTCCCGCTGATCAATGGGGTCAGCTTGAACCAAGTGCCTTATGACAAAGTGAAAGAGACGCAGTATTCGATGCCTATTTTCTTCATCCACGGCAAGAAAGATTTGCGGGCCCCGTACGAAATGGCGGAAGGCATCTATCAGAAGCAAAAAGCGGACTCCGGCTCCGAGCTGTGGCTGCTCGAGAATGACGGGCACGAGTTGATCTATCGTGCTCACAGCAAAAGCTATCTGCAGATGACGACGGGCTTCCTCCATACGTTGTCCTCCGCCCCGGCACAACCTCTGAAGTATAATAAAGCCCGTTAGATAAATAAAACATAGCTGTACCCCTCCCCGAATACAATGTTCCTGTAGCGTCCGGCCGCGAAAGCCGGATGAAGCCGAACGACGGGGAGGTTTTTGCGTATGCTGTACGTTTACGGTTCCCTGATGCCGCTCAGGGTGTTGGAGGAGATTCGGTTCTGGAAAACGCAGGAGAGAGAACACACGGTCGTTATCCGCGAATTGGTTCCAACGCTCGAACCGGAGTACGCCGCACTGCTGCAACAATGGGAAGGCGTTCTTGCGCAGACGGAATCCACCAGCCAGCAATGGATCGAAGCCGTGCTGCGGGCCAAGCATCCGGTCAGTCCGTATATCATCGACAAAGTTAACGAGCTGCTCTATGCGTCCATTGCGCAATCGAAGGAATTTATCCGGCATTTGTTTCTCATTCTGGAACGAAGCCGTCCCGTACGGGCGAATCCGGTCGTCCAAACCGTGTTCCTGCACATCATACGCGAATCCGAATATTTTCTGGGCGTTCTGCATGCGGTCCAAAGCTCGGAATGCTATGAAGAGCCTCGCGACGAGGAGGAGGCGGATACAACGGCGGATACAAGGTCTCCAGGCGAAGAGCAAGCGCACATCCACTTATGGCGCGGCGAAAGCGAATCCGCTCCCGTCGACCTGAATCAGCTAACGGCTACCCAAGAAGGTACGTGGACGGGCGACCGGCCTCAAGCCCCCTTTTCCAAGCCCGTACCGATCGGAGGCCACAAGCTGCCGCCTCTGCCCTACGCCTATAATGCGCTAGAGCCGTATATCGATGCGGAAACGATGCGGCTGCATCATGACAAGCACCATAAAAGCTATGTCGAAGGGCTAAATAAAGCCGAGAACATGCTTGCGCGAGCGAGGGAAACAGGCGACTTTTCGCTAGTAAAGCATTGGGAAAGGGAAGCAGCGTTCAACGGAGCGGGACACTACCTTCATACGATTTTCTGGAATGTGATGAAGCCGGGCGGAGGTGGAAAAGCGACGGGACCGATCGCCGGGGAGATTAAAAAGTCTTTCGGCTCTTATGAAGGGTTTCACAAGCAATTCAGCGCAGCGGCGGATAAAGTGGAAGGCGGCGGCTGGGCCATTCTGGTCTGGAGCCCGCGCAGCCACCGGCTGGAAATTTTGCAGGCGGAGAAGCATCAGAACTTGTCGCAATGGGATGTCATCCCGCTGCTTGTCCTGGATGTGTGGGAGCACTCCTATTATCTCAAATACAAGAACGAACGGCCCAAGTACATTGATGCTTGGTGGAACACGGTGAATTGGGACCATGTTAACGAACGGTTCGCGGCTGCCCGTCATTTGATGTGGCTGCCTTATTGAAACATAACGAATCCCCGGCTGACAGAAATCCGGTCCGCATGCGAAGTCAAAGACAAAGCAGCTGCGAGCCGTGTCGGTCCGGGGATTATTGCATTCATGTAGGGACATTCCTTGTCGAGGGCTTATCCCGCGATGGAGGTGATGCGATCCTGCTTGCCGGAACCCAACATCGAAACGAGCCAAGGAATGAAGAACAGCGGATAAATCATCAAGTAGACATTCGGGGTCCACCATGCCGGATCGAATTCGCCGCGAACGGCCCAGAATGAAATGGCCAGCAGTCCGGAGCTGAATGTTAAGACAAGCGAGATCAGCGACCATCCGATCCACGCGCTACGGCCTTTTCCGTGCAAATACAGGCTGTACAGACCGGTGAGAGAAATGAACAGATCAATGGGCATAAACGACCAGTTCCATGCCACCAGAATCGGGTTGGTGTAGTCGTTATACAGCCATTCCGGAGGGATAAGCTTCAGGGCGGTAATTCCCCAATATAACAAAAATCCGATGTCTGTGATCCAAAATAACGCTCTAAGCGCCTTAAGCCGCATTTTTATCCCCCTTTCCCATGGCACTTAATCCTGCGCCTGCTACTTTGACGCGGGGGTGCTTTCCGATTGCGCACTGGCCGAGCTTCCATGAGCCCCTCCGCCCAAGTTTAGTCCGATGACGCCGAGGATGATCAAGACGATCGAACCGGCTTTTAACAGCGACATGGACTCGTTAAAATACAAATATCCGATCACCGCAATGACCGCTGTTCCGAGACCCGACCATATCGCGTACGCCACGCTCACGTCAATTTGCTTCAGGGAAAAATTGAGTGACGTAAACGCCAGCAAGTAAAAGACGACCATGAGGATTGAAGGCGTCAGCCGCGTAAAGCCTTGCGAAAATTTCATCGAAATCGTTCCGGTGATTTCAAGGGCAATCGCAGCCCCCAGATACAACCAATACATCTGCACATCATTCCTTTTTATATTTATTGCTTCATTTCCTGACTCGGACCTTCCGGAATCAAGCCTTGCAAAAAAACATCGGCCATCGTTCGGACCGCCCCCGCAAGCGTACAATCCGTATTCACTAAAAAATCGGCGTCAAACAGGGAGACGGACGCTCCCTTCATCAGTTGGACAATCGTTGGCACATGAACAGGCCGAAATTGTCCGGCCGCAATGCCTTCCTCAATAATCGTCCTGACGGTTCCCCACTCTTCCTGAAGCAGCCTGTCGACTTTCAACCATTCGTCCGGAGCGAACCGCTTAAGGTCCGAAAGCAACCGATGGTCGCCAAGCTGCAGCCCCTTGGGAAGAATCGTCAAAATCGCGCTCAGCTTCTCGGCGCAGGACAAGCTTTCGTCCCGGTAAATGCCTTGCTCGATTCGCTTTACCTCCGAGACCCCCTCATCGACGAGCGTGCCGACGATATGCTCTTTGGATTCGAAGTACTCGTAAATCGTACGCTTGCTGGTGCCCAGCTCGGCGGCCAAATCCGATATCGTAAATTTCAGCCCCTTCCGCTTCATCAGCTCCATGGCGGCTTGCAGCAAACGTTCGCGCACAGGCGATCCCTCTTCCTTAAGTTAATCATTCCAATTGGTACCTGATTATTTTTATCAGTACCACAATGGGTAAAGTATACTTTTCTCAACATCGTTCGTCAATGGTTCGTCTCCCGCTTTTCTCCCACAGGAAAAAGAAAAAGACGCAGGTCTCCCTGCATCTTCTTCGTTAATTCAGTCTTTGATAAGCGATAAAAACTCCGAGCGTGAGGCCGCATCCGTACGGAACAGTCCGCGAACGGCGGAGGTCACGGTCTTGCTGCCCGGCTTCTTGACGCCGCGTGCGCACATGCACAGATGCTCGCCCTCGACGACGACCATGCAGCCGTGCGGCTCAAGCTCCGTCTCGATGATGTCGGCGATTTCCGACGTAATCCTCTCCTGCACTTGGAGGCGGCGGGTAACCGCTTCGACCAGGCGGGCGAACTTGCTCAGGCCGGCAATTTTGCCGCTTGGAATGTATCCGATATGGATTTTGCCGAAAAACGGCGCCATATGATGCTCGCACTGGCTATAGTAGACGATATCCTTTACAATGACGAGCTCTTCATGCTTCTCGTCGAAGGCAACGCCTAATATATCTTTCACGTCTGCGTCATAGCCTGCAAAAATTTCTTCATACATGCGGGTGACCCGCGCAGGTGTGTCTAGCAGACCTTCCCGGTCCGGATCTTCGCCGATCAAGCGCAAAATCTCCCGGATATGATGCTCAACTTGTTCCCGGTTTTCGGCAACTCGGCTGTTTTTGTATTCTTTGGCCGGCATGGGTTATCCTCCTCCTGAATTCGTCCGGAGTTTCCGTTCCAATATAGAAAGAAAAGCCCGCGACCAGGCTTTTCGGGCTTACGGACGAAACTTTTGCTTCTTCATCATGGTTTGCATTTTTTGCATTTGCTGCTTGTTCAAATTATACCCCATTTGCTTGGCCATCTGCTGCAGCATGTCCGGATTGCTCTGCATTTTTTCAATCTGCTTGCGCAAGTACTGCACGCCGATAAAAAAACCGGCCGCGCCTCCGGCAATGAGGGCGATAACCGCGGTAATGACGTAACCCCACATAATCGTACCTTCACCTCAAACGATGGATGTCATTTCTTCATCATAGCATGTCAAAGCCTCGGTTACAAACACCAATTTCCTCTACATCAGGACACTTTCGATAAATACGGTCGTCTGCTTGGCCAGATCGACTTCCTTGACCTCCATATCGTCTCCGCCGCCCTTGACCACACGGATGACAGGCCGGCCCGGCAGCCCCCGGTGCTGACCGACCACGACCCCGGTTTCCCGGGTGGACAGCTTGACCGACGTGCCTGTCGGATAAACCGATACCGTACGCAAAAACTGGATCACGATCTCCCGGTCCAGCTTCTCGCCCGCCAGCACCATCATACGCTCGCACGCATCGTGCGGCAGCATCCGCCGGCCTTCGGACAAATCGAACAGCAGGTTGTCATAGGTATCCGCCACGGCAACGATGCGTGCGTACAGATGAATTTCATCGCCCGGCAGCTGACGCGGCATGCCTTGTCCATCCATCGTCTCGTGATGTTGAAAAGCGACGTGTGCAATCAGCAAGCTGAGCTCCCGCTTATGCTTCAATACTTCAAAACCGCGCCACGTATGATGCTTTCTCGGATCGCCGCTTTCATCGTCCGTCACGAGCTCAAGCTTGCCGACATCGTGCAGCAGAGCGCCGATTGCCAGCTCCTTCAATTGCGTCGTCGACAGCCCCATATTGATGCCGATCAGCGTCGACATCATGCACACGTTGATCGTATGCACGTACATTTCGTTATCGTGCGTCCGGATATCCGACAGCTGCACCAGCACTTCTTTGTTTCTCATAATTTCGTCCAGCAGCGTATCGATGCTTACCCCGATATGCTTCGTGTTGAAATCTTTCCCGGAGCGGATCGAATCGAACGTCTCTCCCATCCGCTGCATCACGACCCGCTTCGTCTCCTCCGAGACGAGATCGGCCAGCTCGATATCGTCAAACTGCTGGTCTTTAATATAAATCATCGTCACGCCGATCCGCTTCAGCGTCGTGATCATGAATACGGTTAGCTGCACCCCTTCAGATAGCAGCACCGCCCCGTTCGCGGAAAAAATCGTCCGTCCCAAATATTGCCCGGACTCGACGTTCTCGATATGCACGTATCTCACGCTAGGGCTCCTTTCCCCGAAAAGCCTTCATGCTGAAGCAAAAACGTCTTGATGTGCAGTCCCCCGCCGTAGCCGACCATCGCGCCGCTTGCGCCGATCACGCGGTGACAGGGCACGATAATCGGGACCGGATTGCGGTTGTTCGCTCCCCCTACGGCGCGCACCGCTTTGGGCGAACCGATCCGGACGGCAACGTCTTTATACGACCAGACTTCGCCGAACGGAATATCGGTCAACGCCTTCCAGACTTGGATTTGAAACGGCGTGCCGCGCAAATCCAGAGGCAGGTCGAACGTTCGTCTCGCACCGTTAAAATAAGCCCGTAGCTGACCGACCGCCTCGGATAGCGCCCCGGGGTCCCTTACCCAGTCGCCCGTGCCGAACCGCTGTTCGGACCAGGCGCGAAGCTTCAATTCGACATCGGCAAACGCGCCGAATTCGATCTGGCACAAGCCGCCCTGCGGCTCTGCGTTCCAGCCTAGCGTCAGTACGCCGATCGGTGAATCGATTTCATCGTATCGGATCGCCATCCTGCTCATCCCCCTGTCGCTCTCCCGTAAATTGCGCGCGCGCTTTGCCGATCTCCCGGCGGGCGGCCTCGTCCCGCTCCGCCTCCCAAGCGGCGTCCAGCGCCTCGCGCGCAGCCTCGCCTCCGATACGGCCAAGCGCCCAAGCGGCCGTGCCGCGAATCTCGGGACGCTCGTCCTTCCGCAGCAGCTCTACGAGCTGCGGCACGCTGCTTGCGTCCCGGAAGTTGCCCAGCGCGAGAATCGCGTTGCGCTGGATCGGCTTGCGCCCGCGCCAAGCGGCGGCGCTGTGGCCGAACTGTTCTTTGAACTCGCGGTTCGACAACGAGAGCAGCGGCAGCAGCAGCGGCTTGACGATCTCGGGGTCCGGCTGCAGCTCCGGATGATGTCCGGCATGAATGCCTTTATTTTTGGGGCAGACGCTCTGGCACGTATCGCATCCGTACAGCCGGTTGCCAATCTTGCGCTTCAGCTCGTCGTCCTCGATATGCCCTTTCGTCTGCGTGAGGAACGAAACGCAGCGCTGCGCGTTAAGCTGCCCGGGGCCGACGAGCGCCCCGGTCGGGCAGGCGTCGATGCAAAGCGTGCAATCTCCGCAGCTCTCAGTCACGGGCGTATCCGGCGGAAACGGCACGTTCGTGATCAGTTCGCCGAGGTAAACCCACGATCCCCATTCCGGAGTAATCACGGAGCAATTTTTGCCCACCCAGCCGATCCCGGCCCGCTCGGCTACCGCCCGGTCGACAAGCGCCCCGGTATCAACCAGGCTCGCCATGCGCGCTCCCGGCACCCGTTCGCGAATCCAGGCTTCCAGCCTTGCAAGCCGGTTGCGCAGCACATGATGGTAGTCCTGCCCCCAAGCAGAGCGGGATAAAATGCCCCGGTACGCCCCCGGCTCGGACCGCGGCGCATTTCTCAGCTTCGACGGATACGCCACCGCAATCGAAATAATGGACCGGGGCTCCGTGAGCGTCAGGGCCGGGTCCACACGCTTCTCGAGATCCGGCTCCTCGAAGCCGGATTCGAACCCTTTTTCGCGGTGCCGGATCAAGATATCCTTCAATTCAACAAACGGGTCGGCGCTTGCAAAGCCTATCTTATCAATGCCAAGCTGCGCCGCGTCCGCTTGCAGCTGCTGCTTGAGCCGGCTCCAATCCGCAGGCCGCAGCTCCTCCTCCGCCGCAAATCGCTCGCTCTGCTGCTGCTCCGTTCCCATTGTGCTGTATTTTTTTTCCATTACAGGCTCCTCCACTTTTGCGGCGGCCATACGATCCATTCCGCCCGCCCGACGACCCGGGTTACCGGAATGGCGCCGAAGGTACGGCTATCGTAGCTGGCATACCGGTGTCGGTTGTCCCCCATGACAAACAGATGGCCTTCGGCAACCGTATAAGGCTCGAAGCGCCCGTCCTCGATATTGGAATCCGTGTAAGCTTCCTGCGCCTCGCTGCCGTTGACGTAAAGCTTGCCGCCCCGGATATGCACCTCGTCTCCGGCCACCGCTACTACCCGCTTCACTAAAAAAGGATGCATCGATTCGCTTCCCGGCGGCTCCTGAATGACCACGACGTCTCCGCGCTTGGGCGGCGTGCCGGCATAACGCATCGTTTTATTGATAAACAGCCATTCGCCCTCTTCCAGCGTAGGCTGCATGGATTCTCCTTTAACTGTGGACAAATGAAACACGAATTGATGCATGAGCACGACCAAGGCCAACGCGAACGCGAACCACTTCATCCAGCCCAGCAGCTCCCGTAAAGGATTGGAGCTTACCGGGCCTTCCGACGGACTTTCGGTCCGTTCGCTTTCGTTGTTGCTTAGAGAAAAGCTCACATCCTAACCCTCCGCTCCGCGTTCTCTCCACTGCTCATAATAGGATAGGACCAGCTCGTCCCGAAACGGCGCTTTAGCGCTTTTTACACGCCCCAGCAATTGCTGCAGGCCCTGCTCGACCTTGCTCTCCACGACGGCGGAATAATGATAGGCGAGCTTGTGCCGCTCGTATTCTTCCCGATCGACGACATGCACATCGCCCGCCGGCATGCGAATCACGTCCAGATCGTAATCGATATAGGTAATGACACGTCCGTTCACATACGGCGGGGAAGCGACGTTGCAGTAGTACCGGACGCCGGCTTCCTCGATCAGCGCAACCACGTTGAACCACTGCCCCGGAATAAAAAAAGACACTCCGGGTATGCGGCTGACCCATTCTTTGCCGTCGGCCTCGACGATTTTCGTCTGGCTGTTAATCAGCACCAGCATGGACTCCGCCCGATGGGATTCATGCAGCAGACGTTCCGGCACCAACCAATTCTCAAGCCACATGCGATGCAAGTGCCCATCGTGTTTAAAGCTTTTGATGACATGCGGGATAAACGTCTCCATGTGGTCCAAACCCTTCTGCCTGCGGTTTTCAACTGACTTTCATACTTCTTTCTCTTGCTACTAGCATAAACTTATGTTGCACCGCTTTCAAGAGCCGTAATCTTCGAATAAACAAAAAAGCATAGCCGGGAAACCGAGGGGCTCCAGGGTATGCTTGTATGATTCGTTAAGCTTGATTCGGCTCGATCTCAGCCGTTCACGATGCTGAGCCGCTGCGGGAACCGGGAAAAATCTTCCGCCTGATAGCCGGCTTTCTCATATACGGGAATAACCACTTCGTTGTGCGAATCGATGGTTACCATGATGCGGCGCACTTTGCGTCCCACAAAGCGCTGGCGAAGGGACTCGATCAAATTCTGGCCGATTCCTCTGCGCTGATGGTCCTGTCCCACGGCAATGCGATAGTAGTAGCCGTCCTGGTTATCGATCGTTCCGACGATGACCCCGACGATTGCGCCTTCGTCCTCAGCAACAAGGACGAGCTCGCTGTCCCAGGACAACTGTCTGGCGAAAGCCGACATCGTCTCCTCGTAACATTCCTCTGAAAGCACATTCCTGAAAAGCTCCGTGACTGAAACGTAATCGGACAATTTAAACGTACGAACCAGATACGAACTTACAAGCATGTTAAACTCTCCCCGCCACTCATATGGTAGATAATAAAATACGACAAATAACGCAATATTCCTGCTAATTTTCAAAAAAACGATAAAAAATCTTCATATTTTTTTCAAATCCTCCTGAAAGCGCTTAATTTTAAGCGTTTGCAATAAGTTTGGTCGTTTATTGTCTGTTTTTTGCAGCTCGTGCAATCTCCGATCAACGACAAAAAGCTCCCCTCCGGCATTCATTCACTGCCTTCGGGGAGCTTTTCCTGCGAGCTGTTCGCAGGAGCGTTATTTCTCCATGTGGTCCAAGAGCCGGTTCAGAACCGTCACGGCTTGGGCCCGCGTCGCTTGTCTCTTCGGCTCGAAGGAGCCGTCCGGGTTGCCTTCCAGTAAGCCCAACCCGGCGGCCCGTCCTACCGAATCTTTGGCCCAGTCGCTGACGGCCTCACGGTCCGTGAATGCTGGTGCATTCGTCGGCAATTGGGACTCAGCCCCTCGGACATAACCGTACGCGTTCATCAGCATGAGAGCCATTTGCTCGCGGGTAACCGGCGCTTCCGGAGCGAACGCCGTGTCGCTTACCCCGCTCACAAGCTTGGCTGCCAGCGCTTGGGCCAACGCCTCGCGATACCACGCATCGGGCGGCACGTCCTTAAACGGCAGCTCCTTGGCGCCTGGCGGCAGCTTCAGCGTCCGCGCGAGCAGCGCGGCGAACTGAGCCCGCGTCATGGTCGCCTCCGGCGCGAAGGCCGTCTCCGTCATGCCGTCGGCGATCTGCTTGGCCGCCATCCGTTCGATGGTCGCCTTTGCCCAGTGAGCCGCTATGTCGTCAAACGTCCGGTTCCACTCCATGACGGCATAGGACGAGAAGTGGCTCAACCGGATTTGAATCGCCCCGTTCTCCGCCTTGCCGCCGACATATTCCCACCGTCCTGCCGGAGCGTTGTGAACATAAATTCCCGTCTTGGCGGCATCGCCGATCTTGGCAGAATCATACCGCAGCAGCACTGTCACGTTCTTGTCGAACGCTTCGATCGTCCGGTCGCCCGCCTGAAGCGTGAAATCGAATACGGAAGAGGCGAGTCCGGCATAGGACGGTTTGCCGGGAGCCTCCTGCGTCATGGTGACGGTTAGCTTAACGGGAGTCGCTGCGCTCTCTACGGCAAAAGCGTCCGGCGGAATGGTCAGCGACGCTTGATCGGAACGAATGACAAAGGCCGACCCGGCTTCCGCCGCTTTAAGCCATACCTCGCCTGGCAGTTCCACGATGATCTGCTTCACGGCGCTGTCGGATCGGGCGCCGGCGTCGATCGTAACCGGGGCTCCTTTGGCAGCGGCAAGCTGTTCCAGCAGCTTCACTTTGTCCGGCTTCACGCTCAGAACGGAGCCGGATTCGCTTTTGCCGTCGCCGGAAGCCGCAGGGGCACCGCCCCAGCCGCCACCGCCGCCTCCGGCGCAGCAGCCCGAGCTGCCCCCTCCACCTCCGCCGCCGGCAGGAGCCGGCTGGATAGTATAAGCGTACTCGGCGGTTTCGCTCCAAACGCCGTTTTTCATCGCAGCGGCATAAAAGATCGTATTGGAGCTGATCGTTAAAGGCTCTGCGTATTCATAGGCGTTTACTCCATCGTTCGAAATATAGATTTGGGCTCCCGGTGTCGCTGAAGATAACGTTACGGTCTGGGGACCGGTGTAAGTTCCCGAACCGATCGAGGCTTTCGGCCGATCCGGAAGCTTGGAAAACCTTGCTATGCCGGATTCAATGAATTCATTGCCGCGGCCGGACGCATCATTTGCCTGGATCGTAATATCGTACACGTCGTCGGTCACGGAAAGCTCGACCGGCCCGCTCCATTCCCCGTTGACCAAAGAAACGGTTTTGTTCTGTTTGTAACGATCCTCGTGATGCACCGTCACTGTAATTTCGGAGGACAGGTTCCGAAGCAAGGCCCCTTTATCGTCCAATGCCTTTACCGTGACGCTAGCTTGCCGCCCGTCCGGCTCCGGCACTGCCGTCATACGGAGACGCGGCATTGTAAAAGCCCGCTTGCCGTTCATCAGCCCTCCGCCGTAATAATCTTGATACTTCAGAGAGTAATATGTCGCCAAATAATATCCCGCGATCGGTGGTACATCCAGCTTTTGGCTGCTGTCAAGCAAGATATGGTGCACGTCCTGCGAGCTCAAATTTTTATTTTGCGCTTTAAGCAAAGCGGCCAGTCCCGCAACCATCGGGGACGAATAAGAGGTCCCGGCACCGCTGGCATAGCCCCCGGACAGCGCCGTCGAGTAAACGCCGGTTCCCTGTGCAACCGTTGTTATTTTTCCAATATTGGAAAAATCGGAAATCGTCAACGCATTGTTCGCCAAGCGACTAACCGAGCCTACGGAAACGACACCCTCGTAGCGCGCCGGATAGACGGTCCAGGCAAACCTCCTGTAGGAGTTGTCCTCACGGGTCGGAATATCTGCAGGCTCCCCGAAAAGCCAATGGTTGCTCTCGTTGCCGGCCGCTGCGACAATAACCACATTCCGGGCCAGGGCGTAATCGACAGCTTCTTTCAGCATTTGGCTGTTTTGCGGCATCCCCAGGCTGATGTTGATCACGTCTACCTTGTTGTCCGCCGCCCATCGGATGCCTTGGGCTACGGCGCTACTCGGAATGTAGTCTTTGTTGTTGGCGTCTTTCTTCCCTACTTTCACCGGAACGATCCGCGCGCCGCCGGCTGCCCCGGCTATGCCGATGCCGTTATTGGTTACGGCTGCGGCGATCCCGGCAACCCTCGTACCGTGTCCCGAATCGTCGACAGGAGGCTGTCCTTCGTCAAGCGCATTATAGCCCGCTTCCAAGTTCTCAGCGAGATCCGGATGCTTCGGATTCACTCCCGAATCGATGATTGCGATCCGGATCGAAGCCCTGTCCGGCACGCGCTCCCAGGCATAGGTCATCTCAGTGACGCTTAGGCCCCATTGGCTCCCGTTCACATAATACGGGTCATTCGGTTGATAGATGGACGAGGTCACGGTCGGCGAACCGCCTCCGCCTGCGATCTGACTCGGCACCTCTATAACCGCCGGATCGGCGTATTGCATCAAATATTCGGGCTCGGCCGCTGCCACAGCAGGGTCCCGTTTATAGCGTTCGACAGCGGAAAGCACGTTCTCCCCCGGCGCCAGCGGCATTTCGACGAACGAATCCGAGTCCTCGGCCGCAAGCAGTCCGGCAAAGCCCTCGCTCCGGGCTGGCTCCTTGTATTTCACCCATACTTTTCCGGAAACTGCGTTTGCCGGTTGAGTTACGAGAGACGACGGCATTGAAAATGGCGGAGACGAGGACCGTGCATCCAAATTTCCTTCCGCTGCCTGTACTTTTCCCGAACTCCAAGCCAAAAAAGGCGACAGCATCATTGCCGTCGCTAACGTTACGTGAAGCCATCGCTTCTTCATCCGTATTTGCTCCCTCCAGCAATCTCCCTGTTGACAACTCTACTAAAACTTACCACTCTAGTATATAGCGCACAAAAAAGTTTCGGCAATGAAAGATTGAAAGAATTTTGCCGAAACATTAGATGTAGCCGTTTCGTATTAACTGGTAATTTCCTTAGAATGGGAGCGAATCAAGATGAACAAGCATGAGCACTCCAATCCGAACGCTTCATCGGCAGCGGGAAATAAGAAGCTGATCGGCCTGTTTTTGGTGGCCGCCTTGGCTGCAAGCGCCGGATGCTCCTCGCCTCCGGCAGCGAATGCCCCGCTGCAGTCTGCCCCGCCTGCCCAAAGCGGGATCAATCCGCCTCCTACCGCAACCGGCCCGGGAGCTGCGGCCGGCATCGGAGCCGCAGCCGGTGCAGCAGCTGGCGCAGCAGCCGGCGCGGCAACCGCTCCGTCGGCAGACTACTGCCGGGACGATAATAACGACGGTGAATGCGACGATGGCAGCGGACGCATCAACCGTTCGGGCAGCAGCGCCTATATCTATGGCGGCAACACTTATTACCGCCGATCCGGCGTGGGATCGAACGGAGTGGTTGCTTCCCCGCCAACCGTCACGAAGCCGGGCACGAATGCCGGCCAGCCGCAAGGAAGCGGCAATACACCGGCCGCCCCGTCCAAGAGCACGCCGGAACCGACGAATACGCCCGCGCCGACAACCAGCGGGCGAACAGGCAGCTTCAGCACGAAAGACTCCGTTACGTCCGGCTCAAGCTCCGGCGTTAAAAGCGACGGCAGCTCGGCTGCGACTGGCGGTAACTCTTCCTCTTCCTCTTCTTCTGCAGGTACGCCTGGCAAATCCGTATCCGGCTCGTCGGTATCGACCGGTTCGTCCGGATCTTCTACAAGCAGCAGCTCGAAAGGAAGCTTCGGCTCGTCAAGCTCATCCAGCTCGTCCAGCGGCATTTCTTCGGGAAGCTCCCACGGCGGGATCGGGAGCTCCAGTTCAAGCAGTGGGGGTTAAGTCTGGGAGGCAAAACTGCCTCCTTTTTCTTTTGCATAAAAGTCCGAACAGCGTGAAACGATAATCCGGTAATCTTTGGCTTTGCACAGACGGATGCAATATCACGCGGCAATCGTTCGGATTGCATTGGAGGAGGAAGACGATGACAAATGAGGCGACGCCTAATGCCGGTACTATGCGCCGGATTGACGAATTAAACGATGTACAGATGACGAAATGGACGTCGGAGGAGCTTCATTACCACCAACGGGCCATGAGCGATCTGTCCCCTTGGCTGAACGCTCAAGGCACCGCCATGCTCGGGCAGATCATCCACGAGATCGAGCACCGTGGAGGAGAGCGGTTCCGTGGGGAGGATGCTCCGGCCACGAACACTTAATATACATAAATGTTGATTTTATATGGAAAATAGGCGATAATAAATCTTGGAAATCTCATATCCTCAGGAGGTAGATAGAAGATGGCACACCAATTACCGGCACTTCCTTATGCGAACAATGCGCTTGAGCCTCACATCGACGAAATGACCATGATGATCCACCACGATCGTCACCACAACACATACGTTACGAACCTGAATGCTGCGCTTGAAGGCCATGCCGATCTTCAATCCAAAAGCGTGGAAGACCTGATCGCCGATCTGAACAGCGTACCGGAGAGCATCCGCACCGCAGTCCGCAACAACGGCGGCGGCCATGCGAACCACTCCTTGTTCTGGGAAACGATCGGCCCGAACGGCGGCGGCGCTCCGAGCGGCAAACTGGCTGACGCGATCAACAACGAGCTGGGCGGCTTCGACAAGTTCAAAGAAGACTTCGCCAAAGCGGCTACTACCCGTTTCGGCTCCGGCTGGGCTTTCCTCGCTGTGACCAAAGACGGCAAATTGAAAGTATACAGCCTCCCGAACCAAGACAGCCCGATCATGGAAGGCGAAACGCCGATCCTCGGTCTGGACGTGTGGGAGCACGCGTACTACTTGAAATACCAAAACAAACGCCCTGACTACATCGCAGCATTCTGGAACGTTGTCAACTGGAACGAAGTCGGCAAACGTTACGAAGCGGCTGTAAAATAATCGGCTTTGCCCGCAAAGGACTGCGGAGGTTCTCCTCCATGCAGTCCTTTTTCTATTTTCGGCATAAATCGTTTGGATCACTTCCTCCGAGACCGCCCGACAGGGATATCGAAGGCCCCTTTCCCCCGAAGCCGGAACGTAGTATGATAGACAAACAGGCGAATTTTGGAGAAAACGGAAAACGTGACCGAAATACGCAACTATTTGATCGGGAAAGAGTGAGACTCATGAGCAAACTGATCACTCTCCTGCATGATGTGCCGCTGTTTCAAGATTTGTCGGTGGCCGAGTTGGAGACGATCGTTCCCCTGTTCGCGGAACGGAAATTCAAAAAAGGGACCATTTTATTTTTCGAAGGTGACGTTGGCGAGGAATTTTATTTGATTCATTCCGGCGTCGTCAAAATTTACCGAATCGACAATTCCAAGGAAATTATTCTTTCGTTATTCCGGGAAGGCGACTTTTTCGGGGAGATGTCGTTGGTTCAAAAAGGCCTCAAGCGCTCGGCGACGGCGGAAACGCTGGAGGCCTGCTCGCTGTATACGCTGATGCGTTCGGACTTT
The DNA here is from genome assembly GCF_004000865.1 of Paenibacillus elgii NBRC 100335. Lineage (GTDB taxonomy): Bacteria > Bacillota > Bacilli > Paenibacillales > NBRC-103111 > Paenibacillus_G > Paenibacillus_G elgii. The sequence continues at coordinate 1,066 of NZ_BIMB01000072.1, read as the reverse complement.
CAGCAGTTTATGGAGCGCAGCCCCAGGCTGTGCCTGAAGCTGATGGAAGTGACCATGGAGCGGCTGCGCAAAGCGAACGAGAAAATATACGACCTGACGTTCCTCGACGTCCGGACGCGCACGATCAAAACGATCTGCCGGTTAGCGGAGGAATACGGCCAGCCGAAAGCTGGCGGCATGTTTATCGATATGAAGCTGACGCATCAGCAACTGGCTAACATGGTCGGCACGGTACGCGAATCGGTGACGAAGGTGCTGCAAGAGCTGCAGGAGGACGATCACATCGCAATCGACAAAAAGCACATTCTGATCAAAGACATCCAAGCGATGAAGAAACAGATTTACTAGAACATCGCAAGAAACGCCAACCCGGGATGAAGGGCAGACCTTCGTTCTTGGGCTGGCGTTTCTCATTTTGTACGGGTTGTCTATGTCCTTTTTTACATTGCCATTTATCTTTCACATTTGGAAAAGAAAAGCGTGATTTACATCACTTACGCAATCCGCGGCGTTTCCTATAATTCAGCTATAAGGACATCGTGGAGTAAAAAAATGTGAAAAGGGGTTATGACATATGGCAAACCTGAAAACAAACGAACCGAAGCCGCAGAATAGCGGTCTTCTGCTGGTGGTAATTCTCTTCTTTGTGATCCTTTGCTCGCCGCTATTCTATTTCATGTATCACCTGATGATGGGCAACGAAGCGATGTTTATCTACAATCCCTACAAATAAATAACAGCCGGCTGGGCATTCTCTTGATCATCTTTCAGGGGAGTGCTTTTTTATTATTACCGGCCGAAATACGCATTCAGAATGCGTAAAAAGACGTTCGGAAACGCGTACTGCTCCATCTCCTCGCGGTTTACCCAGCGATAATGAGACGGCAGCGGCACGGGCAGCAGCAGTGTGGAGGCTTCTTCCAGGCGGCCGGCGTACACATCCATCTCCCAGCGGATGTGGCTGAACGTATGCTCCGCCTGCATGAGCCAGCCGACTGGGCCGAGCCCGAGGCCGTCCGCGGCCAGATGCGCCGCCAGCGCGGCATGGGCCGCGGCGGGGTCTGCG
>NZ_BIMB01000071.1 GCF_004000865.1 Paenibacillus elgii NBRC 100335 | reverse complement strand
CAATTCCGGTTTTTTGTGTATAGATCCACCCGTGGCGGGTTTAGCCTAATTATTTGAACCGGCGCACGTAAAACAGCTGAACGACCGGGTACAGCACCAGGCAAAAGCATAGTGCCAGGAACAACGAAAGATTGCCGAAATCGTCCTTGCGGATAAATACGATCCGATCGGCGATCCAAAATACGAACAAAGCCAGCGTTAATATGTGATAGCTGATTTTGGCGCTTTTCGCTGCGATAATTTTCCCCATCTCGTCTTGCTGCGCTTTGCGGTCCGTACCCCAGGTCAAAAATTGAAGGGCACCGGTTATAGTTAAACCCGGTGCCGTCTATTATAGTCATCACACGACCACGGGGTCGGCGATCGCTGATTGCACGACCGTTTTGTTTTTGCCCGTTCGCTTGGCGGCATAGAGGGAAGCGTCTGCGCCTTTGAACAGCCCTTCCTTGCCGTGGCCTTTGGTATAGGCCTGTAGACCGATGCTGATCGTCGCCGCCTGCGAATCCAATTCGGGATGCAGGGTGCCCGACAGCTTATGGCGGACCTGCTCGGCCAAATCGTAGGCTTCCTCCGGCGTTTTGTCGGTAAAGATGACGGCAAATTCTTCGCCGCCGTAGCGGGCTACAAAATCGTTGGGAGATACCGTTTCTTTAATCGTACTTGCCACGCGCATCAAAATAATATCGCCGACCCAGTGGCCGAACGTATCGTTGATCTTCTTGAAATTGTCGATATCGACGATCGCCAGTTGCAGCGGCAGCTCGTTGCGCTCGTGCTGGTCGATCAGCTTTTCGAGGTATTCGTGGAACGTCTTATGGTTGTACAGGCTCGTAAGCGCATCAAGCTTGGACAGCTTGTCCATAATAATGTTTTTGACCAGCAGCTCTTGCTTGGCTTCGGTTGCATGCTTCAGGTTGTTGAGCAGCTCGATTCCGCTGCTGGTGATGGAAAGCGCGATAACGGTCGTACCGGTGTACAGGAACAGGATGCCGATCGTATGTACGGGCTGCATGGTGAGCCGAAGCTCGGGGCTGATGAGGTACAGGGCGGCGAAGGACAGCAGCACGAGGGCGAAGGCGGCGACGATGCGGTTTTTGTTAAAGGACAGAACGGACGTTAGGATCGGAAAAATGTAAATGGCGGGTACGATGCCGATTGACGGGTTCATCAGAATAATGGAGGTTGCGTAGAAAATACCGGTTAAGATGAGCAGCCAATCGCTTTGTAGTTTGCGGTAGCGGTAGAGGATTTCTACGGCTCCGGTGACGGCGGTTAAACAGATCGTCTGAAACAATAAGGCTTGAAAGAAGGCGAAGGGCGAAGTATCCGCTTCCATAAGAAATATGACGTATTCGAGAATGGCTGTCAGCACGATGGTGATCCAGTACAGATTGAGCATTTTTCTGTACGTTTGTCGGGTATTGGCCAGTTCCAGCAAAAGATGGTTCATACATCTGCTCCTGTGTCACATAATACATCCACGCTTACCATAGTTCATCCAACAAGAGTGAAGCGCTCCAAAAAATGTGTGATACGATACTGTTTCGACGTAACTTTTGTAAATCCTTCGGCAGAACTAATTTTTTTGTGCGAGATGAGATTTCAAAGCATGTTCACGGGTTGGATATGGCAAACTGAAACGGAGAGTGGTACAATAAGGCAAGCACTCCAAGCGAACAGGAAATAATGCACACGTGAACAACCCTGTTGTTTACTGGGATCACGTGAAGTCTGGCGCTTTCACGCGAAGGCGGACCAGAGCTTTACCACACTGCTGATCAAAAGAAGATCGACAATAGGAGGATCACAATGACGGTATCTAACAAAACGATCGAACAACTTTCCGTGGACACGATCCGCACGCTTTCCATTGACGCGATTGAAAAAGCCAAGTCCGGACATCCCGGGATGCCGATGGGAGCGGCGCCGATGGGCTACGAGCTCTTCGCGAAGCTGATGAAGCACAACCCGGATCAGCCGACGTGGATCAACCGCGACCGTTTCGTGCTGTCCGCGGGACACGGTTCGATGCTGCTGTACAGCCTGCTCCACCTCTCCGGCTACGACCTGTCGATGGAAGAGCTGAAGCAGTTCCGCCAATGGGGCAGCCTGACGCCGGGACATCCCGAAGTGGGTCATACTCCGGGCGTCGATGCGACGACAGGGCCGCTAGGTCAAGGTCTTGGCATGGCGGTGGGGATGGCGATGGCGGAAGCGCATCTCGCAGGTGTTTACAATCGTGAACAATACCGTGTCATCGATCACTATACATATGCCATTTGCGGCGACGGCGACCTGATGGAAGGCATCTCGTCGGAATCCGCTTCGCTTGCGGGCCATTTGAAGCTCGGCAAGCTGATCGTGCTGTACGATTCGAACGATATTTCGCTGGACGGCGAGCTGAATCTGTCGTTCTCCGAGAATGTCGCCCAGCGCTTTGAAGGCTACGGCTGGCAGGTGCTGCGCGTCGAGGACGGCAACGATCTGGAGGCGATCCACAAAGCGGTGCTGGAAGCGCAAGCGGATTACCGTCCGACGCTGATCGAAGTGAAGACGGTCATCGGCTACGGCAGCCCGAACAAAGCGGGCAAAGGCGGCCATGCGGGCCCGCATGGTTCCCCGCTCGGCGTGGACGAAGTCGCGCTCACCAAGAAAGCGTACGGCTGGGACGAAGCGCAGCACTTCTATGTGCCGGACGAAGTGTGCCAGCATTTCGCCGATGTGAAAAGCAAGGGAATTCAAACGTATGAGGCTTGGAAGCAGTTGGTTGCCGACTACGCCAAGGCGCATCCGGAGCTGGCGAAGCAGTTCGAGGCGGCCTCAAGCGATGCTCTGCCGGAAGGCTGGGACAAGGACATTCCGTCCGACGTTTCGGCGGACAAGGGTACCCGTACGGCTTCCGGCACGGTGCTGAACGCGATTGCCAAAAACGTGCCGTGGCTCGTTGGCGGCTCCGCCGACCTGGAGTCTTCGACCATGACGCACATGAAGGATCTCGGCGTGCTAACGTCCAAAGACTACAGCGGCCGCAACCTCTACTTCGGCGTGCGCGAGTTCGGCATGGGCGCGGCCACGAACGGCATGCTGCTGCACGGCGGCGTGAGAGTGTTCTGCGGAACGTTCTTCGTCTTCTCCGACTACTTGCGTCCGGCAATCCGTCTGGCGTCGATCATGAACGTGCCGGCGATCTACGTGTTCACGCACGACAGCATCGGCGTTGGCGAAGACGGCCCGACCCACGAGCCGATCGAGCAGCTTGCCGCGCTGCGCGTCATTCCGGGCGTGACGGTTCTTCGTCCGGCGGACGGTCCGGAAACGGCAGCCGCTTGGCGTTATGCCGTTGAGAACAAGAAAGGCCCGGTCGCCTTGATCTTCTCCCGTCAAGCGGCTCCGACGCTGGAAGGCACGGCGAACGGCGCGGTAGACCGCGGCGCGTACGTCTTGTCCGACGCAGCAGGTGGCAAACCGCAGGCGCAAATTATCGCAACGGGGACGGAAGTGCAGCTTGCGATGGGCGCGCAAAAACAGCTTGCCGAAGAAGGCATCGCGGTTCGCGTCATCAGCATGCCAAGCTGGGAGCTGTTCGACAAGCAGCCGCAGGAGTACAAGGATTCCGTCATTTTGCCGGAGGTGAAAGCGCGTCTGGCGGTCGAAATGGGTCATCCGTTCGGCTGGGAGCGCTACGTCGGCGAGCAGGGCGATGTGCTCGGCATTGACAAATTCGGCGCATCCGCTCCGGGTCCGATTGTGATCCGCGAGTACGGCTTTACGGTGGACAATGTGGTAGCCCGCGTGAAAGCCTTGCTGAAATAAGGAATTGGGCGTTAAACAATAGACGACGAACGGCAGCGGGCGGTGGCGATGAACCACCGTCCGCGGTTGGTTCGGACGAGAAAGAGGGAAATCGGTCCATGTCGCAATTTGAGAACGTAACTGCGGTGAAGAAAGCGAACATCTATTTCGACGGCAAGGTGACCAGCCGCACGGTGATTTTTGCGGACGGAACGAAAAAAACGCTCGGCATCATGCTTCCCGGCGAGTATGAGTTCGGTACGGATGCAAAGGAAATTATGGAGATTCAAGCAGGGGAGCTGAAGGTGCTGCTGCCCGGCGCTAGCGAATGGCTGGAAATTAACGGAACAGGCGAATTTACGGTGCCGGCAGGCGCGAAGTTCAAGTTGGATGTCCGCACGGTGACGGACTACTGCTGCTCCTACATTAGCGAATAACGGAAAGAAAACCCCGCACACCCGATCCGGTATAACGAACCAGATAGGCCGATGCGGGGTTTTTGCAAAATGAATCAGGCTTGGGAAGCTTTCTCTTGCTCTTCCGATTGGACGCGGATGTATTCCTCCAGCTTGAGCCGCACGTATGGCGGCAGTCCTGACAGCATGCAGCCGTAGCGGAACAGCCCGTTGTCCGGATCGATGCGGATGATGCGCGCCGTGATCGGCGGCAGGTCCGCTTCCTTCGGAAAGTGAAGCACGATGAACATATCGCGGGCAAGCGGGAACGACGAGACGATGCGGATGCCGCTTTCCGACAGGTCGACCAACGAGCCTTCGATCAGCTGTCCGGAGAAGGAGCCTTCCTGCTCCCATTGGTAAACGGATAAATGCAGCTTGATGTCGAGCTGAATGCGCGCGTTGCGGCGGCGTTCGGTCGTGGCTTCGGAAGAGTTGTCCCGCTTGCTGACCTGCATGTGCATCCAATCCTCATAGCATTGGATGACCGAGCACAAATCGTCTTCTCCGAGGCCTTTGGCAAGGCCCATCTGGAACAGCCCCGTAGCCGTGCGAAGCATCGGCGAAGGCATCTGGAACCCATCGGCCACGTCGCCGGCGAGCAGCAAGTCTTTGAGCATCAGCTTGGTCGAGAACTGGTTGCTGAAGTCGCGGCTTACGATCTTGGAGCCTTTCAGTTCGGCTTGTCTGCTGTTCGCGCCGCCGGCAAGGACGATGCTCAAGAAGCTTTCCGGATCGAGACCGGCTTTGGTCACCATGGACAAGCCCTCCATCAGCCCGAGCGCATTGATGCCGACCATCGTATTATGCGCAAGCTTCGCATAGGAGCCGGAGCCGCTTGGCCCCATGTAGACGATTTTGCTGCCCATCGCTTCGAAGACGTCGCGGTGCGCATCCAGCGTCTCTTCCTGCCCGCCGACCATGAAGACGAGCGTGCCGTTCTCGGCCGCAGGCTTGCTGCCCGTTACCGGCGCGTCCAGGAAATCGACCAGATGCGAGGCCAGCTCATCGTAAATTTTGCGGCTCGTCGCGGGGGAGACCGTGCTGCAATCGATCACGGTTTGTCCGGGACGCAGGCTGTGAGCCAGTCCGTTCTCGCCGAACAAGCTGTCCAGAACGACCTGGTCGTTGCTCAGCATCGTGACGATGACGTCCGCTTCTTTAGCGGCTTCAGCGGGGCTTGCTGTCTGTGCGGCGCCGAGGGCGACAAGCTCCTGGGCTTTGTCCGCCGTTCGGTTGTAAACGTTCACGCGAAAACCTTTTTGGATCAAATTGGCAGCCATAGGTTTGCCCATGGTGCCCAGTCCGATAAACCCGACAGTTTTCATGATCATCCATCACCTCTTGCCTGTATTTTAACATTTTGCCAGTGAGCTGTGAATTGTTCTCTTGCGTTTCAGCTAGAAAGTAAAGTATTCTATACACTATAGGGATTTAATGTGTTACCGTACGACCAAGGCTTTTGATTTGAAGCAAGGACAAGTCTTACCCGCAGTCACAGAGAAAAAAACGAATCGGACGGGAGGATGTATTTGGAATGGGAGCTAAACTTCGTTTTGATTACAGCAAGGCTCTTGGTTTCATTCAGCAGCACGAGGTGGATTACTTGGCGGGTGCCGTAGCCGCCGCGCACAACCAATTGCACGACAAAACCGGCGCCGGGAACGATTATCTCGGTTGGATCGATCTCCCGGTCAATTACGATAAAGAAGAATTCGCCCGCATCCAGCAGGCGGCCAAGCGCATTCAATCGAATTCCGACGCGCTCGTCGTCATCGGCATCGGGGGTTCCTACCTGGGGGCCAGAGCGGCGATCGAGATGCTGTCCCACAGCTTCTACAATCTGCTACCGAAGGATAAGCGCAAGACGCCGGAAATTTACTTCGTCGGCCAGAACATCAGCTCCACCTACGTGACGCATCTGCTGCAGCTGCTCGAAGGCAAGGACATTTCCGTCAACGTCATCTCCAAATCCGGCACGACGACGGAGCCTGCCATCGCTTTCCGGATTTTCCGCGAGCTGCTTGAGCGGAAGTACGGCAAAGAAGGGGCGCGCGAGCGCATTTATGCGACGACGGACCAAGCGAAGGGCGCGCTGAAAAAGCTGGCAACCGAAGAGCGCTACGAAACGTTCGTCATCCCGGACGATGTGGGCGGCCGCTATTCCGTGCTGACCGCTGTCGGCCTGCTGCCGATCGCTACTGCCGGCGTGGACATCGAAGCGATGATGCAGGGCGCCGCGGACGCGCGTGAGACTTATTCCAACCCGAACCTGAAGGAGAACGAAGCGTACCAATACGCTGCGGTTCGCAATGCGCTGTACCGCAAGGGCAAATCGACGGAAATTCTCGTGAACTACGAGCCGTCGCTGCACTACGTCTCCGAGTGGTGGAAGCAGCTGTACGGCGAGAGCGAAGGCAAAGACAACAAAGGCATTTACCCGTCTTCGGTTGATTTTTCCACGGATTTACATTCCATGGGTCAATTCATTCAGGAAGGCTCGCGCAACTTGTTCGAGACCGTCATTCAAGTCGAGCAGGTGTCGGAGCAAATCTCGATCGGCACCGATCCGCAGGATCTGGACGGCTTGAACTTCCTGAGTGGACAAACGATGGATTTCGTCAATAAAAAGGCGTTCGAGGGCACGATGCTTGCTCATACGGACGGCGGAGTGCCGAACCTGATCGTCACACTGCCCGATCTGTCGCCATATACATTCGGTTACATGGTTTATTTCTTTGAAAAAGCCTGCGGCATCAGCGGTTACCTGCTGGGCGTCAACCCGTTCGATCAACCGGGTGTGGAGGCATATAAGAAAAACATGTTCGCACTGCTCGGCAAACCGGGCTATGAGAAAGAAAAGGCTGCGCTCGAGGCCAGATTGTCGAAGTAACTCGGAGCGCGCGGAAAAAGCGGTTCATCCCCCGGGATGGCTGCTTTTTTTGCAGGCATCCCGGCTGCCGGATGTTCCAGAGGCTACGGCCTGATAAGGAGGCGCCAGGAAACGTCTATGTTAACGCGGTACAGAACGGTTAAGCGATTCGGCTCGGCGGAGATCGTCATTAAGAAATCCCGGTTTATCGGGTTTGCGAAGCCGGTCGAGACCGAGGAAGAAGCCGTTGCATTCATTGAGAGCATCAAGAAGGAGCATTGGTCCGCCACGCATAACTGCTCGGCTTACATGATCGGAGAACGCGATGAGATTCAGAAAGCGTCCGACGATGGGGAGCCGAGCGGGACGGCGGGGAAGCCGATCCTCGAAGTGATCAAAAATCAAGGCCTGAAAAACGTCGTCGTCGTCGTGACCCGTTATTTCGGGGGCATTATGCTGGGAGCGGGCGGTTTGATTCGCGCCTATACCGACGGGGCGGTCACCGGGCTTGCCGCGGCGGAGCAGGTGTACAAGGTGCTCCACCGGGAAGTGCTGGTGGAAGTCGATTATACGTGGCTCGGCAAGGTAGAGAACGAGCTGCGGAACCGCGGCATGATGATGGGCGAGACCGTTTTCACCGACAAGGTGACGCTGAGCTGCTTGCCTTTAGTTGAGGAAGCGGATACATTTGCCGCATGGATGACAGATTTGACCCAGGGTCAAGGAACGATCATCCACGGAGAAGAACGTTACGTAGAGCATGCCGAGCTTCCGTGAAGCGGAAGCCGGCGGCTTTTAGTATAAATCACGCATAGAAATGAGGGAGGCACTTGGCAAGAAAAGCAGTTGCACAAGAACTAAGCCGGACGCGCATTTTGGAAGAAGCGCGGCAGCTTTTTATCGAACACGGTTATCACGCTTTAACCATGCGAAGCATCGCAAAGTCGATGGGTTACAGCCACGGAGCATTGTATTACCATTTCAGCGAAAAAGCGGAGCTGTTCTATGCGCTGGTCAACGAAGATTTCAAAATGCTGCTGGAGCGCCAAAAAGACATGCTAAACCGGTCCCGTCTCGGGGATATCGGACAGCTGGAGAAGCTGATGCATGAGTTCATCCGCTTCGGGCTGGACAATCCGCATCATTACGAGATTATGTTCATGATCAAAGATCCGGAACTGCTGCGGTACTCCCGGGAAGAGCAATCGCAATGCCTCGATCTGTTCGCCGCGGTTGTCCGGTCCGTCGTCTCCCGTCAGCCGGGGAACGAGAAGAAAATGTACAGCTTGCCCTGGAGCTTGTTTATGTCTATGCACGGCTTCATCTCGTATAACATTCATTACAACCAAGCGTATCAGGATGTTCGAAAGCTGGCAGAGCAGCACGTCAAATATTTGTGCGAAGGACTGCAGGGGTAACACGTTACCGAATAGGTAAATTTTTTTCACCCTTATGCTTCATTACACTAATGCGTTGTCGCTTCCTCGCTTTATTCTTTACCCCCGAATGAATTTTACAAGGCAAGAGCGCTCGCGGGGCCCGTCAAATTCGCAGAAGTAAATGCCCTGCCAGCGGCCCAGCACCAATCGCGAGCCGGCCACAAGCACGGTTTGGGAGGACCCCGTCGTTATCGCCTTCAGATGCGAGGCGGTGTTCCCCTCGGCATGACGGTACTTCGGATGCGTCCAAGGGTATACTTCATCGAGCCGCATCAGCACGTCGTGGCGGACATCGGGATCCGCATTTTCTTGAATGGTAATGCCGGCCGTCGTATGGGGACAATAAATGACGGCAAGTCCCTCTTCCAGCTGTTCCTGCTTCAACAGATCGTGTATCAAACGGGTAATTTCGATCATTTCGTCGCGCTGCTTCGTATGCAAATGGAGCGTGTGAATCATGACAAAGCCTCCTTCGGTTTTTGTTCGGGGATGCAGGTCCGTCCCCATTATATTACACCGGGCATGCCCCTACAAAACATGGTACAATGAAAGGGAGAACGAAAGGCGTACGAAAGGGTGACCCCGGTGGATTTAACGACGAACACGTTTGAAAACACGGAATTTATGATTGAAGAAATTAAGAAAAAGCTGCGGATGGCTTCCGGTGCCGCGTTGAAGGCTTCCCAACTCAATGACGAGCAGTACGAAGAGCTGCGCGACATTTATGAGATGGTGGCCGGGAAGAATCAATTCAGCATCAGCGAAATCGAAGCGATTACAACGGAGCTTGGCCGTCTGCGCCGAGGCTAACGGAGCGGCGGCACCTGCAAACGCAGGACAGGACGATGGCACATCTTGCCTGGACGGCGGGGCATTTATACAAGCATCCCCGGTGTCCATCCCGTAGTATATAGCGTTCTACCTAATCTATAAGGGCCACGGCCCGACGCTACTATTCGGAGGTGTGCGCATATGCCAAATGTCAGCAAGCAGGATGTCGCCAAACTGGTAGGCAAGAAGATTTATGCGGTCAAGAAAGACGGGACGGTCGTAGAAGGCAAGCTGGTGCGTATTAATGGTAATCAATTGATGGTTTCCACCCGCAATGGCAAGCAGGTGAAGACGTCCGCGATTCTCCCGCTCGTTCTGTTCGATCTTCTCGCCATCGGAACGTCTCCATTCGCCTTCGGCGGATTTGGCGGCTTTGGCCCGTTCGGGTTTGGCGGCGGTCCGTTTGGATTTGGCGGTGGTTTCTGGTAAGACGTCCGCAGAAGAGGTGCGGTCCATGTGAAAAATCCCGTTCTGTGCGGTTATCCGCTGCAGGACGGGATTTTTGACTTGTTTCGGGGGCTATTTAAACCCTTTGTCTTGAGCTTTGCCGCTCCAGATGAACATGAACGCAAGCGAGGCCGCCACAATAAGGGGCGGGAGGTACATGATCATGAAATGCTCCATGGATCTTCATCCTTTCTTCTGGCCTTGAACATACCCCGCATCGAACAGGAAGAGCCGCAGCAGCAGCCACATCGACGGGATCAGCACGAGCAAGCCGGCGATAAAAGCGACGACGAGCGTAAGAGCCATCGTTTCGTTCGTGAAGCCGCCGTAGATGTTAATGTACGGGTATAACACATAAGGCAGATGCGCCGCTCCGTACCCGTAGAATGCGAAAGCAAATTGCAGCATGACCAAGACGAACGCCCATCCGTAATTTCGGCGCTTCCAGACGAAATAGACGGCAATCAGGAAGCACAGGAAGGAAGCGGTAAACATCCAGTACAGATCGAGCATGTTCTCAAAATGCCGCGGATTCTGGGTTCGGATGCCCAGGAACACCAGAAAGCTCGACAGGATGGTCGGGCCGCTCCAGAGCAGGGCGTAGCCGCGCACGACCTCCAGCGCATTCCCGTCTCTTGCTTTCGCCGCGTAGTACGTCAGGAACATCGCGGAGATGTACAGCACGCTGACGATGGCCAGCAGCACGACGCTCCACGAATAGGGACTTGCGAGCAGTTTGGGCCACAGAAACAGCACTTCGCCGCCGCGCTCTTCGATGAAGCCGCCTTCCGAGATGGTCAGCACCGTCGAGAGCGAAGCGGGGATCAGCAGCCCCGTCGCTCCGTACAGCAGCATGTACCCGCGGTTTTCTTTGCTGCCGTAGGTGCTGAACGCATAGTACGAGCCGCGCAGGGCGAGCAGAATGACCGCCACACTGCCCGGGATCAGCAGTGCCGTGCCGTAGTAATACGCCGTGTGCGGGAAGAAGCCGACAATTCCGACGACGAAGAAGATCAGGAATACGTTCGTGACTTCCCATACCGGGGACAGGTAGCGTTGAATGATCTTATGAATTTTATTTTGTTGCCCGGTGATGACGCTGTAGTAGCTGAAAAACCCTGCGCCGAAATCGATGGAAGCGACGATGAGATAGCCGTACAGAAACGTCCACAGGACGGTAATGCCAAGCAACTCGTAGCTCATGGACGGCGGCCTCCTTTCTCGATGCCGAGCATGATCATTTCCTCGAAGACGTCATGCTTGCGGAACAGCTTGCCGAGCACGCGTACGACCGTGAAGCCGAGCAGGAGATACAGGAAACAGAACAGGACAAGCATCATATCGACATGGTCCGACGTGGTGGCCGCATCGGATACTTTCATGAAGCCGCGGAGTATCCAGGGCTGTCGGCCCAGCTCCGCGAAAAACCAGCCAACCTCGATCGTCAGCATCGCGAGCGGGCCCGCGACGACAATCATGCGCAGCAGCCAGCGCGGCGCTTCCAAGGTTCGGCTGAGTCTGCGCCGGAATAAGTACAGAAGTCCGACGAGCACCAGAAACATGCCGCTGGCGATTTTGAGATTGAACAGGTAGTGAATCACGAGCGGCGGCCATTCGTCCTTCGGAAAATCGTTCAGGCCGATGACTTTGCCTCCCGGGTCGTTATGCGCGAGCACGCTGAGCATATACGGAATGGAGATGCCGTATTTGACTTCGTTGTTTTCGTCCAAGGCTCCGCCAAGAATGAGCGGCGCATGCGTCTCCGTCTCGAAATGCCATTCGGCCGCAGCAAGCTTCTCCGGCTGATACTTGGCCAGAAACTTGCCGGACAAGTCGCCGATTGCTGCGGTGCTGATCGCAAACACGAATGCGGCGGTCATCGTCAGCTTCAGCGCTTTTTTGTGATAGACGTGATCTTTGCCGCGCAGCAGCTGCCAGGCGGCGATAGCGGCCAGAATCAAGGCGCACGTCGTGTAAGACGAAGCGAGCACGTGGGATACTTTCGTCGGCGTCGCCGGATTGAACATCGCAACCAGCGGCTGCAGGTTCTTGATGACGCCATTCTCCAAGGTAAACCCGCGCGGTGTATTCATAAATGCGTTAAGCGTCGTGATGAAGAAGGCGGAAGCGGACGACCCGATCACGATCGGGATCATCAGCAGCAGGTGGGTTGTCTTCTTTTTGAACCGATCCCATGTATACAGGTAGATGCCGAGGAAAATCGCTTCGATAAAAAAGGCGAATGTCTCCAAAAACAACGGCAGCGCAATCGCCTGCCCGGCGATCTTCATAAAGCTTGGCCACAGCAGACTGAGCTGGAGGCCGATGGCGGTCCCCGTGACGACGCCTACGGCGACCGTGATGACGAAGCCGCGCGTCCAGCGGCGGGCTAGCAGCAAGTAGTGCGGATCGTTTGTCCGGATGCCGCGCCATTCGGCGAGCGCGATCATGACCGGAACGCCGACGCCAATCGTAGCGAAGATGATGTGGAACGACAGCGTCAGTTCGGTTAGCATTCGACTGAAAAATACCGGATCGTATTGCATAAGACGTCATCTCCTTCAGGCGTAGCCGGATTGATTTAAGCAAACAATCTCCTGAAAAAAGCAAGCAGCATGACGAACCCGACGATGAACATAAGGATCATCAGACGCTTTTCATGCTTTTTGTAAGGCTCCAACGGATCATCACCTCTCCCAAGAAACATGAACCATAGGTTGCTTGGTTCAATCTTACCCCATTACATGTGATTTTTTTCACACAATTATGGTGAACTGTTGAAGAAAGTATGGCAACTTGATGAAGGAAGGGGCGGAAATGTGGCGGGGCAAATGGGAGGGCGGAGGGCAATCTCCGACATCGATTGACGGCTTGGATTCTTTTTAGTCTAGGCCAGGCGGCGAAAAGGATTATGACGAATGATGTCGAATTATGGGGGAAGTTACTTGGGAATTGAGGAGGCGAATGCCATTTCCAGGCTGTGCGGGATTGACGTTACGAAAAAGAAGAAGATCAGTCTTGCTAAGCTTTTAATAGGGCTGGTTTCCCTTTCCGTCGCGCTTACTTTGACGATTCTGCTTCTGGCGTCCTATCATTCCAATAAGCAGTCGTTATTCGAAACGAGATTCGCCTTGAACCACTCGGCTGCGGCCAAAATGAGCCAGTCCATCGATTCCTTATTCAAATCGATGCGGGCCGGATTGAAATACACCGGCGCCTATATTTCGGTAAATCATCTATCGAATGAGCAGGAGCTGCAAAAGCAGCTTGAAATGCTGCGGCTCAGCGGCAATTTTTTCAACTCCATCGCCGTCGTAGATGAAACGGGTCTCGTCCGCAGCGTAGCTCCGTCTTCTGTCGGCACGGTGGGGCAGCACATCACCGCGGAAGCTGCCAAAGAAGCGCTGGCATCAAGAAAGCCGTATATGTCCAAGCCCTACACCTCGTCTACCGGGCGTCGCATCGTTTTTATGAGCGAACCGCTGTACGACAAAGACGGAGTATATCGGGGGTTTATCGGAGGCAGCCTTTATTTGCAGGAAAACAATATATTGAATACGATGTTTGGCAAGCATAACATCGATGGCGACGGATCGTACTTTTACATCGTGAGCTCCAGTGGTCATTTATTGTACCATCCGGACAAATCCCGGATCGGGGCCGATAACAGTGCAAATCCCGTCGTACAAAAGGTACTTCGGGGCGAAAGCGGGTATGACCAGGCGCCCAACTCCCGAGGAATCATCTTTTTGGCCGGTTATTCTCCCGTTCCGGAAAACGGCTGGGGCGTCATCGTGCAATCTCCCATCAGCGTCGTATACGAGGAATTGGACAGTTATATCCGAACGATCCTCGTCTATACTCTGGCACCGTTTATCGTATTGATGATCACCGCCATATGGCTTGCCCGGCGCTTGGCCCGTCCGTTCGTATCCCTGGCTAACCTGGCCGGTAAATTGGGGAGAGGCGAAAAAATCGTTCTTCCGGACATCAAGCATCATTGGAACCGGGAAGCCGACTTATTGACCCAGACGATAACGCTGGCATTAAGCGATTTGCAGAAACAGACCGATCAATTGACGCATGCCGCCATGACCGATTCTTTAACGGGGTTAACGAATCGAAGAACGTTTGAATCCATCATGTCGCAATGGACGGAAAAGCAGCAGCCTTTCGCCCTTATCATGATGGATATCGACCGTTTCAAGTCGATCAACGATACCTACGGTCATCAGGCGGGCGACGAAGTATTGAAGCATTTGGCCCGCATCCTCACTTCGTCCGTGCGTTCCAATGACGTATGCTGCCGCTATGGCGGAGAAGAATTCGTCCTGCTTCTTCCGTTTACGACCGTGCCGGATGCCTGGATCACGGCGGAACGGGTTCGTATAACATTTGAAACACGGGAGAATCCCCTTGGAATCCCGCTGACGGTCTCACTGGGCATCGCTCACTACCCATCCCATGCCGAATCCACCGAAATGTTGTTTCAACGAGCCGACCATGCTTTGTATCAAGCCAAGGAAGCAGGGAAGAACAGGACGATCATAGCCGATTAGAAAACGGAGCGCTCCCACGGTTTGAATCGTGGAAGCGCTCCGTTTTCTTAAAAGAGTTTATCGTCGGCTGCCGTCCGGGCTCTGTGCGCCCCATTCGTCCGCAAGCAGGCTGTACACGGCCAAATCGATGTAGCGGTCGTACAGCTTCTGACCGTCGCGGGCGACGCCTTCCAGCGTAAAGCCGAGCCGCTCGGGAATGGCGCGGCTTTTGGTATTCCCGGTTCCCGCCATAATCTCGACCCGGTGCAGCTTCAGCTCTACGAATGCGTAATCGATCATTGCACGGCAGGCACGGGTCATGATCCCCCGGCCCTGAGCGGAGGCGGCCAGCCAATAGCCGATGGCCGTCTTGCGGTTCAGCCAGTTGAGCGAATGATGGTCGATCACTCCGCAAAGCTTTCCCTCCGCAACAATGCCCGCGGTAATCCCTTCGCCCTTGGCCCACTTGTGCCGGGCGGATTCGATGAATCCGCGGCTGTCCTCCTCTGTCTGCGTCATGTCGATCCAGGGCATCCATTCCCGCAGATAGGCGCGGTTATCATCCGTCAGCCGGAACAGCTCTCCGGCATCCCCCGGTTCAAGCAGCTTCAGTTCCAATTGCGAATCAATGCGGTATTTAAACAAGGTTGCAGCTCCTCTCAATGGCCTTTGGCAGGGTTATTTTTCCTGCTCAAACAAAGACAGGAACTCTCCGTAGCCTTCCTTCTCCAGCTCGGCCTTCGGAATAAAGCGGAGCGACGCGGAGTTGATGCAGTAGCGCAATCCGCCTTGATCTTTGGGGCCGTCCGGAAAAACATGGCCCAGGTGCGAGTCGGCTTTGCGGCTGCGGACCTCTGTACGGATCATGCCGTGGGTGTAGTCGGGTTTTTCCTGCACAAGGGCCGGTACGACGGGCTTCGTGAAGCTCGGCCAGCCGCAGCCGGAGTCGAACTTGTCCAAGGAGCTGAACAACGGCTCGCCCGAGACGATATCGACGTAGAGCCCATCTTCCTTATGATCCCAGAATTCGTTGCGGAACGGAGGCTCGGTGCCATTCATTTGCGTTATTTCCCACTGCATCGGCGTCAGCTTGTCTTTCAGCTTCGCTTTGTCAGCTGGCGTATTCCAATGGCGCTTGATGAAATCGTCGCGTCCCGACGCCTTGCGGTACGAGTTGTAGCGCATCGGATTGGTTTTATAGAAATCCTGATGGTAGTCCTCCGCAGGGTAGAAAACGGAGGCGGGAAGGATCGGCGTTACAATCGGACGGTCGAAGCGGCCGCTGGCATCAAGCTCCCGCTTGGACGCTTCCGCTTTCTGCTTCTGCTCCTCCGTATGGTAGAAGATGGCCGTCTGGTAAGACTCCCCCCGGTCGTGGAACTGTCCACCCGCGTCTGTCGGGTCGATCTGCTGCCAGAACAGTTGAAGCAAATCTTCATAAGGGAAGACGGCCGGCTCGAACGTAATTTGCACGGCTTCCAAATGTCCGGTCGTTTCGGAGCATACTTCCTGATACGTCGGATTTTCCTTATGACCGCCCGTATACCCGGATTCGATCTTAACGATGCCGGGCAGCTCGTCGAACGGCTTGACCATGCACCAGAAGCAGCCACCGGCAAACGTGGCCAGCTCGGTCGGTTGTTGACTCATCGGATTCACCTCTTGGATAAAGTTGGGCAGCTATGGTAATGTCATTTCGTATATACCATTATACTGCACGCGGGCAAGGGGGCCAAATCGCAGGGAGAGGCGGGCGGCTGTGGAATGGATTGAGGCTTAGGCAAATAGTGGGAGAGGCGGACGCTGCGGGACCGGTTTCCGTGGACATAAAAAAGCGGCCCGTTTGGACCGCCTAGAACTTGTTAAGAAACCGTTTCGCGTCGAAATTAGTTGTAGGGATATTTCTGGAATTTATCCTCGGAGTCAAATAGAGGAAGCACGATGCGTTAAATGGAGCATTCGAAGCGGCTACGGGGTATAGCGGAACTGCAATCATTTAACCGTGTCGAAAAATGTTCATATTCCCCAAAATGAGGGCGTTAGCGCACTACAGATTCTCAATTTCGTACAGATAGGCAAATCCGCATCCAATAGCGCACTTGCAGTTCCGCTAATGCAGCGATCGGACAAGCTGAGGCCGATTTTGTCCGGCCTCGGTCGGGTTATTTCGCCGCTACTGACGCAGCCAGCGTGGAAATAACCCGGTCGCCAACCTCCGAGGTGGAGGCGGTGCCGCCCATATCCGGCGTCAGCGCCACACGCTCGACCATTACCTGCTCTACGGCTTGCAGCACGGCTTTGCCCCAGCGCTCCTGACCGAGAAAATCGAGCAGCTGGCAGGCCGACCAAACGGCCGCAAGCGGATTCGCGATTCCGCGTCCGGCGATGTCGGGCGCCGACCCGTGGATCGGCTCGAACATCGACGGATACGTGCGATCGGGGTTCACATTCGCGCCTGCGGCCAGGCCGAGCCCGCCGGCGATAGCCGCTCCGAGGTCGGTCAGAATATCGCCGAACAGGTTCGACGTGACGACGACCTCGAATCGCTGCGGCTGCTTGATCATGAACATCGCCGCGGCGTCGACCAGATACGAGTACGTTTTGACGTCGGGGTATTCCCGGCCGACCTCTTCGAATACTTGGTCCCAGAACACCATCGAATAGTTCAAGGCGTTGCCTTTGCTGACGCTGGTCAGCGATTTGTTCAACCGGCGGGCGGTTTCGTAGGCGTACCGGATAATGCGCTCCGTCCCTTTGCGCGAGAACACGCCGGTTTGCAGAACGACTTCCTCCGGCTTGCCTTTGAACAGCCAGTCTCCGGCGCCCGCGTATTCGCCCTCGCTGTTCTCACGGATAACGAGCATGTCGATGTCTGCTTTGGAGGCGTCTTTGAGCGGGCAAGGGGCTCCGTCCAGCAGTTGAATCGGACGGATGTTGACGTATTGATCGAATTCCTTGCGGATGCGCAGCAGCAGGCCCCACAGCGAAATATGGTCCGGAACGCCGGGATAGCCGACCGCACCCAAATAAATGGCGTCGAACGAACGCAGCTTCTCCATGCCGTCGTCGTCCATCATTTTGCCGTGCTTCGCGTAATATTCGCAGCCCCAAGGAAAGGTGACGAACTCGAAGCGAAAGGAGCCGTCGAGCTCCGCTGCCCGGTTCAGCACCTTGACGCCTTCGGCGATCACTTCGGGACCGATCCCGTCGCCGGGTATCACCGCAATCCGATACGTTTTCATGATAATGATCCCATCCCTTCCTCTTCGTCCGCGGCTATTCGTCCAGATTGACGACGACGGTTACGGTTTCGAGCATTTCCTCGATAGCGTAGGCTGGGCCTTCCCGTCCGATGCCGCTTTCCTTGACCCCGCCGTACGGCATTTGGTCCGCGCGGAAGCAGCAGGTATCGTTGATGATAACGCCGCCCACTTCGAGCAGGTGCGGAATTTGATAAGACAAGGAGAGGCTGCTTGTGTAAATGCCTGCTTGCAGCCCGTACTTGGAGTCGTTGACCAGACGGATCGCTTCCTCGATCGTATCGAATGTCGTTACCGTGACGACGGGAGCGAACACTTCTTCGTCGACGACCTTCATGCCTTTGGAGGCGTTCGTGATGACGGTCGGTTGGAACAGACTGCCTTGGCGCGTTCCCCCGGTTAAGACGTTGGCGCCTTCCCGCACCGCTTCGTTGACCCACGCCTCGATGCGCTGCGCTTCCTTCTCACTGATCATCGGCCCGACATCCGTAGCGGGATCGAGCGGGTCGCCGACCTTGAGCTTCTCCACATGGCCGAGAAAAGCCTTCATGAACGGCTGCGCCACGTCCTTATGGACAAAAATGCGCTGCACGGAGATGCAGATTTGCCCGGCATGGGCGAATGCCATCTTGGCCAGCCGTTCGGCGGCCTTTGCTACATTGCCGTCCTCGTGGACGATGGTTGCCGAGTTGGAGCCGAGCTCCAGCGTCGCTTTTCGCAGGCCGATCGTCTGCTTGATATGCTTGCCGACGCCGGGGGAGCCGGTGAACGTGTAGTACGTAATCCGCTGATCGTGCAGGAGCTGCTCGCCGACCGTGGAGCCGTCGCCGACAACGCATTGGACGTACCCGGCAGGCACACCCGCCTGTTCTAGCAGCTCGCACAGCTTGAGCGCAACCGCTGCGGTATCGGAAGCGGGCTTGATCACGATCGGGTTACCCGCAGCCAGCGCCGGGGCGACCTTGTGCGACACCAGATTGAGCGGGAAGTTGAACGGCGTAATCGCGCAGACGATGCCGACCGGCTTCTTGATCGTATAGATGAAGCGATTGCCGACACCGGGCGTCGCCTGCGTCGGGACGATGTCGCCCTTCAGATGCTTCGCTTCCTCGGCAGCGAGCAGGAACGTGTTGGCCGAGCGGATGACCTCCACCTTGGCGTCTGTAATCGGCTTGCCGCCTTCCTGCGCGATGATCCGGGCGATCTCGTCCGCTTGCTCCCGCAGCAGAACGGATACTTTGGAGAGCACGGTATAGCGGTATTCCGGCGTAAACGGCACCTCGCGAAAGGCGCGCTCCGCCGACTCGACGGCCAAGGAGACCTCGCGCTCGCCGGCCTTGCAGACCTGCGAGAACAGCTCGCCCGTATATTTATTGTAGATGGGGTGGACGTTTTCCGTTTCCACCCATTGTCCTCCGATAAACAGCTTTTGTTTTGCGATTGCCGTTTGCATAGCGAACCCCCGTTCGTTAGTGTGATTTGGCTTTGTGCAGGTTGCAGCCCGTTTTTTTCTCAATCCACCGCAGCAGGAAATCGATGCTGACGGCGAGCAGCGCCGCGGGGATGGAACCGGCCAGAACTTTGACGTCGTCGGTCGTCGCGATACCGCGGTAGATCATCTCGCCGAGACCGCCCGCGCCGACGAAGGTGGCGATCGTTGCGACTCCGATAGAGATCACGGTTGCGACCCGGAATCCGGCCATCATGACCGGCATCGCCAGCGGGAACTTCACTTTGACGAGCAGCTGCAGGTCGGTCATGCCCATTCCTTTGCCGGCCTCGATCAGGTGCGGGTCCACATTGCGCAGTCCTTCGTACGTATTCTGAATAATCGGCAGAAACGAATAGCAGATCAGCGCGATGATGGCGGTCGTATAGCCGAGACCGAAAAAGATCATGACGATAAGCAGCAGCGCGATCGAAGGGATGGTCTGCACCATGTTGACGAGTACTTGAATCGTTTGGGCGATTTTGCGGTTGCGCGTCATAAAGACGGCAAGCGGGACGCCGATGGCGGCCGCCAGCAGCACGCCGCTCAGGCTCATATACAGATGCTCCAGCGTCAGCTTCAGGAGCTTATCCCAGTCTCTTGTCATCATCTCGAAGACGCCGGCGAACGTTTGCATGAGGCTTCACGCTCCTTACGATTTCAGTAATCCTTTTTGCTTCAGGAAGTCCTTCGCGATTTGCTCCGGCTCCGCCTTTTTCACATCGGCCTGATAGTTGAGCTCGGTC
Organism: Paenibacillus elgii NBRC 100335; assembly: GCF_004000865.1. GTDB lineage: Bacteria > Bacillota > Bacilli > Paenibacillales > NBRC-103111 > Paenibacillus_G > Paenibacillus_G elgii. The sequence continues at coordinate 7,331 of NZ_BIMB01000071.1, read as the reverse complement.
ATCGTTTTCGTATCAATCTGTCCCGCGAGCTTGTCCATGATTTCCTTGATTTCGGGATGCTTCTTCAGCGTATCGTTGCGGACGACGGGGGAGGCCTGATACGGCGGGAAAAACTTCTTGTCGTCCTCCAGCGTTTTCAGATTGTATTCCTTGAGCCGCGCATCAGTCGAGTACGCGAGCACGATGTCCACGTCTTTGTTGCTGACGGCTTTGTAGACGAGTCCGATCTCCATCGGGGATGTTTTGCCGAATTCGAGGCCGTACGCCTTCTTGAAGGCCGGGTAGCCGTCAAGCGTCCGCTCCAGCCAGGCGTTGTCGGTGCCCAGACGCATCTCTTTGGCGTGGGAAGCGACATCGGATACTTTGTTCAGCTTCCATTGGTCGGCCAAATCCTGCCTCACGGTGAATACGTACGTGTTCTCAAAGCCATAGGAGGGGAACCATGTTTGATCGAATTTCTCCTGAATGCCTTTCTGCACCATGGCGAGGGCCGCGGCGCTGTCCGCAGGCAATTCCTTCAAGCCAAGCGTACCTGTGAGGTCCGTACCGACGTAGCGGACGGCCGAAATCTGGATTTCGTTGCTTTTCATCGCATTGACGATAACCGGCGTGGAGCCGAGCCCCGTCACGATTTCCGCCTGCAGCTTCCGGTCCTCCATCATGAGCTTGATCATATTCGCAATGATCATCTGCTCGGAGGTCGATTGCGAGCCGATTTTGATCGTTTCTTTGGAAGAACAGCCTGCAAACAGCCCGGCCGTTAACGTCAGCGCCAGCAAAAGCCCCATCGTCTTTTTCATGATGAATCCCCCCATATGAGTTTTAAGGCTTGCGCAACCCTTTGGGCGTACACAGGTGTTGGAAACGTTTGGTAATAAAATCCGCGAGCACGGCGAGAATGGCGGCCGACACGGCGCCGGCAATGAGCATGTCCTGATTGGAGTTCGTAAGCCCGGTGAACACCAGGTACCCGATTCCGCCTCCGCCGATCAGCGAAGCGAGCGTCGCCCAGCTGATCGTGTAAATCGCGGCTGTTCGGAAGCCTCCCATAATAACGGAGATGGCGAGCGGAAGCTCGACTTGGAACAAAATTTGCAGGTCGGTCATGCCCATGCCTCTTGCGGCTTCTTTGGTAGCCGGATTGACTTCCCGGATACCCGTATACGTGTTCTGGAGCATCGGCAGGATCGAATAGAGGAATAGCGCCATAATGGCGGGAAACGTGCCGATGCCGACGAGCGGAATCATGAAGCCGAGCAGCGCAAGGCTCGGAATGGTCTGAATGACGTTCACGACGCCGATGACGTAATGGCTTGCTTTCTCCTTGCGAGTCAGCAGGATACCGAGCGGTACGGCCACGAGAAAACCGGCGCCTACCGCTATCGCGGAAATATACAGGTGCTGCCAGATGACCGCCAAAATATCGGCGTATCGCTCGGCAACAAAGGCGAGAAACTCGTTCATGCTTGCCGTCCCCCTTTTTTTTGTCAGGACATTCCTGGCTGAAACTGGATGACGTCGTGGCTCGGTTGCGGCGGAAGATTGGTGTTTTGAATCGGCGTTTTTAACCGCTTCGGGCCGATGAAATCGGTTACAAAATCACTGGCAGGACGGTGCAAAATGTCGGCGGGCTCTCCGAGCTGCACGACTACGCCGCCCTGCATCAGACAGATGCGGTCCGCGATCTTGAGCGCCTCGTCCATATCATGGGTGACGAAGACGATCGTCTTGTGGATCGCTTTTTGCAGCCGGACGAATTCGTCCTGCAACTGCTCGCGGCTGATCGGATCGAGCGCGCTGAACGGCTCGTCCATCAGGATGATCGGCGGATCGGCCGCCAAGGCCCGGATGACGCCGACCCGCTGCTGCTGGCCGCCGCTGAGCTGGGCCGGGTAGCGGTTCTTGTACACCTTCGGGTCCAGTCCGACCATGTCGAGCAATTCGTCGACCTTCTTCTCGTAGGCGGCGGGGTCCATCTTTTTCAGCTTCGGGACGAGCGCCACGTTTTGTCCGATCGTCATGTGCGGGAATAAGCCGATCTGCTGGATGACGTAGCCGATGCCGCGCCGGAGCTCGACCGGGTCCTGCCTGGAGATATCCTGGCCGTTAATCTCGATCGTGCCGGAGGACGGCTCGATGAGCCGGTTAATCATTTTCATGGTTGTCGTTTTGCCGCAGCCGCTTGGACCGATCATGACGAACAATTCGCCGCCGTGTATTTTAAGGTCCAGCTGCTTGATGATCTGATGGCCGTTGTACGTCTTGGACACGTTTTTGAAAGCAATCATTCGATGTCTCTCCCTCCTCAAAGTTTTGCGGAGCAAAACTGCTTCGTAAGCATAGGCTTCGTTTTGCGGAGCAAAACTGCATCGTAAGCATAGGCTTCGTTTTGCGAAGCAAAATTACTTCGTAAGCATGGGCTAAGTTTTGCGAACTCTCCTCTTACAGGTCCAAAGCTTCCCGCACCAGCTGCGCAAAGTGATGCACGCCATGCTCCGTCGGGGAGCAGATGCCTTGACTGAACGCGCGGGACTTGAAGCCGATCTGCTCCAGCTCGACAATCTCCACATCTTCCTTGCGCACTTGATCGGTGAAGGCGAGCAGCTCCTTTTGCTTCTCCGTCGGCTCGTCGCCTTCAAGAAATACGGTGTACACGCCAAGCGTCGTCTCGTGGTCGACCGGGAACATCTGGATCGCAGACAGGTTGCCCGGCCCCGGATAGACGGTGTACATTACGTTCGGCCATATCCAATAGAAGCGGCCTTCCTTCACTTCGGCGTCGTCGTAATCGCTGCGGCTTTGCTTGACCGACGAGCCTTGAATGTTGCAGTACGGACCGTTGATGATGTTGTATTTGCTCATGTCCAGCGTCGCTACGAAGCTGGGGTGGGCAATGGGACAATGATCGCACTCCAGGAAATTGTCGATGAACGCCTTCCAGTTGCATTTGATGATCCGCTGCTTCACCTCGTGCTTCTTCAGCTTGCCGAGAAACCCGAACTGCCCGATGTCTTCGAAAAAGTCGGCGTAGGTTTCGGCCAGCGGCGCAGCGTTCTCGTCCAGATTGACGAAGATGAGCGAGGCTTGCGTCTCCACCCGCACGGACTTCAAGCAGTGAGCCCCGCTGCAGAAATCGTCCGACTCTTTAAAGTTCGGGGCCTTATGAAGCTGACCGTTCAATTGGAACGTCCAGCCGTGGTAGGAGCACTGCAAAATCTTTTTATGTCCGGCCGCTTCCTTCTCCAGCTTCGTGGCCCGGTGCGGACAGACGTTGTAGAAGGCGCGCAGCGTGCCGTCCTGATCGCGGACGACGATAATCGGCTCGCCCGCGGCCTCGCAGGTGAAGTAATCGCCGGGCTTGGCCACCTGACTCGTATGTCCGACGTAATTCCATGCCTTCGAAAATATTTTTTCTTTCTCCAGCTCCAAAATGCGGGGGTCCGTGTATAAGTAATAAGGCAGCGTAGGCAAAGCGTTCGTGTGGGAAACCGTCGTTTTCTGCAATGTCATGTCAGATAGCCCCTTTCGATTGTCCGCGATTTTGTGCCGCGGCATCTGGCCTTGGCGGAACTTGCATGCGCCTCCAAGATAGCGCTTTCAAAATGGCGGTGATATAATATACCCGTACCGCCTTCAGCGATCGCCGTCTTTAGTCTAAGCCGCCGTCGGCGTTTCGCTTTCGCTTATAGATATAGCAAGTTCCGTGCCAACCGCAAAAAAGCCCGGGAATAGGGGGAATCCTGCTGTCCCTCGTGAGAACTGCCGTAATTTTGAGTCGTTTTTGACTCAAATGAGTTATTTTCGACTCATTAAAATCGAATCGAATGGAGGAGAACACCGAATGTCAAACCCGACGCAGCCCATCGAACCGATTCAGATCAGCCATGACACGCTGCAAAAAATATTGGACAACTCTTCGGATGAAATCTTCGTCGTCGACGGCAGCCAGCGCATCGTCTATGTCAATCATGCCTGTGAGCGGCATTACGGACTCAAGCCGGCCGAGGTGATCGGCCGCAATACGATGGAGCTGTTCGAGGAAGGGTATTGGACGCCTTCCATTATTCCTCCCGTATTCGAGCGGAAGAAGACGGTCACGATGAAGCAAACGACATACCTCGGCGGCGAACTGATTACGACGGCGGTGCCGATTCTGAACCAGGCGGGCGACATCGAGCTGGTCGTCATCAATTCCAAGGAGCTGCAAAATTACAAGAGTTTAGAAATCAAGGACGCTCAGACGGGACAGCCCGCCGATCCGGATGCGCCGGAAGCGAACTTAATCACGAACAGCGAGAAGATGGAGAGCGTCATTAAATTTTGCAAAAAGATCGCAAGCGTCGATTCGACCGTGCTGATTCAAGGCGAATCCGGTACGGGCAAGAGCGTCCTTGCAAAATATATTCATAAAATGAGCCGCCGCAAAAAAGGCCCGCTCCTCACGATCAACTGCGCGGCGATTCCAGAAGAGCTGCTCGAATCGGAGCTGTTCGGCTATGCGCAGGGCGCGTTCACCGGTGCAAGCAAAACCGGAAAGGTCGGCCTGATCGAATCGGCGGACAACGGTACGCTGTTTCTCGACGAGGTCGGGGAAATCTCGCCGAAAATCCAGGCGAAGCTGCTGCAGGTGATCCAAGACCATGAGTTCATTCCGGTTGGCGGCCGGGAAACGAAAAAGGTGGACATCCGCATCATTGCGGCCACGAACCGGAACTTGTACGACATGGTGCAAAACCGGCAGTTCCGGGAAGATTTGTATTACCGGCTCAACGTGATCGATATCAAAATTCCGCCGCTGCGCGAACGTACGAAGGACATTATTCCGCTGACGTATTATTTTCTGCACAAGTTCAACAAGCAATACGGTGTCAATCAGCTGATTTCGCAAGCGACACTGGACATTTTCTCCGCTTACTCCTGGCCGGGCAATCTAAGGCAGCTGGAAAATCTGATCGAGAAGCTGGTCGTCACGACCGATTCCGTCATTGAAGCGTCGGACTTGCCGGAGCACATGCTCCAGCATACGAAGGCCAGAACGCCGTCCGCTTCGCTGCCTGCGGCGCTGGACGATGCGCTGGCGGAGGTCGAAAAGCAGCTTGTCACGGCCGCGTACCAGAAGCTGGGGAGCACGCGCAGAGTGGCCGAGCATTTGCAGATCAGCCAAACGAAGGCCGCCCGCCTGATCCGCAAGTACGGCGGCTCCTCAGGCGAGCCGCCGTACTAATTGCGATCCGGTCATGCCTGCGTTCGCAGCCGGGAGGACAAGAGGTGCATCTCCTCCCGGTATTTCATCACCGTCCGCCGCGAAATCCGAATCCCTTCCTGCACGAGCAGATCGGTAATCTTCTGGTCGGACAGCGGGTTACGTTTATCCTCCTGCTCGATCAGCAGCTTGATCTTCGCCTTGACGCTTGCGGCCGATGCCGTGTCGCCTTCCTCCGTCTGCAGCCCCGTCGAGAAAAAATAGCTCAGCTCGAAAAATCCCTGCGGCGTCTGCACGACCTTGTGCTGCACGGCGCGGCTCACCGTCGACTCGTGAAGCTCCAGCTTTTCCGCTACCGCCTTCAAGTTCATGGGCTTCAGCCGGTCGATGCCTTCTGTAAAAAACGCCGCCTGCTCCGAGACGATGCACTCAACGACGCGGTAGAGCGTCCGTTTCCGCTGCTCCACGCTGCGGATTAGCCATTGCGCGGCCTGCTCGTGCTGGCGCAAGTAGCTTTTCGTATCTTTACACATGCTGTCGGCAAGCATTTGCCGATAGGACGTGTTCAGCGAGAGACGCGGCAAATGAGCCTCGCTCATCCGGATCACGAGCTGCCCCCGCACGCATTCGATGTAAGCGTCCGGTTCGACATAGGCGGCCTGCGTACTGCCGTACAGCAGGCCCGGACGGGGATGCAGGCTGCGGACATATGCGAGCGCTTGCATAACGTCGTCCAGCGGAATGCCGAGCTTATCCGCAATGGTCTTGTGCCGTCCGGCGCCGAGATCGGCCAGATGGCGGCTGACGAGCGGCTCCGCCCATGGATGCGCGCCGGGGTCTCTGCGAATTTGCAGCAGCAGGCACTCCTGCAAATTTCGCGCCCCGATGCCTGCCGGGGCAGCGTCTTGCAGTTTGTAAAGCGCTTCCAAAACCTCGTCGGCCGAGACACCGAATACTTCGCCCGCTTCTTCCGGCGAGATCGTGACATAACCGTTTTCGTTCAAATTGCCTGCCAAATAACATGCGATCCGGTGTGTCGGCTCGGGCAGCCCGATCAGGCGAAGCTCGCCGAGCAGCATTTGCTCCAGTGTCGGAGCCTGCCCGCCGATGTTGTTCAGCGCATGGTCCTGCCGCGCCGTATCGGACCCGGCGGTCCGTCTTCGCGACGGGGGGAGCCACTCGATGTCGAGGACCGGATTTTCCACCGCTTGCTCCTGCAAATATTCCGATAATTCCGTGGCAGACAGCTGTAACAGTTGAATGGATTGTCTAAGCTGCGGTGTCAAATGAACCTTCAACGTCTGCACTTGGGTTAGAGAGGGACGCAATGACATTCGGATCACCCGCTTTGTAAATAAATTCGTATGTGTGATCTATTATACAGCACCTGCGGGTGAAAGTTTTACCGTATTTTTTTCCCTTTTTTCCTTATTCGAGTTTTTTGGCCCAATACCCGCCGGAAAACTGCATCGGCTCATACGAAAACAGGAACGCCTTCGGATCGAGCTCCAGGACCGTCCGCCGCAGCGCGCCGTATTCTTTACGCTTGGCGACGATCAGATACAGGCTGCGCATACCCTGCGCCCCTTCGCCCGCCCAGACGGTGACGCCGTAGCCCTTGGCCCGCAGCGGCGGCGCCAAATCGCGGCCATATTCCGAGACGACCTGCAGCGCGATGTAGCCGAGCGCGATTTTTTGCTCGATATACATGCCGAGCAGAATGCCCGCGCCGAAGCTGACGCTGTATACGATCAGCCCGAGTGAAGACTCCGTGTAATTCAGCACCAGCGACAACCCGGAAATATAGATGAAAATTTCGAGCGTGCTGATGGCGGAAGCCAAGTATTTTTTTCCTTTGATCATCAGGACGACACGGAAGGAGTTGAGCGCGACATAAGCAATCTGAACGACGGCCATCAGCACATAAATCATGAGAATCCCTTCTTTCACATAGTTGTTCAACCGGATTCAAGCAAGAACGGTGCCAATGAACCCGGAACGGGGTGTCAGGCCAAGGGATGGAGGGGCCGTTTATTAGTTTGTCCAGAGGATGCTTGTAACATGGGTTAACATGGAGGGAAAGGAGCAATATGGTTGGAAAGTAAAAAAGATGGGCTCGCCCCAATGC
>NZ_BIMB01000070.1 GCF_004000865.1 Paenibacillus elgii NBRC 100335 | reverse complement strand
AGAAGATATCAAGAACGATTGAACCAAATCATTCTCCAAGAAAAGGCCATCCTTTGCGGGATGGCCTTTTGGTCAAAACTTGCCATTACAGACAGCGCGGCGAACCGTATCATAAGTAACGGCAAGTTTTTTGGGGTTGGGCGATCACTGTCCGTCAAGGCCTGCCGCTGAACCGCTCGAGCGCTTCCTCGGTAACCGGTGCGAAGAGGTTGACGAGGTTGCCGTCGGGGTCGCGAAGCAGTGCAGAGCGGTTCCCCCATGGCATCGTGGTCGGTTCCTGTACCCACTCGTCGACAAGCGGCTTCAAGCGCGTGTACTCGGCATCAACGTCGTGGACGCGAAACTCGATGATGACGGTGTGGTTGTCGGCCGCGCGCGCGGTACCAGCGCCGAACAGTTGCACCGTCTGGGAGTGGCCGATCGCCAGGGTACACGATGGCAGAACGAACTCAGCGAAGACAGGCGCGGGGCGTTTCGCCGAAACACCCGTGACTTTCTCATAGAACTCGACGAGTCGATCCAAGTCGTCGGTAATGATGCGTACAGAAGCGAAATTCACGAGACATCATCCTTTCCATAATGGAGTTAAACGATACGATACCGTATCGTATCATATTCGCCTGAAAAATACAAGTGACCGTATGACAAACAAAAATGGTGCTCGAAATTGATTCGTTGCCTCACCAGGCGCGGTCGTGGACCCGGCGCCAAGGATGCCCCCGTGGTATAATGTGAAGGAGCATTTATTTTAGGCAACGAACCCCAGTTTAAGTACTTTTATGTTGGAGGGAAGATGGTGACTACGTCTAATAAATCTGAACGTGTGCCGTCGGACAAGGTGAATAGTCGCGTCGAGCGTTCACGACATACCGTCCTGACCACGGCATTTGAACTGCTCAGCGAAGGCGGTGTGACTAGCTTTACCGTCGATGAGGTAGCGCGTCGTTCCGGGGTCGCGAAGACGACCATCTACCGCCACTGGCCGACGCGGGAAGCACTGGTGATCGACGCCTGTTCACAGATGATTGCCGAGCAGGAAACGCCCGACACCGGCTCACTCGAAGGTGACGTCACGGCTATCCTGATGGAAATCGCGCACCTGCTACCGACGGCGAATTGGTCCTTCGTTCTGCCGTCAATCGTCGACACCGCCGAGCGCAATCCGGAGTTCGCGGAAATCCACAGTCGGATTCAGCGCGGACACGCCGCACCCCTGAGAGAGGTCCTGCAGCGCGCGGTAGGCAGGGGCGAGCTGTCGGCACACGCCGACGTGTCAACGATCGTCGCGGCCTTGCTGGGGCCACTCTTCTACCGCCGCTGGTTCTCGCGCGAACCGATCGACGACCAGTTCGTAAAGGCGATCATCAAACGCGTACTCACTTCACTTTAGTACGAGACGCCTCCCCCTGCTTGGCCGGACCGTTATCTATAGGTAAGGGACAAGTAAAAAAGGTGTCCCTCTCAGCCATTTTCACGGCTTAAGGGACACCCTATTTTTACTCTTTTTGAAGGTAGGCTCACATCATTTATCTGCTCTTTTATATTGCTCTAACTCAGCCTTTAATCTGGCATTCTCTTCCAACAACTTTTGTACATCGGGTATGTCCTTGCCGGAAACCCAGCCACCCAAATCGTCTCTTCCTTTATACTCCTTCAATTTTTCATGAAGTACCCACCTAACGTGCCATTCTTCTGCAATATGAAATATGGCCACATCTTCCATTACGGATTGCTTAAACTCTTGGAACTTCTCATAGCTTGACACGCCGACAAAGTCGTATGGCTGTTGTCTTAATGCTTCATCGGTTAAAACAAGAGCGAATCTTGGCTTACCTAGTTCTCCGGCATAATCATATTCCCAATGCGGATAACTCTTCGATTCATCGGGAAGCATGTTTCCATAGAGTCCTCCGAGAATGGTGATAAATACATCGGATTCATCAATCCATCTCTTAATTGTGTCCATGGGGCGTTCCAAAAAGAATGGGTCGATTCCAATTCCAGCAGGAATGTGACCAGCTTTAAGAATAGCTTCTACAGCGATTTGACGTTCTGCAACCAGATCGGCAAAAGTAGACGATATGTAGATTTGTAATTTTTTTCTCATAGGCCACCTTATGAAATGAAATTAATATAAATCATACCGTTGGCTCCGTTCATATGTCAATATTTCCCGAGATTTCAATGCTTCGGATATTGCAGCCGGGGCTGCTTCTTTGCTGATCATCTCCTTTTTTGTATGATACAATCATGAGTTAATAGTCCTTTTTCTTAAAAATTCAAATTAGGATGATGATCCAATGAACATTTTGGTTGTGGAAGATGATAAAACCATTGCGTCCGGCCTCGAGTATTCTCTACAGCAAGACCAGTTTTCTACGGTTCTGTGCCATGACGTCGCATCTGCGAAAAAGGTAATAGCGGAGCAGCTGGATCAGTTCGCTTTATGTCTGTTCGATTTATCGCTGCCGGATGGAAGCGGGTATGAATTGTGTAAAATGGTGAAGGAGCGAAGCGATGTTCCCGTGATTTTCCTGACGGCCGTCGATGATGAAGTCAATGTCGTGATGGGGCTTGATATGGGAGCGGACGATTATATTACGAAGCCTTTTCGAATTCGCGAGCTGCTCTCACGGATAAAATCGGTGCTGCGGAGATATCAGAAGCAGCCGCAGGCCAAAGCCATCATCGAAGTAGAGGGTATCCGGATCAATACGCTTGAGGGCAAGGTATATAAACATGGCGAAGAAATTCCGGTGACGGCTTTGGAGTACCGCTTATTGCTGGTTTTCGCGAACCATATTGGGCAGATCCTCTCCAGAAATCAGCTCCTAGAACAAATTTGGGATGTGGCCGGGGATTTCGTCAACGACAATACGCTAACCGTTTACATCAAAAGGCTGAGGGAAAAACTAGAGGATGATCCGAAAGATCCAACGTTCATTAAAACCGTACGCGGTTTAGGATATAAGGTCGGTGAGTAGCATGCTGCGTAATCGCGAGATCCGCCTCGTACTCTTATTGATGTGCGTAATAAGTCTGGTTATGCTTGCCGCCGCGGCTTTTTTTTCGCCCGCTGCCGTGGTCCTCGTTCTAACGACGTCCATTTTACTGATTGGGTGCAGCCACCTGTTTACGAGGTTGAGATATCAAGAGATTGAGAAATTGTCCGGCTATTTGCGGCAAATTAGCGGCGGCGACTATTCCCTTGACGTCCGGGATAATCGGGAAGGGGAATTCAGCATTCTGAAAAATACGATTTATAAAGTAACCGTCATGCTGTCGGAGCAGAGTACCCTTTTGCATAAAGACAAAATCCATCTTACCGACGCGATTTCGGATATATCCCATCAGCTTAAAGCGCCTCTAACCTCCATGATGGTCATGGCCGACTTATTGGACGACGCCAAGCTGCCTGAAGCGAAAAGAACGGAATTTACGCGCAACATTCGTATCCAGCTCGAACGGCTGGATTGGCTTGTTTCTTCGTTATTGAAGCTTTCGAAAATCGACGCAGACACCGTACAGTTCAAGAAAGATCAAGTCAGGGTGACCAAGCTTATTGAAAAAGCGTTACAGCCCGTGCTCATTCCAATAGACATCAAAGAACAGACGGTTTCGGTAACGGGCGATGATAGCGTTTCTTTTGTAGGCGATCTGAATTGGACAACCGAAGCGGTAATCAATATTTTAAAAAACGGGGTAGAGCATACGCAGGCAGGCGGAACCATCGCGATTTCCTTTTCGGAGAACCCGCTATTTACGGAGATTAGGATTGAAGACAATGGCAAAGGCATCTCCAAGGAAGAGATCCCTCATATTTTCAAACGTTTTTATAAAGGAAAGAGTGCCGGCGAGGGCAGCAGCGGCATCGGTCTCTCGCTGGCTCACAGCATTATAACGAAGCAGAATGGAGATATAGAGGTCCAGAGTGAACTCCATAAGGGAACCCAATTTCGGATTCGCTTCTACAAGCAAGTCGTCTAACCAGGGCTAAGTGACTAGACTGTCACTTTCAAGTCACTGTAAAGTCACTTCGGGCAGATATACTAAATCCATCGATAAACGTATGGAGGGTTCAGCATGGAAATTCTGAGGATCGAGCATCTGTCTAAAGTGTATGGAAAAGGCGACACGGCGGTAAAAGCGCTTGATGACGTCTCCTTTTCGGTGGACAAAGGGGAGTTCGTCGCCATCATCGGTCCGTCCGGCTCGGGGAAGTCGACGCTTCTACATATGCTAGGCGGTGTAGATAAACCGACAAGCGGAAAAGTATTTGTGGACCGTACGGACATGTACAGTCTGGACGAAACGCAGCTGGCGGTTTTTAGACGGAGACAGATCGGCTTGATTTACCAGTTCTACAATCTTATTCCGATTCTAACGGTTGAAGAAAATATCCAGCTCCCGCTCTTGCTCGATCAGCATAAGGTGGATCAGAAACAGTTCGAGGATATTGTGAAGACGCTGAATTTGCAAAACCGCTTGAATCATCTGCCCAATCAGCTTTCCGGCGGCCAACAGCAGCGGGTCTCGATCGGCAGAGCGTTGATGAATCAGCCCGCTATCATCTTGGCAGACGAACCGACCGGTAATCTGGACAGTAAAAACGGCAGCGAAATCATTGACTTATTGAAAATGTTCAACAAAAGCCTGCATCAGACGCTGATTATGATCACCCATGACGAACGAATTGCTTTGCAAGCCGACAGAATTATCGCCATTGAAGATGGGAAGATTGCCAAAGACGAGGTCATTCGGCCATGAACATTATCCATAAGCTAACGCTCCGGCATTTAATGAAAAATAAGAAGCAAACGCTGGTGACCGTGATCGGAGTTATGATTTCCGTGGCCATGGTGACGGCGGTTATCACGCTTGGCTCCTCTTTTCTGGCGTTAATGCAAAAGCAAACGATTCAAGAGTATGGAGAATGGCATGTCCTGTACAAAAACGTCAACAAAAATCAGCTCGAAGCGATCAAACAGGATGCGGCAACCCAACAATTCATCACTTCCAAGGAACGCGGCTTTGCTCTACTCCAAGGAAGCCAAAATATCAACAAGCCGTATTTGTTCATTAAAGCGTTTAATACCCAAGGCTTTAACAACTTCCCTATTGCATTGAGTGAAGGGCGTCTGCCTCAACAAGCCAATGAGATCGTCCTTTCAGAAGCTATCGCCCCGAACGCCAAAGTCACCTACCGGATTGGCGATCGGTTAACCCTTGATGTCGGGCAGCGCTCGAATCCTGCCGATCCTGATAATACGGACCTTAATCAAAATGAACCGTTAAGATTCATCAACGGGAAAAGCTCGGAAACCTTAATTCATACAACAACCGAAACGTATACCGTTGTAGGCTTTATTAAACGTCCTTCGTGGGAGCAGACGTGGGCGCCGGGGTATACGGCCCTTACCTATGTGGACGAGAACATGGTGGACACCAACAGAACCGTTGACGCGAGCGTGGTCCTGAAGAAAGTCGATGGCACTGTATTTGCTCATGCCAATGACTTGTCCACGAAAAACAACATCAGCTCGTTTAAAACGAATGAGTCTCTATTGCGTTATTATGGCGTCATGGGTGGCGGATTAGGCAAAACCTATAACTCGCTATTCGTCATTGTAGTGCTTGTTATTGTCATTGGCTCCATTTCCTTAATCTACAATGCTTTTGCAATTTCCGTCTCGGAACGGTCGCGTCATCTGGGGATGCTGTCGAGCGTTGGAGCAACGAGAAGGCAGAAGAGAAATTCGGTATTTTTTGAGGGCGCGGTCATTGGCGTCATTAGCATTCCCTTAGGCGTCATCTGCGGATTGATTGGAATCGGCATTACTTTTCACTTCATTAACTCGATGCTCGAAGCCGCGATCGGCGTTACGGAAAAGCTGACGTTGGTCGTGACGCCTTCATCGCTCGCTATGACGTGTCTGATCTCGATCGTCACGATATTCATTTCAACGTATCTTCCAGCCCAAAAAGCATCTAAAATTTCGGCTATCGACGCGATTCGGCAAACCACGGATATTAAGCTGACGGGGAAAACGGTGAAAACCTCGAAGCTGGTCCAACGGTTATTCGGCATTGAAGCGGAATTCGGATTGAAAAATTTAAAAAGAAACAAACGCAGGTATCACGCTACGGTCTTTTCGCTTGTCATTAGTATCGTGCTGTTTCTATCCGTGTCGTTCTTCACTTCCAACCTGCAGAAATCGCTTGATGTCTCCCAAAAAGGCTATAACTTTGATATCGGGGTATACAAGAACGATGAAGTGGCGACGCTCGATGAGCGTTTGGTGAAGTCGATTGTGTCGTTGGAGGGCGTTACGGAATACAGCCTGATTAAACAGTGGTCCGGTGTCTTCACTTGGGTTGCAGAGAAGTCCGTTCCTGAAGGGGAGAAACCCCCCTGGGATCCCGATCAGGGGCGATATAAATACAATCTGCAAGTAAATGCTTTAAGTGAAGACAAGCTAAAAGCTTATGCTCAAAAGGTCGGCATCGAGTACGCCAAGCTAACGAATCCCGCTCACCCAACCGCCATATTGATTGATGTCATGTCCTATAGAGATAAAAAGGACAAAATTATCGAAACGAGAGGTATTCATGGCCGGGCAGGGGAAATGCTTGATCTCGTCTCCACGGATTCTCATGAGGAACCGGTCAGCAAAGTGGAGCTTGCCGCGGTAACGGATCAATTCCCGATGGGACTTGTTCGAAGCAGCTTTGAAGTTCATCTTGTTGTGTCCGAGCCGGTCTTCGACCAGTTAATGAAAAAAAGCAAGGATAAAGCGTATTCCGGACTTTACCTGAACAGTAAAGATCCTTTGAAAACACAGCAAAACATCGAAGAAATGAAGGAAGAGCTAGCTGTCAGGAACTTATTTCAAGAAAGACAGCGCTCTGAACAAATCATCCTGTTATTGTCCGTATTTGTTTACGGTTTTGTGGCCTTAATTACGGCGCTTTCGATGGCGAATATTCTCAACACGATTTCGACGAGCATTGCCCTTCGCAAACGGGAATTTGCGATGCTGAGATCGGTGGGGATGACGCCGAAAAGCTTTAATAAAATGATGAACTATGAAAGCATTTTTTATGGAATCAAGGCCCTAACTTATGGGCTTCCGATCAGCGCAGTGATTATGGTGTTGATCTACCGGGCCATCAGCTACAGTTTCTCGTACGGTTTCATGGTGCCATGGACCAGTATTCTGTATGTGATTGCGGCCGTATTTGTTATCGTGAGCTTGTCCATGTATTACGCCAGCATAAAAGTAAAAAAGGCAAACATTATTGATGCTTTGAAGCAGGAGAATCTATAGAACGGACAGCCGACCACTTAGCTTAGGAAAGTTTTTTTACCCCCGCCGATTTGTTGGTGGGGATTTTTTTAATCTGTCTTTACTATTATTCAAATGATTATGCTAAAATTCGACGTTCTTTACCAACTTTACCAGAAAAAATAGTAATGGATAACTATGTAAATTACTATATATTATTGGTACATTTAAATGGAAAGAAATCAATTTTAGGAGGGAAAACCGTATGAAAAAAATCGGCAAAGTCCTTCTTGGTTCAGTCCTAACGTTTTCAATGATGTCTGGGGTAGTTTCTGCTGCTGAAGTTAACGCTCTTCCGGAGTCCGCCAAAGTAGCGAATGCAGCGACTGCAGTGAATGTAGCGAATGATGTGACTGAAGAATACATTACATTAAAAGTAGGAGAGAGTATCAAAAAGTTATTGGCTCATGGGATACCTGGACATTCCTGGAGTATTGACTCATCGAGTACAGGAAAAGTGGATATCACAAGCGCAAGTGGATCCCCCTTTGATCAACACTGGAAAATTGTAGGGAAGGAACGAGGCACCGTAATTATTAATCAATATACTGGTATTTATGGTAGTCGCCATCTTGTACATAAAATCTACATCCACGTGGTTGAATAGTAACAATCAGAACCCCCGTCAGGGTATCGGCGGGGGATATTTTTTGTATGATGGATTGCCCTTCGGGGGAAAGCAAGTTATTTAGTGGATGAAGCCATTCAGGATCCTTGTCAGGTGCCTCTTGAAACCCGAGAGGACGGGGATAACGACATTTCGCGCATATCTACATAAAGATTGCGCGCATTACTCAACGAATAAGCTTATTTTTTGTCGAAATCATAAATCTCAGCAAGAATCAGATAAATAATTCCGACGATTAGAGTGATTATACTGTAAGTGGTTAAATTCCCCCCTACATAATCTAGCCATTGTTTGAAAGAATCTGGGCCATAAACAGTGCCAGGTGATGATGTTGAATAAATGGATGCAGTTAAGTATTTGACTCCTGTAAGAAAAGCAGAAATAGCTAAAAGAACAACCCCGGCCGTTCTCCTGCTCATATCATCATTTCCTTTCCTTATACACAGTAATACGATAATATTGATAATAATTAAAAAAAATCCCACGCATAAAAGGCTGCACGCTGTTTTTTTTAAGGACGTTGAAGCCGACAAAGAACGGCCCTTGCCGCAAGGATGCGAACAAGAGCCGTTTTTTGCATTGTTCCACGAAATGAAAATTGCCGCTCAAGGCTGAAAATCCTGATTTTTGAAATCAACAGGGATGCTCCGGCTAACCCTGTTTTCTCATATACCTAGCACAGAGTGCAAACATAGGTATTGCAATTGCCGCAGACCAAAGTCCAAGCGAGCCATTAAAATAAGTAATTATCAAAAGAACCACTGTGAGAGCAAAAACAAACTGTGCTCTTCTTTTATTGGGCTGCTTTGATCGTTTAGAGATAATATACAGTATTCCCCAAGCCAATAGTACATAAAACCCTATGAAGGATAAGACTAGAATAAGGGCTTGATTTGTTGTAATTGGCATGATGTGCCTCCTCCCCACTTCTAGTTTTTAAAGCAAGCCTAGCTATTTTTTTGTAATCTCATAAATATAATAATCAATACCCCCATCAGCTACGCTGGCGGGGGTGCCTTTCAAACTTTCCAGACTTCACCACTCTTCCATTTCATTTAGCTCATCAAATGAAATCTCTTCCGGCTGATAGTTTTTTAGTGAATAGTTGTTCCAATGCCAGAAATATGCACCTTGGGAAACAATAAGTCTTTCAAACCATAATTCAAAATTCAGATTCATTGCTTCGTATTCATGATCGAAAGTTGCGCCTTCGAATAAATAGTCTTCCCTTCCCTCTTTGACCCGAGACGAATCAACAAAAATAATGGTCTGATTAAACTTGGCAATGGCATACAAGTTAGGAGGAAGTTCATTTTGTTCCGAGTATTCCATAAGTTCCTCCATGCCAAAAATATACCAAGGAGGATCAGCATACTCGGACTGGTCTTGAAATAATATCGCGCCATCGTGCATTTTCAAGAAATCGATGTAACTTGTTGGCAAGAAAGAGCCTGTCTCTTTTACAAAGCTATAGATTTGATCTGGCGTAGTGGCTTTGTATAAAGCACAAGTGCAGGGCTTAAGATAGCCAGATTCTCGTTGAACCCATTGGATTGGTTGTTTCTCCAAACGTGTCTTTAAGTTTTTCAAAGTCAGATATATAATCTTGTTCATCGATAATAATTCCACCAATTTGAGAATTGATAATGCTATTTCCAGCGTGTTGAGAAACCCTCAACAGATTACTTCGATTTTTGTTTATAAGTTCTTGTTCCAATCACAATTAACGCAATTGAGAGTAGGAAAATTGGAATTCCTGTATTGAGTTTCCCATAAAAAGAAGAAGTTGCAGCCGCAATAATGAAAAGGAATGTTGTGCCTGTCAATACCCAGTCAGCTTTCTTTGGACTACTTCGTAGCACAAGCTTTACACCAAGTACGATAACCAATGCAGACAATAAAAGAAATCCGATGATTAGCGCTGTTGGTACAAACATGTTGCATCCCTCCTTTATTGATTGATCCTTTTGAAACCTTCTTCGTAGTTGGTTTCGACCACTTTAAAAAATGCGAGCATTACTCAACGAATAAGCTCATTTTTTGTCGAAATCATAAATCTCAGCAAGAATCAGATAAATAATTCCGGCGATTAAAGCGATGATACTGTAAGTGGTTAAATTCCCCCCCACATAATCTAACCACTGTTTGAAAGAATCTGCGCCATAAGCACTGGCAGGCACTGATGTTGAATAAATCGATGCAGTTAAGTATTTGACTCCTGTAAGAAAAGCAGAAATAGCTAAAAAAATAACCCCAGCCGCTCTCCTGCTCATATTCATCACTTCCTTTCCACATAATAATACCATAATATTACTAATGATTAAAAAATCCCCACACATAAAGGTGGGGAAATAACAATTTTCTTAATTTGATGGAGGGGTAATATCAAAAACAGCAAAATGTACCCCAGTGGGTTTATTTGCCCATCCAGTACCTACTTGGGAATCTCCGGTAACGCACGAGTGATACCATATGTCAAAATAAGTTGATGTAAACATTGGAAAAGCCTGGATTTGGTAAAGCCTTCCTTGGGGAACATCTCTTGTATAAGAGGAACTAACGCTATAGGAATCGGTAACACTATAACCTACCCCGGTGCTAATTGTGCCTGTAGGAATAGTAACTGTTGTTGAGTACGTTGCACTTACTCCACCACTTGCCGAAGCGTTTAGTGTCTGTGGCCCCCATCCCTGAGCAATTCCTGTGATTGGAAGACTAATATCATAACTATACCATTGTCCCGAGCCCTCTCTGACATTTTTTAAATAGTGTTCGGTGCAATAGCGCTCCAAATTCACGCAATCAGGATTATTCAGATTATTCTGTAAGTTATTCACTGAATTCTGCAAGTTGTTTACTGACGCTTGTTGATCAATTACATCAAATTGATCAACAAGTTTTGCATGTTTTGGAATCTTACCTGCTTCCTTCAATAATTTTTCAACGGTACTTTTATCATTTTTGCTTGAATGCACCATGTAGTTGTTATTCTGTACGCTTGCTTCAGCAAAACTTGTTGCCGAAATCGACAAGGTTAATACTAGCGATAGGGCCAGCGTTAGAATTTTTTTCATCCTATTATTCCTCCTATAAAAAATTAAGATTCAGGCGTAATATCATAAACAGAAAAATGAAAACCAACAGGTTCGTCCGCCCAGCCATTCCCTTCGTAGGTATCGCTACCGAAGCATGGATTATTCCAGATATCAAAATAAGTTGTTCTGTATAGGGGATATGCGGATACTTGGTATAGTCTACCACTAGGTACTGGTTTTGAAGTCCCATCGGTTACTGATAACGTCGTTCCAACAGAGAAGCCGACTGCAACACTAATTTTTTCAATCGGAATTGATCTAGTTACACTATAAGTTGATGAAATACTCTTTGTCACCGACATACTCAGAGTTCCCGGCCCCCATGCTGAATCGCTTTGTACAGGGGTAACTGGCCACCATTCTCCTGATGCTTTCCTTACATTTGTAACGTACAGACCTCGGCAAAGAAGAGGTGAAAACCTATCATCTAAACGATTGTTGTTGCTAATTTTCTGACTATTGGAGGGGGGAGTAATCGCATTCCATGATTGCACCAATTTCGCGTGTTTAGGGATAACGCCTGCTTCTTTCGCCTTTTGTTCTTCAATATTGGCATTTGAGGCCGAGGAGTAAATTTTGGATGAAGCATCATCCTGCACGCCAATATTGGTTAAAATTGGTTTGCCTGTAGTTTGCTCGACTTTTTGCAAACAATTTTCGTCTACCTCCTTTGGTCCTTCAGCAAACACAGAGTTTCCCGACAAGCATAGAGCTAATGCCAGTGAGACTGAAAAAACACTTCTCTTAAGATTTACGATCAAGCTAATCCCTCCAAATTGAGTGATTTTGAACAATGGTCGGCCGACTGGTTTGTTCAAACATAATTTATCACAATGCTACAAAATATGGGATAGGAATAGGTGTCTATTTTTTCTCCCCTTGATTACTTGATATAAGCAAAGTAATTACAGTGATTACCAAACAATCGCTTCTACTTTGTAAAAATTTATCGAATCGCTGTATTTCAAGTAAGAATTAGGCGATTATCGAAATAAACAGTTCATTGTCAGATGAAACTGACTTCGCTATAATTAACCATTGTAAAATAATAGAATAAAAAGGAAGGTTATGTGTTATGATGGATATTTTAAATCACAATAAAACCATCTCCGATATCATCTTCCAACTTAGAAAAGAGAAAAACTTGACATATGCAGAACTTGAGGAGTTAACGGGTGTGGGTAAACCTGTACTTCAAAAACTCGAAAAAGGATCGACCAAGCGTCCTGAATTTAAAACAGTAAAAGCGATCACGAGTGCTTTGCCCGAAGCTTACCAAGAACTGATAGAATGCTACATCACAATAGAAAATCGAACGGAAGTTTTATATGAAGTTCTGCAAGATGTATTGTCGAGCGAGAAGCCATCGCTAGCTTCAAAAGTCGCGTTGCGTTTGCTTGAAAACCCTAGCAACGAAACGGAAGACTCTTTACAACGACTTTATTACTTTACGCAAGAGGTTAGTGAGTCTAGCTTAAGATTAGAACTGTATAACGTCATTGTGAAATATTCGAGAAAGCATGGCGTTATGAACTATATTGCAAAAGGCTTGCTACAGAAGTATTTGATCGAAAGGTTAGACCTGAAACGTCTTGAACAAACGTTTCAAAATGGCTTAGAAATTATACATTATATTGATTTTTTATCTGATGAAGAAAAGGTAACATATTTTTTTAGAATGGGATTGCACGCTCATAATACGAAAAAATACAGGGAGTGCATTGAGTTTTGTGGGAAGGGGATGGTGCTTGAAAAAAATGAATCAGAATTAAAGGCAAGAGCGCATCTGTCCATGATAAATTCTTATTCGGCTTTGAAAAACTACGATAAAGTTGAAGAGTTATTAGACGTTTTTGAAAAATACGAGTATGACTTTGTTTACGAGGCGACTAATATTACACGGGCAATAACCAAAGCAAGAAAAGGGGAATATGATATTGCAATCCCTCAACTTGAATATCACCTTGAAGAATGTAGTCAGCAGAATCGTTTACATATCGTCGACGAGCTTTTGGAGATTTATTTAAAGATAGATAATTTGGATGCGTGTTCGAAACTTTTAGAAAGAGAGAATGAAATTATGAAAACGTGTCCTGATGACCCTAATATTTACAGAGCGAAAGGGAAGTATTATCGACACAAAGGACACTATCAGTTAACTATTGGTGCAATTGATGAGGGAGTGAAGAGTTTCGCCAGTAGTCTACAATATTTGGATAAGATTAATGCTTTTGAAGAAAAGGATACTTGTATGCGTGAGTTTTTTTATTGTTTAACCAAAAATTCAATAATCCTTAATAAAGAGCTTATGGATATAATTTATATTATGGCATATAATGTAAATGAATAAGCGTCAAGGAGGGAAAGGATTATGAAGAAAGCAATTCTTTTTTCCATTGTTCTATTTTTATCTTTGAGTGGTAGCTTTTACAATACCTCAACTTACCCCATAGAAAAGCAAACTCAAATTATGATGTATAGTGATGTAAGTCCGGGACATTAATTTCTTTATGTTGTATTTGCTGATTCGATAATATAGATGAACAAATGAACAGGCATATTTGCCTGTTTTTTTCTTTTTAAGAGCAAAATGTTTCTCATTTATTGTATTAAATGGAAAATAAGAAAGATGATTTAGACTTATATTATAAAAAATATTTTTAGGAGGAGGAGCGGTGAATATTCTGGTAGCAGATTGCAGCGACGAAATATTACATCACGAAATGAAAGTCATCCTACAGAAAATGGACAGGGCAGTGCAACAAGGCGAAAGCTTGACGAGTGAATCGATGGTTCGATTGAGTCAACAATTAGATACATACGTGTTAATTGCTCAAATTCGAAAAATGCGGTGTGCGAGCTAGAAATCGTTATGGTTTGAGGTGTGTTTATGCAAGAGGATCGAAGAACTGGCATTGTTAGAGTGGTGGACAATTTAGGTAGAATCGTAATTCCTACGGAGCTTAGGCGTATGTTGAATCTTAATCCCGACGTGAAGACAGAGTATTTTTGCGATGACAAGAGAAAGGCGATTATGGTTTATAGATATCACTGCAATGAATGTTTGTTTTGCTCAGGTAAAGAACAAACCATTTACTTCAAAAAATTTTATATTTGTATGCCCTGTATTCAAAGCCTTCCGGCGCTTCAAGTGTTCTTAGCACGGGTAGAACGTGAACGTGCCAACGAGAAGAAAAAGGTAAAAAAAATTACCAAAAGAAGAAAAGAACTATTGGATCGACTGCATAAAGCGATGAAGGAAAATCCGGAAGCTTCGCAGAGGAAATTAGCCGAAATCTTAGGAGTTTCACAATCATGGGTTAGTCAATTGATTAGGAACCAACCTATAGATGGGTCGGGTGTCGGGTGCTAAACACCATATAACAGGAGTCCTGGATGTCGGTCTGGGGCTCCTATTATTTTCTCGAAAAATATGAGATTTTTTCGCAAAGGTGCTGCTGGTGGATTTGGACCCGCGGGGGGATCCTACCCTGTGCTTTGGATGGCCTCAATAAAGTCTATAATAGTCTAAAATGTAGTGTAGTTCTTAAGATCAAAAGTAACAACTGCTAGCATGCCGTTTAGGTCTATATGATTTCCAATTTTACAAATAAATGTTCTAGTTTAAGCATACATAAGGACATGTAGAGTGCTCCTATAATTGCTGAATTTAACAATGCATGCTGCCACTAATTGTGTGGCAGCATGCATTGTTGTTCAACTAACGTTACCCGTTAAAGCTTTGTCTTATTTAACATTTACTGAATGATGACCAAGTGCTGCGTTAATCAAAGCAGTGTCGAAATAATAAGGAAATGCTTCTATAACTAATTGGTCCTTAATTTTTAAGATTTGAGCGAAAGGTAAACGAACTTCTTTTTCAGTTTGTCTTGCCTTAGCCACTAAAGTCCCCCCCATAAAAAGGGTATCACTATCTAGAGTAGCTAGCATGTTCTCGACGTTCATGGAACTCCATGTATTATGCATAGTATTAAAGAGTCTTCCGAGCTCTTCATAACCACACCAATCACCAGGATAAGGAAGTGATACAGGTTCATGAACCACGATATCGGGGTGAAAGGCAGATTTAATACCGCTGAAGTCGTTTCCATCCGAACGCATAAACTCCATTTCGGCTGCAAACATTCGATTTAATATTTCCATTGCCTTTGTGCTGTTGTCGCTTAATGAATTATTCATTTCATAAAATCCTCCATTCATTTTGACTCCTCGCCGTCTTAATTATAGATCATAGGAACTATCGATATGTTGCTATTACATTCCTCACGGCATTGATGCAGAAGTTTAAATAGCAATGGTTCTTTGGATATCCATCAATACTACACAAAGTTGAAAAAGTAGATTGTTACGAGTGGGCCCAATGCAGCAATTACGTTTTTGAAAAGGGGAAAAACAGACTGGAAATACTCCTCGATTGGGAAGGGAAATTGATAGATAAAGTCAAACTTCAATAACTCACAACGAAACAGAAAACGCATCTTGATTTGCTAGATGCGTTTTTTCTATGCCCCGCATCAGCTCTAGGACGGCCCCGGAGTTATCTGCATTTGAAGTCAGACAAGAAGCGGCAGCGTCCGGAGTTGGTTGCCTACTCCGATCGGTGCAAGCGGCCTTCCAACATTAGCGATTTGATTCTTCACGGCGTTTGGGCGCGTTCCGGGAAGCCTTTTTAAATTTATCGATAAGTGAGATTCCGGCCATTCTACGCCATCTGCGTGAAGCCAGTTAGTTCGTGAGTGCTTAGAAAAAAATGTTGTTCGATAGGAGTATCAAGTAGCATCACTGTTCGTTTTGTGGGAGGGCTCCAAAATTGTCTCTTAGGGCCTTTTAGACGAGTCCTTGGCAACGATCGAGTTCTTGTTTGAGCAGTATTTTGTATGTTTCTGCTCTCTTCACGCGTCATTCGTGAACTGATAATATACTATATATAGGCCCATAAAATATTTTATAAAAAAAGCAATGGAAGTCCGTTAAGCCATCATGTAAACGTCCAACGATTGACATTACGCCGCACCGTCCTTATAATTTGGTTGGTTGACCAACCAAAAAAAGGGCGGGATCGGATGAGCACACAGGAGAAAAGACAACGATTAATCGACGCGGCTTATAAAGTATTCGTCAAAAAAGGGTATCTCAACGCATCGATCAAAGATATTGCAAGCGAGGCCGGAATGACGTCGGGGCTGGTTCATTATTATTTTAAAAATAAAGAGGAGCTGCTGCTTTCCGTACAGGAAGAGGTCCAGCAGCGCTACCACAAGCAATATGACGGGCAGCCGGATGATACCGCAACTCCCGAAGCCGTGCTGCTCGAAATCAAATCCAGAGCAGAGGACAATCCGGACTGGTACCGCTGGCGGTATGAGCTGTATTCGCTGGGGCTGAAAAGTGAGAGCAGTCATCTAGAACGGGAAGTCGCGTCGATTCTCAAGAGCGGGAGAGAAAGCCTTTCCGCGCCGCTGCAGCACTTGGTGGGCGATTCCGCTAACGCCTCGGCGCTTGCAAGTATCCTACTGGCCTGCTTCGACGGGCTGGCGCTTCAGAAAATCGTCGACAACGAGTTTGATCTTGACCGATCGTATCGATTGTTGATCGAGCTTCTTGGGCTTTATGTAAGCAAGGCTGAAGGGGAGAGCAGATGAAGAGAATAGTCATCGGTCTACTCCTCTTCCTGCTCGCGGCTCCTTCTCTTTCTCTAGCCGCCGAAGAGCGCGATCGTGATACGGCCCGACAAATCGACGCATTGATGAACGAAGCGCTGGCAAAATATCATATTCCGGGGGCTTCGCTGGCGGTCGTGCATCACGGGCAGACCGTCTATCAAGAGAGCTGGGGGACCATGAGCGACGGGTCGGCCGTCACGGCGGACACGACTTTTCTGATCGGCTCGGTCAGCAAGCCGCTGACGGCTCTTGCCATGATGATGTTGGCTGAGGAGGGCAAGCTCAAGCTGGATGAACCGATCGAGACGTATCTCCCTTGGTTCACGTATCAAACAGACAGCGGCAAATCGATAACGGTGCGCCATCTATTGGAGCAAACGAGCGGGATCGGCGCTTATGACGGTATGAAGGTGATGGACCGGCAAGACCGCGATCGGGAGAAGGGGATTGCGCAAGCGGCTGCGGAGCTGAGCGGGGTCAAGTTAAGTCACGCTCCGGGCGAGGCCTATGAGTATAATTCGGGCAACTATTTGCTCTTGGGGGCTATTGTTGAGGCGGTATCGGGCCAGTCGTTCTCTGCAATTATGGATACCCGTATTTTTTCGCCTCTTGGCATGAACCATACTTCTGCTGATTACGAAAGCGCGGTTAGCAAAGGATTCGTGCCTGGTTATCGTTCCTGGTTCGGCAAGCCGGTGAAAGGCGACGGGCTGTATGACCGATCGGGAGCACCTTACGGGTATATGTCCTCAAGCTCAGCCGATCTGACCAAATTCATCAAATTCATGCTGTACGGCGGGGAATTGATTTCGGAACAAGGTCTGAAGCAATTGCGAACGCCGCCGGAATCTAACAGACGCTATGGTCTGGGCTGGCACTTCCCCAGATCGGGGGAGAAGTATCCTTATCATACGGGGGCAACGCCGCTCGCAGCTGTTCATTATGCCCGAGCACGATCTGGGCGCTGTTTTATTGATGAATAAATACCACGAGTTGGAAGCTGTCGCGTATTTAAGCATCATGGAGGGAATCCGGTCCATCATGAAGGGTGAGAAGCCACAATTGGCGGAAATGAACGCCAACACGCAGTGGGTGACGCTCGGGGTTGTCATCTTGTTTGCTGCGGTATCCGTACTCGGTTTCATCCGCCTGCGGCGCAAAACGGTGATAAATAAACCGTTGTGGGTATGTACGGGTGCGCTCTCACTGATCATTGCTGCCGCACTTATTCCATTATTCACCTATAGTATGGGTATCTCGTGGAGAACGGTGAGCCTTTTCCTTCCGGACATCGCATTTCTCGTGCAATGTCTCATTGCGGTATTGGCCGTTCACGGTCTGTTAACCATT
This sequence comes from Paenibacillus elgii NBRC 100335, assembly GCF_004000865.1. Taxonomy (GTDB): domain Bacteria; phylum Bacillota; class Bacilli; order Paenibacillales; family NBRC-103111; genus Paenibacillus_G; species Paenibacillus_G elgii. Next base: position 11,100 of record NZ_BIMB01000070.1, on the reverse strand, counting down.
ATCTTCGTTGCAGCGAAACGAAACGTAAGTTAAGAGTATGAAACACCTGGTGCGGGCCCGCATGCTAGGTGTTTATGCCCTGTTCTCTTGACGTTCCGTGATCGTACTTAATTTAGTAAATTCATCATCAATGAAATTCGTTAAATCGATGAATTTAATCTGTTCATCGATTTGCGCTAATACTGCTGAAGCTTCCTCTAACTGTTGGACAAGGGTATTATATACGTTAATTTGAAGCCTGCTCTCTGTGACTTCAATATTATCCAATTGTTTTTCCAAAGACAAGGGAATCACGGCTGCGGAATCTTCTATGCTTTGACTTAAAACTGGCTGATTCGGCCATTCATTAGCAATAAACGAAGGTGGAATATTGCTAGGAACCTGAATATAAGAAAAAGGCTGCACTGTGCTTGTAGCTTTGGTATCGGTTTTATGCGTAACAGGTTGCACCGTAGTTTTAGCTTTGGCATCGACTTTAGGCATAACAGGCTGCACGGTAGTTTTAGCTTTGGCATCGACTTTAGCCATAACAGGCTGCACTGTGCTTGTAGCTTTGGCATCGACTTTAGGCGTAGCAGTCTGCACGTTAGTTTTAGCTTTGGCGTCGACCTTAGGCATAGCAGGTTGCACCGTGCTTTTAGCTTTGGCGTCGACCTTAGGCGTAACAGGCTTCACGGTAGTTTTAGCTTTAACATCGGCCTTGTGCGTAACAGGCTTCATGGTGGTTTTAGCTTTGGCGTCGACCTTAGGCGTAACAGGCTGCACGGTAGTTTTAGCTTTGGTACCGACCTTAGGCGTAACAGTTTGCACGTTAGTTTTAGCTTTGACATCGACTTTAGGCGTAACAGGCTTCACGGTGGTTTTAGCTTTGGCACCGACCTTAGGCGTTACTGCCTGCACGCTGCTTTTTGCCTTATCTTCCCGTATGTCAGGCACAACTTGAAGGTAGCTTCTTTTTTTATCCGGCTCAGTCTTACTACGAGCAATACTTTTTGTTTCTTCGAATGGATAAAGCTCCTGAGCCGCTTCTATACTCGCCGCTTCCTTCAAGTGATGAGGGTGGTTCTCATGCGAACGGTCCTCGTGATCGGCTAATTGCTTGGCGAAGCCTCTCAAGAAAGCAATTCCTAAGACAACAGCAATCATGATAAAGACAAAAACTGTAATTAACATCCACATCATTTCCCTTCGTATGTCGACGTTCTCTAAAAAAAAGGGTTACGTCGCAACGCAACCCGCATAAGTGCAGAAGGAATGATTAGTGAGTTTGGTTCATATTGAAGCTGCTTTGGCTGAAGCTTTGTTGATTCATTTGATTCTGTTGATTTTGTTGGCTCTGTTGATTCTGCTGGTTCATTTGATTCGCTTGCTGCTGAGATTGTTGGATCAGCTGTTGCATCTGGCTCAGCATTTGGAACGATTGAACAGTTTGGTTCGCTTGGTTCAACGTCTGGTTAGCTTGCTGAATGGATTGTTGAAGCTGTTGAATGGCTTGCTTTTGCTGGCTTTGCACTTGTTGGTTGAATTGGTTCATTTGGTTGACAAGCTGACCAATCTGCTGCTGATTTTGATTGGAGCTCGTCGAAGCGGAGCTTTGGGAAGAAGGGTTCTGAACTTGGGTTAAAATCTTTTGGATCTGGTTAAGCTGGTTTTCCAACGGAGTCAACTCGCTAGCCACTTCAGCCTTCACCTTATCCGCGATTTGTTCTTGAGTTACGGCTTCTTTTTTGGTAGTCATTGTCATTAGTCCTCCTAAGGAATAAGTGTTGTTCAAAGAACACAACCGTATTGTGCCTTTGTCCGGAACTCTCTATCCCCGGGGAGGATTTGTTTATAATAGGAAACGTCGCACCGAAAATCAAAAGGGCGCTGTCCGAAGGTCTAAGCAGACCTCTCGGGCAGCGCCCTTTGCGCGTTTCTTAATCCGTGTCGTTCGACCACTTCAGCACATCGAACAATTTGAATACCAAGCTGAGCAAAATCGCCACGACCGTAGCAAGGGCCATACCTTTCAGCTCAAGATGCCCCCACTTGAACGCCGCCCCGCTTAGACCGACGACCAGCACAACCGTAGTCAGAATCAGGTTTGCAGGCTTCGAATAGTCTACCTTCGTCTCGACCAGCATGCGGATGCCGGATGCGGCAATGACGCCGAACAGCAGCAGCGAAACGCCACCCATTACCGCGACGGGAATCGTTTGGATAAGCGCCGACAGCTTGCCGACGAAGGAAAGGATGATCGCCATGATCGCCGCCAGACCGACGATCCAGACGGAATAGACGCGGCTGATCGCCATGACGCCGATATTTTCCCCATACGTCGTATTGGGGGTGGAGCCTACCGCCGCGGAGATCACGGTGGAGACGCCGTTGCCAAGCAATGACCGGCTGAGTCCCGGGTCCTTGGACAGATCTTTGCCGACAATATTGCCGGTCACAATCAGGTGGCCGATATGCTCGGCGATGACCACCAGCGCGGCAGGAGCGATAATGGCGATGCTTGTCCAATCCCAAGCCGGCGTATAGAAGGTAGGCAGCGTCAGCCAGCCCGCTGCGCTGACCGCCTCTTGGACATGCACAAGTCCGAGCACACTGGACAGCACATAGCCGACGACGATGGCGATCAGGATCGGAATGATTTTGAAAATTCCGCGGAACAGTACCGACCCGAGCGTGCCGACCAGCATCGTGACCACGGAGACCGTGACGGTCGTGGCATCCGGGGACCAACCGGCGGGCGCTCCGTCCGGAGCGATGAAGCCGGCCATCTTGGAGGCCGTCGGAATGAGCTCGAGCCCGATCACCGCGACGATCGCCCCCATGGAAGCCGGAGGGAATACGACGTCGATCCAGGCCGTTCCCACATAACGGATCAGCAGGGCGACGATGATGAAGATGACGCCAACTACCAGGAAGCCGCCGATCGCGGCGTTGTACCCTTTTTGCCCCAGAACGACGAAAACGGGCGAGAGAAAGGCGAAGCTGGAGCCGAGATAAGCGGGAATTTTCCCCTTGGTAATGAAGAGGTACAGCAAGGTCCCGATGCCGTTCATCAACAGGATCGTGGCTGGGTCGACCTTGAACAGGATGGGCACAAGAACCGTGGACCCGAACATGGCAAACAAGTGCTGCAGCCCCAGCGGCAAGCTCTTCCAGAAGGGCGGTCTCTCATGGACTTGGATGATTCGCGACATTGAAGTTCCCCTTTTGATCGTTTGAATTATTGTTATCTACCGTATTATAGTGCATGCAAAGAGGCATGAAAAGCCGAATTTGCACGATCGCGGCGTAGAGGAGGGACATATTAGAAAAGCTGGGCAATCAGACATATTGACCATATGGTCAGCATATAATACAATGTTACTAACCAATTGGTCAGCAACATGAAAAGGAAGTGAAGCATTGCCTTTACAGCTGTATGAACGGGAAAAAATCCTCGAGGCCTGTTTATCTGTTTTTGCGCGCCATGGATACAAGAGCACTTCGACAGAGATGCTGGCGGAGGCCGCCGGTATTTCCAAGGCTTTGATCTTTCATCATTTCACTAGCAAAAAGAAGCTGTATCTCAGCCTGCTGGAGCATTGCTTTGAGAAGGTCAGGACGGCGATGCGATTTGACGCGGTTGCGGAGTATGACGATTTTTTTGAAGCGATAGACAGACTTAGCCGCATCAAGCTCGATTACTTCCGCAAGCATCCCGATGAATTGAAGCTGGTGTATGAGGCTTTTTATTCGCCGCCGAATGAATTAAAACAAGATATTGAGGAAAAGTATGGTCAAGCGATTGCAGAGAGAAATCAAGCGTTAGAGAAGTTATTTGAAGCGGTTCCCCTTCGGGAAGGGGTGGACCGGAAGCAGGCGTTCGAGCTGATTACGATGACAACGAAGCATTTCGAAAATAAGTTTTCTTCGGCGTTCTCGGATATCGGTGTGATGGATGACGAGGCGGCCGACCGCCTGTTCGATGAGATGAACCGATTTTTTGGCATGATCCGATATGGAATTGCAGAGTAAAGGAAAGGGGTAAGTGATATGGAAAAAATCACTGGCAGTGATTTTGCCTCACCGGAAACGATGCATGATTTCATGGCATTCTATAAGCGGCTTGCCGGGCAGCAAGAGCCTCTCTACCGCCTTGATGACTTTTTCGGGATGGGAGGAGCATGGCTCGCTTTCCGGCACGAGGATGTCGCTGCGATTCTGAAGGACCCTCGGTTCATCAAAGATATCCGGAAGCTCGCACCGCCGCAGGATCAAGGGGAGCCCGGCCAGAAGTACGCATACTTGAGCAAGTTCAGGGAATGGATCAAACAGATGCCGAATATGCTGACGGTCGATCCGCCGGACCATACCCGCTTGCGCAGGCTGGCGTCCAAAGCCTTCACGCCTCATACAATCGAGGGCCTGCGTCCCCGGATTCAGCAGATTGCCGACGAGCTGCTCGATGCCGTGCAGGAGCGGGGAAGGATGGACCTGATTACGGATTTTGCCTATCCGCTTCCCATCACCGTCATTTCCGAGATGCTGGGAATTCCTGCTGCCGATCGGGACCAATTCCGCGAGTGGACCCGTAAGCTCTTGAATGCTTCCCTGGACCCGAAACAAGAGGATACCGTCAGTGAAGTTCTGGATAAGTTTGTTGAGTATATCAAAACATTGCTGGCGGAAAAGCGCGCACATCCCGGCAATGACATAACAAGCGGTCTGGTCCAAGCTCACGATGAAGAAGATCAGCTAAGCGAGAACGAGCTTCTATCGACCATTTGGCTGCTCATTGTCGCCGGGCATGAAACGACGGTCAATCTGATCGGCAACGGCATCGTGGCCTTGCTGCAGCATCCTGAACAAATGCGCTTGCTCCGCAGCGATCCTTCCCTGCTCCCCTCCGCGGTCGAGGAACTGCTGCGCTATGCGGGCCCCGTCATGATTGCCAGCCGCTTTGCGAGGGAGGACGTCACCTTGCATGGCAAGGATATCCGCAAAGGGGAGATGGTTCTGGTCTCGCTGGCGGGCGCCAATGTGGACCCGCATAAGTTCTCCCATTCCGAGGCGTTGGATATTACGCGTGAAGAGAACGAGCATCTTGCCTTCGGCAAGGGCATTCATCTCTGCTTGGGCGCACCGCTGGCGCGTCTGGAAGGCCAGATCGCTTTCGGCACGCTGCTGCGGCGGCTGCCTCATCTGCGCTTGGCCGTCGAACCGGAGCAATTGACGTATAACCGCAGCACATTGCGCTCTCTTACGAACCTGCCGGTGCTGTTCTAGGCAAGAGCAGTTTGTAGGGGGATTACTGCGACAATGAACCAGGGGCGCCGCTATAGGCGCCCCTTAACGTGTAGTCCCTATTTAGCTGGCTTGAAGCTGGCGCCACATGGTCACCATGTCGATCCAACCGCGGTGCTCGGCAATTTTGCCGTCGACGACGCGATACTGGCGGTACAGCGTAACATCAATGGAGTTGCCCGTTGGGGCGGTTCCGAAGAACGTCCCGGTATGCGTGCCTTTCACGGTCATTCGGACAAGGACCTTCTCCCCTTGGGCGATCATCTCTTCCACGGTGTAGCGCTTATCGGGAAAAGCCTCCAGATATTCGAGTTCCATCCTTTAGTCGCAAACTAACCACTAAAACCCCAGCATAGTGATGTGTAGGTGCACTAACATATCAACAGTCTCTTAAATCAAAAGCTTCTTCTAGTGCAGCGGTATCTTCGAAGATTTGAAAAAACCTTATCTTCTCCTGTTCTACTTCGCAAATAATTGCCCAATCACTCTCGAACACTTTCCCGGTTACATTGACCTTGATGCGGAAATTCCCCCATGCACACGCTGCTTCCTGATTACCGATGAGTTTGTGAAGGACAAACCTCTCTATTTGTTCTGCTTCTTCTAATAAGTTTAAATAATTTCTAACACCTTCTTTTCCATGAAATGTGCCGTATAAAGGAATTTTATTAGAGGGCTCTTTTTTAAGAATAATAAATTTCGCTTCATCATGAACCAATTCGATCACTTTATCAATCTGTTTGCTTCCTAATGCTTGAAAATAACTTGTTAGCACTTGTTGGGCACTTTGCATTTTCTACTAATCTCCCTTCGAATAGGCGGAATAAGCTTTGCACAATCCAATAATAACATATTTATCTCCCATCCTCCCTCCCGTTGGCTTAAAGCCGCCGCTGCAAGTCTAGAACTATATTTTCACGGTCTAACACTTTATTTTCTCAGTCTATAACTTTATTTTCATCAGACACCTGGCTGCAGTTCCGTCCGGGCCGACGGCGAGACGGCAGGTGGTCACGCAACCGGATCCACGCTGAAGACAACCGCGGCAGCTCGGCCATGCCGAGTCGGCTAAGCAGCCAACACTTCTCGCAGAACGAAGCATCGAGCAGCTGCCCAGATCCAACGACGGCCGTTTAGGACCAGCGTCGATCGTGGGGGAAGTAGCTCACGCCGCGGGCGCCTGGCTGCGGTTCCGTCCGGCCGACGCCGAGGAGACGGAAGGTGCCACGCATCCGGCGGGGCCGTGCCGCGCCGGCTACGCGGCCGGCATTCTCGCAGAACGAACCGTCGCGCAGCTGCCCAGATCCAACGATGGCCGTTCAGGACTAGCGGCGATGGTGGAGTAAGCAGTTCGCGCCGCGGTGGCTGCAGATCCGTCTAGGCCGACGGCGAGACGGCGGGTGGCCACATATCTGGATCCGCGCTGAAGGTTAGCGCTGGCCACGCGGCCGGCTCTTCCCGCAAGTACGAAACATCGCGCCAGTTGCTTCAGATCCGACAGACCGCCGTCCAGGATGCACCGACCAGCGGCGATCGTGGACGAAGCAGATCACGATGCAGGCTCTTGGCTGCAGGATCCGTCCGGGCCGACGTCAGGTGGTCACGCAACCGGATCCGCGCTGAAGATTGCCGGCGGCAGCCTGGTCGTGCCATAGGCGGCCTGCATCAGCTACGCGGCCGGCTCTTATCTTTTTTGTAATCTGCATGTTTCTGTTAATGCCTAATGTTGTTGTGGGTTGGTTCAAATCAGTTGGGACTGATTTAGAGAAAACCATTCGGGGTACACCTTATACCTCGGCTTATGAAAGTCTATCTCATAATGGTCATATTTGGGGAACTCTTCAAGAAACAATTCCCTTAATTTTTGTTCATTGTCTTCGATGATTATTGCCTTCCTTTTGCTTGTAAATGGTATAGGAACGCCATTTATAGTAATACCTTTATCCAACAACACAACACAACAAGTTGTAAATCGATCGTGGAAGGCGATGTTTTCAATTCCACCGCCTCAGAACGAGCATTCATCAAAGTTTCTCCTTGAGTCCGTACACACCCCGGAAATCGAGATCGCGGGCGACGTAGATGTTGACCGTAGCGCCCTGGTGTTTCCGCAAAGTCGGCGGGATATCGGCCGTGAGCTTGAGCACGTCGCCCATGACCGATTGCGTGCCTTGGATCGTGTTCGGGAAGGCAAGGACGGTGTTGTTGCCCGAACCACTTCCCTTGGTCTGACTTGCGGCGAGTGCCGAACCAACGTCATCGATCAAGCTGAGCATGATTGCACTACCGAATCGCTCCCAAAAATGCGTGTCGACCTGGCCGCTAATCCCCGATCGGCCCAGCTCGTCAGCAGCCGGCGATGCCAGGTTGATGACGACACCGTTTGGCGTCTTGGCGCGGGTCCACAGCAAGAACGCACGGCTTTGGCCGTTCACCAGAGCACGCTGCATTTCACCTGTGTACACCGTACCTTTTTCCAATAGGACGACGGCGCCGTTGTCGCTGTACGCGTCTTGCGCCTGCAGGCACGACACCATGCCCGGCAACGTCGTGTCGATTGCTTCCGGCATCGTGCATTCGACGTGCGCAGCTTGCGCGATCAGGTAATTTCGATCGGTAAGCAACGCAGCCCGCGCACCGGGCAGATAAGATCCCTGCAGCCGTTCAGACAGTCCATCACCCGATCGAGCAGCTGACGCGCCGCCGGCCGCGGCGCCAGGCCCGCCGGCGGCTCCACCAGCCGCACCATCGCCGGAGCTTCAAGGCGCCGATTAAAGACTTTCTCTGCAGGCGTAAGCGGCCGTGGTTGCTGCGCACCAGGTGGAGGCGGCGCCGGCGGCGCACCGTCAGCCAAAGCACGGCTGTGTACGTCCGCTGTCGACCCGAAGCAGACGTTCGATACCCAAACGGATTGCTGTCAACCGCCTATGTTGAAACGCAGTGTCGAAGTGTTGAGCTGAGAGTTATTCCTCACCATTTCACACGCTGCAGTCAGCTTTTACGCAGCATATAAACATGAGCGATTGCGCCGACAACAAGGCAAATCAGGACTATAACATCTACGAGGAAGACCCGACCAATTTGTGGGTTGTAGCTTCCTACTGCCCAGGCAAGATAGAGGAACGAAACAACGCTAATGATCCCTCCAACAATGGCAATTGATTGAAGTGCGGGTTGGAAGGCAGAAAACAGCAAGAAGCTCCCAATAAGCCCGAAAAGAACCGCGCGATGACGCATAAGGATTGCAAGATTTGGCTCGTTGAAGGGCAAGCCATATAGGGAAGCAAGGCGCTCACTTCCAAGAACCCCAGACAATGGCAATAGATGAATGACTCCGGCTACCACCAGCATTGCAGAAACCACGTATCGCACTGAGTGCTCCTTTCTTGCTCCATCAATTAGAAAAGCAAAAGGCAAGCTTTCTATTATTATGTCCAATCGCATCTGTCGGCGCAACCGTAATAGAACTGAGCGGTGTCGAATGATATCGGTGTAGCAGAGGCCTCAGTGTTGCTGGAGTCGCTCGACTGGACCGAAAGTAAAAATATTACAAACGCAGTCTTCATATCACTCCAGTCCCTGTCAGCTGGCAAAAATTCGGTCGGGCGAAGGGCCGCTTCTGGCCGATTGCGGACGGTCGGCACGGCTCAGTGTACTCGGCTGTTGCCTGCAGAGCAACTAGGGGTTTTGTTAGGCGTTCTAAGGCGTAGTGTGCGCAGCGCCCAGAGTGACGCTAATACTTGTCCAACCGTCCGGCCGTTCGCCGTGCTCGATGTGCAGCGCCCATACCTTGCTGACCATCTGGCTTACCGCCTTCTTCGTGATGCCTAGTTCGTCGGCAAGTTCAGTTTGTTGTCGACCGTCGACCAGGTGTTCGTAAATCGCCTGAATATTTCGTTCTTTCAGGCGCTTCAGCTTAACAGAAGCACTTCGGTGTGTGCTTCGGCTGCACCTCTGTTGACGTTTGCTGCTCTTGAGACATGCCTTCTTCATAGGCAACCAAGGAATGGGTCGCATGACTCAGAACGGCACCCGCACGTGTGCAAGTTGCGACAAGAACCGCTTCGAATATCTCCTCACGTGTTCCGCCAAGGGACTGAAACTTTTTGACGTGCGTGTCAATGCAGTAAGGGCAGCCCGTTATATGGGCGACGGCCAACGCAATAAGTTCTTTCGTCCGTAAGGGTATTGCCTTAAGCTCCTCATACACTTGATGCTCGAAGTTTAAGTACGATTGGGTAGCTTCCGGCGCAAGACGAATAAGGTCAGGAATCTTTTTCAAGTTATTGCTATCATAGTAGTTCATTTGTGCTGCGCCCCCTTGCTGCCGCGGTAAGTGCTGATGCCCAGCCACCTGTAGATAATGCAAGTCCCTAAAGCAGCTGTCAGTAAGGGGAACACGCCCAGCAAACCGACATACCGCCAGTTGGAATCAACTTGAAAGAAAACAACAAGCATACCGATACCGAGCAAGACCCGCAAGGATCGATCTAAACCACCAAGATTTCTCATCTCATATCACCTCAATAGAAGTTTGGATTTGAACCCATCTTAGCAGCATCCTGCAGCGTGTTCCGTGACTAAGTCACAAGACCTCGTCCTGAAGAACTTGGAACAGCCGGTCCCGGTCCAAGACTTCTATGTATCCTCTACCCTGGGAAATTAGACGGTTATCCGTTAACACTTTCAGAGCGCGGCTGACGACTTCCCTGGCGGTACCGAGCTCAATCGCAACTTGTTCGTGCGTAATGCGGAGTGTCGCGTGATTCTCGTCTGTGCATCCTAGCAGGAACTGAGCAATTCGATACGTTATCGGCCGGAATGCAACATTGTCGAGCAGGGTCATGACGGACGTAATTCGCTCAACCATTTGGCCAAAAATAAATTGCTTCAGCGGTTGGCAGATTTCAATCCACTTCTTGAAAAGTGGGATCGGTACGAGTAAAAGTTCCGTTTCCACCTCGACCTCCACTGATGCTTCATAAGGGGTATCCCCTAAAATACTAGCCATCATGAGGACACAGTTTTGGCCATCCTGCACGCGATAAAGGGTAATTTCTCTGCCCTGTTCATTAACCTTAAAGATGCGAACCGTGCCGCACAGAACAAAAACTGCATGCTGAAACATATGACCCTCGCGGATGGAAGGGGACGTGCTTGGCGAGACGGTTCTAATTTCGCACTGCATCCAATACGAGTCAGGAATAGAGGCCAAGCAGGGGAACATTATGGATGCTTTATTTTTAATGGTAGGATGCATAACAGATACCTCCGTATTTTCAAGGTGACTAACAGTAGGTGACCGCTACCCTCGTTCAGAACTCTACCCTAAAGATTATGCCGATGCTGGGCGTACGCTGTCAAAAGGGTCGTTCAGTTCTGGCTTACGCTTCAATTATTCCACCCTTGACAAGAAGCCCCATCGAAATGCCCGATAATTCATTTTCCATAAGGGTTTGGATCCTCATGGATGATAAAAACCTCGTGATGATCCTCAACCGTTGCGCGATATACCTCCAATAACGTGATATGATCTCCCCTCCGTTAAAGTTTCTCAGCCGAAACCAAAAGTTGCATGGAAATACGGAACTTCTGTAAACTCCCTCAACTTGATAAGCTAAAATCAATCCCCCTTTATTGATCAAAAGTATAAATACGGTACAATACCGTTTTAAGCCCTCCTACCAGGAATTTTGCGTCACTTGTGATACGGTTCGCCGCGCTGTCTGTAACGGCAAGTTTTGACCAAAAGGCCATCTTGCAAAGGATGGCCTTTTCTTGGAGAATGATTTGGTTCAATCGTGCCTGATATCTTCC
>NZ_BIMB01000069.1 GCF_004000865.1 Paenibacillus elgii NBRC 100335 | reverse complement strand
GGGCGCAGCCGCCCGCGCTGCGGGAAGTCGCCCTGCTGCACGGCAGGGCGGAGGCCCCGGACACGCTCGCGGGACTCGAGCGTGCGGTCCTCGCCGCGGAAGCGCTGGCGCTGGCGACGAACTATGCCCGCGACCTCACGAACTTGCCCGGCAACTATTTGGTGCCGGAGACGCTCGCGCGGGAAGCGCAGGCCTTGGCCGCCCGGTACGGGCTCGAATGCACGGTGCTCGACGAGCACGGCATTCGCGAGCAGGGTATGGGCGGCTTGGAGGCTGTCGGCAAGGGCAGCGTGAACCCGCCGCGTATGATTGCCGTCCGCTACCGGGGGACGGCGGAGGAGAACGCCGACGTGATCGGCCTTGTCGGCAAAGGCATCACCTTCGATACCGGCGGCATCTCGCTCAAGAAGCCGGAAGGAATGGAAGAGATGATCAGCGACATGGGCGGAGCCGCTGTGCTGCTCGGCCTGATCCATGCGCTCGGCCGGCTTAAGCCGCCGGTCAATGCGGTGATCGTCATTCCGGCGGCTGAGAACATGCCTTCGAGCTCGGCTTTCAAACCTGGCGACGTCATTACGGCGATGAACGGCCAGACGATCGAAGTGCTCAACACGGACGCCGAAGGGCGGATCGTGCTGGCGGACGGTGTGCTGTATGCGAAAGCGCTCGGGGCGACGCGCCTGATCGATGTCGCGACGCTGACCGGCGCGGTGCTGGTATGCTTCGGCGACGTGGCGACCGGAGCGGTGGCGAACAATGAGCCGATGCTGCAGGAGCTGCTGTCCGCCGCCAAGCGGGCGGGAGAAAAGGTGTGGCCTTTGCCGAATTATCCGGAATATCATGACATGCTGAAGAGCCAAGTGGCCGATATCCGGAACTCCACCTCACGCGACCGTTGGGCCGGCAGCATTACGGGCGGGCTATTCATCGGCTTTTTCGCCGGAGAGACGCCGTGGGTGCATTTGGATACGGGCGGCACGGCATGGCTGTGGAGTGAACGGGGGACGGAGCCGGTGGGCGGCACGGGGTCGATGGTGCGCACGTTAAGCGGCTATCTGTGCCATTCCGTATGGAACGGATAGAGCTTGGCAAGACGCAAAAAAGCGGATTCCGCAGCGGCGCTGTTGCGTACGCTTGGAAATCCGCTTTTTTGCGATCCGAACATGCAGGGATACGGCCAATCCGGCAGTTAAGCCTGAAGCTGTTTGCCTTCGTTCGCCGTTACCGCGCCGGGCGTAACCATCACCTTCATCGCCGCTGCCTCCAGATCGGCCATCCGAATGAGCAGCCGCGACACTTCGTCGGTCGTATAAGACAGACTGCGGGTCCGCTCGGCCAATTGCGGGAGGTCGATGCCGATCCACCCCTGCTTGCGGGGATGGAGGGACAGGTCAAAGGGAAGTACGGCCAGCGCCGCTTCGGTGCTGGCGGAGCCGCCTGCCGCTTTGGCTTCCGGCGCTCCGGAAGATTCACTATTCCCCATACTGTTTAAGTGAAAATACAGCTTGCGGCTGTGATTCCAACGAATAAATCCGGGCTTGAACGCGATGGTCAACACCGGATCGCCGCCGATGGTTTGTTTCACGAACCGGACTCCGGCTTTCGGCTTCAAGCGAATGTATTGATGCCGTCCCAAGTCTGGCAAAAATATGACGATCGCGACCGGCAGCGCGCTAGCCGCATACAAGTAGACGATGGATTCATAGTAAACCGAGAGCCCAAGCAGACCGATAAATACAATAACGGATAATACGAGCAACCACTTGTTTAATTTGAACATGAATGTAAATCCCCCAGATGATCAGGCATTTTCAAAAAACAGCCGACACTCCTATTCTACCATAACCTTCACAACCTTTGAAAGCGATCAGCCTGTTTGCAGATTGTCAATTTTTTGTAAGGATTGCATCAGCACTCCGGTTCCTTAATGCACCAGCGGAGAGAAAGGACTCTTGCGGGGCTTCGAAGGGATTGGAAAGGGGCAGGCCGAATTGTAACATGAACCAATCCTAAATCGGGGGGACATTCGAATGAAACGCAAAATCGGCATCATCGGGTTGGGAGATATCGCCCAAAAAGTATATTTGCCGCTATTATCCGCCAGCGAGAAGGTCGATATCGTGGGGCTGTCCAGCCGTTCGATGTCGACGGTAGACCGAATCGGCGCGCAGTACCGGATCGCCGGACGATATGCTTCCCTCGCGGAAATGCTGCGTCAGGCCAAGCCGGAGGCGGTATTCGTCCACAGTCCGACAGAAACGCACGATGCGATCGTGACGACATGCTTAAAGGAGGGAATTCACGTCTACGTCGATAAGCCTCTGGCTTACGATATCGAAGCTTCGGAACGGATGGCAGCCTATGCCGCCGAGCGCGGGCTGCTGCTTGCCGTCGGGTTCAACCGCCGCTTTGCGCCCCTGTATGTGCAGGCCAAGCGGTGGATAGAGGAAGGGGGCGGCTTCGATCTGGTTACGGCGGCGAAGCACCGGACGAAGCTGCAAAGCCACGGCGCCAAGCAGACGCTGTACGACGATTTGATTCACATGCTCGATTTATTGCTGTGGCTTGGCGGAGATGCCTTCGACGTGGCGTCTTACCGGCAGCGCACCGATCATGAAGGACGGCTTTTGTTCGGAGCGGGAACCTTGACTTTTGGCCATGGCGCATCCGCAGCTTCCTCGCAGGACTCGGCAGTTGCGCAGTTCAGCATGGTACGCCAAGCAGGAGCCGATCTGGAACAACTGGAGCTGCACGGAAACGGCCGGTCCGCCGAAGTGCTGAACATGGAAACCGCCGTATGGAGAAAAGCGGGCGTTTCCCCCCAAGAGCAAACGTTCGGAAGCTGGGATTCGATCTTGCACCGCCGGGGGTTCGCTGACGCGGTGGATCATTTCTTGGCATGCATCGCGGACCCTTCGCGCTGTACGATCCGTGCCGACCGGACGTTGCCGGCTCACCGTCTGGTGGAAAAGCTTTTCCCGGAATGAAATGAAGCGGGGACCGCATCAGGTTGACATGTCGAAGGAGGTGTTTGCTTTTCATGGAGCAGGATTCCCTGATCAAGTACTGCTTCACCTATGCCCCCGGCGGTATCGCGTTCATTTCGACGGAAGGATGTTTTATCAAGGTCAACCCGGCGTTCGGCCGCCTGTTGGGCTACGCCGAAGACGAGTTGGCAAACCGGCAGGAGAAGCAGCTTACGCATCCGAATGATCCCGGTGTTCAGGAGGCAACCGCCTCTCTGCTTGAGACCGGCGCCGCATCCGGGATAGCGATGGTCAAACGCTACCTGCGCAAAGACGGCGGTACGGTCCGGGTAAAGCTCGACGTCATTCCCATCCGCGATCGGGACGGGGCGCACGCGGGCTTCTGCGCCTACGTATCGGAAAGTCCGGAAGCCGAGGGACCTAAGATGCTCCAAGCGGCGGAGCTGTACGAGATGGTTTCGGAGCATACCCGGGACGTCATCTCTTACGGGATTGACGGCGTGCTGCAGTTCGTTTCCCCGGCTTCGCTCAAACATCAGCTTGGCTTCGAACCGGAGGAACTGCTCGGAAAGCACGCCTCCGAATTCATCCATCCGGACGATCTTGAGTCGTTGGGAGAACAAACCTTCCGGGAATCCGATTCGTTCATCTGCCGGATTCGCCACAAGCAGGGGTATTACGTCTGGTTTGAAGTTTCCGTGAAGCGGGTCGCCGACCCGGAAGGACCCCAAGTGAAAGAAATCTATATCGGCCGGGATGTCACGGAACGGGAGCGGGCGCAGGCTGCGCTTCGCCATAGCGAGCACAATTTGGCGCAATCGCAGCGCATCGCCCGTTTGGGCAGCTTTGAATGGGACGCGCTGACCGGCAAGATGCTGTGGTCGGGCGAGCTGCGTCGCATTCTTCGAACCGATCTGCATGCAGACGTAACGTTCGAGGAGCTGATGGCCCGCATTCACCCGAATGACCGGGAGGCGGCGCGGCAGTCGATACGGGGAGCGTTGGACGGACGCGAAATTCAAGTGGAATGCAGGATCGTTCTGGGCGACGGGACGGTCAAGTTCATCCGGATTCAAAGCGTTACGACCTGGACCTCGAAAGGAAGACCGCTTCGGATCAGTGGGACGATCCAGGATATTACGGGCCAGAAGCTGATGCTGCAAATGCTTGAAGAAAGCGTAGACCGGTACACGTCGCTGAAAAAATATAACCTGGATGCGATCGTCTCGCTTAACAAGAGCGGGATCATCACGTCGGCCAATCCTGCGGCCGAAACCATTACCGGCTATTCCGTGCTGGAGCTGATCGGCATGCCTTTTGCCGAATTGCTGGCATCGGAAGAAGAGGAAGCGCATACGCTGCTTCATAAAATCATGCACGAAGGCGCTTTATCCAGCATGGAAATGAAGATCGTCCGCAAGTCGGAGCAACCGGCCTATCTGCTCGCAACGCCGGCCCCGATCTACGTCAACCGCAAGCAGGTCGGCTGCTACCTTATCGCCAAAGATATAACGGAGCAGAAGCGGAAGGACGAGCTGCTGCTCAAGTCCGAGAAGCTGACGATTGCCGGGCAGCTTGCCGCAGGGGTCGCTCATGAAATCCGCAATCCGCTGACGGCGCTCAAGGGCTTCGTGCAGCTCATGGGCGAGTCGGAGCATAGCTATTCGCAATATTTGCCGATTATGAAGGAGGAGTTGGAGCGGATCGAGGTGATTATCAGCGAGCTGCTGATGCTGGCCAAGCCGCAAGCCGTGCAAATGAAAGTCGCCGACCTCGCCGTGCTCGTTCAAGATGTCGTAATGCTGACCAGCGCGCAGGCGCTGCTTCTTAACATTGAGATCCGCTTCTTTCCAACCGGCAATCCGCTGCCGATCCGCTGCGACCCGAATCAGATCAAGCAGGTGTTCATCAACTTTCTGAAAAATGCATTTGAATCGATGCCGCAAGGGGGGACCATTGACGTAAGTATAGAGGCCGTGGAGCAGGGAATAGCCTTGGTCCGCATTGCCGATCAGGGCTGCGGCATTTCGCAGGAGCAGCTGCGGCAGATCGGCGAGCCGTTCTATTCGACCAAAGAAGCGGGGACGGGACTCGGCCTGCTCGTCAGCCACAAAATTATCGAGCACCACAAGGGCCGGATTCACATCACCAGCGAGGTGGGCGTCGGTACGACGATCCAGGTCACGCTGCCCATTTACCGTTAGCAATCGGCAGGTGCGCTAAGGTGAAGCCGGTTGAGCGACCACAATGTGCGGCCCCCTTTTTACGGGTATACTAGAAGGAAAAGACGCGGCGTGAAAAGGAGGCGTAATTTATGACGACGGAAGACAAAGTGCCGCAGCCGGAAGCGGGAGGACCTGCGTCGGAGCGTGTGCCCCCCGGCCAGAAGGTGACGGAAGGCTTTCCCGTGCTGCATTATGGCGAAATTCCTTATTACAACGACATGGGCAAATGGAGTCTGCGCCTGTTTGGATTGGTGGACGAAGAGCTGACGCTGAGTTATAAACAGTTTTTGGCGCTGCCGCGCCGGGAGTTCCGCAACGACATTCACTGCGTCACGACCTGGTCCAAGCTGGACAACGTCTGGGAAGGCGTGGCCGTAGCCACGCTGATGGAGCGGATTAAGCTGAAGCCGGAAGCGGAGTACGTGATGCTGCACGCCGAGCACGGGTGGAGCACGAACCTGCCTTTGGCGGATTTCCTGCGCGACACGACGTTTCTCGGTATCCGGCATAACGGCGTGCTGCTTTCGCCGGAGCACGGCTATCCCGTACGCGCGGTCGTCCCGCACCTGTATTTCTGGAAAAGCGCCAAATGGCTGCGCGGCATCGAGTTTATGGAGAAAGACAAGCCGGGCTTTTGGGAGCGGAACGGGTATCACATGTATGGTGATCCCTGGGCCGAGGAAAGGTACGATTTTGATTGAGAGGGCACAAGCTCTGAAATGACCGGCATCTGTAACGACCAGGTGCCGGTTTTTCGTTTGGCTTCCCGGCCTCATCCGCGCTCTTGTCCGTAATCGACTTATGAATCGGGCACGTACCCCTGTTGGGACAAAATGATGATCCTTTAAAATGACTGTAAAAAAGTGTTCATTAAGGGATAAGTCTTTCAAGGGATACATTTTACGATTGGCGGTGGACGGGAAAGTATGAGGAGAAAATCAATTCTGTACAAACCGATCATTGCGGTTACCGGCAGCTCCGGTAAAACGACAACAAAAGAAATGATTGCCGCGGTATTGAAGAAACGTTGGAAAATCTTCAAATCCCCCCAAAATCGAAATGCCGTGTCGGCCACCAGAAGGCATGCAAAATGGCTCCGTCCTTTTCACCGGGCCGTTGTTTTGGAGTACGGCATGCAGTATTACGGAAACATCAAACGCCACTGCCACTATATTCGTCCCAATATAGGGGTTATCACCCATATTGGAAGGGCGCATATCGGCAATTTTGGCGGCCGAATTCAAGGTGTGGCCAAGGCGAAGTCGGAATTAATCCGTTACATGAAATCGCCAGGGACCTTATGGCTAAACGCCGACGATCACTATTCCAGACTGCTGCGAACGAAGGGATTCAAGGGCCGCATCGTGCGAATCGGAATCCGCAATAAAGCCCATTACCGGGCGTCTCAAATCCATAACGCCAAGCGTGGAATGGCATTCCGGGTGAAGCTTGACGGGAAAGAACACCGTTTCTATATCCCGATTTTAGGGAGGCATAATGTTTATAACGCGTTGTTTGCAATTGGCATTTCACATCGTTTGGGATTTACAGCGAAGCAGATCCAGAATGGGCTCAAAACCTTTGAAAAGCAAAAAAGACGGTTGTCTGTATACGACTTGAGAAGAGGCATAAGAATAATCGACGATTCTTACAGCGCCAATCCGGATGCGGTAAAAGCCGCCCTTGATGTATTGTCCGCTACCGGCAAAAACAAAAAAATTGCCGTACTGGGTTCCATGTCGGAATTAGGCGCCTATGCAGTCAAAGGCCATAAAGAAATAGGAAGCTATGCAGCGCGAAAAAACATCGCCCATATATACGCAATCGGAAAGCATGCCTCGCAGATTATCGCTGGCGCCAAGCAAGTGGGCTTTCCCGCCAAAAACTTGTACAGCTTCGTCTCCAGGGCACAGCTTCACAAGGCATTGGCTCGTGTGATACAACCGGGCACAACTATTCTTGTCAAAGGGTCGAATCAGATGAGGATGAACAAAACAGTAGCGTATCTGAAGAAAACATATTTCAAAAGCAGAGAAAATGCATGATTCGAAAGAAGTATGCCAGGTTTGCTAAATCTGCCATCGTAGCTAACGCCAATACGGGTAAAATTTTGTTTAAAAAGCATTCCTTCAAGAAGCTAGCCCCCGCCAGCATGACAAAGATTATGACATTACTCCTTGCTATGGAAAAGCTGCAACACGGTAAAATTAAAGTGACCCATCGTGTTACCGTGTCCAAACACGCAGCATTAACAAAAGGCTCAAGTCTGTTCTTAAGACCGGGGGAGGCTTTGAAGCTCTGGGATTTGCTCAAGGGAATTGCTCTTGTCTCGGGCAACGATGCGACGGTCGCGTTGGCAGAACATATTGCAGGTACCGAAGCCAACTTCGTTAAGCTTATGAACAACAAAGCGAAAGTGCTCGGTTTGGTCAATACGCATTTCGTAAATTCGCATGGATTGGATCGTAAAAATCATTTTTCCTGTGCGTATGACATGCTTATCATGTCTAAAAAGCTTCTTAGACATAAGAGGATTTTAAAGTTAACTGCATTGAAATACGCAAGGATACGAAGGAATCATCGACGACGGACGAAGCTGAAAAATACGAACACCTTGCTAGGAAATTATAGGGGCGTTGACGGGTTAAAGACCGGAACTACACCAAAAGCCAAATACTGTCTTACCGCAACAGCGAAAAGACGAGGTACCCGAGTGATCGCCATCGTCATGGGCGAGCCTACAGCACAGAAAAGGAATCGGGAATTAGTCGAGCTGTTGGATTTTTCTCTATCTTAATGCAATTTAGCTTAGGGGAAATGACCGGCGTTCGTATCGGACGCCGGTTTTTCTATGGCCACATTTGGCGCACCTTATTTCTATTTTCACCGTATGGTTTTGTTTACATTTGTATTCCGCCGTGTTGCAGCAATACTGTGATCAATGTCATTCCGATCGGGGAGGAAGAACGGTAACATAAAATTATAGTAGATCTCAGGGAAAGGGATGGTTGTCATGCCGTATCAAAACATATTGGCCGCTTTCGACGGCTCGGCATTATCGGTAAAAGCGCTGGAAAAGGCCATAAAATTTGCTCAAGATCATGCCGCGAGGCTTGAAGTGATTCATGTCTGTCACATTCCCGTTCCGGTGTTCGGAGGGCCGCTGTATGCCGCACCGTTCAACGAAGAAAAAGATTACTTGCTTGCCGCCCAAGGTATGATTGACGAGGCCAAACGCTTAACCTCGTCTCTGCCTGACGTTAAGGTGATCCTGAAGCAGGGGCAGCCGGCTCCTGCCATTCTGGAATACGCCGAGGAGAACGGATGCGACCTGATCATTATGGGAAGCAGAGGACTAGGTGGCCTGCGTGAGTTTGTTCTTGGCAGCGTCAGCCATCATGTGGTTCAGCACTCCAAGGTTCCGGTGCTGATTGTTAAGTAACTCGTTCGATTGCACCTGCATGGTGCTTTGAGCTTATCGAGAAACCTGCTTCGCGTAAAAAACTCCCAGCATATGCCGGTGGGGTATATCCCTCCAGCCGCTGCCCTCCCCCGGAAAGTGAAGTAACACTTGGCAGCTTATTCCGATTACTTTCCGGGACCCCCTATATACCTGTGAATTAGATTAGAATTAGCGGTATTTTCACAGGTTCCAAAGGCGGACGTAAACTCTTACGGGATATACCCCACCTCTATTTGTCCGAGATTTTCTCTTTTATGGTTTCTCAAAAACGCCTGCGCACCTTTGCGGTGCTCAGAGTGTTGATAAAGTGGTTTTTGACTGGGGTAGAGAAACAAACGAAGGTGGGGTATCTACTAGAGGAGCGATAGCGTTCGCCTTTGTCTGCGGGAAATGCCCGCTGCTAAGCGGCCTCTAATCAAAATTTCCTGCAGACCCGGGGTCCCCGCAAAGCACCCGGACTTTGCTACCCTGATTCAACTTCACTTTGCGGGGGGGGGGGAGCAGCGACCGGAAGTAGACCCACCCCCTCGTACCTCTCCTCAATTTGATCACTATCAAGCTCCGCACCTTTACGGTGCTTTTTTTATCTCCATAAAGCAAGGTCACAGTCGATCAAAAAGTTTACTCTCCGGCGCTCATTTCCGGGTATAATGGGGATAACTAGCCAAGGAACGGGGGATGCGGATGCAGCACTTAACCTTGCTGCTCATGGAGCGGATGGGCCTGCTGTTGTTGATTACGTTCATCCTTACCCGAATCCCACAGTTCCGTTATCTGCTCGACCGGAGGCCGGATTGGAGGACCGGATTGACGTTTTCGCTCGTTTTCGGTCTGGTCAGTATCGGAGGCACGTACGCCGGGGTGACGATTACCGGGGAGACGGTTAACTCTTCCTTTCTCGTGGCTTCCCTCCAGCCGGAGGAGGCGATGGCGGATTCGGCGCTGATCGGGGTAATGGTGGCCGGTCTGCTCGGCGGGGTCGCTGTAGGCACGGGGGCGGGGCTCATCTCCGGCATTCACGCTTATAGCCTGGGCGGAATTACCGGCGTGGCCGATGCGGTGTCTACGCCGATTCTGGGGCTCTTGGCCGGATTGGTCGCCCGCTTCTTTGCCGAAGAAAGAGTCATCGCGCCGGTGAAGGCGCTGTTTATCAGCGTATTCGCTCCCATCCTGCAAATGGGCGTCGTGCTGATCGTGAACGAATCTTCGCCCGCCGCGATCCGTACGGTGGACCTCATCGGGGTACCGATGGTGGCGGCCAACAGCGTAGGAGTGGGCATTCTGGTCGCGATGATTCAGGCGGCGATGAAGGAGGAGGAGCGGGCCGCCGCCTCCGAGACGCAGCGGGCGCTGCATATCGCAGAGATGGCGCTTCCGTTTCTTAAGCAGGGGCTGACCTTCGAGACCGCCGAAGCGGCGGCCAACGTGCTGCGCCGCGAGCTTCGCGCCAGTGCGGTCGCCATTACGGATACGAAGCAAATCTTGGCGCATGCAGGCACCGGAATGATGCCGGGCATTCAAGGAACGCCGATCGCTTCGGAGTTGTCGAGGAAGGCGGTCCAAACCGGGGAGATTCAGATTGCCCGAACGAAGGAGCAGATTCAGCCGCACCACCCGGCGATCGGCGCGGCGATTATCGTACCGATTCAAAGCGGGGGACAAGTCGCGGGATTAATCAAATTGTATTATCCGGGCGTCAGGCAGATCCGTCCGGTGGAGGAGGCTTTTGCCCAGGGGCTGAGCAAGCTGATCTCGATCCAGCTTGATATTGCGATGGCGGAGCAACTGAGAAGCTTGATGAAGGATGCAGAGTTGAAAGCGCTTCAAGCACAAATTAATCCGCACTTTTTGTTCAATACGCTCAATGCGATCGTCACGCTGATTCGGATCAAGCCCGAAGCGGCCAGACGGGTTACCGTGCAGCTCGGGCATTACATGCGGATGAACCTGACGATGACCCAGGTGCCGCTTGTCCCGCTGTATAAGGAATTGGAGCATCTCCATACGTACCTCGGTATCGTGAATATCCGGTTCGAGGACCAGCTTTCCGTCGATTGTCAATGCGATCCCGGCCTGGAATCCGTGTCCATCCCGCCCTCCACGCTCCAGCCGCTGGTGGAAAACAGCATTCATCATGGCTTTAAAGGGCGGACGGACAGGGGCGACATTCATGTCGAGCTCCGCCGTGTAGCGAGCGGGGTTCGCATTGTGGTCAAGGACAACGGCAACGGTTTTCCAGTGGAGATATTGGAGACGCTGGGAGCTTCTCCGGTCACGGGGGGCGGGAGCGGGAGCACGGGCATTGGAGTCTATAACGTGAACCGGCGGCTGATCCACCTGTTCGGCCCGGAGGCCGGACTGAAATTTTCCAACCCGCCCGAGGGTGGGGCGCGCATCGAATGTACGATACCTTATCAAGCGGAGGAAAGGCGTGAAGCGATAGATGAAAGTAATGATCGCAGAGGATGAGCGGCTGGCGCGGGAGGAGCTGACTTATTTATTGTCCCGGGAACGGGACGTCGAACTGCTGCCTTTTGCGGCGAGCGGCGTCCAACTGCTGGAACTGGCAGCAGTGCACAAGCCGGATGTCGTCTTTCTCGACATTCATATGCCCGGCCTGGACGGGGTGCAGACCGCACACAAGCTGATGGATGTCGATCCGCGGCCGTATATTGTTTTTGCTACGGCTTACGAGCAGTATGCCGTGGAAGCGTTCCGTCTGGAAGCGGTCGATTATTTGCTAAAGCCTTACGACGAGGAACGTCTTCGTCAAACGTTGCAAAAAATACGCAAAATGCGGACTCCCTCCGAAGGGACGGCGTTCCCGCTTGGTGCCGCGACGGCTTCGCTGGCTGCGGATGGGCAAATCCGGTCCCGGAGCGCATTCAAGCCGAAGCTGCTCATCGATGACGGCAGCCGTATGGTGGTGGTCGAGCCCGCGAAGATCAGCTATGCGGTCAAGGAAGAGAAGCTGACGCAGATTCATATGGCCGATGGGCAGGTGCATGCGACCCGACAAACGCTTCAGGAGCTGGAGGAGAAGCTGACCGGGTATGCTTTTTTTCGGACGCACCGCAGCTATTTGGTCAATGTGGACCGCATCGATGAAATCGAGCCGTGGTTTAACGGCGCTTACAACGTCGTCTTGAAGGATGCCGGGCGGAGTAAAGTGCCTTTGTCCAGAGTGGCGGCCAAGGAATTGATCAAGCGGCTGCAGGGAGAGTAGCAGGTCGGGAAAGGCCGCCGTTCAGGACGGCTTTTATCCGTTTGAGGGACGTTTTTTGACATTTCGCGCCGAAGTTCAAGTGATCCTTACATTCCTATGCTACAATTATAAAGCGCTTACAAGTAAAATAATGGGATCGGTGAAAAAAGCATCCTGGCTCCGATAGCGCAGCAGCCGGTACTTCCGGCAGACGTTCGACCAAGAGCGACGATCAATCTTTGCAGGAGGGAAACCAATGAAAGAACAATCCCGAAGGAATGCTTACAGCGAAATCGTACGCTCCGATACGTTTCGCAGGCTGATGGTCCAAAAGAAACGTTTTATCCTGCCGATGTCGATCTTCTTCCTCGTGTTCTACTTCATTCTTCCGGTCCTGACCTCGTATTCGCAAGTGCTGAACACCAAAGCGGTCGGTTCGATCACGTGGGCATGGATTTTCGCTTTCGCGCAATTTATTATGACCTGGGTGCTGTGTTCGCTGTATACCCGCAAGGCGGTCGAGTTCGACGCCTTGGCCGAACAGATCAAAGACGAATCCAAAACGAGCTTGCGGAAGGTGGGGTAGCCGATGATGAATACGGCCTTTCTCTTGTTTCTGATCATCGTGGCGGGAACGCTGGTCATTACGTATTACGCGGCCAAAAAAACAAAAACCGCCAGCGAGTTTTACACCGCCGGGGGCGGGTTGACGGGCTGGCAGAACGGTCTGGCCATAGCGGGCGACTATATGTCTGCGGCTTCGTTCTTGGGGATCGCCGGGATGGTGGCGCTGTTCGGCTTCGACGGCTTCTTTTACAGCATCGGCTTTCTTGTCGCGTACCTCGTCGTGTTATATTTGGTGGCGGAGCCGCTGCGCAATTTGGGCAAATATACGATGGCGGATATGATCGCGGCCCGCTTCGACAACAAGAAAGTGCGTGGCGTGGCGGCGCTGAATTCGATTACTATCTCGATCTTCTATATGATCGCGCAATTGGTGGGCGCCGGAGCCTTGATCAAGCTGCTGCTTGGTCTCGAATATTCGACCTCGGTCCTGATCGTCGGAGCGCTGATGACCGTCTACGTCGTGTTCGGCGGGATGACGGCCACGAGCTGGGTGCAGATCATCAAGTGCGTGCTGCTGATGGCGGGAACGTTCATCATTTCGCTGATTGTGTTCGCCAAATTCGACTTTAATCTCCTTCATATGTTCGATGCGATGGCCACGGCTACGCCGCTGAAAGAAGCTTTCCTGAATCCGGGCAACAAGTTTACGAACGGGCTGGATACGATCTCGCTCAATCTGGCGCTTGTGCTCGGTACCGCGGGCCTGCCGCATATTTTGATCCGCTTTTTTACGGTAAAAGACGCCCCGACCGCCAGGAAGTCCGTGGTTGTCGCGACTTGGGTTATCGGGGTGTTCTATGTCATGACGATTTTCCTCGGCTTCGGCGCGGCCGCTTTTGTCGGGAAAGATGTGATCGTGCAGGCGAATGCGGCCGGCAACATGGCGGCTCCGCTTCTGGCCAAGGCGCTCGGAGGAGACTTCCTGTTCGCTTTCGTCTCGGCGGTAGCGTTTGCTACGATTCTGGCGGTCGTTGCCGGACTCGTGCTCTCGGCGGCCTCGGCCTTCGCGCACGACTTCTACAGCCATATTTTGCGTAAGGGGAAGGCAACGGAGAAGGAGCAAGTAAGGTCTGCGAAGCTGGCCTCGATTGGAGTTGCGATCATTTCGATTATACTGGCGCTGTTTGCCCAGAAGCTGAACGTTGCTTTTCTGGTCTCGCTGGCCTTCGCCGTAGCCGCAAGCGCCAATCTGCCGGTTCTCGTGTTCACCGTGTTCTGGCGCAGATTCAATACCGCCGGCGCCGTGACGGGTATGCTCGTAGGCTTGATCAGCTCGTTGATCCTGGTGTTGGTCAGCCCTAACGTGTGGGACCCGGTCGCAGGGAAGGCCATTCTCGTCGGGGAGCCGCTGATTTCACTGACGAATCCGGGCATCATCTCGATCCCGATCGGATTCGTAGGCGCCATCGCCGGAACCTTGCTATCCTCCAAGCGCAACGACGAGAAGTACGATGAGATTCTGGTAAAAGCGAATACGGGCATGCAAGAGGTCGTGTGAGTTGAAGAGAAATAACGTTGAAGTTGTTCAGGGAGTCGTGCAGGCGCACGGCTCTTTTTCTCGTTGTCCGGTTGACTAATATACCCCCATAGGTATATTATATACCCCATAGGGTATTTATCATGATACAGAAAAGGACTGATTGCCGTGTCTAAAAATATTGTCATCGTTGGCGGAGTGGCGGGCGGCGCTACGGCGGCTGCCCGATTAAGACGTTTGAATGAGCACGATTCGATCACGATGTTCGAACGCGGGGAGCATATTTCGTTTGCCAATTGCGGGCTGCCTTATTATATCGGAGGGACGATTGCGTCCCGTGACAAGCTGCTGCTTCAAACGCCACGGGGAATGAAGGACCGGTTCGGCATCGACGTCAAGGTGCGTACGGAAGTGACGGCGATCGACCGGGCGGGCAAAAAAGTCCGGGTGAAGCAGTTGAATACCGGCGAAGAAGCGGAATATCCGTACGATGTTCTCGTGTTATCGCCGGGAGCGAAGCCCATCGTGCCGGAGATTCCCGGCTTAGCCGAGGCGGAAGCGGTGTTTACGCTGCGCAATATTCCCGATACGGACCGGATTCACGGCTGGATTGACGAGCACAAGCCGCGTCATGCCGCCATTATCGGCGGAGGGTTTATCGGCGTCGAAATGGCCGAAAACCTGCGCCATCGCGGTCTTGAAGTGACGCTGGTGGAGCGGAACGGGCAGGTGCTGGGGCCGCTTGACCCCGAGATGGCCAAGCCGGTGGAACGGCACATGCGTCTCCAAGGAGTAGATCTTGTGCTTGGTGCGTCCGTCGTTGCCATCGAAGATCGAGGGAAAACGCTGCGCCTGTCTTCAGGGCAAGTCCTCCGGACAGATATGCTGCTGCTGGCGATCGGCGTGACGCCGGAGAGCGGATTAGCCCGTGAAGCGGGGCTTGAGCTTGGCATGAAGGGAGCTATCCGTGTAAACGAGCGGCTGCAAACGAGCGATCCGTCCATCTACGCGGTGGGCGATGCGATCGAAGTCAAAGACCGGACGCTCGGCTTCGAAACGGTGGTGCCGCTCGCTTGGGGGGCTAACCGCCAAGGGCGGCTGGTTGCGGACGCGATTCAAGGGCGGAAAGCGTCTTACTCCGGGGCTTACGGAACGGCGATTGTCCAAGCGTTCGACCTGACCGCGGCTGTCACCGGGGTGAATGAGAAGACGTTGAACAAGCTGGGGGTTCCGTACGAGGCTATTCACATCCATCCGGCCTCCCACGCCGGGTATTATCCCGGAGCTGCGCCACTGTCGCTCAAGCTGCTGTTCGATAAAGCAACCGGCACCATTTACGGCGCGCAAGCCGTCGGGCAGGACGGGATAGACAAGCGGATCGACGTGATTTCCGCGGCGATGCGCGGAGGGTTGACGGCAGGCGAGCTGGCCGATCTGGAGCTGGCGTATGCGCCGCCGTATTCGTCGGCCAAAGACCCGGTTAACATGGCGGGCTACGTCGCGTCCAATGTAATGGAAGGCTTGGTCGAGACGATGCAGTGGCACGAGGTGGATGCGTATGTTGAGGGCGGCGGACTGCTCGTCGACGTCCGGGACGACGCCGAACGGATGGCGGGCTACATTCCGGGTTCGGTCTGCATTCCGCTGAACGATTTGCGCAACCGGCTGCACGAGCTGCCGCTCCAGCATCCGGTCGTCGTTTCGTGTCAGGTCGGCTTGCGGGGGTATGTTGCGGCTCGGCTTCTTCAGCAGCACGGGTACAAGGTGCGCAATTTGGACGGGGGCTACAGGACGTACGCCGCGATGGCTGACGAGCCGCCCCTTCCGGCTCCCGAGACGGGCAGCGGTCCGTCGGCGGTGCCGGCCGATTCCCCGGTCCCGGCTTCTCCCGTTCAAGCTCAGGTTCAGGTCGACGCTTGCGGATTGCAGTGTCCAGGCCCTATTATGAAAGTATACGAAGCGGTCAGGCAGATGGCGCCAGGAGAACGGCTCGAAGTGAAGGCCACCGATTTCGGATTCACCGCGGATATTGCCAAATGGTGCGAAAAAACAGGCAATCCGCTGGAGACGGTCGAATCTTCACCCGAAGGCGTGCGGGCGGTGCTCGTAAAAAGGGTCGATGCCGCACCGCAGCAATCCGACCCGGCTTCGTCCAAAAACGGCGCGACCATGGTCGTGTTCAGCGGCGACCTGGACAAAACGATCGCCGCCTTCATCATCGCTTCAGGGGCCGCGGCAATGGGCAAGCCGGTCACGATGTTTTTCACCTTCTGGGGCTTGAACGTGCTGCGCAAGGCCGAAGTCCCGGCCGTAAAGAAGGACGGCTTGGAGGCGATGTTCGGAATGATGATGCCCAAAGGCGCGACCGCCCTTCCTTTGTCCAAAATGAACATGGGAGGTCTTGGCGCCAAGATGATACGCCGCGTCATGCAGCGCAAAAATGTCGATTCGCTGGAAGCCTTGATGGGCAATGCGATCCGGTCCGGCGTCAAGCTGGTCGCTTGTACGATGAGCATGGATATTATGGGCATCCGCAAGGAAGAATTAATCGACGGTATCGATTATGCCGGCGTGGCGACCTATTTAGGCGATGCCGAGGATTCGGGCTTGAATTTGTTTATTTAGAAGAGGTGAGTCGGTATGGAATACGATAATGCGGTCAAGAACCGGCTGAAGCGGATCGAAGGGCAAATCCGCGGAGTGCTCGGCATGCTGGAAGAAGGAAAAGATTGCAGAGACATCGTAACGCAGCTGTCCGCGATAAGGACGGCCGTGGACCGGACGATCGGCACGGTTATCGGGGCGAATCTGGAGCATTGTATCCGTGAGGAGTTGGAAAAAGGCAACTCGCCCGATCAAGTGATCCAAGAAGCCGTGCAGCTGCTGGTCAAGAGCCGGTAGAGGGGGCAGAGGTCTGGGCTGTACGTTGAGACAACTCCTTGCGTCGACACGGAATTTTGCGGCGGCTCCGGCATCCGGGCATAGAAAGAGGCGCAGCCTAATTGGACTGCACCTCTCTTTTCATTTTACATATTCAATTGCAGCTTCCGGGTATTCAGCATGCCGTCGAGTCCGGTAGGATCTTGCCCCACTTTGAAACGTACGAAATCGTCTGCCTGCTCCGATGTGCGGATGCGCAGCGGCTTCGTCTCCATGTTCACCAGCTTCAGCATCACCTCAGCGACGGACTCCGGCGTCTGCGGAACGGCATTCCGTTTGGAGAAGGTGCCGATATACGTTTCGAAAACGGGCTTGTATTCATCGTCGCGGATGCCGCCGGTTTGTTCGACATGCGAGAGTACGGTGCTGTTGAAATGGGTCGCGATCGCGCCGGGCTCGAGCAATGTGACGTCGATGTTAAAAGTCGGCTTGTAGTAAGTGGCCAAGCTCTCTAACAAGCCTTCGACTGCAAATTTGCTCGCGCAATAAATTTCGTTTAAAGGTTGACCGACTAACCCGCCAACGCTTGTCGTAGCTACAAGATGACCGGATGCCGCCTTGCGCAGGAGCGGGAGCCCGGCACGAATGGTATGCATGACTCCATAGACGTTTGTATCGAAGACGGTTTGAATTTCCTCGAACGTAGCCTGTCCCAGAGGACGTAAAAAGCCAAAGCCTGCATTTGCGAAAAGCACGTCCAAATGGCCGTGCCTCTCTTCGATCGTTGCGAAAGCCCGCTCTAACGACTCGGGCTGCGTGACCTCCATTTCAAGGAAATGAAGGTTGGGGCGACCGCCGTGCTGCTCCTGATCGCGCAGGACGTTGCGGGTGCCTGCATAAACCGTCCACCCCTGGTCGGCGAATAAGATCGCGGTTGCGAGTCCGATGCCGGAGGAAGCCCCGGTAATGGCAATAATTTTATTCATGCATTAATCACTCCTAATGTTTATTGTTCATTAACTAAACAATATAGAAATTAAACAATAAAGTCAAGACAGGTTAAAAAAATCCCAACGCATAAGGCATTGGGATCTACAAAGGCAATTTCTCCAAAAGCTGCTTCAAGGACGCGAGCTCGTCCGCCGAGTAGTTAGCAAAAAGCTTTTCAATTTTCTTGTTGTACGCATCGAGAATCGCATTTACAAGCTCATTTCCTTGATCCGTCACTTGGAGGGACAGGCTCCTGCGACTGTTCGGATGCGGCTTCCGGACAACGAGATTTTGCTCTTCCAGCTTATCCAGAAGCTGAGTGACGGCTCCCCGCGTCAAGCCGAACTCATTCGCGATGTCAACGGCAATGGAATCCGGATGCTTGCGCAAATATTCGAGCGTATACATCATAATCGGCGAAATGCCATAGGCAGGGAGTATTTGCGTTAAGTAGGCGGAAAGCACACTTTTGATTTCCCGAAATTTAGAAGTAATCAGATGATTGAGTTCCATGGGGACGTCTCCCTTAATTGTTAACTTCCTATACATTATACCAACAGGGTAATTAAAATACACGCCAAACGCTTCAGCATGAGTCCCTTATTTTTCCGAAGCTCGCTTATAGGTGCCCAGCAATTGCTCAATATGCTTCATCGCATAGCCGACATGCTTGTTGTCCCGGGTCAACCGGCTGGCCATAATGCCGCCTTCGATCGTGGAGAAGACGAAGGAAGCCACCGATTCGGTATCCAGGTCGGCTCTGTATTCCCCGTCGGATATACCCTGCTGCAAAATGCTTTGCAAAAACGACAGCATCCCATTGTAAGCTGCTAGCGCGTGCTCGCGCATGCTGGGGTACGAATGATCGCTTTCAATAGCCGTATTTAAAAAGGGGCAACCGCCTTGGAGCGGAGGATGATGAACCGCATCGCGGTATACGCCGCACATCGCCAATATTTTCTCCGTAGCGGTCTCGGAGCCTTGCATCGCCGCCGAGAAATGCTCCCACAGCACCTTCCCCGCATATTCGAACGCGGCAAAAGCAATTTCGTCTTTATTGGAGAAATTGCGGTAAATGCCTCCTTTGGTTAAGCCGGTCGCTTCCATAATATCCTGTATCGTTGATCCGGAGTATCCCTTTAGATTAAACAGCTCCGCGGATTTTTTAATGATATGGGCCTTCGTTTGTTCGCCTTTGCGCATGGACAGATTCCTTTCTCGCCTTATCTTTGTGCGGAATTCAAGGACGCTCTTGCTCGTACATATATTGTAACATTTTATGGGTGAGGTATAGTACTTGATAATATATAATAAAAAAAGAACCGGACGGTTCGGTCTCTAAATTGGAAAGGGGATAGTTCGCATGAGAAGGCTGCAAAGCAGGAGCAAGTCGCTGTATCTGCTCATGATCGTCGTTGCTGTCGTTTACATGCTTTACGTGATGTACGTTAATTTCGTTCATGACCCGCAAGCGGCTGAATTTCTGAGCCATAAAACCGGTCTGAAGCGCCCCGTCGTTCTCCCGATCTGGTTAAATGTGATGTATGTTCATATTGTGTTCGCCTGCGTGGCCATGATCGCGGGGGCCATTAATTTTTCAACGAAAATATTAAGCAAGCACCGGAGGCTGCACCGGGTAAACGGCTACGTATACCTCCTGTCCGTTGCGGTTGTCGTCCTCACTTCCGGCTATATGGCCCCTTACTCGACGGGAGGAAAAATCAACAGCATTGCATTTAATGTGATGAATCTCATTTTTATGGGATTGACCGTCGCAGCGATTGTGCAAATCAAGCGAAAACAGGTCGACAGCCACCGGAAATGGATGGTTCGCAGCTACGCTTTTTGCTTCACGAATCTATTCATCCATATGTTCACGTTTATGTTTC
Organism: Paenibacillus elgii NBRC 100335; assembly: GCF_004000865.1. GTDB lineage: Bacteria > Bacillota > Bacilli > Paenibacillales > NBRC-103111 > Paenibacillus_G > Paenibacillus_G elgii. The sequence continues at coordinate 10,234 of NZ_BIMB01000069.1, read as the reverse complement.
ATAACGGGTTCGGCGTCGAATATGCGCTCAGCTATACGCTGGGAGTCTACGGGGCGCTAGTGCTGAATTTCGCGCTGGCCGAGCTCGTCATCCGCTGTATTTATACCAGACCTGTGGCCATCGTGCCGCCAGGAAACAAGAAAGATAAGGCCATCGCCTGACATTCGGCTATTTTGCCGGAAAAAAAGCACCATCCGACGGACGGTGCTTTTTCGCTACTCGCTATTCAAGCCGGATGAATCCTGCCGATCGAAAAGCCCCAGCTCCTGCGCCCGCAGCAGTGCTTGGGTACGTGAGGAGACGCCCAGCTTGCCGTATATTCGGGACAGGTATACCTTCACCGTGCCTTCGCTTAATGCATGCTCCAGGGCGATCTGCTTGTTCGAGGCGCCTTGCCGGATGCCGTTCAGCATTCTCCATTCGCTTGGCGTCAGCGCCTCCACGAGCCCGGCGGAAGAAGGGACGGCGGGCGGATCGTCCGGCTGCGGGAACCATCCGAGCAGCTTGCCCGCATAGGCGGTCAAGCGCGTTTCTAGCTCCGATGCGCTTCGCCGCGCGACGTACTGCTGAAGCAGCCGGGCCATCGCCGGGCCCTCGTCCACAAAGCTGCGGATGTATGTATAAGGCTCGGCGACGCTGAGCGCTTCGTGCAGAAAGTCGAGCGCTTGACCCGACTGCCCGCGCCGCTGCTCCATCAGCGCCTGCTGGATCGGAATCTCGATCATGCTGATCAAGCAGCCTTCCCTGCGGCCTTGCGGCTTTAGCTGCTCTAGCAGGCGAAGGGCTTCGTCTTCCTTGCCCAGGGCTCCCAGCAGGCGGGTGGCACTCAAAACCTCTATTTCCCGATTGTACGTCGGCTTGCGGTCTAGTGGCAGCTGCAGCAGGGCGATCTGCCCGGCGGCCTCATCGATCTGGCCCTGCAATAAATGAATTCGCGCCCGGAACGCCCGGAGCGGGCGAACCCAATAGTATTCGGCATGGCGGGACGCGAAGTCGATCGCTTCATCCATCGTTTCCCCCGCGAGCGACAGACGGCCTTCGGCGATATCGATCCGGGCCTGCGTAATGCGGTTCGGCACGAACAAGCCGGGAATCCGCTTGGCCCGGGACACTTTCTCCACCTGCTCCGACAATTGACGGCTTTCCTCCAAGCAGTTCCACTCATACATGGACTCGGCCAACGTCTGCACGACATATTGATTGATCAGCGACTCTTTCCAGCCGCGGGCTTCGAGCATTTGTACGAACCGTCTGCCGATCTTCCCCGCTTCGTCGGACAGCGCGCCCTTCAAACCGAAGGCGGTGCGGCGGACCAAAGGCTCCGATTCGTTGAAATTGAAATTGTAGAAGACCGGGTCTTCCGGCAGCAGCTCGTTCATCCGCTCGGCAAACGCATACCATTGCTCATACCGGCCGCTAGAAAACATCAGATTCGCTTTGACGAAAAACAATCCGCTGCGCACGCTGTCCCGGATTTCGGGAGCATATTCGCCGTTGGCGAGCCGAATCTCAACGGTACGCATCTCGTCCTCGGCGCGTTCGAATTGTCCGGTCACGATCAGCAGAAAAGCATACAGCAAATGCAGCTGAGACGGCCAAGCTGTACGGGCAGGAAAGCAGGCGAACCAGCTCAGCAGGGTGGCGAACTCTCCCCGCAGTAGCACCGTCAAGATGTGCTTGTCGAGGAGGCCCGAGGCGAGCGCGTAATCTTCGGCGGCGATCGCATGGTCGATTGCGTCGTCGAACAGCCCCCGCTCGGCAAAGCCAAGGCTTGCCAACCGGTTTAACCGGGTCCATTGCTGCGGCTGCTCGTGCCTCAGACGAGTGCGCAGAAATTCCGAGAAGACATGGTGATACCGGAACCACGTATGACCGTTGTCCAGCGCAACGACGAACAGATTGCGGCTGCGAAGCCGTTCCAGAAGAAGCCGGCTGTCGCCGCGAAGCGTCACCGTGTCGCAGATCGAAGCATCCATACGCTGCAGCACGGACGTTTGCAGCACGAACTCATACAGCTCTGCCGACAGCCGGGACAGCACCTCATGAAACAAATAATCCGCAATGTTAAGATCGGTGCCGGAGAAGTCTTGCACTAGCCGTTCGTAATCCGGGCGCTCTTGGAGCGAGAGGGACACGAGCTGCAAGCCGGCGGCCCAGCCCTCCGTCACCCCGAGCACCTTGGCGATGTGATCGGCAGACAATGGAAGGTTCACGACTTCCCGGTAAAAAATCTCCGCCTCCTCGCTGGTAAACAGCATATGAGGCGCCGGAATATCCGTTCGTTCATCCCGCACCAGCCACTTGGCTGTCGAAAAGGGAAGCTCCGTCCGGCTCGCGATCAGCAAATGCATGTTGTCCGGCAAAATATCGATCATGTAGCTGACGCTTTCATGAATGCTTTTGTCGTACAGGCAGTGGTAGTCGTCCAGAATCAAGGCCGCAGGCCGGTCCAGCGAATGCAGCTCGTTCATCATGACATCGATCACGGTATCGACGGAGCCCTGCGGAAGCGTATGCAGCACAGGCGCCATCAGCTCGGCGAATCCAGGGATAATGGCGGCGTCCACAGCGTGAACGACATAACGCCAGAAGCGGGCCAGATCGTTGTCTCGCTCGTCCAGCGATACCCAAGCGGCCGCTTGTTCGTTATGACGAACCCATTGGCAGAGAAGGGTCGTCTTGCCGAACCCAGGCGGGGCGCAGACGGTGGTGAGTCTTCCCTTCATGCCTTTGGAAATTTTGTGCAGAAGACGATCCCGCGCTACAAGCGTTTCGCGGGTAAGGGGCGGTGAAATTTTGCTTTTTAGCACGACGGGCTCTGAGTAGCGAATCATAATTCCTCCGCAGAACGGTTAAGTTGATCTCTTTCCCATTATACTTGATTCGCTATATTCAGTTCTATCCCCTGTCTCACGAAGTGCGCGCCACCGTTTGCGTTCTCCGGTATTCGCCGGGCGATAGGCCGGTGCGGTTTTTGAACATCCGGTTAAACGAGGAAATATTGCGGTAGCCGACCTGCTCCGCGATTTCCTGAATGTTCATGCCGGTTTCGAGCAGCAGCTCCTGCGCCTTCCGGACGCGGATGTCATGCAGATGGTCGGTAAAATTGACCCCGGTTTTTTCTTTAATATAGGTGGAGACGTAGGCCGGCGTCAGGTTCAGCGTCCCCGCCAGCGCCTCCAGCGAGAGGTCCTCCGCATAATGACCTTGAAGCACGCTGAGCACATGCTCGACGATCGGATCGGACGCTTCCTTTTTCTCCTTGATGAATACGGTGACGGCGTTCAGGAACGCTTGCAGCGTGCCGCGGTATTCTTCCAGCGTGCAGCATTCCCCGAGCTGCTGGATCATCGGCTTCAGCCGCCAGGAGGTGCTTGCCTCCACCTTGTAATGCTCCACGATTTTTTGCGCCTGCGCCGAGACGGAAGACGCGAACAGACGGAACCGCCGGACGCTAGCTTCGTCCCGGTCCAGCTCGTCCAGCCATTGGTCGACGAGACGGACGGCTTCGGCTGCATTAGCCGCTTGCAGCGCGGCATTCAGTTCCTGTTCCTGCGTCAGCGTCAGCGCATAGACGGACGGGTCGTTGCGGCACTCCAGCACGATCTGCATCTCCTCAAGCAGTCTCGCTTGCCGGGCCATCTCCTGCACCTGCTTGTAGGCGTGCCCGAGCTGGGCGGAATGCCCGAACCACGAGCTGACGGCCGCCGTGACAAGACAATGGCGCCGGTCGCGGTCGAGCATCGGCTTCAGCTCCTCCAGCATCGCTACCAAGCGGTCCCGTTCGTTGCCCGGCACGACGGACAGGAATTGATGCGCCTCCATCCGGAACGTATAGGAGCCGGGGAAACGCTCGTCCGTCACCAGCTTGAGGTGTTCGCCGATCGATTGGGCAGCGAGCTCCCGGTTGATCGGCATATCCACGAACGCGGCGGAGCGGAAGCGAAGCTCGTAGAGCACAATGGTGAACGTCTCCGCATCATGCGGAATGCTGTGCCAGTCGCTCAGCTCGTGATTGATATTTTTCAATTTGGCGATATAGTCGTAGCCGTTCAACACGGATTGCTGCTGCCGCAGCTCGCCGAGGATCTCGTCTTTCTCCTTGAGCAGCGTCTGGATTTTATGGCCGATCAGGTCGAACTCGTGGATCTGGCTATCCAGTGCCGTCTCGCCGGGGTTCGATATGGACGAGAGCAGTTCCCGGACCGGTTTATGAATTCGTTTGCTGAACAGGACCGACAGCACGAGACTGACGATGACCGCCGCCGCCATCACAAGCAGCATGAGCTTGTTCAGCCGGTTCGCCTCTTCGGCGAAGCTTAAGCCCGGAACGGTCAGGATGTATTGCAAGCCGTCCGCATCTTGTTGGCTGAAGTAGTAGTTGCCGTCCAGCACCGTATAATCCGACCCGCCGCCGGCAGCCGGCGGCGCGGTCAGCAGTCCGTCCGGCAGCTCCGGTCCACCGGTATCCGTCCGGTACAGGACGCGCCCGTCCGGCCTCAGAATGGTCAGGTTGAGAGGGGAATGCTCCCCGGCAATCGCTTGCCGCAGCCGTTCGGCGTCGATCATCGCGACGACCAGGTAGCTTGCCGTCGGCGGCTTGATGGAATACGGAATGAGCGTTTTTTCCTCCGGATGCTCCGCCGGATTAAAGAACGAAGCCGCCGGATGAATGACATAGTTCGGCTCGCGTTCGAACTGCGCTTTCCAATACGAAAGAGAATACGTTTCGCTCGTGAAGATGTCGGAGAAAAGCCGTTCTTCTTCGGTGGCGCCCTTCTTGTCCACCAACAGCGGAACCGGCTTGAACAGCAGCATCATATTGTGCAAATACAGTTCCGGCTCCCGTACGATCACTTGGATGTCATCCACAATCGCGTCGGTTTTGAACGAATTCTTCTGCGTCATCGAGATGATGAGGCGGTTCAGCCGAGTCACGTCCTTGTCCGTGTACTGCTTGTACAGGGCGTTCTTTACCCGCTCGAACTGGGAGTGATACCGGTCCGCCGCATTACGCAGCGTCAACCGGTTCTGTTCGATCCGTTCGCCGTGAAGGCGGTTTTTGACGAGCGAGAAGATGGCGACATCGACCAATGCGAAGATGACGATCAGGATCATAAAGCTCGTTAATATTTTACGAAATAAAGATTGGCGAACAAGCAAACCGATCATGCGGACAGGCTCCTTTATTGTCTTAATACTTTTATTGTAGCGCAATAACGGGGGGCAAAGGTATGGGCACTTTTTTCGATCCTATGCATTTTTAACGATTTGGCGGTTCACAAAAGCTTAACGGGCGGATGCCAAGCGGTGCAAAGGATCGAAGAAGATGTGTATAGGCAGCTTGGACGCTCCCGGGTATAGTTCGATTTGGAAGACGGAAATCCACCTACAAGACCAGACGGGAGTGTGCAAAGCGTGTTTAACAGGAAGTGGAAATCATGGGTTTCGGCACTGACGGTGGGCGGTCTGTTGCTCGGACTGCTGCCTCCGGGCGGATGGGGGACGCCGGCAGCGGAGGCGGCCGATACGCCGGATTATGGCAAAGTGCCCAGGCTGCTTATTACGGAGCTTGTCCCCGACAGCACGAATGTGAAGGGAAAAGCCGTCGATGCGTACGAGTTCATCGAGGTATACAACAACTCGAAGCAGACGGTTAACTTTAAGGACTATACGCTGGCTTACCTTGCCGGATCGAGCGAGACGGTATGGTCGGCAGTCTATAACAATGATATGGCGATTCCGCCGCAGCAGACGATCGTGCTGTGGGTCATGAACGCCGACAATACGAATGAACCGACCGCCGCATTCAATGCGAATTACGGCACGTCGCTGCAGGAAAACGTCAACTTGTTCCGCGTGAACGGCGGCGGGGGCATGTCGAACAGCGCGCCCCGGAGCCTGCTGGTGAAGGACAAGAGCGGCAGCGTCATCTCTTCCGCATCGTATCAGAACGACGCCCAGACGGTTCAGGACATGGGCATCGTGTATCAATATCCGACGGACGGCAGCGTCAACATGACGATGAGCAGCGCGGGAACGACGGCGGCGTCGCCGGGCCGGGTCGAGGCCTTTCAGATACCGGCGCTGACGCCGGACGACGTGCCGTCGGGATCGAACCTGCAAATCAGCCATACGCCTCCTGCGGTAGCGTCGAATGTGGACGATTTGCCGATTTCGGCCGTATTTACCGGGAACCAGCAGACGGTAACCGCTGCGGTCTATTATAAAACCGGGTCGCAGTCGGCGTTCACGTCGCTGCCGATGTCTGCCGCTCCGGGCGGCGGCTATACAGCGAAAATTCCGCGGGAGTCGCTGGCCGAATCCGTGCTGCAGTATTTCATTCAAGCGAAGGACGGCAGCCGGACGGTGACCTCGGAGACGTATACGGTAACGGTGAAGCTGCCCGACTTCGATTATTCGAAGCTGCCGCCGATCCTCGTGACCGAATTGCTGCCGAACAGCACGAATGTCGGAGGAGCGGACGGCTACGAATTTATCGAGATTTACAACAATACGGACCAGCCGATTAACTTCAAGGACTACAAGCTGTACTACCGGTATACCGACTCGGGGCCGGAGGACGACGTCATTTGGCTGACGGACCGGGAAGACTTGATTCTTCCGCCGAAGAAGCCGTTCGTGTTCTGGGTCATCAACAGCCAAAATACGGCCAAAACCGTAGCGGATTTTAACGCGGCCTACAAGACAAATCTGGTGGAAAATACGGACATCGTCAAAGTATACAGCGACGGGATGGCCAATGGCTCCAAACGGGGCGTTTCCATCGGAACCAATACGCACGTCGACGTGTCCGTTGCGTATTATGACGGCTCGCTGCCGAACGAAACGAATGAAAATTACGGCATCGTCTACAAGTATCCGATGGACGGAACGGGTACGATGATCAAGGCGAGCGCCGGATTGAAGCCGGCCAGTCCGGGAAGCCTGGAGCCGTGGCAAGTGCCGGCGCAATCGCTGATCGTTACCCCGGATACGGCGGCTCCGACGGTGGCGAACCTGACCCAGGCGTCGCAAGTGGAGCAGTGGAGCAACCTGATGCTGGTCGCCGATGCCATGGATGACCGTCAGGTGCTGACGACGGCGCTTTATTTCCGCTCCGACAACCAGGCGGAGTACACGAAACGGTACCTGTACCAGAACTACAACGATAAAAAGTATCATTATACGGTGTATTCGCCCGACCTGATCGGCAAATCGTATATCGAGTATTATTTCAAGGTGTCCGACGGGACAAACGAGACGACGTCTCCCGTATACCGTGCGAACGTGACCGGGGGGATGAATAAAGACGGCCTTCGCTTGAACTTGAAGGACGGGGAGCTCGTATCCGGCCAGCGTATCGTCAAGGCGGCTGCAGGGCAGTCCGGCCCGGATGCGGTGAAGCTGGCCATCGACGGTCAAGACCTGTCTTCCCAGACGTATGCTGCCATGGAGAGCGATGCCTATTTTGCTTTCGAGGCGGCCTCGGTCGATTATTATTTCAAAAACGCCGTGACCATCGGCAAAGAAATTATCTATACGTTCCAAGACCCGATCCCGACGTACCAGACCCTATCGGTGCCAATCGGCGCAGACCGCTTGCGGGCAGGCAGCAACGTATTTTCGATCCGGGCGGGCTCGAAGTCTTCTCCGTTCGACGATCGGCCGGAGGAAAACAAGGACGATTTCAACGTGAAAAACGTGCGACTCGTGCTCGCCGACGGAACGGCCCTGTATGACCCCAAGTATGCCAATAAGGAAAAAGAGATCAAGATGGGCGACAGCGAAGGCCGTTTCGAGGCGCTCGATTTCCAATTCAATCTGGATGCCAATCAATTGAAGGCCAAAGCGTACGCTTGGGATACGAAGCAGTTGAGCGACGGCGTCCACCAAGTGACGGCCACCAGCGCGGTGTACGGTACGGTGACGGCGAACGTGACGGTCGACAACACCGCTCCGGTCATCGAGCCTTCGGTCGAAAGCGGCAAGGTGTACCGGGGAGCGATCACGCTTGATGCGAAGGTAACGGATGCGCAGACGGGCGTGAAAGCCATCGAGGCGGTGTTGAACGGCAAGCCGGTTACGCTGCCGTATGTGACGACCTCCTCGCAGCTTGGCAAGGGGACGCATACGCTCGTGATCCGGGCAGCGGACAACGTGGGCAACAAGGCGGAAAGCACGGTCAGCTTCGAGGTACCGGAGGAAGATCCGCATAAACCGACGGTTGTGGCGCCTGTCGACGGGCAGACCGGTGTCGATCCGAACGCCATGCTGAAGGTGAAGGTCGAGGACCCGAACAACGACGAGATGAACGTGGCGTTCTATCGCGGGTTTCACTATGGCGGCAGCCATCGGGCCGGTTTGACCGCCAAGCGGGGCGCGGCGGATATCGAGCCGCCGAAGCAGCTGGAGCTGGCCGGGGAGAAGGAGTTCACCGAGGAAGACTACCGGAAAATCAGCGCGGCGGACGGCGATTATCTGATCGACGATTCCGTCGGTCAATTCCCGTACCACCGTTTCGAAGCGAAGCTGGACTCGTCCGTTCAAGCAACGGACCGCGTGAAGGTGGAATGGCAGGGCAAATCGCTCGAAGGCCGCAAGGTCAGCCTGTACGGCTGGAGCCCGAAGGCGCAGCAGTGGACGATGCTCGACAGCAAGGTGGCGGGAGCGGAAGATTTTGCCTTGACCGCTACCGTGGCTGCCGGGGAGTACAATACGAACGGCACGATCCAATTAATCGTGCAGGACGAGCTTCCGGTGTCGCAGCAGCCGTACGATTTTTCGTTCTTGTGGATGTCTGACACGCAGTACTACTCGGAAAGCTACCCGGAAATTTACCGGCGCAACGTGCAGTGGATTGCCGAGAATCAGGACGCGATGAAGATCAAATACGTCGTCCATACCGGTGATATTGTGGATGAAGCGGACAAAGAGTACCAGTGGATCGAAGCGGATCAGGACATGAAGGTGCTGGAGGATGCGAAAGTTCCTTACGGCGTGCTTGCGGGCAATCATGACGTGTCCCATCAGCTGTCGGACTATACGCAGTACTGGAAATATTTTGGCGAAGACCGCTTCAAGAAGCAGCCGACCTTCGGCGGGTCCTATCAGAACAACCGCGGTCATTACGACTTGGTTTCCGCGGGCGGCAACGATTTTATTTTCGTCTACATGGGCTGGAACATCGGCGATGCCGAAATTCAGTGGATGGACGAGGTGTTGAAGCAGTACCCGGACCGCAGAGCGATTTTGAACTTCCATGAATTTTTGCTCGTTTCCGGCAACCGGGCCCCGATTGCGGATAAAATTTACGAGCAGGTCGTGAAGCCGAACAAAAACGTCATTGCCGTCTTGAGCGGCCACTATCACGATGCGGAAACGAAGATCGATCCGATCGACGACGACGGCGACGGCAAACCGGACCGCACCGTGTACCAAATGCTTGCGGATTATCAAGGTGCCGAAAAAGGAGGGCTCGGCTACATCCGCCTGCTGCAATTCGATGTAAACAAGAACAAAATTTACGTTAAAACGTATTCGCCGTATTTGGACGACTACAACTACTACGATCCGAAGGAGTATCCGGGCAAGGACGAGCTCGAGCTGGACGTGAACCTGACACCGATGCAGAAGCGCGTGGCGACGGACTACATGAGCATCAGCGTGTATACGGACCAAGTGATCGGTCAGGCGGCTCAGGTGGCCGCAGGCCAGGAGGCATCCGTCGTTTGGAGCGGTCTGCAGCCGCAAAGCTACTACCAATGGTATGTGCAGGCGGCGGATAACAACAGCGGGCAAACGCTGTCGGACATCTGGGGCTTCACGACGGGCGCTGCGCCGACGGATGGCACGGACAAAACCGCTCCGGTATGGCCGGAGGGAAGCGCGCTGAAGGCGTCGGACGTGACGGATACGGCGGTAACGTTAAGCTGGAACGCCGCGACGGACAATGTGGCGGTTACCGGCTACCGGATCAAGAGCGGGGATAAAGAGCTGGCCAAGCTGTCTGGTGACAAGCTGTCGTACCGCGTGACGGGTCTGAGCAGCGACACCCGCTACACGTTCCAAGTCGAAGCGGTAGACGCCGCGGGGAACTGGACGGCCGGCCCGAGCGTCACCGTGCGGACGGAAAGTGCTCCGGTATGGCCGGAGGGAAGCGCGCTGAAGGCGTCGGACGTGACGGATACGGCGGTAACGTTAAGCTGGAACGCCGCGACGGACAATGTGGCGG
>NZ_BIMB01000068.1 GCF_004000865.1 Paenibacillus elgii NBRC 100335 | reverse complement strand
GATGCCGTAGCGCGGCACGAGCGCCACGCTGGCGGCGACTTTCACGGCGGCGGCGAGCAGCAGGTACAGCACCGGCGCGCGCACGGCGCCGAGGCCCTGCAGCACGCTTCCCGCGACGATGTTCATCGCCGAGAACAGGGCGGTGAACGCCAAGACCGCCATCGCCGCCGTGCCTTCGGCGCTCTTGAAGAACATCACGTTCAGCGGCTCCGCCAGCAAAGCGAGCCCGAACGAAGCGGCAAGCCCGATCAGCCAGGTCAGCCGCAGGGACAAGCCCGCGCGTGCGCGGACCGCATCCGCATCGCCGCGCCGAAGCGCTTCGGCGATGGCCGGAACGAGCGCCGCGGACATCGAGGATGCGATCATGGCGACTAGCTGAACGAGCGGCAGGCCGTGATTATACAGCCCGAACTGATACAACGCTTCGCTTTCGTCGAAGCCGGCCGAGCGAAGCAGCCGGGGCATCGTAAACGAGTCGACGAGCGTGAGGATCGGCATCGCCACAGAGCCCAGACAGAGGGGCAGCGCATAGGCAGCCAGCCGTTTCGCCAGCGCCCAGTCGCGCCGCCAGCCGCCGCCGTCCCCCTCACCCGGGACTTGCTTGCGTTTTGGCTCCTTACGCCAGTACCACAGCATGACCGCGAGTCCCGCCAGTGCGCCCGTCACCGAACCGAACGTAGCGCCTGCGGCGATTCGTTCCGGCCCCAAGCCAAGCCGCATCAGAGCCAGCAGCAGAACGACCATCGTCGCCACCCGCACCGTCTGCTCCACCACCTGAGACCAAGCGGTCGGCCGCATGTCCTGATAGCCCTGATAGTAACCGCGCAGCGCAGACATCAGAGGCACGACGAGCAGGGCATATGACACGCTTCGTATCGCTGGAGCCGTTTGCGGCGCAGCCATCCACCGCGCAATCGTCTCCGCGCCGAAATACAGCAGCGAGAAGAAGACAATTCCAGTGACCATCAGCGATGCGGAAGCGACCCGTAATACGCGCCGAGCCTCATGATACTGCCGTTCGGCGGCATACTCGGACACAAACTTCGATACGACCAGAGGAAATCCGGCCGTGGCCAGCACCAAAATCAATATGTACAACGGATACACGGCATTGTATATGCCAAAGACCGCATCGCCCGCCAGATTTTGCAGCGGAATTTTTTGCAGCGTGCCGATCAGCTTCGAAATGACGGCCGCCAAACCGAGCAGTGCCGCCCCTTGCAGCAGCGCAGATCCTTTTCTACCATCCTGGTCTTTGCTGTCCGCAGCCTCAGGCCCGCTTGCCTCCATCCGCTCCGATCGCTCTTTCATGACGCTTCCCCTTCGTTCCCGCGACCGGTCCCTCATCCGTCCGGCGAGAGACCCATTCGGACAGATTTTGCAGCCCCATTATACCGCAATTCGCAATCCTTTTCCAAAAACGCAAAAAGCTTCCCGATTTCCCTCCAAGGGATTGCTATCAGGAAGCTGCGCATCGCTGTCCATCGGCGGAGCTATTGCTCCATCTGCTTTGCCAGAAAGCCGGCGGCCGTTTCCGCCATCTTCAATTCCATTTGGCCCATTTTCACACTTTCGTCCTTGTTCAGCAAAATCACTGAACCGATCGGATCGCCCCCCGCCACGATCGGCGCAATCACATACGAGCTGTACGTCTCGGTAACGTCCTTGCAGATTTCATAAGAGCCACCGCCGGTTTCCAGCGTCGCTTTGCGGTTTTCCATGCTTTGTTCGACTAGCGAACCGATCTGCTTCTCCAAAAAATCTTTCTTCGAGCCGCCGGCCACGGCAATGATCGTATCGCGATCGGATATCATCGTGATATGGTTTGTGCTTTCATAGAGCGACTCGGCATATTCCTTGGCAAAGTCTCCAAGTTCACCGATAGGAGAATATTTCTTTAAAATGACTTCCCCATCCCGGTCCACAAAAATTTCAAGCGGATCCCCTTCCCGAATACGCAGGGTGCGGCGTATCTCCTTCGGGATTACGACCCTGCCAAGATCGTCGATACGACGAACGATTCCAGTTGCTTTCATGTTTCTAGATGCCTCGCTTTCCAAGAAGAATGGGATACAGACTGGATATGACCCTGTATGCAAAATGGAGGGAATTCGACTGACCCTAGTATTCTTCAACTCCCGGCGGCCTATGCATGTCCCGCTTCGGCACGGTTGCAGGCGCTTGGTCGAACGCTTAAGCCGTCGCTGTTTACATTATGTCCAAAAAAATGAAAACAAAACAGGGCACCCCATGGGGTACCCTGGTAATTGTTACTTGCCGCCTTCCGTCTTCGGAGCTTCTGTTTTCGGAGCGTCCGCTTTCGGAGCATCGGTTTTAGGCGCATCGGTTTTCGGAGCTTCCGCCGGCTTCTTCTCCTCCGGCTTCGGCAGGTTGTTTGTCAGAATCAGACCTGGCAGTTCTTTCTCCACAAAATCGTACACCTTCGTCTCAGCCGCCGCGGAGCGCAGCTCCGGCTTGACTTCGTCGAGTGTTTTCGTATTGCGGGATTCCACTTTCATCACATGGTAGCCGAACGACGTTTCCACCGGATCGCTGATCTTCCCGATTGGCAGTTCCGCCGCCGCTTTCTTAAACTCGGGCACAAATTGGGAGATGTCTGCGTTTTCGTACTTACCACCCTTATCTTTCGAACCCGGATCATCCGAATATTCTTTCGCCAGCGCATCAAAGTCGCCGCCCTTGTTCAATTTGTCCTGAACTTCCTTCGCACGCTTGAGCGCGTCTTCCTTGGAACGACTTTCCTTACCTGTCGCCGGATCGTTGATTCCGATCAGAATATGTCTGACCGTTGCCGTCACATAGGCGGATTTGTCCTGCTCCAATTTCGTATTATAAGCCGTTTGAACCTCTTGGTCGGTCACTTTGCTTTCCTCGGAGACAATCGCCGTGATGCTGCGCTTCACGAACTCTTCCACGTCTTTTTGCTCCAGCTTCGCATCCTTGAGTTGCTTCTCCATGCCGCCTTCCTGAGCGCCCAGGAAGCCCTTGATTTGCTCGAATTGCGTCGTAAACTGCTTATCGGCTTCCGCCTTCGCTTTGTCGTCCGCGCGGGAGGACAAAATTTTAAAGGTAACGAGCTGCTTCATCATATCTTGTTGAAAGGCAGGGTCGTCTTTGAATTGCGCATATTGCTTATAAAAGAACGCGTTCACGTTCAAAAAGGTATCGAATTCGCCGCGCGTGACTTGTCCGTCCTTGTACGTCACAAGCACCTCGCTCGGTTTGCCTTTATCGGCGGCAGCCGTTGCCGCTTCGTCCTTTTTCTTGCCGCAACCTGTAGCGACACCCGCGACCAATACGAGCGCACAAAGAGCCATAAGCCCTTTTCGCAACGGTTTCCGTTTATTTTGCCACATTTTGCAGCTCTCCCTTCGATTTCAACACACGTTTGTATTGTACCAGAAACCTTTCCAGCAAAGCGATGGTTTCTTCTGGCTTCAATCCTTTTCCCTTGAGCTCAATGTGGATTTGCGGTCCGCTGATCAGCTTGATCCGATTCTCGAATTCGCCCGACAGCTGGAACAGCTTCTGTCCGTCCAGATTGCCGTTCTGATCGGGGTGAATTTTCAGCTCGTAATCGAGCCCCTTCTGCGAGATGATCTCGATACCGTACAAGGCACCGTACACTTTCAGCCGCGCGGCGGTCAACAAATTTTGCACCGCATCCGGCAGATCGCCGAAGCGGTCGACCAATTCGTCCTCAAGCTCCATCGCTTCATCCAAGGTTTGAATGGCCGCGACTTTTTTGTAAATCTCGATTTTTTGCACGCTGTCGTAAATGTAGTCGCCGGGAATGTAAGCGTCCAGCTGGATATCGAGCTGCGTCGACCATACTTTCGTCTCCTGCACGGCTTCGCCGCCCAACTCCTTTTTGCGCTTCTGAATTTCCTCGGCCAGCATTTGCGAATACAGATCGAAACCTACCGACGCGATAAATCCGTGCTGCTCCGCGCCGAGCAAGTTGCCCGCACCCCGGATGGACAAGTCTCTCATTGCAATTTTAAACCCGGACCCAAGTTCTGTAAACTCTTTTATCGCCTGCAGCCGCTTCTCCGCCACCTCCGTCAGCACCTTATCGCGCTGGTACGTAAAGTAGGCGTAAGCGATCCGGTTGGAGCGCCCGACCCGGCCGCGAAGCTGATACAGCTGGGACAGTCCCATCTTGTCGGCATCGTGGACAATCAGCGTATTGACGTTCGGGATATCGACCCCGGTCTCGATAATGCTGGTGCTGACCAGTACGTCGTATTCGCCATCCAGGAAGTCGAGAATGGTCTTCTCCAGCTCCTGCTCGGACATTTGGCCGTGCGCGACCGTTACCCGTGCATCGGGCACGAGCATCGAGATTTGATCGGCCATCTGGGTAATTCCCTGCACGCGGTTGAACAGGTAATAGACCTGGCCTTCGCGCGCCAGCTCCCGTTCGATGGCCTCCCGGACCAGCGAGGCGCTGTATTCGACGACATACGTTTGCACCGGAAAACGGTTTTCCGGCGGCGTCTCGATGACCGACAAGTCCCGCACGCCGAGCATGGACATATGCAGGGTACGGGGAATCGGCGTCGCGGTCAACGTCAGCACGTCCACGTTCGTCTTCAGCCGCTTCAGCTTTTCCTTGTGCGACACGCCGAAGCGCTGCTCTTCGTCGACGATCAGCAGTCCCAGATCCTTGAACTGCACATCCTTGGACAGAAGCCGGTGCGTCCCGATCACCACGTCCACGGTGCCATTCTTGATGCCTTTCATCGTTTCGGTCTGCTCCTTCTTGGAGCGGAACCGGCTGAGCACTTGAATGTTAAACGGATAGCCCGAGAACCGCTCCCGGAACGTCTCGTAATGCTGCTGCGCCAAAATCGTCGTCGGCACGAGCACCGCTACCTGCTTGCCGTCAATCGCCGCCTTGAACGCCGCACGGATCGCCACCTCGGTTTTCCCGTATCCGACGTCTCCACACAGCAAGCGGTCCATCGGTCTCGGCTTCTCCATATCTTTCTTGATTTCTTCGATAGCTCGCAGTTGGTCCGACGTTTCCTCGTACGGGAACATGCCTTCGAATTCCTGCTGGTAATTCGAATCATGATTGAAGGCATAGCCCAGCGTCGCTTGACGCTCCGCATATAGCTTAATCAGATCGTCGGCAATATCCTGTACAGATGCGCGGGCCTTGCTTTTCACCCGGTTCCAGTCGGCGCCTCCGAGCTTATAGACCTTCGGTTCCTTGCCTTCTTCCGAGCCGACGTATTTCTGCACATGGTCGATCTGATCGATCGGCACCGACAGCTTGTCGCCGCCGGCGTACAGGATGTGTAAATAATCTTTATGAATGCCGCCGACCTCAAGCGTGCCGATGCCGACAAATTTACCGATCCCGTGGTTGACGTGAACGACGTAATCGCCAATCTTGAGCTCTTGATAATTTTTAATCCGCTCGGCGTTTTCGATCTTTTTGTCCACCTTGCGCGCTTTGCGCTGCTTCTGCGTGAACATCTCGCCTTCGGTGATGACAACCAGATGAATGCCCGGCAGCTCGAAGCCGGTCTGCAGATTGCCGTCCACGATTTGCGGCTCGTCGATGTGGTAGTCGGCCAGCACGCGCTTGATGCGGTCGACCCGCTCCGCGCCGCTCGCTACCATCATCACCTTCGCGCCGGACTTTTTCCAGCGGTCCATTTCACTTTTCAACAGGTTCATCTGCCCGTGGAAATTTTGCATCAGGCGGCACATGAAGTTGACGATGTTCTGCGGCGACGTCTGCGGTACCTGACGCAGGAACAGCGACATGTACAAGGTCGGATACGGCCTGCGGTGCAGCAGCGTCTCGTACGGCTTCGACAGCACGAGCTGCGGCAGGCACTTGCCGTCCTGCAGCGACATCGTCATCCATTCGGCCTCGTCCTTCTCCAGCTGCTTTGCCGTCTCCAGCAGCCGGGCCGGTTCGTCTACGATAAGAATGGAATCCTTGGGCATGTAGTCGAGCAGCGTCTGGCGCTGCGGGAACAGCAAGGAGACATATTTGAACATCCCCTGAAAATGCTGCCCCTCGCGAAGCAGCTCGATCTCGTGGCCGATGCCTTCGAGCAGCCGGTCCTTCGCCCCGCGGTCCGACATCTTGCCGATCTGCTCCTGGAGCAGTTCATACGCATGCTGCGCCGCCGTTTGTAACCGTTTACGGTCGACTACGATTTCACGACAGGCCGTAATGACAAGCTCGGAGCACTTCTGGATCGATCGCTGATCAGCCGGGTCGAACGTCCGAATGGAGTCCACCTCAATATCGAACAGCTCAATCCGGTACGGGTTCGGCGAAGTGAGCGGATAAAAATCGATAATGCCCCCGCGAACGCTCAGCTCCCCTTTATTCTCGACACGCTCTACGCGTTCATAGCCGAGCTCGACCATCCGCCCAATGAACGACTCCAACTCAATCGTATCGCCAACGGCGACGCGGAGCTTGGCTTCCGCAATGGACGCTTGGTCCGGCAGCAGCCGCCGCATCCCGGCATAAGGCACGATGACGATCCCGCGAAAGCTGTCCGCCAGCTTGGACAGCGCGTCAATCCGCTGCGCCAGCATTTCCGGACTTGCGATGGCCGCTTCGGCCGCCAGAAGCTCCTGGGCCGGAAACAGCAGAACCTGGCCTTCCGGCACCAGCTCCGCCAAATCTTCGAACATCTTTTGTGCGGAAAACATATTGTGAGTCACGACAAATAGAGGCTGCTGCAGCTCCTCGTAAAGTGAAGCCAGCATCACCTGCCGCGAAGAACCGGTCAACCCGGCTATTAACTGTTCTCTCATCCCCGAACGTAGGCCGGACACGACGCTTTGAAAATCGTTGTCCGCGGAGAACGCCTGAATTAAAGCCTGCAAAACAGGACACCCCTCTCAACCGCGTAACACTAAAAAAGCCTAGAAGTCCCGTGAATAAGCAGCAGTGCGGGCGTCATCGCTTCTGAAGCAGCGAATCGGAAGGGCGATCCGCCCGCGCTGCGGCCTCTTATCCACCGGACTTTAGGCCGATCCTCAACCAAAAAGCCGGATAGCCGAAATGCGAACAACCCCTATTGCAGAGGATTCGCGAGGAGCGAGAGCTCCGGATTGGCATCCAGCGCTTCCTTGCAGTAATCGCAAACCACCTTGACGGTGACATCCCCATTCGGGTTATACGATATTATATCTCTCCGCTCCTCGGGGGTCAAGAAATGGAAACCGAGCTGAAACTCGCTCACTTCCCCCTGCCGGATTTCTCCGATTACGGTCTGGCAATGACGACAAACATATTTCAGGGCCATCGGACTTCCTCCTCCCGCTTGCCTTGCCAAGCGGCGTTTTTACTTATTATGGCCGGGATGGGAGGAGATTAGCCTCTAGGCTAACGCTTTTCTTGACGAAATGCATAATACGGCTCAGCCGTTGAATTTGGCCATCGTCTTCTCGAACGGATGCTCCAGGATATGCTCCATGGCATCCACCGTCTTATCGAGCAGCCCGGGCATCTGCTGAAACTCTTCTTTGCTGAACGTGCTTAGTACGTAATCCGCGATGTCCCGGCCAGGCGCGGGCCGCGAAATGCCTATCCGAATGCGCTGAAACGACTGCGTGCCCAAGTGGGCGATGGCCGACTTGATCCCGTTGTGCCCGCCCGCGCTTCCTTGATAGCGCAGCCGGATTTGCCCGTAGGGCGTATCCAGATCGTCATAGACGACGATAAGGTCCTCGATGTCCGCTTTATAAAAATCCATAAAGGCGCGGATCGACTCCCCCGACAAGTTCATGTACGTCTGAGGCTTCAGCAGATATACCTTCTGCCCTGCGACATGGCCTTCTCCCAGAAGTCCTTTGCATTTGCTTTGCGTAACTTTAATGCCGTGTTTATCGGCAAAACGGTCCAGCGCCATAAAACCGATATTATGCCGCGTCGCTTCGTACTGCCGTCCCGGATTGCCGAGACCCACAAACCATTTCAACCTGACCTGCCCCTTTCAACTCCATGGGGTGAAACGATACCCTAAACTTATCATAACCGAAAAAAACGTCCCGCGCCAATTTCGCAAGAAGCGGCAGGTATGGCGCCCGCCGGACATAACAGAAAAAGCGTATCGATCCAAGCCGATACGCTTTCTCTAATTTATACCTCAGCCTTCTCCGCGGCATTCCCCTCTTGGGCAGCCGGCGCTTCCTCCTCCGGCTCGGCTTCCTTCTGCGGCGTCAGGATCGTGGCGAGCACGTCGTGAGCGTCCGTCTTCACCTCGACGCCCTCCGGCAGCTTAAGCTCGGATACAAGCATGCTTTGTCCGATTTCGAGCCCGCTGACATCGACTTCGACGGAGGACGGGATCCGCTGCGGCAGGCAGCGTATCTCGATTTCGTGGTGCTGAATTTGCAGAATTCCGCCGACCTTAACCCCTTCAGGGTCTCCGATATATTCCAGCCGAACCGTCGTCTGAACCGGCTCGTCCATATTGATCTGATGAAAATCGACATGCAGCAGCTGGCGGCTCAGCGCATCCCGCTGCACTTCGTTGATCATGACCGGCTGCTTGCCAAATTGCGGAATGTCCATATCGATAACCGCATGCGGATTCGTCTTCAGCAGCGCAAGCAGCTCCTTCTGATCGATGGCGATCGGCGTCTGCGTCACTTTTTTGCCGTAGACGACGCCGGGGACTTTGCCCTCGGCCCGCAGCCGGTTGCGGTCGCCTTTCGTCCGGCCTGTCCGAGCTTCCGCTTTGAGCGATGTAGCCATAAGAAAACCTCCTTCAATTTGGGTGAAGCCCTAGCTTCTTACTACTTTACCCAATTGAAGGAGGTTCAAAACATCCTGATGCTGATTCTCTCGCTTAAAGCTTACTTCTTCGCCTTCTTCGCCGCAAATTTGGTACGAAGCTTGTCGGCGTAGCCGTGCTTGTTCACCTGACGCTCCCGGGCAATCGCTACGTCGCCGTCTCCTACTTCGTGCGTAATGGTGGAACCGGCTACGACATAAGCCCCTTTGCCGACTTTGACCGGAGCAATGAGGTTGACGTTGCTGCCGATAAACGCATCTTCCTCCACTTCGGTCAACTGCTTGTTGAAGCCGTCATAGTTGACGGTAATCGCTCCGCAGCCGAAGTTGACGTTCCGGCCGATGACCGCATCGCCGACGTAGCTTAAATGCGACACTTTCACGTCGTCTGCCAGCTTGGCGTTTTTGATTTCAACGAAATCGCCGATTTTCACGTTCTGGCCAAGATCCGCTCCCGGCCGCAAATAAGCATATGGTCCTACGGACGATCCGTCGCCGACGACCGCTTCCTGCAGCACGGAGTGCTTGACGGTAACGCCGCTGCCAATCGTACTATCCGTGATATCTGCTTGCGGTCCGATGACACAGTCTTCACCGATCACCGTTTTTCCCCGAAGCGCCGTTCCCGGCAGCAATATCGTATCCGCTCCGATTTGCACGTCCGCTTCAATATAAGTGCTTGCCGGATCGACCATCGTCACCCCGGCGAGCATGTGACGGCGGTTAATCCGCTCGCGCATCGTTTGCTCGGCCACGGACAATTGCAAACGGTCGTTGACGCCGAACGACTCCGCCTCGTCTTCCAGCACGTAGCCTTCGACAATCTGCCCCTGACCGACCAGAATGCCGATCACGTCCGTAATGTAGTATTCGTTCTGCGCGTTGTCGTTTTTCACAAGCGCCAGCGCTTCGAACAGCTTCCGGTTATCGAAGCAGTAGGTGCCGACGTTCGTTTCCTTGACCTGGCGCTGCGCCTCGTTGCAGTCCTTCTGCTCCACGATTTGCGTCACGTACCCGCGCTCGTCGCGGATAATCCGTCCGTAGCCGGTAGGATCGTCAACAACCGCCGTCAGCAGTGTAGCCGCCGCCCCCTTCTCCTGGTGCAGCTTGATCATGCCTTCGAGGGTGCTGTCCGAAATCAGCGGTGTATCTCCGTAGATGACAATCGTCAAGCCGTCCTCCGCGGCCAGCAGATCTTTGGCCTGAAGCACGGCGTGGCCTGTCCCGAGCTGCTGCTCCTGCAGCGCATACTCGACCCGGTCGCCCAAGTACGATTGAACGGCTTCCGCTCCGTGACCGACGACGACGACTGTACGAGAAGCTTGTATATTTTCCAATGCGGTGACCACATGATCGACCATCGGTTTACCGCATACCCGGTGCAATACTTTATATAGTTTCGATTTCATTCGTTTCCCCTGACCTGCAGCCAGTACGATCCCCATGATGTTCAAGTTTCGTCCATCCCCTTTGATCCAATGTATTGTTTTCTTTTTATGATACGGTTTCTGTCCGTGAAACGCCAGTCCCAATATATCCTGCCCGGGTATAAAAGAAAAGAGAGCCTTTTGGCCCTCTTCATAGATCGTATTAAGCTCCTTCTTCAATGACTTCCTCTTCCGTTGCAGCACGCTCATATTCCGCTAACACGGCCGCTTGAATTTTCTCGCGGGTTGAAGAGGAAATCGGGTGAGCGATATCTCTGAACTCTCCGTCCGGGGTCCGCTTGCTAGGCATGGCCACGAACATTCCGTTGTTACCGTCAATCACACGAATGTCATGTACTACAAATTCGTTATCGATGGTAATGGAAGCAATGGCTTTCATTCTGCCCTCGGAGTTCACCCTGCGAAGTCTGACGTCTGTAATTTGCACTTCTGATTCACCACCTTTTTCCATCTTGGAGACATGAACTATAAATTCCACATTTTAGGGCAAATTCCTGCTAAATCTCTTAAGTTTTTGACCAATTTTATAAATACTTTATAAATTTGAAATTATTCGACACTTAACGCCGCAATAAGCTCGATTTCGACAAAAACGTCCTTCGGCAGTCGTGCAACTTCGACAGTTGAACGCGCCGGTTTGTGGTCTCCGAAGTAGGTTGCATAGATTTCATTCACCTGGGCGAACTGATTCATGTCTTTGATGAATACCGTAGCCTTGATCACGCTCTCGAATGTTGCCCCCGCTTCCTCCAATACCGCTTTCAAATTGCGGAAGACTTGGTGCGTCTGCTCGGCGATGCCGCCTTCGACGATTTGGCCTTCGGGA
This sequence comes from Paenibacillus elgii NBRC 100335, assembly GCF_004000865.1. GTDB lineage: Bacteria > Bacillota > Bacilli > Paenibacillales > NBRC-103111 > Paenibacillus_G > Paenibacillus_G elgii. The sequence continues at coordinate 19,128 of NZ_BIMB01000068.1, read as the reverse complement.
TTGAGCGGAATTTGACCGGAGGTAAATAACAGATTGCCAAATTTGATTGCTTGTGAATAAGGACCGATAGCGGCAGGCGCCCGGTCCGTAGAGATACGTTCTAATGTCATATGCATTTGTCACTCCTCGATTAGATTAGAAACCTCTTCTTGAAAATAGTTGCCCGGCTCGGCCGTAATCTGCCGTGTCTTCGGATCGACGGCGGACAGCTTGGCAAGCGAGACGTAATCCTCGACCAAATGCTCCTCGACTTCGCCTGACTCGACGAATACGCCGACGCCTTTGACCGTGGCTTTAAATTCCTGCAGCAAGTCCATCATGCCATGAATCGTTCCGCCCACCCGCATGAAATCGTCGATGATCAGCACCTTGGCTTCTTCCTTGAGCGCCCGTCTGGACAAAGACATCGTCTGGATGCGTTTGTTCGAGCCGGATACGTAGTTGATGCTGACGGCGGAACCTTCTGTCACTTTATTGTCGCGGCGCACGATGACGACCGGCAGGTTCAAATAAGTAGCCGTGGCGTAGGCCAGCGGGATGCCTTTCGTTTCCACCGTCATGACCACATCGATATCGTTCCCCGAAAAGGCGGAAGCGAACATTTTGCCGACTTCATTCAAAATCATCGGCTGCCCCATAATATCGGACATGTACAAATACCCGCCTGGCAGGATGCGTTCGGGCTGCTCCAACTGGCGGCACAACTGGGTGATGAATTGCAATGAATGCGATTTCGATACTTTCGGTATGAACTTGACGCCGCCTGCTGCTCCCGCGAGCGTCTGAAGCTCCCCAAGGCCTTCCTCTTCAAACACTTCTTTAATGATGGCCAAATCTTCGCTGATGGACGATTTGGCGGAATTGTATCGGTCTGCGAATGTCGTCAAAGGAATCAGCGTATGGGGGCGGATCAGCAAGTATTGGGTCATCTCGACCAATCTTGCGCTTCTTTTTAGTTTTTTCATGAGCGTTCCCCCTACACGTCGGATAAAAAGCTATAAATCCGAATAATATATTGTGAATATACCATTTTTATACGTATTTATTCAAGCTGTCCATGCAAAAGATGATGACACAAACGTGACATTCATTGGCTTCTTTACGTAAGCAGCCGGACAGCGAATACATCCTTGCAAAATCCCCGCAGCCCGTTGTAAATGCGCGGAATTTTCGTTTCCTTGGACACGAGGCCGAACACCGTCGGACCGCTGCCCGACATCAACACTCCCTCGGCGCCCAGCTTGATCATCACTTCCTTCAACTGACGCACTTCGGGATACAGGTCCAGCGTCACTTCCTCCAGCACGTTACCCAGCTCGCCGCACAGCAGATCGAACCGCTTCTCGCGAATCGCCCGAAGAACGCCTTCCGTCGACGGATGCTTGCGGATTCCGGCAGCGTTCAGCTTGCCGTATATTTCCGAGGTAGACACATTGATCGGAGGCTTGGCCAAAATGACCCAGCATTGGGGCGGCGACTCGATCGGCTCCAGCTTCTCTCCCCGGCCACGCGCAATGGCCGTCCCTCCCGTTACGCAAAACGGCACGTCCGAGCCAAGCTCGGCTCCAAGCTTCTGCAGCTCGTCCGCTCCGATCCCGAGCCTCCACAGCCGGTTCAAGCCGCGTAGCGTCGCTGCGGCATCGCTGCTTCCTCCGGCCAGGCCCGCGGCGACAGGAATCTTTTTGTCCAAATGAATATATACACCCTGCTTCACGTCGTACCGGTCTTTAATGAGCCGGGCGGCCTGAAAGGCAAGGTTCTTCTCGTCGAGCGGGATGTACCCGGCTTGGCTGGAAATTATGATCGTATCGCGAGGCAGCTCCTGCATCTCGATACGGTCCGCCAAATCGACCATGGTCATCACCATTTCGACCTCATGGTAACCGTCTTCACGCTTATGTAAAACATCCAGCGACAAATTGATTTTTGCCGGCGCTTTCTCAAACACTTTCATGTCGACACCTTCTTTGCACCTGTCTGTCATCCCGTTAATCGAAGGCATGATGCCGTTCATCCTAATACTATACCAAAAGCGCTACAAAAAAAAGCTAAAGCTCCATAACGGGCGCTCTAGCTTGAGGATTCTCCGGAAATGAAGTTCCGCCCTTACGGCGCAAAGGAGTTGTAGCCCGTTTGAACCGGATTTGGGGCAATCGTATAAGCAGGCGGCATTCCGGCGTAAGGCGGTTGACTGTAAGGTGCGTAGGCTTGAGAAACAACCGGCGCCGGCTGGAAGCTGACCGGTTCGCGTACCGGCGCAGCCGCCGATTGCTGATTCGCCAAAGCCTGCTCGGCGATTTGGATTGCGCGCTTGACCATATTGCCCGCATCCTTCGTGCGAATGCCGCCCCAACCTTCCTGCTGGACCGTGTCATAGAAGCCCAAATCTTTAGCCAGCTCGTATTTGAATGATTCCGACATGACGCCCCGACTTCTGCGTCCCATATCGCGTCCCCCCTCATAAAGAATGATGGTATCCGTACGATCTAGTATGCGCCTGTTGCAGTGGAATCATACAGCGCCGCAGTCTTTTCCAAAGGAAAGGATTCCATTAAAAAAACGGCTGACCGCTAGTACGGCCAACCGTTATGTACTTATTGATGTATCGTAATCCGTACTTCACCGTCATCGCCATGCACAGTAACTTCGACGGATTCTGTCAGGATATCTGCGTAGCTGTAAGAAACGCGCTTGAATGCATGCTGTTCCTGATCCAGCTTAACAATAAAAACGGAAGGGTAGGTTTCCTCCAATACACCGGATCGTTCGATTGTCTTACGGCGACCACCATTCGCTTTTAACATAATCTTCTGACCGACATGAGGTTCCAAACTACGTTTGATCTCCAACAGCGCATTTTTTGCCATTGACCACTACCACCTCTTTCCCTAACATTATAACGCAACGACAGTAGTATGTCAATTTAAGCCGAATATTATATCAGCCATACAAACCTGTTGTCAACGGAATTTTTCCTTAATACCATGCGGTATTCCAAAATATTGAGGGTACTCCGTTCACAGTATTGTAAAAAGTTGGTGTGCGAGGCAAAATAAAAAGCACCTTTCGGCGCTTATTTACGATTCGCGTATTCAATTCGGGGAACGCCCCGGCGATAGCTCCCGCGGGATTCGATACCGCCCAGCCCTTCCAACCCGCTATGTGTCAACCCGATAACGTCGACGATATTCACCGTATCCTTAATCGGGGTAAAAGCTACCTTTGCCGCGACGCACAACGGATCGAGCGCGTGAATCAACACGCGGGCCGGCGAACTGGCATAATTGGCCCCGGCCTGCATCAACGCCTCAAAATGCGACTGACACGCTCCGGCGACGATCGTCAGGGCATCGCGGTTTTTTTCGAACTGACGGGCCACGCGAACGGCATTGACGAAATTATGCGAGTTTTTGTAGCTGGTGAGCTGGGTAATATCCCCGTAGGTTCGCTCGCGCTGCTTCAGAAGGCCGTCATGGCCCGTAATCACGACAATATCCGGCTGCAGCTGGGGCAGCAGGCGGTAAAGCGCATCGGCCATATTCGCCTCCCCTACATAGTAGCCGTCCGCCGGAACGCGGAGCTCATTATAGAGGACCATGCATTTGCGCAGATAGTTTGGGTCCCCGTCCAAATGCAGTACTTTGCCGGGCAGTTCAAAGTATGCCGGGCGCGGCTTGGAAGATTCCGCAGGCTGCTCTGTATTTTGCCATCCGTCCGATTGCGCCTGCGGAGCTGCTCCGGCTCCTCCCGATCGTCTCATTGCTTCCAGCCATTTGGGACGCATCGCCCCTACGGTTTCAAGGGGATCGATCTGCGGGGCCATCACCAAGTCCCGAATCGGGGCATCCGCCAGCAATCGAAGTTCCACCCCGCGTAATATGGCCTGCTGCTGCCGGAATTCATGAATTTTGAACACAACGTCTCCGCCATACGATTTCCGAGTGACCAGGTCTCCCTGCTTCATGGCTGCATCGCCTCCTCGACTATCGTATGGCGGATATAGGCAAATGGTGCAGGGACAACCGCCCGCTATCGTTCGGGCCGGCTAGCCATTCCCCTTCAACGCGGCGGCCAAATGCCGGCTCAGCACGCTGTACTCTTCGATCGACAGCGTTTCCCCGCGGCGCGAAGGCTCGATGCCGGCATTTCGGAGAATTCCCTCCAGCTGCCCTTTTGTCTCTTTCGTAAAGTATCTGGCAGCCAGATTGTTATAAATTGTCTTGCGGCGCTGCACGAAGCTGGCTTGAACGACATCGAAGAAAAAGCTTTCGTCCTCTACGTCCACCGGCGGCCGCTCGCGCACCTTCAGCTTAATCACGGCAGAGTCGACGTTCGGCTGCGGGATAAACACGGTATGAGGCACAATGGTGACGACTTCCGGCTCGCAATAATACTGTACGGCGATGCTCAAGCTCCCGTAATCCTTGCCTCCGGGCTTGGCCGCCATCCGGTCGGCCACTTCCTTCTGGATCATCACGACGATATGCTCCAGCGGAAGCTTTTCTTCCAGCAGCCTCATCACGATGGGGGTCGTCACGTAATACGGCAGATTTGCCACGACGCTGACCTTTGAGACGTCGCGAAAATGAGCCTCGAACAGCTCGCGAAGATCGGTCTTCAGTACATCTCCGTGGACGACGGAAACATGGGGATAAGGCTCAAGCGTTTCTTTCAGCATCGGGAGAAGCCGCTGGTCGATCTCGACCGCTACGACCCGTCCGGCCGTCTTGGCCAGCTGTTGGGTGAGCGCGCCGATCCCCGGTCCGATTTCCAAGGCTCCTTTACCCGAGTCAAGCTCGGCGGCGGAGACGATTTTGCTTAAAATGTTTTGATCGATCAAAAAGTTTTGCCCCAGGCTTTTTTTGAGCGTGAAGCCGTACTTCTGTATAAGCTCCTTGGTCCGCTTCGGCGAAGCGATATCCTCGGTTGCTTGTCCGGACGATTGTCCGCGATGTTCTGTCGTCATGAGCCCGCACCCTCTTCTTCATCCAAATGACGCCGCGCCGCCTCGAACTCTTCGCGCGAAATTTGAAACATCCGGCATCGATTGTAAAACTGTTTGCCGTTGCAGTACCCGATCCCAAGCCGTTTACCCATTTCGAGCCGTCTGGAAGCCGCTTCCGGATGAACGATGAGCCCTGCTTCGATCAGGTCTTCCCAAGCAATGGCGGATTCGCCCCTCTTCCCATCGGTCCGCACGTTCGCCAGCGCCTCGCGAATCGCTTCGACGGAGGCGTTCTCCACGCCGATATCCCCACGGCTCGTGGCGGCTTCTTGCGTCAGGAAGGCATGCTTGCAGCCCGGTACTTCTTTGGCGATGATTTTACGGATACGCTCGCCTGCATGGTCCGGGTCCGTAAATACGATGACGCCGCGCCGCTCCTGGGCAAGCCGAATCCGCTTCAATACGTCTTTATTAATGGCGGAGCCGCCCGTCTCGATCGTTTCCGCCTCCACCGCCCGCTTAATGGCGACAGTATCGTCCTTGCCTTCTACAACGATAATTTCCTTAATCATTTCTTTAAGCCGTACCTTCTTTCGCAAACAAGGAAAAAGAAGAGGGACATCGCCGTACCTCTTCTTTTTCCGTTCTATATATGATGAGTCTGCCCAGATTGCGCATCCTTAATCGACCGACGGTTTTTTCGGCCCGATGACATACACCGTGTAGCCCTGTTTCGAACCGAAACGGTTGGCGTAGTCGCTGCTGTCGAAATAAACGTCAATCACATTCCCTTTCACCGCGCTGCCGGTGTCTTCCGCCCGGCGGAAGCCGATTCCTTCGATATATACCCACCAGCCCATCGGGATTACTTTGGGGTCTACGGCAATTGTGCGACCTTCCATTACTTTCGTGCCTGAAGAAGTTACCCCGTATTGCGGATGCTCGCTGCTTTTTCCAGTCGAGTCCTCATCGGCCGAGTACGCGGTAAGCTTCACATTGTTGATCACTTGCTTGTATCCGAATTTGACCCCGTTTTTGGTCAATTGGTCAACGTTCGGAGAAGAAGCGGATAAAATGACAACCGGATTTTTCGTTCCGACAGCTACGATTTTCTTAACGCTTTGCGTTTGTACCTGCTGATCGACGACATTCTCGGCGACGAGCGCCCCGTCCTCAAACAGCTTTTCCTTTTTCTTGAGCAGTACGCCCTCTTGCCCTTCTTGAACAACCTGCTCCTTGCCTTTGAGCAGTTGCGGCTCGTTCTTCTTCACCGTCTCGAACGGGATCGGTTCTTTTACTTCTTCCGTTTCTTTCTTCACGCGAACCACTTTGATCGGCTCGTTGTCCGTGACTTCCGTCGTCAAAGCGGGAGTTACCTTATCGAGCTCGCCGAGCGTGATTTTCAAATCCGCCAGTGCGGTCTCCACCGTTTTTCCTGTCGTATAAACGGTCTTCGTCTCTCCATCTGCTGTCAACTGCAGCGGCTTTGCCTTATCGATCGTAATGCGATCTCCAGACTTCACCGAAGCTTGAAGGGAATGCGACACCCGGTCGTATTCTCCTACAGCGATGCCTTGCTCATCCAGTATGCGCTGTAGAACCCCTTGCCGGGTCTGGAACGTGCGTTCCTGTCCGTCTACAACGACTGATACGCGCTTGGTAGCCGTACCGTGATACATCAGTAAGAACATGAAAGTCATAGCGAATGAAATGAGGGCAATGATCGATATCATACGCAAGTTTTCATGCTTCCATCGCAATGCGAAGGACATGCTGGATGATCGTCTTACATGGGTTTGCTCATGGTTCACAGCGCCCACTTGTTCGGTCCTCCTTAAAGCCCCGCCATCCGAGTGTTATGCATGATTTAATCTGACGCGACTATGGTAAAATGGTTTGATTGCCATTCCAACAATTTTATCTGCTGCCATCAGAACTTACTTGCCTGCGGCGGCCACCTCCTTCAACTTGTGTTGGTTAAACCGGCTCCGGTTAATATCCCAAATGAACGGGAGAACACAAAAAAAGTCAGCGGAGAAGAGGAACCTTCCCGTGACTTTTTCATTTTGGGCAAAATGAAATAAAAGCTCACGACAATCGTTACCTCTCTCTGAACGCTTACGAGGTTAGCTGACGGATTCGGACTTGAGAGTCGCCCTACCCCAGTGCATGTTACCCATGCACGATGAGGATTCACCCCTAAAAAAACACCACAACGGTCAAAGCTGCGCCTTAACTGCCGCGATGCGGTTCCCCCGTTTCCCTTTCGGAAACTCAGCGATGTTGGATTTTGGTAATCGTTATGAAGTTATTATTGAGTTTACGATGGGAAGACCAAAGTTGTAAAGTATACAAACTTCGAAAAAAAGGATGGTTTTGGATCGATTCCAGCCGATTGAAGCTAATTCGATCTCAAAAACCATCTTTCTCTTCACAAGTCGTATGTTTTTATATATTTTTCTTCGATTATCTCGATTCGGAAGAAAATCCGCTCGTCCAAATCTGTGTATTTATTCACGACAAGCCAAAAAGCCGGCTGGCATTCGCTGTGGTGATCTCACACAATTCTTCCAGAGATATCCTTTTGATTTCGGCAGCCGTCTCGGCGACCAGGCGCACATACGAGGACTCGTTTCGCTTGCCCCGATACGGGTGAGGAGCCAGATAAGGCGCATCGGTTTCGATCAATAAACGATCGAGCGGCACCTTCTCAAGCACTTCCTTCGGCTGCTTCGCATTCTTGAACGTGACGGGACCGCCGAACGAAATATAGAAATTCATATCGAGGCACATCTTTGCCGTCTCCCAGCTGCCAGAGTAGCAATGCATGACCCCTCCGACCTCCGCCGCTTTCTCTTCACGAAGCGTCTGCACGACGTCATGATGCGCATCGCGGTTATGGATGACGATCGGCAGGCCGACCTTCCTCGCAAGCTGAATTTGCTGGCGAAATACGCGGTCCTGCACGTCTTTGGGAGACGTATCCCAATAATAATCCAGGCCGATTTCCCCAATGGCGACAACTTTCTCGTGTCCGCACAGCGATTCGATCCATTCGAGATCCTCCGGCGTCATATCCTTCGCATCGGTCGGATGCCAGCCTACGGTCGAATAAATAAAATCGTACTGTTCCGCCAAAGCGATGGAGCTTGGGATCGTCTCGCGGTTAAAACCGACATTAATGATTCGACTGATTCCGTTTGCTCGTGCGCGCTCGATGACCTCTTGTCGATCCTCATCGAACTGCGGCGCATTCAAGTGAGCGTGTGTATCGGTTATCATCTTTTTCTCCTTATATTATGTTCTGGTTGTAAGAGCAGGTGATGACAGTTAAAGATCGAGCAGTTTTCGAAGATTTTTGTCCAATTTGTCGGCATGGTTCAAAAGCAGCTCCCGTGGGTAATACAAATGGTATTTTCCCATATGAATGCCGCTGATGGAGCGGACAATTTCCGACTTCCGCGATATTTCCGTCAGGGTATCCCGGGAGTCAAGCAGCAGAATAGGCAGCTTCTCATCCTGTTCGCCCGGCCTGTACACATCATACGATAGATCGGAAGGAAAATCGATGTCCAGATAATAATCCGGATCGATGCCGAAGCTGCGCATTTGATCCCGCAGCCGCTCGATCTGCCGGGCGTCGATTTTCTCGAGCGTCACATACTTGAGCAGCCGCCGCTGCAGGAACCGGGTGCATAGGTCGGAAAGCACCGGGTCCTCTTCGAAGGACCATTGCATCAGCACCGTCTGCATGAACGCCTCGTCCATTAAAAAATGGTCGTGTACCGTCATTTTTTGCCGGAACAGGTTCGGTAGCGGATGTAATAAGAAACGGAAGGCAAAGCCTTCCTCATGAAGGTGCTTCGCTCTTTGAAAAATGTTGTGAAGCAATACTTCGGCGCTGCGGGTCACCGGATGAAAGTAGACCTGCCAATACATTTGGTACCGGGACATCAAGTAATCCTCTACCGCATGCATGCCGCTTTCCTTCACAACAATATGACCCTGATACGGGCGCATGACGCGCAGGATGCGTTCCAAATCGAATGTGCCATAATTCACTCCGGTGAAATAGGCGTCCCGCAGCAGGTAATCCATCCGATCGGCATCGAGCTGGCTCGATACGAGGCTGACGACGATTTCCTGGTTGTACGTTTTAGCGATCACGCCGGCCACCTGCTGTGGAAACGTAGGCGATACGCGCCGCAATACCTGGTTCACTTCCGTGTCTCCGAGAACGATACGGCATGACCATTCTTCGTGGTGCGTCCCGAACGTTTTCTCAATCGAATGAGAGAACGGGCCGTGCCCGACATCATGCAGCAGCGAGGCGCAGAGGCACAGAAGCCGTTCCTCTCGCGGCCAGTCCTCGTACTTATTGCGTTCGAACTGCGAGATGATTTTGCGGGTCACCTCGTAAACGCCGAGGGAATGGGAGAACCGGCTATGTTCTGCACCGTGGAACGTCAAAAAGCAGGTGCCGAGCTGGCGAATTCGTCTAAGGCGTTGAAACTCCTTGGTGTTGATCAGGTCCCAAATCGTTTGGTCTTGGACGTAGATGTATTTGTGCACGGGATCCTTGAATACTTTCTCTTCTTGAAGGGGAGTGGTCATGAACATCCTCCTATCGGCTCCGGCTATTTATTCGACAATACTCTCGTAAAAAGAAGATAGAATTTGTCGAAACATGTCGAATTTGAGCTTCCATAATTGTGTTTTCTTTTTTTATCTATACTTCAATGATCTGGTGACAAACCCTTTCTTAGTGCGGTGTGTCTTATAAAAATCAACGATTTTCTCGTTTTGAAACGTTTGTTTTCATTGAATTTTGCATAACCCCCCTCGTATGCCATAAAATAACAAGGAAAACTCATATTTTTTGGTTGACTATTTTGGGAATGGTTGGTATCATATGTGTAAAGAAATGTCGAAACATGACGATTAATCTTTTGAAACACTATACTTCATTATGTAACTTCTTAGAGAGGGGAATTTTTTATGATGAAATCCACCGGTATTGTTAGAAAAGTAGATGAATTGGGTCGGGTGGTTATTCCGATCGAATTGCGCCGTACTTTAGGCATTGGCGAAAAAGACGCTTTGGAAATTTACGTTGATGGCGAGCGCATCATGTTGAAGAAATATGAGCCAGCCTGTATCTTTTGCGGCAATGCTGAGAATGTTTCCTACTTCAAAGGAAAAATTGTTTGCCATGAATGCTTATCTGAAATGCCAATACCTGTGACAAAATAAAAAAAATAGGTTATAATAGAGATAGCACAATTAACTTTGGTAATTCTAACCTTTTTCATATCTCCTCTATATCCCTGATTCGTGGTTGTCCGAATCGGGGATTTTTTTTATGCGATGGCTTCCCATCCCCCTAAATCCCCCTTCCTAAGGGGGACCCCAGGGGCCGCGCCCCTGAACCCCGCAGGCGCTTCGACGCAGCTTGGGTGCGAGGAGCGCGTCTGTCTTCATGCGAACCCTGCGGGTCCGGCATGAAGACACGCTCTACGGCAGCGCTCTTACGAAGCGGTGCATGCGCACACGTCGGCGCTTGATTCTTCATGCTTGCTAAGGCCCGCATCGAGGCAAGCCTCGACAGCTTTTGTTCGAGCAAAGCCGAGGCGCACTCGACAACTCGTGCGCCGGAGAGCTCGCTGCAAGCAGCATCGCGCAAGGGCGTTAGTTACTTTGAAAGACGACCGACTCCATTGCCACAACCAGCTAACCGTTCATTATAACGCGCACGGACACTGAACTGCTCTCAGGACGCCTACGTTTCCTTCTCAGCGATTCGCGCAACGCATATAAGTCTTATTACCCGATTTCGCCTTGGGCCTAACATCTTGTCTCTTCTATTATATAGGAGGCGTGGTCGTTGTAAACTATTTCCTATCAGCCTCCTTGGTGAAGAAGGTTATACAGCTCGCGCTTCGGGACGCCGCGGTCTTGGGCGGCGCGGCGCAATGCCTCCTTATGGTCGAGGCCGTCGGCCTCGTAGCGGGCGACATGCTCCGCAGGGGTTAAAGCGGCCCACCATTGGGCTTCGCCCGATGCCTCGGCCTCTTCCGGGCTGACGCCGCGGAGGATGAGCACATACTCGCCCTGAGGCGGATGCTCGTTCAGATGGTCCAAGCATTCGCGGATCGTGCCGCGGACGGCTTCCTCGTATTTCTTGGTCAGCTCGCGGACCAAGCAGATTTCCCGGGTCTCGCCGATGGTTTCGGCCATAATCGTTAGGGTCTTCACCAGACGGTGGGGGGACTCGTAGCAGATTACCGTGCCCGGCTCCCGCTTCAGGGCGGCAAGCTCCCGCTCCAGGGGCTTCTTGTCGCGCGGCAGGAAGCCGACGAAGGTGAACCGCTCAGTCGGCAGACCCGACATGATCAGCCCGGACAGCGCGGCGTTCGCCCCGGGAATGGGGATGACGGGGATATCCGCTTCGATGGCGAGGCGGACCAGATCCGCGCCCGGATCGCAAATCGCAGGCAAGCCGGCATCGCTGACGAGCGCGATGGAGTCACCTTCCTGCATGAGACGGATCAGCTCGGGACCGCTGGCTTGTTTATTGTGCTCGTGGTAGCTGACAAGCCGGGTCGAAATGTCGAAATGCGTGAGCAGCTTGCGCGTTTGCCGGGTATCCTCGGCCGCAATCCACTGCACTTCGCCAAGCACCCGAACGGCGCGGTAGGTCATGTCCTCCAGATTGCCGATCGGAGTACCTACCAGATAAAGACTGCCTTGACGGCGGCTTTCATTCGCATAGCTTTTTTGAATGTTCACGGACATCGATTCCTTCTATAATGAAGTATTGGACGGATCGGCGAGCGCAGCGCGGCGGCCGTAATAGACCTCCATCAGCTCATCCGTATATTCCGTCTCATTCTTATAAACAATCAGCGGCGGAAGCATGCGAACCTCCGGTTTTCCGTCGCGAAGCGCTTCGATAAGCACCATATTCGCTTCGGCATCGGCCCGGGGATGAACGAACCGGATGCGTTTCGGCTCGAGCCGGTACTGTCGCATCGTGCAGCAAATATCGACCAAGCGGCTCGGCCGGTGCACCATGGCGACTTTGCCACCGCTGCGCACCAACCGGCTACTCACTCGTACTACATCGTCCAGCGTGCAGAACAGCTCGTGCCGGGCGGCAGCTACGTGCTCATTCACGTTCTGATCCCCATTCGGAACAGGCAAATACGGAGGATTGACCGTTACCAAATCAAAGGCGCCGTTCCCCAGCTCGGCAGGGGATTGACGCAAATCGCCGTGCTGGATAGCGATTCGTTCCTCCAGCCCGTTCAGCTGCACGTTCCGCTGGGCCATATCCGCCAATCTGGCTTGAATTTCTACGCCCGTAATGTGCGCTTTCGTCCGGGTGGTCAGCAGCAGCGGAATGACGCCGTTGCCGGAGCACAGATCGACGATGCGCCCTCTCGGCGGAACCGAGCAAAAACGCGCAATCAGCACCGCATCCATCGAAAAGCTGAATACTTCGTCACTCTGAATAATTTTTAAATCGTGCGTAAGCAAATCGTCGATTCGCTCCCGCTCATAGATCGGGACTCGTTCCAAGCGTATTCCTCTCTCTGCCGATTATTATGTACCTATCTAAACTCTTCAAAAAAAACCGTAGAAGAGTCATTCTCCTCTACGGCGCATCGTTATTTATTCAAAAATGACATGCAGAACAAGCAGTCGCCTTCCGTACGCAAATGCCCATAATAGACATTGCAAATGTGAAAGCCTTCGTGATAGATGCGTGCCAAATTGTCGTAGCCCTCACCGGTCGGTTCTTTCATCGAAACAGGGACGCTCGCACCGGCTGCTTGAAGTAAAGGCAGCATCGGTTCGGCATCTTTCTTCAGCAGCTTGCGCAGCTGCTGATTCTCGATACCCAGACGCTTGTTCTCCTCCAGCAGCTCGATAATCTGCCGCTTGAGATCGCCAAGCTCGGCATAGAGCGTGCCCATCTGTTCTTCCATTTGATCGATTTGTACGAATATATCCCTTTTATCCACGCTTTTCTCTCACCTCAAGCTGCAGAAGCAGCGACTGGCTTTTTACTGCTGCTCCACGACATCATCCAAAGGAAGATCCATCACTTTTTTCATATCGAAAATTTGCACCTTCGCCGTACGCTCCCCGACATTCAGCGACACCACGCGTCCGTTGCCGAGCGACGTAATGACTTCGCTGCCTACGCGGGGAAGATCGTCCTTGGCGCTTTCGTAATTATCATGCTCATATTTGAGGCAGCACATTAATCGTCCGCACAAGCCGGAAATTTTCGTCGGATTGAGCGACAGGTTCTGGTCCTTGGCCATCTTGATCGAAACCGGCTCGAAATCCCCCAGAAAGGAAGAACAGCACAGGATACGTCCGCAAGGCCCGATGCCTCCAAGCATCTTGGCTTCGTCCCGTACGCCGATTTGGCGAAGCTCGATCCGCGTCCGGAAAATGCTGGCCAGATCCTTGACCAATTCCCGGAAATCGACCCGGCCTTCGGCCGTAAAATAAAAGATGATTTTGTTCCGGTCAAATGTATACTCAACGTCGACCAGCTTCATGCGCAACTGGTGATCCTTAATCTTATCCTGACAAATAGCAAACGCATTTTTGGCCGCTTGCTTGTTATCTTCAACAAGCTGTGCATCCTGTTGGTCCGCAATGCGGATGACCCTCTTCAGCGGAAGCACAACATCCGATTCGCCTACCGTTCTTCGGCCAATCACTACCCGGCCGTACTCGACTCCGCGCGCCGTTTCGACAATGACGGCACTGTCTTGATCTATCGGCAGATCGCTCGGATCGAAGTAATACACTTTGCCCGCCTTCTTGAAGCGGACGCCTACCACGGAGAACAATCTTACACCCCCTTAAGCCGCATTAATATATGTTCCAGCGCGAGCTGGGGATTGGCATGGGAACGCAATCGTTTCTGCGTCTCCACCGCCTGCTCAAGGCAGGCGATCCAGTGCTCCATCGAATAAGATAACGCTTGCTGCGACATCCAGTCCAGTTGATCCGTGTAGACCAATTCTTCGCGGCTGCCGAGCTTGAGCTGCACCATATCCTTGAGCCACAAAATCAGCATATCCATGAAGCGCGGCAATTGTTCGGAAAACTCGCCCTTTGCCAGCTTCTGCTGAGCGGTCAGCATCGCAGATGGCAATCGGGACAAACTCTCCCTAGCTAATTGTATCACCAAATTTCGGAGTTCTGCAAACCCATTTCCTTGAATCAACTCGCGCGCCGCCTCCGGTCCTGCGGCCAAATTCACCGCCGCTTGAACGAGAACGGGCGGATGTCCTTCCTGCAGAAGGAGCTCCTTCATGCTGCTTCGTCCCATTGGCAAAAAAGGAATCCATTGGGAGCGCGACCGGATCGTCGGCAGCAGGGCTTGTCCGTTATCCGTAATCAGAACCGCTACGACCTGCGAGGTCGGTTCCTCCAAAAATTTCAGCAGACTGTTCGCCGCCTGTACGGTCAGCTTATCGGCATCCTCCAATACATACATTTTAATGTTAGAGGCCGAGGCGCGATAAGCAAACTGCTTTTGCAGCTCGCGAATCTGGTCGATTTTGATGGAGGCGCCGTCCGGTGTGATCCAATGCAGATCAGGATGGTTTCCATGCTCTACCTTGCGGCAATCCAGACATTCCCCGCAGGCATCGTCCGGCAGCACCTTGCAATAGATCGCTTGGGCGAACGCCCGGGCCATTGCTCTCCGTCCGGTCCCGGGCGCCCCCGTAAATATATACGCGTGCGAAACTTTGTCGGTCCGAAGGCTGTTTTGCAGCATTCGTTTGACTCGCTCCTGCCCTGTAATCGATTGAAAAGACATGACGGTCTGCATTTCCTTTCCAGATCGGCTGCTTCGCTAAAAAAATAAATTAATCAGCATTCCGCGAATTTCACCGATTTTTTGCAGCAGCTCGATACGTCCTTGTTCGCTTTCCACCAGCTCGTCCGCCAGGCCGAGCAGTTCGGCATCGATTTCCTCCAGCAGCTTGTACCGTTTCGTCCGGCCTCTGCGGTCCCACCCCCGCGTATCGCGAAGCTGAACTCCCCGCCGAGCCGTCTCTTCCAAAAACTGCTTCACGAGCAGCTTATACTGCCGAAGCTCGCGTACGGTCATCGACTTGGCCAGCCGTTGACCTTGCAGGTCAATTTGCTGCAGGATGCGCTGAAGTTGTTCCCGGGTTGCTCTTTCTTCCTGCTGCTGCATCGTATCGGAGAACGACATTTTTTGAAGCTGCTGGGATGACGTATTTTCGCTGCGGACGACTTCATTGCCGAAAGGGCGCCAACCCGGGTTGATTTTCACTCGGCTCGACCTCGTTTCTAGAAATGTTCGAACCGCTCGACCGGAAGCACGAATACCGCCGCCCCGCCAACCTGAACTTCGACAGGGAAAGGAATATACGAATCCGTCGTTCCCCCCATCGGGGATACCGGGGTGACCATTTGCTCTCTGATTTTGCAGTTCGCTTTAATGACTTGCAGCGCTTCGTTGACACGCTCATCTTCCGTACCGATCATAAATGTCGTGTTTCCGGCGCGTAGGAATCCTCCCGTGCTCGCCAGCTTGGTTGCGCGAAAGCCCTCTTTGATCAGTGCGTTCGACAGACGGTTGCTGTCCTTATCCTGCACAACGGCGATAACTAACTTCATGCATCCAGCCTCCTTTGCCAAAGGAATATTATCCGTCTTCCTACCTTAAATAATTAGACAAGCGCTTGAAAAATTCCTTCATTTATATATAAACATCTATAGAAGGAATATATCTATTATATCATACTCGCTTGGGAAGCTTTTGGTTCAGCATTTGCCCAATATCTTCGAGCACCTTGTCTAGCTCCCGCTCCGCATCCACTCGCACGACACGCTCCGGAAATCGGCTGAGTACTTGCAAGTAGCCTTCCCGCACTTTGTTGTGAAACGTCATCGACTCCAGGTCCAGGCGGTTCACTTCCCGTCCCTGATCGGCGCGAATCCGGGCCAGCCCGATCTCCGGACGAACGTCCATGAACACCGTCAAATCCGGCATCCAATCCCCGATCGCAAACCGGTTAATGGCAAACACCTCGTCCATCCCGAGCTCGCGCGCATACCCTTGATACGCCAAGCTGCTGTCGATAAAACGATCGCATACGACGACCTTGCCGGCTTCCAGCGCAGGAATCACTTTCTCCGCCAAATGCTGCCGTCTCGCCGCCGCATACAATAGCGCTTCCGTACGCGGGTCCATCGCCGTATTGTTCCGGTCGAGAACGACCGAGCGAATCTGCTCGGCAATCGGAATGCCCCCGGGCTCACGCGTGGATAACACGTCGTACCCCCGCGCTTTTACTTGCTCTAGGATGGCATCAATCGCAGATGTTTTGCCTGCGCCCTCTCCGCCCTCTACCGTTATAAAAAAGCCCCGTTTCACATGCATGTCTCCTGTCCTGTAATGACTCGGATAGCGGTTGCAATCCGTTTCTCCGCTTTATAGCAAGCTTCTTCTCTTGATGCCGTGCGAACAAACCGCCGCCTATTCAAAACTATTCGTGTATGCATCTATGCCGTTAAGGAATTGCCTACCGCGTTTCCATTACCGGAACGGTACCGCTGGCGGTTACGTCATGCCCGTGAAACCGCGATCCCAAGGCGGCCAGCCGCGTTAAATGCGCCACCGTCCGTTCAGTAATCCGCTCTCCCGGATAAAGGACCGGAATGCCGGGAGGGTACGGCACGATCATTTCGGCAGCGATGCGGCCAGCGCATTCGCCTACGGGGAGCATCACCTTCGTCTCCGTCCCTTCGTGGATCGCTTCCCAATCGAACGTTACCGGCTCGGATATCCGCTGCGCCGCGGCTTCCATCTCCCCTAATCCCGGCTTCGTCCCGCTGCCTTCGTCCTGGGTTTCTTCGTCTATCCGCACCAGCACTTTAATAAGCCGCTGTGCCGCTTCTTCGGTGCTCGCCAAGCTGAACGCAAGCAAAACATGCATCGGGTCTGCCAGCTCCGGGAAACAGCCCTGCTGCTCCAGACGCTCCTTTAACGCAAAGCCGTCGAGACGGCCCGACACGTCGTACAATGCCACCTTAAAAGGGTCCTGACGACACCCGATCTGAAGCATGCGTTCCGTCAAACCTCTTGCTTGCCACCGGCTATGTCCGCTTAGATGGGCCATTACCCTCCGAACAGCCGATAAGCCTCGGTCTATCCGCTCCCTGCCGTCTTCCTGCAGCATTCGTCGGCTGAGGTCCAGGCTGGCCATAATCGGGTAAGAAGGGCTTGAGCTTTGCACCATAGCGAGCGCCTTTCGAACAACGCCGCGGCGAATTCGCGGGCCCTGTACGTGCAGCATCGCGCCCATCGTCATAGCCGTCAACATTTTGTGAGTGGATTGCACGACCGCATCCGCCCCACAGCTTAAGGCCGAGGCAGGCACATCAGGATGGAAGCCGAAATGAGCCCCGTGCGCCTCATCCACCAGCAACACCTTCCCGCGGTCATGCAAAAGGCCGGATAATGCCTTCAAATCGCTTGTAATCCCGTAATAGCTTGGATTGGTCACAAGCAGCCCCTTGGCCTCAGGATAGCGATCCAGCGCCTGCACGACATCCTCTGCAGCCACACCCATGCTCAGTCCGCTCTCCGGGTCCCATAGCGGGGAAATAAATACTGCCTGCGCACCCGCGAGCATCAGTCCGTGAATAACGGATTTGTGCGCATCCCGCTGTACCAGCAGCAGATCCCCGCGGCGGCAGGTTGCCAGTATCATCGCCAAATTTCCTGCCGTACTCCCGTTCACCAGAAAAAAAGTTTCATCCGCCCCAAAGCACGCCGCAGCTAAGGCCTGGGCCTCCTTAATCGCTTCTTCCGGATGATGAAGATCATCCAGTCCCGCGATCTCCGTCCTATCAAGTAATAAGATCTGCCGGTAGTCTGACTCCGCTTCGGCATATCCTTGCGCTCCCGACTTATGACCGGGCACATGAAAGCTGAGCGCGCCCGATTCCCGGTGTGCCGCCAATGCTTCGTACAGCGGCGCTCTATGCTGTGACACCTTGTTTCCTCATTTCAAAAAACAATTTTAGCAGTATTGTACCAAACAAAAAAGCCCGCTTCCATCCCTAGCCGAGATAAAACGGAGCTTGCTTCCTTTTGTTCTTGTCGTTCAAGCATTCTTTTTATATAAAATTTGCTTCATCTGGTGTATGAAAAAAGGGTACTTGGCGTCGTTGACTTCCGTATGGACCATTTCATTCTCGCAATCCTCGCATATGAATTCGGATATGATTAGGATACCGTTCTCTTTGGTTTGCCCGCAAATAATGCAGGATGGCGTGAAATCGTGCTGCAGCTCTTCGCTCATGTTCGATTCACCTCTACTCTTCTTTTCTAGCAGTATGCCCAATTCTCTTAAAACCCAAACCTTTCCGCGATATTTTTGTTGAAAATCCATGTTAGCCCGTGACAAACTCAACATTTTCCTGTACCCTACCGATATATGTAGTAAATTTTCATTTTGTTCATCAAGTGAGGATTGGGACTTATTATGCCAAGAGATCGAACATTGTCCAAAGAATCGACCATCTATACATACCGGCTGCTTAAACGGGTACATTACAAGGCGATTTTCTTTCAAGTATATTGGATTTTGACGGGTTGCGCCTTTCTGGGGGCCACTATTGCGATTTCTTTTTTGTCGGTGCCGGTCGGGTTAATCGGTGTTCCAGTCGGAGTGATGGGTCTTCCGCTTGTCCAAACGCTTCTGCTTCGCCTCCTGCTCCGAACAAAAGTAAAGCATGCTCCTCAATCCTGGAGCTGGTCCTATCAGTTGCCTTGGTTCGGCTATGCGCCCGGTACAGACACGTATATCGCCATGACCAAAGTACGCCGGCTCCATTTCCATGTGCTATGGATCGTCTTGGTCTTGCTGGGATGCCTCTATCCGTGGCTCCCGCCATCGCTGTTCGGCTTTCTGATATTCACTCATCTCTGGCTTCTACTTCCGCGCCTGATCATCATTTTCCTTCTTCGCAAGCACAGTTCATCCGGCTATTTAAAAATAAATGAGAACGACTCGTCCTGCTACGCACAGTAGGACGAGTTTTTGCATGAGCGTATAAATACGAAAAACCCTTGCATCTCCAAGTTGGATCGCAAGGGTCTTATTATT
>NZ_BIMB01000067.1 GCF_004000865.1 Paenibacillus elgii NBRC 100335 | reverse complement strand
AGATGTAACGGGACCTATCTTTCTCGCGTTTAGATCTAGGAAGATACGGTCGGCTGCTGTATGCGCGGCTTCGGCTTCCCGGCGAAGGAGAAATACGTCCACATGCGCAGCAGCCGCTCCATCGGCCCGAAGGAGAACCGTTTCACGTACCAAGCGCTGGCAAAGAGCTGCATCAAATAAATGGCGACCGCCAGCCCGCAACCGACCGCGACGCCGAGCTTGCCGAACAGGCCGAGACCATATCCGTAAAAAATCGACGTGCAGATTACCGACTGCATCAAATAGTTCGTCATCGAGAGCTTGCCGACCGCTTCGAACCGCCGCAGCCAAGGCGAGTTCTTCGCAGCCGAGCAGAGCAGGGCAAAGCCGAAAATATAGCCGAGCGACAGGAGGCTGCCGCCAAGCATCTCGCCAATTCCCGCCCAGCCGAGCTGAGGAAACAGGGGCTTCAGCGATTTCAGGAGCAGTCCCGCCGGCATGAAAATCAGCATCCCCCTCAAATAAGCGTGCCGCTCGCCGACCGGGTCCACGAACCACTGCTTCTTGGCGGCGTACATCCCGAACAGAAACATCGGCCCGGTAAACAGCGGGGCGAGCAGCAGCATGAAAAAGAGCATGAAGCCGTTCATCCCGAACGGGTCCGCCGTCTGCCGGTGATGCTTGATTTGCTCGTACGTGCCGGTTCCGTAGATATGGTTCGTGTCTTTCACGTATTGCTCCATGCGCGCCTTATCCTGCTTCGCAGCCGGGTCGTCGGGAATCTCGGGTGCAAGCCCCAGAAGACCGAACAGACACAGCAGAATCGTTCCCCAGATCAGCAGCGTCTTCGCTTTCCGGTTCATAAAGATCAGCAGAAAAAAGCCCATCATTCCGTAAAAAGCTAAAATGTCGCCTTCCCACAAAAAGGTGGAATGCAGGAGGCCAAAGCCGAGCAGCATCAGAAACCGGCGGACGAGGTGCCTTCCGGCTTTCAGGCCCCTTGCTTCCATGCTCTCCTTCATCTTGATCATGCCGAACCCGAACAGAAACGTAAAGATCGGCATGAAGCTCCCCTCGACGAAAATTTTGACGAGCTTATGTACGACGGTATCCGCCGGGGACAACGCGAAAAACTGCATTGCGTCCTTCCCCCAGATTCCGTATTGGAAGATAAGCATATTGGCCATTAAAATACCAAGCAAGCTGAATCCCCGCAGCCCGTCAATGACGTGCAGTCTGTTATTCTTTTCAAGCAACGATATCACCTCGAATCGAGTGTAGCACTGCCGGTTAAATTCCGGCGAAAGCTATCCTTAACGTTTGCTTAACGCCTGCGCGGAAATTTAGCCGGAATTAAGGTGCCTCTGGTACAATAAGGATGGAGGGATACGATGCTGAATCCAAAAATTTTAATTATAGACGACGAAGCCTCGATCATTCATTTGATCCGGATGGTGCTGCAAAAAGAAGGCTTCCGCCATATTTACACGGCAGGTACGGCGCAGGAGGGGCTGCGGCTGCTGGAGCGGCACGGAGCGGACATTATTGTGCTGGACGTTATGCTGCCCGATCAGACCGGATTCGAATTATGTCCGAAAATCAGGCAGATGTCTGATGCGCATATTATTTTTTTGACCGCCCGGACGTCGGATCTGGACGTGCTGACCGGCTTCGCGACCGGTGGCGACGATTATGTGACCAAGCCGTTCAATCCGCTCGAAATTGCGGCCCGGATTAAAGCCAGGCTGCGCCGGAACAACTCTGCGCCTTCGCCGCAGGGGACGGAAGACTCCCGGAGCCGCTACGACTTCGGGCGGTTCGTGCTCGACGAGCAGGCAGGGGAGCTGACGGTGAACGGGGAGACGGTGTCCTGTCCCGCGCAAGCTTATCAGCTGCTGCTGTATCTGTGCAAGCATCCGAATATCGTCTTCTCCAAAGCGCAGCTGTACGAAGCCGTATGGGGCATCGACGGCATGGGCGACGACAATACGGTGATGGTGCATATTCGCAAAATCCGCGAGCGCATCGAATCCGATCCGGGTGATCCCAAGCATCTGGTTACCGTTCGCGGGCTCGGCTACAAGCTGCTCAAGGAGCAGTACCGATGAGCAAGGTGAGGCGAAGGCTTGCCGCGCACTTTACCGTGCAGTTTTTTTTCCTGTGGATGTTCGTGCTGGTCACTCTGATTGTCGTTCTGCTGCTGGTCATCCGATACTTGACCAATCAGGATTTGAAGAAGACGTTTCCCGTCGGGGCGCTGGACACCATCATTACGGAAACAGTGGAGAACGGGGAAAGCGTGACGATTCCTTCACACTGGACCGATCAGCTTACGGAGCGGGGCTACTGGCTGCAGGTCGTAGACGCGGAAGGAAAGGTCATTGGCTCCATCAATACCCCGAATCGGCTCCCGGCGTCCTACGGAACCGCCGAGCTGCTGCAAATCGAGGAGAACGGGCGCTTCGATTCGTTCCGTGTCGGAACGAAGTTTAGCGCCACAGGTGGCACGCCGCTTCTGTACATGCTCGGGACGGAGGACCTGGGTCCCGCGAAGCTGGAAGCGTGGATTCGCGCCTACGGAGAAGCGGGGCGGGTCCGGCAGGATGCGCTCCAGGAGCTGACGCGGCAGCTGGCGTCCGAAAACGCTTATGTGCAAATTATCGACACGTCCGGCGCCATCGTGCAATCGGTCGGCGATTCGGCGCGCAAGGAGCCTTACCGGCCGCTGGAGCTGATCGCGATGCGGGCGGAACCGGGCCTTTACCCGTCCGATATGTCGTTCTATTACGACTCCACCTCCGGGTATACGTGGATTTTGCATAAGGCCAAGGCAGGGCCGCCTTTTACCAGTCAGCCGATTCTGCATGAAGTCATTCTGACGCTCATCATCACGGGAGGCGTGGTGCTGCTGCTGACCTTCGTCTTCTCGGTATGGCATGGCTACCGGTACGGACAGCCGCTGCTGTTGTTCGTCGATTGGTTCGAGCGGATGGGACAGGGGCGCTATCAGGAAGCGCTTACGGAGAAAGACCGGAAGAAGGTGTTCCGCAAGAACGGCCGTATCCGTCTACGCTACCGGCTGTACAAAGAAGTGATCGCAGGCTTCTACGAGATGGCGGCGCGACTGGAAGCTTCGGAGCGGGAACGCAGCCGCCTGGAGAAGACGCGGGAAGAATGGATGACCGGCATTTCTCACGATCTGCGGACGCCGCTTTCTACGATTCAAGGGTATGGACACCTGCTGGAAAGCGGGACGTTTGAGTGGAGCGAGCCGGAGCTTCGCGAGATGGGGAAGACGATTCGGGAAAAGGGCGATTACATGGTCGGCCTGCTTCAAGATTTCTCCCTGACCTTTCAGTTGAAAAACAACGCGGTCCAATTCCCGCTCGAGGATGTCGAACTGAATGAGTTCGTGCGCCGCATCGTTCTCCGGTATGTGAACGACGTGACAATCGGGCACGTATCCTTCTCCTTCGAATGCGAGGAGCAGGCATTGACGGTGCACGCGAATCCGAAGTGGTTTCAGCGCATGCTGGATAATCTGATCTCCAATGCGGTGAAGCATAACTCGCCCGGGACGCAGATTACGGTTCGTACCGGAAGCGAAGGAGCGGACGCCTGGATTGCAGTGGAAGACAACGGCGCCGGCATGGACGAAGAGACCGTGCGCAATCTGTTCGACAGGTACTACCGCGGGACGAATACGGAGGAGAAGACAGACGGCGCAGGGCTCGGTATGAGCATCGCCAAGGCGATTGCGACGGCCCATCAAGGCCGGATCGAAGTACAATCCCGGGTGGGCGAGGGGACGGTCGCTCTGGTGCGGCTTCCGCTCGCGGAACGCCCGGTGGCTTGATACGAAGAGGAGGAGAAAGCTATGAAAACGACAGGGTTGCGGCTTGCTTACATATGCGCCGTACTGAATGCGGTGATTATCGGATTTTCGTTTCTGTTCACGAAGCAGGCGCTGGAATCGGCCGATCCGCTGGATACGCTCATGTTCCGCTTTCTGCTGTCGGCGGTCGTCATGTCCGTTCCGGCGGCCATCGGCTGGGTCAAGCTCGACTACAGCAACAAACGGATCAAGGACGTCCTGCTGCTGGCGGTATTTTACCCTGTTGCGTTCTTCGCCTTTCAAGCGTTCGGGCTGGTGCACGCCGGTTCCGCCGAAGGCGGCATTCTATACGCCTTCACGCCGGTTATCACGATGCTGCTGGCCTCTTGGTTTTTGAAGGAGCGGACCAATGCGAAGCAGAAGCTGTCGATTTTTCTGTCCGTGTTCGGGGTGGTCTTCGTCTTCGTCATGAACGGCAGATCGATCGATGTGAGCAACATGAACGGCTTGCTTCTGCTATTCCTGTCCTGCGTCGCCTTCGCCGGATACAGCGTTATGGCCCGCTCGCTGTCGAAGCGGTTCAGCCCTTGGGAGCTGAGCTTCGTTACGACATGGCTCGGCTTCGGCGCGTTCCTGCTGATTTCGCTCGGCAAGCACGGGATGGAAGGCACGCTCGGCAAGCTGTTTGAGCCGCTCGGCAGCGGCCGTTTTCTCGTCGCGATTGTGTATTTGGGCGTGCTGTCCTCGCTGGTGACTTCGCTCTTGTCCAATTACGTGCTATCCAAGATGGAAGCGTCCAAAATGAGCGTGTTCTCCAACCTCGGGACGGTCGTCTCGATTGCGGCGGGAGCGCTGGTGCTCGGCGAAACGGTAACGGTCTATCATCTTGTCGGCTCGGTGATGATCATTGCCGGGGTGATCGGGGCGAACCGTTTCGGCACGAAGCGACGAGCTCCGGGCCAGCCTGCGGCTTCCGGCAAGAGCGGAGAGGACCCGTCCCGCGCATAACGGACGGACGAACGAACAACGACGGCCCTCGTCTCCATAAGAGAAACGAGGGCCGCTCTATGTTCTACAGCTTAAATTCTTTTACGATACTTTGCAGATCCTCGGCCATTTTGGCAAGGGATTCCGAAGAGGAGGTCACTTCTTCAATGGAAGCCAATTGCTCCTGCGTGGAAGCCGAAATATTCTGGGTTCCGTCCGCAGACTGTCGAGCCACCTCCGAAATTTCGCTCACCAATTCAACGGCTTCTCCGGTGCTGGACTGCATTTGCCGTGCATATTCCGTAACGTTTTGAATCTGGATGGTCACTTGGTCGATGGACTCCCGGATCAGATCGAACGATTTCCCGGCTTCATTGACGACCTCGATGCCGAGGCTCACTTCTTTGGTTCCCTGCTCCATGGAAGCGACGGCATTCTGCGTCTCGTTCTGGATCGTAGAGATCAGCTCCCCGATCTGCGCAGCGGATTGGGAAGATTGCTCGGCCAGCTGCCGGATTTCATTTGCCACCACGGCGAAGCCGCGTCCATGCTCTCCGGCGCGCGCCGCCTCAATAGCGGCGTTCAACGACAGCAAGTTGGTCTGCGTAGCGATGCCGGAAATAACCTTGGCGATATTTTCGATTTCGGTCGATCTCGCTCCCAAGCTTGAAATATTGGCGGCAATTTCGTTGACCGTCGTATTGATCGATTGCATTTGCTTGGTGACCGTTTGAATGGCCTGGTTACCTTCCGTGGCGGCCTGCAGCGTGTGCTGGGAAGAATCCGTCACCTGCTGGGCATTCGCCGCCACCTGCTGAACGCCGTTCGCCACTTCCGTGATCGCGTTGACGCTGGCCTCGACGCCTTGCATCTGCCGTTCCGTTCCGTCGGCCATCTGCTCGATGGTTAAGGCAATTAGCTGCGTAGCCTTGCTAGTTTCTCCGGCGTTCACCGACAATTGCTCCGCCGAAGCGGCAACCTCCTCCGCGGTCAGTGTAACCTGGGAAACGAAGGTATGCAGACTCTCCACCATGGTATTGACCGACTGGGCCAATTGTCCCACTTCATCCTGCGTGCGGATTGGCAAAGGCTCGACCTTCAAGTTGCCGTCGGCAACTCGCTTGGTAACGGCGGCCATCTCCGCGATCGGTCTCGAAATTTGTCTGCCTAGGAAATAAGCCACCACAACGACCAGAGCAACTACGATCAGCAGGATGATCAGGACGTTCTGCTCGATCTTCGAGGCTTCGGCTGTGATCGTTTTTACTGGCAAATGAAGATACAGGCCGTATCCCGTCTGCGGGATCGGGGAATAGGCGACCATGTAAGTTTTGCCGCCGTCGGTGTAGGTGGTCGAGCCCGCTTGCTTGTTTCCGACTTTCAGGATATCCGCCAACAGCGGCGAGACGCCAGAGTCGGCCACGCTTTTGCCGATGAGCTCCTTCACGGGATGCAGCTGAATAATTCCGTTAGAGTCGACGACAATCGGATAACCTTCTCCGTCGTTGATCATCAACGGCTTCACGTACTTATCCATAAAACCTTCGAAATTGACAAGCCCGGTAAGCACGCCGATCACCGCATCGTTAGCGTCTTTAACGGGCGTGGCTACAATAATGGAGCGTTTGCCGGTCGTTTTGGCCAGCAACACCTCGGTATACGTCGATTTTCCTTGCAAACCGTTTTTGAAAAACGGTCTTTCCCCCAAGTTAACGCCGATGCTGGCTTCGATAGTATCGGCCGTTACGATGCCATTAGGAGAAATAAACGTATTGCCGTCGAAAACTTTGGTGCTTTCCGTAAAGTTTTTGATAAACTTTGTCTTCGCCGCCGCATCGTTCGACCGGATATCGGTCGTGGAAGCCAATATTTTCACTTCGGACATACGTTCGGATATGTATTGGTCGATCAGCGTCGCGGTGCTGATCACCAGCTTTTCGTACGATTCGGACTGCTTCTTGATCAATTCCGTCGAGCTCGTCTTGGAAATATAATAGGAAATCGACAGGACCGGCACAAGCGATACGATCAAAAACCAGGCGATCATTTTATTTTTCAGCTTTTTGCTGAACCATCCGGTCAGCTTGCCGAACTGTCCGGCTTGCATCTGCGGTTTACCATGTTCCTCCATCATCTCATCCTCGCTTACTTCGTTAATTTTGCAGGCTCGCTGCAAAGAAAAAACGGACTGCTGAGCATAGAGTCGGCAGTCCGTAAGACGGTTAGTATCCGAGTGCCGCCCCTTCACCGCGCGGGTCGGCTCCGCCAAATTTCACGTTCGTTTCCGGATCAATCAGAATAACTCCCGATTGCCCGACCGCATCAGTATAATCATCTATCATTTTGACAGGATGACCGCGACGGATCAGCTCATCCTGAACGCTTTTCGAAATGCGTCCTTCCAGCTTCAGGTCGTTGGAGGTAGATCCCCAGTTGCGTCCGTGCAGCCAACGAGGCGCTTCGATCGCATCTTGTACGGGCATGCCGAAATCGACGATGCGGGTAACAAGTGCGGCTTGCGTCTGCGGCTGTCCTTCGCCGCCTTGGGTACCGTAGATCATGTACGGCTTGTCGTTTTTGAACAGCATCGCCGGGTTGATCGTATGGAACGAGCGTTTTTTCGGCTCCAGGTGGTTGACTTCCTTAGGATCCAGGGAGAAGTAGCTGCCCCGGTTCTGAAGCAGAACACCTGTGTCCTTCGCCACGATCCCCGAACCGTAATCGAAGTAATGGCTTTGAATCAACGATACGGCGTTGCCTTCTTTGTCGATGAAGCCCATCCAGGTCGTATCGCCTTTCGGATCCATCGGCACAACGTCGGCTGCGGCCTTGTTCATATCGATACGTTTCGCCATTTCTTTGCCATGCTCAGGGGAGAGCAGGTAATCCACCGGAATGTCAGAAAATTTCGGATCGGTCAGCCACTTGTTGCGGTCCGCGAACGCTTGCTTCGTCGCTTCTACGATCAGGTGGTAGTACTCCGGCGTCCCTTCGCCCAAGCTTTTCACATCGAAGTTGTTCAAAATATTCAGGATCGAAAGGGAAGCAATGCCTTGCGAGTTCGGCGGAACGTTGTATGCCTTATACCCGCGGTAGTCCGTCGAAATCGGCTTTTGCCACTCGGCTTTGTAGTTCGCAAAGTCGTTCACGGTCAGCAGTCCGCCGTTCGCTTGCACATCCTTGACGATTTTCTCAGCGACATCGCCTTTATAGAAGCCGTCCGCGCCTTTTTTGGCAATGACCTTTAACGTTTTGGCCAAATCCGGCTGCTTCATCAGCTCGCCTGCTTTGTATGGCTGCCCGTCAGGCTTCAAGTAGGTTTTGGCCCAGCCTTCGAAGCGCTGCAAATGCTTCAGCTCGTCATCCTTCGTATCCAGATTGACGTTAGTCCAATATACCTGGTTCGGTGTAACGGGGAAGCCGTCTTCCGCATATTTGATCGCCGGTTTGAGCAAAGAACGCCACGGCTTGCTGTTGCCGATCTCTTCGTCAGCGTAGTTGTACGCTTCCCACCAGCCGGAAACCGTGCCCGGTACCGTGTTTGCCGACAAGTAGCCTCTGGAAGGGATTTTGCTGTAGCCCTGGCTTTTATAGTAATCGATGGTCGCTTTCTCGCTCGAAGGACCGCTTGCATTTAACGCTTTGAGCTCTTTCTTTTTGGCGTTGTAGATCAGCCAGAAGCTGTCTCCGCCGATGCTCGTGTAATGCGGATAAATAACGGCCAGCGTAGCCGCTGCGGTGATGGCTGCGTCTACGGCGTTGCCACCGTCCTCCAGCACCTTCAAGGCCGCTGCCGAGGCCAAATAATGTTGAGTCGTAACCATTCCGCTAGGCGCCATGGTAGTCGGACGGTTTGCAGCTCCGGCGCTCGAAACCGTAGATAGGCATAATGCCGCGACGGTTCCTAAAATAGCCATTTTCTTCTTGCTTGCTCGCATTCGTGTTCCTCCTCTTCGTTGTCTAGCAGATTTTGTTCGCCTGTCAAAAGATAGCGGAAAAGCAAAAAAGGAGACAGAACGATGTCGTCACCTTTGTCCTTATCCTTGATGACAGGTAGCTGGCTGGCATAGCCGCTATAGGATAGCAGCCTTAGCCCCTCTAGTTTTGCGTCCTATTCTTTCGAATAGTTTGCCTTTTTCATGTTAAAAGGATCCCGTATGGAAAATTCAGCCTATGGCCTTGTAGGAAATATACACCATTTTTCCTAGTCCGGCAATTGTTTTTTTTGTAAAATTCCTCACAATAAGACATATAGTTTGAAAAATCGACATAAATGTCGAAAAACGTCGTATGAAAACCATTTCAGAAACGGCAACAAGCGAAGCCCGCGGTGATCCAAATCATCCGCAAGAGCTTCGCTCTATCTTGAGGGCCGCACCCGCAGGCGCAGTACGATTCCATGACTATGGACTTATAAAAACTTTTGGGCTGCGCTGCGCTCCTGATTTACCCGGATTTCATCGAGGTAGTTGTAGAGCGTGAACTTGGAAATGTCTAAAAATTGACATACCTTGTCGCCGGCTTTTTTCACGAGAAACGCGCCCCGGGCGTCCAAAAACTGCACGGCCTTGATCTTATCCTCTTTGGCCATATGGGACACGGGCTTGCCGATCGACTTCTGGCATTCCTGCAGCAAATAATCGACAAGATCGTTCACGTCGTTCACGAACACTTCTTTGACCTCCTGATCGAGGCTGTGCATGGTGAGCGAGCGGATCGTATTTTCCGCCACGAGCAGATCCGAAATATCGAAGTTGATGCACAAAGCTCCGACCGTCTCGCCCTTGCCGTTCTTGATATACGTGGTCGACGAGCGCAAAATTTTGCCGTCCTTCGTCTGTGTAATATAGTTGTACCGGTCGCCGTCGGTGACCGTGCCGCGCAGCACTTCGAGCCCGAGGTTGCTGCCGCAGTCGCCGACCTTCCTTCCGGTGATGTGGCCGTTTTCGATGGCGACGATCGTGCTTTCGTACCCCTGTGTCAAATCGTGCAGCACGACCTCGCATTTATCCCCGAACTGCGCCGCAATGCAGCGTATCAGGGGAAGGAGGAAGCTGATCTCCTCTTTAACCGATTCCAATCCACTCACTTCTTTCCTTCAGTGTACAAACCTCATGAGTTTCAAAAAAATAGTTTGAACACCAAAAAAGTTTTCTGTATCTTTAGTATCATCGCAATCGGAAATCTTGTCAACCGAATTCGGCGGCCGGACAAATCCGGGCGGTCGGCGAATGTATGGAAATAATTGTAGGCAGGGACGTCGGGAAGGTATAATGAGAGGGAACGATCCTTTCACAGCTATGAAGGAGGCTGTCCTATGAATCACCGATGGTTGGAATGGGCCAAGCAGATTCAAGCAATCGCGCAGACCGGATTGGCGTACACGAAGGATGTCTACGATCGGGAGCGGTTCGAGGAATTACGGCAAATGAGCGTCGACATTCTGGCTCATTACACGGAGACGGACCCCGGGAAAATCAAGCTGACGTTCGCCAGCGATACCGGTTATGCCACGCCGAAGGTGGATATTCGCGGCGTCGTGTTCCGGGACGAAAAGCTTCTGCTTGTCCGCGAAAAGCACGACGGCGTCTGGGCGCTTCCGGGGGGATGGGCGGATATCGGCTTGTCGCCGTCGGAGGTTGCGGTCAAGGAAATCAAGGAGGAGTCGGGCTTCGACGCAAAGCCGGTCCGGCTGCTTGCCGTGCTGGACAAGAAATTTCACGGGCATCCGCCGGAGCCGTATCATATTTATAAGCTGTTTATCCGATGTGAGATCATAGGGGGAAGCGCCGAGACTGGGATTGAAACGTCGGCCGTCGGTTTTTTCGGCGAAGACGAGCTGCCCGTCTTATCGGTCGAGCGCAACACCGAGGCGCAGCTGCGGACGATGTTCGAGTTTATGCGCGATCCGGACAAACCGGTCATTTTGGATTGAAGAGGGGCGAGGGGGCCCTGAGCTTGTTGAGAAAGTGGTAATTGAGGGAATAGAGGTTACGAAGAGGT
Source organism: Paenibacillus elgii NBRC 100335 (assembly GCF_004000865.1). Taxonomy (GTDB): domain Bacteria; phylum Bacillota; class Bacilli; order Paenibacillales; family NBRC-103111; genus Paenibacillus_G; species Paenibacillus_G elgii. The sequence continues at coordinate 21,078 of NZ_BIMB01000067.1, read as the reverse complement.
GGGGTATCCACTTCCGACCGCTGTTGTCCCCGGGAAATTTGATTGGAAGCCGCTTAGTAGCGGACATTTCCCGAAGACAAAGGCGGCCGCTATCGCTTCTCCAGTGGATACCCCACCTCCGTATGTTTCTCCTTTCAGTCAAAAACCACTTTTCAACACTCAGAGGGGCGGAAGCCCCTCTTTTTTAGGTTATGGCGAGGAGGCAGTGCGCCGTATAAGCGGCTCTGCGAAAGGGGATAGGCTCGCTCGTACGGCATGACGGGCCTAGTTCAAGCGGTGAACGATGTCGTAGGCGTTGCTGTAAGGGGCCTCGAAATAGACCGCATAATATGTCGCATAATAGGTCGCGTTGATCGGGAACAGCTTCGGCCCGCGTTACCTGGAGGGCGATATGGCTGAATCTGTTCGTGTTAGATTCTCTCCTCCAGGTTGGCGATGACCTGCTCCCAGCGGTGCTTCATTTCTTCTCGGCGGAACGCGTCCTCGAGCTTTTCCTGATGGAAGCTGATCGTCGTTTTTCCCGAGCTTGCCGGCAGCAGACGGATTTGAACGGTAGACGCATGCTCCCAATCCTGAGGCTGCCAGGTCATGCGGAGCTGGGACAGCGGCTTGAGCACCCGAAGCTGGCCGGACGTGCCGTCTTCGGTCAAATAGGCTTCCCCTTGCTGCGGGAGGGAGGGCAGTCCGCCCAGCCACAAGCGGAGCCCTTCCGGCGCGGTCAGCAGCTCCCAGACCCGTTCCGGGGAGACCGGCAGCGTCCGGCGCACCCCGATCTGGAAGCCGGCGGAAGCCGTCAAGCCCGCAGGCTTGCGGCCCCGCTTCTGCTCGAAGGCAGCGGCGATCGTCTCGCCCCAGCGGGGCTCCACGTCATGCTCGTCGCGCAAATAGTTGACGATATCCTCATATGACCAAGCTTGGCCCACGGTTCTCTGCAAAATCATCAGCCACTCTTCCCACGTATGGCCGGTTTCGTCCGGCAAAGCTTGCTTCGAGATCGGAGTTGTCATCGCTTTATCCTCCACAACGTTTGATAATTCTATTATAAACAAACTTCACTGACACGGACGGCCAGTGAAGTTATAAGGTTTCGTAATATTCGGCAAGCGCGGAGGCGATGCCCGCCATGCATTCTTTGAGCGGGAGCGGCTCGACGGCGGAGATTGATCCGCCGTAACCGAGTAGCATGTAAGGCAAGCGGGTGTAGGCAAATGACTCGGTGACTTGAAACTGCGCATGATCGGCCGACCGTTCCACAAGCGTGTGACCGAACAGCCAGTGTCGGCATAGATCGTTAATCGCCTGCGGCTGCCCTTGGATGCGGACGGTCATCAGCGCTTCTTGCGTTTCGGGGCCCGGCAGCAAATCCTTCAGCAAAAAATGCCGGGCGGAAAACCCGCCCGGCCGCATGAAGCTCTCCTCGGTTTGCGTCCAATCGCGGATACGATCGACCCGGAAGCTGCGGATTTCCCGGCGGAGCCGGCAGTAAGCGACGATATACCAGGCGCTCTTCCAATGGACGAGTCCGTACGGATCGATGCTCCGCTCCGTAATGTCGGATTCGTAGCCCGACTGGTAGGCGATCCGCAGGGTGCGGCCTTCGGCGGCGGACTGCTCCAATACCTGCAGAACCGACTCGAGCCGGGGAGGGACTGGCGGATGGATGACCTCCAGTCCCGATTCGCGCCTCTCCAGCGCATGGAGCTGCTCCTCGTTCGTGTATCTCTTGAGCTTGGCAACGGCCCGCTCCAGCGCTTCGCCGTAAGGATAGCCCGCCTGCTGGGCGAAAGTCGCCGAATGGACGAGCGCCGTCTGTTCCTCCAAATCAAAAAACAACGGAGCTTCGTTGAACGATTCGAGCAAGCTGTAGCCGCCATGATGCCCGGCGTCGGCGACGACGGGAACCCCGCTGGCGCACAAAGCGTCGATGCACCGGTAGACGGTTCGCACATGAATCTCCAGCTCGTCCGCAAGCTGCTGGGCGGTCAGGCGCTTCCCTTTTTTAAGCAGCCACAGGATCGATAACATATTGTCCGCTTTGGACATGGCTTGATGCTCCTTTTCTAAGCGGCGGAAGAGATCACGGAAGCGCGGCTTCCATGATCGTCAGAATATCGTTCGGATGCCGCAGACGGTAATTGGCCGCAATTCCGGCATCGTAAGCTCCCCATAGCGCCAGTCCGGAGGCGACACCCGCTCCGGCCGCGCACTGCATATCGTAGATGCTGTCTCCGATGTACATCGCATCCTTCGGCTCTGCCTCAAGCCGCTTCAAGGCGGTCAGAATCGGCTCGGGATGCGGCTTATGCCGGGCTGTATCGTCGGCGCAGACGACGACATCGAAGTAAGGGTGCAGGTCGAACCGGGCAAAATCTTTGATGTATTCCGTGCGGGTTTTGGAGGTGACGATACCGGTTCGCAGCCCGAGCTTTTTGACCCGGCGCAGCATCGGTTCGATGCCTTCGAATACGCGGATTTGGTAGTCATGCCGCTCCATTAGCCGGTTCCAACGGTTCGCGGCTTCCTCAATATCTTGAATCCCGAAGCGGGGGAGCGAGCGGGCGCTCGGTATCCCGAGCACAAAGGCAAGGTCCTCAGGCTCAAAAGGGATGTTCCTCTCCCGCAGCAGGTCCGACAGCGAACTAAGAATCGCCTGCTCCGTATCGAGAAGCGTGCCATCTACATCGAATAATAGACAAGGATACATGAGGAATCAATCCTTTCGTTATGAATGATGCAGCATAACTTAATTATACTTACAATAACTTGTGTTAACAAGTGATATTCGATGAATATAAGCAAAAATACCTAAATTTCATAATGAATTGTGCGTAATTTCGTGATTTCTATGCATTCGCAAAATCAAGGTTTCCATATGCCACTCCTTTTGCTACAATATCAACAACAAACGAAAGCCGTATGCGACTGGCGAAAAGAGTGGATAACCACAAGGGAGCATGCGGTCGGAATCTTGCCGTTCGCCTGGGTAAAAGTATTTGCCGAAGACTCGTTGGAGGAGCTTTGGCGAATGCTTTTTTTCGTTTATGAACCCGATTCTAGCGAAAACACATTGGAGGTCGAGCCCTATGGCGCAACTGCTGAAATCGAAAGAGGCGGCGGATCAAGTATATGAGCGGATTCTTAAGCGAACGGAGGAATGGAAGGCTGCCGGCTGTCTGCCTTGCATGGGGGTTATTTTGGTCGAAGGCGATCCCGCCTCGCTGCTCTATGTCCGGGCCAAGCAAAAAATTGCCGGAAGGCTGGGTATCGCGTTTCAGTTGAAAACGTTCCGGCCTGACGCGCAGGAAAGCGAAGTGATGAGACTAATCGCCGAATGGAACGCCGATTCCGCCGTTCACGGGATTATGCTGGAGCTTCCGCTGCCGAAGCATTGGTCCCAGGCACGGATCGAAAGCGCCATCGCTCCGCAGAAGGACGTAGACGGGGTGACGCCCGCCAACAAGCTGGCGACGATGACGGGCTTGGAGGGGCTTTATCCTGCCACGCCGCAAGCGTGTATCCGGCTGCTCCGGCATTACGGCTACCGGCTGGAGGGCGCCAACGTCGCACTAATCGGCCGAGGCCAGACGGTAGGGCTGCCGCTCTTCCATATGCTACAGCGGGAGCAAGCCACCGTCACCGTCTGTCACTCGCGCACCCCGGATCTTGCCTTCCATCTGCGGCATGCGGAGGTTGCGTTCGCTGCGGCAGGACAGCCTGGACTGGTGACCCGGGAGATGGTTCACCCGGAGCTCGTTCTCATCGATGCGGGAATTAACGAATCGGCGGACGGAAGCATCGCAGGCGATGTGTCTGCAGGAGCGGCCGAAGCGGTGAAGGCGGTATCCCCGGTACCCGGCGGCGTCGGGACGCTCACGACAGCGATTTTGTTCGAAAATGTGCTGAAAGCGCTGGATCTGCAAGCCCAAGGAAAGGTGGCGGGACAATGACGTCAACGGTATGGTGGAACCGGACGGTCGGAGAGTTCGTTCAGGAGGCTGGAAGCGCCGAGCCGACGCCGAGGGGTGGCAGCGTAGCTGCTCTCGCTGCGGCGCTCGGCGCCTCGATGGCGTCGATGGCAAGCCGTTTGTCGCAAGGGGAGGCCTTCGCTGCGCTCCAAACTTCCGTAGGCGAGGTCTTGGAGACGATGAACCGACTTACCGGGGCGTGCGAGGAGCTGTTGGAAGCGGATATCCGTGCATTCGAGGAATATATGAGGGCGTTGAAGCTGCCTAAGGAAAGCGAAGAGGAGCGGGCGGCAAGACGCTCGGCGATCGACGAAGCAGCCGCGAGCGCCACTGCGGTCCCGCTCCGATTGATTCAGGTATGCTTGGAAGGACTTCGGGCCGCGGAGCGGATCGCCGAGGGCTGCAACAAGCACGTCGTCTCCGATCTCGGCATCGGGGCGCTGCTGTTCGAAGCGTCCGCCCAATCCGCCGGGCTGACCGTGCGGATCAACTTGAGTTCGCTGAGAAACGCAGAGCCCAATACGAACGACAGGTGTCCGCGATGCTTCAGGAGGCGGAGGCGCTCAAAACGCAGGTGCTCCGTACCGTTCACAGCCGGATCGCGGGGCATTGACCAAGCGCTGGTCCCGGCTGATTCCGGCCGCAGGCAGGTGTTTGAAAAAAGTCACAATTGCCCAATGCTTGGCGAATTCCGGCAGTTTATAATAAAGGTGAATCTTTGGGTTCGTCCCAAAGCAGGCCTGAAGATAGCGGTTACATCTTATTTTGTACTTTGGAGGTCATGCCATGTTGAATCATCCCATCGGCCGCTTGCGCATCATCGCTTTTATTGAGGGGATGTCCTATCTCGTTCTGCTGGCCATCGCCATGCCGCTCAAGTATTTTCTGGACATACCGCAAGCCGTCAAAATTGTCGGATCGCTCCACGGCCTGTTGTTCGTGCTGTATGTGCTGGCCGTCATCCACGTCACCTTCGCTCACCGCTGGACCGTGCTGAAAGTGCTGTTCGCCATGCTTGCCGCCTTCATTCCGTTCGGCAATTTCGTGCTGGATTCGCGTTTATTGAAAAACAGCCGCTAGGCGACCAGGAAAAGGTAGCCGCACGGAGAAGCTTGCGGGTCCACCCTTCACTGCCCACCTATAACGTTTTGCCCGAAAAGACTCCAGTAAGGAGTTTTTCTCATTTCTTGTTTTACAGCCGTTTGGTCCACCGAAATTCCTCGTGCTAAGCTTCTCCGCTTAAGTTAGTTTGTCCCACTTCGCCCACATTTTGCGCGGATTCAGCTCGTACTCTTCGTTGTCCCGGAACATGAACCGGTGCATAATAAATTCCCTGCGGATCGTCGCAAAGTCCTCGTGATACTGCCGGATGAAGTCGTTGATTTCTTGCTCCGTATACTTTCTTCCTTTCTCCAACCTGGAGACGATATGCTCCAGAACGATCAACTTCTTCTTCAACTGGGCAGGCACGTGTTTTAACTTGCCTTCAGTGGTGAAGAAGTTTTTCAGAACGGATTGTTGAAGACGTTCGGCTTTGTCCTCGGGCATGGAAGGCCCTCCTGTCTCGTTGGAATGGGAGTAGATCAGCTCTACCGAAGCGGCGGCGTTCGCCTTGATGAAGTGATGGTTCAGCGAAAAGTAGATGGTATTCTTCACCCGGCGCTCATAAAGCAAGCTGGCTTCCCGCAGCTTGGCGGCGTGGTGGGTGATGGTGGCAGGGGTTACGCCTAATTTGTCGGCGAGCACCTGTCCGTTCAGCTCCCCGTCCGCCAGCAGGATAAGGATGCGGATTCTTGTCGGGTCGGCGAGCGCTTTATGATAGTTGACGATCTTATCCAGCTGCATGGGTTGATGATCACCGTCCATAATATTTTTTAACACGTATCTAATTTAATTATTATCTAATTAGATAATATTCAAATTAGTATCGACTGTCAATGAAATCCAATAAATTCACTGTAGCATGGCCGAGTGGTTTATAATAGTGCCAATGAAGCTGAATCTGAATGGAGCCACTTTGGCCAAAAGGGGAGAGGTCTATGCTATGGATTCCGATTGACCGATCGCTCGACATGCCGCTGATCGGGCAGGTGTACGGGCAAATCCGCGACCGCATCTTAAAGGGGGAGCTTCCGTCCGGCGAGAAGCTGCCTTCTACGCGGGAGCTTTCCGGGGAGTTGAAGGTATCGCGCAATGTCGTTCTGGAGGCGTACGACCAACTGCTGGCGGAAGGCTTTCTGATCTCGCGGAGGGGCGCGGGGACGTTCGTGGCGGAAGGCGCCTGTCTCGAACAGCGAAGACGAGTGACGGAAGCGATGGCGCCGAGCGTGTATGACAATCTGCTTAAGGACGAGGGCCTCGTCAATTTCCGCTCGGGCATTCCGGCCTTGGACCGATTTCCGCGCAGAATATGGGCGCAGCTATCTTCGGCCGTCTGGAACGAAGCGTCGTCTGCGGTGCTGGGCTACGATACTCCCGAAGGGCGTCCCGAGCTGCGGCATGTGTTGGCACAGTACTTGTTGAAAAGCAGGGGAGTGTACTGTCACCCGGACCAGCTCGTCATCACTTCCGGCGCTACGCAAGCGCTGTCTCTGGTGTCCAAGCTGCTGCTGTCGCCGGGCGATGAAGTGATCATGGAAGATCCGATCACCTGCGATATTCAGGCGATGTTTCAAGCCCAAGGCGCCACCATTCGCTTCGTCCCGGTAGACGAGCATGGGATGCAGACGGCTTTGCTGCCGCAGGCAAGTTCGCCCCAATTCGCATTCGTTACGCCCTCGCATCAATATCCGCTGGGGGGAGCGCTGCCGATTCAGCGGCGCATTCAGTTGATTCAATACGCGCGTACGCACGATTGCTACTTGGTCGAGGACGATTACGACAGCGAATTCCGTTATGAAGGGCCGCCGGTCAGCTCCTTGCAGGGGCTGGAGCCGGACCGCGTTCTCTACATCGGCTCGTTCAGCAAAATTTTATCTCCGGCGCTGCGCATGGGTTACCTGATTCTTCCGATGCCTCTCGTCGAATCCTGCCGCCGCTTGAAGTGGTACGCGGATCTGCACAAGCCTTCGATGGATCAGCTCATTCTTGCGCGTTTTATGGAAGGGGGCTATCTGGAACGGCATATCGCGAAGATGAAGAAGCTGTACAAAAGCCGCAGAGATTGTCTGATCGACTGTCTGCGGTCCGCTTTTCCGGGCCGGGTGAACATCATCGGTGATTCGACCGGACTGCATCTCGTCGCAGAGTTTCCCGGACGCCGGTTCGACGAAGAGGCGGTTCGGAGGATCAAACGGATGGGGGTTAAGGTGTATTTGGTGGAAGAGCACGCCAACGACAAAGAAGCGCAGCGCAGCCGCCTTATTTTGGGGTACGGTCATCTTCCCAAGGAGGATATTCAGGAGGGGATCGCCCGGCTTAGCCGGGCTTTGCTCGGCATGTAGCTGCATAACGATGGCCTTGCGACCGTGCAGGGGGCGCCGGTCAGGTCCGGCGCTTCCCCTCGTTTATGCGCGCAAGCTTACACGGAAGGCGGTTCCGCTTCCCTTGCTTCGTCATCCGGGCCGGGGCTCGCTTGCGGATTTACCCAGGACGCTTGAAGGGAATCCTGCAAAATGCGAACGAGCACACGCAGCTCCGCGTCGTCATACTTTTGCAGGAAGCGGACGACGCCTTGCTCCATTTGCCGGTGCAGCGCTTCGTGAAGCCGGAACAGCTCCTGACCGAGCGGAGTCGTGCGGAAAAGCACTTCTTTTTTGTTATTGGGAAGAAACTGCTTCTGGATCAGGCCTTTGGCGGTCAGTCTTCGGGTAATTTTGGAAACGCTGCCCTTCGGAATGCCGAATTGTCTGGAGACGGTAATGCCGTTCACCGGCTCCAGCCGTCCGATGGCGTCGAGCACATGCAGCTCGGTCACCGTCGTATCTTTCAAAAGCCCGATAATTGCCGCATTGTCGCAATTCCGGGCCATCCACTGCCGCTCTTCGTCATCCTCGGCCTCCATTCGCCGTTGGACTTGCCCGAACAATCCGATGACCTGCCGGATGAGCGGCTCTTTGGAATCTTGGCTACCGGCGGGCAGGCCGTCGTTGGAAGTATGTGCCATGAAGAATCTCCTTCATTTTCGGTCGGTTTATTTTATCAGTATATCAAGAACGGGGCTATTTCAAAAACGGAAATGGCGCCTGATCATCCTCGAACAAAAAATGTTTCCCGGAAACAATATTGACAAAAGCAGTGGTCGCCGCTAATATTGTTTCCAGGAAACAATATTGCTGATTCGTCAGTCTGCGAGGAGAGGATTCGATAATGAATAGCGATCGGCTACACGGACTTGGTTCCGAGGAGATTCGCTCCGGGGAAGCCGTCACGACGCGGCGGGTCGCTCGGGCGCGGCGTGCCGGCGGACCGGAGGTCATCGAGGTTGCGGAAGAAGAGCTGGCCCCTTTAAAATCCGGCGAGGCGCTTGTGCGGGTGGAGGCCGTCGGCCTGAACCACGTGGAGTCTTTGGTACGGTCCGGTACGTATCCCATCCGGTTTCCGTTTCCCTACGGCGTCGGTGTGGAAGGCGCCGGGGTCGTTCTGGCCGTCGGCCCGGAGGTCTCGGTCCCCGTAGGCACGCGGGTATGCTGGACCGGCGTGCCCGGGTCCTGCGCGACTGCCGTCATCGCGCAAGCGGCCATGCTGGTCCCCCTGCCAGACCCGCTTACGTTCGAGGACGGCGCCAGCCTGGCTCACGCAGGGCTGACCGCTGGCGGTCTCGCCCGCCACTGGCCGCTCGGCGAAGGCTCGGCCGCTGTCGTATGGGGCGCGGCCGGTGCCGTAGGCCGCTTGCTCGTCGCTACGCTGGCCGAGCGCGGCGTCGAAGTGATCGGTATCGCCAGCGGCGGTGAACGGCTGGAAGCGGTGCGGGCGGCCGGTGCCGCTCTTGCCGTTGACCGTTCCGCCGAAGGCGTGCAGGCCGCCGTGCGTGCCTTTACCGGCGGTCGCGGGGCTGCCGCCGTCTTCGATCCCGTCGGGACGGAGACGTACAAGCTCAGCCTACGTCTGCTGGCGCGCCGGGGCTGCCTGATCAACTATGGACAGCTGTCCGGTGATCTGCCGTCCGTCGATATGAAGGAGCTCATGACGGCGGGCTCCGTCTTCGTGACCAAGTATGGCCCTGGCGGGGTCGAGGGTCCGAGTGACATGGCCGGACTCATCGCGGATGCGGTGAAGCTAGCCGTAAAGCGTCCTTTGACCAGCGGCGTTGCCGGGCGGTTTGCGCTGGATCAGGTAGCCGACGCCTACCGGGCGCTGGATTCCGGCGCTCACGGCAAGGTGCTCGTTATTCCAGGCGGCACCGCTCTTTGAGCAAGGGGCGGACCCTTACCCAAACAAGCAAAGCCGGAATTCCCCCTAGCGGGAAATTCCGGCCTCGCTTCAAGCTTCATTTCATCGGTCTAGCATTTACCACGGCTTCGCAAAGCTCTGCCGCATTTCGTCGCAGTACTGCTGTAGCTCGGTCTTCAACCCGTCCAACCACTCAGGGGCCGGGCCTCCTTCAGCTCGCTGTTTTCCAGCGAAGCAAGCAGTCTGGCGAAGCTGTACAGCTCGGCGAATCTCCGAAACCGCGGAAAGGCCTGGACCATAGCCTCATCCAACGGTCTGACGGAGCGGTACCCGCGCACAAAAGCCTGAAGCTGCGCCTCGCCTTCCGGGCTCTCGTCTTCCAATTGATCCGCAAGCGCCGCCGCAATATCCATAGCGAACCAATGGTACATGGAATCATCGAAGTCGATGACGCTCAGCTGCCCGGATTTTTCCTGCCAAAAGACGTTATCCGTCTGAAAATCGTAATGAATCAGACCGTAGGCTTCTTCCGCAGCCGGCATGACTTTTTGACTATAACTAAATTCGCCGCAAAACCGCTTGGGAAGGCTGGTGTACGAACCATTGTGCAGGTTGAATGAGGCGCTGGCCCCATTGAGGGGTCAATTATTCTACAGAAGGATCGGCTTATAGGCCAGCGCCTTGTCTACAATCTCCTCGGCCGACAGGTCTTCGTCGCTCCAAAAAATATAATCGCTGATGCTCGGGTCCGCGACCGAACTCGTAATCATGTCCAGCCAAATGTCCATTTCCCACTCTTCACCCGAGCACTGCATCACTTGTTCCACGAGCTCAATCAGCTCTTCTCGACTCAAGTCGCCTGGCAGGACGGAACGGTGATGGAACAGTCTTCTGGCGACAAACTCGGCGCCTTGGTCGGTATGCAGCAGCAGCTCTTCGACATCGGGATAGGTGACATTAGCCTTAAGCAGCTTCAGCTTTTCTTCGTACGGCTCCCCGGCATCATGGGCGTTCTGTATTTCCTGCACCAATTCGAAAATTTTCTCGTAAGACAACGTTTGCTCCATTTCGTTCACGTCCTAAGCGATTTAGATATGAGAAGATGTTTGCCTTGCAGTCGATTTCCAATAGGTCTTCGTTCCGTTGCATACAATGACCGCTTTGGAAGGGACTTGAATCCAGATCAGAATCCAATTCAAGATATCCAAAGAAGACGACAGCGCGTTTAATACGATCAAAAAGAGGATGAAAGGGGAGAGCGCCCCCAATAGGGCCAGCAGGGCCGGAAGTATGATGGATATGACAATAAAGGGCAATAGCGTAATGACGATATATCTCGTTTTGGTTACTTGTTCTTCCGTATACACAAATCCCCCGAACAAGGTGATGCCGACATACGTGCTCTTCGACGCGATAAAATTCGGGATCAGGATTAAGTGCAGCAGCTCATGAATCAAGAGCAGCGATATAACTCCCAATATACTCTTCAAGTCGATCGTGAACGATATCGATTCAGGTAAATAATTTCGGAGAGGGGCAGCCGAAAACATATTTACGATCCCAAGGGTCACGATGAGATTGATGATCATGAAAGGAACGGACAGGACTAGAGCGCGCATGGGGGATTTGGGTTCCTTCAGCAAAGCCCAGCCGTCACGGATGAACTCCGTATGCTTTTGTTTGTCGGTTTTCGGAAATCGGTTCCGTATTTTCATCGATTTCACTCATTTCACTCGCTCAACAAGTCTAGAATATCAAGCAGATTTTGACGTAAATCTTCCATTTCTTCATTCACGTACTCGTAGTGCCCGTTGATGCCCCGATGAATGATGGCGTTCATCGTCGGATGATGGTCCCGGTCCGTCGCTTGGATCAGATCGTGGGCGAAAGCGGCGGCTTGATGCTCGCTGTATTGAAATGTGCGCATCAGCATCGCGATTGTCAGCGCATGTGTCTGCGGCTGATCCAGGTCATCCCGGACCGCAACCGCCATCACGGCGCCGAAGCTGAAAGCGGCGATCAACTGCCGTTCGAGCTCGGTCGTCTCGGTAAACGGAATCTCGATCAGATCGAACAGCCTGTCCGCGAATTCCGTAATTTCAGTGAGTTGTTCCATGGGGTGCATCCTTTCCTGCCGGCAAATTTTTCAGAGGGGGTCGGCGATAGCGTTCCATCCTCTGGTATATACGTAATAAGACGGAAAAAGGAAGCAAAAACGGTATGAAAATTCGTGCCGGACTACTCCTCCGTGTCTTTCGCTGCGGCCTCCCGGCTGCACAAGACGGTTATCATTTCCTTGAACGAACCGAAGATCGGTCTGACGTAAGGCGCGAGATGGTCTCTATTCCTCGACGCCTCTTCACCTAACTCGTGCAAATGATCGTGCAAGAACCATACGACGGGACAATCTCCGTCTTCTTGTCTCCGCATCGTATCGAAGCATACCGGACCCTGGCTGTCTTCGCACTCGGCAAAAGGCACATAGCCTGCCGACAGCAGCGGTTCCCAGGCATTGATTAAAAAATCCAAGGGCTGGAGTCTTTCTTCCGAAGACAGCGAAGGCAACTCTATAAACCGGCAATCGCCTATGTATTCTCCGTCTACTTCCACATTATCGAATTGCAGAGACACGTAATTAAAAAGCGGTGGAAATTGTATTGAATATTCGCTCTCAACCGCCCGGATCTCGTCTTCGCCGATGGTCGAGTCCAGAGGCTTCCATTTCACCCAGCCTTCCTCGTCGACTTCTCCGTCCCGCATCTCCTGCGGCACTTTTTCTTGCACATGCATAAAGGCTATATCGACGGCTCTGGAGAAATACGGCTCCAGCTGCTCTTTGGTCCAAGAAATTTTTTCTATCATCGTATGCTTGAGCTCCTTTTTTCAGTTCCATTCCGGAACCGCGCATGATTACTAGTTTACGAAATTGGCGAGGTTTCTACCAGACTAGCCCGCACTTTTGTTCGTAGAAATACATAGAATATACCATGTCCAACAAGAAAGGATGGTGTGCTATGTCAGCCATTCACGAACATTACCATACCTGTAAGAAATATATTAACAAACGGGTGCGAATCATGACAATCAGCGGAGCCTCGTACGAAGGGCGGATCGTCAAAGTAGACGGGAACCGCGTTTACCTGCAGACGGGCTCGAACAACCGCAATAAGGCTACCGTTTCGTTTCTTCCGTTTATCCTTCCGCTCGTCTTGTTTGACCTGTTGGCCATCGTACTAATCGACCGGCCTTTTCGGAGATGTTTTTGCTAGTCGGATCGCTCCCTTGTCCTGGGGGATTGGGGCTTGTCCGTGGCCCGGTTCCGGCAGGGTGTGATTTAGATCATATCTTTAGCCCCGGATAGACGTTACCATAAAAGTGTAAACGATCTGCGGGGAGGTTTCCAATTATGCCATTCCAAAAAGTGCTAGTTGCTTTTGACGGTTCCGAGCTATCCGTTAAAGCTCTTCAGAAAGCGGTCGCTATTACTCAGGAAGATTCGGCGGAATTAATCGTCATCCATGTATATCAATCTCCGGTTCTTGCTTATGGATCCGCCTTCGTCACCGTTCCGGCCAACCTGGATCAGGATTATGAAGAGTTTGCCCGGTCCGTATTGAAAGAAGCGGAAGAGGTAACTGCCGGCGTGTCCGGAGTGAAGCACGTGCTGCAGCAAGGTCAGCCAGCCGTTACGATTCTGGAGTATGCGGAAGAAAACGGCGTCGACCTTATTATTATGGGAAGCCGGGGACTAAGCGGCATTCGCGAGTTTGTCCTTGGCAGCGTCAGCCACAATGTCGTTCAGCACTCGAAAGTTCCGGTGCTCGTGATCAAGTAACGGCAGCGGGGAAGGAAAGCACCTTAACGGGTGCTTTTTTTTATTTCCCGCGGCGGCTTGCTTCAGTACAATATGATATAATTTGGGAAGCAGACCCTGCGGAGGAGATTATAAAGCGAAAGGTGACTTATGCCCGTATTTGTACATTTAACGCCGGAGCAATCGATCGCGAATATCGTTCGCAACGGCATCAAGCCGAGCGAAGTGCATGTGGACGGGGTCGGGGACGGCGTCTTCTGCATGCCGTTGATTCACGATTTTTACGCGTCGCATCAATGGCTCCGGGAGCTGAGACGGTTTAACAAAAAGAATATGACCGCCGTGTATTTTAAACTGAGCGATGAGGAGGCCGTCTTTTTCGGTGATTATTACCAGAAGCACCGGCGGGGAAGCGCAGCGCAGGCCGTAAAGGCTTTTTTGGAGCGGGAAGACCGGATGGGCTTCCAGATAATCGTGCCGAGAAAAATCCTCAAGAACGAAATCTTGCGAACCAAAAAGCTGTCCCAGACGATCGGCTGGCGCTTTTATCCGAAAGCGAAAGGAACCAAGAGGTGCCTTTGTCCCGGGTGCCTGCGCGGCGGTGAAGTGAACGACAACAAGCAGATTTTGAGAAAGTACGAGGAGCTGCTGTCCCAACTAAGACAAGCTAAGGAAAAAGAGATCCCGTCGATACTGAGGTCCATCTGGAGGCTGAAGATCGATCACGACCGCCGTATCAAGGACTTTCGGCCGTTGTTGTACTTGAAGGATTCGTCCAATCCGGACATTCTGGCCGAGTTTGTTGCAGTGATCTCCAAGTTTCGGGGTCCCGAAATCGAAGAGATTTTGCGGGAGCTGATGGAGCATCCTAACCCTCATGTGAAGGCTGCGAGCGCGGAGGAATGGCTGCGATTCAAAGGAAGGGGAGATGAGGAATGAGTTTTACCGCCAACGAGGTTGCGGAATGGATGTTGAATGAGGTGAAGTCCGCGGGCATTCTTTATCAAAGCGATGCCGTGCGGCATATTTCCGCTCATTTTGGCGAGGCGTTTATTTATGTCAACGAGAACGGGAACGCGTCCATCGATAAGGAAGTGAAGAAGGTGTTCAAGAAGCTGCACAAGGGAAGGGTAGCCTGGGACCGGGACGCTTTCTTCTGGGGCTGGACGTAGGAGGGGCGTATGTTACTGCCTCACAGGTTCAAAAAAGACGGAGAGATCGAGAAGAAGCTTATCGCGTATTTAACTGAACAGGAAAGCTACTACTTCGTTTCGGACGGCGTGGCGCTGTCTGCAGATCAGCCGAGGCGCTTCACCCACGACGAAGCCGTGGGGATCTACAACCGGTTTGCGGAAGCGGACATGGCCTGGATGGGCGTCAGGCACCGGGAGCCGATGATGTACCATTTTGCCGTTCGGATCGATCCTCAGGAAAGCAAGGCGTACCTAATGGAATATCTCGATATTTTCAACGAAGAAAAGAACCTTCACTTGAAGCATATGGTCGAAATTTTAAGTTGGGAAGGGATACGGAGCTTACACGTTCCGTTACGGCTTACCGAGACGGAGGATAATTATTGTTCCGTGGAACATGACCGGCAGGGGCATGCGATCTTGACAAAAAAGGCTTAAGCTACGGAAAGTCGATAGGAGGGCAGCTCCCGCCAAGAGAAGCAGCCCTCTTTTTTCTATGAAATCAGTTTAAGTCCGATGGCTGACGCGAGGATCAGGCCGATGAACAAGATCCGCCTCCATTCCTTCGGCTCGCCGAAGGCGAACATCCCGAGCAGCGTGCTTCCTGCGGTTCCGATGCCGGTCCATATCGCGTAGGCGGTGCCCATCGGGATGTGATGCATAGCGAGCGACAATAACGAGAAGCTTGTTCCAAGCGTGACGATGAGGAACAAGTACGAGGTCCAATGGCGATGCTCCGTCACGCGTTTAAGGGCAACAACGCCGATGACCTCGCACAGTCCGGCGGCCAGCAGAGCAGTCCATGCCATCACGCCTCACCGCCTTTGCCCTCGGCATCCTTTGTAACGAGCTTAAGCCCCAGAACGCCGGCGGCCAGCGCAGCGATGAGCACGAGCTTGAGCGGATGAGCCGGTTCCCCGAAGAGCGCAATTTCGGTCATGACCGTACCGGCCGTGCCGAGCCCCGTAAACATCACATACACCGTACCGATCGGTAATTTGGCGGCCGAATCCAGAAAGGCTTTGAAGCTAAATAAAATAAATACGAGGGTGAGCACCCATTCCCACCACGCCGTCGAATGCTTTAGGCCTGTGACCCAGACGACCTCCGTTGCCCCGGCCAATAGTAACAGCCACCATGCTTTGTTCATACCTTGGTTTTCTCCTCCTTGCTAGCTTAGAAACGCTTGATGTCATTGTAATTCAATAGGGGCATATCGTATAATGATCAATATTGATAAAGGTATCATTATTTTTGATATCTGGAACGGAGGGGTGTCTGATGGAATTGACGGATCTTAAAATGTTTGCGGTCATTGCCGAGGAGGGCAGCATATCCCGCGCCGCAGAACGGCTGGGCTATGTTCAATCGAATGTGACCGCGAGAATCCGGAAGCTGGAGTCGGAGCTGGGGGTCCCGTTATTTCATCGGCATCCGAAAGGCGTTGTCCTGACGGAAAAAGGAAGCGCCTTTCGCGACTATGCCCTAACGATCTTGAATTTGTCCGAGGAAGCGGTGAGGGCGGTGCGGGAGACGGATTATCCGAGCGGCCCGCTGGCGATTGGGGTGGTGGAAACCGTGAATTGCCGTAATTTAATGAAGGCTCTGGCGGATTTTCAAACCCGGTATCCCGGCGTCTCTCTCTCGATCATGACGGGAACTTCCGCGGATTTGCTTGCCAAACTGCTGAATCATCAGCTCGACGGAACGTTCGTTACCGGCGAGAGCGACTCGTCCAAGCTCGTTTTCGAGCATACGGCAAAAGACGAGCTCCGGCTGCTGACCCGGACAACCGGGGAGGCATACCCGGATCTGGCCCATACGAAATGGGCCGTTTCTCCGAAGGGCTGTCCGTTCCGGGCGGTTCTGGAAGCGTGGCTTCGCAGCGAAGGAATTCCTTTGGCCAATATGCTGGAAGTGAGCTCGCTGGAAACGCTTCTGAGCTGCGTGCGTTCCGGGCTTGCCGCTACGCTGCTGCCCCAATCCGTGCTATCCGGCGAGTTCGAGGAGCTGGGAAGCTACCCGGTTCCGGAAGCGTTCCGCTATACGACAACAAGCTTCGTCCGCCGCAACGATGGATTTTCGAGCAAAGCTTGTGCCGCTTTCGTGGAGATGGTAAAGGTGAACGGGCTGTAACCGCCCTTCCTCTGCTTTTACTCAAACAGGTGCCGGTTTTCATAAACCGTTACTTCGCAGACCGGCTCAAAGCCCGATCGCTTATAAATATTAATACCGTCCGGCGAAGCTTGGAGTACGCACCGTCCGGTGCGGCGCTTCCGGGCTTCCGCAAGCAGGAAGTTAAACATGGCGGACCCGAAGCCTTTTCCCCGGCATTCCTGCCTCGTGGCAATGTCGTAGATGCCGACGCTATCGGGTGCGAAAATGAGACAGCCCGTAGAAACGACGTCATCCTGTACCGTTCCGATGAACAGCTTCATGACGGAATGGTTCAGCAGCTGTGCAGCGGACGGCTTATTAAAGTATAACCGAACGTTAGCGGCTTCTGGCGATTCGCCGAATAAAGAAGCCAGCACGTCTGCGTATTGTTCGATGTCCCGGGCAGACGCTACCTCCTTCAGCTTCAGTTCCTCTGGGCAATTCGTATCCGGCTGCAGCGCGTCCAGGTCGGCATACATGGCGATATTGATCTCCGCTTCGTTCAGTCCCAGATTTCTTAACGTTTCAAACGTGCAGCTATTGCGATCTTCCCATGACCACAGCGCCATAGGGTACTGCTTCTTGTTGAAGTATTCAACGGTTTCTTCGATCAGACCGGTGTCCGACGGCTTCACCTGCTCCTTAAGCCATACCGAATTATTGAACGTATCGGACGGCAGTCCACAATCTACGCGAATAAAATCCGCCGTTTTGCGGACATTCATCTCACCGGAATCTTTCGCCAAGCAGGTGGATCTGGTTATAAAATTCGCCCGAACGAGATGGGCCAGCTGTTTAAGCTCTGTCGTCATTGGAATTCCTCCTTGTTAAGCATTTGCCCGGGGAGAGCTGGGGGAGTTAACCCCATTGTACCATTTTTTACCTATGAGTTCATGCTGCTAAGCGATGACTGCTTCTCTGGCGCGAACACGACCAATGGTCCGGTCATCAGATCTTCCAGGGCGCTGCCGTCGTTTAATGCATTATTAATGGCGTTAAATTCCGAGCTTTGGAATAGGATGTTTTGAATTTTCTTGTTGTCGATCTCTCCGCTGAACTTGTCCGCCACTACGTTTTGAATAAGTTTATAGACTTGATTGTTCGAAAGCAAGGATTGCTGCTGCGTGTCGTCAGGGAAAATCATGATCATCTCGTTCGAATATTGAACCTCTTTGACGATCATCCGGCAATAGACCGATGGGATTAAGCAGTACAGCTCCCATGCCAAACGCTCGTCCTTGGTGTACTGAGCGATCTTTTCGATGATTTCCTCGGGGCTTTCCGAATCGGCATGTTCCATAATTTCGATCGCGTGACGGATGGATTGGATAAGCTCATTCTCTTGAGTCTGCGGCTTCTGCTTCTTTCGAAACAAATCAAAAATTCCCACGGTAGCTCCTCACCCCATGAAAAGTTATGTTAGTATTATATCGTCCGGATGGAGTTTCTTATTAATCTTGGAACGCGGTCGATGAGGCTGCAAAGTATTCAACCGAAGGAGAGGGTTTGCGTGGCAGTAACAATCATTGCGGGGGATTTGCTCGAGGCTAAGGAAGACATCGTTGGCCACCAAGTCAATTGCCAAGCCGTAATGGGCTCGGGAGTAGCCAAATTATTAAAAACGAAATATCCGAACCTGTATACATCCTACCTCGATTATTGCAAAGATAAGACTCCGGAGGAGCTTCTCGGAACTCTTCAGCTTGTCGACGTGCAAGGGAAGCTCGTCGCGAACATCTTCGGTCAATTGACCTATGGCCGATCGAAGAAAGTGTATACGGATTATGCCGCACTGAAAGAGGCCCTGCTCTCGTTAAAAAACTATGCGAAAGAGCACGCTTTAACGGTGGCGCTCCCCTATGGGATCGGCTGCGGGTTAGCCAACGGGTCTTGGGAGATTGTAGGGAAAATTCTGGAAGAAACATTCGACGATTATGAAGTAACGCTTTATCAAATCCAATAAGCGTTCAAAGGGGAAGGAGCGGTGCTTATCGCACAAGCGCTCCTTTTTTTACTTCCGTTAGAGCCGGGCCCCATGCCGGCGCAGCAGCTCCGCAACGCGCTCGTTCCCTTGCTTGACGGCGAGCGCCAAGGGCGTATCTCCGCCTTCCGCCTTCGCGTTGACGTAGGCACCATGCTCCATGAGCAAGCGAACGAGTTCTGTGTTATCGTGGTGAAATACCGCCGTATGCAGGCAAGTGTGGCCGTTGCTGTCGAAGATATTCGTCCGGGCACCGCGGGTCAAAAGCAGCCGGATGACTTCCGGGTTCCGTTCCCCCGCAATTGCGGCATGCAGCGCGGTATTCGAAGGAATGTAAGAAATTTTGGAATGCGACACGGCATTCACATCCGCACTATAGTCCAGCAGCACCTGTACGGCGGCTTTATTGCCGAAATGCGCCGCAAACCCTACGGGAGTCAGGCCGTCGCCGTTTTCCGTATGGGTGAGGCTCGGATCGGCCTCCAGCATGTCTTGCAGCCGCGAGGCATCCCCCGATTGTGCCGCTTGAAACACGTCGTCAATGCTTGGAATAAGCTCCATTCAATTGTCCTCCATTTCTGCAGATCCGTCCTGTTCTTAACTTATCATATCTCTTGCCGCATGCGCTTCTTGAAAATCACTTTTTTTGACGGAACCGGGAGGGAGAGGCGCCAAATCGCTTGGCAAATAAGCCGCTGAACGAGCTTGGACTGTGAAATCCGACGTTCAAGCAAATGTCCGTTATCGACGTATCGGTTCGCAGAAGAAGTCTTTTTGCTTCCCGAAGTCGGAGTTCGGTCAAATATTGATGGGGAGACTGACCGAATAACTGCTTGTAGCACCTAAGAAAATGATTTGGCGATAAGCATGCCGCTCCTGCAATCTCTTCCAAGGTGATGGGCTTGGCATAGTAAGCGGTCATATAATCGTGTCCGATACTGACCCTTCTGAACAATTCCTCCCGTGTCGACGCTTTCCGCGACGGCAGCTTCAGCATCTCCCGATGAACCTGACGATGGACCTGCAAAAGCCTCTGCGCCAAATCGTGCAATTGTTCATCCAACCAGACATCATCCCCCAGCTTGTTCCCATATTCCGCCTTTAGTTTCAATAATGCCGGAGTGAGCCACTCGTCGTTGCCGTAAGTCTTTTCAACAAAATCGACGGGCCCCGGCTTCAAGGACAGCGGGTCGTCGAGCAGCTTCTCCTCCGGTGTGATCAGGCTGCGGTAGATCTCTTCGGTCATGTGCTCCGGAAAAAAGATGCAGAAGGATTCTACGGGGGCCTGTGCTTCAATCGTAATCGAGTACTCCTGACCGTGATTTAACAGCAGATAGCTGCCCTCGCCGACCGCGAAGTGTCCGTGGCCCGCCTCGTAGACGGCCCTTCCGTTTCGGAACGTTTTTATGGATAATGCGCCTTGGCCCTTCCAGAAATAATGGCCGCTTCTGGCATCCAGGATCGGAAGGGAATTCCGGGGGCGATTGGGGATCAAAGTCATCGTATTCACCTTTCATAAAAGCTGCGTTCCTTATGTTTTCTGGGCCATGCATACCATCTCCTGCTCCAAAAGTGTGTGAAAATTTACATAAAAATGGAAAAGTTTGCGTCCGATATATGTACCATGAGATGACGTATCTCGATGAGATTGGACTGCACGGAAAAAACTTTTCAGAAAAGGTGTTGTAAAAAATATGAAGATTGTATTGATCATCATAGTGTGCATCATCGCGGCCGTAGGCGCATTACTGCTGTGGAGCAGCCGCCTAACCGCCAAAATGAATAAGGAAAGAAAAGAGCTGGAGACCAAATACGAGCTGCCCAAAGACAAGCGGCGATTGCTTGCTTACGGCGCGATCCTTGCCCTATACCGGAGAGAATCGACGCGGGTTCTTGAGATCAAATCGGATCGCGAGGAATTAAAGCAAGGTCTGGCGTCCGCTTGGGGAATCTCCGGCAGAGAAGATGCCATCGATATATTGGAATGGTTGATAAATGAAGGGCATCGAATAAGATATAACGAAGTCTATGCAGCTTTGAAATCCGGCGAGCCGATTGTGGAAGAGGAGCTTGGCAAATCCAAGTCGTGTTATGAAGAAGCGAAGCAGGTCATCAAAAGCAAGCTGAAGTTTACCGACGAAGACTTCAACGCAATTGAAACGATTGCTGCGTGGGATTACGATCGCGCGATCAATATTGCAAGATGGAGCTACGCCTTGGATTACATTACGGAGGAAGAGGCATGGGAGTATATTGAGGAGGCGGCTAAGAAAGCCAGCAAAACGTTTCTGGACTGGAAATATTACTATATCTCGTTTGCTTTCGGCAGGGCGATTGCTTACGAAGGAAGCATTTACGATACGGTATGGGAGGCCAAAAGAGAGCTGTTCGAAGACCCTGGTAGCGTCTGGAACGAATTTCCGTTTAGGCTGAGCGCTTAAGATCATAGTTACGTGCCTGCCGGCCCTGGCGTTGAGTCGAAACGCGACTTCAGCGGTGGGCTTTTTTATCGTTAAGGCTGAGAAGACTCCCTCTTCGATAAGGGGGAGATGAATCAGTATCTCTTGTGTACGAATGCGAACATATGTGCTATAATTGTGATAAAATCACCAAATGAGGTAAATGCTTGCATGTTGA
>NZ_BIMB01000066.1 GCF_004000865.1 Paenibacillus elgii NBRC 100335 | reverse complement strand
CGCCATAGCGCAGGTGGTGGGAGTGTTCAATTACTTTATTCAAAAATATAGACGCTTACGATTGTTATTGTTAGTTGGAAGATGGGGATAAATGTAACTTACCTAGGGGGATTGAACTTCTTTTAGTAGGTTGGACATAAAGTAAATGGGGATAATTATTAACTCAACTTTCGCAGCTTAATTGGTTGAACAAACCTTTGATATAGCTGGGCAAACCGGAGATCCACTCGCGAGTTGACAAAAAATAGTTGATTTATTATCAATTGCTGCAACGCGGTTTGGTAATCTAGGTCACGCACTTTGTCGGCAAATAGGAAAAATAAACCACCCAACGACTTGGGGACGTTCTCCTGCCGGCGCTCGAATTCCATCACCAAGTAGCGGCTGAATACAACCGTTGTATGGCTGATGAGCATGTCGAAGGAACGACCCTGAAACTCGGTGCCGAGCTTAAGATAACTTTTTGTGAATTTGAAAAATGTCTCAATATTCCACCTCATGCCGTGAATCCGAACAATTTCCTCCGCATCGATTGTTAGGTCGGTGCTGAGGATCGCAAACCATTCCCGTCTCTTGTTGCGGTTTTGAACAAACACTAGCTTGATCGGCAAGCCACAGGCTGTTTCGACGGTCACCGAGCCAAGTACGTCCGAAGCTTTGTTCTTCTGTACCGTGCTATACAGTTCTTTTAAGTTCAGCAGCTTGCCGTTCAGCCGGTAACGTTGTTTCATGTCTTTGATCATGCCAATGACCTGAAGTCCTTTGGCGGTTAACGTTCGGAGCAGCGGCGCTTGGGTGAACCAACTGTCCATCAGCACATAGTCGGCGGGAAAGCCGACAAACAGTGCTCGTTCGACTATGTCGGCGACAGCATCTGGTTTACGGGAAAAAGCTTCTATCCGGCGTTTATAGCCCTGACTACGCTTGGACAAATGCTCGTTCATCTCGCAGATGCGGTTCACAAGCTTAGCGGAAGAAAGCATGACAAAGTCGATCGGCGCAAAGCTGAAACCGTCCGACCAGCCAAGAGTCAGCATATTGAAGCCCCTGGTAAAGCAGCCGGTTGTATGATCGAACACGCGGGCTAAGAGCTCGGCTTTCTTGCTGCGGTTACGGCTTAAGACGGAATCGTCGACGATGAAGACACGCGTGCGCGAAGACGAAATGAGCGACTCGAAGTGCAAAACGATTTTCAAAGCAAAGCTGTGAAGAAACTTCCGCCAGTTAAAAGAAGCCTGATTGAGAAAACGGTAGACAACATCTTTGCGGGGTAGCGACTTTCCACGATCGCTTTCCAAAAGACGAAACCAGTTCCGGCCCTCGAAGACGAGTGAAAACAGAATTTGAAACTCGGCCAAGCTGGAATAACCGAATGATTTGGAAATGCCAGCCTTACGTAGCAAATGGCCGATTTGCAGGGTGGAAAACACGGCTGAAAAGCGACTTTTCGCCTGTTCAGACAAGGAATTATGGTGTACCATAGGAGTTACGCACCTTTCTTTGTTTGCATGGTTGCTGGACACTTCCATGATACCAAACAAGAAGGGTGTTTTTCTGTCAAGAGCGGACTTTTATGTCATCGAACCCTGCAGTACAAAGTCAATGTGCCGATTTTCAAGCTGCGAAAGTGGAGTTATTAATATTTTGGAAAATAAAATGACCGAAAAGGGCCCCAGCTAATTTTGAAGGGATCGATCGAGAGCTGGAGCTCATGGAATTTCAATGCCGCACAAGAACTAGTCAATATACGGATCGCATCCGGAATGTCCAGGGATGTGAAGTCCAGCGCAGTGCTGTCCATAAATGACAAAAGTAGTATTAGATTGATAAAGGGATGAAGCCCTCGGCCAGCTTGTTAAAGGGACCTCTTAATTATTATAAAAAACGCCGACCTTTCTTGAAAGTAAGAGAGGTCGGTTTCTCTAACAGTACGGGTCCGCGTCTTTTGGCGTAACGTCTCTATACTCCGTGCTTCTTGTCATCCTGCGAGATTATCTTCAGTCAGGGCTATGCTACGCAAACTATTGGACTAGTTCCGAATTGAAGAGATTAACTGATATTCGGCGTAGATTCCCTGATAATAGGTTTTGTGTAGATATGGGAAACCTGGTAAGGCTGTTTGGGATCGTGAATGCGGGAGAGAAGCATCTCCGCACCTTTAATGCCCATTTCACTGCTGTAAATGTGGACGGTTGTCAGATGAGGCTCAACAAGGACAGATTCTGGCCCATTGTCAAAGCCGCAAATAACAACATCCCGGGGGACATGAATGTTCCGGTTCCGAAGCGCTTTCATAAAATTTGCGGCAAGGTAATCGTTGGCGCAAACAAAAGCTGCGGGAAGCTCGTTCATTTTGCTGATTCGCTCATCCATCCAGCCGGGCCGCGAGAAAAGGCAGTCATCATCGACGAGGCATTGGGAGAGGTCGAGGTTGATCCTGGCTTCGGCAAGCGCCCGGTTAAAGCCCGTCCATCTTTCGTTAAAGCTTCGGCAGTGGGAGTAGTTTCCGATAAAACCAAAGCTTCTGTAGCCGCCGTCAATAAGCCGCTTGGTAAGCTGATAAGTACTGTGTTCATTCTCCATCAGCAGAACATCGGCTTGAAAGTCGGAATAACAGATGGAGGCGGAGCAGTCGACAAATAGGGTAGGAATACCGAGACCTGTAATGAGCTTGCTGTATTCCATATCAAACAGCTCGATACAAATAATCCCGTCCACATTAGCGGCATCGAAATTGTTAGGCAACGACAAGGTGCTGCGCTCAATGTCTCTGACGATGTGAATGGACAGATTATAGCCTTCGCTGCTGATCCGCTCCTCCAGTCCGCTGATCAGGGTGGACCCGAAATGGGAAGTATTCGGCAGGTTTTCCGTTAAAAGCGCGATGTTCCCCGATTTTTTGGACAACTTGCTTTCGCTTTCCATATACGCAAACTGTTTATATTTTAACTCTATCGCTTTCTTAATGACCTTGTTGCGAGTCTCCTCCGGAATGCTTTTGCTTCCGTTCAGCGCCTTGGAGGCGGTGTTGCGCGAAATGCCCAGCGCGTCGGCGATGTCTTGTATGGTCACGCGTTCCTTCGTCATTATTTCACCTCAAGTTTCTCTCTACAGATCTCCTTCCAATTTATATTAGTTTGTGAAAAATAGCAACATGAGTTTACAAATGCACAAATAAATTTGCGTTTAAAAATTTCCATTATTTTTATTAATATGCATTTTTAACTGATTATAGTAGTAGGTGAATAGGCAAGAACGTCTCTTTTGAATCGGCATTCCCATAAAATAATAGCTTTTAAACGATCTTCAAGGCTTGGATTTGTGCAAATGTAAAGTTAAAACGTATTAAATTCACACAAATTTGTAATCAAATTGACTAATGTTAATTTACATTTTGTATTGACTTCTGACGAAATGAAGTGCTAAATTGTAAATGGATAGGGAAGCGGAGGGCATGGAACGATGTTGATGAAAGCCTTTTCGGTTGGCAAATGTAAACTTCAAGGAGGGACGGAGGGTAAGAAATGCACCATGCACTCGGCTATTTGAAAAAGCATTATTTTCATTACATACTGCTTGCGCCGGCTCTTATATTAACCCTGATCTTCAAGTACGGTCCTATGTACGGAGCCGTTATTGCGTTCAAGAATTTCAGCCCGATCAAAGGGATTATGGGAAGCGAATGGGTCGGATTGAAGCATTTCGAAAAGGTTCTGTCCGCACCGAATTTTGAAGTGATTCTCATAAACACACTCAAGCTAAGTGTGTACGGTCTTCTTCTCGGCTTTCCCGTACCGATTTTGCTGGCGCTCATGTTAAATCAGGTGCGCAGAGCAGGCGTAAAGAAGAATATTCAATTATTTTTGTACGCGCCCAACTTCATCTCCGTCGTTGTCATCGTCGGGATGCTGTTTATTTTCCTATCGCCGACAGGACCGATTAACCAACTGCTTGTCTGGATGACGGGCGAACCGGTCATGTTTATGTCCCGTCCCGAGTACTTTAGGTGGATCTATATTCTGTCCGATATTTGGACCGGGGCCGGCTGGGCATCCATTATCTATGTGGCCGCGCTGGCGAACGTTGACCCCGAGCTGCATAATGCGGCCAGCCTTGACGGAGCAAATCTGATCCAGCGAATTCGACATATCGACCTTCCAACCGTCCGTCCGATTATGGCTATCGTCTTTATTTTGGCTGCCGGCGGGATTATGTCAATCGGATTTGAAAAGGCTTACTTAATGCAAACGGCTATGAATCTGCCAACCTCGGAGATTATTCCGACCTATGTCTACAAAATCGGATTACAGGCAGGGGACTATTCGTATTCCGCCGCCGTAGGGCTGTTCAATTCGGTGATCAATGTCGTCCTGCTCGTTACCGTAAACATTGTCGTCAAGAAGCTGAATGAGGGCGAAGGACTTTACTGAAGAAAGGAGCACCATCATGCCCATCAAACATTCCAGACTGGATCGCTATTTGCTGGTCCTGATCGGCGTTTGCCTGACGTTGGCCGTCCTGGTTGTGGTTGTGCCGCTGCTGTACATCGTCGTGGCCTCCTTTATGGACCCTTCCGTTCTGCTTAGCCGGGGGCTATCCTTTAATGTCTCGGATTGGACCTTGGACGGGTACGAGAAGATTTTGACTAACCCGGCGATGGTTCGAGGCTTTGGAAACGCAGTGGCGTACTCGGCCGCTTTTGCCGCTATAACCGTCCTAGTGTCCATCTTTGCGGGATATGCTTTGGCGGATGACCGCTTAAAAGGGCGCAGATTTTTTATGACGCTTTTTCTCATCACGCTGTTCTTTGGCGGAGGACTGGTGCCTACCTATCTGCTTGTCAAAAAATTAGGGATGATCGATACCATTTGGGCGGTACTCCTTCCCGGCGCGGTGAACGTTTGGAACATTATTTTGTCCCGAACCTTCTTCAAAGGCGTGCCCCACGAGCTGAAAGAAGCGGCAAATGTGGATGGCGCCTCCGAAATAAAAATTTTTGCCCGCATTGTTCTGCCGCTCTCCAAACCGATTATTTTCGTTCTGGCGCTTTACGCTTTTGTCGGCCAATGGAATTCGTATTTCGACGCCATGATCTATCTCGATAATGCGAAGCTGCATCCGCTGCAGCTCGTGCTCCGCTCTATTCTGATCCAGAATCAGGTTGATCCGGGGATGATTGGCGATCAGCTTGCCATGGCGGAGATGAAGCGATTGTCCGAGATTATTAAATATGCGGCAATCGTCATCTCAAGTCTGCCGCTTATCGTGATGTATCCGTTTTTCCAAAAGTATTTTGAAAAAGGTGTCTTGGTAGGTTCCCTCAAATAGAGGGCCGCATTACATAGATGCGATTTAAAATGGGAGGTCATTAGGATGAAAAAGTTTAAACAACCGAAATCTGCCTTCAAGGCCGCATCCGCATCCGTACTTGCTTCCGCGCTCCTGCTTTCCGCCTGCAGTAATGACGGGAGCGGCGGTTCCGCCAGTCCCCAGCAGGACCCAAGCGGGAAAGTCACGCTGAATGTGATGACGCAAAGCTCTCCGCTTGCCCCGGCCGATCCGAACGAAAAGCTAATCTTTAAGCGTCTTGAGGAAAAAACGAATGTTCACATCAACTGGAAGAACTTCACCCGGGATGTGTTTGTAGAAAAACGAAATCTCGCAATGGCGAGCGGCGACCTGCCCGATGCAATCTTTGACGCGGGGTACGGTGATTATGAGCTGTTGAAGCTGGCGAAGGACGGGGCCATCATCCCGCTGAACGATCTGATTGAGAAGCATATGCCGAACTTAAAGAAAGTGCTGGAGGAAGCGCCTGAATACAAAGCGATGATGACGGCTCCGGACGGTAAGATTTATGCATTCCCGTGGATCGAAGAGCTCGGCGAAGGAAAGGAGCGCATTCAGGCTGTCGACGCGGTTCCCTGGATCAATGTGACGTGGCTAAAAAAGCTGGGACTCCAAATGCCGAAAACGACGGAAGAGCTGAAAAAGGTGCTGATCGCCTTTAAAACGCAGGATCCGAACGGCAATGGAAAGGCGGATGAAATTCCGCTGTCCTTTATTAACAAACCGGGCGCCGAAGATCTCGTCTTCCTGTTCGCGGCATTCGGGCTTGGGGAGAACCCGGACCACGCGGTAGTGACGAACGAGGGCAAAGTCGTCTTCACCCCTGCTGAAGAAGGGTACAAGAATGCGGTAAAGTTCATTAACGAGCTGTATAAGGAAGGGCTTATCGATATTGAAGCGTATACGCAGGACTGGAGCACCTACCTGGCTAAAGGGAAGGATCACAAATACGGCCTTTATTTCTCCTGGGATAAGAGCAATATCTCCGGTGCCAATGACAGCTATGACGTCATGCCTCCTGTAGCCGGGCCAAGCGGCGAAACCAATGTCACCCGGACAAACGCCCTGGGCTTCCACCGCGGTAGAATGGTCATTACGAGCGCCAACAAAAACCTGGAGACGACGGCGAAATGGGTCGATCAAATGTATGACCCGATTCAATCCGTCCAAAATAACTGGGGCACCTATGGCGATGACAAGCAGCAAAATATTTTCGAGTTTGACGCTTCGAACAAGATGCTGAAGCACTTGCCGCTGAACGGTACGGCGCCGGTAGAGCTGCGCGAGAAAACAAGCGTCGGCGGTCCGCTCGCGATCCTGGACGGCTATTACGGCAAACATACAACCTTGCCGGACGACGCCAAAGAAAGAATGCAGATCGTCAAAAAAATTATGGTTCCTCACATGAAAGCGGAGAATGTGATGCCGAGCGTCTTTCATTCGATCGATGAGCTGGATCGCCTGACGACCATCGAAACAGACCTCTTCGCCTACGTGCTTAGAATGCGCACAGAATGGTACCAAAACGGCAAGATTGACGAGCAGTGGGATGCCTATTTGAAAGAGCTTGATCGGCTGGGGCTGAAGGAGTGGCTTAAAATTAAACAATCCGGTTACGATCGGGCCGCAAAGCAGTAAGGGATGTCCAAGCGGAGGTTGTGCACCTGGCGGCGATGAAGGCGTTGAAGTGCGCAGCCTCCTACTAATTGAGATATATAGAGACAAATTCCGGCACGACAGTCGGACGGATCTGATTTCGGAGAGAAAAGGAGAGCTGCACCATGTCTACCACGGTCAAGCACAACTATAGAGGTATGTATCATTTCTCGCCTAACGAGAAGTGGATGAACGATCCGAACGGGATGGTCTATTTTAACGGCGAATACCATCTGTTCTTTCAGCATCATCCCAACGGGATGACTTGGGGTCCGATGCACTGGGGCCACGCCGTCAGCAAAGACTTGGTCGTCTGGGAGGAGCTTGATATCGCGCTGGCGCCGGATGAGAACGGTATGATTTACTCGGGGAGCGCTGTGGTCGATTGGCGCAATACAACGGGTTTTTTCGGGGATGAGCCCGGACTTGTCGCTATTTTTACGCATCATCTTCCGCAGGAGGGTGACCTCTACCTCCAAACGCAGAGCCTCGCGTACAGCAAGGACAACGGGAGAACCTGGACAAAGTTTGAAAGCAATCCGGTATTGAAGCATGAGTCTTATATCGACTTCCGCGATCCGAAAGTATTTTGGCATGAGGACACGAATCGCTGGGTCATGGTCATCGCATGCGGGCAATCGGTATGTATCTACCATTCCCCCGATTTGAAATCGTGGACATTTGGAAGCGAGTTTGGCGCCGGCATCGGCTTCCATGGCGGAGTGTGGGAGTGTCCGGATTTATTCGCGCTGAATCTTGACGGAGATTCGTCTAAGCAAAAATGGGTGATGCTGGTCAGCATCGGCGATGATCCCGCCTATAAGGAAGGCTCGCGGATCCAGTATTTTACCGGCAGCTTTGACGGAATCGCGTTCACGCCGGATGAATCGTCCCATACGGTGCGTTGGCTGGATTATGGCCGCGATAACTATGCGGGTGTAACCTGGTCCGACGTTCCTGCGGAGGATGGAAGACGCCTCTATATCGGCTGGATGAGTAACTGGAAATACGCCAATCTTACTCCGACGGAGGGATTCCGTGGTGCGATGACGGTACCAAGAGAGCTGCAGCTTCGATCCGGAGCGGATGGCTGCGCAACCTTGGTACAGAAGCCGGTGCGTGAGCTCGAGTATGCCCGCGTTCAGGCGCTGGAGCTGACGAATGTGTCCTGGACAGAAGCGGAAGAAGCACTCGCTTCCTTGCGGTTGGAGAGCTATGAGTTGAAAGTGGTCGCGTCGTCCGGCTCATCTTATGCATTCAAGGTGAGAAAGGGCGATCAGGGAGAGACTATAGTCGGGGTGGATGCAGCGCGTGGAGAAGTGTATGTAGACCGGACGAAGTCCGGATTGCATGAGTTCCATGAGCAGTTCCGAGGCGTTCATGCGGCAAAGCTGCAATCTCCGGAAGCGACGATCGATCTTCAAATTTATGTGGACCGTTCCTCCGTCGAAGTATTTGCCAATGGCGGCCAGGCGGTCATTACCGACCTGATTTATCCCCAAGGCGATGCTTTAGGAATTTCGCTAACGGCTGATGATGATAGGCTTCTGCTGGCTTCATTTTCAGTTTATGAAATGGCGCCGTCCGCCAAGGGCTCGAACTAAGTACGGAAGGGGGCAGCCCGATATGCTGCGCATTGGAGGAATCGAAGCGGGCGGAACCAAGTTTGTATGCGGGGTCGGAAACGAACGCGGCGAAGTCGTCGATAGCATCAGCTTTCCGACGGAGGATCCCGAGACTACGCTCGGTAAGGCGATTGCTTATTTCAAAGAAAAATCCGTGGATGCGATAGGGATCGGATCTTTCGGTCCGATCGACCTTCGCCTCGGGAGTCCGACCTACGGATATGTCACCACAACGCCAAAGCCGGGCTGGGGGAATGTCGACTTTCTGGGGACTCTGCGGCGCGAATTCGATGTTCCCTGCGGATGGAACACCGATGTGAACGCGGCCGCCTTTGGCGAGGCGACCTGGGGGGCGGCCAAGGGATTAAAAAGCTGCCTCTATTACACGGTTGGGACAGGAATCGGCATTGGCGTCTTTTTGGAAGGCAGGCTTGTCCAGGGGCTGGTCCATCCGGAAGGCGGGCATATGCTAACGAGGCGGCATCCGGGGGATGATTTTGCAGGCTTATGCCCTTATCACGGCGACTGCCTTGAAGGCATGGCGTCCGGGCCGGCGATCGAGGCCCGTTGGAACGTGAAAGGGCATGAGCTCCCGTCGAACCATCCGGCTTGGGGGAT
The DNA here is from genome assembly GCF_004000865.1 of Paenibacillus elgii NBRC 100335. Taxonomy (GTDB): domain Bacteria; phylum Bacillota; class Bacilli; order Paenibacillales; family NBRC-103111; genus Paenibacillus_G; species Paenibacillus_G elgii. The sequence continues at coordinate 26,376 of NZ_BIMB01000066.1, read as the reverse complement.
GGAAGCCTACTATATTGCGCAATCGATTACCGGGGCCGTTCTTTTGAATTCGCCGGAAAAGGTCATTCTCGGAGGGGGCGTCATGCAGCAGTCCCAGCTGTTCCCGCTCATCAGGGAAGCGGTGAAAGCGAATTTGAACGGTTATGTGAGCGCCAGCGAAATTGTGGAGCGCATGGACGAATACATCGTACCGCCGGGACTTGGACAGCAGGCCGGTTTATGCGGGGCATTCGCGCTTGGTCTTGCCGCCCTGCAGTCTCAGGTTCCTTCACTTTAACTTGACGCTGCAGCTATAATGTTCGGCCGATTTGTAAAAAAGGGGAGCTGGCTGTGCGAGCAGCTCCTTTATTCCCATGATTCAAGGAAGGGAACGCAGTGACAGCGGTTCAATATAGACCCTTTACGCGATGGCATAGCTTATTGTTACCTAGAAAGAATAGAGGAGGCCTATGGATGAAATTCGAGAAAGGTTTGCCTATACTATTATCCTGTATGCTGCTTTTCACTTCGGTTCCGATGTTGACCGTCTTTCCGTCAACGGGCCGGGCAGCCGGGGAGCTATCGGCACTTCAAACCGAAAAGGAGGAAGCTCTCATTTCTGAAAGCGCAATCAAATCGAATAGTGATCTATCGGGCTGGAGAATCTCCGGGAAAGGGAGGCTGGAGGATACAGAGCAAGGAATTCGGCTGGCCTCCGAACCCCAAGAGAATGTTCTGGCCATCTCGGATACCGTGGCGGATGATTTTATTTATGAGGCGGATATCATGCTGACGGACATAAACGCCGATGCAACACTGCTCTTCCGCTCCAACGAGGAAGGCTGGTCGTCTTATATGCTGCAGCTTGTGCCTCAAGCCGGTCTGCTCCGTTTGAAGGATGCCAACGGGAAGGGAACGCTAAAGGTGGAACGGCAGGTCGCTCTTGCGGCGGGCGAAATTTATCATTTGAAGGTGAAAGTGGAAGGGGACAACATCAAGGTTTATTGGGGAGACAGGTACCAACCGCTCATCGATATAAAAGATGATACCTACAGTTCGGGGTATCTTGGGCTGCGTGTTTGGGACGGCTCGGCGCTCTTTCAGAACGTGAAAGTAAGCGGCATGAAAGGGAATCTCGGCACCCCGCAGCACCGTGTCGGAACTTGGAGGCCCGATCTTAGAGGCTATAAAGGAACGGGAGCCGCCGGGCAGCAAGCGGTGCAAATTTTTGGGTTAACCCATGGCGATGTCATATTTGAAGGGGATATGTCCTTCGGCAGGGATTCGGCGGACGGTGCTATGCTCTTCAGGACCGATAAAACGGGGCTTTCGGGCTATGCGGTTTCTTTACGGAAAGACGGCAATCAAGTCCGGGCCCAGCTGCGAAAAGCGGATGGTACCGTCATCAAAACTTCAGCACAGTCCTATCTTACGCAACCGGACTCTAGACATCATCTCGAAATCTATGCCGTCGGCAATCGGATTCGGGTATTTGTCGACGGGTACGCCGAGGCTGCTGTCGATATTACCGACAACAGCTTTAAAAGTGGGCACGTCGGATTTTCCGCCTTGAATGGAAGCGTTTACTTTCAAAATATGTATGTGACTGCGGCAGCCGACTATTACACGGAGCAGTTTCGCCCCGCTTATCACTACTCGCCTGCCCGCGGGTCCGCCAGCGATCCGAACGGGCTTGTCTACTACGAAGGCGAATACCATCTGTTTCATCAGGATGGGGGAACCTGGGCCCATGCAGTCAGTACCGATCTGGTGAATTGGAAGCGGCTTCCGATCGCTTTGCCGTGGAATGATAAAGGACACGTATGGTCAGGCTCGGCTGTTGCCGATCTGGAGAATGCGTCCGGGTTATTCACAGAATCGGGAGGCAAAGGGCTGATCGCCTATTATACGTCCTATAACCCGGATTTGCCTGGGGGCAATCAGCGTATCGGGCTCGCTTATAGTACAGATCAAGGGCGTACCTGGAAGTACTCCAAGGAGCGGCCGATTGTGATCGAAAATCCCGGAAAGCAAGGAGATGACCCGGGCGGCTGGGACTTTCGCGATCCCAAGGTTGTCAGGGACGAGGAGAACGGCCGTTGGGTGATGGTCGTGTCCGGAGGGGACCACATCCGTTTTTTTACCTCGACGAATTTGCTCGATTGGACGCTGACCGATAATTTCGGCTATGGAAATTATGTTCGCGGCGGGGTATGGGAATGCCCGGACTTGTTTCCTTTAACGGTGGAAGGGACGGGTGAGAAAAAATGGGTGCTCATGATCAGTACGGGGGCCAATCCGAAGACGCAAGGCTCGGATGCGGAGTATTTTGTCGGCGAGTTGACTACGGAAGGGAAGTTTTTCAACGATAATCCCGCCGGCAGGGTGCTGCGAACGGATTACGGCAAGGAATTTTATGCGTCCATGTCCTTCTCCAATCTCCCGGATCATCGACGGATCATGGTGGCTTGGATGACCAATTGGGATTATCCCTTCGCATTCCCGACCGTAGGCTGGAAGGGAGAAATTACGCTGCCGAGAGAAGTGACGCTTAGGCGGACGGGAGAGGGAATTCGGCTCGCTCAGGCTCCGATCGAAGAGCTTAAGTCTTTGCGAAGCGAGCTTTATACCGTGGTCCATAAAGAAGTGAACCCGAATGGGGCGAATTTGCTTCAGGGTATCGCTTCAGGAGCTTATGAAATCGAAGCCGAAATTGAAATTCCGTTGGGAAGCGGGGTGCGTGAATTCGGGTTTCATCTCCGCGAAGGAAACGACCAAAGAACCATCGTAGGATATCAAGTCGCTGAAAAACAGATGTTCGTGGATCGTTCGAATTCAGGCGCATCCGATTTTTCAAATTTATTTTCAACGGTTCACACAGCTCCGCTTCAGCCGGAGGGCAGACGTGTTAAACTTCATGTTTTCGTGGATGAATCCTCCGTTGAGGTGTTCGGGAATGACGGCAGGGTTGTCTTCACGGATGTCATCTTCCCCGACCCGTCAAGCCGGGGCATGAGCTTTTACACCGATGGCGGCAAGGTGAACGTGCTGTCTATGAAGGTGTATGCGCTTAAGAACGTGTGGAACCAAACGGCGGATGGAACAACCCGAATGTTGGCGGATACAAGCATCCGGGAAATGAATGTCGGGGACAGTCAAATTTTGAATGTCGCAGTAGAGAACGGCAAACGGAACGGGACACAGCCGATCAAATGGAAAACAAGCGATCCAAATATTGTGAGGATCGAACAAGCCGACCATGCGAAAGCCGTTATTCGGGCGACCGGCGAAGGCGAAGCTGCTATTACCATTACTACTCTAAACGGAAAAGCAGCGGCGACCGTGCCCGTAAAGGTGTATGACGGCAAGTTCCTGACGAATCTAACCGGCTGGACTTCCGATCCGGCTTCGTTAAAATGGGTAGCTACCGAGCGCGGTATCCGTGGCAGTTATCCAAGCGATGCCCATTATATGTCACAGGAAACGGCGGGCAATTTCGTCTACGAAGCGGAGATGATGCTTGCCGAATCCGGCGGGGCAGGTTCCCTTTTGTTCCGGGCGAGCCGGGACGGACGCAGCGGATACTATTTTAATCTGGATCCGAATATGAAGGCCTTCAGGCTCTTCTACAAGATCGACGGAGGCTTTGCGGACAGACAGGTGCTGGCGAAGGTACCGGCTTTTGTACAGCCCGGGAAAACCTACAGCGTCAAAATCGAAGCCGATGGACCCTATATCCAAATCTTCGTGGACGGAACAAGGATCATGGACCTTAAGGACGGCACGTTTGCAGATGGACACTTCGGGCTGCATGTATTCGGAGGCCAGGCTTATTATCAAAATGTTAATGCCAGCTCGATGCAAGCGGCTAAGCTGCAAAAGGCAAGATTCACGAATATCGCGACTAACGGATTTCTTTATACGTCCAAATCGGAAAACGGGGAGCCGGCCACTCTTAAGGTTGCCGGAGAAGGCGAAGCCGCGCAAGCTTGGGTTTTGGTGCCTACAGGCGATGAGCATGGCTCCTATTCTATCCGTACCCTGGAAGGCAAAGCTTTGGATCTCGATACGGGACAAAACAAAATCCAGTTGTATAGCTACCTTGGCTTTAACAATCAGCGATGGCTGCTCCATCGGAACGAAGACGGTACCGTAAGCATATCTTCAGTTCATAACGGGAAAGTGTTTGAGGTTTCAGAAAACGGAAACGGTCTGAGCTTAAGCGAGCCTGATCCCGTACTTGACCGGCAAAAGTGGAGGATGGAAGTCGTCGAATAGCGTATGTCAGACTGTGAGTGTGTTTCCATGAGACATGCTTACAGTCTTTTTCAAATTGCGACGATTATTAACTTTTCCGTAGCAACTTTCCGAGGAGACAATGCTCCATCTACCGGCGAAAAGCGAGGTGCCGGGATAAAATTGAGTTGCCTTGGTTTGTTAGTTATCGTGAATTGGATCAACAAGCAAGGCAGCTGCATGTGTATTTAAACTTTAAGCGTGGCGCAGAGTTTTCCTGCCAGCATTGCGGCGCGAGCGGTAAAGTGCATTATATCGTAAATGAAAACAGAACCTGCAATTGATCGTACTTTTTTAGCTTCCTTCCCTTAATCTCTGCGGTTAGGATTTCGCATGTTTGAAGAATCAAGATAAGATTCCGGTATTTGTCCGCATTAGCAAATGGTAAATTCTTTGTCGCTTCGAGTTCTTTTCCCCAACGCTCATATATTTCTACTTGTTCTAATTGTTTCGCCACATGTATGCCCCCTTAAAGTCGTCTATAAGCCCAAGAATGTGAAAACAGGCGCCCCTCTTGGCGCCCGTACTGCATCGATACAGGGCAAAACTGAATATTTCGATTATATACGATCATTAGTATCGAAATTCCGATGCATCTTCGGTCGCTGAAAAAAACGCACAAGGACGTATCCTGCACGATCGATCGGGACCGATAAGGAAGGAAACGAGATTACTCTGATCGACTTTGTAAAAACCATCGTCAAAATGATATAGTATTATGACCTAGTTAGAAATTTGTCGATCGATGTCGAATTTTATGCATTAATACAATAGCTATAAAGGACGATCGATTATCCGTTTGTGGATGAAGAACTCCGGGCTTTCGGTATTTTTGAACATTCTTTTTGGAAGAGCATATCGTTCGTTTTCAACAATTCATATCAAATTAAGAGCAATATATGTTAAGTGGGCACAATTTGAGTATGTTATATTTTGAGTGAAAAACATCACAGTAGTTATGCTTGATGTTGAAAGGAGGCCCCTATTGGTAATTCATACGCCCACGAATCTGGCTCTTCGAAAATTAGGGATGTATGTAAGGGCGGACGCAGATGACTGGCAGTACAACTGGCCTGTTCATACCCATGAAGGACTCGAAGTTTATTATTTCATACGCGGGGATGCGAATTATATTATCGGAGATAATATATACGACCTATCTCCAGGAGATATGCTTCTATTTCGGGGAAGCACCATTCATAGGGTTAATCCGTCGAAAGATGTTCCCTATGTCCGCAGCTATGTAAATTTTACGGAGTCTTTTTTGCAAGAGCAGATGTCGGAAGATATGTTTGAAAAGCTAATGTCTTTGTTTGAATCGCCCAGCGGAAGGTTAATTCGTTGGTCACTGGAAGAGCGCAAAGAAGTAGAAGCGTATTTCCGGGCACTGCACCGGGAAAACGAACGGGAGTCGTTCGGATACGAACTGATTTTAAAAGCGCTTCTGGTTCAATTGCTGGTTGCCATTTATCGCAAGGCCAAACGTCTGCATGAAATTGCGCCTGCCATACAGCCATCGCACAGTCAGGAGAATGTTCGCCGCATTTTGCAATATGTAAATCAGCATTTTACGGAGAATTTCTCGCTTCAGGAATTGTCGGGGGCTCTGCATTTGAACAAATATTATATTTGTCACTGTTTTAAAGAGGTTACCGGATATACGATTAACAACTATATCATCAGTAAAAGGATCGAGGAAGCCAAAAAAATGCTTCGAACGACCGATGAGCCGGTCGGATTAATATCAGAAAAGCTCGGATTCAACACGGCGGTTCATTTCAGCCGTTCTTTCAAGAAGTACGCCGGAGTGTCACCGCAGAGTTACCGTAAAAAAGACTTTGGCGCATAATGCTTTGAGCCGCAGAGAGCAAATGGTTCAATTATCCAGACGAAGAAAAGGGGTAGAAGCGATGAATAAGAAAATGAAAGCGATATCTATTGGTATGGTCATGGTTCTGTTGACGCTTATGAGTGCCGCTTGCGCCAAGAAGGAATCGGGTGGAGGAGCGGAAGCCGGCGGTAAAAACGTAAAGCTGGACTTTGTCTGGTTCGCAGATGGAAATGAAGGCGCAATCATGAAAGATATTATCAAAGATTACGAAGCTAAAAATACGAATGTAAAAGTAAATATGATCGAAGTCCCTTATAAAGATCTGTCGACGAAATTGAAAACGATGATCGCAGGCGGAGAGCCTCCGGCATTGGCCCGAATCAGTACGACGGAGCTTGGCGGATTTGCCAAACAGGCGGTGGACTTAAGTGAGAGCAACGGCGGATTGGAGAAGTACACCGGACAGTTCATCGATTCCCTTAAACCCTTCTATGTGGTGAATAATAAAGCGGTAGCTGCTCCAATGGATGTTACGGCTAACGGATTGATTTACAATAAAACCTTGTTTGATAAAGCCGGAGTGAAGGTGCCGTCATCTCCCGACAATGTCTGGACGTGGGATGAGTTCTCCGCCGCCTTGAAGCAGGTAATGGAAAAAGGCGGGGCTAAATACGGTCTTGTGTGGGACTTTACGCCGCAACGGTGGTCGACGATTTTGTACCAATTCGGAGGCAGCCTCATGAGCCCGGATGGAGCAAAAGCCACAGTCAACAATGAAGCGGGTATACAGGCGGTTGAATATTTTAAAAAGCTGCATACCGACGGCATCGCTCCCACATCCGTATGGCTTGGCGGGGAAAACCCGAATAACTTGTTCCGCAGCGGGACGGTCGCCGCACATTTAGCAGGAAATTGGATGATTAGCAATTATAAAGATATTTCGAACTTTGAATGGGGCGTAACGTACATGCCGAAAGCCAAACAGCGTTCCTCGGTACCGGGCGGCAAATTCGCGATGGCATTCAAAAATTCCGGCGTGGAGAAGGAAGCAACCGATTTCATTAACTATATCACCACGAAAGAAGTAAATGCGAAATATACCCAAGAGGCATTGTTCCTGAGCCCGCGCAAAGACAACGCGAAGCTGGACTATGCTTTCGGTAAAGAGATGATGGAAGTTTTCTCGAACGAACTGAACAACACCGTTCCGGCAGCAGCTGAGGATTGGTCCAAGCAAACGATTGTGCCCAAATTCAGCAATGAGTTGAAGAAGACGATTTCGGAAATTATTGTTGGAAAAATAACGGGACAAGCAGGCTTAGATAAAGTTGCGGGATTAATTGATAAAGCCATCGGCGAAGAGAAGAAATAATCCATGCATCGGTACGGTTGAAGGGAAAGGAGTAAGCCTGATGTCTGTACAAACCTCTGCCGTAAAGACAATAAGGAAGCCGGGACAATCTAAAAAATGGATTCCTTATTTGTTTGTACTGCCTAACTTGTTGATTTTTACCACTTTTATCGTGATTCCAATGGTAATCGGATTCGTTTATTCTTTCCACGAATATGACGGATTGAATCCGATGGAGTTTATAGGCTTTGACAATTATAAAGAGATCTTTTCGAACAACGAGTTTTGGAGCGCACTGGGAAAAACCGCCCTGTATGCACTCATTGTAGTACCGTCGATTTACTGCCTGTCCCTCGCCGTAGCGATGATGCTGATCCAGCAAATCCGGCTTAAAGGACTATTTCGCTCCATATTTTATTGGCCTACGATGATTTCGTATATCATTGTTGGTTTGACGTGGAAGTGGATTTTCGGCGATTTCGGTGTTTTGAATTACTTTATGACGATGTTCGGCTTGGAACCGATTCATTTTTTATCGGATTCTTTTTTCGCGAATGTATCGGTGGTGATCGCAACGGTTTGGTCGCGTCTTGGATTTTATATGGTCATTTTCATGGCCGGCTTGCAGGCCATACCGAATGATTATTATGAGGCGGCCAGATTGGACGGGGCATCCAAGCCTCGGGTATTCTGGAGCATTACGCTTCCGCTGCTCAAGCCTACGACCGTACTTGTCGTGATGCTGACGCTGATCGAGGCGTTTAAGGCGTATCCGTTACTGTTTGCGCTCACGGGGGGCGGACCGGGCAAAGATACGACTTATATCGTGCAATATATATACGAAACCGGGTTTGCCAAGCAGGAGCTGGGCATGGCCAGCGCAATGTCCGTGTTATTGTTTGTTCTTATTTCGCTGTTTACCGCTCTTCAGTTCAAACTGTCAAAGGGAGGCTCCGATTAGCGTGGAATTGAAGGCATCTGCCAAAGCCGTCTTGTATATTTTTCTTATTGTAATGGCTGCCATGTGGTTGTTTCCAGTGCTTTGGATTGTCATCTCGTCCTTCAAGACGAACAATGATTTGTACAGCTTTCCCCCGAGATTTTGGCCGGAACCGATGACTTTCGAGCACTTTACGGCTGCCGTTCAGAAGGGCAACTTCGGACGATACTTCATCAACAGCACTATCGTCACGGTCAGCTCAACGATTCTGCTGCTGCTGATCAACTCGATGGCAGGGTTCGCGCTGGCTAAATATAAATTCAGAGGGGCTGCGGTGCTGCTCGTCGGGTTCGTGTCTACCTTGATGATCCCTCTTGAGGTCATTATGATCCCGATCTTTAAGGTGCTCAGCTTCCTCGGATTGTTCAACAGCCTGCTGGCTCTTATCATTCCCCCGGCGGCCACACCGACAGGCGTTTTCTTGATCAGGCAGTATTTGCTTACCGTACCGGATGAACTGCTTGAGGCGGCTCGGATGGACGGGGCATCGGAATGGCGGATTTATTCGCAAATCATTCTGCCGATCTGCAAGCCGATCTTGGCGGTGCTTGCGATTTTCTCTTTCATGTGGCGATGGGACGATTTCTTGTGGCCTCTTATTGGAATTAGCGATCCGTCCTTATATACGATTCAATTGGCCTTGTCCAACTTTATAGGAGAATTTAACGTTGATTGGGGAAGCTTGCTTGCCATGTCCGTCATTACGATGATTCCGGTGCTTGTGGTTTTCGTCATATTCCAGCGTCAATTCGTCAGCGGTATGGTGACATCCGGGATGAAATAATTGCAAAAATCCAATTCCCTTCCACCACAGGGACCGGTTGTCTCTGTCGGTGAAGGGATTTTTTAGGGGAGTTTGGGGATGGAACGCTTTATATTGTCGTTAGATCAAGGAACCACCAGTTCCAGAGCGATATTGTTCAACCATGACAGCCGGATTGTTTCAGCGGTGCAAAAGGAGTTCGCCCAATATTATCCGCAGCCCGGTTGGGTTGAGCAGGATGCGGAAGAAATTTGGGAATCGGTAGTCTCTGTCATCTCATTGTGCTTGTCGAAAGCAGGTATCGGACCGAGTCAAGTGGCGGCAATCGGTATTGCGAACCAGCGTGAAACGACGGTCGTCTGGGACAAAATGACGGGAAAGCCGATCTACAACGCTATAGTATGGCAATCCAGGCAAACCACTCCAATCTGCGAGCGGTTAAAATCCCAGGGATGGAAGGACCTGGTCCATGAGAAAACCGGCCTCCTGATCGACGCGTATTTCTCAGCGACTAAAGCAGCCTGGATTCTTGACGAGGTGCCCGGCGCCAGAGCGCGTGCGGAGCGGGGAGAATTATTGTTCGGTACCGTCGATACTTGGTTGATTTGGAAATTGACCGGAGGCAAGGTTCATGTGACGGACTACTCCAACGCTTCCCGTACGATGATGTTTAATATCCGGGAATTAAAGTGGGATACAGAGCTGCTGAAACGGTTAAACATTCCGGAATCGATGCTTCCCGAGGTCAGGCCCTCCTCTTGCATCTACGGCGTAACGGATAAGGAAATCGTTGGCGGGGAGATTGCGATTGCAGGGACGGCCGGAGACCAACAGGCCGCGTTATTCGGACAAGCGTGTTTTGAGGAAGGAGCGGCCAAAAACACCTATGGAACCGGATGCTTCATGCTGATGAATACGGGCAGTAAAGCGGTGTACTCGAAACACGGGCTGCTCACGACCATCGCCTGGGGCCTAGGCGGCCGGGTGGAATACGCACTGGAGGGCAGCATCTTTGTGGCGGGCTCCGCGATCCAATGGCTGCGCGACGGGCTTAGGATGATCAAGAGCGCCGAGGAAAGCGAAGCGTTTGCTTCACGTGTGGAATCTGCCGAAGGGGTGTACGTGGTACCGGCGCTCGTCGGGCTCGGAACCCCTTATTGGGACAGCGATGCCAGGGGAGCGGTATTCGGGGTTACCCGCGGAACCACCAAAGAGCATTTCATACGCGCAACTCTGGAAGCTCTCGCTTATCAAACCAAGGACGTACTCGCCGTGATGGAAGAGGAATCGGGGATTACTTTGCATTCGCTGCGTGTGGATGGCGGAGTGGTAAAAAACAATTTTTTGATGCAGTTCCAGAGCGATATTCTGAATGTGCCTGTCGACCGCCCGGTAATTAACGAAACTACAGCTTTGGGTGCGGCCTATTTGGCCGGATTGGCCGTAGGGTATTGGGCTGGCCAGTCGGACATCGTGAAACAATGGAAACGAAATAAAACCTTCATGCCGAATATGGACGATGCCAAGCGTCGTAACTTGTACGACGGATGGAAAAAAGCCGTTCATGCAACGAGGGCTTTTAAATAACGGATAGGAATGTGGAGGTAAATCATGAGAGTAAGCAGTAAGTTATTGCAGGTTGTGGAAGGGCATCATTATTTGGACCTCGTGACCGATGAAGCCAAGTATCGCATCTATCTGATGAATGATTATGTGATCCGAATCCGCTGCACCTTCGACGAACAGTTTGCCGAAGAAGCTTCGTATACGCTGACCATGACCGCATGGGATGACAAGATGGATGGGATGGTCGAGGAACGCAAGAGAGAGGAGGCTCTTCCGGCTCAGTATGAAGATTTGGGGACCCACTTGCTGCTCCGCACGAATCAATTGCGGCTGATGATACACCGGGAGCCTTTTGCCATTGAAATTACGGATGCGGAAGGCCGAGTGCTCCATGAGGATTTGAAGGAGCGCCCCTATGTGAAAGATAAGCACGGCCGATTGTATCATTATTCAAACCTGACGGATGAAGACCATTACTACGGCTTCGGTGAGAAAAGCGGGCATTTGAATAAAAAGAAGAGAAGGCTGCGGATGCATAATGTGGATACGATCGGTTACGATTCGGAACATACGGACCCGCTGTATAAGCACATCCCGTTCTATATTAAATTTAACGGAAAGACGCAGTCTGCAACGGGTTTGTTCTATCATAACAGCCATGCATCCACTTTTGATATGGGATGCGAACGCAGCGGCTACTGGAACAAGTATAGTTATTTTTGCGCGGACGGCGGGGAACTGGATCTCTTCTTCATGTACGGTCCGCAAATAAAGGATGTCGTCCGCCACTACACGGATCTAACGGGCAAAACGATTTTGCCGACGCAATACTCGCTTGGATATATGGGCTCCACCATGTACTATACCGAACTGGACCGGGATTCGGATCAAGCGATTTTGAACTTTCTGGATAGATGCAAGGCGGAAGGAATTCCCTGCGACGGATTCTTCATGTCTTCAGGCTACACCACTGGCGAAGACGGGAAAAGGTATGTCTTTAACTGGAATAATCAACGATTCCCTCATCCGCAAAACTTTATCGAACAAATGCGAAGCAAGGGGGCAGCATTGGCCCCTAATATAAAGCCGGGTATGCTGCTTACTCACCCGTTATATAAACAATTTGACGAGGCGGGTGCCTATATAAAAGACGATAAGGGGGACAAATCCCAAACCGACCGTTATTGGGGAGGACCAGCTTCTTTCGTCGACTTCACCAACCCGCAAGGCAGACAATTATGGAAGGACCAGTTGAAAGCATCGTTTATTAACTTGGGGGTCACTTCCATCTGGAACGACAATAACGAATATGAAATTAACAATCCGGATGCGTTGTGCGAGTTTGAAGGCGGCAAGAAAGAAATCAGCGCCTTGCGGCCGCTTCTTCCCAATCTTATGGCTCAAGCGGCCAAGGAAGCGATCGCCGAAGCTGCGCCGAATACGAGACCTTATATTGTCAACCGCGCCGGATTTGCCGGCATTCAGCGTTATGCCCAAACCTGGGCCGGAGACAACAATACGAGCTGGCACAGCTTAAAATTCAATATTCCTGTTATTTTAGGAATGGGACTGTCCGGTGTAGCGAACCAGGGCTGCGATATTGGCGGCTTCTTCGGCCCTGCCCCGGAACCGGAGCTGTTCGTCCGTTGGGTACAGAACGGGATTTTTCAACCGAGGTTCTCCATCCATTCCTGCAACACCGACAATACCGTCACCGAGCCGTGGATGTATCCTTCGTATACTCCATATATCCGGGAGGCGATTCAGCTTCGTTACCGTTTGATCCCTTATTTCTACTCTTTACTGTACGAAGCTTCCGTCCTGGGCTCTCCGGTCATGCGGCCGATGGTGTATGAATTTCAGCATGACCCCGCCACTTGGGAGGAAAGCTTCGATTTCATGCTGGGAAGGTCGATACTGGTCGCCAATGTTTTGGAAAAAGGGGCGGAAACGAGAACGGTGTACCTGCCGGAAGGCAGCGAATGGGTGGACTGGCATACAAGAGAGCGTTATGCAGGGGGACAGACGATCCGGCGTAAGGTTTCCTTGGATTCGATTCCGATGTTTATCCGCAGCGGAGCTGTTATTCCGCTCGCGCCGTATTTGCAGAACATTCATAACGACCGTATAGAAGAGCTGCATTTGCTGATCGAGCCGTCCGAGAAAGCAAGCTTCGTTCTGTATGAGGACGACGGGGTAACGAACAATTACAAGAACGGCGACTATCTGAAAACAACGATCAACGTCGAAACGGATGGAAACACCGTTATTTCTTTCAAGAAAGACGGAGCTTACGCCAGCACAGTGAAGCGAATCGTCATTGATTTGGTATGTAACCAAATTGCCCCGGTTCGAGTGATGCTCCAGGGCAGAAAGCTTCCGATGTTTCTCGATCCCGCCGAGTGGAAAGCGAAGGAAGAAGGCTGGTACTACGATCTGGAGCTTAAAACGGCAAAAATCAAGTACGACAACAGCCAAGCCGATTATGAAATTGCAGTTAACTTCGATATAAAAGACTTGATTTCCATTTAACTCGTGATCGTCGAAGGTGGGATGCAAGATGGAGAAAGCCTTTTCAAGTAACAGAAGGACGGAAATATTACAAGCCTTACCGAAGCAAACGTTCGATGTCCTTATCATCGGGGGCGGGATTACCGGGGCCGGTATTCTGCTTGATGCGACGACCAGGGGCATGAACACGGTGCTGGTGGAAATGCAGGATTTCGCAGCGGGAACCTCCAGCCGATCCACCAAGCTGGTCCATGGAGGACTGCGTTATTTGAAGCAGCTTGAGGTGAAAATGGTCGCCGAAGTTGGGAAAGAACGCGCGGTTGTGTATGAGAATGGCCCTCATGTGACCACTCCGGAGTGGATGCTGCTTCCGTTCCATCAAGGCGGTACGTTCGGAAAGTTCAGTACTTCTCTGGGACTGAGGCTCTATGATTTTTTGGCGGGAGTGAAGCGGAGCGAGCGGCGGAAAATGCTCGGCGTTCAGGAAACGATACGGCGTGAGCCGCTCGTCAAGCGTGAAGGGCTAAAGGGAAGCGGCGTCTACGTCGAGTATCGTACCGATGACGCCCGCCTCACCATCGAGGTGATGAAAGAAGCGTTCGCGCGTGGAGCGAAGGCTGTAAACTATGCCAAGGTGGAGCAGTTTATTTATCAAAACGGCAAAGTTGTTGGAGTGAAAGTCAGGGATACGATCCACGGAGCATGGTATGAGATTTTTGCCCGCAAAATCGTGAATGCCGCCGGGCCTTGGGTAGATACGCTTCGGGAGATGGATCAATCGAAAACCAAGAAACATTTGCAGCTGACCAAAGGGGTGCATCTGGTGATCGACCAATCCCGGTTTCCGCTGCGGCAAGCCGTCTATTTCGATACGCCGGACGGGCGGATGGTATTCGCTATTCCGCGGGACGGTAAAGCGTATGTAGGCACCACGGATACTGTCTTCGAGGGAGATATCGCTCATCCGAGAATGTCTTCAGAAGACCGCAACTATATCATTAATGCCATTAATTATATGTTTCCCACATTGAACCTTGGCATTCAGGATATTGAATCCAGTTGGACGGGACTTCGCCCGCTTATCTTTGAAGAAAGTAAAACGGCGTCGGAAATATCCCGCAAGGATGAAATCTGGCAGTCGGAGTCCGGATTAATTACCATTGCGGGAGGCAAGCTCACCGGTTATCGCAAAATGGCGGAAATGGTCGTCGATCTTTTGAACGACTTGTTCAAGAAGGAAGGAGTAACCCGATTTACCCCCTGCGTGACCAAAACCATGCCGATCTCCGGCGGACATGTAGGCGGACCGGATCGATTCCCAGCCTTTATCGAGCGGAAAACGGCGGAGGGCATAAAGCGGGGGTTCAGCAAGGAGCAAGCGGAGAAGCTTGTTCGAAAATACGGCTCGAATATTGATCGTTTGTACGAGCTGGCGGCTGCCCATGGAAAGAACGGTTTGGACTTCGGGCTTCCTTTAGACGTGCTGGCCATGATTGTCTACGCTATTGAAGAGGAAATGACGGTGAAACCGATCGATTTCTTTAACCGGCGTACGGGCGCGCTGCTGTTTAATATCTCATGGCTGCATGAATTCAGGACGCCGGTTATTGCATTTATGGAGCAGTATTTGCATTGGAGCGAAGAAGAGACACGGCAGTACAGGGAAGAGCTAGAGAAGCAGCTTCTCGAGGCTGTTGTCCCTGTAGATGTTAGATAATAATTCAGATTGTGCAGTCATGGGCCTCACGTGAAAGCCCGCTTGGGGCTGCCAGTGCGCTGCAGGCGGAAATCCCTTAGGAGAACGCTCGTTGGAGACAAGGTTTTAACGAAGTAAGTTCTTGTCCTATAACGATGTATGCTCTTTACCTATTGTATATTTCTATCTATATCGCATAAAAAAAGTGCTTGCCATTGGCTTTCCGATAAGTCAAAGGCAAGCACTTTTTGTACTTTATCTGTATGCTCGGTGATGGAAAGATGACTCGATTGTATTCAGGCACAATTTCTAAAATAAGGGTAAATTTCCTTTCTATTTTTACCGAAATATTATAAGATACCCAGTAAATTTTGGCAGTTAGCAACAGGAAAGGATGTTAGGATGATTAGGATAAGCAGGAATATTTTTCCTGGAGTGCTGGCAGGCATACTGTTAGCGGGATGCTCCACAGATACGACGACTCGGATAAATAATAACGGGTTGCCCACCCAATCCGCTGTTGAAAAAAACGAAAGTGAAAAGTCGAATGCCCCAAAGGATGCGGGGACGGCACCGAGTCCGACCTCGGTTCCTCCGGTGGCACCTGATCCCGTAGCATCCAATGCCAATTCCAGTTCCAGTTCCCCGTCTCCATCCAATGGGGATGTGATCCAGCCGAAGAATGAGGACCCGAGCAGCAGCGGCAATACCCTTGGAAGCGAACGGGAAAAGCCTGACTCCTCTCCTCCCGATAGGCAGCAACTCTCAGGTGTCAAGGGGGCAAGCCTGAAGGAGGCGGAACGAATATTAAAGCTGGAGTTCAATGGCGAAAATTTGTTGAGATATGGAGAAGCAATGTATGACAACGGATTGATTTACGATGCGATTCATTACATTCATCGGGCGATGGAACGAGGGAAGGAGAGCAGCCGGCTCCCTCAACTTATGAACGATTTGAGAACCGGCAGTGCGAAGGTCGAGCCACGCAAGCTGGTTGATGGCAAAAGTGCCGTTCTCTCACATGACGGTAAGTATATCGCTTACTACGAGAATGGAGGATTGATGATTTACGATCTTAAAGCTGGTAAATCGAAGCGAGTGTCGAGCATAAGTGATTCGCTCTTTCCGGAATGGAAGTGGAGCCATGACAATCGGCAGCTGGCTTATATCAACGGTAGCAGTTTATTTGTTTATGACTTGCCGAAAAATGAAATCTGGGAAGAAAAGTTCGATTCTTCCTTGGACCACTTTATTCTTTGGTCGGCAAACAGCCAAAAAATACTAGTGGGAACCTATGATAAAAAGAAGGAGAGCTACGTGCCCCAGTTGTTTGATCTAAGTACCCGAAGTCATATTCAGCTTGAGGGGAGTTTTGGCGGCTATCTGAAGCCTTTTGAGGATACGCCCCAAATATTTCGGCAAATCCGGAGGGATGGCCGGGTGTTTGACGTTGCCGTGCAGGACAAGAAGGAAACATTGGTTGGAACGATTCCCGTGGGCCTGAGCAGCCTCACTCTGACGCCAGATTTGAGCCAAGGCGCCGGATTTAGCGAAATGAATTTTGATCATGGGACGAGCTTTGGCAGAAATCCGCAATATTTTAATTTTCGATCGGTAAACACGCTCATGACATTTGATTATTCCTACAGTTTACGCGAAAGCTTAAGAATAACAGACAGCGGCCGCTGGATCGCCCTCAACCAAAGTGCAACCATGCCTTCGGAGGGATCGAGCATAAGTAATGATGTTCCTTTTTCGACCTTGTGGCTGGCAGAAACCGAAGGTAAAAGGCGTATTCCGGTCGATTACGGATATATCAGCACAACCCCGCATTCTTTTTCGGACGATGTCTCCTTGTTCGTGTATACCAAAGAAACGAGAATAGACGGTTATCCCAGAAAATTTGAGATTTATCAAGTTTCCTTATCAGGGGTTTCCAAATAAATGGGGGGAGTCGGACGGATGGATAAGCCGCTGATTTATTTGTTCATCATTTTGATTTCGATCACGCTCTGCTCTTGTCAAGCTGTGCAGCCATCAGTTGCGGATAAGAAACCCGTGGAAAAATATGCATCTAATCAAGATCAGTCCGCGGAACCAACGAAAGCTTTACCAAAGAGCGATGCAAAGCCGAAAGCGGTTGAATCTGAATCATCGCAACAGACAACAAGCGCTGCCGGAGAGGCCGTGAAACCGCAACAGGCGGCGCAGCAAGCAGATGGGGCTGAGCAAGCGGCTTTACCGGCTAACCAAGCCCAAGAGCCGCCGAAACCTTTCAGAGAAGGCAAGCAAAGTACTCAAGAAACGGACATAGGGTTTACTTCCGAGCCGCCTTTGCTTTTGCATAATGCGAATATTTCGTTTAAACAAATTGAGGATGATTATTTACGCGAAGGTAACCAGGAAAGTACTTTGAAGTATGGAGAAGCCATATATCGTCAAGGTAATATAGACGATGCTGTCATTTATTTTGCTTCAAGCGGTACTAAGGGAACGCTGGGCAAAGATATCGCGGCTATCAAGGAGGAGGCCGCCCGCGGATATTCCTCCTTGCAGCCCGTAAAATTGGGTGATGGACACGTGCCGTCGCTCTCTCACGATGGAAGATATATAACTTATTTGACGAACGATACGTATAACGGCGAGCTCGTCATTTACGATACAAAGAATGGTTCCCGGGAGACAGTCGGAGAAGGCGGCTATTCGAAGGATGCTCCGCCCGTCTGGAGCTGGGATAACAGGCTCGTTGCGTTTGGCGAGTTCAAGTCTTTGCATATTTACAATATGGAAAGCCGCAGTTTAACTACAGAGCCGTTAGACGGACGCATTAAGGAGCTCGTCTGGTCGAAAGACCACGACCGAATCGCTTACAGTACGGCGGAGGGGCGAAAAATCCGGGTTTATCAACTCAGTACCCGCCAGCACAAGGTTATTGCCGAAGGCAGCGACCTTAAGCTTATAGGGTTCAGCGAGGATTCAAAAGCATTGCGTATTATGAAGAAAGATCGTGTATATGACGTCACGCTGAGCGATTTGAAAGAAAAGGATATTTATACGCATCCGTCTTCCGTAGAGAATCCGGTTTGGTCAGTAGACGGAGAAAAGGGTGTCGGGCAGCTGCATGGTGAACGCGTGAGAGCGAACCAATTTCATGAGGCCAGGAACAATCCTGTATTTTTTCAAAGAGCCGAATTCAAGGCTCTGCTGAGCTTTTCTTATTCCAAGGTTTCCGCTCTTCGCCTGAATCAAAGCGGGTCGGTTATGGCTTTCATCCAGCAAGAGTCAACCGCCCAAACCTCCGAACAAGGAATGCTGTGGGTGGCAAGTACGGATGGCAGCAAACGCAATCCCGTTGATTATGGAACGATCATAACGACCCCGCGAGCATTTTCGGATGACGGTAGTGTATTCGTTTATTCCAAAACTAGATATAAGTCGGTCCAAAAGTCGGATCATGAGCTGTATATGCTTAAAATCAAGTAATCCAATATCAGCGAAATCAAGCTTTAAGCGGCAGCGAGCTGGCTGGCAAATTTGAAAAGACAGACTGCAAAGAATGACCTTGGCAGTCTGTCTTCCTCATTTATTCGAAGCGGGCAGCTCGATTTTGGTTTCCAATCCGTATTCGGTCGTCCAGGATGTTGGGGCGTATCGTCTGTCATAGTTCAACCGGTTTCCTTCATACGTCCCCGTATAGGGCAGGCAGTTGGCGGCCTTGATCGTCGAAAGCGGCTATACCGACACGCAAGATCCAGCCGCTATAGGATCACATTTCATTTACACTTTTCTGTTTATCCCTCCCTCAGCATCGTTGACCATAAATAATTTAAATAGTAACAATAGATGATTTCAATTTTTGATTCCGCTGAAGCTATGTTACATTCGAGATGTCATCGAGCGGGATGACTTAAAAAGAAAGCGCTATTTTTGTCTGGAAACATCATATTATGTAAAAAAACCATATGAAAACGAGGAATTCTCTATGATTACTACAAAAAACAGCAACGATATTTCGCTTATCGGCGTGCCGCTTCAACTCGGTGCCAATCGTTCTGGTGTAGACATGGGGCCGACTGCGATTCGGAGTTCGAAAATTCAAGCAAGGCTGGAAGCGTTGGGTTTCCGCGTCAGTGATTGCGGCGATATCGAGGTTAACCGCTTGCACGATCGGTGTGATCCTGATGAAAAATTAAAGTATTTGGCGGAAATCGTTCGCGTTAATACGAAATTGGCTGAAGTGGTAGCCCAAGAGATGGGAACAGGCCGTTTTCCTCTCGTTATCGGCGGAGATCACAGTGTTGCTATCGGTACAATTAAAGGTATCTTGCAGCATGTGAATAAGCTTGGTGTCATTTGGTTCGACGCGCATACCGATGTGAATACGGAATTTACGACCACTTCGGGTCACATTCATGGAATGTCGCTGGCTGTATTGTTAGGTCATGGGCATCCAAGTCTTACTTCGATTGGGGGAGCGCACAAGAAATTAGATCCGCGCAATGTTGTTATTATCGGGGCGAGATCGATCGATCCAGGCGAAAGGCTGTTCTTGAAGGAGCAAGGCATTCGCGTATTTACGATGTATGACATCGACAAATATGGCATGAAAACGGTCATGGATGAAGCGCTAGAGCGGGTTTCGGCAGGTACGGACGGTATTCACCTCAGTCTGGATTTGGACGGGATGGACCCGCGGGAAGCGCCCGGTGTTGGAACGCCTGTGGAGGGCGGGATTACTTATAGAGAGAGCCATTTTGCTATGGAATATCTGCATGAACATGGCGCTCTTGTCTCCGCGGAAATTGTAGAAGTGAATCCGATGCTCGATGTGAATAACAGGACGGCCAAATCCGCTGTCGACTTGGCCGGCTCGCTTTTAGGAGAACGAATTCTATAAAGTCATTTTGATCGGGGAGGCCCTGCCATGACACAGACAAAACAAATTATCGAACAGACTGAAAAATACGGAGCTGCAAATTACCGTCCGCTGCCTATCGTTATCTCTAAAGCGGAGGGAGTTTGGGTGGAAGATCCGGAAGGCAACAAATATATGGATATGCTAAGTGCCTACTCCGCGTTAAATCATGGGCACAGACACCCGAAAATCATTCAAGCGTTGAAGGATCAAGCGGATAAAGTTACTTTGACATCCCGCGCGTTTCACAATGACCAGTTAGGGACATTTTACGAAAAACTGTCGCAGCTGACGGGGAAAAGTATGATCCTTCCGATGAATACAGGTGCAGAGGCCGTGGAAACGGCGATCAAAGCCATTCGACGCTGGGCGTACGGCGTGAAAAAAGTGCCTGCCAATCAAGCTGAAATTATTGTTTGTGAAGGCAATTTCCATGGACGTACGACTACGATTACTTCTTTTTCCTCCGAGGAAGAATATAAGGCTGGATTCGGGCCGTTCACACCCGGGTTCAAAATTATTCCGTACGGTGATCTGGAAGCTTTAAAAAACGCGATTTCGCCGAATACCGCTGCATTTTTGTTCGAACCGATTCAAGGAGAAGCGGGCATCAATATTCCGCCCACCGGATTTATCCAAGGAGCGCAAAGGCTTTGCAAGGACAACAATGTCTTGTTCGTTGCTGATGAAATCCAAACGGGCTTCGGGCGCACAGGCAAGTTATTCGCTTGCGACTGGGAGAATGTGAAGCCGGATATGTACATTTTGGGTAAAGCATTAGGCGGAGGGGTGTTTCCGATTTCTGCGGTCGCTGCTGACCAGGACATTCTTGGCGTGTTTAACCCGGGTTCTCACGGCTCTACTTTTGGCGGCAATCCGTTAGGCTGTGCAGTTGCAATTACGGCATTGGATGTTCTGCAAGAAGAGGATTTGGTTCGTCGTTCCGAACAATCGGGACAATATTTTATGAATAAGCTAAAAGAGATCAAAAGCAGCAAATTGAAGGAAATTCGCGGCCGCGGCTTATTCATCGGGCTGGAATTGAACGAACCGGCGCGCCCTTATTGCGAAAAGCTGAAAGAGCTGGGCCTGCTGTGCAAGGAAACGCATGAAACGACGATTCGTTTTGCTCCGCCGTTAAATATTTCGCAAGAAAATTTGGATTGGGCGCTTGAGCGAATTGTATCGGTTTTTCATGAAGTAGAAGCTGCAGCCCAGTAAGGATGAAACGAGGCGAATTCATGATAGAACAGAAGGTTCATGGCGTGACCGAGTTGCAGCGCACGATGAAGAGCAGGCATGTATATATGATTTCACTCGGCGGAGTTATTGGCACAGGGCTGTTTATCAGTTCAGGCTATACGATTAGTCAGGCGGGACCCGGCGGTTCTATTCTCGCGTATTTGGTAGGCGGACTCATCATGTATCTCGTTATGATGTGCCTTGGCGAATTATCCGTTGCCATGCCTGAATCAGGCTCTTTTCAAACGTATGCGACCAAATATATCGGACCTGCCACAGGATTTACGGTCGGCTGGTTATATTGGTTTGGTTGGGTGATTACATTAGGCTCTGAGGTTACAGCTTCCGGATTAATCATGAAGCGCTGGTTTCCTGATGTACCGACATGGATCTGGTGTACTATCTTTGTTATTATGCTCTTTTTACTGAATGCTCTTTCTACAAGAGCATACGCCGAGACGGAATACTGGTTTGCGAGTATTAAACTTTTTACGATCATCGCATTTATTGTTTTAGGCGGCGCTGCTATGTTTGGGTTTATTCACATGAAAGGGTATTCGTCTGCCCCTATGTTTTCTAACTTTACGGGAGAAGGCGGTTTATTTCCTAATGGTTTAGGCGGCGTGTTGATGTCGATGGTCACGGTTAATTTTGCTTTTCAGGGCAGTGAGCTCGTTGGAATTGCCGCGGGAGAAAGCAAAGATCCGGAGACTTCCGTGCCGAGAGCCATTCGAAATACAGTCTGGAGAATTATTTTATTTTTCCTGTTATCCATTTTTATTGTCTCGGGATTAATTTCGTGGAAAGAAGCGGGAGTCATAGAAAGTCCGTTTGTTATGGTTTTTGACAATATCGGTGTTCCTTATTCTGCTGACATTATGAATTTTGTTATCTTAACTGCTCTATTGTCCGTTGCGAATTCGGGACTGTATGCTTCATCCCGTATGCTTTGGGCTCTTTCAAGAAATAAAATGGCTCCTGTCGCTCTAGGAAAATTAACAGCAAAGGGAGTACCGCTAAATGCATTAATCATTAGTGTCGGTATTGCCTGCTTGTCGCTGTTTTCCAGCGTTTACGCAGCAGATACCGTTTATCTATGGCTGGTTTCGCTTGCCGGATTGAGCGCTATTATGGCTTGGATGGCTATAGCTGCTTCGCAGTACATGTTCCGAAAAAAATTTCTCAAACAAGGCGGACGTCTTGCTGACTTGAAATACCGTACCCCGTTGTATCCCTTTATTCCAATAGCAGCCTTTATCCTATGTACGGTTGCTTGCATCGGGCTTGCCTTTGACCCGAATCAACGGCTTGCGCTGTACTGCGCAGTACCATTTGTTACTTTTTGTTATGTTATTTATCACATGAAGTTTAAGAAAAAAAAGCAGGCGTCAAGGGTAACCAGTAATCACTGTGAAATTTGAAACCGCTTACCGATTGAAAGCAGAGTTCCCATAGGAAAGAGGCTTTGATCCATTTAGGTAGAAAAAATGGTAGAAGGGAAGCTCCTCCTGCCATTCTTTCTGTATTCAATTTCAATCCTCCAAAGGTTTCCAAGCCTGCTTGAGAAGATCGCTAAAGCTTTGAATATTGGCTTCTTCCGACCTGGATTTGAGGTAAATCAAAGAGGTTTCAACCCGATGTTGAAAACGATGAATCGGGACAAGCTTCCCCGTAGCCAGCTCCTCCTTGATTCCGTCCGAGCTTAGCAAAGCGATGCTTGTTTGATTGATTGCCGAATGTTTGATCGCTTCGTCGCTGCCGGACTCAATGATGTTCGTAGGTTGATATTGTAATTCAGATAGACATCCTTTAATGACGTCTTCTAGATTACAGCTTTCTCTATAGGTGATCAGCGGGTAATGGGAGAAAACCGTGGACAAGTCATATTGTTGGGCGATCTCTTGGGTCGTAACCATCATAACCTCTTCGGTGTCCAGATTAATCGATTCCATCTCGGGTGAGTTATACTTTCCCGCGATGATTCCGATATCGGCTTGATGGGAGCTTATTAACTTTATTGTTTCTTTACTGTTGTAGCAAGCCAAATCCAATTTAACCTTCGGATGGTCTTTAATGAAAGAACTGATTAACAACGAGAGATGCCGGCCGTAGTAATATTCAGGGGCTGCAATGGCAAGTTTGCCGTACGGTTCGTCAAGCGTTTTTAAGGCGGACTCCAAATCGCTTATAGCGTTCAAAATGATGTCTGTATGGTGCTTCACCAATTTTCCGGTAGGGGTTAAAAACGTTTTTTTACCGACACGATTAAATAAGGGATGCCCCAATTCTCTTTCCAATGCTTGAATTTGGACAGAGATCGTAGGCTGTGTATAGGATAAAATTTCGGCTGCTTTGGACAAATTTAATTGGTCGGCGACGACTTGGAAGGTTTTAAGGTTTCTGAGTTCCATTGTATACCTCCAAACTAACTGCAAACAATAAACAAATAAACCAGACAATTCCTCTTTATTATATCAATGAAATAGTTCCGTTGCCAGAACTCCAGGTTCGTCATGAGCGCACACGGCTGCGCTTGGACCCTGCCGTACCCCAAAAGGAATAGACCGGAGTTCCTTATGTATCAAGAAATCCCGGTCATCGAATATACTTCTCTTTCCTATGTTCATCAACTGGACGATTTCGTCCATAGTGCTCCCTGGATATATCGGTCGCCCCACTCGCACATGATGTCGATAATCGGTTTAAGCGATTCCCCCAAACCGCTTAATTCGTAAACGACCTTCGGCGGAACTTGGTTGTAAACCGTTCTGATAATAACGCCATCCTCTTCCAATTCCCTCAGATGCTGGGTCAGCATTTTTCGGGTGATGTTCGGTATAACTCTTTGCAATTCGCCCGTTCGTTTGGCTCCATATGTCAAGTGACATAAGATCAGTGCTTTCCATTTGCCCCCAATGACATCTAGCGTAGCTTCAATCGGGATGTTATAGTGCCGATCCGGATTCGGTTTCATGTTAGGTGCCTCCTATCATAATAGAGGTGCTTTTTTGTATGTATGTTACTTTTTGGTGACAATGTCACAAGAAAGTGCGTACTTTTCTAACTCGATTATATGATAGATAATCTCCTTGTCCAATACGGAAGTCGGTGTTTTAAATTTTCCGTTTCCGTAAAAGGATAAAAATATCGATAGGAGGTTATATCCAATGGGGAAAAACGGTCAAAAGACCCGAACTGCCGGCCATATTTCATGGGGCTTATTGTTCGTTTTGTGTGGCGCCATCTTTCTGGAAGGGATCGACGTGTCGATGATTGGCGTGGCTTTGCCTTCCATCCGCGCCGAGCTTGGCATGTCGACCGGTTCGCTACAATGGGTAGTTAGTGCCTATGTACTAGGCTATGGCGGTTTTATGCTGCTGGGAGGGCGTGCAGCGGACCTGTTCGGCCGAAGGAAAATGTTTTTGACTTGGCTCACGGTATTCCTCGTCTTCTCCGGATGTGGAGGACTGGCCACCGAAGGATGGATGCTGATCGTCGCTCGATTCGTTACAGGCATTAGTGCGGCGTTTATGACTCCCGCCGGCTTATCCATCATCACGACGAGCTTTGCGGAAGGGCCGGCCCGTAACAAAGCACTGCTGGTTTACGCCGGGACAGCGGCTGCCGGTTTCTCTCTTGGACTCGTTGTAGGAGGGATATTAAGTGAGCTCAGTTGGCGGTGGGTTTTTTATGGCCCGGTCATATTCGCATTCGTGATTCTTCTGGCCGCCATCCGTCTCATACCGGACTCGGGTCGACCGGAGTCCTCCGCCCAAGGCTTCGATCTGGCCGGAGCAATCAGCGTCACTGGGGCAATGCTTCTCCTTGTATACGGAGTTGTAGAGGCGTCCAACATGGGCTTGAGCTGGACGATTGGCGCACTTGTCTGTAGTGCAGTGCTTCTTGGTGTCTTTGTAGTCATTGAACGACGTTCGGCGTCCCCTTTGGTGCGTCTTGGTATCTTCGCTGCCGGCTCGCTGGTACGCGCTAACCTCGGTGCGATGTTGTTCGCCGGTTCCTTTTTCGGGTTCCAATTCTTGACTGTCCTATACCTGCAGGAACTGCGCGGATGGTCATCTCTTGAAACCGGTCTTGCCCTACTTGCTGTCGGTGTGGATGCCATACTCGCACCAACCCTGACCCCGAAGCTGGTAAATCGTTTCGGCAACATTCCGGTGATATTCGGAGGTTTTTGCCTTGCTGCCGTGGCTTATGCGTTATTTCTGCCTATCGGTCTTGATTGGACCTATGCGGCTATGTTTCCGACAATGATCCTGACAGGTGTCGCCTTTTCTCTTACCTACGGACCACTCACCATTGCCGCTACAGACGGAATTTCAGAAGAAGAGCAAGGGCTGGCCAGCGGTCTGCTGAACACTTCTTTTCAATTTGGCGCCGCTCTCGGTCTGGCAGTAGTAACCGCTGTGAATATTGCCGCCACAGGAATTGACCAATCCCCGCAAGCGTTGCTTGACGGATATCGTACAGCTATGATCGTACCGATCGCAGCATCCATTCTCGGTATTATCATCACTGCGCTTGGCCTTCGCAAGCGGGCTTCGGTCCATTATGTAAACAATTAAAGCGTTAACGACAAATAAACCATTGGAGGATAACAAAATGGCAGCTATATTCATCGCAGGCGGTTATGGGATTGTTGGGAGCAACATAGCCAGGCATGTACGAAAAATTAACAAAGAGATCGAAATTATTATTGCGGGTCGAAATCCGGATAAGGGGGCGGCCCTGGCAAAAGAACTGGGGAATGCGAGAACAGTTTATCTAGATTTGGATAAATCTATCGAATCATATGATTGGGGACAAATTGATCTCATCGTTGCCGCCTTACAGGATCCGGCTGATGCATTAATCAACGTTGCCCTGACATCGGGAATTGCACATATCGGTATTACGAAGTTAGCTGATGAGGTAACACCTTTCTTGCTTTCAGCGCTTAGGACTCCGCCAAGCCGACCAATCGTTCCACTTGGCCACTCGCAATCCGGAGTCATGACGCTACTTGCACTGAAAGCCGCCGAAGCATTCAGCCGGATTGATTCTATAGAATTGGCGGGGCTCTACGATGATCAGGAACAGATGGGACCTATGACGGTTGGCGATGCCGAAGGATTTATCGTTAAGGCTGAGAAGACTCCCTCTTCGATAAGGGGGAGATGAATCAGCATCTCTTGTGTACAAATGCAAACATATGTTCTATAATGTAAT
>NZ_BIMB01000065.1 GCF_004000865.1 Paenibacillus elgii NBRC 100335 | reverse complement strand
TGACGCATCCCACCCTCTCCGCCATACATACAAGTATACGACCCCAAATAAGGGGTCTTTTTTGATGGTTTTTTTTGCTGCTTCGTCCTTGGTATAAGAAGGTCGCGGACTTCGCATGTTAACAACCATGGAGGTGTGACTCATGAGCAAAAAGGACAGCTTGCAAGTGGACAACCAACGTTTGGCGGAAGCTTGGGCGAGAACGCTGCCGACCGTCCTAAACGCCTCGGACCGTGCGGAAGTGAAGGCGGATGAAGCGGAAGCGAACGTCATTCGGATTCATATCGCGACAGCCGGACGGAGCAATTACAGTTTCGATTTTAAATGTACGTATGTCGATTCCCGGGAAGTTCAGGTAGAGTTGATCGACGTTGAGAGGGAAGGTACAGCTGTCGATGAGCGGACTGACGTCATTCAAACGCTTGTGGACGATTATGTAAGGCATATCCACGAATGTGCCCAGCAGCTTCATGCTTTTACGCATAGCTAAAACGGAGGAAGGTCAAGTCATGACTCAAAATAAAAGCAGTGTCGATAAAAATTTGCAAAATGTCGTGAAGGATTTGGACAAAACGACGGTAACCAGCCATCAAGCTCAACAAATGCAGCAGCAAACCAACGATCATCGGCACCAGGATGCCTTGAACCACGATAAACCGCCTCACGAGCCGATGTCCGATATCGACTGAAGGGAGAAGGCCAACAATGCCTAAAGATATTCCACAGCCGGTTAACCCCCCTAGCGGGAGGCACAACCGGGAAGAGAGCCGTCAGCCGAATGTTCCTTTGTCCGGTTCGAAAAAAGTAAAAAATCAGAACCATAGCCGCCAAAATAACGGAGAAGGGTAGCACAAATAAGCCTCTTACTTTTTGTAAGAGGCTGTTGTTTTTATATTACATAGTTATAGATTGTTTTTTTCTCTCTCCACCCTAAGAAAGCATTCGTTTAATAACAAGTGAGCCATTTCTTCATTATCCGTATACCCGTATAACAAAGACCCGCCTGCTATCGCATCACATACATCGTCCAACATGGTACAAATGGAAATGGAGTATTCATCATAAATGATGTAATAGCAGCTGTTTGCCGGCATCATGTCCACCTCGATTTTGTGATTGAAACCTTATTTTACCATAGTGCGCAACAAAAGAGAATGCATTTTTTGCGTGATATTAATCACTTTTTGCGTCATAATGCACAGGGCATTGCGTGGATTTGTAATCGAACAAGCGTTCATCTTGGCCTGAGTGGCAGGACAAGGGGAATCGTCGTAAAATAGTTAGAAACCGACTGTTGCCTGCCCACGTCGCACGCAATCAATGATCGTCGGAGGGAGGAGTGGTCTGATGATTCATTTGAAAACACCACAAGAAATTGCTTTAATGGCCAAAGCCGGAGCCGTTTTGGCGAAGTGCCACCAAGAAATCGCCAAGATGGTTCGTCCCGGGCTGACGACGCTTGAAATCAATGATTTTGCCGAACGGTTCATAAACGAGCATGGCGCCAAGCAAGTGACCAAGGGTTATAAAGGATATCCGTTCGCCACGTGCGCTTCCGTGAACGATGTCATTGCCCACGGCTTTCCTAACGAAGAGCCGCTGCAGGAGGGGGATATCTTAAAGATGGATATTGTCTGCAGCTACGATGGGTGGATGGCCGATTCTTGCCGTACGTATGCCGTCGGAAAAATATCGGAGGAAGCGGAGCGATTGGTTCGCGTCACGAAGGAGTGTTTGGATCTGTCCATCCCCAAAGCCATTGTCGGCAATCGAATCGGGGACGTCATGCATGTGGTGCAGCAGCACGCTCAGCAGGCGGGCTTTTCGATCGTTCGCGATTTGGTCGGACACGGCATCGGCCGAGAAATGCATGAAGAGCCTTCCTTTGCGCATGTCGGCAAGCCGGGGCGCGGATTTCTGCTGGAGGAAGGCATGGTGATTACAATCGAACCGATGATCAACGCGGGAAAGCATGAGATGTTTATCGACT
The DNA here is from genome assembly GCF_004000865.1 of Paenibacillus elgii NBRC 100335. Lineage (GTDB taxonomy): Bacteria > Bacillota > Bacilli > Paenibacillales > NBRC-103111 > Paenibacillus_G > Paenibacillus_G elgii. The sequence goes on along the minus strand of NZ_BIMB01000065.1, from coordinate 35,494 downwards.
TCGACGGATGGACCGCCAGAACGTACGACGGCAGCCTGTCGGCGCAATTCGAGCATACGATTGCCATTACCCGTGACGGCCCTCTCATTTTAACCGAATGAAGAACAAGAGCCTGCGGCACGAAACGAATTCGTACTACAGGCTCTTGGCTGTTATCAAACTTGCTCGTTTGGTTCGTTTTTTGGCGTTTCAGAGACATCCGTTTGTTTCGAAGAGCCCAGTTCGCCGGTGGCGTCCGGCCTGACATCATTAATCGCTTCGTTGTTGAAAATGTAGATCTCTTCGTCCGAATCGTTCTTGCTGACCATCGGCGTCACCTCAACGCTAGTATGGCTTGAGGGACGTTTTTTGATGCACGCCTGCACGGGCATAAAAAACAGAGGTCCTCTTCAGGGCCTCTGCTTTTTATGTCGTCGGATCTTACATAGGTATTATACGTCCCCGAGAGGACTCGAACCTCTATCGGTCCTTTAGGAGAGGACTGCTCTATCCTGTTGAGCTACGGGGACTCAATTCAAGCAATACTCATTATACCATACCGTGCAAAGGGAATAAAGTCGATCTCCGTTGACGGGCTACAAGGTAAAACGAAAAAATATACAGGCGGAGCATAAATTAGCACATGTTCTACACAAGGAAAAGTTTGGTATGTTCTTCTTGCAAGCGTTTTCCAAAAATTCAATGAAAGCGGTGGTATGCATGATGGCTTGGCGCAAGTGGACAGGTTTCCCCCTTTCTTTTATCCTGGCCGTAACGCTTGGAATGCCGGCTATGAAAGCGGAGGCATCAGAACAACCAGTCAATCTGGTACGGAATAAGCCGGTCCAAACAAGCTCGCAAGCAAGCTCCACCGGACCGGGGTCAGCCGCCGTCGACGGCGATGCCTCGACGTTCTGGCAGCCCTTGGCGAAAGACCGGGAGGATATGAATGTGTGGATCTCGGCGGATTTGGGCAAGGCGGAGACGTTCAATACATTTACGGTGTCGTTTCGGAGTGTGGACATGGTGTCGGCCGTAAGCGCACTTGTGTCGTCGGACGGTACGACCTGGGAAGAGGTTGCGTCCAAGAAAAGCGATTTGACCGCGCAGGATAAAATCCGGTTTAAGGATGCCTCTGCACGATACGTGAAACTGGATATCACGCTTAGTAAGAACAGCAATGTCAATTTGTTCGAATGGGGCGTTTACCGGGAAAGCGGAGACGATCCGGGACCGAATCCGGAGGAACCGGCCGTTCCGGCGGACTTGGCAAGCGTTTATTTCGTTAAAGAGAACGGGCGGCCTTATGCCGCAAACGAAGTGATTGAGCTGAAGAAGGGCGAGTCGAGGACGCTGTCGCTGAACTTGAAAGGAAAGCGAAAGAACGACGAGATCGTCGACTTGTCCAAGTATAATAAAACGCTAAAAACGAATACGAAGTTCATCACGGTGGAGCAGAACGGAACCGTTAATGCGCTTCAAGTCGGAGCGAGCACCGTGTATACGGAAGTGAAAGTGAACAAAGACCTGACATTGACTACCCCGGATATTTGGATTTTGGTGAAAGATCCGAACGAGTTTTTGGCGGAAGCTTTGATTGCGAATACTTCGCTCACTCATCCCCGTATGAAAACGGAGATCGGCCAGCCTGCGGTACTTCAGCCCGGTGACGATTTTCCGGCCGTATCGGTGCAGGCGAACGTGAAGCTGGATGTGAGCGGGAGCGTGATTCGGAACGGTCAGCCTGTTGCGGTGATTCCGAAAGCAGCTGTGAACAAGTCGGAGACGAAGAACGTGAAGCTTCCGCTCAAAGCCGATCAACCCGGAAGCTACGAGATCCGGCTGACGCTGCAAAGAGAAGGCCTGCCTCCGGCCTATGACGTGTTCTATTTTACGGCGATGGATTCGGCTGTGATTCCGAGCGGGCAGAGAAGCATTGCGTATATGGGGCCTGACGGCAAGCTTGTGTATGTCCCGGACTATAAAGGCAACCGGGTGATCGATTTCTCGAACGCCGGGTATATGGGCGGCGGGGTCCAAATTCCAGACGTACAGGCCCGGGTAACCGTCGAGCCGGGAGAAGGCGACGCTACGGCGCGAATCCAGCAAGCGATCGATCAGGTGTCCCAAATGCCGGTAGGGCCCGACGGCTTCCGCGGAGCGGTACTGCTGAAGAAAGGACGCTACGAGATCGAAGGCACGCTTTACGTTCGGACGAGCGGCGTCGTGCTGCGTGGGGAAGGGCAGGACGAAGGAGGTACGCTCCTGTTCGGCTCGGGGAACAAACCGCGCAATCTGATCGAAATCGGCTCCTCCAAAGGGCCGGTCATCGATAACGCCTCCATGACGGACGTTACGGACCTGTATGTCCCTTCCGGGGCGAAAACGTTTCACGTGAAAGACGCCGGCGCCTATAAAGTAGGCGATAAAGTGATCGTGCGCCGGATCGGCAATGCCCGTTTTATTACCGAAATCGGCATGGATTATATTTATAAACGGCCGGGAGGCACCGTCAGTCAATGGGGGCCGTTCAACCTCGATTTTGACCGCGTCATTACCGGCATTAACGGCAATGAGATTACGGTGGACGCGCCGCTGGCGAACAGCATCGAGCTTCGTTGGGGCGGCGGACAGCTCTATAAATACAATGACGACGAGCGGATCGAAAAGGTTGGCGTAGAGAAGCTGCGGGCGGATTCGGCTTTTGACCCGGCAGTCATCGATACGGCCATGGATAACGGAAAGACCGATCCGTATTATGCCGATGAGAAGCATACCGAGCGCTTTGTCATGATGAACAGCGTGAAAAATGCCTGGGTCCGGGACGTGACCGGATACCACTTGGCCTATGCTTTGGTGCAAATGGGCCGCAACGCGAAATGGGTAACCGTACAGGACTCCAAAGTGTTCGATATGGTCAGCATTATTACAGGCGGACGACGTTATGCCTATTATATTCAAGGGCAGCAAAATTTGGTGCAGCGCACGTATGCGGAGACGGCAAGGCATGGCTATGTGGTGGATAGCCGCGTACAGGGGCCTAACGTATTTCTCGAAGGCGAGAGCCGGATCGACTACAACACAAGCGAGCCGCATCATCGATGGTCGGTCGGCGGGCTGTTCGACAATATCAAATCCCCGATCATGATCCGGGACAGAGGTTGGCTGGGAAGCGGCCACGGCTGGGCGGGAGCGAACTATGTGACATGGAATACCGAAGGAAAGCTGACGAGCCAGCAGCCGCCGACGGCCCAAAACTATGCGATCGGCCATGTCGGAGAGAAGGTTCCCGGATTTTTGCCGGATACGGATTACGACACAAGGCCCCGTAAGGATGCTTACTGGGAATTGCATGGTCAGCATGTGACGCCGGCCAGCTTATACAAGCAGCAATTGAAAGAGCGTTTGGGCGAGCAAGCTTTGCAAAATATCGCTTACCGGCCGGTCGGAGGCGGTTCGCTGGATAAGCTGATCCCCCAGCAATCATCTCAAGGCAATTAGTACGAATGGAGCCGAGGAACGTCTCAAGCCGCAGCGGGCTGATATGCTGCATTTAATGATTCATAGCAGGTTACAGGAGCCGGGCGTTGTCCGGCTCTTATTTTGTTTTCCATTGTTCCTTCCCGAGAAGATCGTTACAATAAAAAGATATTTTTTTCAAGTTTCGAAAAAATAATGCAGGGTTTGATTAGCCCCGGTTCGTCTATTCGCAGAGAAGGGAGGGGGAGAACGATTACAGAAGAAGCATGGATTGCGCGCATTGTATCGGGCGACGCGGATGCTTTCCGTGAACTGGTGGACAAATACGGAAATTATTTGTTCCAAGCGGTCTACGGGGTATTGCGTTCGACGAAAGATGCAGAAGACGTCACGCAGGAAGCGCTGCTGAAAATATATGCGTCTCTCCCCCAGTACCGGTACCAAGGATTCAAAACTTGGCTCACGCGAATCGCCGTCAATAAAGCGATCGATTTCAAACGGTCGCAGGACCGCAAGAAAGAAGAGTTAACGGATGACTGGGAGGGACACTCGCCTCCCGAGCCGCTCCAGAGCAGTCCCGTAGAGACGCAGGTCATTCGACGCGAGAGAAGTACGTACGTTCGTGAACGTCTGGATCATCTGCCGGAAAATTACCGGGATGTCGTGGTCGCCTTTTATATCGAGGAAAAAAGCTATCAACAGATCGCCGAAGAGCAGCAGGTCGCGATCAAAACGGTGGAATCGAAGCTGTACCGGGCAAAGCAGTATATGCGGAAGGTTTGGAAGGAGGAGGAGTGGGAATGAATCAACACAGGCCGCTGAACATTTGGATGCAGTATGTGAACGATGAGTTGCCGCCGGAGGAGAGGGAGCGCTGTGAGGCGCATCTGGACGGCTGCGACGCCTGCTTGGAGCTGTACATGGAGTGTATAGGGCAACATGCCGACAGCTTGCCGGCACTACCGGATACGGATGCTTTTGCCGCTGCGGTCATGCAGCGTTGGACGGAAGAGCAGCCGCTGGCTTCCGAGGCCGAAGATACTCCGGCGAACCAACCGGCAGAGAGCAAACGACGTATCCCCTGGACGCAGAGTCCCTTCTTCCATTATGCTGTTGCTGCGGCCATCACGCTGCTTTTAATGAGTACCGGCGTGTTCCACTCGCTCATGGGCCATCCGGAGCCCGGCCGCATGTCCTATTCCGCGTCCGATCGGACGGAAACCTACGTTCCGTTCTCCGAAATCTTACTGGAGAAAACGATCGGCTTGCTCGATTCCATTCAACCGAAACATGAAAGAGGAGGTACCCGATGAACACATATAAAAGTCCGGTGGCGGCGTTTCTGCTGTCGTTCATTCCCGGACTAGGCCATTTGTATATAGGACGCGTATTCCGGGGGTTGGTATACGGGTTTGCATTTTTTGGCTTGCTGCTGCTGACCTTCATTCTCGGTACGCAATACGGAGGGCGCGACGCGTTCTTCATTTTGTTAATTGCCCTTGCAATTGCCGTCGTAAACGTTCTCGATATGGTGTTCTTTCTGCTCACCCGGGGCGGACGTCCTCCAGCTTATCGGCAATCCCACATCGCGCAAGACCAGCCCTATGGACCTGCAGATGGAAGCTACCGGTCTTGGTCGCATGAGGCCTCGGCTCCGATGAACGACCGGTTTCGCACCATTGTGCTTTCTTTCGTTCCGGGGCTTGGCCATCTCCACCTGGGGCTTATGCAGCGCGGGCTCGGCTTTATGGTCTTGTTCTTCGGACTGACGGTGATGATCTTCTTCCTCAGCGTCATTACGCACCGCGACGTATTCTTGGTATTCCTCGGCGCACTGCCGGTCATTTGGTTGTACTGCATGTTTGACTGCGTGCAGCAGTATGGACGGAAGGAGCGGGGAGAGGTCCTGACGGACCGGACGATCTTTGAAGAATTTCAAGAGAGCCGGGAGTCGGGCAAAAAGAATAAAACGCTGGCTACGCTGCTCTCGATTTTCCCCGGGGCGGGGCATATGTACTTGGGCCTGCAGAAGCGCGGCCTGCAGCTCATGGCGGCCTTTCTGTTCTGCATCTATATCATGGATGTGATGCGGCTGTCGCTGTTCATGTTCCTGATTCCGATCCTGTGGTTTTTCAGCTTCTTCGACGCACTTCAGATGGTGTCTAAGGTCGGCCGTGAGGAATTAAGGGATGTACCGGTTGTCGGCTGGCTGCTGCATCATCAGCGGTGGCTCGGATACGGATTGCTTGCGCTGGGGGCGTACTATTTGCTAGATCGCGTGCTGCTGAGTACGCTGGATATTTGGCTTTCCGAAAAACTGCAGCGGCAGGTTATGCTATGGTTCAATCAGTATTTTCAGACGTTCGTCATCTCGGTGCTGCTGATTGGAGGGGGTATCCGGCTTCTGCGCGGAAATAAAAAGGGCAGAGGGGGCCGCTCATAAGACCGTCGCGCGCAGGTACGCTGAGCCGATTATTTTTCACGGGGGCGTGCTGGCAGCAGCCTAGCAGAGGGAGCTTCCGTTCCGACTATCCCCTAAATGGACCGTTTATTTACGGTCCATTTAGCATTGATTCAGCGGCTATCTCTCCGAAAGCTGAAAAGGAGAGGGCCGCTATTTTTTACGACAGCGACCGAAAGGTTTGAATGGGTCCTTCCCAATCGTCTCTCGTCATCTCCTGATAGCTGCCCTTCGTATACTCGTCAATAATTCGTCTCCAGAACGTCTGGGCCGGCTCGTTCTCCTCCATCTGCGCCACTTCCCATTGACCCGGAAACCGGTTAAACAAATCAAAAGCCAGCTTCCGCCCGACGCCGTGCCGGCGGTATTTTTTCATGACGAAAAATTCAGCGACCGAATACACCCGTTCATCCGATCCCAATTCTCGAATCAAGGCAAACCCGGCCAGCTTCCCGTCCACATGAACGAGGAAAGGATGTCTTCCTTCCTCCGTCCAATAATGATCCAGGTACGGATATTCGAATAGGCCGTGTTCGTTCACATCTTCCGGATCGAATTCGGTAAAATCGTATTTATACAGCTCCAGCAAATTTCGCAAGACGGATTTTTGCTCCGCCGCCGCTTTAGAAACAACAACTTCCATTTTGGCTCTCCTTTTCCACGATCATGTAGCTTTTTCGTTTTTCATTATACATGAAACGGTACGGAAAGAACGAGTATAGCGATTTTCTCATGCCGCCGATACTTGCGTTAACAATATCTTTAGACCGGGTTAAACTTGCTCTAACATACGAGGGGTATGCTGTAAACGAACAAGTAAATAAATCCGATAGGTTGGAGTCACATGGAGAAACCTTAATTAGATTTTTTCCCGAAGCTGCAGGGTTGAAAAAGTCTATTTAAGGTTTTTTTGTATCAGAAAGGCGGGCTGAAGGGTATGCAGGATCTGGATTTTTTGGAAAGGCTGCGTCAAAGCCGGATGATTGCATCGGTTAAGGAGCACAAGACGCTGGAGAAGGCTGCGAAGGCTCAAGTCGGCGCGGTGGTGCTTTCGATCGGCAACATCGGCAATATTAAAAGCTTTGTAGACTTGTACAAAAAGAACAGGATTCCCGTATTTCTTCACGTTGAACGACTCGGAGGGCTAAGTCAGGATAGCGAAGGGATGGCTTTTCTGGCCACCTGCGTCAAGCCTGACGGCATTGTGACGACGAGAAATCAGCTGATCAAGCTCGCCAAGAAGGAGGGCCTGCTTACGATTCAGCGGGTGTTTTTATTCGATAGCGATTCGGTCAAATCGGGTCTCAAATCGGTGCAGGAAACTCAGCCGAATGCGATTGAGATCATGCCTGCGCTGCTGCCTGAATACATTCGCGTGTACCGGCAGGAGACGAATATCCCGATTATTGCGGGCGGCTTGATCCAAACCCGGGAGCAAATCAGAGAGGCGCTGCAAAGCGGAGCGGTAGCCGTGTCGATGGGTACGCATGAATTATGGAGGGAGCCCATCGGAGAAGTGCTGTCGGACGGCGGCTCGGGAGGGGAGGAATCTTGATGAATCCGAACGCTTCTTACGCTTCCAAGCCGACGTTTAAAGCAGTCGCCCGCAAGCAGACCGGCAGCAAAATCGGTCGGATGCTGAAGCCCTATTTGTTTATTCTGCCTTGCGTCGTACTGGTGCTTCTTTTCAACTACTACCCTTTCGTCAAAACGATGGTTTTGGGTTTTACCCTGGTGGACATGCTCGGCAATCCGGTGGAATTTGTGGGATTGGAAAACTTCGTCGAAGCCTTCCAGGATGAGCGGCTGCTCCGGGCATTGCTGAATACGCTGCAATTCACCGTTCTGACGGTGCCCGCTACGCTGTTGATCACGCTGACCTTGGCGCTGCTGGCGGAGAAGGCGAGGAAAGGCAGCCGTATTTACCAAGTGATGTTCGCCTTGCCGATGGCCGTCTCCATGTCGTCGGCGGTCATGATCTTCCAACTGCTCATGAATCCGACAATCGGGATGTTCAACTATATTACCGGACTGGGCTTGAACTGGTTCGGCGATGAAAAATATGCGCTCACGGGCATTGCGATCATCTCGGTGTGGATGAGCATCGGGTTCAGCTTCTTATTTTTGCTGGCTGCCCTTAGGAACGTCCCGCAGGAGCTGCTGGAATCGGCCGAGATGGAAGGAAGCAGCTACATACAGAAGCTCATTCAAATCAAGCTGCCGCTTATCTCGCCGACGTTGTTTTTTCTGCTATGCACCGACTTGATCGGCTCCTTGCTGGTGTTCGGTCCCGTATCGATTCTGACCAAAGGCGGGCCGCTGGGCGCCACGGAGACGATGGTGTACTGGATGTACACGGAAGCCTTCGAGAAGGGCAAGTACGGCTACGGAAGCGCCATCGCCGTCATCATTTTCTTCATCGTCATGATCTTTACGCTGATCACCTTCGCGTACGAGAAGAAAGGGGTGCATTACACATGATGGCAGTGAAGCGGCTGTACGATTGGGGAGTGACCGTGATCTCCATGCTGGTGGGCTTGGTCGTCATTTTCCCGCTCATTTATTGCATCGGAGTCAGCTTGATGAGTCCTTCCGATCTCGGCTCCTACCCGCCCAGGCTGTTTCCCAGCGCGTTATTTTTGGATAATTACAAAACGGTATTCTCCTCGACGCCGATCTTCACGTTTATGTGGAACTCGTTCCTGATTGCGGTTGTCGGTACCATCGGGCGGTTGGTTACGAGCAGCTTGGCGGCGTACGCCTTCGCGTTTATGGAGTTCCGCTGGAAGAAAGGATGGTTCTTGCTGATCCTCGGAACGATGATGATCCCGGGGGACATGCTCATCATTACCAACTATATTACGGTCGCTCAGATGGGACTGATCAACACGTACGGCGGCGTCATGATCGTCATGCTGGTGGCAGCGGTATTCATGTTTATGCTGCGGCAGCACTTTATGACCGTGCCTAGAGATTATAGAGATGCGGCGTTTGTGGACGGCTGCGGCGATTTGCGGTTTTTTGCACAAATTTTGCTGCCGATGTCTGTGCCTGTCTTATCTTCGATCACGATTACATCGTTTATCGGTCTTTGGAATACATACCTGTGGCCGCTGCTGGTGACGAACTCGGAGCAGATGAGAACCGTGCAGGTCGGGATTACGATGCTGCAATTCCCGGAAGGGATGGTGTACGGACCGATTATGGCCGGCGTGACCGTGATCCTCATTCCGTCTGTCCTGGTCTTCGTCTTCTTCCAAAAACAGCTTGTCTTCGGCGTGACGTCGGGCGGCTTAAAAGGATAAGGGATTCGCAATCTAGCCTACTACCCAAGGAGGATAACTAAATGAAAAAGCCTATGATCACCCTAGTCAGCGTATTGACAGCTCTTAACGTATTGACTGCATGCGGAGGGGGCGCGAATCCGGGCGCCAAGACGGCACCCGACAGCAGCGCTGCTCCGTCGACGACGAGTACAGGCCCGGTGAACCTGACCTTCTGGCACGCGATGGGCGGCGCCAACGAAGAGGTCGTCAAGAAAGTGGCGCAGACCTTCAACGATACGGTCGGCAAGGAGAAAGGCATCGTCATTACGCCTGTCTTTCAAGGCAGCTACGGCGATTTGATGAAAAAAGTAAGAGCCGCGGTGCAGGCCAAGGATGTCAAAAACTTGCCGGATATCGTGCAGTCTCCCGCTTCGGAAACAGCTTATATGAAGGACATCCCTTATGTGGTTCCGGCGCAGACGTTGGCCGACCAAGATGCTTCTTTTCGCATAGCGGACCTGGAGCCGAACGTTGTCGCCTCCTTCAGCTACAATGGCAAGCTCATCGGCGTGCCGTTTGCCAACTCTACCATTTTGCTGTACTATAACAAAAATTTGTTTAAGGAAGCGGGCTTGAACCCAGAGCAGCCTCCGGTGACGATCGACGAGCTGGGGCAGTTTGCCGCCAAGCTGACGAAGAAGAACGGTGCGCAAGCCAGCCAATGGGGCTTTTCCGGAACGCCGGACTTGTATCATCTGTCCAGTTGGATCGGGATGCAGGGCGGATATATCGGGAATAACAAAAACGGCCGCGCCAATACGATGACCGCCGTGGAGTTCGACTCGAACGGGACGATGAAGAAATTTATGACGGAGTGGAAAAAAGCGGTTGCTTACGGCGGAATCCAGACGGGAACGGACACGAATCAGAACGAAGAATTCGCCGCAGGCAAGCTTGCCATGTTCGTGAATTCGACGGCCGGGCTCAAAGGCGTGCTGAACGCCGTCGGCGGGAAATTCGAAGTCGGAACGGCGTTCCTTCCGAAAGTAGATGCAGGCGATAAGGGCGGCGTTGCTGTCGGAGGCTCCGCATTATACACGATGGACCGCGGCGACAAAGCCAAGATCGATGCGGCCCGAGAATACATGAAATACAGCACGTCTGCGGAAACCCAGTTCGTATGGCATTCCGGGACGGGCTATTTTCCGGTCAATTTGAAGACGTACGATCTCCCGGATATGAAAGCGCATCTGGACAAAAATCCGCTGTTTAAGACGGCTATCAACCAGCTGCACGCTTCCTCGCCAGATACGCAAGAGCCGATGAATGCGGTATCGAGCGAAATCAGCACCGCGATGAAAGAAGAAATTTTGGGCTACGTCACCGACAAGAAGGACATCGACAAGGCCATCGCCAGCATGGTTACCCGAATCAACAAGGCGTTGGCGGATTATAACCGAGCTAATGGGAAGAATTAAAGAGTAGCGCGAAAGAGCTTTGAAGCCGGGCGGGATGCCGGGCCAAAGCTCTTTTTTATTCAGTCTGAGAAAATGGCTTGCCAATATGGAACAAAGTGGAATATAATATAGGAACATGAGTTCGTTTTTTTTATAATTCGAGGTGAAACGATTGACCCCAATTCAACTAACCAAGTCGCAAGCCCAAAGGTTTTTATTATATTACCACGGACTGTACGGTGATTTTGAATTTGCCGGAACGGAGGGGATCGTTTCTTATATCCGCCGTGTAGGATGCATCCAGTTCGACCCTCTTAATGTGGTCGGGATGAATCCGGAGCTCGTGCTTCAAAGCCGGGTCAAGGACTTTGATCGCAGCATGCTCCGGGACCTGTTATATAACGAACGTCAGCTGATTGACCACTGGGATAAAAACATGGCCATCTTTCCCGTAGAGGATTGGCCCTATTTCTCGAAATTTCGAAAAAAATATCAGGCTTGGTGCGCTGCCCGTCAAAGCACGGTGGATAAAATATACGAAGAGATCAAGAACAGAGGTGCTCTTTTCTCCGGAGATCTTCATTTTGACGAAAAAATCGACTGGGGATGGGGACCGACCAGACTAGCCCGGGCCGCGTTGGAAGGGATGAATTACGCCGGGCTTCTCGTGATTCATCATAAAGTCAATACCCGCAAATATTATGATTTGGCGGAAAGACATATTGCAGAAGAACTATATTGCGCACAGGAACCGTTCCAGACTGACGAGCAATACTATGATTGGAACGTGCTTCGCCGCATTGGAAGTATAGGCATGCTGTGGAACCGGCCCAGCGACGGCTGGCTTGGCATTAGCGGAATGAAGAGCCCGCAGAGAAACGAGGCTTTTACGAGATTATTGAGCGGGAACAGAATCGTTGAAATTCATGTGGAAGATCTGGAGCATCCCCTGTATATCCGAAGAACGGACTTGGAGCTTCTGAACAGGGCTTTATCGGAAAATCCAGCGGTGGAACGTTCTAGTATTCTTGCTCCTCTGGATAATATGCTATGGGATCGCAAACTGATCCAAGCGTTATTTAATTTCGAATACCGATGGGAAGTTTATAAGCCGGCCACGGAACGGAAATTCGGATACTATGTGCTGCCGGTCCTTTACGGCGATCAAATCGTAGCCCGATTCGAGCCTCAACAGCATAAAAGCGGCGCTCCGCTCGCCATAAAAAATTGGTGGTGGGAAGATTCCATTTCCGTAACGATTCCGATGAAAGAGAGCATACTCGATTGTCTTGAACGATTTGCGGCGTATCTTGGAACGACTTTTCATAAAAACGACGTAGCGCATATTTTCCGTAAAAGAAAATAAAAAAATTGCGGTCTCATGACCGCAATTCTTGTCTTAAAGTATCGAGACGACAGGATTTGAACCTGCGACCTCTTGGTCCCGAACCAAGCGCTCTACCAAGCTGAGCCACGTCTCGTTGGTGTGCCTAAGCACGAAGCTTTTTTATTCTATCATTGTCCTAAGAAAATGTAAAGAGGACGGCTTCTTTTTTGCCGCCACAAATTGTGGCAGTTTGATGGAGAAGCCGGCTTTCACTCTTTTCCCCGCAGCTTGCGGAAAAACTGTGTCAGCATCGCACTGCATTCCTGCTGCATCACCCCGCCGATCACGTCGACCCGATGATTGAACCGGTCTTCCTGAAGCAGGTTCATCAGCGTGCCTGCGCAGCCAGCCTTGGGGTCCGGCGTACCGAAGACGACTTGGCTGATTCGGGCTTGCACGATCGCACCCGCACACATCGGACAAGGCTCCAATGTAACATAGAGCCGGCAGTTCAGCAGACGCCAGGCATTCAGATGCTCGCTCGCCTGCTTAATCGCGATCAGCTCGGCATGCGCCAGTGGGTCCCGCGTCGTTTCACGGACATTGTGGCCGCGGCCGATGATCTCGTCGCCAAGCACGACGACCGCTCCGATCGGGACTTCGCGTATCGCTTCCGCTTTCTGCGCTTCTTCGATCGCGGCTTTCATAAAAGGCAAATGTTCTTCCCATAATGCTGCGGACAAGCTGGACACCTCGATTATCGTATGTGCATGCACAGTGTGTTCTCGAACAAATATTCGTTGTTAACATGCTGTGGATAAGATTGTGGATAAAAAGCACTATTTTCAATTCATTGTAGATAATTCGAGTCGAAATAGCAAGGAATAAAACGAATTTTGTAGTTATCCACAGGTTGTTGGAGGTGTGAATAGCAAAGTTATCCCCATTGTGAATTATTAAGAAAAAAAGAATTTATAGCGATGCCGTTGAATGATGATGGGGTGATCGATATACTAAAAATAGTATCGATTAGGTAAATTGTCCTATAATTGATTGATTTGACATATACGATAATGATAATAAAGTATTGCAACCATTCGTTCATGGCAAACCTGCCGAAAGGCAGCGACGCAAAGCTTAGGGTCTAAGGTCCGCAAACGGACTACGACAGCCTGGCCGCCGAAAAGATGCGGAATCAGCTGGCTGTTTCTTCGGTTACGGGGGAGGCGGCCTTTTTGCGCCAAGGACATCACTTAAAACCAAGGATGGTGACGTAGCGGATGAACACACCGGCTGTTTCCCGCAATCTTAACAATTCCAAAGAAAGACACCGCAGCTCCGGCACGGTTATGCTGAACAGCCGAATTGTAGTGGAGAAAGAGAAATTTGTGTCCACCGGGACATTGACGTACGTCGAGGGGGATATTCTTGAAATCGAAATGTCGGAGTACAAAGCGTTCGAATTGGGTGATGCGGTCAAGTTGACGATTTATTCGCCGGGCGGCTTTTACCCGTTCGAGTCGACGGTCGTTGCCAAGGATCAGGGTGCGGTTATGGTCATCATCCCGCCCCAGCATCTAAGCCGGTTCGCGGAAAAGCGCGAGCATCCCCGGGTCGAGGTGAGTCAAAAGGGCGCTCTCGTATCGTACCGCAACGAGGACGGGTCCTGGCAGGTGCCGGAGGGGCAGATCCCGCTTATCGTTAAAAACATCAGTCTCAGCGGGATCGGTTTTATCATAGAAGAGCCCGTCGAGTTGGACCGGGACGCGCTGGTGCAGCTGCATCTCGACCTTGGCTTCTCTATGCACTGCCGTGCGGAAATTATACGGACGGAGCCGGTGGAGTTCGGCTGCTATTACGGGGCCCATTTCGACGAGCTGGCTGCGGATAAAGCCAATTCGCTGCGCGCATTCATCCTGAAAAAACAGGTGGAGACGCATTTTGCGCAGAAACGGGAAGAGTAAAAAAAAGGCGCAGCCTTCATCGGCAAACGCGCCGGACTGGTTGGCAGCTTGAAGCATATCTTAAAGATAAAAGCTTCGAGGTGGTGAACAGCATGGCGTTTACGATGAAATACGAGATCGTTCCCCGGTATTTGACGGGGCCGAGCCAACGCCGCCCGGTTCTTGCTTTGGACCCGTGCCGCTTCATGGTGGCGCACGATACGGGCAATCCCGGCGCGACGGCTGCATCCAACGTAGCGTATTACGAACGGACCCGAAACGACATGTCGGCTTCGGCGCATTTATTTGTGGACGACCGGGAGATTATCGAGTGCATCCCGTTTTTGACGGGGGCTCCGGAGAAGGCGTATCACGTTGTGTATAACGTAACGACGGACAACGACCGTTACGGTGCGGATGCCAACGATGCGGCCGGTGCGGTCGAGCTTTGTTACGGCGGAAGCATCAATCTGGCGGAAGCGTATAAACGATACGTTTGGGTATTGGCGTATGCCTGCTACCGGTACGGCTTGAACCCGGAGACGGACATTGCCGGCCATTACATGCTTGATCCGGCACGGCGCACGGACCCCAAGGAGCCGCTGAGACTGCTTGGCAAGACGGTTGAAGATTTTCTGCAGGACGTGGCGGACGAGTACGCTTCAAGCGTTACGCCAGACCCGCCGGATGCGCCTCTCAGTGTGGAGGATGCGAATAAGCTGATCCACTTTTTGTCTGCGTCATATTTGGCGATTGACGATGCGGAAGGCCAGGCGGAATTTCACCGGCTGGCGAACGAGCTCAGAAAGGCTTCCGGCCAACCGGAAGAGTAGGCTGCAAAACGAGAACGGAACGATAGAGCCGGCCTTGCGGAACGCGAAGCCGGTATTTTTTGCTGTGCGGGCATGAGGTGACACAAAGGCCGGTTTTGTAGTATAATTTTAAGTTAGGAATTTGCTTAGAAATACACTGAAGGAGTTGTCCTTTTCATGGCATTGAAAGCAGGGATCGTCGGACTGCCGAACGTTGGCAAATCTACGTTGTTTAACGCGATTACGCAAGCCGGAGCGGAGTCGGCGAACTACCCGTTTTGTACTATAGATCCGAACGTCGGTGTCGTCGAGGTGCCGGACGAGCGTCTTGATCGGTTGGCCGAGATCGTGAATCCGAACCGCATCGTGCCGACGGCATTCGAATTCGTCGATATTGCGGGCCTGGTCAAAGGCGCCAGCAAAGGCGAAGGATTGGGCAATAAATTTTTGGCTCATATCCGTGAGGTGGACGCGATCGTACACGTCGTGCGCTGCTTCCAGGATGAAAACATCACGCACGTTTCCGGTACGGTCGATCCGATTAGCGACATCGAGACGATTAACCTCGAGCTGATTTTGGCGGACGTGGATTCCGTCGATAAGCGCATTGACCGCTCCCGCAAAAACATGAAGGGCGGCGACAAGAAGTACGCGCAAGAGGTCGAAACGCTCGAACGGATCAAAGAAGCACTCTACAACGATAAACCGGCGCGCAGCGTGGAGCTCAGCGACGAAGAGAAGCTGTTGATCCGCGATCTGCATCTGCTGACGATGAAGCCGGTGCTGTACGCGGCCAACGTGAGCGAATCGGAAGTGGCCGACGCCGAAGGCAATCCGTACGTGCAGAAGGTGCGCGAATACGCGGCGTTGGAAGGCGCGGAAGTCGTACCGATCAGCGCGAAGGTCGAATCGGAGATCGCCGAGCTGGAAGGTGAAGATAAGGCGATGTTCCTTGAGGAGCTGGGGCTGCAGGAGTCCGGTTTGAACCGTCTGATCAAAGCGGCTTACAAGCTGCTTGGCTTGTATACGTATTTTACGGCCGGCGTACAGGAAGTGCGCGCATGGACGATCCGCATGGGCACGAAAGCCCCGCAAGCGGCGGCGGTGATTCATACAGACTTCGAGCGTGGGTTTATCCGGGCGGAAGTCGTTGGCTACGAAGATTTGGTTGGGTCCGGCTCGATGAATGCGGCGAAGGAAAAGGGACAGTTGCGTCTGGAAGGCAAGGAATATGTCGTTCAGGACGGCGACGTCATGCACTTCCGTTTCAACGTATAGCGAGGCTGGGCTGAGGGACTTGGGGGACCGTCTCTTGCTTCGGCCGCGCGATCCGCGGTGAAACGGAGAGAGGAGCGGCAGTCGGGAGACGGCTGTGGGCTCCGCGGGAGCTGCAAAGGAACCGGAACGGGCAAACTTACGACAAACGGAACAAAAGAAAGGGTGAATGACGATGCTGGACCGGCTTCAAGCATTGGCCGACCGTTATGAAAAATTGAGTGAGCTGCTGTGCGACCCGGATGTTGCGGGGGACGCGAAGAAGCTGCGGGAATATTCCAAGGAGCAATCCGACCTGCAGGAGACGTACGACGCCTATATGGAGTATAAAAGCGTCTCTGAACAATATGAAGCGGCGCGGGCGATGCAGAATGAAAAGCTTGACGATGAAATGAAGGAGCTCGTAAAGATGGAGCTCGACGAGCTGTCGGAGCGCAAAACGGAGCTTGAGGAGCGCATTAAGGTTCTCATGATGCCGAAGGACCCGAACGACGACAAGAACGTTATCGTGGAAATCCGCGGCGCGGCCGGCGGGGACGAGGCGGCTCTATTTGCGGCCGACCTGTACCGGATGTACTCCAAGTTTGCCGATGCGCAAGGCTGGCGGACGGAAGTGATGGACATCAACATGAACGATCTCGGCGGCTTCAAAGAGATTATTTTCATGGTGAACGGCAAGGGCGCTTACAGCAAGCTGAAATTCGAGAGCGGGGCGCACCGCGTGCAGCGCATTCCAACGACGGAGTCGGGCGGGCGCATCCATACGTCGACGTCGACCGTAGCGGTTATGCCGGAGATGGAAGACTTCGACATCGAGATCAACGATTCGGACATTCGCGTCGACACGTTCTGTTCGAGCGGCGCGGGCGGACAGTCCGTCAATACGACGAAATCGGCCGTTCGGGTGACGCACATTCCTACCGGGATCGTGGCGACCTGTCAGGACGGCAAGTCGCAAAACTCGAACAAAGAGAAGGCGCTGCAGGTGCTTCGCGCACGGATTTACGACAAAATGCAACAGGAAGAAATGGAAAAATACGGTGCAGAGCGGAAGAGCAAGGTCGGCACGGGCGACCGCTCGGAGCGGATCCGTACGTACAACTTCCCGCAAAGCCGGGTGACCGATCACCGCATCGGCCTGACGCTGCACCGGCTGGACGCCGTGCTGAACGGCGATATGGACGAGATCGTTTCAGCGCTTACGATCGCCTCGCAGACCGAGCAGATGGAAAAAGGAGAATACGCCGGTGCATGACGAGCGGCGGATAACGATACGTGAAGCCTATGCCGAGGCTTCTTCTTTTTTGCGGCAGCGCGGGGTGCGGGAACCGGAAGCCAACGCCGGCCGGCTGTTGGAGCACCTGCTGGGCGAGAGCCGCAGCGGGCTTTTGCTCCGCTGGCCGGAGCCGTTCCCGCGGGAGCGGGAGGCGGACTGGCAGCGGCTGCTGGAGCGAAAGGCGAGCGGCGAGCCGGTGCAATACATCATCGGGGAGCAGGAGTTCTACGGGCTCCCCTTCACGGTGACGCCGGTGGTGCTCATCCCGCGGCCGGAGACGGAGCTGCTGGTCGAGCAGGTGGTCCTGCTCGGGCGGCAGCTCTTCGGCGGGGCCGCGGCCGGGCCGGGCGCCGGGGGTGTGGTTTCGCCGACGGTCGCAGACGTCGGCACCGGCAGCGGCGCGATCGCGGTGAGCCTCGCGTTGCAGTGCCCGGCGTGGCGCGTGACGGCGTCGGACATCGCGCCGGACGCGCTTGCGGTGGCGCGAGCGAATGCCGAGCGCAACGGGGTGGCCGAGCGGGTCACCTTCGTGGAAGGGGACCTGCTCGGCCCATGGATCGAGCGCGGCGAGCGGCTCGATCTGGTGGTGTCCAATCCGCCGTACATTCCGGAGGCGGATGAGGCGGGGCTGCAGCCCGAGGTGCGGCTGTTCGAGCCGCGGACGGCATTGTACGGCGGAGCGGACGGGCTGGAGCCGTACCGCCGCCTGACGGCGCAGCTGGGCGAGCTTCCAGCGCTGCCGGCACTAGTTGGCTTCGAGGTCGGCCAAGGGCAGGCGGACGAAGTGCGCCGTTTATTGGAGCGGGCGGCCGATTGGGACGAGGTGCGGATCGTACCGGATTTGGCCGGGATCGACAGGCATGTAATCGCTTTTCGAAACAAGAATCACGCCTGAAGACAGGCAGGTTAGGCCCGTAACCGCCCTACAGCGCAGCATGTGGAACTTTATTTTCCGCCCGAGTATAAACTCTCTCAAACCCGAGCATACTGACAACTAGAAATGCTAGAGTACGAGAGGGGCTGTTCGGAGATGGTCAAACGGTTTGCGTGGAAACGATATGCGTACTTGGCTTTTGCTCTTATGGTGATGCTGGCCTGCTGGGAAACGAACCGTTCCAATGCGATGCTGGTCACCGCGGCGGAGCGCGAAACGGAAGCGGGAAGCTCGATTCCGAAGGAAGCGATCCGTCTGCGCATTCTTGCCAACTCCGACACCCCGGCCGACCAATGGATAAAGCGCGAAGTGCGCGACGCCGTCATGGAGCAGATGAAAAGCTGGGCAACCGAGCCTCAAGGCATCGAAGCGGCCCGCCAAACCTTACGCGACCATTTGCCCGAGCTTGATAAACTCGTCGGCGAAACGCTGCGCAAGAACGGTTTTGACTATACGTATCGCGTGGAACTGGGCATGGTCCCGTTCCCGGCTAAAGTATATAACAACGAAGTGTATCCCGCAGGAGATTACGAAGCGCTGCGCATCGCCATCGGCGCCGCCGAAGGACAGAATTGGTGGTGCGTGCTGTTCCCGCCTTTATGCTTTGCAGACACGGGTGTCGTGAAAAAGAACAACACGGCGTATGCCGCCGCTGCGCAAGAGTCTGCGGAAAATAGCGGTTCGGCTCCAACCGAAAATGCCCCGGCTTCGAAACAGGGCGCTGCCGAAACCGGAAAAAAAAGTAAACCGGAGAGTAAAAAGGGAAACGCCGGAGGCGACGCCAAGGTCCGGAACGGAAAAGCGGCGGACAGCGGCAAAGCTTCTGTTCCATCGAAAGCTCAACCCGAGGCCCCGGTGGAAGCCCCGCAGCCGGAAGTGCGCTTCCTCTTATGGGACCTCATGAACAAAGTCGGCTCGTGGTTTGCCTGATGCGGCGGCCCAACCGGGCCGGTCTGTCAGGAAAGGAAGATAATGAACATGACGACGGAAACAAAGGTGTGGAAAGTGAGCGCGGAAGCCCCTTCCCGGGAATCACTAGTGGAAGCGGCCGCGCTGCTGCGGAACGGACGAACGGTTGCGTTTCCGACCGAGACAGTGTACGGCCTCGGGGCGGACGCGCGGAACACGGAGGCCGTTGCGGACATTTTCGCAGCCAAGGGCAGGCCGTCGGATAACCCGCTGATCGTTCATATCGCGGACAGGTCTCAGCTGGAGGAGCTCGTCGCTCCGCCGGAGGAGGCCGTTTTGCGTTTACTGGACGCCTTCTGGCCGGGACCGCTGACCGTCGTACTGCCTGTCAAGCCGGGTGCGCTGTCCCCGCTCGTCACGGCGGGACTTTCCACGGTCGGGCTGCGCATGCCGGGCCATCCTGTCGCGCTCGCACTGATCGCAGCCTCCGGATGTCCGATCGCCGCTCCAAGCGCGAACCGTTCCGGGCGGCCAAGCCCGACAACCGCCTCGCACGTGCTTGGCGATCTTAGGGGTCGCATTGCGGGCATCGTCGACGGGGGAGAGGCCGGGGTCGGCCTGGAGTCGACTGTGGTGGAATTTGCGGGCGATGCGCTTTATATTTTGCGGCCCGGCGGGGTTACGGCGGGCCAGCTTCGCGAAGCGCTGCCGGGCATTCCCGTGATCGAGCCGCAGGCGGAGCACCGTGAGCCCGACGCTCCGCGTGCGCCGGGTATGAAATATGCGCATTATGCGCCACGGGGGACAATGGTGCTTGTGCAGGGCGCATCGGACGAGCGGGTGCATGCCTGCATGCAGCGCGAGCTGGACGAAGCCCGGGCGCGGGGCGAACGCACCGGCGTATTGACCTACGCGGAGCACGCGGACCGCTTCCGCGCGGACCATATCGTGCCGTGCGGCCGCTTGGACGCCCTGGAAACGGTCGCCCATGGGCTATACGCGGCACTGCGCGAGTTCGATGAAGCCGGGGTCGGCTTCATCGCGGCCGAAGCTTGCCCCGAAGAAGGCCTCGGGGCCGCCATTATGAACCGGCTGCGCAAGGCTGCCGGGGGCCGCATTTTAACGGTGTAATCATTTCACCAGCTTAGTTCTTCCGGCCCGTGTGCCCTACAAAGAGATTCGTTCACCTTTTACGCATTCTCTCGTTTGCGGCATATTATGGAATTCATGTTTACCCTCTTGTCCGCATATGTTGGTTAAGAAGAGGACAGGGGGTAGGGGAAGCATGGATCTGGCATCGCCGCTGCTATGGGGACAATTTATTTCCATCGGGCTTATGGCGCTGGCCCTCGGGTTGGATGCGTTATCGCTGGGGCTTGGTATAGGCATGCGGGGTATCCGCAAGCTCGATATTGCCAAAATCAGCAGCATCACCGCCCTGTTCCATATCTTGATGCCGCTCGCGGGAATGTGGACGGGCAGCTATATCAGCGCGCTGCTCGGCAAAGTCGCCACGATCTGCGGGGGTATCCTGTTGCTGCTGCTCGGAGCGCACATGGTTTACAGCTCTTTGCGTGCGGAGGAGTCCCCGACGTACGATCACCGGTCCTTTTGGGGGCTCATGCTGTTTTCGCTTAGCGTCAGTATCGATTCGTTCTCCGTCGGCGTCTCGCTTGGGATGTTCGCAGGGGGTGTCCTCATGACCGTTCTCATGTTCGGCATGGCAGGCGGGCTCATGTCGGTTGTCGGGCTTGCGCTCGGCCGAAGGGTCGGCGAATGGGTGGGAGAGTATGGCGAAGCGCTGGGCGGCGTCATCCTGTTTGCCTTTGGCATTCGATTTTTGTTATAACCGATCCGCGTCCGCCCTTGGGCGATTTAGAGGTAAATCGGACGGTTTTGAGGTAATATATAGGGAGAACCATTTTAGATATGAAAGAGGGGAGAATGCGATGAACCGGATCTTGTTCGTTTGTACCGGCAACACTTGCCGCAGTCCGATGGCGGAAGGATTGATGCGAAAAATACTGGCGGACGAGGGGCTCGCGGGGATCGAGGTGCGGTCCGCCGGGGTAGCCGCCCATGACGGGACTCCGATCTCCGAGCACGCAGCGACCGTGTTAAAATCAAACGGCGGCACAGGGCCTCAACATTCCGCTGCTCTCTCGCAATCAACGGTCGAGTGGGCCGATTTGATCCTGACGATGACCTCCGCGCACAAAAGATATACGATTCAACGGTTTCCGGGCGCCGTGGACAAGATTCATACCTTGAAGGAATACGTAGAAGCCGATTCGGCAGCCGCGGCGAAAATCGCCGAGGTCGAAAGGCTGATGACCGATATCCAGCTGAAGCAAGCGTTGGCGAAGCCGGTGACGGACGAAGAGCGGTCCCGGATTGTAACGCTGCAGCGGGAGCTGCCCACTCCGGACATCGCCGATCCGTTTGGTGGTTCGCTGCAGCAGTACGAGAGCTGTGCAGTGGAAATTCACGCCTGTCTGATCAAGCTCGCAGCCAAGCTGAAAGAAGCCCGTTAAATCCTCTTGCGTTACCACGTAAGCGGTAAGATAGGCTTTACACCGGGCGCAGAATCGGATATGATGAACGTATACATGAAGGAATCCCGGTGTAACTGGCGACGAGTGGGGGCAACCACAGTGGAGCATCGGGACATACGGCCGGTCGCCTGGGCAAAGAGCATCGCAAGCGGACACGCATGCGTCATGCTCTTTTTTCGTTTTTGTCGCAGTTTTGGGTTATAATGAAATCGACATTAGCGAGGAGGCGAATTCACGAAAATGAAAATTGCAATGGGTGCGGATCATGCGGGGTACCGGCTGAAGGACGAGCTGAAGCCTCTGATCGAATCATTGGGACACGAGGTTCAAGATTATGGCTGCAGCTGCGCCGATTCCGTCGATTACCCGGATTATGCGCTGGCAGTGTGCGAGAAAGTGGCTGCGGGTGAAGCGGACAAAGGCATTCTTATCTGCGGGACGGGCATCGGCATGACCATCGCGGCCAACAAAGTGCCGGGTATCCGCTGCGCGCTCGTGCACGATTTGTTTTCCGCCAAAGCGACGCGGGAGCATAACGATTCGAACGTGCTCGCGCTGGGCGAGCGGGTTATCGGCCCGGGGGTTGCGCAGGAAATCGTTAAGATCTGGCTCGAAACCGAGTTTTCGGAAGGCGAACGCCACCGAAATCGGGTGAACAAGGTCAAGGCGCTCGAAGACAAGTACGCCGTACATCCTTAAATTTGCCGCATGGCAGGAAAAGAGGGTGAGATCGATGACCGAACAGCCTAATGTGCAAAGCGGGCAAGCCCCGGCTTCGCCTGTGGCGTCCGTCCGTACGCAAGTCGAAACGATTGTCCGGGAGTTGGTCCAGGCCGGGAAAATCGAACCGGGCCGGCTCATCGTAATCGGGACGAGCACGAGCGAAGTGCTCGGCCGCCATATCGGCACCGGGGGCAGCGAAGTGGTCGCCAGGGAGATCTATGAAGCGGTGGAAGCCGTGAGGGCAGAAGCCGGTTTTTTCCCGGTGTACCAGTGCTGCGAGCATTTGAACCGGGCGCTCGTGATGGAGCGGGAAGCGATGCGGCGGTACGGCTTGGAGCAGGTAAGCGTCATCCCGGTACCGAAGGCCGGCGGCTCCATGGCCTCGTACGCCTACCGGAAGCTGGCCGACGCCGTCGTCGTGGAGACGGTGACAGCACATGCGGGTATCGATATCGGAGGCACGTTGATCGGGATGCACTTGAAGCGCGTAGCCGTACCGGTCCGGCCGTCGATCCGGCAGATCGGCGAGGCGCCCGTGCTGATGGCGGTTACCCGTCCGAAGCTGATCGGCGGAGCCCGCGCCGTTTATACGGCAGAGCCGCCTCGTGGAGAAGAAAGCTGCGATGAACAGTCATAATAACTATAAATCATTTTAACTATGAGGAGGACTTATTCATTATGGAACATTTGCGCAAACAGGACCCGAAAATCGTTGAGGCGATGAACTTGGAGCTCGGCCGTCAACGCGACAAAATCGAGCTGATCGCTTCCGAAAACTTTGTCAGCCAAGCCGTGCTTGAAGCGATGGGTACGGTGTTGACCAACAAATACGCCGAAGGCTACCCGCATAAGCGCTACTATGGCGGCTGCGAATACGTCGACATCGTGGAAGATATCGCCCGCGACCGCGCGAAAGAATTGTTCGGCGCCGAGCATGCGAACGTACAGCCGCACTCCGGTGCGCAGGCGAACATGGCTGTCTATCTTGCAGCGGTGAAGCCTGGCGATACGATTCTCGGCATGAACTTGTCCCACGGCGGTCACTTGACGCACGGCAGCCCGGTGAATGCGTCCGGCATTCTGTACAATTTCGTCGAGTACGGCGTATCCGAGAAAGATGCCCGCATCGATTACGACGACGTCCGCAAAGCGGCGTTCAAGCATAGACCTCGCCTGATCGTAGCTGGCGCAAGCGCGTACTCGCGTACGATCGACTTTGAAGCGCTCGGCAAAATCGCCGAAGACGTCGGCGCGCTCTTCATGGTGGACATGGCGCATATCGCGGGTCTGGTTGCAGCCGGTCTGCATCCGAATCCGGTGCCGCATGCGCACTTCGTCACGACGACGACGCACAAAACGCTCCGCGGTCCGCGCGGCGGTTTGATTTTGTGCCGCAAGCCTTGGGCGGCGGCGATCGATAAAGCGGTCTTCCCGGGCACGCAAGGCGGTCCGCTGATGCACATCATCGCAGCGAAAGCCGTAGCGTTCGGCGAAGCGCTCCAGCCGGAGTTCAAGACGTACGCGCAAAACGTCATCAACAACGCCAAAGCGTTGGCCGAAGCTTTGTCGGCCGAAGGCATCAACATCGTGTCCGGCGGTACGGACAACCACCTGATGCTCATCGACCTGCGCAGCTTGAATATTACGGGGAAAGAAGCCGAGCATCTTCTTGACGAAGTCGGCGTCACCGTTAACAAAAATGCGATCCCGTACGATCCGACCAGCCCGTTCGTGACAAGCGGCATCCGTCTGGGCACACCGGCGGCAACGTCCCGCGGCATGAACGAAGAAGCGATGAAGACGATCGCGAAGATCGTCTCCCTGACCCTGAAAAATCCGTCCGACGCGGCGGTTCATGACAAGGTGCGCGGGATGGTCAAAGACTTGACGGCACAGTTCCCGCTTTATTCGGGGCTTCAATACTAATTCGCTTTTTGCAAAAGAATCGGACCTTCCTTGTGAGGGGCCGGTTCTTTTGTGTTGTGCTCGGAGCCAGGCTTACAGCAGGCCTGCCGCCCTTACCGCGTGCCGATTTTATTGTTCCACGTGGATCATTTTTGTCGAAGCTGCATATTTTTCAGGTGATTTGGGATTACTTCTTATAGTTGTGGTATAATAGACAAGGTTTGGCTTCATAGCGTTAGTAGGGGGAGCAAGGCATGGGAAAAGTATTTGTTTGCGATCATCCGCTGATCCAACATAAGTTAACGTACATACGGGACGAAAATACGACAACGAAAGATTTTCGCGAGCTTGTCGACGAGGTGGCCACGCTGATGGCCTACGAAATCACAAGAGATATTCCGCTGGAGAAGGTGGAGGTGCGCACGCCTGTCACCACGGCGGAAGGCCGGGTAATTTCCGGGCGGATGCTTGGACTTATTCCGATTCTGAGAGCGGGGCTCGGCATGGTGGACGGCGTTCTGAAGCTCGTCCCGGCAGCTAAAGTGGGTCATATCGGATTGTACCGGGACCCGGAAACGATGGAGCCGGTCGAATATTACGCCAAGCTGCCGACGGACGTTACGGAGCGCGAGCTGATTGTGATCGATCCGATGCTGGCCACGGGAGGCTCGGCGAACGCGGCGATCGAGGCGCTCAAGAAGCGCAACTGCACGCAGATCAAGCTGATGTGTTTGATCGCCGCTCCCGAAGGTGTCCAAGCCGTACAGCAGGCGCATCCGGACGTCGATATTTACGTAGCGGCCATCGACGATTATTTGGACGACCACGGCTATATCGTGCCGGGGCTCGGAGACGCGGGCGACCGGTTGTTCGGAACGAAATAAAGTCTTCGGGAAGGGGAAACCGCAAAGCATGAAAAAAACTAAAGTCATTACGATTTTCGGGACAAGACCGGAAGCGATCAAGATGGCTCCGCTGGTGAAAGAGCTGGAGAAGCACCCGGAGCAGATCGAGTCGCTCGTATGCGTTACGGCGCAGCATCGCCAGATGCTTGATCAAGTGCTCGATATTTTCAAAATCAAGCCGGACTACGATCTGGACGTCATGAAGGACCGCCAGACGCTGAACGAAATCACCATTCGCGTGCTGCAGGGACTCGATCCCGTGTTCAAGGAAGAGAAGCCGGACATCATTCTCGTTCACGGCGATACGCTGACGACGTTCCTTGCCAGCTATGCGGCTTTCCTACAGCAGATTCAAGTGGGGCACGTGGAAGCCGGTCTGCGCACGTGGAACAAGCTTTCCCCGTATCCGGAAGAGATGAATCGCCAGCTTACGGGCGTACTGGCCGACATGCATTTTGCGCCGACGAATTGGTCCGCCGGCAACCTGCGCAAGGAAAATAAGCCCGAGAACGCGATCTATGTCACTGGCAACAGCGTGACGGATGTGTTTCAATATACGGTACAGGAGCAGTTCACCCATCCGCTGCTGGAGTGGGCGAAGGGCAAGCGCCTCGTGCTGATGACCGCTCACCGCCGGGAGTCGCAGGGCGAGCCGCATCGGCAAATTTTCCGCGCCGTGCGCAGGCTGGTTGACGAGTTTGAAGATATTGTCATCGTGTATCCGGTGCATCCGAGTCCGGCCGTTAAGGAACCGGCTCACGAGATGCTCGGCGGGCATGACCGGATCAAGCTGGTCGAGCCGTTCGACGTGCTGGAATTCCACAACTTTTACCGGCATGCGCATCTGATTCTGACCGATTCGGGCGGGATGCAGGAGGAAGCTCCTTCGTTCGGCGTACCGGTGCTCGTGCTGCGCGAAACGACCGAGCGGCCGGAAGGCATTGACGCCGGGACGCTCGAGCTGGTGGGGACGGACGAGCAGCATGTGTACGAGCGGGCAAAAGCGCTGCTCAGCGATGAGGCGCTGTATGAGAAAATGAGCCGCTCGGCCAATCCATACGGTGACGGAAAAGCATCCGAACGGATCGTTCAGGCCATCCTTTACCATTTTGGACATACGCCGGACAGGCCGGAACCGTTCCAACCGTGACAATATATTGACAAACGCTACAGCGTACAGTTGCACTGTTTGGTTTGAGGGCCAAAAAAACCTTGATATATCAACGTTTTTGTGAGTTTTGTCATAGAAATCTTGCCAAGTTGCACAATTGACAAAATTGACTTTGCTTCGATAAAATATACTAGGATTGTAGGGTGGCATTCCATGAATGAAAAGGATCCGTACAATCAGCCTTGGCGCGCGGCCGCATTGGTCAGCGCTTTGGGTATCGACATTGTCGTATGCACAACGGTTGGGTATTTCATAGGGAGCTTGGCCGACAAACATTGGGGTGGCGGTACAAAGACTTGGTTGATCGTCGGGGTATTGATTGGTTTTGCAATCGGTATCTTTACGGTCATACTGGTACTAAAACGGTTTCTGGAGGACAAACGGGAATAAATGAAGAACCAGTTAAAGTCTGTTGTTCGTGTTACGCTGTATTTTTTGTCTGCCCTGCTGCTGGTATGGGCCTTCTTGCCGGCTTACCGGACATATGTGTGCGGATTGATGCTCGGCCTGACGGTCAGCCTGATCAACGCCTGGCTTTTGGCCATGAAAATTGAATCGGTTTCCCGGAACGCAAACGAATACATGGGCAAGCGAGTCAATTTGGGAACGGTCTCCAGGATGTGCATGGCGCTAATCGCGGTGATGATCGCCGTGAAGCTGCCGCAATTCAACCTTGTTTTTACCATTATTGGATTATTCTTTGTCCAATTGGTAACACTCCTGATGGGTATATTTTTTAGAAGTAATCAATCGTAGTGCATGGAAAGGAGGGAAATGTTAAAATGCATAAATTTCCGGTATGGCAGCTCGGTGGATTGAACATCGATATCTCCACGTTTCTGGCGATTATCGTCACTTGCGTTATCGTGTTCACTCTGGCCAGGTTGTCCGTAAGAAGCCTGTCCGTCACCAATCCTTCCAAAATGCAAAATTTTCTGGAATGGGTTGTCGAGTTCGTACACGGCATCGTTGCCAGCACCATGCCTTTAAACAGAGTGAAGCCTTTTGTTTCGCTAGGTATGACCTTGATTATGTTTATTTTCGTAGCCAACCTGTTGGGGCTTCCCTTCGGTATCGTGACAACGCATGAGCAACCGCTGACGCTGTTCGGCTATACGATTGTTTCTGAAGAGATGATCAAAAGCGCCCACGGCGGTCACGGAGTTGAGGTTGCTTGGTGGAAATCGCCGACGGCCGACGTTTCCGTAACCTTCGGTTTGGCTGTCATCGTTATCACATTGGTCCACTATCTAGGTCTTAAGCTGAATACGAAGCACTATTTGAAACACTATTTTGAGCCATTCTGGTTCTTCTTCCCTCTAAATTTGATCAAAGAAATCTCCAAGCCTCTGACGCTCGCTTTGCGTTTGTACGCGAACATTTTTGCGGGCGAGGTATTGATCGCCACCATTTTGATGGCTGGTATCTTTGGAACTCCGTTGCTTATCGCATGGCAAGGGTTTAGTATTTTCGTAGGCGCGATTCAGGCGTTCTTGTTCACCGTTCTTACCATGGTTTATATCTCGCAAGCTACCGTGCATGAGGAGCATTAATTTAGATACTCGCCTTCGTGTCGGTCTGCGAATTTAAGGAAATCAAACAAAAAAAATTAGTTATCAGTTGAGGAGGATTTTAACAATGGGATTTTTGGCAGCAGCTTTGGCAATCGGTTTGGGCGCACTTGGCGCAGGTATCGGTAACGGTTTGATCGTCAGCAAAACAGTCGAAGGTATCGCTCGTCAGCCTGAGCTCCGCGGTACGCTTCAAACGACTATGTTTATCGGTGTTGGTATCGTCGAGGTTGTTCCGATCATCGGCGTCGTACTCGGATTCCTGATCTTCTTCGGTGCTTAATTGAATGAAATCGGTTTGGCGCGGAAGGCAAGAGCCATCCACGCCTTCGTTTTGCCTGAAATGACTGAAAGGGGTGGCATAAATGGGTGCTATGGGTTGGCACTGGGAATCTTTTGTATTCGCCATGGTGGCTTTTCTAATCCTCTATTGGCTCTTAAATAAATACGCTTTCGGACCATTGATGGGAATCATGGAAGCGCGCAAGCGCATGCTTGCCGAGCAAATCGAATCTACTGACAAAAATCGCCGTGATGCGGAGCAACTCCTGGCCGAACAAAAGCAAGCGATGCAGGATGTTCGCAAAGAAGCTCACGAGATCATCGAGCAAGCACGCAAAGTAAGCGCCAAGCAAGGCGAAGAAATCGTGGAGCAAGCGAAATCGGAGGCAGCTCGTTTGAAAAACGAAGCGCTTCAGGATATCGAGAGCGAGAAAAACAAAGCGATTGCTGCCGTTCGCGGTCAAGTCAGCGCTTTGTCCGTCATGATCGCTTCCAAAATTATCGAGAAGCAAGTTGACGAGAAGTCCCAGGAAGAGTTGGTTGAACACTACTTGAAAGAAGTAGGGGGCAACCGATGAGCCAGGATCTGATCGCAGCCAAAAGGTACGCCAAGGCATTATTCGATGTTGCTAGGGAGTCCGACCGGGTTGCTCAAGTTGAGCAAGAGCTCGGAAAGGTCATTGCGGTCTTAAACGAGAATCCGGACCTGTTCAAGCTCATCAAGCATCCGGGCATCGAGGCTGATGTAAAGATCGGGTTGATCAAGCAAATCTTCGATGCGGACGTATCTGAAGTCGTTATTAACACGCTGAAGCTGCTCATCCAGCGCCGCCGGGAAGAGACTTTGGAAGCTTTCGCGAAAGCTTACAGCAAAATCGCCAGCGATGCGCTCGGTCAAGCAAGCGCCACCGTATACACGCCGGTGGAACTCAGCGAAGTGGAACTCGGCACGATTGCCGAAACGTTCGGCAAATTAACCGGCAAACAAATCCGTGTGGAATCGGTTCTCGATAAAGGATTGCTCGGCGGCATTCAAGTCCGCATCGGCGACCGTCTGTACGACGGAAGCTTGGCGGGCAAGCTCGAGCGTCTGCACAAAACGTTGAATCAATCTCAAGCACTGTAGATAGGGGTGAGGGAATTTGAGTATCAGACCGGAAGAAATCAGCACGCTGATTAAGCAGCAGATTGAACAATATAAATCCGAGATTCAAGTGGTTGACGTAGGTACGGTTATTCAGGTCGGTGACGGTATCGCCCGTGCGCACGGCTTGGAGAACGTCATGGCAGGCGAACTGCTCGAGTTTCCCAACGGCGTGTTGGGATATGCGTTTAACCTTGAAGAAAGCAACGTAGGTATCGTTATTCTGGGGCCTTACACCGACATCCGCGAAGGCGACCAAGTGAAACGTACCGGCCGCATCATGGAAGTTCCCGTAGGCGAGGAAATGCTGGGCCGCGTCGTGAATCCGCTCGGTCAACCGGTAGACGGCAAAGGTCCGATCAACACAACGAATTTCCGTGCGATCGAATCCCCGGCTCCGGGCGTTATGGCCCGTAAATCGGTTCATGAACCGATGCAAACCGGGATTAAGGCGATTGACGCGATGATTCCTGTCGGCCGCGGTCAGCGGGAGCTTATCATCGGCGACCGTCAAACGGGTAAAACCGCAATCGCCATCGATACGATCATCAACCAAAAAGGCAACGGCGTAAAATGTATTTACGTTGCGATCGGACAAAAGCAATCCACTGTTGTCGGCGTCGTAGAGCAGCTGCGTAAAGCAGGCGCGCTCGAATACACGATCGTGGTTACCGCTTCGGCTTCCGAGCCGTCCCCGATGCTGTGGCTTGCTCCTTACGCAGGCTGCGCGATGGGCGAGTACTTCATGTACAAAGGCGAGCACGTCCTGATCGTTTACGACGACTTGTCCAAACAAGCGGCTGCATACCGCGAGCTGTCCTTGTTGCTTCGCCGTCCTCCGGGCCGGGAAGCTTATCCGGGCGACGTCTTCTATCTGCACTCCCGTTTGCTGGAGCGCGCTGCGAAATTGAACGACGAGCTGGGCGGAGGTTCGATCACCGCGCTGCCGTTTATCGAAACGCAAGCAGGCGACGTATCCGCATATATTCCGACTAACGTAATCTCGATTACGGACGGACAGATCTTCCTGGAGTCCGATCTGTTCTACTCCGGCCAACGTCCGGCGGTTAACGTCGGTATCTCGGTATCCCGGGTAGGCAGCTCCGCACAAACGAAAGCGATGAAAAAAGTTGCCGGTACGCTCCGCGTCGACTTGGCTCAGTACCGTGAGCTTGCCGCATTCGCACAGTTCGGTTCCGACCTGGATAAAGCGACGCAAAGCCGTTTGAACCGCGGCGAGCGCACGCTTGAAATTTTGAAGCAAGGCGTTTACCAGCCGATGGGTCTTGACCGTCAAGTGGCTTCCCTCTTTACGGTTGTCAGAGGCCATCTGGACGATATCCCGGTGAAAGACGTGCTTCGTTTCGAGTCCGAATTCCTGACTTATTTGGACACCAGCCGTCCGGAAATTCTCCAAAGCATCCGCGACACGAAAGACTTGACCGCGGATAACGAGAAAGCATTGACGGACGCGATCGCACAGTTCAAAAGAAGTTTCTCGGTTTCCGAGTAATATATAATTAACCCGGGAATCTGCTGAAGAAACCCGGCGCTCTACGATAAGCCTGAAACAAGCGTTTCGATGAAGGTTCTCCCTTGCGGAAGCATTGGTCGTTCAGGGCCTGCGGAAGCAAGCGGAGAAGCCTCGAAAGAGAGGTGAGCAGGTATGGCAAAAGGGATGCGCGAGATTAAGCGCGCGATCAGATCCAAGCAAAACATGAAACAAATAACCAAGGCCATGGAAATGGTTGCGGCTTCCAAGCTTAGAAGAGCCCAAATGGCGGCGGAGTCCGCCCGTCCTTACGCGGATAAGCTGAAGGAAGTGGTCGGCAGCATCGCTGCGGGAACGAAGGGTGTGAAGCACCCGATGCTCGAAACCCGCGAGGTGAAAAAGACCGGTTATTTGGTCATCACGTCCGACCGCGGTCTGGCCGGCGGTTACAACGCCAACGTGTTGCGGAAGGTGATGTCGGAAATCCGGGAAAAGCACAGCTCTCCTGCCGAATATTCGATCTTCGTGATCGGACGCAAAGGCAGAGACTTCTTCAAGAAGCGGAACGTTCCGATTTTGGAGGAAGTTACCGGACTTTCCGATTCGCCGACGTTCTCGGATATTAAGTCGATTGCGGCTGCAGCGGTAGCTAATTTCGAAAACGGGTCGTATGACCAATTGTTCTTGGTCTACAACCAGTTTAAAAATGCGATGACTCAAATCCCGACCGTCAAACGCCTTCTCCCGATGGAAGACGTATCCGTCGAAACAACAGCAGCCTACGAGTACGAGCCGTCTGCCGAAGGCGTATTGGAAGTGCTCCTTCCCAAGTATGCCGAGACGCTCATATACAGTGCGGTACTGGACGGAAAGGCCAGCGAGTTCGGTGCTAGAATGACGGCGATGAGCAGCGCAACGAAGAACGCGACGAAGATGATCAACGAACTGACGTTGTCTTACAACCGTGCGCGTCAGGCTTCGATCACACAGGAAATTTCCGAGATCGTCGCCGGTGCGAACGCTAACGCCTAGATCGAATCATGGTACGTAATGGCTTTGCCTCCGGCAAAGCTCAGATAAGGCTTACGATGCAGTTTTGCCTACGGCAAAACTTAAGCGAATGCTTACGAAGACAGTTTTGCCATAGGCAAAACTTTGAGGAGGGAAAACATGAGCAAAGGGCGCGTTGTGAATATCACAGGGCCGGTCGTTGACATTGAGTTTGAACGTGGACACCTCCCTGAGATTTTGAATGCCATTAAGATTGAAAAGAAAGCCGAAAAACAAGGCGAGCACGACATCAGCCTGACGGTTGAAGCTGCGGTACACCTTGGCGACAACCTGGTTCGTTGTGTCGCGATGTCTTCCACGGACGGTTTGGTACGCGGTATTGACGCCGTCGATACTGGAGCTCCGATTTCCGTACCGGTAGGTCCGGCTACGCTGGGCCGCGTATTTAACGTGCTTGGTGATCCGATCGACGGAACGACAGAAGTCGACCGTACCAACGTCAGCCCGATTCATAAAGCCGCTCCTGCGTTCGACAACTTGTCGACGAAGGCGGAAATCCTTGAAACGGGAATTAAAGTTATCGACTTGATGGCTCCTTATGCGAAGGGCGGTAAGATCGGTCTCTTCGGCGGTGCAGGCGTAGGTAAAACCGTTACAATGCAGGAGCTTATCCACAACATCGCTCAAGAGCACGGCGGTATCTCCGTATTCGCGGGCGTAGGCGAAAGAACGCGTGAAGGTAACGACCTTTATCACGAGATGAAGGACTCCGGCGTTATCTCGAAAACCGCGATGGTTTTCGGACAGATGAACGAACCGCCGGGTGCGCGTCTTCGCGTGGCATTGTCCGGTTTGACGATGGCGGAATATTTCCGTGACGAAGAAGGCCGCGACGTGCTTCTGTTTATCGACAACATCTTCCGCTTTACCCAAGCGGGCTCCGAGGTTTCCGCATTGCTCGGCCGTATGCCTTCCGCGGTAGGTTACCAGCCGACGCTGGCTACCGAGATGGGTCAGCTGCAAGAGCGGATCACTTCGACGAAAAAAGGTTCCGTTACTTCCATCCAAGCGATTTACGTTCCGGCGGACGACTACACCGACCCGGCTCCGGCAACGGCATTTGCTCACTTGGACGCAACGACGAACCTTGAGCGTAGCATCGCTGCCGCCGGTATTTTCCCTGCGGTAGACCCGCTCGCTTCGTCTTCCCGGATTTTGACGCCGGAAATTCTCGGCGAAGAGCATTACAATGTCGCTCAAGGCGTGAAACGGATTCTTCAGCGCTATAAAGAGCTGCTCGATATAATCGCGATCTTGGGTATGGACGAGTTGTCCGACGAGGACAAACTGGTCGTACTCCGCGCTCGCCGTCTCCGTTTGTTCCTGTCCCAGCCGCTTCACGTGGCCGAGGCGTTCAACGGGATCCCTGGCTTGTACGTGCCGGTTAAAGAAACCGTCCGCAGCTTCAAAGAAATTCTCGAAGGCAAGCACGACCACCTTCCGGAGCCTGCGTTCCACAACGTGGGTACGATTGAAGACGCGATCGAAAAGGCAAAAACGCTGTAATGATATAGAACGCGGCTGAAGCGCCGATTCTGCAAAAGAATCGGGCTTCGGCGGCAAGACTAATGCTTACGATGTGGCTTTCTTACGAAAGCCCAGCTTATGCTTACGAAGTAGTTTGCCCCTAGGCAAACTCTTAGGAGGGGAATCCAAGTGAGCACATTCCTGTTGGAAATCGTCACCCCCGAGCGTAAAGTGTACGCCGAACAGGCGAACATGATTGTCGTAAAGGGCGTTGAAGGGGAGCTTGGAATTCTGCCGAATCACATTCCGCTGGTCACTCCATTACGAATCGCTCCGATTACTGTGAAACTGAAAGGGTCGAAAGACACGGTTATCGCGGTAAACGGCGGTTTTATGGAAGTGCGCAAGGATAAGGTGGTTATACTGGCGGAAAGCGCCGAGCTGCCGGAACAGATCGATGTCGAGCGTGCACAGAAAGCGAAAGAACGGGCGCAAAGTCGATTGTCTCAAGCCAAAAAAGACCATATCGACTTCAAGCGGGCGGAACTCTCTTTGCAGCGTGCAATGAATCGAATTGACGTCTCTGGGAAAAAGTAATAGTTGAACCAAAAAGACGGGGGAACACGGTTCCTCCGTCTTTTTTTCTAGTTATTCCGGTATATTGAACGGATTGTATGGGATTAGGCTTCCCGACTTATGAAGGCATTGTGAAAGTGGATGAAAATGTTAGACACCCCAAATGGCTTTTGTTATAATTGGGAAGGCATAGCATTAACAACTGTCCTGCAAAAGCAAGACGCAGGCGGGACCTAATATAATAAGGGAGGCGGTTCGTTCGCGATGTACATGAACAATTACGTGGTCGTAACGATTTTTCTCTTCTTAGCGGTATTGCTTCCAATTGCAGCGCTTACAATCGGTCGCTGGCTCCGTCCCTACAAACCGGTGGAGGAAAAGTATACGACTTATGAAAGCGGTAACGAGCCGGTAGGTACGGGTCATGTCCGTTTCAACATCCGGTATTACCTCTTCGCGCTGATGTTTGTCATCTTCGATGTGGAAACTGTATTTTTGTACCCATGGGCCGTTGCGTATAAGCAATTAGGCTTGTTTGCGCTTGTAGAGATGTGCATATTTGTTGGCTTGCTGGTCATAGGCTTACTTTACGCTTGGAAGAAGAAGGTGCTGCAATGGACTTCAATTTAGAGAGCATTACGCCGGAGGAACGGCAGGAGCTTGAGCGCAACGTATTCATGACGACGTTGGAGCAGGTGAAGGCGTGGGCCCGCAGCAACTCGCTGTGGCCGTTGACTTTCGGACTTGCTTGCTGTGCCATCGAAATGATGGGCACGGGCGCGTCCCATTACGATTTGGACCGTTTCGGCGTTATTTTCCGGACGTCCCCGCGCCAGTCGGATGTGATGATCGTCGCCGGTACGGTGACGAAGAAGATGGCCCCTCTCTTGAGGCGCTTGTACGAGCAGATGCCGGAGCCGAAGTGGGTCATTGCGATGGGCTCCTGTGCCACGGCAGGCGGCCCGTATGTGAAATCGTACGCGGTAGTGAAGGGCGTTGACCAAGTTGTTCCGGTCGATGTATATATTCCCGGCTGTCCGCCGAATCCGGCCGCCCTGATCTACGGCATCAACAAGCTGCAGGAAAAAATCCGCTATGAAGCGAAAACCGGTAAGCAGGTGACCAATCGATGAGCGAGGAGCAAAAGCGAGAGAAAGCTGATGCGGCCGCTGCCGAAGAGCAGAAGCAAGCGAAAGCGGACGCCAGCGCGAACCCGTCGGGCGATCAAGCGGAAGCCGCTTCCAGCGAGCAGA
Organism: Paenibacillus elgii NBRC 100335; assembly: GCF_004000865.1. Lineage (GTDB taxonomy): Bacteria > Bacillota > Bacilli > Paenibacillales > NBRC-103111 > Paenibacillus_G > Paenibacillus_G elgii. The sequence continues at coordinate 260 of NZ_BIMB01000065.1, read as the reverse complement.
CGACGGCGGACGAGAATACGAAAGCGAACGCAGGCGAGCCGTCTGCGAGCGATAGAGTGAAAGCGGGTGCAGCCGGCGAGCCGGCGAGCGATACGGCGAAAGCTAGCGTAAGCCAAGCGTCCGCCGGGGAAGCGGTTGCAAGCGAGGACGCTCCCGCGAAGCGCGGCGCAGAGGCGGACAGCGGCGGTGCGAAAGCCGCTGGCGGCGAAGCGCCCGAGGCGAAGCCCGCTCCCGCGGCGGCGCCGATGAGCGGCGAGCCG
>NZ_BIMB01000064.1 GCF_004000865.1 Paenibacillus elgii NBRC 100335 | reverse complement strand
CCCGCTTGCCCTGCATCCGCCGCCGCCGCTGGCAGAGCGGCTTTGCCGGCCTCTCCCGCGCTTGTCGCGGCCTGGCTCCCCGCCGCAGCGTCTGCCTGCTTCGGCTGCGCTCCGACAGCCGAAGTCTCCGCCGCCGGGGCGGACGCTGCCGCCGAAACGGAAGAATCAACCGGCCCCCCGGAAGACAGGGGAACCGGTTGATTGCAGCCGGAAACGAGGAGCGTAACGGCGATCAGGCCGACGGTTAAGGCGGTCATGCCTCTTGGTTTAAGCCGCATGGGTAACGCCTCCATTCACTCCGTAATTTCCATTTATCGTTTGATCTTGCGAGCCTGCTTACTTCGCGAGCACTTCCAGGATGGAGCTGCCGGACACGAACGTCGTGCCGTTCTCGAATTTATGCTCCAATGTAACATCCTTGCCGTTTTTCGTTGCTTTGCCGCTGTTCAGATTCAAAACAACCGTGCTGTCGTTCATTTGAATCGTAATTTCTCTTGTCGACGCGTTGAACTTCACCGTACCGCCCATCATATTGACGAAGCTGGCCAGCGGAACCCAGTTTTTGCCGTCCGATTTCGCATCGGATGCATTTAGGCCAAGCGCGTTAGCCATGCCAAAGAACACATCGGTGTTATCCATCGTGCCTTTGAAATATTGCGATCCCGGGCCGTAGGCCATCAGCGGCACGTCATCGGCCGTATGGACGCCTTGGCTGTCCGCCTGACTAATGGTGCCCGATCTCAGGAAACGGTCGCGGTTCGGATCGTCCGGATTCGCCAGCTTGGCCGGATTGGCTATATATTGGCCGTCTTTGTTTTTCACCGTCGGGGAAGTCGGCACCGCATCGAATTTGTAATCTTCATAGTAGTCGGGGTGAGAGCCGAACACGACAGCCAGCTTGCGGTCAACGTCCGGCGTGTCCGGGAACCCGTCACCGTTGCTGTCGACATACGTCGGGAACTTGGAATCCTCGTACGTGCGCAGCGCTTCGCGGCCGGATTTGCCGTCGCCTTCCCAATACGTTCCTGCTACGCTGACGGAGTGCGAATGGTCCGCCGTAACGATGATCATCGTCTCGCCGTTCTGCTCGGCGAACCGCTTCGCGACGCCGATTGCTTTGTCCATCTCGATCGTATCGTAAGCGGCGCGCTCCCAATCCAGCGGGTGAAGCTGCTTGTCGATGCTTGCGCCTTCGACCATCAGGAAGAAGCCTTTGTCATTTTTGCTGAGCGTATCGAGCGCTTTTTGCGTCATGTCCCACAGGTTCGGCTGATCCGTGAACGATTTCAGCTCCGCTTTGTTGTTCGTCGAGCGGTCGTAGTATACGCTCATGTCCGACGTATGGAACAGGCCGAGCAGCTTGTCCGGCGCATTCGCCGCTTTCAGTTGGGTGGCGTTTTCTGCGATCGTGTAGCCTTTTTGCTGGAACATATCGAACAGGTTTTTCTCGTCTTTCCGTTTGGAGCCCGGCGTCGTTTTCGGAAGGAAGTACGCCGATCCGCCGCCCAGAATCACTTCCGGCTGCAGCTTGTACAGCATTTCGGCGATTTCCGGCTTGTCCGAGCGTCTGCGCGTATGGGAGACGACGGCCGCCGGGGTGGCATCCTCGATTTCCGACGTCGTGACGACGCCGACCGACATGCCGCGGGTGCGCTTAAGCATTTCCGCCAGCGTCTCGACCTTCGGATCGTCAAGCGAGCTTTCCGTATTGTCCGGGTAGATGCCCAGGCCGTTGACCGCGGACTTGTGTCCGGTATTGTACGCGCTGGCGCTGTTGGCGGAGTCCGTCACGAGCGCATCCATGCCGGAGGTCGTCACGACCGCGCGCTGATCGAATTTATCCATTTCGAGCAGACTGTTGTACTTGCCCTCGGTGATGCCTCTGGACATGATGCGGGACATCGTAATATCCGGGAAAGCCATGCCGTCCCCGACGAACAGGATGACGTTTTTCGCCTTTTTGCCGCCTTGGTCGGCGAGCACGACTTCGTATTTCACGGTTTTCGCCAAGCCGTTGTCGGCTTTGACGGCGACTTCATAGGTGCCGGGTTCATTGATTTTGACGTCCCGGATCGTGAACTCCTGGCTTTTGTCTGTGTTGGTTTTGACAAGAGGCTTGCCGAAAAATTGCTCGGCATCTTTGCCGTTCACCGTAATGCTGACGGACGACGGCATCGCCGTCAGGTGATTTAATTCCACACGGAAGTCGAAGAGGCTTCCGGCTAAAAATTTCGCTCGGTCGATAGGTGCGATATACACGGATGGAGCTTGCGCGGTTTCCGCCGCATAAGCCGCCGGTACAGGCTCGGTAACGAATCCCGTGCCGCTTGCAAGCAGGCTGCCGGTGACCGCGATGGTGGTTAAGACTTTAAAAGCCTTTTTCATTATAAATAAGCACCTCCACTAGAATTGGACAACTCGATTATAGGCAAGTTGTGTAAAGGGGGATGAATGATTACGTTAAGAAATTATGAAGAATTTGACTTGCTTGTCCCAAAACGAACAAAACCCGAAAAAAAGCAACCTCAGCTGAAATTTTCCTCCTTACGCCGGAAGCGGCGGGCCACTACAATGAAAGTGATGAAAATGCTTACATACGAAAGTGCGAGCCGGAGGTGCAGTAGATTTGAGCTCTAACACACATACGCCGATTCGGCGACAGGAGCCGGAAGCCCTGAGCCGTTCGGCGTCCAAGCTGCTTCGCAGGCTCTACGGACAGCGTCATCTGCAAGTCATGGCGCTGCTTGGCGTCCTATGGATCGTCGTTTTCAACTATGTCCCCATGTACGGCATTGTCATTGCCTTCAAGGATTTCAATATCACGGCGCCGATTTCCGCAGCGCCCTGGGTGGGACTGGAGCATTTCAAAGCTTTTCTGGAAGACGACAGCTTGGCCGATGTGGTCAAAAATACGATCGGAATGAGCGTGCTCAAGCTGCTCTTCGGATTCCCCCTGCCGATCGTCTTCGCGCTCTTCCTGAACGAGCTGCGTTCCGTGCGCTACAAGAAGGCGGTACAAACGATTTCTTATTTACCCCACTTTTTGTCTTGGGTCATTCTGGGAGGCATCTTGGCGACCTGGCTGGCCGACGTCGGGATCGTCAACCGGCTGCTCCTAGCGATGAACCTGATCGAGGAGCCGATCAGCTATTTGGCCGAGCCCGGATATTTCTGGACCATTATCGTCACCTCGGACATATGGAAGGAGCTGGGCTGGTCCGCTATCATTTATTTAGCCGCCATCTCCGGCGTTTCTCCGGAAATGTACGAAGCGGCGACGATCGACGGCGCAGGCCGGTTTCAGAAAATGATTTATGTGACGCTTCCGGCGATCAAAGGCACGATAACCATCCTGTTCGTTCTTGCCGTCAGCGGCATTTTGAATTCGAACTTCGACCAGATTCTCGTGCTCAAAAATCAATTGAACGAGAGTGCCAGCAACGTCGTCGACGTGTACGTGTATCAGGTCGGGCTGAAGCAAAGCCGCTTCTCCTATGCAACCGCCGTCGGCTTGCTCAAATCGTTCATTTCGCTCGCTCTTCTGCTTTCGGCAAACTACATCACGAAGCGATTGAACAACACGTCCTTATTCTAGGAAAGGAGAGGATCGCAGGATGATTTCCATGAGCCGCAGAACGCTGCGGGAGGTTATATTCGACCGGCTGAACGATATCTTCATGCTCGTGATCTGCTTCGTTACGCTGTACCCGATCTGGTATGTGCTCGTGAATTCCCTTAACGATGGCAACGACGCGATGCGGGGCGGCATTTATTGGTGGCCCCGCATGTTCAGCTTCGACAGCTATTTTGCCGTATTCGCCAACGACGGCATCATGCTGGCGATGGGCGTGACGATCGCCAAGACGGTCGTCGGGACGGTCGTGCACGTGCTGTTCACCGCCATGGTGGCGTATGCGTTCTCACGTAGAGAACTGATCGGGCGCCGGGCCTATATGATGCTGGGCACAGTCACGTTGTTTTTCAGCGGAGGGCTCATTCCCTCGTACTTGCTCATTCGGGATCTGGGGCTGCTCGACAGCTTCTGGGTTTACATTATTCCGGTGATGTTCAGCTTCTTCGATCTGATCGTTTTCCAGGCGTTCTTCCGGGAGATTCCCGACGGGCTGGAGGAGGCGGCGAAGCTGGACGGCGCGAACGATTTCAAGATTTTCCGCTCGATCATTCTCCCGGTCTCGATGCCTGTCGTTGCGACGATTGCGCTTTTCCACGGGGTGTACCAGTGGAACGATTACTTTACGGGAATGATCTACATCAACAAAAGCGAGCTTCAGCCAATCCAGACGTATCTGTACAGAGTCGTGGCTCAATCCAGCTCTAATCAGATGATGGCCGCCACCTCCGGCACGATCGCGAAGTCCGTGTCCTCCCAGTCGATCAAGCTGGCGACGATGGTCATTACGTCCTTACCGATTGTGATCGTGTATCCGTTTTTGCAGAAATATTTTGTGAAAGGCTTCATGATCGGCTCCATCAAGGGCTGATTCCATATAATTACGAATACAGAAAAGGGGAAAATACAGATGGGAATGAGTAAAACGCGCAAAACGTTCGCTATGCTGCTTGCCTTGGTCACGGCCGTATCCGTGAGCGCCTGTTCCGCAGATCGCGGCAACGAACCGGCCAAAGAGGCAAAAACCGCTTCCACAGACCCGGCGGCTCCGGTCGGAAATCCCGATGAGCCGGGCTGGAAGTCCGACACGAAGCCGATTACGTTCGACTGGTATTTGAACTTCTCCTGGTTTCCGAACAAGTGGGGCGTCGATCCGACCTCCCAATACGTCACGAAGAAGACGGGCGTGAACATCAATTTTATCGTTCCGGCCGGCAACGAAAACGAAAAGCTGAATACGATGATCGCTTCCGGCAAGCTGCCCGATTTCATTACGCTGGGGTGGTATGAAGACGCGGTCAAGAAAATGATCGAAGGCAATATGGTTCTGCCTCTGGACGAATTGGCGAAGCAATACGATCCGTATTTCTTCAAGGTGACGGACCCGGCCAAGACGACTTGGTATACGCAGAAGGACGGCCATTTTTACGGGTATCCGAACGCGTCCTCTTCCCCGCAGGATTACAAGAAATACGGGGAGAATTTCGTTTCCAACCAGACCTTTATGGTCCGCAAGGATATGTACGAAGCTCTCGGCAAGCCGGATATGAGAACGCCGGAAGGCTTTCTGAAGGCGCTGCAGGCGGCCAAAGAGAAGTTCCCGAGCGTGAACGGCCAGCCGCTCATTCCGCTGGGGCTGAGCGAGTTTGGAGATACCGGCAACTACTCGCTGTTCGATGCAAACCAGAATTCCTCCATGCTGGCTAACTTTCTGGCCATTCCTTACGAAAAAGACGGCAAGCTCTACGACCGGTACACCGACCCCGAATTCGTGAAGTGGCTGAAGACGTTCCGTCAAGCGAACGAGCTCGGCTTGCTCGCCAAAGACATCTTCATCGACAAGCGTCCGCAGATGGAGGAGAAAATCGCCCAGGGCCGTTACTTCGCCATGCTGTTCCAACGCTCCGATATGGCCAACCAAAATATTTCGCTGTATCAAAAAGATCCGAACACGGCGTACATTGCCATCGATGGACCTGCTAACGCGAAGCAGGACCCGCCGACGTTGGCAGGTCCGGGAATTGCGGGCTGGACGGTGACGCTGATCTCCAAGGATGTGAAAGACAAGGCGAGAGCGATCAAGTTCCTCAGTTACCTGATCAGCGAAGAAGGGAATAAGGATCTGTTCTTGGGCGAAAAGGGCGTCAGCTACGATACCATTGACGGAAAAGACCAATTCAAGCCTGAAGCGCTCGACCTGCTGAACAAGGACCGCTCCGCTTTCGATAAGAAGTACGGTTCCTCTCATACCTTCTGGATGCTGATGGATACGAACATGAGCCTCAAATGGGCGCCGCCCAGCGTCGATCCGATCAAGCAACCGGAAGCGTGGACCCGGGGCAAGACAAAGAGCTTCTCGCAATACGATAACATCGTGCCGACAGGCAACTCCGTCGAAGGGATCGCCAACACGAAGATTGCCCAGCTCTGGGGCAAGGCGCTGCCGAAGCTGCTGCTTGCCAAGTCCGATGCGGAATTCGATCAGCTCTTCGACAAATTCCAGAAGGATCGGCAGGCCGGCGGATGGGAGAAGGTAAGAGCGTATCAGCAAAAAGAATTCGAGGCCAATACTCAAAAGATTGCGCAATTTGCCAAGTAATTCAAGCGGTTCGGCCCGCGAGCCCGGCTTCCGGGGGCTCCGGGCTTTTTTCTACTTTCCGTATTACAATAAGGGAACAAACGTTGGATAAAGGCTGGGGACGGAAATGAAAAACATGCGGAGCATGAGGCTCGCTCGATGGACGGACCGCATTTCGATACAGTTCAAACTGATCGGGGCGTATATTTTCATTATTTTGATCCCTATCATTTTGTTTTCATGGTATATATTCAACGGCTTTTATCATAATACGATTCAAGATACGCTCAAGAAAAATCAATATGCGCTGTCCAGCGAGAAAACGTATATTTTGAATAATATGGAAATTATGATGCGCACGGCACAGTTCTACACGGCGAACAAAGAGCTCATGAATTATATGCAAAGTCCGGACGATCTGGAGGTTCCCGAGCTCGTCGATTTCAATACGAAGTCGTTCTCCAATTTGCAAAGGCTCATGTTCAATAACCCGAACATTACGAATGTCCGCCTGTTTACGGACAATCCGAATACGATGGAAATCTGGCCGATGATTTTCCATGAAAGCCGAATCTCCAACAGGCCGTGGTACAAGAGTGTGCTGGAGCAGCGGGGCGAATTGCGCTGGGAGATTTTAGAGGACGAAAAAGACATCATGAACCGGGCCACGGCGGACAACCGGGCTGCGTCGACCTATGTCTCGCTGTTGAAAGAAATTGAATACCCGAGCGACAGGCATGTCGGCCTTCTTGAGGTAGACATGAAAATCGATAAGTTTTTTCAAAAAGTGTTCAGCCCTCTTCAAGACGACCAATCCCGCATGCTGGTCATCGACCGTTCGGGCCGAATGTTTACCGATACGGGCAGCACATTTTTCAAGGACATCGACATGGAGCGGCTTCGGCGCGATTGGGCGGAGCGTCCTCATGAGGAAGGGGCCAGCTTCACGTTCACGGTCGGGGACACGCCGTATTTGTGCCTGACGACGCCGATCGACCAGATGGACGCCCATCTGCTCAATATCGTATCTCTGGAAAACCAGGTGACGCAAATTCGGCATACGCGCAATCTTTTCATCGCCGCAGCGGTCGTCCTCATCGCGCTGTTGTCTGTGATCACTTATTTTTTGCAGTCGCTGATCTTGAAAAAGCTGCACATTTTGCGCGATTCGATGAAAAAGGTGCGCCGGGGAGATCTGAATGTGCAGATCGATATCGATGCGGGCGGCGAGGTAGGCGAGCTTGCGCATCATTTTCGGCAGATGATGAAGAAAATGAACGAGTTAATCGTGGAAGCGGTGAATAAACAAGCGGCGAAAAAGGAGGCGGAGCTGCATGCCCTTAAAAATCAGATCGATGCCCATTTCCTCTACAATACGCTGGAAAATCTGAAGATGCTGGCCGAAGTGGAGGCGCAGTACACCATCTCGGACGCGCTGACCTCTCTCGGGGCGCTGATGCGCTACAGCCTGAAGTGGTCGAGTGAGTACGTGCAGCTTCGGGACGAACTACAGCACATCCGCAATTACATCGCCATTATGAATATGCGCTACGACGATAAGCTTGACCTGCAGCTGGATGTTCCCGAAGGATACCGGGAGCAGGAGATGCTGAAGATGTCGCTGCAGCCTCTGGTGGAAAATGCGGTGAAGCACGGCATGCGGACGGAACGCACGCGACGGGAGGGGATGGCGATTCGGATTCGCGCTTGGCGAGGGGACGAATCGACGTACATTGAGGTGACGGACAAGGGGGCCGGCATGTCGGAGGAGAAGCTTACCGAGCTGCGCGAGAAGCTCGCTATGGACGACGTTCGATTTCAGGCCCGATATGGGCACAGGCTTTCTGGAGAGCAAGAAGGCAGAGGGATCGGCCTGCGCAATGTGATGCAAAGAATCGCCATGCATTACGGCGGCGAGTATGGACTGGCCGTGGACAGCGAGGAGGGAGCTTACACCCGGGTAACGATAAAGCTGCCCTATTTGATTTTATCGGGAGGGTTGTCTGCAGATGAGAAAAGTGCTTATCGTTGATGACGAGAAAAATATTAGGCTCGGTCTGCGAGCGATGATCGACCGTCTGTTCCCGGATGCTTATACGTTCGATTTTGCCGAAGACGGGGCGGAGGCGCTGGAGCTTTTGAATCGGGCGCCCGTGGACGTCGTGATTACCGACATCCGAATGCCGGTGATGGACGGAATTGCGCTGATTCAGCGGATTCAGGAGCTGGAGCGGAAGCCGGCCGTCGTTATTTTGAGCGGCCACGATGACTTTCCATACGCGAAAGAAGCGATCCGCTGCGATGTGTCGGAATATTTGCTCAAGCCGATCGTCCGTGACGAGTTGGCGCGGACGATGCTGAAGCTGGAGAAGGAATTGAAGCAGAGGGAGCGCATCGACGAACAATTGACAAGCTCGATGCGGCAGCAGGAAGCCTATCGGGAAAGTCAGCTAAGCTATTTGCTGCGCCATCCGCATCCGGAGGAACCGGGGCTGCCGGATCGGTTGAAGGGATGCGGTCTGGAGTGGCTGGAGGAGGGCTTTCAGCTGGCGGTGCTGCAATATCGCGGTTCTGTCCAAGGCATGAGGCCGCCCGAATTTCTGGGGCGTATTCAAGCCGAGCTGGAAAACGCTCCGGAGTCGGCCGGACAGCGTCGCGCGCATGTGTGGGATAAGGAGAATCAGCTTGTGCTGATCGCCCAGCGCCGCGAGCTTTTTCAGTTTTTAGCCGGACGCATTGCGGAAACGGGTTATTTCGCCTACAGCATGGGGCTGAGCGGCTATACCCAAGGCGTGGCGCGCGTACGTGCGGCCCATCAAGAGGCGGAGCAGGCGCTGAAATATACGTTTCTTCAATCCGCGCCGGGGGTCGTCTCCTACGAGCGCATCGCCGGGAAAAGCAGGGACTTTACGATCCCTGCGGACAAGATCAGAAAGCTGGGCAATATGCTGGGAGCCGGCCGGGAGAAGGAAATGACGTCGCTGCTCATGGAAGTGCTCGATATCCGGACGGTGGCGCGATACGATATTGCGTATTTGGAAGGCGTCAGCCGCGCGTTCAACGAGCTGATTTTTGACAAAGTGTTTCATATTTACGGGGGCGAGTCGGTCGAGATTCTCCGGTTATTCAAGAAGGTCGGAGATCTTTGGAATTTTTATTATTTTCATGATTACTACCACAGCGTGGAGGGGCTGCTGCATCGGCTGGATGATTATGTGCGCAGCATGAAGACATTCCATATCGATCACAAGGAAATGAAGCAGGCCGTGCAGTATATGCAGGATAATTTCCATAAAGATTTGAACATGGCCGTCGTTTCCAATCACGTGTCGTTGAACTATTCCTATTTCAGCCAAGCCTTTAAAGAATATACAGGCGAAAGCTTCGTAAGCTATTTGAAAAAGCTGCGTATTGATAAAGCCAAGGAGCTGCTTGTCACGACCGGGCTCAAAGTGTACGAGATCAGCGGGCTGACCGGGTTCGAGAATACGAAGCATTTTAGCCGCGTATTCAAGGAAATGGAGGGGGTCAGCCCGCAGGATTACCGGGAGCTGCATGAAGCGCTGAAGCGGTAGCGGTTTACGCTGGACGAAGTGTGCGGTTTTTCGTCGGGGGCAGGGACTGGCGCCGGAAGCGAAAACGACTGTGATTCAGGAAGACACGCTCTCAATTGAACGTGTTTCCTGAATTGCGGATGAAATTCTATACATGGCAATTAATGAAGCTGCTCTTTTAGTTTTTTGACTTCGCTTTCGGGCAATCCCGTCGCTTTAACGATCTTAGCCACGTCCATGCCCATCTCCAGCAAATTTTTGGCGACTTCAATTTCTTTTTCCCGTTTTCCTTCTTCTCTGGCTCCATCGATCATGGACGCTTCGTCGTGCAGCGCTTTTTGCCGCATTTCATACAATCGCCGGGCTTCTTCGTTCTGGCTAAGAAAATCCAGCGTATCCATCGCTTTTTGCAATGTCGGTTCGTTCATGGCGATGACCTCCCATAGTTCTTGTTTATCCACGCCTTTCAGGAACAATAACCATTTCACCAGCTTATCGGATAAGCTAGCCCTCTGCGATTGCAGCTTAGGCAGCTCCATGAAATGAATCTCGATATCATCGGTAAGCCTCAATCCGCTATGGTGTTCCCTTAAATGAAAAAGATTATAGTAACGATCATTCGCGATAAAATTGAAATTTAAGATATTAATGGTAATCGTCTTTTTCAAATCTTTATATTTTTGTCCTTCTTCAAGCTGGCTGGAATACATTTTGCTCCAGTAATACAACGTCCGTTTCTCTATATCGTACCGGTTGAACAGTTGAATTTCGATGTTCACTTGCTTTCCGTCTGCCGTACGGGCATGCAGATCGAGAATTGATTGCTTGTCGTGCAGCGCGTTTTTATCAATATACGGATTGAGGATCTGAATATCCGTGATCGGAGAAGGCTCGCTTTCTCTCAAGGTCACATTCAAAAAATCCAACAGTACGTCTTTATTTTCTTCAACACCGAAAATGCGTTTGAAAACGAAATCGACTTTAGGGTCAAGTCTGTTGGTCATCCTCTCAACTCCATTTCGTCTGCCATATTATTATACCACGACGGAAAATGTTCAGACATATGACAATATATTCTCACACCATGGAAATACCGGACGAACCTTTATGGCCCTTCCTGCCGAACACAACCCTGTACAGCACATACCCGAGAGAGGCGCCTGCGTAGTTAAGAATGACGTCGTCGATATCGCCGGAACCGACGCGCAGCACCGTCTGCAGAAGCTCGACAACGATCAGCGGAACGATGAAGCCGAGCGAAAAGCCGAGAAACGTCCGGCATCTCCGGAACAAGAGCGGCAGCAAAATTCCGAAGGGAACGAACATCCCGATGTTGCCGCCGAGATTGATGACCACAATGGAAAACGCGTAGGAGTCAAAATAAATAAAATAATTGCCGATTGTGCGAAAAGGATGCAGGTTGTAACGGAGCTCGTCCGCATGAACGGACCGCCCGAACCCGACAAACATCATATACAGCATGCAGGCCGTATACAAGATGAATGCGGCGGCGGTCCATAGATTGCGAGCTTCTTTCTTTTTTCTCCTCATGAGATCTTTAGCGCACCCGGCCTTCTTCGCAAAAAACGATCAACTGCTCCGCTTGTTTCAGCAGGGTATGCATTTGCTCCTCCGAATACGTTCGGAAGCCGAGCGTGACAAGGTGCGTCTGCATCGCTTCCGGCAGCTCCCGGACATGCTGTTCGAACGTTTGACCGTCCGCAAGGGCAAGATAACACCAGAATGCCTCGGCATAAAGCTGCCACGCGAGATTATCCGGGTCACCCGTTTCACGATAACGCGCCGCCTTGCGGGCCGCGAGCTCGTCTTGAACGGATTGCAGCGCAAAGGCATCCGCATCGCCGCTCCGCTCCCGCAAGTAAGCGCGGTACGCCTGAAGCGACGCGAGCAGTTTGTCGGGCTCGACACTGCCTGCACCGAACCGAATCTCCCGATAGGCCGGGTACAGATCCAGTTGTCTTATGATCGGCAGTAATCCTCCGGTCGACATCGCGCCATGGACAAAATATGCGTAGGCTTGTGCCGCATCCGCCCAAACGGCATCGGCAGCGAAGCTGGCCGTCAACGGTTCTTCAGCGTCCAGACATTCTTGAAGCCACGCCCGCTGTTCTGCTATTGCGGCCTTGGCCTGGGACAGCATCTTTTCCCGGCCTTGTGGCGATTGAAAATACTCCGAAGCATCGGCGATCAAAGCTTGCAGCAGTCCCGAAGGGTCCGAGACGATGCGGGCTTCCCTCAGAAAGCGGAAATCCCACGGAGAACCGATAACCTGCTCTATTTGCGGCAGCGGGTGGACATGAAGCTGAATGACGTGCTCCTGAAACAGCACATTGGCGCTGTAATGCGGCTGTTCTTGGTTTGACGAATAGACATTTAAATCCAAGTCACTGAACCGGTCCGCTTCGCCCCGCCCCACGGAGCCGCCAGCCAAAGCGCCAATCTGCTGCGCGATCGGCTGCTGCTGGGCATATTGCCGAGCCAGATCAACATAAAACGAAGTAAAGTTCAATGACGTGACCTCCCGAAAAATAAAAGTAGTAGCTTTTTAAATACAGACGGTTCGTTTTAATAAGAAGTTCCAGTTCTTGCTTAAATCCATTCATCGCGTCCGAGCATGCCCGAAAGATCGCTTCTAAGGGCGATTCGCAGCTCATAAGCATGACGAAGCGGCAGCCTTTCGTTTGTTTCGGCATCGTAAACATTTCCGCAGCTGCGGCATTTTTTCAGGACAATTTGCCTGCACTCTTCAATATAATAAAACATGGCCCCTTGGCATAACTCGCAGCACTCATCCCAATCTTTATTGAACAGCAGCAATTCCTCCAAGAGCAGGAATAACCACGAATAAAACCATTTAATCTCTTTTTCGTGTTGCCAAGTATCCTTTAAACGTACAAATTGGCCGATAGCGCTTTTATACATCTTTTTCGTAATCGCCAGATCGTCTGCAGGGATGCAATGAACGATATGGGTTAGTTCGGCCGTTTTTGCAGGATAAATGTTCTTGGAATATTTTTCAATATCATGCCAAATGGTCCGTATGCTCTCCAGAATTGATACTTTGTCTTTGGGCGTTTCGCAAACGAATAGATGGGTTTCAAAATGCTTCAATACTTTATGAACAGCTCCGTAAATACTCATGCTTCCTCCGTTATGGCAGCTTCGGCCAATCGTCCGAACTCGTGCTCCAATAATTCGTAATTTGCCACCATCATCTCCGCAACCTCCCCAAAAGAGATCCTACAAAACCAGCCGCCACAAAAAGAGAAGCAGGGTCCAAGGAATGAGGATCGATGGTACTAGCCAATGCTTGCTCTGAATGATCGCGACGAAATTAAGAAAAATGCTCAAAGCCAATCCGTAAGTTGCGGCTGACTTCCATCCCCGATAGGCTGCGACCATCCCGGGATATTCCGGCACCGGCATTCCGCCAAGCATGTGGGAGAGACCCATCATCGACAAGTTCGCCAACTGTCCCAAGGAATTTAGTAATAAGATAACTACTAATAGGTTAACAATAAAGCAGATTGCATAAAGAAAGATGCGGATGCTGAACTTATGCTTCCGTCGTCTTTGGCGGGGCAAGGCATCAAAAGCCGCATGAAAGGCCGTATGAAAAGCCGTAGAAAAGCATTCGTATCTTTGGCAGGCATCCACGGTCCTCCGGTCGTTGCCCTTACGTTTGTGTAACCGTCAATGATGCCGTTTGCAATCAAGTGTTCCATTTCCGTTTGCGAGAAAGGGCCTTCTGCAACGGTTGCTTGATAGTACCAAGTCCGTTTCATTGCCATAATCATCCTTTGGCATTTTAGGTGTGGAGCTAAATGATAGAGGGCGCGGATGTCGCGCGGGAGGGATGCCGCATGCTAACCAAACGGTTTCTTCTGCAACAACACGGTACGACCGTCCGTACGGAAATGACCGCGGGCGTCGTTTCGTTTTTTACGGTGGTTTATATTGTCGCTGTCAACGCATCGATCCTGGCGGATGCGGGCATTCCGTACGGGGCGGGGGTGATCGCGACGGCGCTCGCGGCATGTTTCGGGTCGCTTCTCGTCGGTCTCTGGGCGAACAGTCCGCTGGTCATCGTGCCGGGAATGGGCGTTAATGCGCTGTTCTCGTATACCGTCGTCCAAGGAATGCGCCTGCCGTGGCCGGAGGCACTTGCGGCTGTCTTCGTATCCGGCTTGATCGTCTCGGCGCTTGCCTTTACGCCTCTGACCAAGCAGCTTGCTGCCACGATCCCTGACTCGCTCAAGCATGCGATCGGCGCGGGTGTCGGTTTATTTTTGGCTTTCATCGGACTGCAAAAAGGAGGCATCGTCGTCCCCGGCAGTTCGTCAATCGTTGCGCTCGGCGATTTCGGCAGTGCGCACACGCTGCTGACACTGGCCACGCTGGCCTTGACCTTGGCCTTGTACGTCCGCGGCGTCCCGGGAAACCTGCTGATCGGGATCGCGGCCGGTACCGGCTTGGCGGCCATAACCGGGCAGCTCGATTGGGACGGTGCGGGAACGGGGTTATCGCTGGCGGCTTACGGCTCCGTGTTCGGAGCCATGTCGTTCTCCGGGCTGCCGTACGTCGTATTCTGGACCGCGGTGTTTTCATTCGTGCTTGTCGTGCTGTTCGAGAACATCGGGCTCATCGACGCCCAGCTTCGGCTTATCGGGCAGCCGGAGAAGGCGGCCCGCAGCCTTCAGGCGGGAGCCGTATCCGTAGCCGCCTCCGGCGTCCTGGGCACGAGCCCGACGGTAACGGCGGTAGAGAGCGCCGCAGGCATCTCTGCCGGCGGCCGGACCGGCTTAACGGCTGTAACGGCCGGAGCGCTCTTCGCCTGCGCGGTGCCGCTCGGCCCGGTCATGCGGCTGATTCCTGATTCGGCCATCGCGCCGGTGCTGATTCTGATCGGCGGATTGATGCTTCAAGGCGTGAAAGATATTCCTTTCGACGATTTGTCGGAATGGCTGCCCGCCTTTCTGATCGTGGCCGGAATTCCGTTCACTTCCAGCATCGTAGACGGCATGGGGTTCGGCTTCGTCGCCTTTCCGATCCTGAAGCTCGCGGCGGGCAAACGGCGGGAAATTTCCCTAGTGTTCGCGGTCATCGCGGCTTTATTCGTCTTGAACTTCGCCCTGCCGTTTATATGACCTCTCAGTCCAGAAACGACCGGTAAAAAGCCTCGACATCCGTCCTATCCTGAAGACCGGATACTTGACCATCGCCGACCTCGATGATCAACCATTCGCCCGCGGTCGTTTTTGCAATGTCCATGGTGAAGAAGCTGCTGCGAATCCGCTGCGCGATCGCAACAAACACACTTAGATCCGGCCGTTCTCCGTCGTAGGTAGCTTCCTCCCAATAATTTTGCGCCGCGATCAACCGGTGCCGGTAGAAGAAAAGACGGTATTCCTTCGACAGGGGCATACCGCTTTTTCCGTGCGCTCCCAGCTTTTCGAGCTCAACGTACTCGCGGAACACGACTCCGCCGTTCAACCCGTCGCCCTGCCGTTCAATGAAGGTTCGCAGCACCTTTTCCACCTGCTTCCGATCGGACGCATCGGGAATATAGCAGGCTTCCTCCCATTCGTGCTTCCGCGATTTGACGTAATCCTTCAGAAGAAGCGGCTGGCTGCCGAACGAAGCCAGCATGTCATAGACGCGGTTGATGTCCGAGTGGACCGCAGCGATATCTAGCCAGCGGCTCTCGGGGGTATGCTCTTGAATGAAGCTGTAGCTATGCGGAAAATGGTGACAGAGCACATATTGTTCCGGCGTATTGATCAGATGGATGTTTTTTTGCTGCAACGCCATATAAAGCTGCTCGTAATGCTCAGGCTTCATCATCCATCCGCGGTAAATCGCAGGCTCTGCCGTGGCCGCTTTCCGGACCCGTCGGACGGCGCGGGCCGCCTGTCCGTCCAGCAAGTCTTCGAGCGAGATCAGCTCGATGGGGAGTCCCAGTTCTGCGGCTGTGCGGTATTCAAGCTCGTAGTCGGCATCCGCCGTTTTCGGGTCCAGAGGATCGCTGCAAAATATAATGTTCACCGTAAGTCTCTCCTTCGGCTCTGGATCGGGGGACCTCCCGAAGGCGTCTACCCGGGACGAAACCGCACCCGCTTCTAGCCCTGAGATTTCCCGAGCGTGTTCCACAGCTTATCGAATTTGGCTTTCGTCAAAATCTCGTGCGTGACAAACTGTCCGTTATAAAACGCGCTGTACGTCGTGAAGGCGGACGGGGCGTTTTGCGCCTGCTCCTTGGTCGTGAGCTTCACCCGCTTCACCGGAATTCCGTACGCCCGTTCAATGGCATCAAGCTCTCCGCCGGTATAATGATCGGTAAAAGGGCACTGGTTCGTATACAGCACAACCAGACCGTCATCGTCAGCAATCGTCTGCTGCTTGGCGCTTTCCTTGAACCGGGGAAGCGGGGCATCGGGATCGAACCGCTTGACGAGCAGCTCGAAATAGGGAGGAGCAGTATCGCACACCTCGAACCCGTGTTTCACGTAGTAAGACTTCTCCGAGAGGTAAGGCCGCTTCTTGTGGCTCGATACCGCAACAATGCCCGCTTTGCCCTCCGAGTCCCGGATGCATTCCTGCAAAAGCTGCGCCCCATAGCCGTGTCCCTTGTAGCTTCCGGACACCCAAAAGCAGTTGATGAACGTGTAATTCGGCGCATCGATGGGCACCCAAGCGTTCTCGGCAGGCAAGTATTCGATGAACACTTTTCCTTTGGCGTCCAGCTTTTTAAAGACAAGCCCTTCTTGAAAACGGCACGCCAGCCAATCTTTCTTCAGACTGACGCCGTGTTGGGTTTTCTTGTCTGACATGGCGCAGCAGATGTGTTCTCTAGCGATATTATCTGAGGTAACTTGTATGATGCTCATTCCCAGACCTCCCGATCCTACGTCACTTATCCTTCTACAGGCTGAATCACTTCCTGATAATGGCTGATGTCGCCGTGCAGCTTGATGTCCGGCTTGCCGTTCTCAGTAAACTCGATCTTACACAGGCAGGCCGGATGTATATAGGGCGGCTCCCATAATTGCTCGATCGGCCTTTGCTCAAAAGCGGCCATTAGCAATTTGACCACGACCGTATGGGTAACGACCAGCACGGCTTGCCCGGTATGGTCGCGTAGAATGTGCCGAAGCTTGCCGAGGGCGCGCCGCTCCACCTCGGCGAACGTCTCCGCTTGAGCCACGCGGAAGCGATCCGGCTGACGCCAGAAGTGCTCGTAAGCCTCGGGGTAGAGCTCCGCAATTTCGGCAGCGATCTGTCCTTCCCACTCGCCCAGATTGATTTCCTTCATCTCATCGCATTTCGTTATGGCAATCGGCCGGCTGCCTCGGATCAACTCGGCGGTCTTGACGGCCCGGGGGCTGGAGCTGCTGTAGATCCAATCGAGCGGCTGCTCCAGCAGTGCTTCGCCAAGCCAACGGGCCTGCTTCAAGCCAAGCTCCGTCAGCGGAGAATCCTGATGACCTTGAAACCGGTGCTCCACATTCCATTCCGTTTGTCCGTGCCGGACCAAATATAAAGTTGTTTTGTTCATCCGAAGCCTCCTAGCTGATCCAATGATCCGTAACTTTAACGGTTTCCCAGCCATCCTTCGTTTTCTTCCAAGTGGCCGTGAATCCTGCAGCTCCTAAAGGAGAGCGGTATTTCCCGCCGATAATCGACACGCTTTCCGGCGAATGAATCTCCAGCTTCTCGATATTGAGGAGGATGCCGTAGAGGCTGTTCGTTTTCGGGTCCAGCTTGTTCTTCTCTATTAATTGATGATAGGAGTTGAACAGGATCTCCACGCCGTACTTCGTATGAAAATGATCGATAAGTTCGTTCCGTTCGTCCTCGGACAGATTCCAGTCCGTCATCTGCCAGTCCAGGGAAATAAACTGCATTTTGGAGTCCAAGCTTGGCTCCAGGGCCATCAGCTTTTCGAACGCATGGGTTAATAGGGAAACCTTATACGGGAAATGATCCGGCGCGGCCTGGTCGACTCGCGCGGGCTGCGTGACGATCTCCGGAGTAGTCGTGACAGGTTGGCTTGCCAGCAGCCATGCTAGAAGGAGCAAGAGGTGCTTCATGGCGCTAAGCCTCGACCTCCTTGTAATAAAATACGGTATCGTTCAAGCTGCCGTCCGCGGAGCGGGCGTAACCGGGAATGCGTCCCGCCTCCACATACCCCAGCGACCGGTACAGCAGGTTGGACGGATCGCCTGCGCGCGTATCGAGCACAAGCAGCGTTCGCTTTTCGGTGCGGGCCCGTTCTTCGGCGGCCAGCATTAGAGCGCGGGCAATGCCGTTTCTGCGGCTGCGCGTATGGACCATCAGCTTGGCGATTTCCGCCCGGTGGGCCGCATTCTGTTTTTGCGCGAGCTGGAGCTGCACGGTGCCGACAATCGCCCGGTCGAGCTTGGCCGCCCACAGGACGACGCCCGGCTCCAGCGCGCTTTTCCAATAGTCCACCGCTTCTTCCTGGCTTAACGGGGGCAAAAAGCCGACCGAAGCGCCGCTCTCCACGGCATCGATCAGCAGCTCGGCCAGCTGCTCCAACGATTCCGGCTCGTACGCCAGGATTTCGACGATTTCAACAGCTGCACTCATGCTTCCTATTCCTCCTCCGGCTCAACCTCATAGGTGCAGCGAAACCGCTCCGCACCCGGATAGTTTTCACCCAAGCTGACGACCTCGAACCCGATGTTCCGGTAAAAATCGACTGCATCCTCATCCGTTTCCGCGACGATTTCAGCGGGGTTTTTGAGGTGGATCAGCTCCAAAATTTGGCCCCGGCCATAGCCTTGTCCCCGATAGTCCGGCTGGACCGCAATGTGCCGCAGCTCCATCACACGCCCGGAATCGATCCGGAAGCCGACGAGGCCGATCAGCTTCCCGTCTTTTTCGTAGCCGTACATTTCAAGCTCTTCGCTGCGCTTGTAGTCATCCAGAGTTTGCGCCAGCCGCACCGGGTCCGGAAAAATGGAATATTCGAGAAGCTCCGCAACTTCGGGCTGGTCCAGTCTGGATTTGATATCGATTAGCAAGGGGATCGCTCCTTTAGGTGTTTTACTATTAATCATCATGATGATAAATCCCGTTAACCGTCTGATCGGCTTTGGCAGAAAACTTCTTATTTATTCAGTATAAAGGATTTGAAAAGTTTTTCCAAAGCCATCCATGCCCGTCCAGTCAAACTCCATTGTCAACGCCCGATTCATTTTGAGATTGACGGATAATGAAGAAAGGACTACAATAATCAACAAGAAACAACAACAATAAATTGATATGTGCAACAATAAACAACAAAAACATTGTTCATCATCAAAAGCAGAGAAAACCCTTTCAATCAAGTTTTTCAAATCGACGGAGTGAGGAGGAAGCGGGATGAAGCTGGATTTTCATTTTCACCTGGAGGAGGGGCCGTACTCGACCGGCTGGCTGCAGCGGACGGCGCGGGCACTGGAGAACGTGCACCGGGAGAGCGGGCAGTTGGGTGACCGGCCGCACTCGCTCGAATGGATGAACAAGCTGGGAGAGCTGCTTCAACAGCGGCTTGCGGCGGGTTGCTTCAGCGACGAATGGCTCGCATTCTATTTCGAGCAGGGGCGGCAGCGCGGGATTGAGCGGTTCGGGATGGTGGACCACCTGTACCGGTTTACCGAGTTCCGGCCGTATTACGAACGGCACATGATTGTGGACGAGACGCCGCTTGGCCGGCTGCAGCAGTATTGGCTGGACCGCGTCTGTGTAAGCTCCATCGAGCCGTATCTTCAGGCGGTGCGCCGGGCGAAGGCTGCGGGCGTGCCCATATCGCTCGGGGTCGAGGCGGATTTTTTCCCGGGCGGCGAGGCGGAGCTCGGCGAGCTGCTGTCGCGGTACGAGCTGGATTACGTGATCGGGTCCGTCCATTTTCTGGAAGGCTGGGGCTTCGACAACCCGGAAACCCAAGAGCTTTTCAAGGAAAAAGACCTGCCTGCGCTGTACCGGCAATTGTTCGACTACGTGAAAATGGCGGCTTCCAGCGGCTTGTTCGACATTATCGCGCATCTGGACAATCTGAAGGTGTTCAATTACCGACCGGAGGAGAAGCTGCTGCTGCCGATGTACGAAGACGTGGCCCGTGCGCTCAAGCAGGCGGATGTGGCAACTGAGATCAATACCGGGCTTGCTTACCGATACCCGGTCAAGGAAGCTTGCCCGAGTCCGGCTTTTCTGGACATTTTGCATAAACACGGCGTTCCGATTACGTTGAGCTCCGACTCCCATTTTCCGGACGACATCGGAACGCAGCTGGACGAGGCGATGGATTTGCTGGCCCGGACCGGGTATAAGGAAATCATCTACGTGCACGAGAAGAAACGGATCGCCGTTCCGCTCGGGCGGTAAGGGGAGGTCCCCATGGAGTTGTCGTTGACCCCGGATGTATGGCATATCGGCTATGTGGAGCTGACGCTCCGTATTGTTACGGCGCTGGTGCTGGGCGGTCTGATCGGCTTGGAGCGGGAAATCGGCGGGCATTCGGCCGGATTTCGCACGCATATTCTAGTCTGCATGGGCTCGGCTCTGATTGTGCTGCTGTCGAGCTACGGTTTTTCCGATTTTGCGGTCGAAGCGAACGTGAGGCTGGACCCGGCCCGTTTGGCTGCCCAGGTGATCAGCGGCATCGGCTTCCTCGGGGCCGGAACGATTATACGCACGGGGCCGACCGTGTCGGGGCTGACGACCGCGGCTTCGCTATGGGTTGTAGCGGCCATCGGCCTTGCGGTTGGCGCCGGTTTTTACTATGGGGCCGTCGTCTCGACGGCTGCGGTCATCGTCAGCTTGTTCCTCTTGAACAAGGTGGAAAAGGCGGCGTTGGCGAAGACGAAACGCAAGCGCGAGGTGGAGGTCGAGCTCTGGGACGGGGATGGAAATCTCGGCGCGATGCTGAACCGGATCAAGGCTGCGGGTGCTTCCGTCACTGTGCTGCATCTGGAGAGCCGGGCGAAGGAAACGGAGGGAGGCTTCCGCCAAGCCTTATGCGTACGTATGGCGCTCAAGACGACGGCCGGGCAATACGAGCACGTCGTGCAGGAGCTGGTCGTGCTTCCGGGTATGGTGAAGGTCGAGACGCCGGGATGGAAGCCGTTCGAGCACGAAGATAAAGCGAAAGCGGCGGGGAAGACGGCCTGAGGCTCGCTGCCGACACGCGGAGCCGGAGGAACCGATCCGTGTCAACAACGAGGCATGTGCGGCTTCCGGCAAACGGTAACGCGATTGACACTAGCGAAGAGGAGCGATTCAAATGCAAGCTTTAACTTTTCGGGAAGACCGGACGTTTACGATTGTACAGTTCACCGACGTGCATATGAAATCGGGAGGCGACGCGGACCGGCGCACCTTGGAGCTGATGGAGCATATTCTCGAAGCGGAGCAGCCGGACCTGGTCTATTTCACCGGAGACGTCATCGAAGACAAGGAGTGCGATGATCCGCTTAGCCGGTTCGACCGGGCGGTTTCCGTCGTCGAGAAGCGGCGCATCCCGTGGGCGGTCGTCTTCGGCAATCACGATACCGAGATGAAAATCACCCGGCAGCAGTTGATGGACAAAGTGTCGGGCTACGAGTATGCACTAGCGGTAAGCGGTCCGTCGGACATTGCGGGAGAAGGCAACTATGTGCTCGAAGTCCAGGATGCGACCGGCCGTCCTGCTGCGTTGCTGTATGGCTTCGACTCCGGCTGCATGTCTACGCTGCCGCACGTGCAGGGCTACGGCTGGATTGGCCGCGATCAGATCGATTGGTTCGTCCGGCAATCTGCTGCCTATACGTCGGACAACGGTGGCACGCCGCTGCCAGCTCTGGCGTTCTTCCATATCCCGCTGCCGGAGTATGCGGAGGTATGGGAGCGCGAAGTATGCCACGGGCACAAGTACGAGAACGTGTGCTGCCCGAAAATCAATACGGGATTATTCGCGGCGCTCGTCGAAATGGGCGACGTCATGGGCACGTTCGCCGGGCACGACCACGTCAACGATTACTCCGGCACGCTTCACGGCGTCCGCCTGTGCTATGGCCGGGCGACGGGCTACAACACGTACGGCCGGGACGATTTCCCGCGCGGAGCGCGCATCATTCGGTTGCGCGAAGGCGAGCGCGGCTTCGAAAGCTGGCTGCGTCTTGCGGACGGAACGGTCGTGACGGAGCAGCCGGAGCATCGACCGGAGACGCGCTAGGCCCCTTGCAAAAATAAAGCTGCATTTTGGACAGGCGAACGGCTGGAGGAGCACCTCTTCGGTCGTCCGCCTGTTTTCTTTTTGGCAGACGAAGACGGCATCCGTCCGGCAAACTCTGTGCGGAACTTGCGCGGAACCCTTGAAAATAGCGGGTTTTCGCCATTTGAGAACCGTTTTGGGCAAATGAGAACTGGGCGAATCCGGAGGGCAACTGCTACAATGTGGGCAGGAAATCCAATACGCCAACTTGCCATGCCTCGATCCGTCCAATTACGAATGTCCGTAATCGGATGTATAGTATAATGAGGACGTTGACTACGACGACAGACTCGCAAGGAAGGTTGGACGATGCGACATTTATTTTCCAAGAACTACGTTCGGATTTATTTGTGGATCGGAATGATTTTTACGATGATCATTATTCCGTTTTCCATGTTTTTGGCGAACCAGTTCTCGAAATACGCCTACTCGCAAATGGATCTGTTCAACCGCGATACGATGCTGCAAACGGCAAGCCGCACCGAGTT
This sequence comes from Paenibacillus elgii NBRC 100335, assembly GCF_004000865.1. Lineage (GTDB taxonomy): Bacteria > Bacillota > Bacilli > Paenibacillales > NBRC-103111 > Paenibacillus_G > Paenibacillus_G elgii. The sequence goes on along the minus strand of NZ_BIMB01000064.1, from coordinate 19,336 downwards.
TCTGCTGAACAAGCTCAAAGCGTACGGGCTTCATATGTACCAGGACCGCACGGTGCAGGAATGGCTGCAATCGACCGGCCGCAGTCCGCTGGACGACATGGATGCGCTTCATGCGCTGACGAACTATATGTCGACCGAGCCGTTTATCAAGCGCGCCTATCTGGTGAACGTCCACAAGGAGCAGGTGATCGATTCGCTCAAGGGGCTCGTTTCGTTCGAGAAATTCGGGGATGGGGCGATGCTGAAGAAGATCCGGGAGGATCGGCCGCTCTTTTTGCAGTTTTTTTATCATGAAACCGGCGGCGAGCCTTATCTCGCGCTCATCGTTCCGTCCACGCCGGCCAGGAAAGACCATCGCGGCTATCTCGTGCTCCTGTTGGATAACAGGGCGTTGCAGGAAAATTTGCTTGGTCTGAACAAGGAGCCCGGCATGGATCTGATGATTGTGGACGGCCAAGGCCGGAATGTGCTGGGCACCACGGAGAACGAGGCTGCAATTCTGAACGAGCTGCGCCACCTGAAGCCGGCGGGTTCGGAGACACAGGTCATGACCGTGCGCGGGATGCAATTGTTTGTCAATTCCGCACCGCTGGCCTCGCAGAAATGGACGGTGTATTCGTTAACCGAGTTGAAAGCGTTTAAGCATCAAGCGCAAGCGTTCCAGGCAAAAATCGTCGGCTACTCGCTGCTTCTGCTCGTCCTGCTGCTTCTCGCCGCATTCTGGAATTCCCGCCGGATGGTGAAGCCTTTCCGCAGGCTGGCGGACCAGTTGCAGCGCCGCATCGTGCAGGAGTCGCGCCATTCCGCGCTGGCTCTCCCTGTTGCGGGAGACGAGTACAGCATCTTGAAAAGCGGGATCGAGCTGCTGTCCAGCCGGGTCGACGAAATGCATCAATCGCTTCGCGGCCATTCCGGCTTGATCAAGGCGGAATATTTGCGCCAGTGGCTGCTGCAGGGGAGAATGAACCGGACGCTGCGGGAAGGGATTGCCCGGGAATCGGCTCTCCTGGCGTCGGATCTCATCCGTCTCGCCGTCGTCAAAATCGACGCGTACCGGGACGTTGCCGAAACGTACGATTTTGCTTCCCGCCAACTGCTCAAATACGCGATGGGCAACATTGCCGGAGAAATCATCGCGGGCGAGGGCGGGACGCTGGAGACGATCGATCTGGCCGGCGATCACATCGTCTTCCTGATCGGGCTGGATCGGGACGATGCCGAAGTCCGCAAGCTGCTGGAGACGATCAAGGGGCATATTACTACGTATGTCCGGCTTCAGGTGACCATAGCGGTGAGCGATCTGAAGCATTTGGAGGACGATTTGCGTTCCGTCTATGACTTCGTTCTGGAGCTTACGCTGCTCAAGTTCATCAGCGGCGAAGACAAGGTGTATACGGAGGGCGATTACGAAAGCTACGTTCGGCTGCTGCAGCCGCTATCCGATCCGAAGAGCCTCGACAAGCTGCTTGTCGCGGTCAAGTCCGGGAAGAAGGACCAGATCGTCCTGCTGCTGGAGGAGCTGTTCGGGCAGATGGCGGCGGTCAAATACTCCGAATGCAAGGTAAGGCTGACCGTCATTTTATTTACGATCATGAAGGAATTCGACAAGCTTCGGGCGCTGCAGGGCGTGGACGGTATCGACAAACAACTCGACCGGTTCTCGACACTGCAGGAAGCGCGGCACTGGCTGGAGGCGGAGCTGTTCGCCGTCATGGACCAACTGAGCTCCCGCAAAGGCGGCGACCGGAAGGAGAAGCTTGCGGAAGAGATGATCAACTACGTACTGTACCATATTCACGATCCGATGCTGTCCGTCGAAGCGATCGCGGAGCATGTCTCGCTGTCGGCCAAGTATGCCCGCAGCATTTTTCAGGAAGTGCGTGGCGTGTCGCTCTCGAACTATATCCTGAACACCAGGATCGAGAAGGTAAAGGAGCTGCTTGTCACAACGACCATGTCGGTGGCGGATATCGGGGAGCGTTCGGGATTTTTGACGCGGAGCCATTATTTTACAGCTTTCAAAAAAGCGACGGGGCTGACCCCGAACCAATACCGGCTGCACCATACCGAAGGAGAAGGAGGGGAAGCGGAATGAACCGGACGCTCCGATGGGGATGCTTACTCGCAGCGCTTCTCTTGCCTGCGGGGTGCGGAGGGTCCTCCGCTTCCGATGCGGGCCGGACGGCCCCGGCCGCCACGCCTTCTCCAGTGACGCTCCGGATCATGCTTCCGGGCGATCGGGCCGCCGACTACGACCTAGTGCTGAAGGAAGCGCAGCGTCGTCTGGCGGGAACGCTCAACGTGAGCCTCGACATCAAGTTCGTGCCATGGAACGACTTCGGTCGGGTATCCCAGGTGGCGCTGGCTTCGGGAGAGGAGATCGATCTCGTCTTCGACGCGCCGTGGCTGCATTTGAGCGAGATGATCTCCAGCGGGTACTACGAGCCGCTTGATGTGCTGCTGGAGAAGTACGGCGAGATGATCCTCACCAAGCGGCCCCGGCCGATGTGGGAGGCCAACCGGTACGGCGGCAAAATTATGGCGATCCCGCTCGGTGTCTCGTATGCGATGGGCCACTCGTATTTCGTCCGCAAGGACCTTCGCGAGAAGCTTGGCGTACCGCCGATCCAAAGCTACGAAGAGCTGATCCGGTTCGCCTACCTGCTGAAGCAGAAGGAGTCCGGCATCGTGCCGCTGATCGCAGCGGGGAACACGTCGCAGCAGCTCTACAGTCAGGCGGCGTTCCGGCATTATGACGATGTCCAGAACCAGATCCGGCCGACGCAGGCTTTGGGCAGCAGTCTGATGCTGTATTACCAGCGCAATGACGGCAAGGTATACAATCTGTTTCGCGAAAAGGACTCGCTGGTCCGCGACTGGATTCGCGAGGCGCGCCGGCTGTATGTGGACGGCGTCATGCATCCGAACGTGCTCGGCATCAAAGATTTTCAAGACCCGGGCTTCTCGGGCGAGGCAGCGATCTTCCCGGCAGGCTCGTTCTCGGTTGACGAGGGGAATCAGGAAAAGCTGAAGCGGTATGCAGCTGGCGGAGAGCTGGAGAGCGTGACCTTTTATCAGGACATTCCGAAGGCGAATCTGTCGAATTTCGCCCAATGGAATTTTATCGCGGTTCCGGTGACCAGCAAGCATAAAGAGGAAGCGATCCAGTTCCTTAATTGGGCCAACGAGAAGGACAACTACGACTTGCTGGCGTACGGACTTCCGGGCGTCCATTGGGAGCCCGTAGGGACGGACCGTTACCGGACGCTGAAAAGCGGCTATCAGCAGTTCCCGTACGTCTGGCTGTGGAACCCGGACGACGACCGCGTTCCGGCGACCGATGACCGCACCGAGGCGCTGGACTGGTTTATTCGGCGGGCGGAGCATTTTACGCCGGATCTGCTGACCGGGTTCCAGTTCGACGGAACTCCGGTACAGAACGAGCTGAACGCGTACGCAAGAATCGAGGCGGAGTACTATACGCCGCTGTTTAACGGGGTGCTCGACCCGGAGGAAGCGATGCCGCGTTTCGAAGCCGAAGTCGGTCCGCTGCTGGAGGCGATCGGGACGGAGCTGCAGCGCCAGATCGACGCGTTCCTGCGGAACAAGCGGCGCTGACGAGTCCGGCGCGGCGAGGTCGAAGCGGCTGCGGGTCAGTGGAGACCGCTTCGACGCGAAGCCACTCTCTCTATGTCCGCTATTTCGACGTAGAGAGGGAAGCCACGGCCGGCACCCAAGTGCGACGCATTCGTGCAGAGGGGGCAGACGGAGGAAAATTGTCCCGAAGTATGCCCTTTTGTGGAGGATTATTCCGTTTTTATATTCATTGTAGGAGGTGGTTTTCATTTAATCTTGTCCGTTAATCGGAAGGAGACAGGGCAAGCTACTATTTGCATTTACCCGCATGAAACGGTAAGCCCGGAGCGTTCCGGCGCTCCGTGGTGGCAGAGGAGCATAAACATACGATCGAAAGGGTGGCTGACATGAAACGGAATACAACGCATAAAACGATGACGGCGCTGCTGGCGACCGTGCTGGCGGCGGCAGGACTTAGCGGATGCGCCGGGGGCAAAGACGCGGGCGGAACGGGGTCCGGGTCCGGGGCTGCTTCCGGCGACGGAAAGGCGGAAGGGAAAGTAACGGTTCAGCTCTGGAACCATTACACCGGCGATAAAGCGGCCGTCCTCGATCAGATGGTGTCGGCTTTCAACGCCAGCCAGAACGAAATTACGGTCAAAGCGCTGAGTAACCAGGACCCGCAGAAGCAGCTCACCGCGATCTCCGGCGGCAGCGCACCCGATCTGATGTTCACGTTCTGGAACAACATCGGTCCATGGTCCGAAGCTGGCGCGGTGCTGAACCTTGACGATTTTGTCAAGCAGGCGAACTTCGATACGAAGAAAATCATTCCCGCCGCCTTGGAGCGTATGAAGGTGGACGGCAAAGTATACGGTTTCCCGATCTCGATGAGCATGGCAAGCCGGCTGTACTACAACAAGAAGATGTTTCAGGATGCAGGCATTTCCAAGCCTCCGGAAACGCTCGAGGAGATGTTCGAAGTCTCGAAAAAGCTGACCAAGAAAGACGGCAAAAACGGCTACGAGCAGGTCGGCTTCATCCCCGACTATCCGTGGATCGACAACGTCTTCTGGCCGATCATCTTCGGCGGCTCCTGGGATGACGGCAAGGGCAAGCTGACGGCCGCCCAAAAGGCGAACGTCGATGCGATTGCTTACCAGACGGAGTATTACAAGGAGTTCGGCAGCGAGGGCATCTCCAAGTTCAAATCTGGCATGGGCAAGGCCGACACGCCGCAGGACCCGCTTGTCACCGGCAAGCTCGGCATGATGATCGGCTGGGAGAACATGTACAACGACAAGCGCGGCGAAGGCGGAGCGATTGGCGTCGCTCCGTTCCCTTATCCGAAAGAGCGGCCCGAGCTGAAGAACGCGGGCATGGTCAGCCCGGTCGCCATGTTCATCCCGGCGAAAGCGAAGAACAAGGAAGCGGCCTGGAAAGTAATGCAGTATTTCTTGTCGGAGGATGTGCAGATCGAGTACGCGACCAAAGCGAAGACGATTCCGGTGCTGCTGAGCGCGCTGGATAACCCGAAGCTGACCAAGAATGAAGCGACGAAGTCGTTGTGGGAATTTTACGAGAGCGCGAAGAGCGCGAACCTGAACGGGTTTCCGAACAGCGTCTACATCAACGAATATTTGCAGGCGCTGAACGAAGAGACGGAAAAAGCGCTCAAGGGCCAGATCACGCCGCAGCAGGCGATGGATAACGTCGTAGCCAAAATCCAGCCGAAAGCGGATAAAGCAAGCAAGAAATAAGAAACGGTGAGGTTCGCGCGTGCGGTTATCGTGCCGTTCGCGCGAACCGGACATCGAAGAGGAGGAGGACCGGAGATGGATGCAGTCAATCGAATCGGAATCAAACGCAGAGAGCGTCAGCGTCTCTTCGTCGGGTTGTGCTTTATCAGTCCGTGGCTGATCGGATTTTTGCTGTTTCAGCTGCTGCCGATCATATCCTCGTTCTATTACAGCCTGACGGAGTACAACCTGTTCGAAGCCCCGCAGTGGGCGGGCGCCGCGAATTACACGGAGCTGATCACGGACGGCAAGGTGTGGCAATCGCTGTACAATACGCTATTTATGGCGGTGTTCGGGTTGTTCCCGCATCTGGCGTTCGCGCTCGGCATTGCCATGCTGCTCAACAAAGACGTTAAGGGAAAATCGCTCTACCGTACGATTTATTTTCTCCCAACGCTCGTGCCGACAGTCGCCGCGACGCTGCTGTGGATGTGGCTGCTGAACGCGCAGTACGGGCTGATCAACGAGCTGCTGGGCATGCTGGGATTGCCGCAGCCCGTCTGGCTGCTGGAGCCGCAATGGACGAAGCCCGCGCTGATCCTGATGGGCTTCTGGGGAACGGGGACGGCGAGCATCATGTATTTGGCCGCCCTGCAGGACGTGCCGCGCATGTATTACGAAGCGGCAGAGATCGACGGAGCCAACGCCTGGCAAAAATTCCGCCACATTACGCTGCCGGCGATCTCGCCGATGACGCTGTTTCAGGTCATCATGGGCGTTATCGGGGCGCTGCAAATGTTCACCCAAGGCTACGTGTTCGCGGACGGCAACGGACAGGCGATCGGCGGACCGGAAAATTCGCTTTTGTTCTACGCGGTGTACTTGTACCAGACGGCGTTCTCGTTCCTGCGGATGGGCTACGCGTCGGCGATGGCCTGGGTGCTGTTCGTTATCGTTTTCCTGTTGACCTTTCTTGTCTTTAAAACATCGGCCCGTTGGGTGTACTACGGAGGTGAGCGCTAATGTCCAAGGCAACTGCCGCAACGTCTTCCTTATCCGTTAGCCGGAATAAACGGAAGCGCGCCTTCGGGGCACGTCCAAGCTGGGCGGCGCATTTGCCGCTCGTGTTCGTCGGCCTGCTGTTTCTGCTGCCCTTCGTCTGGCTGGTCATCACATCGCTTAAAACCGATGAAGAAATTTTCGTCGTGCCGGTCCGGTGGTGGCCCGAGACGGTCCAGTGGAGCAACTACGTCAATGCGATGAAGGCCATTCCGTTTTTCCAATACACGATGAATACGGTGTTGATTTCCGGCCTTTGCGTGCTCGGCGTTGTGGTGATCGCGCCGCTTGTCGCTTACGGGTTCGCACGGGTTCATTTTAAGGGCAGAAATGCGTTGTTCCTCGTCATGATGAGCACGCTGATGCTTCCTTTTCAAGTGACGATGATTCCGCTTTATGTGCTGTTCAACAAGCTGGATCTGATCAATTCGTACTGGCCGATCGTGCTTTCCTCGTGGTTCGGCACCGGCATGGCGTACTACATTTTCATGGTGCGGCAGTTTTTTATGGGCATCCCGCACGAGCTGACGGAGTCGGCGAAAATCGACGGCGCTTCGGAGTTCCGCATCTATGCGCAAATCATCCTTCCGTTGGCGAAGCCAGCGATCTTGACCGTGGGGCTGTTCACGTTTCTGGCGGCGTGGGGCGATTTTCAGGGACCGCTCATTTATTTGAACGATCCGGAGAAATGGACGCTATCCATCGGGCTGAAGCAGTTCATCCGCGAGAATCAAGTGGCTTGGGGGCAGCTGATGGCGGCTTCGACCTTGTTCACCGTTCCGATCGTCATTCTGTACTTTTTCGTGCAGAAAAAGTTTATCGAGGGCATCTCCATCACGGGGATGAAATAACATACAACAGCATCCGGGGAGGAAATGACGATGAAGCTGGGCATCAGCTCCTACAGCTTGTATCAGGCGGTGCAGCGCGAAGGCTGGACTATTCTGGACATTATCGAATGGATTGCGGAGAACGGGGGCGAGCACGCCGAAATCGTGCCGCTGGAGTATGACTTGCTGGAGCAGCCGGAGCTGGCGGACCAGATCCGGGAAAAAGCGGCGCAGTGCGGCATCGAGCTGTCCAATTACGCGATCGGCGCGAACTTTGTGACAGAGTCTGACGAGGCGTACTTGGCGGAAATTGAGCGGGTCAAAAAGCACGTCGAGCTTGCGCACCGCATGGGCATCCGGCTCATGCGGCACGATGCGGCGTCCCGGCCGCTGCCGGAAACGACGATCTCCCGATTCGAAGCCGATCTGGAGTGGGTAGCGGAGGCTTGCCGTCAGGTAGCCGATCATGCCGCTTCGTACGGAATCGTCACGAGCGTGGAAAATCACGGGTATTACATCCAGCACAGCGACCGGGTGCAGCGCCTGGTGGAACGGGTGGGCCGGGACAATTTTCGGACGACGCTCGATGTTGGCAATTTCCTATGCGTCGACGAGCTGTCCGTTCCGGCCGTCAGCAAAAATATTTCCATCGCTTCGATGGTGCATGTGAAAGATTTTTACGTGCGGCCTTCGTACCGGAATCCCGGCGAAGGATGGTTCCGGTCGGCGGGCGGCAGTTATTTGCGCGGGGCGATTGTCGGTCAGGGTGACATCGATATGCCGGAGGTGCTGCGCATCGTCAAGGCGTCGGGCTACGACGGATATGTATCCATCGAGTTTGAAGGCATGGAAGATTGCAGGCAGGGAGCCAGAATCGGCATGGACTATGTTCGCGCCTTGTGGAAGGAACTGTAACAATAAGTATATTCGGATCGGGAGGATTCGTCATGAGTAAAGTGAGAATCGGCGTTATCGGAGCGGGAAGCATTTCGGAAATGCATTTGAAGGCTTATGCGGGCAACCCGGAGGTGGAGCTTGCAGCGATCTGCGATTTGAACGGGGAGCGGGCGAAGACTAAGGCGGAAGCCTACGGAGCGGGAAAAGTATTTACGGATTACAAGCAGCTGCTTGCCGATCCGGATATCGACGCAGTGAGCGTGTGCACATGGAACAACAGCCACGCCGCCATCAGCATCGCCGCCTTGGAGGCGGGTAAGCACGTGCTGTGCGAGAAACCGCTGTGCAAGACGGTGGAGGAAGCGCTTCAGGTGGAGGCGGCGGTCGCCCGAAGCGGCAAGACGCTGCAGATCGGGTATGTGCGCCGGTATGGCACCAATGTGCGCGTGCTGAAGAAGTTCATCGATGCGGGCGAACTGGGCGAAATCTATTACGCGAAAGCGACCTGCTTGCGCCGGCTCGGCAATCCGGGCGGCTGGTTCTCCGACATCGAGCGCTCGGGCGGCGGTCCGCTCATCGATCTCGGCGTTCATATCATCGATCTGTGCTGGTACCTGATGGGTAAGCCGAGGGTCAAATCGATCAGTGGCAATGCGTACCGGAAGCTGGGCAACCAGAGCCATATTCAACATTTGGATTATTATAAGGCGGCCGACTATAACGAGCACAATACGGTGGAGGATCTGGCTAACGCGCTGATCCGTTTCGAGAACGGAGCCTCTTTGCTGGTTGATGTCAGCTTTACGCTTCAGACCAAGAAGGACGAGTTCGCCGTCAAATTGTACGGGGACAAAGGCGGGGTCGAAGTGGAGCCGGAGCTGACGATTGTCACGGAGCGGCACGATACAATTTTGAACATAACGCCGCAGATCGATCATCTGACGTTTGATTTCGAACGCGGCTTCCAGAACGAAATCGACCATTTCATCGCGTGCTGCCAAGGCCGGGAACAGACGATCAGCCCGGTGCAGGACGGCGTGGAAATGATGAAAATGCTGTGCGGCATCTACGAATCGGCGCAGTCGGGCGAGGAAATCCGGTTTTAGCATCCTATTTGCGGTTGGGAGATCATAAGATGAGACAAAGAATTACGGAGAGAGGCCTGGTCGTCTCCTGCCAAGCGTATGAGGGGGAGCCGTTGTTCGGCCCCCACCATATGGCCGAGATGGCCAAAGCGGCCGTGCTTGGCGGAGCGGTCGGCATTCGCGCCAACGGGCTCGCGGATATTTTTGCCGTGAAGCAAGCCGTTGCCGTGCCGGTGATCGGCTTGAACAAACGAAGCTGCGATGGCAGCGATGTGTACATTACGCCGACGCTGGAGGATGCGCTCGCTGTCCATGCCGCCGGCGCAGATATTATTGCGCTGGACGGTACGAACCGGACGCGGCCTGACGGACGGACGCTGGCCGATACGGTGAAGGAGCTGAAGCGGCGCGACATCCTGGTTATGGCGGATATTTCGACCGAGGAGGAAGGGCAGTACGCCGCGCAGCTCGGCGTCGACTGGATATCGACGACGTTGTCGGGCTATACGCCATACAGCACGCAATCGGCCGAGCCGGATATTGCGCTGGTGGCCCGTCTCGCCGCAGCCGTGCAGGTTCCAGTTGTCGCGGAAGGAAGATACGGCAAGCCGGAGGACGTCAAGCGGGCGCTGGACGCGGGAGCGCAGTTCGTCGTCATCGGCGGGGCGATTACGCGTCCGCAGCACATTACCGAGCGGTTCGTGCACGCCATTCGGGAGAGCGGCTAGAGATGACGCGGCCGGGGGAGGAGGAAGCCATGCGAACCATTCTGTACGTTCCGCTGGACGAACGTCCGTGCAACTTCGATTTTCCGGCCGATCTGGCCGTCGGTACGGATTTCCGGCTTGTGAGGCCGGAGCCGGGGGCGATGGGGCGTAAAAAATCGCCCGCAGACGTGGAGCGGCTATGGGCTTGGTTGTTCGAGCGGGCAGCCGAAGCCGACGGCGCGATCGTGTCGTTGGATACGCTGGTGTACGGCGGCATCGTGCCGTCGAGACTGCACTGGCTGTCGCCGGAGCAGTGCCGGGAGCGGTTGGATAGGCTGTGCAAGCTGAAGCAAATCAACCCGAAGCTGCGGTTGTATGCGTTCAATCTGATCATGCGCTGTCCTAGCTATTCGAGCGGCGACGAGGAACCGGATTATTACGAAGCGTGGGGGAAGGACATTTTTCGGCGGGGATATCTTAGGCACCGGGCTGAGCTTGGGCTGGCGGACGAGAAGGAGCTTGTGGAGCTGAAGCGGTTGGATAGAGCTATCCCTGACGTCGTATGGCAGGATTACACGGAGCGTCGCGACGTCAATTTGCAGGTCAACCGGTGGGCGGTCGAGCTGGTGAAGGAGCAGATCGTCGACTTCATGATCGTACCGCAGGACGACTCGGCGCCCTTCGGGCTGACAGCCGTAGACCAGCAGCGTGTGCGCGAGCATATTCGAAGCCTGGGCCTGCAGCTTCAGGTCTATATGTACCCGGGAGCCGACGAGGTCGGCTGTACGCTGCTCGCCCGCATGATCAACGAGTTTATGGGCGTCCGGCCGCTGATTTACCCGCATTTTTCGAGCGTGCAGGGTCCTTTCGTGACGCCGTTGTACGAAGACCGGGTGCTGTACGAGACGCTAAAATGCCACATCGTGGCGTGCGGCGCGCTCATGGCTTCCTCCGTCAGCGAAGCAGATCTGATTCTTTGCGTGAATTCGCCGGGAGAGCAGATGATCGAAGCCGGCGAACAGGCTTTGCCGAATCCGAACCGCGGATATACCGTGCTGCGGAACCTCGTCGAATTGACGGAAATGGCGCATGAGGTCGTTCACCGCTGGAAAAAGCCGTGTCTGGTCGCCGATGTCGCCTATGCTAACGGCTCTGATCTGGAGCTGCTTGCGCTACTGCGGCAGAAGGGGCTGATGTTTCGCTTGGCCGCCTACGCCGGTTGGAACACCAACGGCAATACGCTCGGCACGTGCCTCGCCCAAGGGCTGATCTATTACCTATACGGCGATACGCAGGGCCATCGCGATTTTCTGGCCTTGCGGCTCGTGGAGGACGCGGGCTACTGCGCCTCCGTCCGCCAGCAGGTCACCCAGTCATGCCTGCCGTCCATGGGGCATACGTACTTCTCGGTCGATGGAGAGCGTGGGGCGGTGGCGGACCTTGTGAAGCGGGAGCTGCAGCGATTTGCTTGGGAGCAGATCGACGACGAAGGGCACCGCGTCGTGATTGACGACTGCCGCATGCCGTGGAGCCGCATGTTCGAAGTCGGCCTGCGCGTGCGCGTCGAGAGGAGATAGAGGGGCAGGCTTTGCCCCGCAGCTCAGGCAACCGCTGGCCCCCAGAGAGCCGGCGGCTGCCTATCTATAAGCCTCTGCGGATGAAGTTCGCCGAAACTGCCCGCAAGCCCAGTTCCTTGGCCCAGACGGACAATTGTCCGACATGATGGATTTCGTGGGCGATCACATGTCTTAAAATTTCGCCTTGGGTAAACGTTTCTTCCGTCCCGGAAGGCGCAACAGGTTCGCCATCGGACTCATTGGTCCAATGTGTGAGAAAATCCTCGACTTCGCTCCGATACTGCGCGGACAGCTGCCGGACCTTGTCCAAGCTCGCGAAGTCATTGAAATCGGGCTCCGGGTCCGGCTCGCCCTTGATGACCCGAATCCAGCTGCACTCCACATCGACGATATGAAACAGCGTCTTCAGGATGGAGCCGACTCCGCCGGTGCGTTCGCGCAGCAGCTCTTCTTCGCTTATTGCCCCGAAGGCCTCAAACCATTCGTCCCGCACCATCCAATTGTAGCGAAATAACCGAAGCATTCGTTTTCCTCCCCAGACTGTTTTAGATTACTTTCATAAAGCTCAATATGCCGTCTTGCTGCATTGACCCTCCGGCGTCAGCTGATAGAAGCCGTCTTGTACGTACAACCGGTAGGCGCGGCTTTCCTCGTCGTAAGCGGCTGCGTGCTGCCATGCCTCTTCCAGCGATTCCGTCTTGATCAACCGATGGAAAAAGTGCATGATGAACAGCGCGGCCGCTTCTCCCGAAACGTCGATATCGGCGGCAATATACGCTTTAAGGCTTCCTTGCATAAAAGCCTTTCCCGCTTCTTCCACGCCCGCAGAGCAGGCCGTATTGATGACAACCGTTCCCGGCAGGTTAATTGCTTGGCCTATCGTCTCCGGAAGCATAACCTCATCGTGCAAGCTCGAAACGTCGATTTCTTCGATATATTCGCCGAAAATAATCCCGCCTTTGTCCCCATGAGCGCTAATAATAAGGTAAGGGGGAGCGTTCCCTTCCCCTTGCCCGATCACTTGCAGAAAATCCCCCGGCGTGCCGATCGCATGAAACAGCGTAACCGTATTGAATTGTTCCAGAACCGTACGAATAAAATTGGCCTCGCCGCCGTCGTCGATCGCAGCGATCGCAATTGGCAGCCGTTTGGCGTAAAATCGGGTATCGACAGGTTTCCACACGGTGCACCACTCCTCATCTACTTTATATGCTTACGAGGAGGAGGTTTCCAGGGTTTCGCTATTTTTGGATTTAGACTCCAAGCGGACGCAAAAAAGCACCTTCCATAAAAGGACGAGGCCAGCCTTTTCAGGCCGCGCGTCCTCTTTAGAAACGTGCTTTATTTTGTAAGTAGTTGTGTCGGAATCCGACACTTGTACGATTGAGCTTACAGCGTCAGGTTCACGATCGTTCCGACGGGTGATTTATTTCCTTTACGCTTCTCCGAGTACGTCTCGATTTCTTGCACTGTCAGCTGTCTGCTCCCGGATTGCTGCGGCTTATCCGAGCTTTCTTCTTCCTTCGCTTGTTTTGCGGGCTTAGCGGAAGCGATCTTATCGTCTTCCCGGATCGCTTTAGTGAGGTCGCTTGCGATATTACCGGACAGTTCCATAAGCTTGCCGTTTAAGTTCTCGGCTTTTTCCTTCAGTTCGCTTGAACGCGCAGGGTTGCTGTGCTCCCAGCCTTTAGCCTCTGTTCGCAGCGTATTTTGCACCATCCTGATGCGGCCGAAGTTCTGCATCTCCTGGCTCGCCGACACAACCGCTTGCATTGTGTTCGAAGATACAACGGAGTCTTCTTGGGACTCATTCGGGTAGCTCCCACCAAGACCGGAGGTGTTCGACTTCTTGTCCTTTTTTTTGCTCTCTTCGTCCAATCCCGCAGCTTTCCGCTGCTCATCGAGCTGGATTTTTCTCATCTGTTCTTCCAGCTCCCGGATTTGCTTGTCGATGTTTTCGAGTTCTACTTTCATCGATTCCGCACTCGTGCCTTTTTTCAAAGCCTCGCTTAAATAATTGCCTCGTCGTTCCGTTAAGTTTTGCTTTTGTTCCATTAGCCGCTCCAGTGCTGAGGCCGCCGTTTTTTGACCGGGACCGTTAAGGAAAGGCTTGCGGATGGTAACCTTGTCCTGCTGCTGCTGCTTGTGCTCCTGCTGTTCGTTCGCATTGGATCGCCGAGCGTACGTGTGATTACTATGTGCGCCGACTAACGAGGGACGTAAGTCTAAGGAAATGCGCATGAATAGGGTCCTCCTCCGTGAATTTTTTTGTAAAAGAAATCCTCATTTTACTATATCGTCTAATCTCATTAATTTTTAAAATGATTTACTAAAAAAGTTTATTGAAATAGATTTTTTGCTTCCAAAGACTTGAATACGGCGTCCCGTATCTTGATCGCCTGAATGGCGGATGTAATATCGAGAAACTCGCTTTTTTTGTTATATTCCAAACAATCCTTAATATGATGTATAACTTGCTCGTAATCATCCTTCATTTGAGGATGTAACACTTCTTTGCTTCCATCTCGATAATAAATCGCAAATTCTTCTCTTGTGTTTGTACCATATTCAGCATCAAACTTAATAGAACCTTTTTCACAAATCACCTCAAATCCTACACAAAACGGGGCATTCTTCGGTAAATTGGTGTAACTCTCAACAACGGCGAATTTATTTTCATAATTTAATGTTGTGATTGCGACCGATTGGTCCCCGAAGTCTATCCCATTGGAGACGACATGTTCGGGCATCCCCAGAATCTCAATCAAGAAATCAAAATTATGGATGTGGAAATCGGAAACGTTTTTTCGTAGTCCCAGATTCCCCCAAACCGGAGCGGTTTTATTATACGAGCGAAATGAGATTACTTCACCGAATTCAAGGTTTTGAATTTTGTTTATCGTGATATGGTGGGGCGTCGACAATTTAAAAAACAAATCCACAAATACGTTTCTTTGATACTGTTCGGAGGTATGTAAAACATTTTCAGCCTCATCCATTTGATAGCATAACGGGGTTTCGCAAAAAACATGCTTTCGATGCTTTAATGCTTCAATGGCCCACTTAGCGTGAAGAGAAGTAGGCAAGCAAATGTCAACTAAGTCGATTTCCTCATGTTCAATGATTTCGTATAGATCTGTCGTCGTTCCAATGTTCAGTGTCTTATTGATTTCTCTTAATTTGTTTTCATCCCGACCATAGATGAGAACGACCTCAAAGCCCTTTATTTTTTTATACAATTCCGCATGCTGTCTTCCAAATCCCGTCCCCACTATTCCAACTTTAACCACATGGAATCCTCCATTATTATCGTTTTAAGAGACTTAAATAAACACCGTATCCGCGTCCGTATGCTCGAAGCACAGATTAACCGTCCGCACGTTCGATCTGGTCCGGTGAACGACTCCGGCAGGGATGGTGATGGAATCGTTGGCTTTCAATGATACGGTGTCGCGGTCTTGGAAATCGATGAGCAGCTCGCCTTCCAGCACGATAAACAGCTCGTCCGAGGTCGGGTGATAATGCCATTGGTATTCGCCGGTGAATACGGCCAGCCGAAGACAGCTTTCGTTGACGGTACTGACGACGACGTTGCGGTACTGCTCTTCGACGCTGCCGTTTACTTGCGATAGATTGACAATTTCGAGTTCTTGGGCTGATTTCACTGGGTATCATCCTTTGCTATTCGTAGTGGAAGCTATGATTTTTTTCGGGCAATGAGGTGGGTGAATACCGCAATATCTCTATACGGACTTAGACGTCCTAATTCGAGCTCCAGTTTCACGGCCTGGCGATGCCATTCTTCCTTGTGTTTGATTTCGTTATCGGCAATGTATCCGTAAATATTATGGATACCGCATCGGTCAAGAACTTCGTAGCCCGCTTCCTGAAGCCATTGCTGCAGCCGTTTATGGGGATACGTGGTGATGTCCGTTTGAATCACACTGCTGTATTCCCGATCGCTTTCGAGGCCGTGTAAGGCTTCCTCCGGATCTTTAAGGATGACCGCTTTCTTCATTACTTTTCCTACCGGATTATGAGCGATGAGGGATAAAAAGCCGTTTTCGTTCTGCTTGGAGCCGATTCGCTTGAGCAAGTCTCCGGGCTCCTCCACATATTCCAGGACGTTATGGCAAAATATCCAGTCATACCGGCCCGGCAAAGCAAGCTCCTCTTGAAGCGTGGACACCCTGTAATCGATGGTCATGCGATGGTCCGCTGCGGATTGCTTCGCGAATTCGATCATTTCCGGTGTAGGGTCAATTCCCGTCACTTGATTCCTTCTCCTGGCATACTCCGAGCCGGTGATACCGAAGCCGCAGCCGATATCCAGAATCGATTGTCCGGCCTCTTCGAGAAAACGGTCGATTTGATGCCAGGCTGTTGCATAGAATAGCTGTCCCCAAGGCATTTTGGTATAAGTTAAGTAGGACTGGATCGATCGGGAGAACGAGGAGGTCTTGGAAGCCATAGGATATCGCTCCTTTCATAGTTGTTCTTTTTCGGATTTACGAATAAAAGCTGCTGCTATGCAAGCGGCGATACTGACTACTCCGGATGCGATGTACGTGTTCGTATAATACGGAAGCGCCTCCGCCCCAACAAACTGCAGCACGCTTGTCCAATTCACGATTCCGTCGCCGCCGCCTGGCAAACTGCTTTCTTGCATACAGTCCTACTACGATGTAGGGGAGGATGGATACGCTGAATCCAATAATCGCAACTGAAATATGTCGCTGACGGTCGACGGGATGGTCGGTAATCAGCATGTAGGCTTGAGCGGTGACAAACAGGCAGAGAAGATAGGCGATTGTGACGATCTGAATTCGCGATTGATTCCGAGTAACTTCAGACTTACTTGGTAATGTCGAAGGTGTTCTTCAAGCCAATCATGCATATATGGCCGCGTCTGAGGAATTTTTGCACACGTAGCTATTTTTCATTTAACTATACCATATCTTGCCTTCTTTTTTATTTCGTACACTAACTTTTGGTACGAGTTAGACAAATATTTACTAATTATTATAACAATTCTACAAAATAATACATTGATGTCTAATTGTGGCGAATAGTATAATTAATCGGAGTTAGTTTATATTTATAATGAAAAAGTGGGGTAAGAACCATGGCTAAGCTTCTAGTGAGATCATTTACAGTACTGGTGATTTTTATTTCATCGATAGTTTTTTCTCTAGATATCACAAATGCTTCAGACAGTAAGTCTTCAACCAATACCTCTAGTTTAATGCAAAAAGGAATGAATGATGTAGTATACGATGATGGCGAAGGTGTTAGTAGGAAGAAAGTAAGAGAGCTAAACAATATGAGGACAAAGTATAGCAAAACCTATTTAAATGACGATAAAACTGTATCTGTGGTTAAAGCAACATACGCTTTGCACTACGAATCAAATGGCAAGTGGATTGATATTAACAACGAAGTAGTAGATATATCAGAAAATTATTTTGGAGTTAACCGGGATGATAATTTTTCCGTTAATTTTAAAAAAGATTCCCCTACTACTGTAATTTCTAATAAACAATACTTTATTAAATATGAACCTCTTACGAATCGGCTTGTAACTGGAAGTGCATATGGCAATATGGTGTCATACGCGAATGCCTGGACTGATACTACGTTAAAATATCAGATTCAGAATGATTCTGTAAAGATGGAATTGATGCTAAAGACAAATGAAGCCCCAAAAAAGTTTAGTTTCAAATTGGAAACCAATGGATTAACACCATTCAAGAAAAATGATGGCTCAATTATCTTAAAAAACAATCGGGACGAAATAATTTATACTATTCCGAGAATGTGGGTGCAGGATTCTTCAAGTAATGAGATTCGGTATAAAAATTTAACTACCGATATTATCAACAATGGGATCCATTATCTTCTAGAGTTTACACTTGATGATGAGGGGTTACAATATCCTATTCTGATTGATCCAACAACTAATTATGAAAGATATTATGAATATGACAGCGGAACGGCATTTTATGTGGATACCGATGATATAAGTGTAAGTTCATTGGTTGAAATAAAAGTAACCAATCGTCCTACAGAATCTTACGTAGAAAACAACCCAGCACAAATATTTTTAACACGTCAAGAATATGGAGATGTAATTGCACCATACTCACCTACTAATGAAGGAAGAAATGTGACTTGGATTTCTGAAACAACCGCATTTGATAATAAGAAAAATTACTCTGTTATAAAGAAGGCTGATATTGCAAAATTTTTAGGTGATAGTGAGAAATTTTATGGTGTCGTCTTTTATAATGAAAATTTTCTTTCCCGGTATGTGACTGTATCAGTTGAAATTACCTATAATATACTTCCAATTGCCCCAAGTAATTTAAAGGCGACTAATACCTCAAATTCAACTTCTAATATTGAGGTTACTTTAACGTGGGACCCGGCTACTCAGCCTAACCTTATAAAAGAGTATCAAGTATTTATGAACGATAAATATATAAATAGTACAGTGTCAAATAGTATGAAAATTCACGATGTCTTGCCAAATACGCTGCATAACTTTCGTGTACGATCGTTGCTCAAAGATGGAACATTTTCTCCATTTGATACTGCAACAATAAATATCTTTGATGCTGCAGCACCCGGTAATTTACAAGCAATTCCAACTTCTAAAAACAGTATAAATCTAACGTGGAGGCAAGCTGAAGAGCCTAGTATGGTCATACAGTACGAAATAGAAGGGTATGGAAATGACAAACGAATTCTATTAAATACAAGATCAAGCAATATAGAAATAACTGACTTATTACCAAATACATTGTATTCTTTTAAGGTAAAATCATTGCTTGTCAGTGGTTTTTATTCTCCATATACCAATTTAGCAGAAGTGAAACTTTATGATCCTATCACTCCGAGTAATTTAAAGGCTAGTGTAGCTTCGGAAAATAGTGTAAATCTAATATGGGATCCGGCTCCAATGTCCGAGCTTATAGCCGAATATCAAGTCTATATGAATGATATATACAAACAAAGTGTAGCCTCCAACAATGTAGAGATTAAGGATTTGTTGATACATTCAACGGATACTTTTAAGGTAAGATCCTTGCTCAAAGACGGAAAAACTTCCATGTTTTCCAATTCAGTAACAGTTGACAGAACTCCTCCAAGTTTATCCATTGATGTCTCTTATTTATCACCTTCATCCGTAAAGGTTGAAGTAAATGGAAAAGACGATAATTTTGGTTTGAACTATAAATATTATTTGAATGATAAAGAAATTTATTCTTATCCAGTTAATTCAGGTTATACCATTAATAACCTTATCCCAGGAGTTAAATACATAGTTTATGTGAAAGTAACTGATCTATCCGGCAATAGTACAGTTAGTGAGAAGAGAACAGTAATCTACAGCGGAGGTAATCTGACATATGTTCACGATAATACAGGGAAATTGGATTATATAAGTGACATTGATGGAAGAAGAGTATTTGACTACATATATGATAGTAATGGTAATTTAATATCAAAAGTTATGTTTCCTTAAAATTCAATCTAGGAGCCAAACTATGAAAAAACTACTAAGACATATCTTGTTATTCACTCTAATTACGCAAACGCTATCCCCTGCGGCATTAACTTACGCTAATGAGGAACCAGCAGCGGTTCCAACTACGGATCAAACTGCAACCAAAGAAGTTCTAACCATCGAATGGTTAAGCCGGAAATATAATATGCCGGAGAGCAGTTTGCTAAATGAGTTGAACAAAGGATATTCCATGCAGGATATCCATTCCGCTTTACAGACAAGGAAAGAACCGAACCAATCTCTTGAAGAGATACTGAAACAGATCAATCCAAGCGTGTCAGAGCGATTGCAAAAAA
>NZ_BIMB01000063.1 GCF_004000865.1 Paenibacillus elgii NBRC 100335 | reverse complement strand
CCAAAATCGAATATGCGGTCGTGGCGGAATTGGCAGACGCGCTAGATTCAGGTTCTAGTGGTGTAACAGCCGTGGAGGTTCGAGTCCTCTCGACCGCATCTTTACGCGGAAGTGGCTCAGGGGTAGAGCATCGCCTTGCCAAGGCGAGGGTCGCGGGTTCGAATCCCGTCTTCCGCTCCATTTCTTTAAAAATTGTGTGCCCTTAGCTCAGCCGGATAGAGCGTTTGACTACGAATCAAAAGGTCGGGAGTTCGAATCTCTCAGGGCACGTACTTGCCGCTTAATAAAGCGGACATAAAAATAAGAGTTGTTTTGAAGAATGTAGAAATACTGACTTCAAGACAGCTCTTTTTTTGTTGTATTGTTTGGCAAATGATCCGAGAGACATGATTTAATAGAATCTTTTGCTTTTTTTCATTAATGTATTACAAAAACTAAATATACATTACCTATTTTATTTGGTAAAATATAGGTCACTGCAGTTTGTGGATCACATCCATCTTTTTTATGAATTTCTATGCATCACGCACAAATTTAAAGCAAGGGAGGTTTGGAGAGGATCATATTCATTTTGGCGTTTATAGCAAACCGATGAATGGTCATCGACAGATGGGCTCCGGACGTAAGAACTACAACTGAAGACAAGAAGAAGCCGGATGGACCGTCTTATGATATGGCTCTATAAAACGAATTGGGGTGTTTCTTTCCATGAGTAAAATCCAGTTATTTTGTCTACCTTATGCGGGCGGATCGGCTACGATCTATTCCAAATGGAAAAGATTATTGAATGCGGATATTGAATTGTATCCTGTGGAATTGGCCGGCAGAGGCCGGAGATTTAACGAGTCTCCATATGCTAACGTAGAAGAAGCAATTGAAGATATTTATCGTGAGATCAGCGGGAAACTCCATGCTCCGTTTGCTTTGTTCGGACACAGTATGGGAAGCTTGCTGACGTATGAGATCTGCTGCAAAATTAAGCAGCAAAAAGGCGTGGAGCCGGTGCATATCTTTGCATCCGGGCGCCGGGCGCCGCAGTGTCCGCATGACAGGAAGGTGATGCATCTTCTCCCTGAAGCTGAGTTCATGACAGAAGTACAACAACTGGGAGGAACACCGCCAGAACTGTTTGAAAACCGGGAATTGGCAGAGATTTTTATGCCGCTTTTAAGAGCGGACTATAAGCTGGTAGAAACCTATGCTTACCATGAAAAAAATATAAAGTTCGATTGCAGTCTTACCGTATTGAATGGAAAAGAAGACGACATGGTTCCCGAGCATCTGACCGCTTGGAGTGACCACACTAACGGTTCCTTCAATATTGTTGAGTATGATGGCGGACATTTTTTCATTCACGACCATACGGAGTCTATCGTTAAAAAGATTAACGAAACATTAAGCAGAGTAGCTTTATCATCGGGCAGATAGCATAGGCCCACACATAGTAGGGATAGTAGGGGATCGTCATCCATTCTGACGGCCCCTTTCTGCTTCAGCTGAAGAAATACTATCGGTAAGCTCTCGTATTGTAGTCCCTAGCAACGCTTCTAGAGTTTAAAAGAAGGCCTTTGAGACGTAAATTTAGTATAGCCCTCCGATGTGTCCATCCTCCTGTTAAGTCGTCCTCATTCCTCAATTTTCTTATAAAAGAAAGCTGTCAAAAGATAGGACTAGATAAAAGGAAACGAAATATGATAGAATGGGTAGGCATATTGTTTAGATTTTATGAATAAACCTAAGAGGACCAAGTAGTCGCATACAGGTTGCGGCTTTTTTTATGCCCTACGAACTAGTTTGAAGCATTGAAAGCGCCATAAAAAATCTTTGATGAGGGTGACCTTAACATTTTTAGAAGGAGTAGCGATCTATGAACTCTACCCGAGTGGACAATTCTTCATCCCCGAATCAGTTGAAAAGAGGGCTGGCGGCCCGGCACATGACTATGATTTCGCTCGGCGGTTCCATCGGTACAGGCCTGTTTCTGGCCAGCGGCGGAGCCATTCATTCGGCAGGCCCGGGCGGAGCGTTCCTTGCGTATTTGATAATCGGCATCATGGTTTATTTTCTGGTGACGAGCTTAGGCGAAATGGCTACTTACATGCCGGTATCTGGGACGTTCAGCACGTATGCGTCCCGCTTCGTGGACCCGTCGTTCGGGTTCGCGCTTGGCTGGAACTATTGGTACAACTGGGCGATTACGATAGCCGCCGAGCTGTCCGCAGCGACACTGATCATTAAATTTTGGCTTCCGGATAGTCCTTCCTTCCTCTGGAGCGCGTTGTTTCTTGCCTTGATGGTGGGGCTCAATCTGCTTTCGGTAAAAAGCTATGGAGAGTCGGAGTACTGGTTTGCGTTAATTAAGGTCGTCACGATCATTATATTCATCGGAATCGGCATTCTGATGATCGTCGGCATCTGGTCCAGCGAAGCGGTCGGATTGCGCAACCTTACGATTGGCGATGCGCCTTTCCACGGAGGATTCCTGGCTGCGCTCGGCGTATTTATGGCCGCAGGATTCTCTTTTCAGGGGACGGAGCTGGTAGGGATAGCCGCCGGGGAGAGCGAAGATCCGCGCCGCAACGTGCCTAGGGCGATCCGTTCGGTTTTCTGGCGCATTCTATTGTTTTATTTGATTGCTATCGCGGTAATCGGTCTGCTTATTCCGTATACGAACGAAAATTTGGCAAGTGATAACGTGGCGATGAGCCCGTTCACGATGGTATTTGAAAAAGCCGGCCTCAGCATCGCCGCGTCGGTGATGAACGCCGTCATTCTTACATCGGTACTGTCAGCAGGGAACTCCGGCATGTACGCGTCGACGCGGATGCTGTGGGTGCTGGCCAAAGAAGGGAAAGCGCCGCGGTTTCTTGCCAAGCTGAGCAAGAGAGGCGTTCCGGTTTATGCGTTGCTGGCGACGAGCGCATTAGGCATGTTCGCGTTCTTGTCTTCCTCGTTCGGGGACGGTGTCGTCTACACTTGGTTGCTTAATGCATCCGGAATGTCTGGCTTTATCGCTTGGCTCGGCATAGCGATAAGCCACTACCGCTTCCGTAAGGCTTATGTCGCTCAAGGCCACGACATCAACGATCTGCCGTACAAAGCGAAATGGTTTCCGTTCGGGCCGATCTTGGCTGGGGTACTGTGCGCTATCGTAATCGTCGGTCAGTGTATGGGCGGGATTAAGGACGGTACGGTCGATTGGGCTTACCTGTTTGCTTCTTATATCGGTATTCCGCTCTTTTTAGTGATTTGGCTGACGTATAAGTGGAAGCATAAAACGAAGATGCTGAAGCTGGAAGAATGTGTGTTCGACGAGACGATTGAGGAACGGTCGAAATAGGAAATAATAAAGCAGCCGCTCCGGCAAGGGGCGGCTGTTTTTTGTACGTTAGTTCGTAGTGAGGGCTTTGGATTCGCTGCTTACATATACGCCTTCTTCCGAAGAAGGGGAGACCGGGATCGTCTGATTGTCGAACTGCTTCTCGCTCTTCGCAATGACGACGGTGGCAACGCTGTTGCCGATCAGGTTCGTAATGGCGCGGGCTTCGGACATGAAGCGGTCAACGCCAAGCAGAAGCGCCATGCCTTCGATCGGGATCACGTTGCCCGGAATTGCGGCAAGCGTGGCCGCCAAGGTGACGAAGCCGGAGCCGGTAACGCCTGCCGCACCTTTGGAGGTCAGCATCAGCACACCCAGCAGCGTTACAATTTGGAGCAATGTCAGTTCAATGCCATAGGCTTGCGCGATAAATAGCGCTGCCATCGATAAGTAAATCGACGTGCCGTCCAGGTTGAACGAGTAGCCGGTTGGGACGACCAGACCGACGACTGACTTGGAGCAACCGTATTTCTCAAGACGTTCCATCAAGCGCGGCAGCGCCGATTCGGAGGAAGACGTGCCGAGCACTAGCAAAATTTCTTCTTTGATGAACTTCAGCAGATTGAAGATGCTAAAGCCGTAGAACCGGGCTACTGCGCCGAGAATAACGATGACGAACAGAATCATGGTGATGTAGACGGAGCCCATCATTTTGCCAAGGGAGAACAGGGAGGCAATCCCGAATTTCCCGATCGTATAAGCCATGGCTCCGCCGGCGGCAATAGGAGAGAAGCGCATGATCATGGCGACCAATTTAAAGAAGATATCGTTCAATTTCTCGAAAAATTGCGTGACGGGTCTCGATTTCTCACCCAGGGAAGCCATAGCGAAACCGAACATCACGGAGAACAGGAGCACCGGCAGCATGTCGCCTTTGGCGAGCGCGCCTACGACGCTGTCCGGAATGACGCTGAGCAGAAAATCCATAAAGCCGTGCGGAGTTTCCGCCGCTTGCTTTGCATATTTCGCCACGTCGGCCGCATTGGCTCCAACTTTGCTGACATCCATGCCGGAACCGGGGCGGACGAGATACATGACGGCAATCCCGATCGCCATGGCGAAGGTCGTGATGATTTCGAAATACAGCAGCGCTTTGCCGCCGATCCGGCCGATTTTTTTCATATCTCCCATATTCGCGAAACCGATTACAATTGTGAAAAAGACGATGGGGGCGATGACCATTTTGATCAGCTTAACGAACATATCGCCGAGCACTTTAAGCTGCACCCCGAATGATGGGAAAAATTGTCCGATCAAGATCCCGAGGACAATGGCAATCAGGACCTGGACCGTAAGGTTTTTGAAGTTGATTTTCATGGAAATTCCCTCATTTCTACATTACGTTCTCTTTTCGTGTTTTTATGTTATCGCTTTCATAATGGCTTGTGAATCATTTGGACATATTGGTTGTTTTGGTCTTTTTGGTCTTAAGAGCGCACAAAAAAACGGACCGCGTTGTTCGTTAACGCGATCCGCCATGCGGAGAGGATAATCTGTATTTATTGACGGGGC
Source organism: Paenibacillus elgii NBRC 100335 (assembly GCF_004000865.1). GTDB lineage: Bacteria > Bacillota > Bacilli > Paenibacillales > NBRC-103111 > Paenibacillus_G > Paenibacillus_G elgii. The sequence continues at coordinate 38,052 of NZ_BIMB01000063.1, read as the reverse complement.
GGCCGACCCCGTATTGGAGGTCAAGACGGACTTGACCGCTCTTCTCCAAATAATCGAGATAGCGTCTGGCCGTCACTCTGGCGATGCCGACGCCTTCGGCGACCTCCTCCGCTGAAAGCGCCTCCGATTGCAGGACCAGAAATTGCACAATCTGTTTGAGGGTTACGGCTTGAAGCCCTTTGGGTAACTCCGGCGGCTCTTCCTTTTGCCCTTCTGGCGAAGACGCATCCTGCGTTCTTCCGAATAGCAGCCGGTCCAGCTCGGATTGAGAAGCGGGGCGGCCGCTGTCGAGCGCTGACTTCATCTGCTTGTAATGCTCAAGCGCCTGCTTCACCCGTTCGAATTTAAACGGTTTCATAATGTAATCGACGGCCCCGTTCTGAAGCATCCGCTCGATGGTTCGCATATCGTTGGCCGCGCTGATCACCATAACATCGACGGGGGCTTGATTTCGGCGGAGCTCCAGCAGCGTCTCGATGCCGTCCCGCACCGGCATGAAAATATCGAGGATAACCAGATCCGGCTGCAGCTCCTTCACCATGCGTAAGCCTTCATCCCCGCTGGAGGCGATGCCGACGACACGAAAGCCTTCCACTCGCTCGACGAATTGACTGTTGACCTCCTGTACCATCGGATCGTCTTCAATCAGCAGGACGCGGAGAGTGTCCCGCTTGACTTTGTTCATATCGTCTTCCATGTTGCTTATCATCTCCTCGCTTTCACCATAAAGTAAGGGCATCGAGCTGCAAAAATTACTGCATCGGGAACGTAATGATGAACGTCGTTCCTTCTCCCGGGGCCGATTCGATCTGAATCGAGCCGCCGCCTTTCCGCACGATACCGTCGATCAGATGGAGGCCGATTCCGCGTTCGCCGCCGCCTTTAGTTGTAAAACCATGCTCGAAGATGCGGGCTTTGACGGACTCCTCCATGCCGCAGCCATTGTCTTCAACGAGGACGGACAGCACCTCGTCATCTTGTTCAAGGCTGATAAAGATATGTTTGTTCTCCTTGGTTTGATGATGCAAGGCGTCAAAAGCATTTTCCAGGAGGTTGCCGAGCAGAATGACGAAATCGTGATGATCCAGCCGTTCGGGAAACCGCTCCAGCCGACTTTCCCGGTCGATTGTCACCTCAATACCAAGCTCGCGGCCGCGGCTGACTTTACCAAGAAGCAGACCGGTCAAGCTTTCGTTATGAATGCGGCTGTCCAGAAAACGGGTCAACTCTTCTTTCTGTTCGGTCATCTCGAACAAGTAGTCAAGCGCTTTCTCGTTGCTGCCGAGCTGAATCAAGCCGCCGATCGTATGCAGCTTGTTCATGTATTCGTGGTTTTGCACGCGCAGCGCATCGACGAAGGTCCGGACGCCAGTTAGCTCTTCGGCCATCCGCGTCACTTCCGTCCGGTCTTGAAATATGGCGACGGCGCCGACGGTTTGTCCGCCTACGGTAACTGGCACCCGGTTGCTCATGATCGGTGTGCCTTGAATGACCAGCTCTTGATTGAAGATCGGATGATTAAGCTCTAATATTTCGGGCAGCCGCGTATCGGGGAGCACCTCCCAGATCGACTTGCCGACGACGTCGCCCGATACTTTGAGCATCTGTTTCGCCTTCTCGTTGAAAATCGTGATGCGTTCGGACTTATCGATGGCAATGACTCCCTCGTGCATCGCGTTGAACGTCGCCGTACGTTCGAGCAGCAGCGCGGCAATTTCGTGTGGCTCCAGCTCGAACATCTGCCGCTTGATATGCTGGGCGAGCTTCCACGATCCCCACAGCCCGAAGAGCAGGGAGATAAGCAGCACGACGTAGGCTTGACTCGACAGGTCCAGCAGCACCTGCCCGACGGTCGGCTGGATGCGACCGACGAGCGCGACGCCGACCTGTGCATGCTCGGCGTTCATAATCGGCACGAAGGCGCGCAGCGCCGTGCCGAGCTCGCCCTCCGCCTTGGACACGTAAGTGTGCTCGGCAAAGGCGGGGCCTTCGTCGGCGCCGGACGAAACGGTGCCGATTTTGCTTTCCACCGGATGCGACAGCCGCAGCCGGTGCATATCCATCACGACGACGTAGGTCACGTCGTTGATGATGCGAATGCGCTCGGCGGCAAGCTGGATGCCGTCGCGCATTCCGGGGTCCGCAATGCCGGAGACGATCTCCGGCATCTGCGCTACGGTGCGAGCGGTCACAAGCAGCCGCCGCCCAAGCTCTTCCTCTTTCAGTCGGACGATGCTGCCAAGGAGTATCGTCCCTCCGATACAGAGCGAGAACAGGACGATGCCGAACGACAAAATCGCGATTTTCCAGTTGATTTTCAAGCGCTGCAGCATAATCCGTCCCGCCCACCTTTCTACGATATATTATCATACAACAGGAAGCTGCGGATGGAAAACAAAACAGCCCTGTCTTCCGCAACCGGGATGGAGCGGGGACGGGCTGTCGATAAGCGGATACGTATGGAATCGGAAGGAATTATCCTCCCGGCATCTTCTTTTTCTCTTCCTTCCCTTTCCCTTGCTGCTGCTCCGGGGATTTGTTTTTCTTGTCGGTCGATTCTTCTTTTTTCGTCCCGGCTTTGCCTTCTTGCTGCTTGGACTGCTGCTTTTCCTTTTTGCCGCCAGCCCACGGGTTGCCTCCCATGCGAACTTTTTCTTGGAATTCGAGTTCCCGCTTCAACATTTTTTGCTGATCCTTTTGCAGCTTTTTCAGCTGCTTTTTTTCTTCTTTGCGGATCTTTTCCTGCTGTTCGTGCTCGTTCTTTTTTATATCCTGATACAGCTTCAACTGCTGTTGAAGCATCGTCCCGCTCGGCTTATTTTGCTGCTGTTTTTTACTCTGTTGCTGCTCTTGTTTTTTTCCGCCGCCGCAGCCCGTCAATACGATCGGCATCAGCAGAAGGCACCAAAGCAGACCCCGTACGAATCTTGCCGGCATCTCGTCTGAAACCTCCTTCGTTTGCGGGGAATCGTCCGCGTTTTCTTTAGTTTAACCGTTTCTTCAAAATTCATGTTCGGCTGTATAGTCTTCATTGAGTTAGGCGGTGACATATGGTATTGTACATCATGATCATGACACTCCGGAGGTGAATGGGCGTGAGGCCTTTGCTCGGAACGCTGCTTGTTGTATTAATCGGACTTGCCGCTGCCGTGGCGATCGGTTTTTATCCCGGATTTTCGACCACATCCGACGTCGCGGATGATGAGCAAGAAGGCTTCGATCAGGCGCTGGTCATTAAATTCAGCCATGTCGTTGCCGAAAATACGCCAAAAGGCTTGGCGGCCCAAAGGTTTGCCCGCCTGATGTCCGAAAAAACAGACCGCCGCGTGAAGGTCGAAGTGTTCCCGAATGCCGTTCTGTATAACGATACCGACGAAATGGACGCGCTTATGCGCGGTAACGTGCAGATGATCGCCCCTTCGTTTGCCAATGTGTCCGAGCATGTTCCGGCATGGCTGACGTTTGACCTGCCGTATGCGTTCGTGAGCGATGAAGCGGTACAGGAGGCGTTTGACGGCGAGCTCGGGAAGCTGCTGTTTGATAAGCTGGCAAGCAAAAATTTGGTCGGCTTGTCCTATTGGGGCAACGGCTTCAAACAAATGACTTCCAATAGGGGGCCGCTGATCCATCCTTCGGATTTCAAAGAACAGCGCTTTCGCATTTTGCCGAGTAAAGTGATCGAAGCGCAGTTTCGACAGTTTGATGCAAAAACGACGCCGATTCCGTTCAACGAAGTTTACCGCGGCCTGGAGTCGGGCGTCGTGGACGGCGAAGAGAATACGATTTCCAACATCCGCACGAAAAAGTTTTATCAAGTGCAAAAATATATGACCATCAGCAACCACGGATATCTCGGGTATACGGTGCTGATGAACAAATCGTTCTGGGACAAGCTGCCGGGAGATGTCAAGAAGCCCTTACTAGAAGCGCTGGAAGAAACGGCGCATTGGGCCAATGAGAATGCGATCGAGATGAACCGCCGCCAGCTTGAAGAGCTGCGCCATCAGGGGGGACTGGAAATTCATGTTCAAACGCCGGAGGAGCGCCGCGAGTGGATGCAGCGATGGGAGCCGATCTATCAGGAATTCGAGGCTGCGATTGGAAAAGATGTTATGAGCCGCATTCGCGGGCTGCGGGAAAAGTACGGCGGTTGATGAAAGCGATGACGGCGGTATGTTGGAATTCGACAACTTTTTTGCAAGATAACTCTTGTTTTTGACCAGATATTGAAAAATAAACATAAATCACTATAAAAGTTGTAACATGGGAATAGTTTCTGGGAACCAATAATATATACGAGGAGTCATGGTCATGAAAAAAATCGTATCTTTGGCTGTACTTTCGGCGTTATCCCTTACATCCATCGCCAACGCTGCAAATGCAGAACAGTTGGCACCGAATGCGATTCGTTCAACCGTTGTAGCTTCCGAGTCTATCGATGAATTTGCTCCTTACGGACTTGGCATGGAGTTTCAAACTGTAACCGGCGCATATGAGTACGTCATAGTAATCTTAAATACAAGCGACAATTCAATAGTAACTGTAGAAACTTCCGGCAATGGGATGACTTATGGAGATGCGAAATTAGGTACCGTGTATAAGCTGTGGGTTCGGGCATACGATAAAAATGGTAGACTGCTTAGACAAACAGATCCCAATGGAAATTATGTAAAATATACCACACCCGGTCAAAAGGTAAATCTAACTTGGAAATAAACAAAAAAAGCAGGCTACTTGATTAAAAATTGATCAAGCAGCCTGCTTTTTTTGCCTTTATTTACGCCGTACCTTCAAGCACGTATACCTTCACATTTTTCTTCACGCCGAAGTCGCGGGCCTGCTTTACGTCGTCCATGAACAAGTCGATTCGCGTGCCGCGGATCGCCGATCCGATATCTTCGGCTTTGCGGACGCCAATACCGTCGATGAAAACGGTCGAGCCCATCGGGATCACCGAAGGATCGACGGCGATCGTGCGTCCTTCCTCGGCTTTGTTGCCGCTATAGGTGATGCCGTATTCCGGATGGGACGGCTTCTTGCCGGTCGATTCGACTCCCGCGGTATAAGCGGTTAACGTGGAAGTGAGCACCTGCTGTATAATGCTCGCTTGTCCTTCAGGCAGCTCAATGCCGGCTTGTTCCGACGGAATCTGCAGCTGCTGTCCTGCCTGGAGCGATCCCGGATCGTTGATTCCATTGATGGCTAGCAGTGTCTCCACGGGGATTCCGAACGATCTGGAGATTCGATAAAGCGTATCGCCCGAGCGCACTTTATAGGAGACAGGGGAAGGCATTGTCTTCAAGACAGGACCTTCCGTCTGTGATTCAGTCTCTGCATCTCTTTGCAGGATCGCATCCCATTCCTGGGATGTCATGGCCGTTTCGGCCAGGTCCGAAGATGTATGGTAGGCGTAGGCGGACCGCTCGGCCACCGCTCCCACGGTGACGATAAGAATGAGGCAAAGCGCGAGCCGAGAAATACGAGGACTATTTAACATACCTTATTGCTCCTCCTTTAAAAAAGCTAGAGTGATAGTACTAGATTTGCCCGCTTTCGCCGAATTTAAACCGGCAAGCCAAAATTCGTTTCTCCAAATCTATTGATTGAACGGCAATCTTCCAGTATAGTACGAACTATATGTCAGATATGGTGACGCATTGCAGGAATACGCGACCGGCAGAAGGTCCGCACAAGGAGGCATCGGGATGAGCAGACTTGCAGGAAAACGAATTGCGCTTACTGGACCGAGGAAAGCGGCGGAGCTCAGCGTCATCGTGGAAAAGTTGGGCGGGATGCCGATCTTGCGGCCGGCCCAAGGAACCGTTGCCGTCGAACGGGAGCAAGTGGAGGCGGAAATCGCCCGGCTGATCGAGACGGGGATCGATTGGGTAATTCTTACGACAGGGATAGGCACGGAGCTATTGGTGCAAGCGGCCGAAGACATGGGCCAAAAGGAAGCGTTCGTCGAAACGCTGAGTCAAGCCCGAATCGCGGCCAGAGGCTACAAAACGATCAATTACTTGAAAACGCTGGGGCTAACCCCTGCCGTTCGGGACGAGGATGGAACGACGGCCAGCCTGATCGAGGCGATGGCGCCTTATGAGTTTCAAGGGCAAAGGGTGGCGCTGCAGCTGTACGGTGACACCGCGCCAAGGCTTGTCCAATGGCTCACCGAGCGACAGGCGTCGTACCGTGAAATTTTGCCGTATCGGCACGTTCCGCCCGCTTTGGAGGTGGTGGACACGCTGCTGAATGAAATCGTGAGCGGCGCTATCGATGCCGTGACGTTCACCAGCACTCCGCAGGTCCGGTTTTTGATGGCTTATGCGCGGGAACAGGGGATGGCGGACCGGGTGAAGGAAGCTTTTGCGAGCGGTGTCGTCGCCGTGGCAGTAGGCAAAGTAACGGCTGAAGCGCTTCGCGAAGAGGGTATCGCACGGGTCGTTGCACCTGAGCAGGAGCGGATGGGCAGCATGATCGTCAGCCTGGCGCAGTATTACGAGCAGGAATCCGGGGCGTAGAGCGTCGGCCGGTTCCGAAATTTGGTCAGTGATTTCAGGTATGGTATACTTTCCGTGTTAGGAAGGTATGCCCTATTTTTTACATATGGAGGCATTATGGAAACGACTCCGGTAGTACAATTGCAGCAGGTAACCAAGCAAATCGGCTCCAAAACGATTGTGGACGGGCTGTCCTTCGCGGTGAAGCCCGGCGAAGTGTTCGGTTTTCTCGGACCGAACGGCGCGGGCAAGACGACAACGATCCGGATGATGGTCGGATTAATGGCCATCACGAACGGAGAAGTGCTGATTCAGGGACACAGTGTGAAAACAAGGTTCGAGCAAGCGATGCTTCATGTCGGCGCGATTGTGGAAAATCCCGAATTTTACGGGTTTATGACCGGGTATCAGAACCTGGTTCATTTTGCCCGGATGATGCCGAATGTCACAAAAGAGCGTATTGACGAAGTGGTTCGGCTGGTGAAGCTGGAGAACCGCATTATGGATAAGGTCAAAACGTATTCGCTCGGCATGCGGCAGCGTCTCGGCGTAGCCCAGGCAATCCTGCACCGCCCGTCGGTGCTCGTGCTCGACGAGCCGACCAACGGTCTGGACCCCGAGGGAATCCGCGAGCTGCGCGATTATTTGCGCCGCTTGGCTGCGGAGGAAGGGCTGGCGGTCATCGTTTCGAGCCACTTGCTGTCGGAGATGGAATTGATGTGCGACCGCGTGGCCATTATTCAGAACGGACGGCTGCTCGATGTCCGGTCGTTCAAGGAGGCGCCTTCGGAGACGGAGGACGTTGAGGTCCGATTTGAAGTCGACCGCCCCGATGCGGCTCTGGAGCTGCTTGGCGAGGCGAATCGTGCGAAAACGGAAGGCTCGGAGCTCGTCGTATGGCTGCCGAATCGGCGCGAAGCGACCGCCGAGCTTAACGCCCGCTTCGTTTCGGCGGGAATCCGGGTTTACGGCATTCGGACGCTGACCAAAACGCTCGAGGAGCAATTCCTCGAAGTGACGGGAGGGAACCGGATTGTCTAGCGTATTTCGCCTTATACAGAACGAACAGATGAAAATTTTTACCCGTCTGCGGACATGGATTATGCTCGCTTTTGTCGTCCTGGCGGTCGTCTCGATGGGAGCGATGATGAAGTATGTCCTCGAGTCGGGGATGAATCACGTTCTTCAATTCATGAGCTTCTCGGCGAGTCTCGCTCCGCTCGTCACGATTTTTACCGTCATTGTGGCGGGCGACAGCGTAGCTTCCGAATTTACGTGGGGCACGGTGAAGCTACTGCTGATCCGCCCGGCCTCCCGCGGCAAAATTTTATTGGCCAAGTACGTATCCGTGCTGCTGTTCATTGTCGAGCTGCTGCTGCTTATGCTGATCATCTCTTATTTTACGGGGCTTGTGCTGTTCGGCGTCAGCGGCTCGGTTGCGCCCGACGGGACGATGCCGTCCATCCTTCAAGGATATGGAATCAAGGCCATAGAGATCGTGATGACGGCGACGCTGGCTTTTATGATTTCGACCGTTTTCCGGAGCAGCTCTCTAGCGATCGGACTTTCCATCTTCCTGATGTTTGTGTCCGGAACGCTCGTAACCATTTTGGTGCAGCTCAGATATACCTGGGTCAAATATTTGTTGTTCGCCAATACGGATTTGACTCCGTATTTGCATGGGGGCAAGCCTTTAGTCCCCGGGATGACGCTCGGCTTCTCTCTGGCCGTTCTGGCCGCTTATTGGATTGTATTCTATGCCATCTCCTGGCTGCTGTTCACGAAGAGGGACGTTGCAGGCAGCTAGCACGATAAAGAGACGTCATTCAACCGGTAAACCACTGCAAACGCGACAGCCGTCTTTGTTCTTGCGAATCAAGCGTGCGGTCGCGTTTTTGGCTTGTCTGCAAAACGAAGGAGGGGAAGCATGGTCGGATCGGTATGGCTCGTATTTGCGCTGACCCTGATCATCCATGGCGTGGAAACGCTATCTTATGCGGTAAGATTGGCCGGCATCCGAACAGGAAAGCTGGCGGTCGCCTTGTCGCTCACCGGCATCATCGTTCTGATCTCCAGAACTTCGAACATGCTTCAAGGCACGTTATTCGGCAATTTGATCGATAAAGCGAAGAATGACCCGGACATTGCGCTCGGGTTTCAATTTCATCTGATCTTGATCGGGGCTTCCGTCGGGACGCTGGCGGCGCTTCTCGTTTTTCCGACAATGGTGTTCGTGTCCGCGCGGCTGATCGCCCGGCTTGAGGTTGTCGGGTCGCTGCCGCTCCTGATCCGGGAGTCCGTGACGATCGACAAGCTGAAATCAGTCAAGCGCGTATTTCGTCTGCCGCGTATGGAGATGCTCAGCCGGCTGCGGATCGGCGGGATTCCGAAGCGGCTTTTGCTGATGAATACCTTGGTCACGGGCATCTACACGGTCGGCGTATTATCCGCGCTGTACGCGTCTTATCTCGTTCCAGAGCATGGGACAAGCGCCGCGCAATCGTCAGGTCTGATCAACGGGATTGCCACCATTTTGCTGACCATCTTCATCGATCCGCGAGTGGCGCTGCTGTCCGATAAGGCGATGTCCGGCAAGGTGAAGCAGGCGGAGCTCCATAAAATGTTCGGCATCCTGATGCTGTCGCGGCTGGCCGGCACCTTGCTTGCCCAGCTTTTGCTTCTGCCGGGAGCGAAGGTGATTTCGTTCATTTGCGGGCTGTTATTTTAAAATCGCAGCGACTTCTATTCTTTTACAGTCTTAGGAATCAAGTCCTGCCGACAAGAAGTGTTAAGCTTTCATTAATATGGTCATTTAAGTCACATTGGAAGAGGAAAAACGCGATTCATGTCGAATTAAAATCTGTCAGTTTAAATTAGTTAAAGGGGACTATCATTAGACTATGATTGAATTCCAGAATGTGTCCAAGGTGTATCCAAACGGAACCGTAGGTCTCAAAAATATTAATTTGACCATGGACAAAGGCGAATTTATTGTTATCGTCGGTCTCTCGGGAGCGGGAAAATCGACGCTGCTGCGCTCGATCAACAGACTACATGAAATTACCGACGGCCAGATTCTCATCGACGGGCGATCGATTACGGCGGCAAAGGGAGCCCAGCTCCGAAATCTGCGCCGCGATATCGGCATGATTTTTCAAAATTTCAACTTAGTTAAACGTTCCTCCGTTCTTCGCAACGTTCTTTCCGGCCGCGTCGGTTACCATTCGACGCTGCGAACGCTGCTCGGGCTGTTCCCGAAGCAAGACGTGGAGCTTGCGCTACAAGCGCTTGAGCGCGTAAATATTCGGGAGAAGGCGTATGCCCGTGCGGACGAATTGTCCGGCGGACAGCAGCAGCGCGTCTCGATCGCCAGGGCGCTTGCTCAAGAGGCAAAAATCATTTTGGCGGACGAACCGGTCGCCTCGCTGGACCCGTTGACCACGCGTCAGGTCATGGACGACCTGAAACGGATCAATCAGGAGCTCGGCATCACGACCGTCGTTAACCTTCACTTTATTGACTTGGCGCGGGAATACGCGACCCGCATTATCGGCCTGCGCGCCGGAGAGATCGTGTTCGACGGTCCCGTATCGGAAGCGACGGACGAGGCCTTCTCGGGCATTTACGGGCGGGCGATCAAGAAGGACGAGCTTCTGGGGGTGGAGGCGGAATGACCGGGCCCGAACGCCGCGATATCCTGAAAAAGCCGTCCAATGCGAAGTCGTATATGACGACGCTGGTTCTGATTTTTCTGTTATGGTGGAGCGCGGATAAAACCGACTCCAGTATTGTCACGCTGATCAATGGCTTCCCGGAGATGGGCAAGCTGCTCGTTGAGATGATTCCTCCCGACTGGAGCTATATCGATGTCGTCTGGAAGCCGATGATGGAAACGATACAAATGGCGGTGATCGGTACGACGCTTGGCGGGCTGGTCGCGATTCCGATCGCTTTGCTTGCAGCCGGCAACGTAACCCGCAGCCCGTGGATTTACCATCCGGCGCGCATTATTCTCAACCTGATCCGGACGATCCCGGAGCTGCTTTTTGCCGGATTGTTCGTTGCGATCTTCGGCATCGGGGCGATGCCCGGGGTGCTGGCGCTCGCCTTCTTCTCCTTCGGCTTGATCGCCAAGCTGACCTACGAGTCGATCGAAGCGGTCGATCCGGGCCCTTTAGAAGCGATGACGGCCGTTGGGGCCAACAAGCTGCAATGGATTCATTTTGGCGTCGTGCCGCAGGTGGCTGCGCAATATATCGCGTATTTTTTGTACACGTTTGAAGTCAATGTCCGGGCTGCCGCCGTGTTAGGCTTGGTCGGTGCGGGCGGGATCGGGTTAACGCTCGACCGGACGCTACAGCAGTTCCGTTATGACCGTTCGGCCCTTATCATTATTTTGACGCTGGCGATCGTGCTGCTGATTGATTTCGTGAGCACGAAGATAAGGGAGAGGCTGTTATGAATCAGACGACTAAAAAACCGTTCCGCATTCGCTTCTGGCTTGTGGCGATCATTATATTGGCCATTTATCTCTGGTCTTTTCTCGGCATTAAGTTCGAAGGCTTGACGGAAAATGCCGGCCGGGATTTCGCCGCCATTCTCCGCGGCTTGTTCCATCCCGATTGGGGCTATGTCTACATGCCCGAAGGCGAGGATCTGATCCGGGGACTGCTCGATACGCTCGCGATTTCCATTATCGGTACGTTTATTTCGGCGTTTCTGTGCGTGCCGTTTGCTTTCTGGGCGGCGAACAACATGAGCCGTTTCCGCTGGGTATCTGGCAGCGGCAAATTTATGCTGAGCTTTATCCGAACGTTCCCGGAAATCATCATGGCGATCATCTTCATCAAAGCGGTGGGCCCGGGCGCTTATGCCGGGGTGCTGGCGCTAGGCTTGCACTCGATCGGGATGCTCGGGAAGCTGTATTCAGAGGCGATCGAAAATCTCGATCTCGGGCCGACCGAGGCGCTGACCGCCTGTGGCGCCAACCGCCTGCAGGTGCTGTGGTTCGCCGTCATTCCGCAGGTGCTGCCGCACTTCTTCTCGTATGCGCTGTACCGCTTCGAGATTAACATCCGTTCCGCTACCATCCTTGGTCTGATCGGGGCGGGTGGGATTGGGGCGCCGCTCATTCTGGCGCTGGAAGCCCGCGCATGGAACCGCGTCGGCGTTATTCTGCTCGGGATCATCGTCATGGTCACCATTATCGATATTATTTCTTCCGCTATTCGCAAACGTCTGGTGTAGGTGTAGTTCACAAAGCCCGCTTTTTTCGGATCACATTGTCCGAAAGCGGGCTTTTTTATGCGGAAAATGTCGCCCGCTTCTTCTTATTCGCCCCTAAACCCGGCCGGTAATCAGCTCGACAAACGCCGCGGCTTGTCCGGTTAGCGGTTCGCCCTCGCGCCTATAGATGGCAATCGGGTTTTTCACCTCAGGATGCTTCACCCGCACCCGCACGACCTCGCGGCGCTCTACGAACTCTCGCACCTCGGAGGCTGAAGCGAAGAGCACGCCGTAGCCCGCAGCGACCGCCCGTACGGCTTCGTTCATCCCGCCCAGCTCGACGCCGATATCGGGCGAGGCAAGGCTTGACATCCGGCATAAGGCGAGCAGCATTTCGCGGGTTGAGCTGCCTTCCTCGCGCATGATGAACGTTTCTTTCAATAGATCGGCGAGCCCGACTTCCTGGCCTGCATACGAATGATCCGGAGGGACGACGAACCACATCGGGTCCTCGAATAGCACGGTGCGTGTCAACCGAGGGGAAGCGGCGGCGCCACCGCCGATGACGGCGATGTCGGCTTCGTACCGTTCCAGCCGCTCAAGCGACTGCTGGGCGTTCCCAGTATATTGGGTCAGCCGCACCTCGGCAAACTTCCGCTTGTAGGCGGCGATCCAGCCGGGCAGCAAAAAGTTGGCCGGAAGGTACGTCGCGGCGATCCGCAGCGTGCCGGACCGTCCTGCCCGGTAATCGTCGACGAGCGTTTCCAGCTCCTGCTCCAGAGCGAATAAGCGCTCGGCATGGCCGGCGAGGAACGTTCCCGCTTCCGTGAGCCAAATCCCCCTTCCTTTCGGGGCCAACAAGACGAGGCCGAGCTCCTTCTCCAAGTTGCGGATCTGCATCGTGACCGCAGGCTGGCTGATACGCAATATCTCGGAGGCGCGGGTGACGCTTTGGCTCCGGGCGACGATATGAAATATTTTTAACGCGTGGAGGTTCATAGGCTTCGCTCCATTCATAAAATTAATTTATGGTTATTTGAAATAAATATATTATACTTATATGTTTTTTCGTTTTATTGTAAAGTCGAACGAAGCAAATCGCAATAGCGAAAAGGAGCGAGCGGGATGAAATTGAGCTGTACGGAGTGCGGACAAGAACGGAGTCTTACCGATCCGGTATGGCGCTGCGAATGCGGCGGGCTGCTTCAGGTCGAGCAGAGTCTTGGTGCGTTAGACGGCGAGAAGCTGCGGCACGTCTTCGACGAGCGTCTGGCGGAGCGCAATACGCCTTATGCGAGCGGGGTGTGGCGCTATAAGGAGCTGATTCATCCGGAGCTTCCGATGGAGGGGATTGTAACCAAATACGAGGGCAACACGGGGCTGTATGGCTCCGAACCGGTCCGCCGGTTTACCGGAGTCCGGAACTTGCGGCTCAAGGCGCAGAGCGAGAATCCGAGCGGCTCCTTCAAAGATAACGGGATGACGGTCGCCGTATCGCAAGGCGTCTGGCTTGGGTATGAGCGGTTTGCCTGCTCGTCGACGGGAAATACGTCTTCGTCGCTTGCAATGTACGCAGCGCTTTCCGGCAAAACCTCGTATGTCTTTGTCCCGGAGGAAGGCGTCGCAGACGGGAAAGTGCTGCAAACGGCGGCTTATGGAGCGCGAATGATCCGGTTCCAAGGCACCTACGACGATGGGATTCGCTTCTTGGAACGGCATGCGGCCGAGCTGGGGATGTACGTATGCAATTCGATTAATCCGTTTCGAATCGAGGGGCAAAAAAGCATCGTCTACGAAATCGCCCAGGCTCTAAACTGGACGCTGCCGGATTGGATCGTGCTGCCCGGCGGGGCGCTGAGCAATGGTTCCGCGCTCGGGAAAGGGTTGCAGGATATGCTGGCGACAGGACTCATTCCGCGCATGCCTCGGGTGGCGATCGTGCAGGCAGAGGGCGCGAGTCCGTTCCACCGGATGATCGAGCACGGGCTGAAGGAGCTGGTCCCGGAGCCCAGGCCGCATACGCTGGCCAGCGCGCTGAATATCGGCAACCCGCCGAGCTGGAAAAAAGCTGCCGACGTGCTGCAAGCGACCCGCGGTGTAACGGTTTCCGTGACGGATGAGGAAATCATGGAGGCGAAAGCGGTGATCGACCGGGCGGGCATCGGCTGCGAACCGGCTTCTGCGGCGTCGGCAGCCGGGCTTCGCAAGCTGGTCGCGCAGGGCATCGTGGATAAGGACGAGACGGCGGTGTGCATTTTAACCGGGCATATGTTAAAGGACACCGACGCTTTGCAGCGGTATGTGACGAGAGCTGCTGACGACGCAGGCATCCCAGTGTCTTCAGCGTTGGAACTGGGGCAAGTCAAGGAGCGCCTGTAACGCAAAAAAGGAGCGCCGCTGCAGAAAGCAGGGTGCTCCTTTGAATTAAAAATATATAACTTACTTCTGACCGATGCCTTTGGAATATTCGCGAACGACGTCGAATTTCTTGTCGTCGGATTTCATGTAGCCGCGGTGGGAGTATACGTCGAAAATGATTTTTCCGCCTTCCGGGTCTTTGCCGATATCGATGAACGCTTGAGCGATTTTGTCTCTCCACGTTTGATCCATATCGTTACGCACGGTGATTGTGTCGTTCGGAATCGGAGCTGTAAAAGCAACCACTTTCGTTTTCTCGAAAATGTCCGGAATGTCTTTCTTCACTGTGTTGCGCGCGTCTTGGAACACAGCTGCTGCATCCACTTGCCCGTTCATCACGGCCAGAATGCCTTTGTCGTGCCCTTTTACTTCGATGCCTGTTACGTCTTTCTCCGGATCGACGCCCGCTTTTTTCATTTCGTTGGCCGGCCATACGAAGCCTGCGGAGGACGTTACGCCTTGCCAAGCGATTTTTTTGCCTTTCAGGTCTTTCAATTCTTTGATTGGGGAATCTGCTTTGACGATGATCATAGCTTTGTAGAAGTCAACCAAGTCTTTGGTGTCGGCTCCCGTTTTTTCGTCTACGCCGTAACGTTGAGCTTGCAGAAGCAGGTCCGCCGCTTTCTTCTCGTCATGCGCCAGCACGTATGCGTTCGGAGGCAGGAAGCCGATATCGACTTGCTTGGAAGCCATCGCTTCAATAACGGTGTTGTAGTTGGTTGAAACGGATACTTTAACCGGAATGCCGAGCTTGTCGCCGAGCAGCTTTTCCAGCGGCTTCGCTTTCGCTTCCAGCGTCTCTGCGCTTTGGGAAGGAACGAATTGCACTTTCAATTCTTTAGGCTGATAGCCTTTTGGCGCAGACGCTTCTTGCTTTTTGTCGGAAGGAGCAGGGGTTGCATTGTTCTCTGTTTTCGTACCGCAACCTGCTGCAATCCCGGCGGTAAGCACCAGGGACAGACTTACTGCTGCAAACTTTTTAAACATGGAATGGACCTCCTGTTAACTTGTTAAATCAAAATCCATTTCCTACTATACCACAGATTCGGATAACCCATAGTAAATTTTTTGTGAAAAAGCCCTAAAAATGTCGAAAAATATTTTTAGATCCCGACGGATGGTTCTCCGGCGCTAAATTTGATATAGTGGATTCAATTCTATGGAAAAACGGAGTTGAATTCAAGGTGGTTCAAAAGCTGACAGTCACGATTCTGGAAACAAGCGACCTTCACGGGGCGCTGCTGCCGATCCAGTATGCCAACAACAGCGCAACGGAAACAGGCTTCGCCAAAATCGCATCGATCATTCGCAAGGAGCGCCAAAAGGGCGGGCCGCTGCTGCTTATCGATAATGGGGATTTGATTCAAGGGACGCCGCTGGCGTATCATCATGCCAAGCTGAACGGCGGGGAGCCGAATCCGATGATCCAGTGCCTGAATGAGCTCGGGTACGACGCGGCCGTTATCGGGAATCACGAATTCAACTATGGGATGGAGCTGCTGCGCAAAGCGGTCGGGGAATCGAGCTTCCCTTGGCTCAGCGCCAATATCGTCGATGAGGCGACGGGCGACCCGGTATTCGGCAAGCCTTATCTGGTGAAAACGCTCGAGCAGGGGCTCAAAATCGGCGTGCTGGGGCTGACGACGCCTTACATCCCGCATTGGGAGAAGCCTGAGCATATCGCGGGCCTGCGCTTCGAGGATGCCGTCGAGACGGCCAAGCGGTGGGTGAAGCATTTGCGCGAGCGCGAGGGAGTAGACGTTGTGATCGTCTCCTACCACGGAGGGTTTGAGCGGCACCTGGAATCCGGCGAGCCGACGGAGCCGTTGACAGGGGAAAATCAAGGCTATGCGCTCTGCCGTGAGGTGGAAGGCATCGACGTGCTGCTCACAGGTCACCAGCACCGTTCCATCAGCGGAACGAGCATCAACGGGGTGACGGTTGTGCAACCCGGCAGCGCAGGCGCCTGGCTCGGTAAAGTCACGCTGACGCTGGGATTGGAAGCGGGAAGCTGGCGCGTTCTGGAAGCCGCGTCTGAACTGGTATCCCCGCAAGGCGAAGCGCCGGATGCCGCGGTGCTGGCTATCGTGGAGCCGCACGAACGCCTTGCGCAGGTATGGCTCGATCAGCCGATCGGGCGTCTGCTTGGCGACATGCGCGTGACCGATCCGATGCAGGTCCGGCTGAAGGAGCATCCGCTCATCGAGTTTATCAACCGGGTGCAGATGGAGCTGACGGGAGCGCCGATCTCGAACACCGCGCTGTTCGACAACATTTCGCCGGGATTTCCCGAGCATATCACGATGCGGGATATCGTCTCCAATTACATTTATCCGAACACGCTGCAGGTCATTCGGGTGTCGGGGCAGGATATCCGCGCCGCGCTGGAGCGTTCGGCCTCGTATTTTGCCCATTATGACGGGCACGGCCCGGTGCAGGTGAGTGCGGAATTCAGCGATCCGAAGCCGCAGCATTACAATTACGACATGTGGGAAGGTATTGAGTACCGCATCAACATTTCGCGTCCGGTAGGACAGCGGATCGTCGAACTGAGCTATAACGGCAAGCCGATCGATCCGGAAGCGGAATACGACGTCGTCATGAACAATTACCGGGCGGCAGGCGGCGGAAACTACTTGATGTTCCAAGGGAAGCCGGTCGTGAAGGACATTCCGACCGATATGGCGGAGCTGCTGGCCGGCTATATTATGGAGCGGGGAACGATCGAAGCATCGCTGAACCGGAATTGGGAAGTCATTTGGGATTAAACCCATAGGATATATGGCAAAAAAAGAAGACTGCGGTTCTGTGAGTTTTGCGTTTCACAGGCCGTAGTCTTCTTCTATGATGTCAATTCGATTAGTTCGCGGCGCCTTGCGGCTGCGAAGCATCGGCAACCGACCGTTTCCGCCTAAGGTTGAACACCAGATTCAGCACGATCGCGGTGAAGCTGCCTGCGACAATACCGTTGCCAGTCAAAATTTGCACGGCTTGCGGCAGTTGGTTGAACAGCGTCGGAACGACCGTCACGCCGAGGCCCATGCCGACGGAGCAGGCGATGATCAGCAGGTTTTCATGGTTGTTCAGATCGACCTGCGAGCCGAGCATGCGGATTCCGGAGGAGACGACCATGCCGAACATGGCTACGGTTGCGCCGCCGAGCACGGGGGTCGGGATCAGCGTCGTCAGCGCCGCGACTTTCGGGATCAGGCCAAGGACGATCAAAATGCCGCCTGCGGTCATGATCACGTCGCGCGTCCGGACGCCGCTCATTTGGATCAGCCCCACGTTCTGCGAGTACGTCGTATACGGGAAGGCGTTAAACAGGCCGCCGAGAATGATTGCGAGACCTTCCGCGCGATAGCCGCGGGTCAAATCCTCGGAGCGGATGTCGCGGTCGCATATTTTGCCGAGAGCCAGAAAGACCCCGGTCGACTCCACCAGGCTGACCGCAGCGACCAGAATCATCGTCAGCACGGAGGTGATTTCAAACGTCGGCATGCCGAAGTAGAGCGGGTGCACCATATGAAACCAGGAAGCTTCATGGAACGGAGCGAAGCTGACTTTGCCGAGCAGCGCCGCGACGAACGTCCCGGCAATCAGTCCGAGCAGAATTGAGATTGCCCGCCAAAAGCCTGTGAAAAAGCGGTTCATGGCAATAATCAGCGTGAGCACACCGAACGAAAGCAGCAGGTTGACCGGCGCGCCAAAATTCGGGTTACCGACCCCGCCGCCCATATCGTTCAGCGCCACGGGAATGAGCGTGAGCCCGATGATTGTGACGACCGAGCCGGTCACGACCGGAGGGAAGAAGCGGATCAGCTTGCCGAACAGTCCGGCGAAGATGACGACGAACAAGCCCGCGGCCAGGATGGCGCCGTAGACGGTCGAGATGCCGTGCTGGCTGCCGATGGCGATCATCGGGCCGACGGCCGTGAACGTACAGCCGAGCACGACCGGCAGGCCGATGCCGAAGAAGCGGTTGCTCCAAACTTGGAGCAGGGTCGCGATGCCGCACGTTAACAGGTCGATCGAAACGAGATAGGCGAGCTGCTCCGGCGACAGCTTCAGCGCGCTGCCGACAATCAGCGGCACGATGACGGCGCCGGCGTACATGGCGAGCACGTGCTGCAGGCCGAGCGAAAACCGCCGCATCGGCGGCTGGCCGGTTGTTTTTGCATTCATAGACACAGGAAGGATACCTCCGGGAATGGATTGTTGGGCACGGATTTGATTTATACCGGATTCGTCTGCGGCTCAGGCTTGTCCGCGAACGTGACCCGTCCATCCGCCAACGAAGCGATGGGCGCGAGCGACTCTACGCGATAGCCTGCGTCCAGAAGCTTCCGGCCCCCGGGCTGAAAAGCCTTCTCGATCACGATGCCGATACCGGCTACCGTAGCGCCCGCTTTCTCGGCAATCCGGGCCAACCCGAACGCCGCTTCGCCGTTGGCGAGGAAATCGTCGATCAACAGCACCCGGTCGCCGGGCGACAAAAACTTTTTGGAGACGGATACTTCGCTTTCCTCCTGCTTGGTGAAGGAATACACCTTCTCCGTCAGCAGATCGTCCCGCAGCGTCAGCGACTTACGCTTGCGTGCGAAAATGAGCGGCACGCCGAGCTGCAGCGCCGTCATGACGGCGGGAGCGATCCCGGATGATTCGATGGTCAGCACCTTCGTAATGCCTTCGCCGGCGAAACGGGCGGCGAATTCTTTGCCGATCTCCATCATGAGGACGGGATCGACCTGGTGGTTCAGAAACGAGTCTACCTTAAGCACCTGTTCTCCGAGCACGATTCCTTCCTGCAGCACTTTGTTTTTAAGCAGTTCCATTACTTTCTCCTCCCGAACGTTAACAAGATCCTAAGCCCGATAAACACAAAAAGCCCGATTCGTCCGTTTCTACATAAGAAACGGGCAATCGAGCGATACGCAAAAGCAAGAAAAGGCGCAAAATGGTCGGCCGGGCTGCAAGCAGCGGCGGTTCTCCCTTCTGCGTCCGTATGTGTACCGCTCGTAGTCCTGCCGTTGCGGAGGCAGGGTAGAGACTCGCAGGCCGATTCATCCTGCAATTATACGAGCTTTTTTATATTCGTTTCCGGCGCTTTACTGTATGCCATTATATACGATACGGCCAGTTTGCGCCAGTTCAAAAATACGGGAAACGGCGTTTTCCCGGCAGAAGCTTCCGTGAGGCGCATCAGCGGACAGGATAAGGATAAAATCGTTATAAAAGTTTTCCACCTTGCAGCACCGCAGCCGATTATGAGTTAATAGGGATGTAGCCGGCCAGCTGACGCTTAAGGAAAGGAGTGATCAGAAACAATGATTACGGTATCCGAGGTGGTCTTCGCGTAAGCGGAGACGCCAGTCAAGGGGGCCTTCGGGCCCCTTATATATTCGCGGATGGACAATGCAAGAATCGATGGGTTATAATGTAAGAGAAATTCCGTGTCTTCAAAAAAATTCAGGTGAGAGGAGTGTCGTGCAATGGTAATGGTACTGGACACAATGAAAAAAGGAAAAGGGTTTGCTAACAAGTGAATAAGCATTTTTCTCCTTCACCGTCACCTGAACCGTCATTGAATGATACATGACATATAGAGGCATTCAGGCACGATATGGCGATCGTGTTTTTTTGTTGATAAGAATTTATAAGTTAACGCAACTTATAGCTTCGCGTCAACCTTGATAAACGCGCTTATCCTTAATGATGATAAGGACGGCGTAGACGTTTATCCTGAATTTCATGCCCCTAATGCTTGCGACGTCAGTTTTGCTTCGGCAAAACTCAGAGGAGGTGTAAAGATGAAAATGCTTATAACTTTCGAGGCTTTGGCCAACATGGCGCGAAAGGAGGCTTTCATCGGTGGGGTACAAGAATGGGAAGGATATTTTGCCGCCTAGTCTGCTCAAGCAACTGCAGGACTATATTCAGGGCGAAATCATTTATATACCGAAAAAAGAACAGACCCGCGCAGGCTGGGGTGAGAACAACGGCACCCGGCAGTCGATTATGCGTCGGAATTTCGAGATTTTCAGGCTGTATGAGAACGGACATACGGTCACCGATCTGATCCGTCAGTTTCATCTGTCGGAGGACAGTATTCGGAAAATCATCGTGAAAACCCGCGGACTGAATTCGCGGCAGCAGGAAACGGCGTCCACCAGGCACTAGCCGAAAGGATAGCGAAAATAATCGCAAATGGAACAAGCCAGAAGTGGACGCTTTTGGCTTTTTTCTATTGTCCTGATTCTCCGCGCGGCAGCGCAAAAAAACGCCGCTTCCTGCAGCGGTGTGCTTGTCTTCAGCCCCTTATTGTTCCGGCTGTCCGGAAGCTTTGCGCAGCTCGTTGGCCAATCGGTTAAACTCTTTGCGCGCCTGATCCGAATCGGTGCAAAAATAAGCCGCCGACAAAAAGCGAATGATCTTGTTCGCATCTTCGGGACTAAGCATGGCGCACTCCCCCCTTCCCCCCCGCAGACTTTGTCTTATGGACAATTTATGCCGGTCTCCTTTTCTCGGACACGGCGTGCATTCAAAGATAGGGCAAATCACCCGCTTCCCCGAACTTGGCTTATGGTATAATTGAAGAAAATGGTATTTTCGCCAGCCGGCAACCGTCGCGAGGGAAGCATTTCGCCGGTTGAGCTTAAAGGAGGGAACCGGTCTGATCCGGGTTTTCGTCTATGGAACGCTGTTGGTCGGCGAATCAAATCATCATGTGGTCGCGCCTTATTTGCTCTCGGTCCGGCCCGGACGGGTACGCGGCGCATTGTTCGATGCGGGAGCTTATCCCGGACTCGTTCTGTCGGGCTGCGGCGGCGAGACGGACGTCGAAGGCGAATGGCTGGTCGTGACGCAGGAAGGTCTGAATCGGATGGACGAACTAGAGGAGTATTACGGGCCCGGCGCAAGGAACGACTATGAACGCGTCTGGGTACGCGACAGCCGGCGGGAAGAGTGCGAGGGATGGATCTACTTATGGAATGAGCCGAGGGGATATCCGCGCATTCCCGGCGGATCCTGGCGCGAATATGCCCGCAGGAAGCAAGGGCTTGGCAGTATGCTTTGAAGCCTGCCTCATCACGCCCGTTTGGAATACGGTCTCCAATCCTCCCGTTCCGACTTCTTGACAATTTCCGTCATTCGCAGAACGACATGATGCGATTGTTCCTCGCCGATGGTGTTGATCAGCTGCTCATAAGAAATATTGTCCTGAACCAGGCTTCGGGTGACCGTGCTGTCTTTGTACCACGCCTCGGTGATGGCAAACGAGCCTTCTTTTTTCAGCCAAACCTCATGATAGTAGTGCTCTTGTTCGCTTTTGGGCTGGAGTGTCAAATAAAACGCTTGCATAGGCATGCGCGGGTCAGACAAGCGCTGACTTACCAAGGACCCGGACGAAACAGGCTGGCCGAACGAAACGTACTTGGATACTTTTTTGATCAGATGGTCCACGGGATTCATGTTGTCCTTCCTTTCAGCTAGGAAAAAGTGCTCGAAAAAAGTAAAGTTTTCATTAAATTTTGGTTTGTTTTTATCCTATCATAGTTCTTTTGGTTTACAAATAGTTCTGTAGAACTATATACAATTGTGAAGTTCCCTGTAACCCTGCGGCAATCATCCGTGCTATAATAATCACCATAGAACATGCACCATGAAGGAGCGTTCGACGGCTTATGGCATCTTATAAAATTTTATTGGCCGATGACGAAGCGGCCTTACGGTTCTTGTTAACGGAAACGTTGGCCGAGGATGGATATGAGCTGACCGAAGCGGAGGATGGGGCGCAGGCGCTCGCCTATTTGCAGGAGCAGCCGTTCGACTTAATTATTCTGGACTACATGATGCCCGAACGCACCGGAGTGGAGGTTTGCGAATGGCTGCGCGGCCATGCGAACCCGAATGCGGACACGCCGGTTATTCTTTTGACGGCCAAAGCGCTGGATAAGGACCGGGAACGTGCCAAGGCGGCGGGCGTTACGCAATATATCGTTAAACCGTTCAGCCCGCTGCAACTGCTGGATACCGTAGAAGAGCTGATCCGGCGCGATGCGCGTTAACCGATAGAAATTTATACCGGAGACGGGAAGTGAAGGCTTTGCATCAAACACCCTCTGACGACCGGATGAAACGAGAGGCCCGGCTAGTGAAGGAAGGCCGGAAAAAATATATTCGCGAGCTGAATAAGCAGCTGCAGCAGCTGCGGCATTGGACCGAGGATCCGGAGCCGGAGGATGCGTCCGAGACGGCTCGCCGCTTTTACCGTATCGTGCATACGCTGAAAGGCAGCGCGCCGATGTTCGGTTTAACACGCATCGGGACGCTCGCCGAGAATTTGGTTGATCACTGGGAATGGTCGCAGGACGAGGAAGCTGTGGCGTCGCCGACGGTTCACGTGCGGTTTCGGAGGTGTTCGGAGGTTTCCCTTGCGCTGGTGCTCGAATTGGAATTGGAAATCGATACAACCGCACGCGAGTTGGAACTGGCTGAGCAGCAGGAGCAACTGCAGCGCACCCTCACGCCTCCGCAGGGCGAACGGCTACTTGTGATCGACGATGACGATGTGCTGCGGGCGTATCTGGTCCGGCGTCTGAAGCTGGACGGCTACGAGGTGGATGAAGCCGCAGACGTCAGTTCGGCGCAGAGGCTGATCCGGGAGCGTTCGTACGACTTGATTTCGCTCGATCTTATGATGCATCCGGACAGCGGCTACGAGCTGTTCGAGTTTTTGAAGGAAGATCCGAATTTGAAGCTCGTGCCCTTGATCGTGCTGTCCGGGCGCAGCGACGTGTACGACAAGGTCCGCTGCTTCTATTTGGGCGCGGACGACTACGTAGTCAAGCCGTTTCAATACGAGGAGCTGGCCGCCCGCATCTACAGCCTGCTCAAGCGGACTCAAATGTTCGAGCAAATGGCATTCCGCGACCCGTTGACAGGAGTGTACAACCGCCGGTATTTCGACCACCAAATTCAGGTGGAGCTGCAGCGCGTCGCGCGGTATCCCGGAACGATCTCGATGGTATTCATCGATATCGACCGGTTCAAATCGATCAACGATACGTACGGGCATCCGATCGGAGATTTGGTGCTGCAGGGCCTCGCCCATCTGCTGCAGGCCAATCTGCGCGCTACGGATCTGATCGCCCGCTTCGGGGGCGAGGAGTTCGTGGTGGTGCTGCCCGGCACGTCTGCAGCCGACGCCAAAAAGACGATCGAAGGCATTCTGAGGCTGACGCATCAAGGACCCGTGGCGCAAAACGAGGGCCAGTCGTTTCACATTACGTTCTCGGCCGGCGTGTCGGAGTGGCAGCCCGACCTTACACTGAGCGAGTGGATCAGGCGGGCGGACGATGCGATGTACGAGGCCAAGCAAAGCGGTCGCAATCGGGTGATGCTGTATACCGGCGACGCTGCCGGTACCGAGACGGACGCGGCGGCGCGCAAGACGGTGCTGATTGCCGACGACGACAATATTTTGCGCTCGATTCTCATGGCGAAGCTCAAGCATCTGCCGATCGATTTCAAGGAGGCGGCCGATGGGGAAGAGGCTTATTTGGAGCTGCTCGGCAGCCCGGTCGATCTGTGTATTCTCGACGGCGTGATGCCGCGTCTCGACGGGTACGGCGTGCTCGAACGGATGAGGGAGCGCGGCACGCGGCCGCCCCATACGAAAGTGCTCGTTCTTTCCGGGCGCAGCCGGGAAGAGGACACGAGCCGGGGAATGCAGCTTGGAGCGAATGCGTATATGCATAAACCGTTTTCCATGGTTGAGCTGGAGCTCAAGGTGAAGGAATTGCTGGAATTAAGCTGAGACCGTGACGACGACTTGTCACGGTTTTTTCATTTTTACCTATAAAAAATAGGACTTCCGACCGATATAATATGTGATAAAGAGTATAGCTTCGACCTTAGTGAATAGGATGTGAGCTTTTTGTTATCCACGAAGCCCGATGTGTTGGCGATTAAAAACCGGATGACCTTGCCGGTGACGTTCGGAACGTACTTGTTGGCCGTGTTTGCATGCGCTTTATTCCGATGGGTGCATGTCTTTAAATCCGAGCACGATTTGCTGGCTTACGAGGTACTGCTTAATGTGTTTTTGGGGGCTCCGCTGCTTCTGTTAATCGTCGCCGGGTTATTATTTTGGCGGGGGCGGCAGCGTTACGTTCCGCTGTTCAATGCGCTGTCCATGGCCTTCACGAGTATGGCGATGATCGTCGGATCGGGCGGAATGGTCGAATTTTATTTCTCGATCTTCATGGTTATCGCTCTGATGGCCTTTTATGAAGATACGAAGCTGATTTGGCTGATGACGGCTTTGTTCGCCCTGCAATACATCGCCGCCTACTGGCTGTATTCGGAGCTTGTGTTCGGCAAGGACGGGTACGGCATCGAGATGCTGGCGATTCATGCCGTGTTCCTTCTGCTGACAGCAGGAACGACCGTATGGCAAATCACGAAGAAAAAGGTAACCGTGGCCTTGCTCGAAGCGGACAAGCAGGAGAAGCAGCAGCTGCTAGGCAACATTCTGAACAAGCTGACGGACAGCTCCGAGCAACTGGTCGATTACGTGGGACGGCTCAATGAGAACACCGAGCAGACACTGCTGGCGAACCGCCGGATCATGACCTCCATGGAAGGCATGGCATCGGGAACGGAAGAGCAGGCGCAGACTAGCAAAGACAGCGCACGTGCGATGGAAGAGATGTCGATCGGCATACAGCGCGTAGCCGAATCGTCGGCGACCGTTTCGGAGGCGTCGCTCGGCATGGTGGAGGAAGCGGAGAAAGGCAACGATACGATCGGCCATGCGGTATCACAGCTCGGCGCTTTGAAAAGCTCCTCGACGGAAGTGTCTGCAGCTTTACAGCGGTTGGAGAAGCAGTCGGTCGAAATTGGAGAGATCGCTACGCTGATTTCCGGGGTAGCTTCCCAAACGAACCTGCTTGCGCTGAACGCAGCGATCGAAGCGGCCCGGGCAGGGGAGCACGGAGCAGGCTTTGCCGTGGTGGCGCGTGAGGTCCGGAAGCTCGCGGAGCAAGCCGAAGCATCGGCGGGTCAAATCACGCAGCTGATCGAAGAGATTCAGCAGGCGACGGTATCGGCCGTATCGGTGATGCGCGCAAGCGCCGGTCAGGTGGATACGAGTCATACGGCGGTGAACGAAGCCGGGGACGTATTCCGGCTTATTGTCGACGAAGCGAAAAAAGTATGCGATCAAATCCAGGATATTTCAGCAGCTGCCCAGCAAATGTCGGCAGGGTCGGAGCAGGTGACGGCCGCGTTGAACGAGGTGGCGCGCATTTCCGACGACAGTGCGGCGGGAGCGAATCATGTGCTATCCTCGTCGCAGGAGCAGTTATCGGCGATGGAGTCGATCACCGCTTCGACGGAAGGGCTGACGCGGCTCGCGAAGGAGCTGGAGACGATCTGCCACGAATTGCAGACGGAACGGAAAAAGCATATGTCTTCTTTATAAAGCAGACGGATTACACCAAAAAGCATCCCGCTTCGCTGCCGTCAAGGCAAAGGAAGTGGGATGCTTTTGTTAATCGGGTAAGCGCTTTGGGGATCCGGCTTACAGGTCGTCCCAGTTCAGGTTGGACGATTTGCTGTAGTTGGTCACCTTTTGCTCGAAAAAGTCCGTTTTCATGCTGTTCATGTTACTAAACGTCTCGACCCATTTCATCGGATGCTCGACGACTTCGGGGTACAAAATTTCCAGGCCCAGCTTGCGCAGGCGCTCGTTGGACAAATATTTGATGTAGTGGTCGATGATGTCGTTGCTCAGGCCGTGAATGTTGTTGTTCGTGATGTATTGGCCCCACTCGATCTCGTGCTGGACGGCCGTCTTCATCATTTGGCGCAGGTCTTCAATCAGCTCGTCCGTGAAAAGCTCCGGATTTTCCTTGCGGATTTCGCGGAAAATGTTCTGGAACAGCGCCAGATGCGTCAACTCGTCGCGCTGAATGTACTTGATCTCCGAGACGGTGCCGAGCATCTTGCCTTGGCGTCCGAGCGCGTAGAAGAAGCTGAAGCCGCTGTAAAAATAAATGCCTTCGAGAATGTAGTTAGCCATAATGGTGCGCAGCAGGTTTTCCGTGGAGGGCGTCTCGATAAACCGTTCGTACAGGTCGGTGATGAACCGGTTGCGGCGCAGTAGATGCTTGTCCTCCCGCCATTGGTTATAGATGTCGTCGCGTACTTCCGCCGAGCAGACGCTGTCGAGGATGTACGAATAGCTCTGGCTGTGTACGGCTTCCTGGAACGTCTGCACCGTCAGGCACAGGTTGACTTCTGGGGCCGTGATGTATTCGTTGATGTTCGGCAGGTTGGCCGTTTGCAGCGAATCGAGAAAGATCAGGAAGCTGATGATTTTGTCGTAGCTTTGGCGCTCCACGGGCGACAGGAATTTGTAATCCTTCGCATCCTGCGCCAGCGGGATTTCCTCGGGAATCCAGAAGTTGTTCATCATCGTGCGGTACATCTTGGTTGCCCAGTCATATTTGACGTTGTTCAGCTCGATCAGGTTCGTCGTGTTGCCGCCGATCATGCGGCGCTTGCCCCAATCCCGGTCGCCGTGCTCGTTAAACAGCTTTTTCTTTTGAAGCTCCATTAGTGATTTCTACCCCCTAAAGTCGAATGACCCTCCTAAATCCTCCCTAGTAGGGAGGACCCCATGGGGCGCCGGCCCCCTGGACCCCGGAAAGGGTCGGTTGAGTGAAGTTGTGCATATGAGAGACGGTTGACGATGGATCGCTTTCGTACATAAGACTCTTTGCATTTGCAAAGAGTCTTATGTACGCGCTTTACGTTTAGAGCGTTGGAGTTCATTGGGCGGCGCGCTTCGCTGCCGCCCGCGAACTCCGGGTTTTTTCGTTGGGGAGGGGCGCTTAAGCGCACCCGGCCCTGACGGATTGTTTGGTAGTTCGTTTACGCGCTGCAGCTTACGCAATCCTCGACTTCGAGGCTTTTGTTGCGGCAGTAGTAGACGGTTTTCAGGCCGTGCTTCCAAGCGGCCATGTACATTTCCAGGAACTCGCGCGCGGATAGCTCCGGCGTGATGTACAGGTTGAACGATTGCGATTGGTCGATATGGCGCTGACGGGCGCCCGCAGCACGGATGCTCCAGTGCTGGTCGATCCGGTGCGCTTCCTTGTAGAACCACATCGTCTCCGGGTTCAGATTCGGCGCGGTTTGCGGGATGACGGCGTTCTTCTTCTCTTCGACGAAAAACTTATTGAAGATCGGATCGATCCCGGCCGTCGAACCGGCGATGAGCGAGGTCGACGCCGTTGGCGCGATGGCAAACATCCAGCCGTTGCGGACGCCGTGTTTCGCGACTTGCTCTTTCAATTCGAGCCATTCCGGGCTGTTATAGCCGCGGGCTTCGAAGTATTCGCCGGTCTGCCATTCGCTGCCCTCGAATACAGGGTAGGCGCCTTTTTCTTGGGCGATTTCCATCGACGCTTTGATGGCGTAGTAGTTCATCCATTCGTACACTTCGTCGGCTTTTTGCACGTGCTCGTCGGATTCCCATTGAATTTTGAGCTGAGCCAGCATTTGATGGTAGCCGCTGGAGCCGAGGCCGACGGCGCGGTACTTTTTATTCGTAATTTGCGCTTGCGGAATCGGGTAGTAATTCAGGTCGATAACGTTGTCCATCATCCGCATTTGCGTCGTAACGACGCGCTCGATATCTTCCTTCGTATAGACGCGGCCGAGGTTGGTCGACGACAGGTTGCAGACGACAAAATCGCCGCTTTTTACCTTCGTCGTAATGATGCCGTCCTCGTGCTCCGTCTGGATCATCTCGGTGGCGCTCATGTTTTGGCAAATTTCGGTACACAGGTTCGAGCAGTAAATCATGCCTTTGTGCTTGTTCGGGTTAGCGCGGTTGACCGTATCGCGGAAGAACACGAACGGCGTGCCGGTTTCGAACGAGCTGGTAAGGACACGCTTCATGATGTCGATGGCCGGAATTTCGTCCTTCGAAATTTTGTCGTCGTTCACGCAATCCCAGTAGCGGCTCTCGAATTCCTCGCCCCACGAATCCTCGATCGAGTAGCCCTTGATCTTGCGCACTTCGTGCGGATCGAACAAGTACCATGTGCCGCGCTCCTCAACTGTTTTCATGAACAGATCGGGGATGCAGACGCCCGGGAAAATGTCGTGAGCCTTCATCCGGTCATCACCGTTGTTCGTCTTCAGGTTCAGGAAGTCCAAAATATCCTTATGCCACACGTCTAGGTAGACGGCGACGGCTCCGGAACGGACGCCCAACTGGTCGACGGCGATGGCCGTATTGTTATAGTTTTTGATCCAAGGCACGACGCCGCCGGCGACGCCCTTGAATCCGCGGATGTTGGAGCCGCGGCTGCGCACTTTGCCGACATAGATGCCCATGCCGCCGCCGTGCTTGGATACCTGCGCGAAGCTTTGGTCTACATTGTAGATGCCCCACAGGTTGTCCGGCACCGTATCGATAAAACAGCTGGAGAGCTGATGCAGCGGTTTGCGGGCGTTCGCCAGCGTTGGCGTCGCTACCGTCATCTCCAGATTGCTAAGCACGTCGTAGAACTGCTTCGCCCAACGGAGTTTATCCGTTTCCTTCATGGCCAGGTGCATCGCAACGCCCATGAACAGCTCCTGCGGCAGCTCCAGCACTTCTTTGTCCAGCCCCTTGATCAAATAGCGGTCGGCGAGTGTTTTGAGGCCGATGTAGTTCAGCAGGTAATCGCGCTCCGGCTCGATGTAAGCGCCGAGCTCCTGAATTTCTTCCCGGCTGTAATGCTCGAGAATGTATTTGCCGTACAAGCCCATATCGGTCAAATAGGTGATCAGCGAATACAGATCACCGTAGCCGAAATGGCCGTACTTGCGGTTTAAGCGGGCTTCCTTGTAAAGATCGTAGGAAAGCAGCTTGGCGGCGACGTACTGCCAGTTCGGCTGCTCGACGCTTGTTTTTTCCACAGCCACCTGAATGAGCAGGCGCTGGATTTCCTGGGTCGTAATTCCGTTGCGGAACAAGGGCAGCAGAGCGGTTTCCAGCTCCAGTGGATCGCATTCCGGATAAGTTTCACACGCGAAGTCGATGACTTTTTTCATTTTTGCGAACACGAGTTCTTCTTTTGTGCCGTCCCGTTTTACGATGATCATGTATTCAGCTCCTCTGGAATGTTCAAAGAAAAAGCATGCCGCCGCCGTACAGGCAGACGCATGCCGCTAACGCTTCGTGCGAAGCGTTAAATGTCTGGTAACGCGCAGGGCTCCCGCTTCTGAAGCGTCTTCCTGTCGTTCTGCCGGTTCGCCGTCGATCAGGCCTGACGAACCGTGCGGGTGCGGCTTCATTATCGTAGCGATGCCCTAACGAGTTTCCACAATATGTCGTAGTTCTTGATTCTTGAACCTACAATATGTAGTTGTTTGCGCGAAGCAATATCATGAATTTACCGCATCGTCGCTTCTCTGTCAATCTGTTATTTCGGTCGAGAATCGCCAATTGATTAGGACAAAATCGCGAAAAAACGCCGAATTTGGTTTGTTATTGCGTTTTATGCTACATTTACTATGGGCTGTGGGAAACCTGCCTTTTTTTGTGATAAAAATTAAGGTCATGGGATGATGACACCGGGTCTCCGGTAAACGATAGGAGGAGTAACGAATGGAATGGAGAGGGTATTGGGGAGAGACGTACAGGAGGCTCGCCTTGTGGGTGTTGATCGTAGGCTTCGGCTTCATGTACCTGTTTGGGTCTGCGGCTCCGGCCGAAGCGCATGCCTCCCTTGTGCAGACGGTCCCGGCCAACGGCGCGGAGCTGGAGAAGCCGCCGGAGCAGGTGGTTTTGACGTTTAACGAGCATCTGGAGGAGGGGCTGTACTATTTAAGGGTTTACGATGGCAGCAAGCGCAAGGTAACGGACAAAGCGGCTGTGATGAACGATACCCGCACGACCTTGACCCTGGACTTGCCGGGACTCGTCAAAGGCATCTATGTGGTGACTTATCACGTCATCTCAGCGGACGGGCATCCCGTAGACGGCACTTATTTGTTCGCGGTCGGCCAAAGCTTGGACCAGCCGTCGGGCGTCAGCGGCAGCGCGCCCGCGATTGAGCATTTGCACCGCCACGACGGTCCGATGAGTACGTTTGGAGTGAAGGATGTCCTGCAATTCGGCTCGCGTATTTTGTTTTATTTGGCTTTGCTCGGTTTCACGGGCTGGCTGCTCTGGTTGCGCTGGTTCGCTCCCGGAGAAAAAACAGATCCGTCCCGCGTCCGGCTGAAGCAGTGGGCGGAAAGGCTGCAGCAGTTTTATTTGATCGCGTATATTTTGTTCATGTGGGCGCATATGGGCGATCTGATCGGCGACGGGGGAGCGGAAGGTCTTCTGCGTTTGTTCACCCAAACGACGGTCGGCTACGCCTGGCTCGGAGGACTGCTGCTGGCGCTGCTGTCCTTTGTCGTCCTGTACCGCAGCGTCTTTCTCGATTATATCTGGCTTGCGCTCGTCTGGTTCGCCAAAAGTCTGCTCGGGCATGCGGCCGCTTTCGAACCGAAAAGCGAAACGCTCGTGCTGGACTGGCTTCATCTGGCCGCCTCTTCGGTATGGGTCGGAGGCTTGCTGATGCTGCTCGTCTTGTGGCGTACGGATAAGGAGCTGGGCAAACGGTTCCTTCCGCGCGTCTCTACGGCGGCGCTGGTCAGCATCCTGCTGCTGACGGTATCCGGCGTGCTGACCGTGTTCATTTTTCTCCCGGACGTACGGTATATCGTGGAGACAGGGTGGGGCAAGCTGCTTCTGATAAAGACCGGGCTTGTGCTATTGGTCGTCGTGATTGCGGCGCTGATCCGCTTCTTGTACCGCAAAAACAGCGAACGGGGGGCAGGCCGCCTGCTTGGCGTCGATGCCGTGCTGATGACGCTTATGGTCGGCGTCGTCGGCGTATTTACTTATTTAACCCCGCTTCCGGCCAATGAACCGATGAACTGGCATGTGATGGGCGAGAAGATCCATATGACCGCGCAGATCAGTCCGAACGTGCCGGGCGTCAACGATTTTGCCGTAAAAGTATGGCTGCCCGAAAAGCTCGGTAAACCGAAGCAGGTGATCATGAAGCTGCAGGCGACGGACAATCCGGAGATTGCGCCGATCGTGGTGCCTGTCGAATATACGGAGGATGTGAGCTTCGAGGAGTCGTTCGGATTAAAAAGACATACGTACAAAACGCGCGGAGCTTATTTGCCTTATCCCGGCCATTGGAAGATGGAGGTGCGGGTTATGGACAGCAATGACGACGAAACGGTATATGAACATACGTTCCGAGTTTATTGATCGGAATTTCAATAAAAGTGATGTTGGATTTTATCGTTTTATGTCGATTAATATGGGTCTTTATAACTAAAATTCTCTTGTTCTTTTGGTTCTGGGGAATTAGAATAAAAGAAAACCCTTCATCAGAGGAAGCAGAGGATCGACATGGCAAAAAAACGGAGTCCTGTAGGTTCGGGTCTGCTGCGGGAATGGCGGCATAAACTGTATCGGCACGCTGCGCTTCTGCATCTGTGGTGCGTCATGGCCGGTGCGGAAATCGTTCTGCTTTCGCTCAAACAGTTGCTTGGCGTGCCTAATGACCCGTTGGACTTCATGAAATCGGGCTTGATTGTGCTGTTGGTCGCCCCGATCCTTAATGCGGCCGTTCGGAAAAACAGCATCAAGCCGATTCGGGCGCTGGCCCCGGCCGTCGTGATTATGGCGTTCGCAGAAATGGTGGAATTGGCGGTGCGCTATGCGTCGTGGCAAACTGCCAATTTGATGGGAACCATGGCCGATCTGGCGGGTCTCGCTCTGCTCATGACGCCGATCCTTTACTTTGTGCTGACGGATATGCGCAACCGGGAATTTACGGTACGCCAGCTTACGTACCTCGCCTATCACGATATGCTGACCGGGCTGCCGAACCGCCAGAAGTTCCAACAAACCGTCGGCATGTCGATCCGGAAGGCCAAGCTGTCGGGGCGCAAGCTGTCCGTCATGTTCATTGATCTGGACCGGTTTAAGAACGTCAACGATACGTTCGGCCATGCGTTCGGCGATCTCCTGTTGACAGAAGCGGCGGAGAGGCTCAAAAGCTGGCTGCAGGCAGACGATAACGTATCGCGGCAGGGCGGGGACGAATTTACCGTGCTGATCAAGGATACGTCGCAGCCGCATGACGCCGAGAAGGTGGCGCAGAAAATCATCCATCTGCTCAGTCAGCCGTTTGCCATAGACGGCCACGAGCTTCGTGTCGGCTGCAGTATCGGAATCGCGATGTATCCGCAGGACGGGGAAGATCCCATTACGCTCATGAAAAATGCCGATACGGCCATGTACCGGGCCAAGGAGCTCGGGAAAAACGGCTACCAGTTCTACAAGGCCGAGATGAACGATACGGTCATCCAAAAGCTGGTGATGGAAGAGTGGCTGAACAAAGCGCTGGAGCAGGAGGAATTCGTCCTGTATTACCAGCCGCAGGTCGATATTTTCACGACCCGCATGAACGGAATGGAAGCACTCATCCGTTGGAATCATCCGCGGCTTGGCTTTATCTCGCCGGGTGAATTTATTCCGCTGGCCGAAGAGACGGGATTGATCATTCCGATCGGACAATGGGTGCTGCGCACGGCCTGTAAGCAGAACAAGGCATGGCAGCTCGCCGGGTTTCCGCCGCTGAAGATGGCGGTGAACATCTCTCCGATTCAGTTTCACCAGCACGATTTCGTCCAAGTCGTGCTCGATGCGCTGCAGGAAAGCGGGCTGGAGCCGCGGTATCTGGAGCTGGAAATTACCGAAGGTATTGCGATGTACCATGTGGATCAAGTCATTCAAAAGCTGCAAACCTTGCGCGAGCTCGGCGTACATATCTCGATGGACGATTTCGGCACCGGCTATTCGTCCCTCAATTATCTCAAGAAATTTCCAATCGATAAGCTCAAAATTGCGCAGCAGTTCGTTCGCGACATTACGGTCGATCCCGACGACGCTGCCATCGTCCAGGCGATTATGGCCATGGCGCTCAGCCTGAAGCTGAACGTGATTGCCGAAGGAGTCGAGACGGAGGAGCAGCTTTCCTTCCTGCTCGATATCAAATGCAGGGAAATCCAGGGCTATATTTACAGCAAGCCGGTTCCGGCAAACGAATTTACCGATCTGATGCTGCGGCCTCCAGCTTAATGGAAAAAAGAAGCGTTCCAGCCTCGTCCAATGCGAGGGCCGGAACGCTTGTTTATTTTGTGGAGGCGGGCACTTCTGAGAGGCAGGTAGTGACCCGGCTCGGGTGCTTATTCGACGTTCGTTTCCTGCCAAGCCTGTGGGTGACCGTCGCCCACATACCTTGCGGCAGCGGCGTTGGCGATGACCTGCTGGCGGCTTTTGCAGCCCGGAATTACCGCGCTGACCGCAGGATGCTTCAGGCACCAAGCCAGCGCCCACGTCGCCATATCCATGCCCTCCGGCACTTCGTGCTCGCGGATGCGCTTCACTTCCTCCAGCTTCAGCCGCGTTTGCTCCGGGTCGTGCCGATGGCGGACGTCGTTCTCCGCGAACGAGGCGCCGGGATTGTATTTGCCGCTCAGGTAGCCGCTGGCCAGCGGCACGCGCGCCAGCACGCCAAGTCCTTGGCGCTCGCAGGACGGGAAAACCCGCTCCTCGGGTTTGCGGTCGAGCCGGTTGTAAACGACTTGAATCACCTTCGAGTTCACGCGTTCGGAGGCGTCCGTCTGATGGAGGTTGTCGTTGCTGCCGATGGACGTGCCGAGATGCCGTATTTTTCCCGCCTGTACTTGTTTATCCAGCAAGGTCCACAGCTCGTCCTGATCGAAGGCTTCGTCTGTGCCCGAATGAAACTGATAAAGATCTATGTAGTCCGTCTGGAGCGCTTTGAGCGAGGCATCGAGCTGAGCCAGCACTGCTTGCGGCGACCATTCCTGACTCCGGTCCAGATGGGCGTGAAATTTATGCCCGAACTTGGTGGCAATGACCCAGTCTTCGCGCCGGCACCGGGAAATGTAGCTTCCGATGAGCGATTCGGACGTATGGTCTCCGTAGCATTCCGCGGTGTCGATCAGGTTGATGCCGCACGCTTTGGCTTCGTCCAGAATCGCATCCGCTTCCTCCTGGGTAAACGGCTTGCCCCATTCGCCGCCGAACTGCCATGTGCCAACCCCGATGACGGACACCTTCATGTTTGTTTTGCCCAGCTTCCGGTATTTCATCGATAATCCCTCCTCAAGCGAATGATTTTGCGCTTCTCCCTGATTGTACCTAATTCGCTGGCTTGCTTCAAATGTATGGCGAACGGTCAGCGTTTTCTAATTTTAAGGTTATTTTAATACTCTTTTCCTTCGTATCCGGTATAGTTAAGTGAAACGACGTAGAGAAGGCGAGGGAGAAGCTCTTGAACCGAATCATGCGATGGGCGAAGGAATGGGTAGCGCCGCTTGGCTTGGCCGTCATCATCAGCTTTTCGTTCAACACGTACGTGGCGCAGGGGATGAAGGTGCCGACTGGTTCGATGCTGCCGACCATTCAGCTCGACGATAAAGTGTTTGTGGAAAAGATGGTCGCGCTAACCGATTTTAAATTCGGCGACATCGTCGTCTTTTATCCGCCGCTCAAGGGAGAAGAAGATAAGCGCTACATTAAACGGCTGATCGGCCTGCCGGGCGATACGATTGAAGTGAAGGACGGCGCGCTGTACCGAAATGGCGAGAAGGTGGACGAGCCTTATGTGAAGGAGCCGATGAAATATCAATTTGGCCCGGTTCAAGTGCCGGAAGGGAAATATTTGTTCCTTGGCGACAACCGCAACGACAGCAAGGATTCCCACCTGTGGCCGACGCCGTTCGTGGACAAAAGCAAGCTTGTCGGCAAGGCGCTGTTCCGTTATTACCCGTTCGATCAGATCGGGGAGATTAAGTAGCGGGCCGCTACTGGACAAAACGAGAGGGAACGCTTATAATAAATAAGCGCAATCCCTTTTCGCGCGGGTGTAGTTCAATGGTAGAACTCCAGCTTCCCAAGCTGGTGGCGTGGGTTCGATTCCCATCACCCGCTTATATTGGTTACAGAATAGACCGCTGCCATGTCGAGGCCGGTCTATTTTCTTTTATAAAAAACAATTGCTTCCTCAAGCCTGCGCATTTATAATTAATCCTGCACATTTAACATACATATATGTATAAAAAGTATATTTAATTTGCGGGGGATTGCGCTTGAATCGTTCATATTACGCTTTACTGGTCAGCCAAACGGCAACCAATCTCGGCTTTGCGCTCTATACGATGGTTGTGGTTATGCATTTGTACGCGCAGACCGGTTCGACAGCATTGTCCGCTGCCGTGACGCTAATCAGCGCCATTTCGCGAATGGTCAGCGGCGTCGTTTTGCCGTCGTTTGCCGACCGGTTTCGGCTTCCCGCGCTGCTGATCTTTTCGCAAACGACGCAGCTGGTGATTCTCCTGGGTCTTGCGCTGATGCTAACGCAGGACGTTTCGGCCTTGAGCTTGATTGTCACTATGGTGCTGCTCGCGATCATTTCTTTTTTTAACGGCTGGTTCTCGCCTGTGAAAAGCTCGCTGCTCCGGGCCGTCGTACCCGAGAAGGAGCGGGTGAAGGCGATCGGCTTGCTGTCGACGGTGGACCAAACGTTCCAATTTGCCGGATGGACTCTGGGGGGCGTACTGTTGTCTGTTTTGGGCCGAGGCGCTGCGCTCGGGATTACTTTTGCGCTGCTCGTCGTATCGATCGGATGCATGTTCCTGTTGAAGTGGCACGGGAAGCAACATGAACCGGCGGGGCTTCGAACCGAACAAGGACTTGTGGACAGAATGACGGCAGGCTGGAAAATTCTTTACAGGCATGAAGGACTGCGCGTCCTTGTCATGATGGATCTAATCGAATCTTGGGTCGGCACGATCTGGATCGGAGCCGTCACGTTAACTTTTGTCAAAGAGGCTCTGCACGAAGGAGAAGCCTGGTGGGGATATATTAACGGCGGTTACTATTTAGGCACCATCGTCGGCGGTTTGATTGTCCTTCGTCTTTCCCGCCGGATGCAGGGGAAGCTGACCGTAAGTATGCTGCTGGGAGCGTCTCTGTTCGGGTTGCTGACACTGCTGTATGGGTTCGTATTGAACAGCATGCTGGCGTTGCTGCTTGTCCTGTTGATGGGGCCGGCTTATCAAATTCGCGATCTGGCGCAAGAGTCGATGGTTCAAAACAGCTCGGACGAGCATACCTTGCTTAAAGTGGCGGCAGCCCGGTCTACCTTGGTTCAGCTCATCTCAATGTTATCCATTGCCGTGATCGGAGTTGTCACGGACCTGATCGGCGTTCGTTTGGTTTACATCGCTTCCGGCTGCGTGCTGCTCGTTTCATCCGCGTACGGTTTCGTGCAACTGCTGCTTCGGAAAAAAGGGGCTTTGCTGGAGAGCGAAAACCAGTAACGCCATTTCTCAATCGTTGGCCTGCTCCTCGTATTGCGGGAACAGCAGCTTGAGCATCCCGAGAATGCGCTGCCGGTCTTGATCGGTGAGCAGGTGGCCGTTATATTGGAGGCCGTCAATATATTGAAGCGATTTGCCGATATCGTACAGATGGTCGAGCGTCTGGGTATCGGTTTTTTCCACATCTGCTCTTGTCGTTCGGAACTGCCCTGCCATGCTTTCCAATTGGCCGATCAGCTTGTAAATTTCGACCTTTGGCGGATCTTGCTGAAGCAAAGCTTGCAAACTGTCTGGCGTAATCTCAAAATCGTCGCCGAAGAAAGGGCGATATTCCTGCTCCAATCGTTTGAGGGCCGTCCGGGGAATGACGGTAAGGGCTTGAACGATCCCGTCGAGGTCGATGCCGAGAATATCGAGCAGATCTTGAAACGCCTGCCGGTACTTGTGGGTGTCGGCAAGCTTCCGGTAGCCGGCGGCCGCCATCAGATCGGCATACTCGACACCCAGCGGTTCGACTAGCTTTTCCAGCAGCTCGGGCGAGGGCATGTTTTTTTTCTTGCCCGTTTCGATCTGGGATAAATAAGGATTCGAGTAGCCGATCCGATCGCCCAATTGGGTAAGTGTCAGCCCTTTGGCTTCTCTCAGGCTTTTTAAATAGGCTCCGAACTGCTGAACGTTCATCCGTGCACATCCTTTCTTGTTCTTCCATTATACACACTTACTTGTTATTAGTAAATATTTTTTGGATAATTATTGCTAATAACAAGAATGTGTGATAATGTTACTAACACAAAACAAGAAACGATGAACAGCAGCCCCCGGTTGCTTGTCCGCTGCAAAAATAACCATTCGATGTATCGAAAGGTGGTCGCTATGAACGATACGCTCACGCTTGCGCAAAAAAAAGCCGTCCGCGCAGCCATGGAAGAACGGCTGGCTCTGTACCGGAGCTATAAATACAGCAGCTTCGAACGCCGCGAAGCCCGGGTTACCGCCAGCTACGATCCGCGGTACCACGGGGCGACGAATGCGGTAAGCGATCCGACCGCGCAGATCGCCGTGTACAACGTAAACGAGCAAATGCACCGCGGTTACGTGTGCGATTCCGTGGAAATCGCGCTGAGCCTGCTGCCGGACAAGCAGCGGTCGATCATCGAAACGCGGTATATGCGGCAAAATACACCGACAGATACGCAGGTATGCGATAGGCTGAGCATGTCCAAGGATGCGTACGACCGAAACCGGCTTGCGGCGATGTACGAAATGGCTCTATTTTTGGAAGTGGATTGCGGGTTCGAGCTGACATAGCAGAATAAGCAGGCAGTAAATAGACCGTACTCTGTTCGTGGGAGGCGGCCTATTTTTCTACGAGGAGTACCGTTGTGAGCTTTCCATAAAAAAAGCCGGTGTTTCC
>NZ_BIMB01000062.1 GCF_004000865.1 Paenibacillus elgii NBRC 100335 | reverse complement strand
AGACTTGAGACAGGCTCTTTGATATGGAGAAAATCGCGGTGACAGGCTTACCCGAACTGGCGCAGCGCCGAATGGCGGGTCGGGCCGACAAAGCCATTAAGCGGAAAACCGTGCTGGATGGCTGCGGTGATGAACCGTTTTGCGGTGCCGACCGCTTCTTTGACGTCGGCGCCTTTGGCAAGCTCGGCTGTAATCGCCGCGGAGTACGTGCATCCGGCTCCATGCGTATAGGTGGTGGAAATTTTGTCGGATTCGTACAGCTCGAATTCCGTTCCGTCATATAGCAAGTCGACCGCTTGTGGGTGATTGAGCTTCGCGCCGCCTTTAATCAGGACGTACTTGACGCCTGTCGCATGGATGATCTGCGCCGCTTCTTTCATGTCCTCCAGCGTTTGAATCGGCGGACGGTTCGCAAGCTGCGCCGCTTCGAACAAATTCGGAGTGACGACGTCCGCGATCGGGACGAGCAGTTCCCGCAGTGCTACCGTAGACTCGGGATGGAGAGCCTCGTCGTTGCCTTTGCAGACCATTACAGGGTCCACGACGATGCGCTGCAGCCCTTTGCCTTTGAGCGTGCGCGTGACGAGCTCGATTAGCTCGACGGAGCCGAGCATGCCCGTCTTGA
This sequence comes from Paenibacillus elgii NBRC 100335, assembly GCF_004000865.1. Classification (GTDB taxonomy): domain Bacteria; phylum Bacillota; class Bacilli; order Paenibacillales; family NBRC-103111; genus Paenibacillus_G; species Paenibacillus_G elgii. Next base: position 42,570 of record NZ_BIMB01000062.1, on the reverse strand, counting down.
GCGCATCGACGCCAATGCCGTCAAGCACGGTTTGCAGTTGGGCTTCGACGGTAGGCAAAGCGACCGGATGAACGCCATGGTGCCATTGGTTGTTCGGGTCCATCGTGACGACCGTCGTGAGAACCGTCATTCCGTAGACGTCGCGTTCCTGGAATGTTTTTAAATCGGCTTGAATTCCGGCGCCGCCGCTTGTATCGGAGCCGGCAATGGTTAAAGCTTTTGGTATGCTCATTGTACTTCTCTCCCTGGATGAATGAAGTTGCATTTATGACCTATCCTATCACGTTGGCGCAAAATTTCAATCGAAACTTCGCGGATTTAGACGAAAATACCAAACCAAATGTTAGCTATCGCCGTCCGACGCCCTGCAGGAGGCGCATCATTTGGGCTGCCGCCCCGCTCGCCCACTCCGCGGCGCGCCCGACCGCTTCCGGCAGGTCGCAAGGCTTGCGTACGATGGAAAAAGCCGCCGTCAGTCCGAGCTCGTCCAGCTGCTCCGCAGGCAGCTCCAGACTGCCGCACAAAGCGACTACCGGCACTCCCGCGTCCCGGGCCTTACGGCAGATGCCCGCGATCGCTTTGCCGGACAGCGTCTGCCTGTCCAGCCGGCCTTCGCCGGTGATGACCAAGTCGGCATCCCGAAGCTGCGCTTCGAACTTCGCCTTCTCCAGCACGATGTCGATGCCGGAGCGAAGCTGCGCGCCGAGGAACGCATGCAGCCCGGCCCCCATGCCGCCGGCCGCGCCGCCGCCGGGCAGCGTAAGCACGTCAACGCCGGTTTGCCGGCGAATGACGTCAGCCCACTGCCGCAGCGCCCGATCCAGCGCTTGCGTCATGTCCGGCGTCGCGCCCTTCTGCGGGCCGAAGACGGCGGAAGCGCCTTCCGGCCCGCAGAGCGGGTTGCGGACGTCCGTCGCCGCCGTGAAGCGGCATTCCGCGAGGCGCGGGTCCATGCCGGAGGCATCGAAGCCGGCGAGTCCGGCGAGCGCTCCGCCCCCGGAAGGCAGCGGGACGCCGTCCGCTCCGTACCACCGGACGCCGAGCGCCTCCAGCATGCCGGCGCCGCCGTCATTCGTCGCGCTGCCGCCGAGCCCGATGAGGAACTGCCGGCACCCGCGGTCCAATGCGGCCCGAATCAGCTCGCCCGTTCCGTACGAGGAGGCGGCAAGAGGGTTGCGCCGCGCTTCGGGCACGAGCGGCAGCCCGGACGCCTGCGCCATTTCGACGACGGCGGTACCGTCCTTCAGGATGCCGTAAACGGCCGTGACCGGCTCTCCGAGCGGACCGCGGACCTGTACCTCTACCCGGATACCGCCGCAGGCATGCACAAGGCTGTCTACCGTGCCTTCCCCGCCGTCCGCGACCGGAAGCTCGACGATGTTAGCGTCCGGGACGACGCACCGAATGCCGGAGCTCACGGCTCCGCACAGCTGCAGAGCGGACAGCGAGCCTTTGAACGAATCCGGCGCAATTACGATTTTCATTGGTCATTCCCCCGCAGATCCATGGAATAAGACGATTATACCACTGCGCCAAAAGCGGTATCCAACATTTCCGGCCGGTCCCGGTCAGCGTTTCGTAAGGGAAATATCAGGAAACTATCCGTTCTCCTTCCGCCTGCGATTGGCTACAATGGAAACGAGTGGATAGAGAGAGGAAGTGCTTAGATTGACCCATCGAATAGTTGCGAGGGGCGCCGCATGGGGCGTCCTGTTTGTCGCGCTGCTGCTGACACTTGCGGCCTGCAAGCCGGAGATGAAGCCGCCGGAAGAGGTGATGGATTCATTCGTCGCCGCTTGGCAGAAAAGAGATTACGCAGCTATGTATCCTAGCTTGACGAACCATGTTAAAGAATACGTCACGCAAGACGCGTTCGTCAGCCGACACCAAAACATTTATGAAGGAATCGGGCTAACAGAGCTGAATATCACGGCGGCGCCGACGGAGAAAGACCCGAATGCGAAGACCGACCAAATTCGGTACAAGTTGCATGTGGAAATGAAGACGTCGGCGGGACCGATCGAGTTCGACCAGACGGCGACGCTTCGCAAGGAAGAGCGCGCCTGGGGAGTGGACTGGTCTTCGTCGTTTCTGTTTCCGAAGCTCAAAGATACGGACAAGGTGCGCGTGCAGACGCTCCCGGCGAAGCGGGGAGAAATTCTTGACCGCCAAGGCCATGGGCTGGCCATCAACGAAGATCAATGGGAGGTCGGCCTCGTGCCCCAAAAAATGGAGCAGCCGTCCGACGAGTCCGTAAGCAAGCTCGCGGCACTGCTGAACCTGAAGCCGGAGGATATCCAGGCGAAGCTCGGCGCTTCGTGGGTGAAGCCGGAGCTGTTTGTTCCCATAGCGCTAGTCCCCAAAGACGATCCACGGGAGACTGAGCTGTTTATGGTACAAGGAACGTCTTACCGGACGAAGCAGGTACGTTCGTACCCGCTTGGCGCGGCGGCGGCTCATTTGACGGGCTACATCGGCAAGCTGAACGAGCAGGAGCTGAAGAAACACAAGGATAAAGGCTACCGGCCGGATGATTGGATCGGCAAAACCGGGCTCGAGCTGACGCTGGAAGATCGGCTGCGCGGCCGGGACGGCCAGCGCATTTACATTATGGATGCGGAGGGCCGGGACAAGGTGACGCTCGCCAAGCGCGATGCAGTAGACGGCGAAGACGTGAAGCTGACGATCGATTCCGGGCTGCAGCGGGCGATGTACCGGGAGATGGAGAATGATGCGGGGGCGGGCGTGGCGATGCAGCCGCTGACCGGCGAGCTGCTTGCGTTGGTCAGCACCCCGTCTTACGATCCGAACGTCTGGATTTCGGGCATTTCGACCGAGCAGTGGAAGAAATGGACGGAGAACCCGGACAAGCCGCTGTTCAACCGATACGTCAGCGCTTACGCCCCCGGGTCGGCGTTCAAGCCGATCACGGCGGCCATCGCTTTGGAGCAGGGGATGCTCGACCCGAATGAAGAGAAGTCCATTACCGGGAAGCAGTGGAAAAAGGACTCGTCGTGGGGGAACTACTACGTTACGAGGGTGTCCGAGGCGGCGAGCGCAGTGAATTTGACGAAGGCGCTGATGTATTCGGACAACATCTATTTCGCTCAGGTGGCGCTAGGCTTGGGAGCGGAGCGCTTCGAGAAGGCCGCCGGCAAGTTCGGATTCGGCGAGAAGCTGCCGCTGCCGCTGGCGGTGGACGTCTCGTCGCTGTCGAACGCAGGCATCAAGAAGGAAGTTCTTTTGGCCGACTCCGGCTATGGTCAAGGGGAGGTCGTCATGTCGCCCCTGCATGTGGCGGATGCGTATACGGTGTTCGTGAACGGCGGCAATATGATTAAGCCGGTACTCGAATACGACGGCCGGACGACCGGCGAAGTGTGGAAAAGCGGACTGATTCGCCCCGAAGTGAGCCGCATGCTGACGGAGCAGATGAAGGAGGTCATCCAGAATCCCGCAGGCACCGGCCGCGCAGCGAGAATCGACGGGCTGACGCTGGCGGGCAAGACCGGTACGGCCGAGCTGAAGCAAAAGAAGGGAGAGTCCGGGCAGGAGAACGGCTGGTTCGTCGCTTACGATACCGACAAACCGAAGCTGCTCGTTGCTTTGATGGTGGAGAAAGTGGAGGCGAGGGGCGGCAGTCATCACCTTGCCGGGACAATCAAGACATTATTTCGGAGTTTTGCGAAGTAAGCGGCTAGTGCCGCCGCCTGCGAGCTCTCGCGTCCGTTCAATCGCAGACGTAGAAAAATCCAGTGGTTCCCAATTTCGATAGTTGTGATAAGATGGGGAAGGGGCTTGCGAGCCCGCGCCTCAATCGAATCAAGGCGAATGTTCGAAACGAAGGAGCAATTTGGGATGACCCTAGACCTCGATGATGTGTGCCTTCAGCGGCATACGCTGCTAAAAGGCGGCGCCTACCGGATCGAAGAACGGCTGGCTTCAAGCGAGCTGTCCATCGTTTATATCGGAAGCCCGGCCGAGGGAGAAGAAAGGCTTGCGATCAAGGAATTTTATCCCAAGAGCCTGGCTTTAAGAGATATGGACGGAAAGACGGTCCTATGCCGCCGTCCCTCGATTCGCCGGAAGTTCGACGGGCTGAACGATGCTTTCCGGAGGGAAGCTGCGATTCTAAGCCGGCTCCGGCACAGGCATATCGTCGAATACATCGACCATTTCGAAGAAAACGGGACGAGCTATCTGGTGACCCGCTATTGCGCCGGCAAACCGCTCGTCAACTATATCCGGGAGGAAAAACCTTCGGCGGCGCACTTGATCCGAAACGTCCTGTTGCCGCTTCTGGATACGGTGGACTTCATTCATCGGCAAGGCATCATTCACCGGGATTTGAAGCCGGGGAATGTGATGGTTTCGGAGGAAGGCCGGCCGGTGCTGCTGGATTTCGGTTCGGCCGTATTGCTCGCCGAGCCGGATGTCCGTCCGATTTTTACAACGTCGGGCTTCTCCCCGCTGGAGCTGTATTCGGAGAAGGCCCGGCAAGGGAAAAAGGCCGATCTGTTCAGCGCCGCCGCCATTTTATATTACAGCTTCACCGGGCGCGTGCCGGCAGACGTTTCCGAGCGGCTGATCGAAGACCGCATGGAAAGCGCGAGAACTGCAAACCCGGAGGTCAACCTGCTGCTGTCGGGCATGATCCGATGGGGGCTTGCCGTTCAACCGCGCAGAAGATGTCCGTCGCTGAAACTGCTTAAGGCCGCTTTGCGGCTGGAAGATATGCGCCCGAAAGCCGGGATGCGGCGGAAATGTCTGGAGCCGCCTTCGGCCGTTTCCGAAAAATAGCGGAACCGCGAGGGCGCTATTCAGGTGATTTGCTCGCTGTGCCTCCGCTTAGAGGAACTATGGTGCTTTATCGATGCTCAACAAGCGTTGCGGAATATTTTTCGACACGGTTAGGGTGTCCCGAGTTCCGCTATTTTGCGAGGGAAGCGCCAAAAATCTTGGATAGCTCACCGTAGTTCCTTTAAGGAGTGTAAGCCGTGCAGTCGTGTAACCGTGGCTTCGGAAGCGATCCAAACGGCGCTCAATTTGTTCCCGGGACAGGGTGGCAGTTCTGGCCGAATGATCCGGAAAAGTAACGGGGCTTCCACCCAAATGTTGAGGGGCAGGAGGAAAGGCAAATAGCTTCCACCCAATGTCAAGGAACGAGGATTGCCCGACAGTTTCCACCCGAATGCCCCGAAGAGAAAAAAGCGGCCGACGCGTTCTCCCCGAATCCATCGAGCATCCTCCCCCGCCATGGAACGGCAAAAACCCAACCCCTGTTACAGGGCGTTGGGTTTTACTTCTTTATACCGCAGCTCGATTTCCGTCAAATGGTCCTCGAACGTGATGTAAATTTTGTCGTTGTAGCTGATCGATTCTTTTTTGTTGCGGGGGATCGGCGTTCTGCCTTTTTCAATCGTGCAGCGCGTGGTGTGCCGCAGCAGGATCGTGCCGTTTTTCCCGGCTTCGATGATGATGTGTTGCGCCTCCGGGAGCGGCTCGTTGACGTCGAGGCTGGCGAACAGCTCACGCAGGGTGATCTGCCGCTTCTCGAATGAAGCGAGAGGCCAGTACTTCACCGGAATGTCGCTGCCGCTCGCCGTATTGAGGAAGTACCCTTCCAGCCTTCCGGCAAAGCGCGGCTTCGGACGAAGCAGCCAATAGACGGCCCAAGCGGCCAGCAGCACGGCGAGCACGATGCCCGCGATGATCAAATAACGCTGCACGACGGAGTACACGTTGATGACGAGGTCCGAGGTGACGGAAGCTCCTTCATCGTCCGTTACCGTCATCGTCAGGACCGCTTTACCGGCATGCATGGAAGAGACGGTCAACGTATCGCCATCCACCACGAAGTCGGCCAGCTTGGCGTTGCTGTTGGAAGCGATCGTATAGCTCAGCTTGTCCTGATTCACATCGCGAAAATAGTTCTTAAGATCTATTTTGGCGTCTCCGTCTTCCTTCGTCAGCTCGATAGCCCCACTGCCGATCGCTTCGGGCGCCGTGTTCGCGATATCCAGCTCGCTGACCGCCGTCTCCCGGTAAAAATCCGGGCTGCTCATAAATATGCGGGCTTGATACTTGCCGGAGTGAGGGAAGACCGTCTGCGTTTCGAAGCCGTTTCCGTTCAGCTTCATCGGCGTCCGCTCTTCTTTATTCGTTTTCAGATCTTTCACGATCAGCTCGGCCTTCATCGATTGGTACACATCGGCGTCGGCCAGCTTGGCTCCGTCCGCTTGGTGCAGCAGGAAGGCGGAGACGGTCGACGGCACACCCTTAACCGGCTGGGCAAGCTCCATCCCTGCCTTGAGGCCGTAATTGCCGAGCAGGCTGATTTTCACGAAATCCCCGGGCCTTGCTTTGAATTTCAGCAGAAAGGCGCCTTTTTGCGGCTGGGGAATTTTGAGCAGCGAATATTTGTCCGATTTCACGAACCGGATGTTTTTCGAATTGTAATATAGATGCGTTTCGGCGATCGGATGCTCCGACAGCAGTACGATATTGGCTTCGTTCATGCTGCCGTTCGGAATGTTGACCGTCACTTCCTGCAGCTCCCCGGTGGCCGTGACGGCCGCGACGGGAACGAGCACGGAGCGGATCTGTTTGGCGAAAATGTTGTTGAAAATTTCCGGCAGATCGCCTGCGCTCTCCGTAATGAACGACGTGCCACCCGTCTTGGCGGCGATCGCTTCGAGCTGCGGCGCGTTGACCGAGCCGTCATGATTAAGCCCAACGGTGTAGATCGGGTACCCCTTCGCCTGCGCTTCCGCGATCACGCGCTCCACATCTTTGTTCGAATCCTCAACCGATCTTCCCGTAAAAATAGGTCCAAAGTCCGTGCCGCCATCCGACAGCAGAATCATAAACGGACGTCCGCCGCCTTTGCCGCTCCCGACAAGCTCCGACCCTTTGCTCAGCCCGAGGCCAAGATCCGTATAACCGGAAAAACGCAGCTCCGCGATTTTCTTTTTGAGCAGACTTTTTTGCTCCTCCTGGGTCAGCGGAGCGAGCGGCTGCGCTTCGACGATTTTATGGTTGTAGGCGACAAACCCGACCTGGGTGCGGGCCGCCTCGCTCATGTCCATAAACATTTTGATGACTTCTGCCGCGATCCGGTCCCGGTCCGTCGCGTTCATCGAATAGCTGACGTCCATCACGAACACCGCGTCGAATCCCGGATTCGAATCGCCTTCGGCCAACGCCGATCCGAGAGGAACGAACAGCAGCGCCAGCATGACAGCAATCGCCAAAATTCGCAGCCCGACCGGGACGCGCCTTCTTGTATGCATTTCCCCAACCATCAAAAAAATCACCCTTCATTTGTAAAATGTGTGAAAGTACACCAAAACTGCTCTAAACAATCGGCAGGACTATGCCGAAAAATTAGTACAGCGGGAAATAGTAAAAAAATACAGTTTTGTTAAGTTCGACACATTTTTGAAGGGGAGATGATGAAAAAGGGAATGAAAGGGTGGGTTTATATGGTTAATTCAGCATATAACAGAAGGGCCAAAAAATAAATGTGTTTGCTCAAAAATGGGAAAATAGTACTTAAATTACTAGGATAAAAAGACTATAAATATCCATAGTTGACAAAATAAAACATCAGACTCTATGATTAGACCTGTGTTTTCGGCCATCATCCAAAAATGCTCGGAAAGGAGTAGGCTATAAGAATCATGCGCCGGTTCCGGCAAGTTTTTATAGCCGACAGCTCAATGGACATCATCAATCAAACGAACCGCACCATGCTCTTCGAAGAGATCAACCCGGAAAAGCTTGATCTCGTCACGATCGTCGGGGACGTCAGAGGCATCGACAGCTTGAGCGACGACAAGATCAAGGAGATTAACCAGCATCTGCTCGTTCGCAGCTTCGACGAGTTTTTGGACAAATTTTCGCCGACCGTTTACTCGTTTTTCAATGCGGCCAACCAGAAGGTTATGTATACCCTCAAGAAGCCGGAAGGGATTGCCGAGGACAGCATTTCGGAGATCAAGATCGACCAAAGCAACGATTTTCTGAAAATGCTGTTCACGCTGATCGACACGAAGCGCAGCCAAGGCATCCCTAACGTGGACTTCAAGTTTGAGAATCTGCTCGACATGATCTCCCCGAAAAAAGTCATGGACGACATCCGCCAAGTGCGCAAGGAAATCCATTATTTGTACGGGCAATACGACAAGCTGGACGACGGCGATCCGAAAAAGCTGGACCTCGGGGACAAGCTGAACATCATGTTCGAGGACGCCAGCAAAAACTATAACAACGTCATGGCCATGCTTCCGCTGGCGATCGAAGACATCAAAACCCGCCTTCTTCTTGGAGGGGCGCAGGAAGAGAACGAATCAGAAGCGATCCAGATCGGGATGCTGATGATCGGCGATTCCGGCGAGCTGAAAATTATCGAATCGCCGAAAGCGGACACGATGCAGCTCATGATCGCGGACGACAGCAGCGCGAACGGCTTGATCAACGTATTCGAGGACGATTACGAGTCCGTGTCGGATACACCTTCCGCCTACGTCAAAGATCTGGTCGTGCGGACGTTCTGCCCGCTGCCTGCGGTACAAAGCGAGATCGATACCGAGAAGGAAGTGCAGAACTACAATACGTACCTGGAGTTTTACAAAAACGCCAAGGACGAGTTCGTGAAAACCGTCAAGCCTTTGGTGGAAAAATTGTTGGGCATCAAAATGTTCTTCGACCAATACTCCACCAAAAACAAAGGCATGCAGCCTTCGATGCTGATCACGAACACCAAGCTGGACATGATCGTGAAAAGCAGCAACATTCCGAGGCTGGAAACGTACCTGAACACGGTCAACTCGAAGAACGATTTCACCGACACGATCTGGTTCGGCATCGTTCCTTCGGTACAGCTCGATTCGTCCGGCGCTTCGAAGGTGAGCCGGGAGCGGTTCCGAGGCAACGAAAAGGTCGCCAAGCAGGACGGCAACACGATGGAATCGCTCACGATGCTGCTGCAGGTGATCAAGGACTTCAAGGTACAGGTGTTCTTCAGCTTCGAGACCGGCGAAGAAACGACGTTCAACAGTATGGCCACCGCCGGCATCGACAAGTATATCGATAAATGCGGCTTGCTGGTCCGCAAAGAATTCAGCGAATTCGCGGTACCGTCGGTTCCGAACTTCACGATTATTCCGAAGGACAAGTCCGGTGTCGTCATCGACAGCAAAATGCTGCAAACCGAAGACGGCGGCGTCAAGCTGTCGCAGGAGAAGGAAGACATTCTGAAGCTCTGGATCGAAGGCGTCTACGTCGGCGCAGCCTATGTGGCGGCGGGGATCGTGGCGGCCTACCAGTGCCCGGAATATTTGCGCGAATCGTTCAAGACGGTCAGCCGGGAATTCCCGGGCGTGCGCTTCGATATTGAGGCCGGGGAGAACGGTCTGCGCGCCATCACGACGATGGCAAAGGAAATTTCCGGCTTCACGAACAACATCAAGGATTCGATCAACCGGAAAAACTTCGGCTTCGTGTTCTCTTCCGAGAACGCACAGCTGCAGGGCAAAGACATCAAGCGCATCACGGTCTACAAAGCGAGAAGCCTTGCGTCGACCGACGACGGCTTCGATTCGATCTACAAGACGCTGGTCAGCACGTATATCGAACGCATCCTGCGTTTCCAAACCGGCGACTTCAAACATGACAACATCGTTAAATTTTTCAGCAACAACCCGAGCAGCCAAAAGAGCAAATGGCTCGGCACGCGGGGATACGTCAACTCGATCATCCAGGACGGGGACGACATGAGCTACATTATCGATGATAAGAGCAACATGTGTCATATCGACCTGGTCTTCAACGGCAACGTGAAGAACCTCGAGGTGATGATCACGAAAGGGACCACCCCGGTTAAAGGGTAACGATGCTGAACAAACTTATGCGGTTGTTAAAGGAGAGCTTTCGCAAGCTCCCCTTTCAACATAAATCCCGTCAGCGCCAGACGCTGTCGGGGACCATACTTACCTTAAGGGAGGATTTATCTATGGGCTTCAGACTGAAAGTAGAAGGCGCAGAAACAATCGAATTGGGCATGGACAACATTCAATCGGTGATTTACGACACGGATACGCCGAACGACTCCAACGCGAGATCGACCGACGTAGGCGCGTTCCTGAAAATCTCCGGCAAAATCATCACCGCAACGGACGGCGACAGCGCCGACGACACGATGAAGCTTGCTCTGTGGTCGCTCGTACCGGCTGAGAAGTCGGACTGCTACCGCAAAGTGACGCTGGAAGTGATTGCTGCCAGCCAAGTGGTGCGCAAAATCTACTTCCCGAACGCGTTCGTAGTTGACTATCAAGAGCGTTTCGGCGACACGGAAGGCGTAGGTACGTTCACGCTCTTCATCAAGCAAAAGAAAGACAAAACGGAATTCGCCACAATCGAAGGCGGATACGCGAACTAATCGGCTTGACCGGTTATTGCAAGCAACAGGAGTTAAGGGGCCGTTCCGCCCCTTAACTTTCTCCATTTCCGGCGGTAAGGATGAATCCGATGAACAATTACTATGAGATTCTGGAGGTCGAACGCAGCGCCTCCCCCGAAGAAATCAAGAAAGCCTACAAGCGGCTCGCCAAGCTTCATCATCCCGACGCCAACGGCGGCAGCAAGCAGGCGGAGCTGAAATTCAAGCAAGTGACCGAAGCGTATCAGACCTTGTCCGACGCGTCGGCGAGGCAAGCCTACGACGAACGTCTGGACCACAAGAAGGAAGGAAAAGCCGGTTCGTCATCCGGCGCCGGCACCAAGACGAAGGAGCGGCGCGCCGAGAGCGGCCAGCCCCAGTTTGACCTGAAAGATATGGAAAAGCAATTCGAGCGTTTTTTCGGCTATCATCCCAAAAGCGGGGAAGCCGGGATCAAGAACAAGAGCGAGACGAAAAATCCGGTCGATACGACGGCCATGTTCGAGAAATATTTTGGCATTCGAAAAAAATAAGCACATCCTGTTCCAACGGGGGAACCAATGTTGAGCGAAAAAAAATCCGTATGGGTAACTGTAGTCAACGTGCTGATCGCGCTGGTCGCGGCTTTTACCCTGGTTTATACGTATATATGGAACACCAACGTCGCCCTGAAGCTGTTCGTCGCCGTCTTTTTCATCATCGGCTTGACGGGAATGGCTTGGCGAAAGTACGGGCGGACGGCCGCGTCGGCGCCCGAAGCCAAGAAGGAAGCGGCGATTACGAAGCTGGCGCTGCTTGGCGATGACGGCGATCGGATCAAAGAATGGTACATCCACGGGGAGACGTCGCTTCTGATCGGGAGAAGCTCTTCCGATCTGGAGGTGCAGATCGATTTGTCGGGCACCGAGTATGCCGCCCTGGTCAGCAAGCAGCACGCGGTGCTGAACTACGCTTCCGGCAACTGGTACATCGAAGACCTCGACTCCAGCAACGGCGTCGGCATCAAGAAACGTGGCGAAAGCGGCAAGCGGCTGCTGAACGGCGATGAGCCCGAGCAAGTGCATTCGGGCGATACGATTTACATTGCCAATACGCGGCTGTTGGTCAAGTAAGGCAATTCGGCTTTGAGCTTTGAGAAGAAGCAGACGGGGGAATGGATATCAATGAGTTTGACAAGATGCGCCAACGGACACATGTTCAGTACGAGAAAGCACGGCAGCGTATGCCCCTATTGCAGCATGGTCGTGGAGCCGGCTTCCAAAGCCGAGAGCAAGAAAGCGGCAAGAGTCCAGGAGGACGAAAAGACGATGCCTTATCTGGGGGAGTCCGAAGGCATTGAGCCGGTGACCGGGTGGCTTGTCTGCATCGAAGGACCGCAGCAAGGTCAGGATTACCGGATCATGGCGGAGAAAAATTTCATCGGCCGGGCCGAGGATATGCACATCCGGATCATTGGGGACAACACCATCTCCCGCCGGAATCACGCGGTCGTCGTGTACGACCCGAAGAAGCGGAATTTTTTCCTGCTGCCGGGCGATGCGTCGGGGCTCGCTTACCATAACAACGAAGCGGTGTACACGCCGGTCGAATTAACCGCGTACGATGTCGTGCAGCTCGGACTCAGCAAGTTTCTGTTCATTCCGTTATGCGGAGTGCATTTCGAGTGGGACCAAGATCAATCGGGTAAGGAATGATGAGCATGCCGGAACAACACGAATGGCTGCCTTACGTTATCGTCTGGGCCTGCGCCTGCACCCTTGTGGTTTTGTTCCGCATCAGGAGAGGTCTGCTTCATCAGGACAACGCTGTTCCGAAGATCGAGATCGGCAACGGCCAGACGATCGGGGCGCGCGAGGAGCAGGACGACTATTTCTCCACCTTCGTCAGCCCGCACGGGACGATCGCCGTTCTGGCCGACGGCATCAGCGGACTGTCGGGAGGCAGGGCGGCGAGCACGGCTGCCGTGACGACGTTCGTCAAACAGTTTCTCAAGCTGGAGCATATTCGGGAGCTTCCCGAATTTTTCACGACTGCGGCTGTAGCAAGCAATGCGGAAATCATGCATACCCTGAAAGGGGCGCAGGGAGGAACGACACTGGTCGCCGTTGTGGTGGAAGACGGCAACCTTCACTGGGGAGCGGTGGGGGACAGCCTCATCAAAATTTTCCGGAACGGGGACTTCATTGACGTCAATCAGAAGCACATTCTGGAGTCGGTGCTGGAGGAACGCTTTGTATCCGGGGAAATTACGCGGGACGAAGCGCTGGACAGTCCGATGAAGAACCATCTGGTCAACTATTTGGGCTACGAAGGCTTCAAAAATATCGAGATCGGCACGGAGCCCGTACGGCTGCAAAAGAGGGACAAAGTCATCCTGTGCAGCGACGGCGTGTACAATACGCTCACGGAAGTGGAGCTGGAGGACATTTTGTCCAAACCGATTTCGGCCTACGACGCTGCCCAAGAAATCATCGAAGCGATCGAGCGGAAGCAGCTCACGCACCAGGACAACGCGACCGTCGTGATTTTGGAAAAAGGCTGGTAGAACCCGATGCGTAAGGAAAACAGCGATTTCAAAACGAGCTTTCTATCCGAGGCGGGGACGTTTATCCGCAACAAGGATTATTTTGCGTTTACGGAGCAGGACGATAAAGCTTGCTATGTGATTGCCCGAGGGCTTGATTCCGATACGGAGAAAGAAAGCGCCGAACTGGCGGTCAAGAGCGTCCTTGGCAGTTTTCTAGATAAGCCGACGCTGTCCCGGCGGAAGCTGAAACGGTATTTGTGGGAAGCGCACGAATTGCTGCAGATCGAAAGCCGTCGGGTCCGGCGTAAGGTCAGTCTGACGCTGGTCGCTACGGACTACACCCGGATGGTGTGGGCGGTATCCGGGAACACCCGGCTGTATCAATTTCGCAATGGAAGATTGCATACGAAAAGCAAGGATCAGAGCTTGTCGCGGTCGATGGCCGATGCGGGGGAGCTGTCCGAGGACCGGCTGGACAAGCACGAGGAACGGCACAATCTGCTGTGGTATATGGGGAAGCCGGGCGCTTTCGAGCCGTTCGTTTCCAAGAAGACGGTGCTGTCCGAAGGCGATGTCCTGCTGCTCTGTACGCCGGGGATTTGGGAGAACGTAGACGGCGCAGAGATGCTGGATGCGCTGGAAGAGGTCAAGGAGCCGGCGGAGCTTGTCGATACGCTGGAGGATGTACTGCTCAGCCGGCAGAATAAGCAAGTGCCGAATTACACGGCTGCGGCCGTTTATGTCAACAAAGTGTTCAAGGAAGACCCGAAGAAAAAATGGAAAATCATAAAAAGGATCGCCCTGGTGCTGATTCCTCTCCTGCTGCTGGGAGGAGGAGCCTATTATTATACATACAAGACCGCCAAGGCCAAAGTGGAGGCGGCGGCCGCCATCCTCGAGCGTGAAAAAAGCGGCGACGAGGCGGTGCAGGAGAAGGATTATCCGGGTGCCGTCAAGGAGTACAGCGAAGCGCGCAATGCGGCGATCAAAGTGAGCGATGTCGTCCATATGCGGCTCATCGGCAAAAAGCAAAAGACGGCGCAGCTCATCGTGGACGGAGATGGCTCCTTCAAAGACGGAAATTATGTCAAGGCGCTCGACAGCTACGAGAAGGCACAGAAGGAAGCGAAGCAGCAAAGCGTATACGATGAGAAGGATATCGAGAGCAAAATTGCCAAAGCCCGCACTTACCAGCAAATTACGGAGCTGATGAAGCAGGGGGATCAGAAGCTGCAAGCGCAGGATTACGAAGGCGCCAAGGAAACTTACGCGAAAGCGAAAAAGGAAGCGCAGCAGGCCGATTTTGCAAGCGGGGAAAAGGAGCTGTCCTCGAAGCTGGAGGCAGCGGACGCGAAGATCGCCGGCGTCTTTAAGGAGAAGAAGCAGCTGGACGCCGACAAGCTGGAGAAGAAGGGCGACCAGAGCTATACGGCGCAGGCTTATGAGCAGGCCGTAACCTCCTACGCCATGGCGCAGGAGATTTATCAGGAAATCAACATGCTGGAGAAGGTGCTGGGCGTCGAGCGGAAAATTACGAAGGCCCAGGAGAAGCTGAACCCGCCTCCGCAGCCGCCCCAGCCGGCCGGAGCCGACGGAGCTGCGGGAGGCGGACGCGCTCCGGCAGCTCAAGGCGCAGGTGAAGCGGGTGCGGCAAACCAAGGGGCTGCCGGTCAAGGCGGAGCCAAAGCGGCAAGCGGCGGTCAGGCCGAGAAGACCGAGGGAGGAGGCAAGTGAGTTCCCATGAAAGACATCTTGCTGGACAGGCTGAGCCGAATGGAGGATCTCGAACAGCGCAAGCTCTTGAAGCAGATTGTGACGGGCGTCTTTTTGAACCTGGTGGAGTATCAGGAGGACTTGAACCGCAAGCTGGAGGAGCGCGTGTTTAACGAGGTGGAGGACCAGGAGGACCGGGACGACATCTATGTGACCTTATGTGCCCGGGAAGAGATCGATCCGATTCACGAGTTTCTGTACCCGATGCTTGCCGCCGACACCGAGCCGAAAACGTGCGACCTGCGAAGCGTGACGGAGCAAATGCAGCGCGGGGAAGAGGCGCTGCTGATGACGCTGTTTTTACAATGCGATTACTCCAGGCTGAAGGAGCTGCTTCGGGGCAAGCGCACGTTCCGGGGAGAAATCGTGACTACAGGAGGCACCCGGTCCATACAGGTGCGTCTGCGGCAAAACCAGACGTATATCCGCGAGCTGGAAAAGCTCTATTTTATTTTCCAAAAAAACAACGTGCCGTGGAAGACGGTGAATCATCCGTACGCGGGCAAGTTTTTCGACGTGCTGTGGACCGGCGGGGAGCAGCCTTCGGGTCCGGAGGAGGAGCTGCTTGAGATCCGGATATTCCTTGAGGAATTCGAAGCGTACAAAAAGCTGGACATGGTGCCGATGTGGAACATCGAGCGCCTGGAGCTCAAAAACGTAGGCTTTCCGGTACCTGCCGCCGACCGGATTAATTTCGAGCATGTACTGTCCTTGCGCAAAACGGGGACGCAGCACGGCTATTTGGTCGACGGGGACGAGGCGCTGATCCGATATATCAAGCGGATGCCGGAGGAACTGACCATCGTGTCCCCGCAGGACAAATCCGGGAACTGGAACGTGCTGAAAATTACGCAGCCGACACCGACGAAGCTCGGCCGGCTGGCTTACGAGCTCGTTTCGAACAAGCGGAAAAGCAGCTTCACCGGCCGTTTCTCCCGCAAGCATCCGGTCGTCGTCCGGGCGAAGGGCGAGATAGCGCGGATCGCGGGCTCCTTCGAGGCTTCGGACGATCTCGAGCTGGTGCAGGTCGAGATTATGGACGAGGCGGACGGGAAGGAAGTCACCTATGGGATGAACCCGTTCATCAGCGACAACGTGCGGGTGGAGAACGACAAAAAACGGATGCGGCTCCGTTTTAGAGCCCGTCGGAGCGGAAGCTTTATTTTGCAGGATTTGATGAGCTTCGTCGTTTCGGAGATCCAAATGTATTTTCCAGAATACGTCTGCGAAGGGGAATGGGCTTGAATTACGTATGGGATCTGGTCATTCGGGCTGCGGACGCGGGCACGCCGAAGGATGACCTTTATTTTGCCCCCGCCAAAGTATACTCGCCTTATATGGAGCTGAGCACCGAAACGCTGAATGCCCGCACCGTCGAAGAGCGTACGGTCGAAGTGAATCCGTATTACCGGTTTTACGATATTTTCCGCGATCTGTTCGATATTAACAATCAAGAGGATTCGGAATTCCGGCGCACGCTGTTCGATCTTGCGATGCATTTCTTGACCGATATCGACCTTATGCAGGGGATGAACAAGCGGGAATTTTATATCCGGTTCGTGCTCCGGGATATGGAAGCGGGGCTGTTCGGCGATGGCGTTCGGGACCGGCTGAAGCTGCTGAACCGGGAGGAGCGGGAAGTCGTGGCCTGCAATCTGCTGCGGCTGTACGAGACGGGGGAAGCGGTGTATCTGTTGAAGGACACGATGCGGAAATTGTTCAAGCACTCGACGATTTACGCGAACTGCGAGGAAAAGGACGAACTGCTGTTCTACGTGGGACAGCGGGAAAATGAGATCACACGGGCGAAGCTGGAACTGATCAAGGACCTGTTTCTGCCCGTGCGTTTTCATACGGAGACGTATTGGGAGCATCATTTCGGCATTGTGGACGTTGAGGACACGATGCGCGTGGATCAGATCGCGATGTATTAATTTTGATGTCCGGTGAATACGAGCGGAGTAAGCGGAATCGTTCTGGAGAAGCGTTAGCGTTCGCCTTTGTCCCCGGATTCTCCCCGCCAAATGGTTATTGAATCCAAGAATCCGTGGTCGGGGGTCCCCACAAAGTACTCTGATTTGCTTCCATGGATAGACTTCACTTTGTGGGGTGGGGCAGCGATCGGAAGAATGATCCGCTTGCGCAGCGGACAGTTATTCACTGGACTTGGTCCTCTACGAAAGGAGCGGAGACATGAGAACGTATAAGCTGCATTCGCCGAAGAACGGCGGCACGGAAGAGACGAGCAAGGTCAAGTACACGCGGGACGAGCTGTCGGAGATGACGACGCTGCAATTGCGGAGCATCTGCCATAAGGAAAAGCTGGTCGAGGGGCTCTCGGGACCGCTCGACCGCGAAGCGCTCATCCGCACGATTCTGAAATACCGCAGCGCGGAGCAAAGCCTGCTGATCCAAAGCTACGACGAGCACGGATGGGAGCGCGTGGAGGCGGTGATCGCCCGGTATTTGAATACGCCGCTACCGGATGACGGCAGCATTCAAATTCCGGCCAAGGTGACGCTGTACGACGGACTTAAGGTAGATAAGCTGGACCAATACCGGGTCAAAGCACCGGGCACCGTCACCGAATCGAACGTGCTGCTCGTCAACGATCATATGGAGCTGTGCGGCATTATGAATCTGGTCAAGGACGGGTCGGACCCGGGCATGTACTGCCTGACCGCTTCTAATGAAATGTCGTTTCGCCGCACCTCGAACAAAAATTACAGCTTCCTGCTGTTCCGCAAGCAGGATTCGGAATATGTATACCAGACTTACGCCCGCAACAGGCCGTTGCCGCCAACGAATCTGCACTACTGGCGGATTCCGATTCCCGAACTGGAAATCCGGGATCTGGAAGATACCGACGCGGTGCTGGCCATCGATTTCGGAACGTCCAACACAACGGCGGGCGCCTATTTGGACAGCAGCTACATTTCCAATCCCTCCCGCCATGATCTTTTGAACGGGACGCTTCGGTTGAACAGCATCAATCTGGTGAAATTCCCGGTGGCCGGCGGCAAACGGGAGGAGTGGATCGAGCTGCTGCCGACGATTGTCGCCGTAGCGGACTGCTCGGATACGCAGCAGGTGAAATATTATTTTGGCCATGAAGCCATGAAATTTATGAAGAAGAACGGGTATACCGGCCATGCTACCGTCTTTCACGGCATCAAGCGTTGGGTCAACCGGTATAAGCTTCCCGAGGAAATTGTGGACGGACAAGGGAATACGGCGGTCGTCCGTAGAAACGACATTTTGCGCGCCTATCTGCTTCACGTGATCGAGACGGCGGAGCACCAATTCAAGTGCCGCTTCCGCAAGCTGCACATTTCCAGCCCTGTGAAGCTGAAGACGCAATTCGCCGAAATGTTCGCGGAGCTGCTGCCGGATTACCGCATCGAATCGGACGACGCGCTGGACGAAGGGATGGCCGTGCTGTTCAATACGATCGCCGATCAGATCGAGAAAAATACGTTTGCGGACGGCGAGACGTATAACGCGCTTGTCATCGACTGCGGCGGGGGAACGACGGATTTGTCTTCGTGCCGGTTTCGGATCGAGGACGGACACATCTCCTACAAGCTGGATATTCATACGGCCTACGAGAACGGCGACACCAATTTTGGCGGCAACAACATTACATACCGGATTTTGCAGTTCATGAAAATCGTCTTTGCCGACTATTACACGAAGGGCGGCAGCGTGCCGGATATCGACAGCCTGATCGGCATTCCCGGCCCAGACTTGTTCCGGCATGTGGACGAATTCGGCGTCGAATCGGTCTACGAACGCTTTGAAGCGCGCTACCGCGAGGCGGAACATATCATTCCGACCCGGTTCAAGGATTACGAAAACCGGACGCGGGAAGAATACCTGCGGGTAAAAAGCAATTATTACTTTTTGTGGGAAATTGCCGACTGCATGAAGAAAGAGTTTTTCCGCAAGACGGGCATTTTGCGCAACCGGTTCGATTCGCAGACCGGGGACCGGCAGGAGCAGGACCTGAAAATTACGGCGGTGGACCGCTGGTGCCTGTCCGCCTACGAGAACGGCCGCATGAAGGATATCTACGAATTCCCCCGCGTCGTGTTCAATATTAACGAGATCAACCTGTTGATCAAAGCAGATATTTACGACATCGTGCGCAAGTTCCTGGAAGACTTTTATCAGGACGGACGGCTGCAGGAATACTCCATCATCAAGCTGACCGGCCAATCTTGCCGCATCGACAGCTTCCGCGAAGCGCTGAAGGAATTCGTCCCCGGACGCAGCATCGAATTCCGGCAAAAAACCGAGGAAAGCGACAGCGTTCCGGAATTGAAGCTGGCCTGTCTGCGGGGAGCGATTCGTTATCTCAGCGCGAGAAAGGCGGGCACGATCGAGGCCTATATTACGAATCATGCCCCAGTCGTCCCTTATACCGTCAGCGCCTTCACCCACAGCCGTCAGGAGAAGCTCTTGATCAGCAGCCAGGAAAGGTTGAATCAGGTGCAGGGGTCCATCTCCCGGCCGTTCGAGGTCAAGGAGGTGGAGCTCTTCTTGAAGGGAAGCGACGGCGCCGTGCGCCACAAGTATGCGTATGCCAACGAGCCGGGAAGCTTCGAGCCGATCCGCTATGAGGACATCGCCGGACGGTACGGGGCCAAGATCCCACAGGACGACACGGATTCCATCCAGAACGGCGAGGTCAAATTTTTCGTGTTCGCGGAGGACAACGAGTGGGGCTTCCATGTGGTGCCGGTTGCGCGGGAGGACGAGCAGCTGTACTTGGGAAGCAAGCGGTTTTTTGCATTCGAAAACGATCTGTCGGAGCTTGATTTCTTTGACGGCTGGAAATAGGAGGTAGCGGATGTTCTCCAATATATATCCGAATTTTCATAAAGGCCGGATTCTGAAGCGGGAGATGCTGGAGAGCCTGCGGGACTACCCGAGGCAGCTCGCGGACCTGTATTTTCAGTCCTACTCGGACGGCATCGTGGCGGGGGCCGACGTAAGAGTGGAAGCGGAACAGCTTGTGGTCGGCTGCGGGATCGTCAAGCACGGCAGCCGGCTGTATACGCTGGAGGAGGAGCAGCAGGTGCCTTACTCCGCGACCGGCAAGGAGACCGTGCTCAAAATCCGCTTTCACGCAGCGGAGGAGCAAAGCGATTATACGGTGTACGACGCGGAGCTCGTCCTGGACGAGGAGGCCGCCGGCGGCAGCGAGCTGGAGCTTGGGCGGTTCAAGCTGAAGGAGGGCGCGAAGCTGCGGTCGGAGTACCAGAGCTTCGCGGATTTTGCCACCGAGTTCAATACGTGGAACATGATCCACGCGGCCTATGCGGGCGTCGGGCAGCGCAGCGTTCACCCTGCGTTGATGCGGTATTTTGCCACCCAACTGCTCAGCCGGGGCAGCACGAACCCGTACGACATCGCTTTTGCGATGCAGTGCATGAGCCAGGAAGCCGTGGACCGCGAGCTGATCCTGCATTATATCGGCACCCGGCTCGGCATGGGCTATAAGCCGTACGACAACGGGCAAATTCACAAATATTTGGGACGCATTCTGGACGATGTCCAAGGCGGAAACCGCAGAGGGCCGGATCTAAGGCCCGGTGGTCCGCGACGGATGATTGTGGAGTAGCCGAAACTGACTGCGAGAGGAACTTACGAATTATGAATAAACGTTTGACGATCCTGTCGCTTGGCGTGGCCGTCTGCGTATCCCTCAGCGGCTGCGGCTCCATCGGCAAAATCGCGGAGAAGGTAAAAGAACAGACCAGCCAAGCGAAGCAAGAATCGAATTCAATGCGGGATACGGCAAAATATAATACTTACATCGGCTTAAGCAACTATTTGACTCAAGGACTGAATAAGACGTTTGAAGGTTATTTCAAGGAGTTTGGCGAGGAGGAGGAACTCCACGTCCGCAAAAATTTTACCGGCTTAAATACGTTCCCTATTCTGCAAAGTCATAAGGACGATGTGGATAAAGCGCTGGCATTCGCCTCGAAGGAGCCTTCCTTCCAAGCTGCCGACGAGTCCGTCAAGGCTCTGGCTCCCAAGCTGAAGGAGCTGATGGAAACGACGGGCGAGATGCAGACGTACTATCAGGCCAAAACGTACACCGAAGACGAGTTCGCCAAAGGCAAGGAGCTGCACAAGAAATTGCTTGTGCAGTTTAATGATGTGTCGGATTTAGCCGACAAGTTTTTTGCCGATTTTGCCGTCATCACGGAGCAACGGAAGAAAGAAGACCTGGAAGAGCTCAAGAAAAGCGATCAACTGGTCCGCTACCATGCGATGAGCATTGTCAACCGGGCGCAGGACATCCAGAAGGCGTTTGACAAAGCCGGGGTGACCGACGACAACGTGCTGGATTTCGACGCGAACCAATACGCCGAGCTGTACAAGCTGCTGACGGAAGATATCGACAAGTTTACGGAGCTTTCGAAGGATCAGGAGAGGTTGAAGAAAGAACGGGTGCAGATCGTTCCTGTGTTTACCGACAGCATTCAGCGGGTGAAGACGTCTGCCACCGACCTGATGGAGATTTTGCAGACCAAGGACACGACGATCAGCAGCGATATGAAAGGGAAAGTCACGACAGGCGGAAGCAACGTGCCGCTGAAGAACTTCGACAAGCGCGTCTCGGCGTTGGTCAATTCGTATAATACGATGATCGGCTTGAGCCGTTGATCAAGGAGAGCATTTATGGACATACAAGAGAAGACTGGGACCGTATGGTGAAGGATAATACAGAAATAAGCGCTCCGGTGGAATTCCCCTCAAAACAGACAAATACGTATTCTCCTCGTGGCGCAAAACCGATTCGATGAGCGAAATGATAAAACGAAGCCTCATTGCCCCCGAACCAATTTTGATGAAAAGGTATTCGTGGAAGCGTTTTTTTTACAGAAAGTGAAGTATGTAAACCGCTATGGGTATCCAAGCCAGTAACCCTTAGGAAGATCAAGTTTGCGAAAACTTGAAAACACTTAGCCATGAATTCGGGTGCATTTTGCATCCACAAAATCTTACATCAACTGCAGCTTTTTCAAATAATGGGTCAAACCATACAGAATCGGAAACCGGGATCATGATAAAATGGAAAGAACATACATTCTATGCTGCTTTTAGAGCAGCAGAGCCAAACTTGAAGTGGAAAGGTACTTGATATGACCAGACAAGAGGCCTTGAAGCATTTTTGGGAAACTTACGTCAAGGAAAAGCAGAAGGAGTACATCGAGAAAGCGGAGGAAGAATACCATTCCCGCAAAGACGAGCTGGCGAAGGATTTTATTGAGTCTTTTCGCCGTATTTGTCTGAATATTAAAGAAATGCAATCTGCGGGGCAAAAAGCAAAGATCGGGTATATCAATTATTCCATGAGGCGCACTTATCTATTGGAAAGAAAGCACGAGCATGTTGTTGAGGCGTTCGACAAGGACTGGTATTTCGATACATATCCATGCCGAGGAACGTACGATTCGGAATGGGCCTTTAAATATTTGGACGCGCTGGAAGACGAACTGGAGCAGCTCGGAAAAAAGTACATGGGCAAAATTAACAAGCCCGATATTGAACGAATCAAGCTGGAGGCGGCCGCTGCCTTTAACCAATCAATTGTCGTATTGGTCAAACAGGCGATGGCTGATGCAATTCGACTGAAAGAGTTCGATGAAATTGTCCGTGAACCGGGCTTAGAAGTCCGGGTGGGGGAACACAAAGGCATCAGCGAAGTCGTATACAACGAAGAGTCCGTATAGGAGGAAAGCCTCTGTTGTTGAGGTTAGGTAAAGTTTGCCATGGAATATTATATCTTAGCTCAGGATGAACGTATAACCGAGTTCGAGGAACCGGCCGGGATCGCCAAAAGCGTGGACCAGCGTTTGCTGCGGGACGAAGAAGGCCGCGCCGCACTGGAGCATACGATTTTGCAGTTTTATACCCAAGGGAAAGGCGAATATATCGATTTCATCCAAAGGCCGATTCCACTAGTGTCGGATGCTTTAAAGGCAATTTTCGAACGGTATCAGCCGAACGTATACTATAAGCTGGTTGTTCTTGCCGATGTCAAGGCGATGAAGCAGAGCCTGTATTGGATCGCTGTGCCGGAAACAGTTAATAGCCTGTCGGAAGAAAGCGAATGGAACAGGAGCGATACGCTAAAACGGCCTGTGCTTGAGCCAAACCGGCTTGGACATTACAAAATATTCAGAATCGCAGAGCGTCTGGAGGATTTTATTGTCGTTGATCTTGATGTGGCGGAAAGCATACTCAGGTACGGTCTGAAAGGAATAACCCTCAAAAAAATAGACGTCAGGGGGATGTAAAATGAACTTCAGCTATGTGGTAGAAGGCGCCTTCCTTCAGTGTAGTTGTGGCAGCGCGAAAGCGACCTTTAAGGCATCGGCCGGACGAAACATCACCAT
This sequence comes from Paenibacillus elgii NBRC 100335, assembly GCF_004000865.1. GTDB lineage: Bacteria > Bacillota > Bacilli > Paenibacillales > NBRC-103111 > Paenibacillus_G > Paenibacillus_G elgii. The sequence continues at coordinate 19,412 of NZ_BIMB01000062.1, read as the reverse complement.
TAACGGGAAGCCGCAAGGAAATGTACACGACTTCAAGCCGGGACACAACATTCCGGCATTTGGCATGTGCAGCAGCACCGCTAATCCGGAAGTTGCCTCCGCAACAGCCGCCAACCAGGGGCAATTGAAGAAAATGCCGTGTAAACCGGCCATTACGGTGCCTTGGCTGAACGGGAAATCGGATGTGATGATCGATCAATTCCCCGCCCTGCTGAATTGCTCGACCAATCTATGCATGTGGAAGGGGCAAATTACCGTTGAGCAGGACGGTCAATAGGCGAGGCGTTTGTTTATTGGAGAGGAGGTTGCTTCGATGGTGCAGCAGGTAATTGAAGCGACGCATCGTCGTTTGAAGATCAAGGCGCCCTATGAGATTGTGGCGCTGTTGGATTTTAAGCTGGTCAAGAAGGTTGGCAGTCATGGCGAAGTATACTTTAAAGCTGTCGTATCGGATGACCACCAGAAAAAGTTTGCGGATTTGGCTCAGTTTGACGAGCAGATCGAGGTGTTCGAGACGGTTGATAATCAGGAACCTTGCTGTTTGTTCAAAGGCACCGTAACAGAGATGGAAATACGTTTTAACAACGGTAACTATGTGATGGTTGTCCGAGGTTTGTCGTCCTCCTATCAAATGGACAGGCAGGTGCGCAGCCGTTCTTTTCAAAAACGTGACATGACCTATACGGAGCTCATTCGCAAGGTCATCGGAGAGTACGGCAATTCGGATTTTATCGATTTGACGGCGGGCAGCAAGACGTTGGATGAATTTACACTTCAATATCAGGAAACGGATTGGCAATTTTTGAAACGAATGGCTTCCCGTTTTTATACCGATGTAGTCGCAGATGTTACCTCGGAAGAACCGCGATTCTGGTTCGGCATTTCCCGGGAGGAAGTTAAGGGAAAGTTAAACGGAACGAACTATACGACCGGAAGACATGCGGCGGAGTCCGGTAAAGCGATCGTGAACGGTGACTGGGGGAAAGCGGACGAACAGGAGTTCATGTATTACGAAGTGGAGTCCGACCAGATTTTTGACATCGGGGATGTCGTACAGTTTAAGAACAAAGCGCTGGTCATCAATCGAGTGACTGCGAGCATAAAGAGCCAGGTGTTGAAGTACGATTATGTGCTTGTCCCGGAAGCCGCTCTGAAGCGCAGCCGGACCTTCTGTCCTCAACTCTCGGGTACTTCGCTGGAAGGGAAAGTCAGTGAGGTGAAGGACGAAAAGGTTCGCTTGGATCTGAAAATAGATGAGGGTCAAACGCAGGAGAAAGATGCGTCCTGCTGGTTCCCCTACCCTACGTACTATACCAGCGACAACGGAATCGGGTGGCATTGTATGCCCGAACTTGGAGATACGGTGAGCTTGTATTTTCCATCCCGCGAGGAAAAGGATGCAGTCGTCAGTCATGCCTTGAGAAAGCATATCGTCGGCGGGGATAAAATCAATGATCCTCATACGAAGCGGCTTCGGACCAAGGGGAAGAAGGAAGCGCGGTTTGACAAGAAAGAAACGGCGCTGGCAAGCAGGGAAAACCACCTCTTTATCAAGCTCAACGAAGGAACCGGAGCCGAATTGTACAGCAAAGGCACCATGCTTCTCACCACAGGCGAAGATATCGTCATGCATGGCAAACGTGTTGAGATTACAGCAGCCAAAGAGCTTAGCGTATCATCGAAGGCGAGTAAAATCCGGATGGACGGAGAGACCCATATTAAAGGAACCCGCGTTTTAACGGCCTCCATCCCCAACGAGGAGATCAAGGCCTATAAGTCACTGCAGGAGGAAATGAGTGGGGGGAAGAACTACCCGGATTGGGCGCAGTCGCTCCTTCTCAAATACAAGGCGGACTACTACCGTGCCATGGCGGCCGGTGACGAGAAGGGCATGAAGGAAGCAGCCGAAAAGGCGAAGCATGTCCGCGACAAAGTTGACGAGATTCACGCGATGCCGCCGTGGGCGCAAGCACAGATGAACGAGTATACGGAAAAGTGGTACGAAGCGAGTAAAACGGGCAATAAAGCGGTTCAGGACTATTGGCATGCAGCGGCAAACTCCCTCAGAGATAAGGTACAGATGATCGCTCTGATCCGAAACAGCTCGCCGGATTCGTACAAGGATGCCAATCGCTTGGAGGAATTAACACAGCAATATTCGGACGCTCAAAACAAGCTGACGCCGGACAGTACGCTAGCCATCTCCAAGAGTGCCGATGCGATCAGGGCAAAATACGGTGTGAGCCACCGCGCGGCGCGGGAGAATTTGAATCTGTTGGCCAAAAAATTCCCGAATGATTTTAAATATCGGTTGGATGTAAATGACGAATGGGATTTCGCTTTGAAAGACGCGCTGAATGATTTTGCTGCCAAGTATGGGTTAGCAGGCAAGAACCATACGAGAGAGCTGCTGGAAGCTTATGCATATCAGGTAGCGCACGGGATTCTGCCCTGGCCGAACCCGCATAGCAGCGCAGGCTCACCGCCTGCCGCCAAGCCAAGTCCGCAAGGAGGGACACCGCCTGCCAAGCCGGCACCGGGAAGTCCTGCGCAACCTCCGAAAGGACAGCCTACACCTGCTCCGGGGAATGTAAGTGATAACGGCAAATATATCGTGGCCAAAACAAAAATTGATGACTATGTCAAGCAAAAGAATTATGGCGGAAATCAAGCAAGGGCAATGTATAGGATCAACGAGTATACGGATCATGGAGAGATCAAAAAAATGCTGGCTAAAAATAGCAGCGCACCGCTAGTATTTTTCTTTGAAGGCGACGGTTCATACAGCCGGCCACAGGCAGTTCATCATAAAAACGGAAGATTCGGTGCCATTGTCATTGTAGTAATCCATGGTGAGATTAAATATACCAGCGTAAACGCAAGTACCTTGCCTGATGATGAGAATGATGCAGAAGTCGCAACCACTAAGGAAGGTGTGTATGAATTTATTGGCGGGTATCACGCAGGTCAGTATCCAGCCTTACGTGTTCGAAATGGCGCTAAAGTGCCCGCGACCTATGGGAAAAATAAAAAAGAGGGTATGGCTACCGGGATTAACGTTCATAAGGGATACAACACCGATACCCCAGGCAAGCCAACATCTGTGGGCTGTTTAATTATTCATAAAGACGAGTACGTTCAATTTTTAAAAGCAGTCGGGGTAGTGAAAAGCTCGCTCAATGACAAACCTAAAGATTTAGTGGGATTAGTTATATTAGATCGTTCAGATAGAAAATAGGGGCTTTGTGTGCGAATTTGCTTAGAGGGAGTGAGAATGGTGAGGATTATTGCTATTGGTGTGGTTTTGTTATTGCTAACGGGATGTTTTAACCACGGAGATGTTAGCAAAAAATCAGACATGGAACCAACTCATGCCGATAGCATTTCAACGGAGCAGAAAAAGGAAGCTAAAGATGCTAATGCTCCTCAAGAGAAGTTATTTGATTGGCTCCTGTTCCGTGGGGAAAATGATAATGAAATGATACATTATGTAAAAAAAGCAGCTGACGAAGAAAGCTTCGTTTATATCGATGGCTTTACGAGTTTTTTCAAGAAAGCTAACGAGGATATGACTCAAGGTGGAATTTCTTCTGTCGGCGGAATTTCGCAAGATGGAAAGAAAATATTATTAATGAATTTATCGCATCAAAGACCTAGCATTTCTGCGCAAATCTATAACTTTCTTTCGCATCAAACCGAGCTGCAATTTCAATTGCCTCATAAAGATTATGCGCTGTCTCCTGATCTCAACCAATATCTGTTTGAGGAGAATGGGGACATCTATCTATTTCGACCGAAGGAAAATGAAAAGACAAAGCTATCGCTAGTTAAACGAGACATGTATTCTGTTGCTGTCTGGAAATTTTCCCCTGAAGGCAATAAACTGTGCTTTAGCGATGATGAGGGCAATCTTGTTCTGTTTGACATCGCAAATAACAAAATCATCAAGAAAATAAACGCGGGCTCTAAGGATATCCAAATCCATCAATGGTTTGCTGAAGACAAGCTGATTTATACGGCCGATCATGATACCACCTACTTATTGACAATTGAAAGCGAGGAACGGAAACCGCTTGGCCAATCCATGGTATCTCCGATCATTTCCCCGGATGGCCAAATGCTCCTGTACGCGGACCAAGAGCGAAATGTTTTTCAATTAAACTTGCAGAACCAACAGAAGACGAAGCTCGAGGACGCCTTTCAACGCATTGGGTTTGAAGTGTACCCTGTGCAATGGATTCGCTCGTCAACGCCGTTCATGGACGTCAAGAAAAGCATCCCTGTTAAAAGAGTCACCGCTTCTTCTACGCTGCCGGACGAGAATAAAATATCGTACAACGCAAATCAACTCACGGACGGGAATACAAAGACCGGCTGGTGCGAAGGCATAAAGGGGGACGGGATTGGAGAAACCGTCACGCTCGAATTCGGAGAACTTCGAGAAGTATCCGGTATCGATCTCATCAATGGTTTAGCGCAATCGCTGCAAACGTTTAAAGCAAACAATAGAGTTAAGAGTCTAAAGGCCGAATTTTCGGACGGAAGCTCCGAGATTCTGAATGCCTCTTTTGTACAAATGAATTTTAACAAGAAAATCAAAACGTCGTTTATTAAACTTACCATTCTCGAAGTGGAAAAGGGAGAGAAGTATTCGGATACGTGCATGTCGGAAGTAAGAGTGTTTTAAAAGTAACGACTAGGGGAGAGCGCGATGAAATGGAAAGAGCCCACGTTCGGTCCGACACCGTTGTTAAAGGCCCTTATGGGTGCCAATGCCCGAAGAAAAGCACAAGCCGCCGATCTGGAGGGGGAGCAAAAGAAGTTGAATCTAACCTATCCCGACTGGGCTAAGGACTGGATCAGGAAGTACAAGGAAGCTTGGTACATGGCAGAAGCGTGCGGCGACAAAGAAGGGATGAAAAGGGCAGCGAAGCTTGCCGAAGGGTTTCGAGACAAGCTGCGTGCTATGGAAAAGATGCCCACGTGGGCGCAAGAACAGATGCAGAAGCAGACGGTGCGTTGGATGGAGGCCAACGAAGTCGGAAATGTGAGAGAGATGAAGGCCGCGGGCGAAGCGGGACAAGGAATTCGGGACAAGCTGATTATGATTGATCATATCGGTAAAAAATCACCGGAGAATGCGAAGCGGTTAAATGACTTGACAGCCAAGTGGTATGCGGCGAATGATCGAGGAATCGTTGATGGGAAGAATATGAGTGACAAGCCCTCGGAGGTAAAAAAGGCAAAGGATAATTACAGTAATGAAGCCCAGAAGCTTATGGAACAGTATCCTTTGCCCCAGCAGGAGCCGAAGAAAGAAGAAGTTCCTAGTACGAATCAAGGGACCACTGCTCCTCCTGCGAATCAAGGAACGCACGAAGGATTTTCTTATGAATGGACCGGCATACATGTAACCCCTGAATTTAAAACAAAAGTGCTTGATATCTGCAAAAAGCTTCAAATCAACCCAGATGATCTGATGGCAATTATGGCCTTTGAATCAGGGGGGATAAACCCGGCTGCCGTTAATCGAAAATCCGGTGCAACAGGTTTGATCCAGTTCATGCCTTCGACAGCAGCAAGCTTAGGAACGAGCACAAGTGCCTTGGCGAAAATGTCGGCTGTAGAGCAATTGGATTACGTTTATAAATACTTTAAACCGTATGCAGGAAGAATTCATAACGTATACGATGCTTACATGGTTGTTTTTTTACCGATAGGCGTCGGAAAAGATGATGATTTTGTACTAGGGCAGAAAGATTCTACTGAGATACTTGCTGGAAAATTGACAAAGGGGAAGGTGTATGCTCAGAACAGCGGGTTAGATGTGAATGGTGATTTCAAAATTACAAAAAAAGAAGCGGGTCAAAAAGTTATCAATACAAGAAACCAATATAAAAAAATAAAATAAGTAAAGAGCAGGTGAGAGATGGGATGTTTGCTGCAAAAATAGTAGTAATTTTCTTGTCGCTAACCGTTCATTCGCTCCAATATGCTGGGGATTTGCGTACGGAGACTCCATTAAACCAGCCCTTGCCATTAACATTCACATCCGAAGCTTCGGTTTCGAGCGAATCTAAACCAATCACAACATCCGAGCTTCGCAATTATTTAAAGCAAGGGGATTTGCTAATTGCATCGGATAAATTCGATGAAGCTATGCAAGCTTACGACAAAGCTATAGCTTTAGACCCGCATTGCGAGGAAGCCTTTTATGGCAAAGGGAAAGTGCTTTCCCATTATACATCGGAAGCCGACAAAGCCATTGAAGCCTTCAATAAAGCTAGTGAATTAAATCCTTACTATGCCGAAGCGTATTTTGAAAAAGGAAAGATTTTTTCTAATACAGGTAAAGTTGATAAAGCAATACAAGCTTACGACAAGGCGATTCAATTGAAACCGGATTTTGCAGATGCTTTTTACGAAAAAGGTTCGATACTTGAGGTAACTGGATCGACAATACAAATGGAAGACCCAGGAAACGAGGTGGTTATATCCAATTTTAGTGAGGCCATCCAAGCTTTAAATAGAGCGATTGAATTGAAACCTAATTTTGCGAAGGCGCATTTCATCAAGGGGATCGCCTTGATGCAATTAGACAAATATAACGACGCCATAGAGACCCTCAATAAGGCGATAGAATTAGACCCCCGGAATACACAGGCTTATATCCAAAAAGCAAGATCGTTGGAAAGGCTGGCTCTTTACGATGAGGCGATCCAGACCCTTGATAAGGCAACTGGAGCAATTCCTTCTGAAGAGCTAGATGTAATATATTACGAGAAAGCTATGATCTATGCTGCTGACCTCAATGATGCGGAGAAAGCCATTGAAAATTTAAAGCAATGTCTGGAAATTAATTGGAACTATATAAAAGTTGCGGGAGCAGAAGAAAAGTTTAAAAGTCTGAAGAAGCTGAGGGAATTTCAAATGCTTTTTGAATGAACTCACGCGAAGATCGAACCTAATAAAAAAGGAGCGGCGAAAATGGAACCCTTCATTCGGATAAACCAAGATACGATATCGCTAAGAGACCCGAAGGTCCGCATCATTCAGCGGCTCAATGAGCATGCAAAAGCATATTTTACAGGGGTTATCAAGGATGAAATCAAAGATCGTTACGTGGATATGGCAGACGCCTCCACGACGCTGGAGATTTCTTATCAAGGCGAGGATAAAAAGCTTGTTCATCTGTTTAGAGGGCGTCTGATGAATATTCGGGTGAGAGCGACGGCGAACGTATACTATATCGTCGGCGAAGCCGTTTCCCATACCTATGACATGGACATGAAGATCAAACGCTGGCCGTTCCAAAATCCAAAGCTGACATACAGCAAGCTGGTCGAACAGGTGTTGGAACCTTACAAGGGAGCGAATTGGAACAGCAGCTTGGATAAGACCAAGTCGCTTCAAAACTTTACCATGCAGTATGATGAGACCGACTGGGAATTCCTGAAACGAATGGCATCCCGGTTTCGATGGGGACTCATCCCAAATGCGACGGCAACGAAGCCGCAGTTTTATTTTGGCCCTCCCCAAGGCGTGGACAAAGGGACGTTGACGAGCTTCAACTTTTCCGTTACACGTAAAATGGACTCCGGGATAAAAGATGGAGCAAACAGCAACTTATTATACTATAAAATCTATAGCAGCGGTAAAAAATCTATTCTTCTGAACATCGGGGATTTTGTAACCTATAAGAACCGATCGTTGTATGTACTGCAATCGATTGCCGTTATTCATCATGGCGTACTCAAGCATGAATATGTGCTGACCACTTCCGACGGATTGCAGCAAAAGCCTCTATGCAACAGCGAGATGAAGGGCATTTCCTTGAAAGGCAAGGTACTCGCTGTAGAAGAAGACCGGGTCAAGGTGCATTTTCACGAAATCGATACGAAGAAGCCTCCTGTCGCGGAAATTTGCTCGTTTCCGCATGCGACGTTCTATACGGCTGAGGGAGATACAGGGTGGTATTGTATGCCGGAGGTCGACGATGAAGTCAATATTTATTTCCCTTCGGACAAGGAAGAGGAAGCTATCGTGACGCACTCCATCCGCAAGAAAGAAGAAGAAGGCGACTTGATCAAGCAGCCGGAAGTTAAAATTTTTATGACCAGACACCGGAAAGCAATCGCATTTACGAACAATGAAATTTTGATCACCGGAAAAGACGACGAAGTGCTGATTCGCTTAATCGACGACCACGGTATCGAAATCCACAGCAAAAAAGACATTCGTATCAAGGCCGAAGACAATTTGCTGCTTCAAGCCGGAAATACGGTACAAATCTCGGCTCAAAATACGCTTGGCTTGAAATGTAAAACAAGTTTGCTCGAGTTGGACGGCGACGTGATGATTCAAGGAGAAAAGGTAAAAACGAACTGATGGCATGGCAGCATGCGTGGCGTATCAAACAGAGCGGGGAGGGAATCGAGTGGCGAAAGCTACGACAGGCGCTCAGGTTCTTGGAAGCGAGCCGGCCATAGAAGAACTCATTGCGGAATGGAAACGAAGCATGAAAGAGGGGAAGGACCCGTTTATTATTATTCCGAACGGATGGGATACTCCCGGGGAAGGCCGGCGAAAGGCAGGAAACCAAAAAATATTGGAAGCCAAACAGAAGCGGGCGAAAGCTGATGCCGAAAAGGATGTTTTTAAGCGGAAGCAGCTTGTGGAGGAAGCGGATAAGCTGGCGGCGGAAGGCCGCAAAATGGGGGGAAGCATCTCTCGCGAGATAGATCTGGAATTGGCCCAGAACATTGTAGCCAACGAGAGGATATTGGATGCGAGAACAGCTTGGCTGACAGCCGATAAGAGAGGAGATGAAGTCGGAAAAAGAAGAGCGGAGCAGGAGGCGAGAGATGCTCGCAAGGCAGGAGGCACGATCCCGAACTGTGATTTGGATGAGATGAAACGGATGATTGGCAACCAGATGATTTTATCGTCCAAGATCATGTGGGCGGAAGGACATAAGGATCAAGATGCCGCAAAAAAAGAACAAGCGGAAAAACTGGCGGCTAAAGGCCGAGCCATGGGTGGAACAATTACATCGGACGACGATCTGAAAGATGCGCAGCGAATGGTTGCCAACGAAATGATCTGGGGCGCCAAGCAAATCTGGGATGACGCACAGAAAACGGGAGGCGATGCGAGCGGAGCCGTAGCCAGTGCAAAATATGCGCGCGAGAAAATGGGCGCAACCCTTACAATTGATCATAGCACCGAAGAAGCGGGGAGAGTCGTTGCCGACAACCGGAGTCATGCCGCGAGCAAGTACTCCAACTCCAAGGGTAGAGCATGGAACGGGATGTACAATAAGGCAGATTGGGAGAACCAGGCCGAGCAGTTGTATGAGCAGGCCGGCAAACCGGGTGGCGATAAGTTGGCCCAGGATCAATTGCTTTTAGCGGAGAAAATTTTATACGGTCCCCCGAAAGAAGCGGAGTCGGCGAAGCAGAATTTCGACAAGGCTGCGAAGCAGAATTTCAATGAGGCTACGAAGCCGAGCGGAGGGACGGAAAAATCGCAGGGCGCAGGCTACGATACGTCAGGCACGCAAAATCCCGATCCGGGTCCAATCTATAACCATGCCAAAGAAATGGTAAGTAAAATTAACAAGATCGATCAGGACAAATTCGGAAAAGAATTGCAAAAATTCGCTGAAATTTACAAGAAAAATATAGACGTTTATGAACGAATTTCCAAAAAAACGGGCGTTCCGCCACAGTTAATTGCCGCCATTCATTACCGGGAGGCGTCCTGCGATTTTTCGGCTTATTTGCATAATGGAGAGAAGCTTGGAAAAGTAACGAAGAAAGTACCTAAGGGGAAATTTTTTACTGACTTTGAAGAGGCTGCGGTAGACGCAATATTGGACAAAAAAGACCTGATCAAATTTTATCATTTAAGCGCAACATCCAATGACTTGGTCGCCATGATGGCATATGCGGAAATGTACAACGGTAAAGGATACCTGAACAATGGCCATGTCAGTCCATATGCTTACAGCGGAACAAATCTATATAGCAAAGGAAAATATGTTAAGGATGGGGTATACGACTCGAATGTGGTCGACCGCCAACCGGGCGTATATATCTTGTTAAAAGCTATCGAGTCGGCATCGGGAAGTGCCGGCAACGGAAGCTCCGGCGTACAAAATCAGCCGTCGAAGCCAACTCCAACGCCGACTCCAACGCCTACATCCCCTGGCAACCACATGATCAAAGGAGTACCTGCGGTAGACCAAATTCCGTTCTCCGCTTCCGGCTGTGCAATTGCGTCATTTACGATGGTGGCTAATTTTTATGGAGCCGATACGGATTTCAATTCGGTAAGCAAAAAGTATGCGCCAGGAAACGCTATGGATTTTCCTCGAGCCTCTAAAGCAGTAAATTTGTCTTACCAAAGGTATGATGTGGGCAAAAGCTTTACGAAAAACGATGTGTATCGGCATATCAGAGCGTCCATTGACAAAGGGCTGCCTTGTATTGTTTCAAGCAATGGGCACGATCGGAAAGGGGAGGAAAGCACCCATTTTGCAGTCGTCATAGGATATACGAACGAAGGAAATAAAGATTCGGATATTATCATTATCGATCCGTGGGGCGGAGTGCAAACGACGCTGGATCATATGCAGATCTATAAATCCAAGGGAGAAATCAAGAGCATCCGGGAATTTAAGCCAAAATGAGGATAGAGGAGTACGTCATGCTGAACGATAAAGTATTTTTGAAGCTGAAGGGAAAAATAGTAAAACGATGGTTAATAGCAATAGCTTTGTTTATTCTCGTGCTCGTTGCCGGTTGTGCAGGACAGAATCATCAGAGTACTCCTGCAGAAAGCGTGCAGCCTGCCGGAAAAAATGACGGGCCAAGCCAACAAAATTCGGTATCCCCAACAACGCCGGCGACGCCTTCAGCATCGGCAGCAACCCCGGCACAGAAAACCGGAACAACACCGGCACCGAAAATCGAAACAGCGTCGGAGTCAACGCCTGAACTAACGGCTGATGCAGCCATTAAACTTATGGATGAGGCTCGGGACAGAAACTACAAGCTGCTGCAAAAAGGTGGTCCTTGCGATGAGTTCAACTATATCAACGACGAGGATGGCGGATATGCTTTTATTTGCGCTGAGCTGAATTCCAAAGAGAAAATTCAAAAGTACTTGGAAGAAGTCTTCACTTCCCCTATTGCCGCTACTATTATCGGTCAGCTAGATCTACGGAAAAAGGACAATAAACTAGCCTTTAGTCCCTTGGACTGGGGCTCCATGTATGACTGGAGCAGTATTAAGGTAACAAAGACCACAAAAGACGGAAATAAAGCGACGTTTCTTTTTAAAGTGGGATTGCTTGATGCTTCGGTGGAAGCGAAGACGATCGAAATAACGTTTAAATACATCGATAAATCAGGCTGGAGAGTCGATACGGAGCCGCAGCATTTCTTGTAATGGGAAGAGCTCGCAACCGTTTCACCGAGTAGGAGAGGAGGATGTTTTTGAAGCGTCTGCTGCGATGGATGGTCGTCACGGCCATCCTTTCCATGCTAACTGCATGTACGGGAAATATGGATTCGAAATCTCCCGAAAGTTTAAAAGTCGCCGTGAATAACGATAACATCAAAACGGAAAACGAAGAAAAAAATGCCGGACCGAAGAAAAGCATTCCGAAAAATACCCCTGAGCCAGCCTCGAAGGAAATTATTGCGTGTCAAAAGGCATTGGAGAATCGGGGGCAGTTTTCCATCCAAGACGGAACGGTTGATTATCAATCAGGTTTACGAATTTTTCCCTTGTTACATTTCATCATGACCAAACAATCCGTTCCTGCCAATCATCCGGAACAATCGGTATTTATGAAGGATAATCCGATATTCGTTACCCGTAATGACAAGTATGCGAACTCTCTGGTATTTGCAACGATTCATTCCCAGAGAACGGGGGTGTTAAATGGAGTCGTTGGATTTCCGGATAATGAAGTAACCCGGTATTACGAACCTATGGTATTTGGGGAGAACAATGGTTTTACACCTCAGGTACCTGTAACGGATGCAGATCCATTAAACAAAGCGGTTGAAGTTAACAGGGAAACGTGGGGGAATGAACTCGGAGAACTCACAAAGCCTTGTAACGACTCGTTGATCTTGCCGCCAACGAAAACAAACCCATCTTTTTTTAAAAATTATCAAGCCATCTATCCGTTTTCCAAGGAAGTTGATTTTGTCGCCGGGGCGGATGGTGTAGGATTGGGATTGAAGGCTTATGGTCAACGTTATCCGGACGGCAATAAAATTCAAATTCCGATTCTTATTTATTGTCCTGAAGGCCGTGTCGAGAACGTAGTCATGATACAAGACGGTGTTGAATTAACATTCAAAAAAGACCAGTTTTATGACGATTGGCAAAAGTGGCTTGGCAAGGAATGGCATGCATTTACATCTGAAGAAATTGATTTTGACGAAAACGTGTTTGCCGACGCGGATTTCGCTAACATGCACTCGAAGCTACCGCCGTTTATCAGCCAGAATCCGTCTACGATTCAGGTGACGATTAACGGAGAACAGGTTGAGTTTGTGAATCATTGAATTCCGAACACTAGGCGTTATCGATAATCCCGAACTTCAATGGAAAGATATTGTGGTCAACCGGCATTTATGGAGATGGGACGGAGAGAAATACGAATGATCAAACAGAGAGGACATAGATTGTGATGTGCAAAAATGTGATCGACGAGAACCTGCCCCATTTCAAATATCATCCCAACGCTTACCGGCTCGGACTGTTCAAGCAAGGTCCTGCACGTCGTTGTACGGTTTGCAGCCGGGACACGAATTATGTTTATTCAGGGCCGTTTTATTGCATCGATGATGTAGACGCGATCTGCCCATGGTGTATTTATGACGGGCAGGCCGCCCAAAAGTTTAACGGCACTTTTCACGGAGCGGTCGAGTATAACAGCGGTTTGTTGTCGGTCGTCTTTAACGACGATACGAATCAGTACATGTATTTTATGGGCAGTGAACAAATTGAACCTATCCATGATCAGTCGTTGCACGAGCTGCTATTTCGGACGCCGAGTTATTCATCCTGGCAGGAGCCTCAGTGGTTGAGGCATTGTGACGAGTTTTGTGCGTTTATCGGGTATTTGGACCAAGACAAATGGATGGACCTCAAGGAAGAGCTGCAAGAGGAAATGGAACGGCTGCAAGAAAGTTGCGGGTTATCGCTGAATCAGCTCACTGACGATATTGGTCTTTATCTATTTCAATGTCCCACCTGCGGAAAGTACAGGCTGCATACCGATTTCTCGTAACACTCCCGCCCCTTCCCTCTTCCCTTTTCCCCGCCGCCGTGGCATACTCCAAATATACCCAATTCATTAGACGAATTTATCCCCCTGTTGTGAAAATCAAACCCTGCCGTCCGCGGCGGGGTGCGTACTATAATCGAGAGTGGATAACTGGCGGTTCCCGAAGGAGGGGTACGGATGATAAACGAACGGCGGCCGCTCCAATTCGTCTCGCTGCTGCTGTGTTCGGGCCTTGCCACTGGGTGCGGTCAGCTCGGTGCGCCAGCCCCTGCGGGAGGCGATCAGGCGGGCGGCCTAAGGCAGGCGAAGCCGTTTACGATCTCGCTGCGGCATACCCAGGTCCGTGACGATGCCAGGCTCAAGCTGAAGCTGCTGGAAGACGTCGCCAAGAGGATGGAAGCTGCCGTTCCCGGGCTGACGGTGGAGCTGGAGGGCATCGAAGACAAGGTCAACCGTTTCGAGAAGCTTCCGGCCGAGATGGCCGCGGGCTCGCCGCCCAAAATATTCGACTTGTTCGGCGGCTCGGATACGCAGAAGTATGTCAAAGCCGGACGGCTGCTGGATTTGACCCCGATTTTGGAGGAGATGAAGCTTAAGGACCGCTTTTTCGATTTGGACGAGTTCACGGTTGACGGTAAAATTTACGGACTGCCGACGGCGTCCTTCGTGGAAGGCGTGTACTATAATAAGAAGATATTTAAGGAGCTGGGGGTAGAAGTACCCAAAACGTGGGAGGAGCTTATCGCCATCGCAGAGAAGGCGAAGGCCAACGGCATTACGCCGTTTGCGCTTGCCGCGGCGGACGGCTGGGTGATCAACATGCTGATGAACACGCTTTGGGTGCGTACGGCCGGACCCGATTCCGTCGAGGGCTTCGTCAGCGGATCGCGCAAATGGACCGATCCCGACGTGCTTGACGGCTTCAAGCGCTACGAGCTGTTCGTCAAAAGGGGCTACTTCCAGGAAGGCAGCCTCGGTCTTAAATATGCGGAGCAGCAGTACAAATTCCGCGCGGGCAACGCGGCGATGCTGTTCGACGGAAGCTGGGCGAGCGGGGCGATTGCCGATCCCCAGTGGTCGAAGATCGCGAACGACGTCGGCTTTTTCAACTTCCCGGATACCGGGGGGAAGGGCGACGGCTGGATTAACGGCAGCTACTCGAACGGCTATGGCTTCGCCGCGAACCTCAGCGAACAGGAGAAGGAAGCCGTTAAAGCGTTCATCCGCATTATGTACAGCGACGAAATGCAGCGGCGTCAGTTGAAAGAAAACGGCGTCCTGCCCGCCATGAAGCTGATCGATCAGTCGGGTTTTTATCCGATTGTGGATGAAATCATGCAGACGACCCGGTTCAAGCAGTTTCCGGCGTTCGATGCGGTCGTTCAGGCCAAAGTCCGCGAAGCGCTTGAAACGGGCATGCAGGAGTTTGTCGGCGGCAAGCTGACGGCGGAGCAGGTGGTGGAGAAGCTTCAGCGGGTGCAGGAAGTCGCTAACAAAGAAGCGAAGAGATGATGCGGTTCGCCGGAAGAGCGGCAGCATAGCGGCGAACCCTTCGGCATAAGAAAGGAACGACAGGCATTTGATGAATCTTCGGAAAAAAGTGTTTTTGGGGTTCATGGCGTTTATTGTGGCGCCGCTGTTCGTGCTCGGAACGATCACGTATTTGCTGTCGCAGAGCATCATCCAGCAAAACTATGCGGAGCAGTCCGAATTTACGCTGAAGGCCGTCGGCCGCAATATTACGTACGTGCTGAAGGAAGCGAACTATTTCTCTCAAGCGTCGATGCAGCGGGAAGACATCCAGCGGATGCTCGGTGCCAAAGACGGCGTCGACGCCGTCACTTTGACTGAATACGACCGTTTGCTGCAGCGAACGTTTCTTTCCTATACTCCGGCCTACTCGGTGACCCTGTACGATTTTGAACGGCAGTCGTTCAGTCAGGGCAAAATCGGCTACAGGCCGCTTTCGTTCGCCGAGCTTGCGAAGCTGCCCGTGTTCGGCGAAGTGATGGCTCTGAACGGCGTGCCCCGTTGGATCGGCCCGCACGAATTCGAGAATTGGACCGGCAATAAGCCGCTATTTACGATGATCCGCGTGATCAACGACACGTATACACTCGACAACCGCGGGATTTTGCTGCAGCAGTTTCAATTCAGCGAGCTGAACCGCATTTTCAACTATTTCGGCACCAGCCACAGCAACGGCGTCCGGTTTATGATCGTCAATCAGGACGGGCTGATCATGGTGGATAACAAGGATAAGCTTTCGGGGCAAACGCTTTCGTCGCACATCGACGGCTCGATTCATCTGGGCGGAGAATACGAGAGCGGCAAAATGAAATTCGACGGCGTGGAAAGCATCGTTTCGGTGCATCATCTGGATTTGGACGAATTCGGCAAAATGAATTGGAGCGTCGTCTCCGTCACGCCTTGGGCGTATTTGTCCGGACGCTCGATGCAAGTGATCCAATGGATCGGCGCGATTACGATCTTGTCTCTGCTCAGCGCCCTGCTGTTCAACATGCTGTTCGTCGGGCGCATAATCCGCTTTATTTTGTACATTGTGAACTCTATGAAAAAGGTGGAGATCGGCGATCTCGGCATCCGCGTCGAAGCGAACAGCAAGGACGAGACCAGCGCGCTCGCCCGCGGCTTCAACAGTCTGGTCGAGCGGATCAGCACGCTGCTGGAGGACGTGAAGCGGGAGCAGGAGCGGAAAAACAAAGCGGAGCTGATGCTGATGCAGGCGCAGATCAAGCCGCATTTTCTGTTCAATACGCTGGAGTCGATCAATGCGCTGGCGGCGCAAAACGAAGGCCGCAAGGTGAGCCGGATGGTCCAGCGGCTGGGGACGATTTTGCGCGTTAGCTTTTACCATAAAGAGGAAATTCCGCTGTCGATGGAAATTGATCATGTGCGCAATTATTTGGAAATCCAGAAATACCGTTTTGAAGATTTATTTGAATACGAAATCGACGTGCCGCCTGCGTTGTTCTCGACACCGATTCTGAAGCTGACGCTGCAGCCGCTGCTGGAGAACAGCATTCAGCACGGCATCGAAGGGATGGAGAGTAGGGGCGATCCCGACCGGCAGAAGGGCTTCTTGTGGATTGCCGCGGAAGAGACGGAGGACGCCGTCGTGCTGTGGGTACAGGACAACGGGGCCGGTATTCCGGACGACGTGCTGCTTCGTCTGCATGGGACGCCGGGGAGCAGGTCCAGCGGCTCGGCGGAAGCGGGAGCCCCGATGCCGGAGGAGCGGGTCGGGCTTGGCATCCCGAATGTGGCGGACCGCCTGCGCATCCATTATGGCAGCCGCTACGGCATGATGATTTGCAGCCGGCCGGGCTTCGGCACGGTCATTCGCTGCACGATACCAAAACGAACAACCGGGTGATCGCCATGAAAATCAAAGCCATGCTGGTGGATGACGAAATCAATATCGTCCGCAATCTGGAGAAGGTCATTCCTTGGGAAGCGATGAACATCGAGCTGATCGGCACGGCAGCCAACGGGGCCAAAGCGCTCGATCTGGCCCGCGAAGGGAAGCCGGATCTCATTTTGTCGGATATCCGGATGCCGGTTATGGACGGCATCGAGCTGCTGCGGCAGCTGAGAGAGTCCGGCTACGAGGGCGAAATTATTATGCTGACGGGCTTCCAGGAATTCGACTACGCCCGTTCCGCTGTCAAGTATGGCGCGCGCGACTATATCCTGAAGCCGATCGATTACGAAGAGCTGCAACTGGTCATCGAGCGGACGGCTGCGGGCATCCGCGAAATCAAGATCAACGAGCTGAAGGAAACAGCCAAATGGCGGGAGCTGTCCGAACTGGCTTACGAAAAAATTTTGCTCGACCTGCTGATGGACTATACGTCGTTTCCGCTGCACCGGCTTCGCGAAGAGGGGGACCGCTCCTGGCTCGACCAGCGCTATTGGATGCTGCTCGTCGATCTGGACGATTATTCGCAGATTGCGCGTCAGGACGAACGGGAGCGCAAGCTGGTGCATTTTGCCGTGCGCAACGTGCTGCAGGATGCGCTTAACTCGGAGCTTGCCGAATACGCGGTGCTGCTGACGCGGGAAGGGGAATGGTGCGTGCTTATTCCGCTTCCCGTGACGGGGCCGCTGACGGGAGCGATGGCCGCCACCGCCACGGAGCGGCTAAGGGCGTGGTCGGAGCAGGTGCAGCAAGCGGTGGAGCGGTACGTCAAGCTGTCCGTCAGCGTCGGGGTGTACCCGTCGCCGCTTGCGGCGGAAGAGCTGGCGGACGCCTACCGCAAAGTGCAGCGTGGCCTCCAGCTGTCGCTGGAGAACCGGCATATCCTGATTCACGAGCAAACGGCCGGAACGGATGCGACGGGAAGCTCGTTCTGGGGCTTGGCTGACGGTCTCGCCACCGGATTGACGCAGGGAGACTCCGCCAAGATTGAGCAGACGCTTGAGGAGCTCGGCCGCAGCATCAAGGAGGCCGGCGGCCACAACTCGATGCGCGCCGAGCAGATGCTGCATTTCCTGTGCCTGCATTTGCTGCGGGAAATGCGTTCGGTCGGGCTGCTCGGAAGCTCGCAGGAGCAGACCGTCTGGGCCAAACTGGAGGATAGCTTAAACGTGAAGGAACTTGTCGAATGCGTACACCTGCTTATCCGGGAATGCCAGCAGGTGAGCACGGGCCGGCGCAAATCGCCCGAGCTGCTGATGGCTTCCGCCCGGGAGTACATTCAGAAGCATGTGGCCCGCGATCTGGGCGTAGAGGAGCTGGCTCAGCATCTGGGTATCAGCAACAGCTATTTCAGCCTGCTGTTCAAGCAGCATCATCAGGAGACGTTCCTAGAATACTTGACGCGCGAACGGATGGAGCTGGCCAAATCGCTGCTCCTCCACAGCGACAAGAGCGTTACCCAAATCGGCAAGCTGGCGGGCTACGCGGAGCGGCGCTATTTTACGAAAGTATTTCACAAATATGAGGGGATGACCCCTACCGAGTTCCGGGAACGGGCTAAGCCGGGCGTGACGGAGCTTGAGACAGAGGAGGAAGCGGCAGATGGTGTCTAAAGGAATCGGGGAGCTGACGCTCCGGCAAAAAATCGGTCAAATGCTGATGTGCGGTTTTCACGGCACGGAGCCGTCGGAAGATATCGAACGGCTGATCCGGGAAGAGCATCTCGGCGGAATTATTTATTTTCGCCGCAATCTGACGGAGCCGGCTCAAGTAGCGAAGCTGTCGGCCTCGCTGCAGCAGCAGGCGCTGGCCCATGGAGGCGTGCCGCTCCTGATCGCGATCGATCAGGAGGGCGGGATGGTGATGCGTATCGATCAAGGCGTGACGCCGATTCCCGGCAGCATGGCGTTGGGGGCGACCGGAGATGCCGGGGCGGCTTATGAGGCGGCCAAGGTCACGGGCAGCGAGCTGAAGGCGATGGGCATCAATATGAACTTCGCGCCGTGTCTCGATATTAACAACAATCCGTTGAACCCGGTCATCGGCGTCCGTTCGTACGGCGGGGATGCGGAGACGGTCGGCCGTCTCGGCACGGCGGCCGTGCAGGGCTACCAAGAAGCGGGCATCGCCGCGACGGTGAAGCATTTTCCCGGCCACGGCGATACGGGCGAGGACTCGCATACGGCGCTGCCGGTCGTGCCGCATCCGCGGGAGCGGCTGGACCGCCTGGAGCTCGCGCCGTTCCGCCGGGCGGCCGAGCTTGGCGTCGACGCGGTGATGACCGCGCACGTGCTGTTCCCGGCCGTAGAGCCGGAGCGGCTGCCGGCGACGCTGTCGCCCCGCGTCATCGACGGGCTGCTGCGGCAGGAGCTCGGCTACGACGGCGTCGTCGTCACCGATTGCCTGGAGATGAACGCGATTGCCGAGCATTACGGCATTGCCGAAGGCGCGGTGATGGCCGTAGAGGCGGGGGCCGACCTCGTGCTGGTCAGCCACCGGATCGAGCGGCAGCAGACGGCGCTGGACGCGCTCGTGCAGGCGGTAGAGAGCGGTCGCATCCGCGAGGAGCGGATCGACCGCTCGGTAGAGCGCCTGCTCGCGCTCAAGCGCCGCGTCGCGCCGGCAGCGGCCGCGGCTCTGGCACCGGGCACGAGCCTG
>NZ_BIMB01000061.1 GCF_004000865.1 Paenibacillus elgii NBRC 100335 | reverse complement strand
ATTCTTACGAGCCATTAGCTCAGTTGGTAGAGCACCTGACTTTTAATCAGGGTGTCGTAGGTTCGAGTCCTACATGGCTCACCATTTAGGTGACAAGTAAAGAGACCTCAAAGGGTCTCTTTTTTGCATTGTACATACTTTTTTACTTCACGACTGAAGTTTGTCGCGGACGGAGCGAAGTTTTTGCTCCATCGAGGCGTTCTTGTCACGGCGGTCGTCGATTTTGATCGATGTAGAGACCCGTTGGGCTCCATGCTGGAACGGGGCTTCGTGCAGACGCTGAAGCACCTGAAATAAATCTTGTAGCTCTCCTTCGATAATGGTGCTCATCGGCGTCATTTGGAATTGAATCGGTTCCGGAGCTTGTTCCAGCAAGCGGTGCAGATCGGCGACATATCCGCTTAAGCTGGTCGTTGCGGTTCCGATGGGAATAACGGTTACTTCGACTATAGCCAACGGTTTTCCCTCCTTAGTAGCTTGTATAACACAGCATGTGGTTATTTTACCGTAAAGGATGGGCAAGGTATAGTCTACAGTTCCATTCGCTTCATGGTCGCCTTGATATAATCGGCAGAACGGGCTGCTAGTGCCATGACCGTATTGGTCGGATTACCGCCTCCGGACGTTACGAATATACTGGCGTCGCATATAAATAGATTCGGAATATCGTGCGTTTGCCCGTAGGAGTTGACGACGGACGTCTCGGGATCGTTGCCCATACGGCAGCCTCCCATTAAATGAGCCGTATCGGGGACAATGAATTCGGGTTTGCCGCCCGCGGCGCTTAAAATTTCGCTCATCGTTCCGGTCGCATGCTGGATAAGCCGGTTGTCGTTTTCCCCATAGCTGAAAGTGACTTTCGCGCGAGGCATGCCGAAAGCATCCTTTTCATCGCTGAGGGTAATGGCGTTGTCCGGGTTCGGGAGCACTTCCCCGACCAAAGTAACTCGTCCGAAGTAATTGTAGTCGAGTACCACTTCCCGCAAACGTGTCCCCCAAATCGGACCGTTCTTACCTGATTGGGTAATCCCGTTAGCAAAGCTCACGGGCCTGACCCCGTGGGCGTGCAGCGTATAGCCGCGGGCAAAATCGCGTTCGGGGGAAGTACCGTAAAAGTCCTGCGTCGTCGCAAGCACCGGCGTTCCTTTATACAGGCGGACCTCCTCTTCGAATCGCGCATAGACATCGTGGCTGCTGTGGGTCATGAACGCTTTTCCGACCCATCCGCTGCTGTTGGCAAGTCCGTTTGGAAACCGGCTGTTGGCTGAATTCAGGAGTAAGCGCGGAGTTTCTACGACATAGGCGGACAAAATGACCAGCCGCGCCCGCTGCTCATAGGTCACATCGTTATGAACAAATGTCACTCCTGTGGCCCGGCCGCTCTCGTCCGTATTTACTTGGGTCACTCTGCAATCGGCCAGCACTTCCGCACCGGCTTCAATCGCTTTGGGAATATGAACAATCAGGGTGCTGAATTTGGCGTTTGGCATACAGCCTTGGTTGCAAAAACCGCGATTGATGCAGGGCGGGCGGTCTTCGAAGGGCGCGGACAATATGGCCAGCGGACTGACAACCCAGCGAATGCCGAGCTTTTCGCAGCCTCTGGCAAATACCTGCGCGTTCGGGCTGATCGGATCGCGTTCGGGATAAGGATAGGGGCCGTGAAATTCGCCCCAAGGGAAAAGTTTTGGGCCCGAGACGGCGATTTCCTTCTCGATCTTGGTATAGTAAGGTTCAAGATCGGAATAGCCGATCGGCCAATCTTCTCCGACGCCATCGAGCGTTTTGATTCGAAAATCGCTTTCATGAAGACGCAAAAAGACGCCGGTAAAATGCGTCGTTCCTCCGCCAACGCCCCAGCCGGAATTGTTATGCCCCATTTGCAGCGGGTCATGACCATCCACGATTCGCGCCTCCTGCCAGCCCAAGCTCTGCATAGCCAGTTCATCACTGGCAAAATCATGCTGCGGGTCCCGGAACGGTCCGGCTTCCAGTACGACGACGCTCATCCCGGCTTCGCTCAGTTCTTTGGCCAGTACGCCACCCGCCGCCCCGGCTCCCACAATGACAACATCGACCGTCTCGCCCTCATATTTACGCTTCATGCTGCTGTTTCTCCTCCTTGGGCTCCCATGGATCAAGCTGTCCCGGATGCATACGTACATAACCGCGCGGATAAGCGGGACCTCCGTATCCGATCTCCGACCATATTTCAGGGTGAGAATAATAAGCTTCGACTGTGAGGTTCAGCAATTTCTTGAACAATGCGGCCTGCGGCACGTGCTGCCATACTTCGAGAGGCACCGCTTGATTGCGGCTGACATCGAGCATGAGCTGCTTTTTTTGCTTCGATTGAAGGTGAAAGAAGCGCTCGGTATGGATCGTTTGACAGGCGACATCCAAGGCATGAAGCCCTTCGCGCACCAGTACGGCTGCCTCAGGCTCACCGCTTTTACGCTGGCTTTCTTGTCCGCCTGCCAGTGTCCGATCGATATGATCCACTACAAACTGGATGATGTCCGGACGTTCGTCATCAACCAAGAGAGAGCACCAGGCCCGCAAATGTTCAGACTCGACGGTCGTCAGGAACACATAATCGCCGGTCGTGTGCAGCCGGGAAAGCACGATTCGCTGGGTATGATCGTCCCAAGCGTCTTTTTCGTGCATGACATCGTAGGAAGGGTACCTTGTGAGCTTTTTCATCGTTCTACCTCCAATAATAGGCGAGAAGCCCAAGGACACTCAAAGCGCTGAACAGGACCGGAAGCACGACAGGAGGACCGACAAGAAAGTTGCGCATCGTATAGCCGCCGACGCGAACGCCTACCCCGTGGAAATGAAAGTAAAACCCGATGCCGCCTGCAACAACGCCGAACCACATAAGATAGGAAAAAAGGTAAAGCAGCCAATCCAGCCGGTAATAGGCAAGCAATACGGCAAGCAGGCTGAAGATAGGGGCAGAGACGACGGGAACCCACATGGCTTTATGGTGAAAGTTTTGACGGTAATGTGAAATGGTCACTTGTATCCAAATGGCAAAAAAAGCGACGCCCACGAACAAAAAAACGACGCGTGCCATGGGCCATCCGATCCAGTTCATACGATTCTTCCTCCGTTTCTGTTAGCGGTGATGACGCGGATAGGTTAACGAGCCGAACGGCATGAGAGCCAGCTTCGCATTGGGGTCTTGCAGCAGAGCTTGAGCCGTAGCGCTCAAATCGTCGGCCGGATAAAAGCCCAGCAATTCAATCAAGTGGCGAGGCAATGAGGAATGGATGAATACCCGGGCGCACGATAGGACTTCGTCCACATGCAAAATTTTGTGGGCACCCAGTACGAATCGTTCCCGCAGCTTGTCCGTCATTTTTCGACGGTCGCCCACCGTCTCGATCCAATGCTGAAACAGGCCGTTTCCCATCCCTTCGGGACACTCCGCCACAAGAAGCAGGGTGCCTCCGGGCTTTACGAAAGCGGCGGCATTGCGGAGCGCCTTTAAAGCTTGATACATTTGCAAATCTTTCGGAGCCCCCCCGGCCGACACGGCGATGACATCGTACAGTTCGGTTACTTGCCGGGTAAACCAAGCGGCGGCAAATTCGGCTCCTTTCCGATGGGCTTCCGCGATATGTCCGGCTATGGCTTTCAGCACATGACGGTTGTGGTCGACGATCACATTGAGCAGGAAATGGATCGGAACGAGCCGCTCGGCTTCCTCCAAATCGAGGTGCAGCGGATTAATCGGGCTACCGGGAACGGCCTTATACGTTAAGGATAACGCATGGTGGCTTTCTATCGTGCGTTTGGATGCCACCCCAGGTACGAGCGCTTTGACGCCACCGGAGATGCCTACCATCGCATGCGGCTCGATATTGCCCGTAGCAATGCGCAGCGGCGTTTCGGCGACCATGCGGTTGAGCTCGACCGGAGTGCCTAGCGACGTTGTCTCCATATAAATGCAATCCTCGGGTTCGGCCGAATGATTATGCACGCGTACTCTCGCGTAGACTTCTGCGCCGACCAGCCGTTTCAATTCGTCGGGCGTGTGCTTGCGATGGGCGCCGAGCGCTACGACAATATCGACTTGATCGTCGTCAAGACCAGCCACGTTAAGCTCTTCCAGCAGCGGTGGCAAAAGCAGCCCAGTCGGGCACAAACGAGTACCGTCGCTGACCAGAATAACGGCTCGGCTCTTGCCCCTGGCAAGCTCGCGAAGCCTCTCTGCCCCGATAGGCGCCGCCAATGCTTCGCGAATCCGGCTTTGGGACAATTCGGGAGACGTCTCTACAGCTTCGAGCCCGTACATCAAGGTATCGTACGTCCTGCCCGGAGGCAGTTCCAGCGAGACGGTGGTGCAGCCATAACGCAGCTCGGGAATGGCACAGGCCTCCTTCCTCTTGCAGATTAACAATGGATGAGGATGGAAAATTCATTGTTATTATTACCGTATCTTAATCTCTTATCCACAGCTAAACGCGATTAATGATTTACGTCCTGAGGCAGTTCCTTTTCTTGCGGTTCCTGGGCCTGATTGTGATACAATAGATGGTAACTAGTTAGTTAATGCAGTTAATACAGACAAAAGGTTGGGAGCGAGGAGATGGATTGGGAACAAGTGAGGGAGCAGCTTGAAGCCATATTGAATACCCCGGTTCAAACCACCAGATGGGCATGGGACGCGTGGCGGCACGAAGCGGAGAAGCATAAGGCTGAGCCGGGGGGCGAAGGCGGAAGCTTGATTAGAGAGGGCAGGCTTCTTTTTTTGGCGCAAAAAGAAGGGCAGGAGGCGCTGCTTCTGACCATACAGGCAGATGCCGTATCGCCTGTGGAGCGGCGGCTCGTGGAGCTTACGCTGGAAAGCCGCAAAACGCAGGATAAAGAGCCTCTGTCGCTCGTCAACGAGGAGGAGCGCAAAGCGGGGATGGTGCGCGATTGGCTCCGCACGCAGCAGGAGCTCGGCTTGACGCAGGCCGAGATGCCCGATGCTCTGGTGACGCAATTGTCGCTTTACTCCAAGAAAATTCCGCTGCTGTTGTATGGGGATTACACAACCTCACGGCGGGCGCACGACCGGGAGCTGAAGAAGCTGCTGGAATCGTTCTTCGATGCGGATATGACCTTGATTCCTCTGACGGATAAGGAGTGGCTCATCCTCGGCTCGGAGAAAATCATGTCGATGGATTCCGGTGACGATAAGGAAGACTCGGACGGCGAAACGCTGGAAGACCGGCTCGCAGCCGTCGGCTACGGCTTGCACGAAATGCTCGAGAACGAATGGGTAGGCGAGTGCCATCTGGCCATCCACTACCCGATTATGCCGGCGAAGTCGTTATATGCCGCGGTGCTTCAGCTCAGGGAGACGATGATGCTGGGACGCACGTATCATGTGGGCAGCAACATGCATTTGCCATGGGAGCTCCAGCTGGAAAGGCTGGTGCATGTGGTGCCGGAAGCGGAGAAGGCGAGCTTTCTGGAGCACGTGCTGAAACGGCTCGACGTGGCGTTCGATGCGGAGACAATGACGACGCTCGAACAGTTTTTCCAGCTGGACTGCAACGTCAGCGAGACGGCTAAAAAGCTGTATATCCACCGCAACACGCTGTTGTACCGCTTGGACAAATTCAAGCACGAGACGGGATTGGACGTGCGGACGTTCAACAACGCCGTGCTTGTGAAGATTGCCATGCTATTGTACAAAGTAACGAAAAGAAAGTAATTTTTTTGTAGAGATTGTGCATAGTCATGATACGCCTTGTTACGGTATGATTTAACCAATGAACACGATACTAATTCGTAGGGGGAATCAATCATGGCAGGTGTACGTTTGAACCACATCGTCAAAAAATATCCGGGCGCAGAAGAAGCTACGGTGAAAGACTTCCATCTCGATATTCAGGATAAGGAATTTTTGGTTCTGGTAGGCGCTTCCGGCTGTGGTAAATCCACGACGCTGCGGATGATCGCCGGGTTGGAGGAAATCACGGAAGGCGAACTGTATATCGGCGACCGTCTCGTGAACGACGTCGCTCCGAAAGACCGCGATATTGCGATGGTATTCCAATCCTACGCTTTGTATCCCCATATGAACGTGTATCAAAACATGGCATTCGGTTTGAAACTGCGTAAATTCAAAAAAGCCGACATCGACGCCCGCGTGCGCGAAGCGGCTAAAATTCTCGATATCGAGCATTTGCTCGACCGCAAGCCGAAGGCGCTCTCCGGCGGTCAGCGTCAGCGCGTTGCCTTGGGCCGGGCGATTGTCCGCGAGCCGCAAGTGTTCCTGATGGACGAACCGTTGTCCAACTTGGACGCAAAGCTGCGCGTACAAATGCGCGCCGAAATCACGAAGCTCGTAAAACGTCTCGAAACGACGACCATCTACGTAACGCATGACCAAACGGAAGCGATGACGATGGGCGACCGGATCGTCGTTATGGATAAAGGCATCATTCAACAAGCGGCATCTCCGGAGGAGATTTACAACTATCCGGTGAACATGTTCGTAGCCGGCTTTATCGGTTCCCCGTCCATGAACTTCGTGCACGGCGGATTCGCTGAGCAAGGCGGCAGCTTGTACTTTAAAGCATCGGGCTTTAATGTCGAAGTACCGGAAGGCAAAGCCAAAATCCTCCGCGAAAAAGGCTATGCCGGCAAGGAAGTCGTGCTGGGCGTACGTCCGGAAGATTTCCACGAGGAAGCGATCTTTATGGAAGCTTCTCCGAACACCATCATCAACGCTCATGTCGAAGTGGCGGAGAACCTTGGTCATGAAATGCTCTTGCACCTTAGCGGAATCGGCAGCCAAATGGCCGTTGTTCGTGTAGACGGCCGCTCGAACGCCAAAGAAGGCTCCAACGTGAAGCTCGCTGTGGACATGAACAAAGTTCACTTCTTCGATAAAGATACGACGAATTCCATTTTGCTGAACGCTTAATGCGGATCGAACGGAATAAAAGGTCAGTCCTGACGGGCTGGCCTTTTTTGCTGCGGCTGACGGCTGGCATTGGAAGGGAAATCGCGATATGCTAGGCGTAGCCTCAACGAAGGAAGGGTTCGTCGGGACAGTGCGGCTGTACGAAGAACCAGGAAGTGAGGAGATTCATGAGCATCGAGCAATTGAAAGTGTTTGTGACCGTGGCGGAGCTGCAGCATTTTTCACGTGCCGCGGAGCTGCTGCACTTGTCTCAGCCGGGGGTCAGCATGCATATCCGCAGCTTGGAAAACGAGTTCGGGACGAAGCTGCTTCATCGTTCGTCGAAGCGGGTGAAGCTGACGGAGGCGGGGGAAATCCTGTATCGTCAAGCGAAGGCGATACTGCAGCAATACGAGACGGCGAAGCATGAGATCGACAGGCTGAACCAGGTCGTTTCCGGCAGTTTGAGCGTCGGGGCAAGCTTTACGATCGGTGAGTTTCTTCTGCCCAAGCTGCTGGCGAGCTATGCGCGGCTGTATCCGGGGGTGGAGGTACAGGTCACTGTCGGCAATACGGATGAAATCGAGCGGCTCGTGCAAGCGCATGAGCTGGAGGTCGGGCTGGTCGAAGGAGAGCTGCAGCGGTCGGGGATTCGCTCGGAGACGTTCATGGAGGACGAGATGATCGTGGCCGTCCCGGCAGGCCATCCGCTTGCGGCGTACCGGGAAGTGACGCCGGAGGCACTGCAGGATCAAGTCTGGATCTTCCGCGAGGTCGGCTCCGGTACCCGGGCCTACAGCGACCGGCTGATCCGCGAGTGGGGACTACGGGTGCAGCGGGCCTATGTATTGAGCAGTACGCAGGGCGTCAAAGAGACGGTGGCGGCCGGACTTGGCATTGCCGTACTGTCGCGCTGGACCGTAGGTCGGATGCTGGCGACGGAGGAGCTGAAGGAGCTGCGGATTCGGGGCCAGCGGTTGACCCGTTTGTTGTCGCTGATCCAAGGCGAGGAGCGGGCGGGCACGCTTGCGCTGGATCGTTTCGTCCAGCAGGTGAGAGGGCTTCGCACGGCCTCTTCCGGTTGATTTATGCGACTGATTCCTTTAGGATGAGGATAATGGGATAAAAAGGAGAAAGATCACGATGCCGAAAAAAGTGAAAGTATCGGATTTGGTGAGAGAGTTCCATCTGGAGATTATTTGCGGCGAAGAGGGACTGAAGCGTCCGATCGTCACGGCGGATTTGTACCGTCCCGGGCTCGAGATGGCTGGATATTACGAATTCCATCCGACGGACCGGGTCCAAATTCTCGGCAAAACGGAGCTGACGTTCTTCGACGGATTGTCGTCGGAGGAGCGGATGGACCGGATGCACCGGCTGTGTGCGCCGGAGGAGACGCCCTGCATTATTATCAGCCGCGGGATGGACGCGCCGATCGAGCTGCTGGCCGCGGCCAACGAACATCAGATTACGGTCGTTCGGACGGCGATGGCGACGACGATTTTGGCCAGCCGCGTAACGAACTTTCTGGAAAACCGCCTTGCCCCTACGACGACGATTCATGGGGTGCTGGTTGATGTATACGGTATCGGTATGCTGATCTCCGGGTCCAGCGGGATCGGTAAAAGCGAGACGGCATTGGAGCTGGTGAAGCGGGGACACCGGCTGATCGCGGACGATGCGGTGGAAATCCGTCAAACGGCCGACCATCAGCTGATCGGCAACGCGCCCGAATTAATCCGGCACCTGCTTGAAATCCGCGGCATCGGGATCATTAACGTCATGACGCTGTTCGGCGCCGGTGCGGTGCGTACCGAGAAGAAAATATCGGTCGTCGTCAAGCTGGAGACTTGGCAGCAGGACAAACAGTACGACCGGCTCGGTCTGGACGAGGAAACGACGCAGATTATCGATACGAACATACCGCTTGTAACGGTTCCGGTGCGGCCGGGACGAAATCTTGCGGTTATTATTGAGGTTGCGGCGATGAACTTCCGCTTGAAACGGATGGGCTATAACGCTGCCCTGCAGTTTACGAATAAGCTGACCGAGTCACTGGCCGAGGACATGGACGATTTGTAAGGGAAGCCCCGATTTGAAGGGGGATAATTTTGGCGTAAGGAAGGAGTCACAAGCATGTTTCTCGCGATTAATCCGATTGCTTTTGCGATCGGTCCGCTGAGCGTCCGTTGGTACGGCATCATCTTGGGGACGGCGGCGCTGGTCGGTCTGCTGCTCGCGATTCGAGAAGGCAAACGGTTCCGCATGTCTCCGGACTTCTTTATGGATCTGGTGTTGATCGGGGTGCCGTCGGCGATCGTTGGCGCAAGAATTTATTATGTCGCTTTCAAATGGGAAGATTATCAAGATAATCTATGGAAAGTTTTTGCCGTTTGGGAAGGTGGTATTGCGATCTACGGGGCGTTGATCGGCGCCATTATCGCGGCGGTCATTTACGTGCGGCGGAAAGGTTATTCGTTCTGGCGTATTGCCGATATTTGCGCGCCGGGCTTAATCATCGGACAAGCGATCGGGCGTTGGGGCAACTTCATTAATCAGGAAGCGCACGGCGGACCGGTGGCGGAGTCGTTCCTCAGGAACAATCTGCATCTGCCGGACTGGCTCGTCAATCAAATGCTGATTGAAGGCCAGTATTACCATCCGACGTTTCTATATGAGTCGCTTTGGAACATCGTAGGACTCTTCCTGCTGTTCGTGCTGCGTCGGCGTTCGTTTTTGCGGGCGGGGGAGCTTTTCTTCAGTTATTTCATTTGGTATTCGATCGGGCGGTTTTTCGTAGAGGGCCTGCGGACGGACAGTCTTGATTTTACGGGACCAAGCTGGCTGGCCGCGCTGATGAACGGCATGTGGTCGCCGATGAAAGCTATCGGCTTCGAGCCCGGATTCATGACCTACGGAGGCAACGTGCGGATTTCGCAGCTTCTGGCGGTGCTGATCGTGCTGGCCGCGATTGCGCTTATCGTCGTTCGCCGCCGGACGGGCGCAGCTTCGGAGCGTTATAGCGATCCGATTGTACGGATCGGACAAGCCCCGGAGGAAGCTAGCGAAGCCGGTAATGTAGACACTCGGCCGGATGGCAGCAAGGAAGCAGACGTAAAGGCAAAGGAGTAGCAGCATGATACAAACTGTGTTATTTGATCTGGACGGAACGATTGTCGATACGAACGAGCTGATCATTCAGTCGTTCTTGCATACGTTTGAGGGAATCACCGCAGAGCCGGTAACCCGGGAGCATATTGTTCCGAACATGGGACGGCCGTTGATCGAGCAAATGGTGTTCTTCTCCGGACGGGAGCAGGTGGACGATTTGGTGCAAAAGTACCGGACGTTCAACATTGCGCATCATGACGAGCTGGTGCGGGAATTTCCCTATGTACGCGAGACGGTGGCCAAGCTTCATGCCGCCGGGGTCAAGCTGGGCGTGGTGACTAGCAAAATCCGGCAGACGACGGAAATGGGACTGAAGCTGATGGGGCTGTACGACTATTTCGGTACGATCGTAACGGTGGACGACGTCGAGAAAGCGAAGCCGGACCCGGAAGGGATTCACAAAGCGGTCCGGGAGCTCGGCGGTGACCTCTCGTCCGCGCTAATGGTCGGCGACAGCCACTACGACATCGAAGCGGCGCACAATGCGGGTATTCCGTCGGTAGCGGTCGCTTGGTCGCTCAAAGGGACCGAATATTTGAAACAGTACAACCCGACCCATATCATTCAAGATATGCGCGATATTGTGCCGATCGTCGGGATCGAGGGGAAGTAGCGCTTGAGAAACACGGACAACTATCCGGTGGAAGGGCCGAATTCGCTGTGGCAGGTATATAAGACGATCAGCCGTTTCAAGGCGGTCCGCAATTTTATTTTTATTCAAATTTCCAGATATGCCCCCTCCTTGCCGCTGAAACGGTGGATCTACCGCCGTGTGCTTGGGATGAAGGTAGGGGAGCATGCCTCCTTTGCGTTGATGGTGATGGTGGATGTGTTTTTTCCGGAGAAGATCGAGGTCGGAGACAATACGATTATCGGCTACAATTCGACGATTCTAACACATGAGTATTTGATCAAGGAATACCGGCTCGGGCGGGTGAAGATCGGCTCTCATGTGATGATCGGAGCGAATACGACGATTTTGCCCGGGGTGACGATTGGCGATCACGCGGTCGTAGGTGCGGGCTCGGTTGTGCATAGGGATGTGGCGCCGTACAGCTTTGTGGCGGGGAATCCGCTTCAGGTGATCCGGGAGGATGTGCGCTTGATGGAGAAGGATAAATGAGTCGGCTCGTTTTAGAAGTTGCAAATTTAATATTTTGCAAAAGTTAACATTATGTTCTATAATACGGCTTGTACAATAAAAAGGCTTGCAAGGGCGGTCGGCTAGTCTCCCGGAAGGGAGGTGATGCCTGTGGAGGTTAAGGACACGCTGACTTTAATGATCGGCTTCGGGATGCTGGTTATTGCGCTGCTTACGCTGATAGTTAACATCATCCTCGCTCTTATCCAAAACAAAAAGAAATAGACCGCCCATCGCGAATGGAATACGGTCTATTTCACGATCATTCCTTATTCAGCCGACCGCCTTTGAAGCGGTTATTGTACCTGGGGAGCACGGTGGCAGCCGTTGCTCCCTTGTATTGTTTATTATATGCTCTTGCCTTTATTCGTGCAACCGGGATCCATGCAATCGAATCATTGACGAATCAAGCGTTCCCGTGATAAACTTACGATTACATTCTTTATTTTGGTAGTATGGTAGCGCACTAAAGCAAAATTAATGATAGCAGGGTGAAGACGGTGTCCAAACCGAAGGTGTTTGAAAAGCCGACAGGCGTAAAAGATTACCTCCCCGAAGCGGCGGCCAAGCTCCGCCGCATCGAATATAGAGTCATGCAGTGCATGGAGCGCTGGGGCTATAGAGAAATTATTACTCCTACATTAGAGTATTACGATACCGTCGGGGTGGCCAGCTCGACGGAGGACAAAAAGCTGTTCAAGCTGCTGGATCGGAACGGCACGACGCTTGTGATGCGTTCCGATATGACGGCGCCGATCGCACGGGTGGCCTCCTCGCTGCTCAAGGAGCATCCGTTCCCGCTGCGGCTCTCGTATCAAGCGAACGTGTTTCGGGCGTTCGAAGCCGAGGCGGGGCGGGATGCGGAGTTTTTCCAGACGGGCGTAGAGCTCATCGGCGATGCTTCCAGCGAAGCGGATGCCGAGGTGATCGCTCTAGCCATCGCTTGCTTGCAAGCGGCCGGTGTGAAGCAGTTCAAGATCGCCCTCGGCCATGTGGGCTTCCTCAACGGTTTGTTCCAAGAGACGCTGCAGCAGCGTCAGGACGCACAGACCGCGCTGAAAGCTTGCCTGCTCAGCCGCGATCATGTCGGCTACCGGGAGACGATCAAGTCGCTCGGCCTCCCTCGGGAAGTGCAGCAAGAACTGGAAGGTATTCTCCGGCTGCGCGGGGGAGAAGAGATTTGCCGTCAGGCGCGGCAGGTGACGAAGGACCCCGTCGCCCAGCATGCCATTGCGCATCTGTGCGAAATCTGGGATGTGCTGGAAGCCTACGGTGTCAGTGAGCATGTACTGATCGATCTGACGATGATCGGCGATTTCTCGTACTATACGGGGATGACGTTCGAAGGCTATGCTGCGGATATGGGTTTCCCAGTATGCAGCGGAGGGCGATATGACAACCTGCTGGCGCAGTTCGGGCGTCCGGCGCCGGCGACGGGCTTCGCGCTCAAGACGAACCGGATCCTGGAAGTGATCGGCAAAAGCAAAGCGGAAGAAGCGCCGCAGCGCGTGCTGATCGTCTACACGGAGCGTCATCGGGCGGCGGCACTGGCTAAGGCAAGGGAGTACCGCTCGCGAGAAGGCTTTATTGCGGAGACGCGTCTTTTGGCGGACGGACAACAAGGGCTGAATGCGGTACGGCAAGCAGACGGCGCGCTGCAAGTGCATGGTTCCCGCTATTGCGACATCATATCGTTTACGGAGTAAGGAGGGGCAGCGCATGCAGGACTTATTGAAGGTGGCAATGCCCAAAGGGCGTATTTATAAACAGGCTTCCAAGTTGTTCCGCGAAGCGGGGCTCGCGATCCCCGAGGAGACGGACGATTCGCGCAAGCTGATTATCGCTGTTCCGGAAGCCCGGATGGAATTTATTATGGCGAAGCCGGTCGATGTGCCGACCTACGTCGAATATGGAGTAGCGGATATCGGCGTCGTTGGCAAAGACGTGCTGATGGAGGAGAACCGGGACGTATACGAGTTGCTCGATCTCGGGATTGCGCGCTGCCGCATGTCCGTCATCGGGCTGCCGGATTGGCAGCCGGTGCTGAACCCGCGGGTGGCGACGAAATATCCGAACGTCGCCTCGCAATATTTTCGGGAGCAGGGGGAGCAGGTGGAGGTCATCAAGCTGAACGGCTCGATCGAGCTGGCCCCGCTGATCGGGCTGGCGGACCGGATCGTCGATATGGTGGAGACCGGCAGCACGATCCGGGAAAACGGGCTGGCGGAGCATGAGCAGATTTTTGCGATTACGAGCCGGCTCATCGCCAACCGCGTCAGCTACCGGATGAAAAACGACGCCATTCAGGCGCTCTGTGACCGGCTTCAGCCGGTCATTGCTGCTGCGACGGCAAAGGTATAGCCTCATAGCCGGCTGTATAGCCGGAAGCATAGGAAGAGAAATTTGTATACATCAAAGGAGGCTGCGGTCATGAGAGTGATGCCCGCATCGGAATTTTCGCTGCAGCGGGAAGTCGAATATGGCACGCCCGAGCAAAACGAGAGCGTACAGCGCATCATCGAAGAGGTGCGACGGGATGGGGATGCCGCGCTGCGCAAGTTCGCGCAGCAGTTTGACGGCGTCCAGATAGAGGAGCTGCGCGTCACGCAGGAGGAGATCGAAGCCGCCTATGCACAGGTGGACGAGAGCTTCCTGGCGGCGCTCCGCGAAGCAGCTGTGAATATACGCCGCTTCCATGAGAAGCAAATGCGCAATTCGTGGATGGACCTGCAAGCCGACGGCAGCATTCTCGGCCAAGTGATCCGCCCGCTGCGCCGGGTTGGGCTGTATGTGCCCGGCGGCAAGGCGGCGTATCCGTCGTCGGTGCTGATGAATGCGATCCCGGCACAGGTCGCGGGTGTGCCCGAAATCGTGATGGTAACGCCTCCGGCCACGGCCGGGGTGGAGGGCATCAACCCGCACATTCTCGTCGCAGCCGCGGAAGCGGGCGTGCGCGAAATCTACCGCGTCGGCGGCGCGCAGGCGGTAGCTGCGCTGGCGTACGGGACGGAGTCGATACCGGCGACGGACAAAATCGTCGGCCCCGGCAACATCTACGTCGCGCTGGCGAAGCGCAGCGTGTTCGGCGCGGTAGACATCGACAGCATCGCCGGGCCGAGCGAGATCGTCGTCCTGGCCGACGAGACGGCTGACGCCGCCTATGTGGCAGCGGACCTGCTGTCGCAGGCCGAGCACGACGAGATGGCGTCGGCCATTCTCGTCACGCCGTCGTGGGAGCTGGCCGAAGCGGTCCGCCTGGAGGTGGAACGCCAGTTGAGCGAGCTGCCGCGCCGCGACATTGCCGCGCAATCGATTCGCGATTACGGCGCGATTTTGACCGTGGACAGCCTGACGGAAGGCGTCGGTGTCGTAAATCGGCTGGCGCCGGAACATCTGGAAATCATCGTGCGCGAGCCGTTCGATTATTTGAGCCGGATCGAGAACGCCGGGGCGATTTTCCTCGGGCCTTACAGCTCGGAACCGGTGGGGGACTATTTTGCGGGGCCGAACCACGTGCTGCCGACGAATGGCACGGCACGGTTCTCGTCGCCGCTGAACGTCGACGATTTTCTGAAAAAATCGAGCGTCATCTACTATAGCAAGGAAGCGCTGCTGCGCGACGGGGAGAACATTATAACGCTGGCCCGTCACGAAGGGCTGGACGCGCATGCGCGGGCAATCGAAATTCGCTTGAAGAAAGAAGGGGACCAGCGTGGCTGAGCAAAACAAGCAAGCAACCGGGCGCCAGGCCGAAATCGCACGCAAAACGAACGAGACGGATATCCGGCTCGCATTTAACGTAGACGGTACCGGCGTATCCGAGATCGAAACGGATGTGCCGTTCTTGAATCATATGCTCGATCTGTTCACGAAGCACGGACAGTTCGATTTGAAAGTGGACGCCAAAGGCGACGTCGATATCGACGATCATCATACGGTCGAGGATATCGGCATCTGCCTCGGACAGACGCTGCGCGAGGCGCTCGGCGACAAGAAGGGAATCAAGCGCTACGCCAACGTATTCATCCCGATGGACGAAGCGCTGGCGCAGGTGGCGATCGATATCAGCAACCGGCCGCATCTGGAATACCGGGCCCAATATCCGTCGGCGACGGTCGGCAGCTTTACGACGGAGCTGGTGCACGAGTTTTTGTGGAAATTTGCGCTGGAAGCGCGGATTACGCTGCATGTTATCGTACACTACGGGCATAACACGCACCATATGGTCGAAGCGGTATTCAAGGCGCTCGGACGGGCGCTCGACGAGGCGACGAGCATCGATCCCCGCGTGCAGGGCGTGCCGTCGACGAAAGGGGTCCTGTAATCCATGATCGCCATCATCGATTACGGCATGGGCAACTTGCACAGCGTCGCTTCGGCGGTGGAACGGCTCGGTTACCGCGGCGTGATCGTTTCGGACGAACAGGAGCTGCTTGAGGCGGAAGGAGCCATTCTTCCCGGTGTCGGGGCGTTCGGCGATGCGATGGACCACCTGCGCGAATCGAAGCTGGATGTGGCCGTGAAGCGCTATGCGGCAAGCGGGAAGCCGCTGTTTGGCATCTGCCTGGGCATGCAGCTTTTGTTTAGCCGCAGCGAGGAGCACGGTTTGCATGAGGGGCTGAACCTGCTGCCCGGAGACGTCGTCCGCTTCCGCGGCGATTATAAGGTGCCTCATATGGGATGGAACAAACTGGAATTCCGTCAGGCAAGCCCGCTATTTGAAGAGGTAGAAGAAGGGCACGTGTACTTCGTTCACTCGTTTCATGTGAAGCCGGAGCAGCCGGGCGATCTGCTGGCGGTGACGGATTACTATCAGCAGGTGACGGCTATCGTTGGCCGCAATAACATATTCGGGATGCAGTTTCACCCTGAGAAAAGCGGCAGCGTCGGCATGAAGCTGCTTGGCAATTTTCTTGCGCTGTGTACACATAAATAGATGAGCCGTGCGCTGGGCTCCGGTACACCGGACTAGGCTTGCAGACGATCGGCGCGATTCATATTTCCAAGGTTGGAGGAACGTTTTCATGTCTTCATTCATCATTTATCCCGCCATCGACATTCGCGGGGGCAAGTGCGTGCGTCTGATCCAAGGTGATTACAATCAGGAAACCGTATATAACGAAAATCCGCTGGAGGTCGCCAAAGCCTGGGAAGCGCAAGGAGCCAAATGGATTCATCTCGTCGATCTGGACGGAGCGAAGGCGGGCTACCCGGTTAACGACAAGCTGGTCGGTGATATCGCCAAAACCGTGAACGTTCCGATCCAGCTCGGAGGCGGCTTGCGTACGGAAGCGGACGTGGATCATATTTTGTCGCTCGGCGTTTCGCGCATTATTCTCGGGACGGCGGCCATCGAAAACCGAGAGTTCGTGAACCGGGTGCTTCAGAAGCACGGGGACAAGGTCGCTATCGGCATCGACGCCCGGGACGGGTATGTGGCGACCCGCGGCTGGCTGGAAACGTCTGCGGTCAAAGCAGATGAGCTTGCCGCAGAGCTGGCGAAGGCAGGCGCGAAGACGTTTATTTTCACGGATATTTCGCGCGACGGCATGATGGGCGGCCCGAACGTGGAGGCGATCGTCCACCTGGCGAAGGTGTCGGGGCAGTCGGTGATCGCTTCCGGCGGCGTAAGCCGTTACGAGGATTTGGAGCGGCTGGCGCAGCATGCGGCGGACGGCGTAGGCGGCGCCATCGTCGGCAAGGCGTTGTACACCGGCAGCATCAAGCTGGAGGAAGCGCACGGACGGGTGTAAGGCAGAAAGGAGGACGGCTTATGCTGGCCAAACGGATCATCCCTTGTCTGGACGTGAAGGACGGGCGGGTCGTCAAGGGAGTCAATTTTGTCAATTTGCGCGATGCCGGCGATCCGGTCGAGCTCGCATCGATCTACGACCGCGAAGGTGCCGACGAACTGGTGTTCCTGGACATCTCCGCCTCCCATGAGGGACGGGCGACGATGGTCAACGTCGTGCAGCAGACGGCCGGCCAAATCACGATCCCGTTTACGGTCGGCGGCGGAATTTCGAGCGTGGACGACATGAAACGGCTGCTGCGGGCAGGCGCGGACAAAATCGGTATTAACACGGCTGCGGTCCGCAATCCTCAGCTTGTGTCTGACGGGGCGCGCCGCTTCGGCTCACAGTGCATCGTCGTCGCGATCGATGCCCGGTACAACCCGGAGTGGAGCGAATGGGAAGTGTTCACCCACGGCGGACGCAACGGCACGGGCATCCGGGCGCTCGAATGGGCCAAGCGGATCGAAGAGCTTGGCGCCGGCGAAATTTTGCTGACGAGTATGGATGCGGACGGTACGAAGGACGGTTTTGACCTGCGGCTGACGCGGGCGGTTTCGGAGCTCGTATCGATCCCGGTCATCGCTTCCGGCGGGGCAGGCAAGAAGGAGCATTTCTACGAC
Organism: Paenibacillus elgii NBRC 100335; assembly: GCF_004000865.1. Classification (GTDB taxonomy): domain Bacteria; phylum Bacillota; class Bacilli; order Paenibacillales; family NBRC-103111; genus Paenibacillus_G; species Paenibacillus_G elgii. Next base: position 25,589 of record NZ_BIMB01000061.1, on the reverse strand, counting down.
GTGTTTGCGGAAGGCAAGGCGGATGCGGGGCTGGCCGCCACGATTTTTCACTACAAAGAGATGACGATCCAAGAGGTTAAGGACGACCTCAGGCATAAAGGAGTGGAGGTCCGGTGAGCGGGCAAACGGCAGGAACCTTAGAGGAGTTAACGGCGGCGATCAAATGGGACGCGAACGGCCTCGTGCCGGCCATCGTGCAGGATGCGGCAAGCAAGGACGTGCTGATGATGGCCTACATGAATCAGGAGTCGCTGAAGCTGACGCTGGAATCGGGCGAAACGTGGTTTTGGAGCCGTTCGCGCAGCGAGCTGTGGCATAAGGGCGCGACGTCCGGCCATGTGCAGAAGGTCAAGGCATTGAGATACGATTGCGACGGCGACACGCTGCTGGTGCTTGTGGATCAAGCGGGGCCGGCTTGCCATACCGGGCGGTACAGCTGCTTCTACAACGAAGTGAAGCTCGGAGCTTTGGCGGACGGCGGGGAAGCTGCGGAAGAATCGCCGTCTGCGGACCGGTTTGCCATGCTTGGCCGACTGGAGTCGGTGATCGCCCAGCGCGACGCAGAACGACCGGAAGGCGCGTATACGACGTATTTGTTTGAAAAAGGCATCGATAAAATATTGAAAAAAGTCGGCGAGGAAACGGCCGAGGTCATCATCGCGGCGAAAAACCGCGACAACGACGAGCTGCGGTACGAAGCGAGCGACCTGATTTTCCACCTGATGGTGCTGCTGCGCGAAGCGAAGCTGCCGCTTGACGAGGTTATGCGCGAGCTGGACCGCCGGCACAAAAAATAACGGCGCCGAAGGAGGGGCAGGCTGGCCCTCACCGCCTAAAAGGAGAATTCACCCGAATGCGCATCGATTATCATACGCATCATGTGCGGTGCGGACATGCGTCGGGGGAGCTTGAAGAGTACGTGTTGAAGGGCATTGAGATCGGACTGGACCAATTGGGGCTGTCCGATCACATGCCCTTGCTGCATGTCGACCCGGCTTCCTATTACCCGGGCATGGCCATGCCGATGGACGAGCTGCCGAACTATGTTGAGGAAGCGCTTCGTCTGCAGCATAAATACAAAGACCGGATCGACATCCGCGTCGGACTCGAAGGGGACTATATCGAAGGCTACGAAGCGGAAATCGAGCGGATCATCAAAGCGTATCCGTGGGATTACGTGATCGGGTCCGTTCATTTTCTCGGCGAATGGGACATTACGGATTACCGGCAGACGGACGGCTGGAAGGAACGGGACGCCTACGAGGTTTACGTTCAATATTACGATGCCGTCTGCAAGGCGTGCCGGACGGGCTTTTACGACTACATCGGGCATATTGACGTGATCAAGCGGTTCGGTTTCAAGCCGGAGCAGAGCGTGGAGCACTTGGAGCGTCAGGCGCTGGACGCTGTCCGGGACGCAGGTATGGCCATCGAGCTGAATGCATCGGGTCTGCGCATGCCGGTGGAGGAAATGTTCCCCAGCTTTCGCATGCTCAAGTACGCCCGCAAGCTGGGAATTCCTGTAACGCTCGGATCGGACGCGCATCAGCCGGAGCGGCTTGCACAGTACCTTGATCAGGCGACCGACTTGCTGCGGCAGGCAGGATTTAACGAATTAGCCACATTTAAAAGCAGGAAACGCGCCACGGTGCCTATTGGATTCGCTTCATTTGATGTATAATGGGGACGTGGGCATTTTAAATATTGTGTAAACCGGCCAACCGGAGCCTTTTAGAAAAGGTCCATCCATCGTCAAATGACCCATTGTAACATAAGCAAAAGCGGAGGTAACCATGTACAGCGACAAAATGAAGATTTTCTCGGGTTCGTCCAACCCGAAACTGGCGGAGCGCATATGCGAAGAGCTTAAAGTGCCGCTCGGCAAAATCAAGCTTTCCCGATTCAAGAGCGGGGAAATTTACTGTCTCTACGAAGAAAGCATTCGGAACTGCGACGTCTTTCTGGTGCAAACGTTCTCTCATCCGATCAACGAGAATTTCATGGAGCTTCTCGTCATGATGGATGCTGCCAAGCGGGCTTCGGCGAGAACGATCAATCTTGTCGTTCCTTACTATGGTTATTCCCGCCAAGAGCGCAAAGCCGCGCCTCGGGAACCGATCTCGGCCAAGCTGGTGGCGGACCTGCTGACGACAGCGGGCGCGGACCGTGTCATCACGATCGATCTGCATGCCCCGGCGATTCAAGGCTTCTTCAACATCCCTGTGGACCATTTGACAGCGCTGGACTTGGTTAGCGATTACATTAAAAAGCTTAATATTCAAAACCCGATCATCGTTTCCCCGGACGCGGGACGCGCGACGACAGCCGAGAAGATGGCGAACATTCTCGATGCGCCGTTTGCGATGATGATCAAGAAAAGACCGGCTCACAACGAAGCGGTCATTACGCATGTTATCGGGGACGTAGCAGGTCGTACGCCGATCATCATAGAGGATTTGATCGATACCGGCTCGACCATCGTCAACGTTGTGGAAGGTCTGAAGGAGCGCGGCGCTCACGACGCTTTCGTCTGTGCGACGCACCCGGTATTCTCCGGCCCGGCCTTGCAGCGACTGGATCATCCGAACATTAAGGAAGTCGTCATTACGGACTCCATCGCTATTCCGGACAACCATCCTGAAAGATTCCGGGTGCTCTCCGTTGCCAATCTGCTTTCGGACGCGATCAACATCATCATGTCCGGCGGCTCGCTCAGCTCGCTGTTCAAATACGGCGGCGTATAATAATTATTACCACACGACTCCGGCTGTCGAAACCTTACGGTTTTGGGCCGGATTGTGTTATACTTAGGAATCATTATTACTCCGGCGATGTAGAAATGAAGCTCTGAAATGCACAGGCGGGTTTCTCATGTAATTCCGGACGGGTCACGGAGGTGCCTGAATTATGGAGAAGAAAAAACGTGTGCTGCCGAAACCCAGCACCAATGTCATACCGATGAAAATGGACGCCACGTTCTTTTTCGAAAAAGCCGTTCAGTCCTTGGACCGTTATCATTATGATAAGGCATTGAAATATTTTCGTCGTGCGGCCGAGTACGAGCCGGAAAATCCGGTCAATCACTGCAATTTGGCCGGGCTGCTGTCCGAGATGGGAAATTACGAGGAATCCAACCGCATTTTGCAGCACGTACTGGACCGGATCGATCCGACGATGACGGAATGCTACTTCTATATGGCGAACAATTACGCTAACATGGAAAATTACGAATCGGCGGAAAAAGCGATCATTCATTACCTTGAGAACGATCCGACGGGGCAGTTTCTGGATGAGTCCGAGGAAATGATGGAGCTGCTCAGCTTTGAGCTGGATCGCCCCACGAAGCTGTCAACGATCAAGAGCCGGGAAGGCTTGTTCGATCACGACCGGGCACGCTCGATGCTGGAGGAAGGAAAGTTCTCCGAAGCGGTTCGTCTCTTGGAAAATATCATAACCAAGCATACCGATTTTATGGCTGCGCGCAACAACTTGGCCTTGGCCTATTACTATATGGGGCATTTTGACAAGTCGGTTGACATGATCCGGCAGGTGCTGGAGATGGAGCCCGGCAATTTGCATGCGCTCTGCAACCTGGCGATCTTTTACCAGCATTTCGGCGACCGGGAGAGCTTGGCTGAATTGCTTGAAGTGCTGCGCAAAACGTACCCGTTCCATCAGGACCACGTATTTAAGCTGGCCACGACGATGGGGATCTTAAGCGAGCATGAGAAAGCGTTCCGTCTGTTCAAGCGGCTATTGAAAACGGGCGAAGCGGGTCTCGACCCTTGCTTGTTCCATTACACCGCCGTAGCCGCTTATAATACGAGGCGGTTCGAGGAAGCTCAGCGCCAGTGGAAACAGGCGGAGAAGTTCGATCCGGGCTCGGAAATCCCGAAATTCTATCTGAATTTGCTAGATAGGCACCGGGAGGAAACGAAAAAGCCTTCGGTCAGCTATCACTACCATCTGCCGTTCGAGGAGCAATTTCGCGGGCTGGAGCGTGCCGAGGGCGGGCTGCCGGAGCACATGAAGCGTGATCCGCTTGTCCGGTCGTCGTTCTTCTGGGCGCTGCGTCACGGAGACGGGGATACGAAGCTGCAGGTGATTCAAGCGTTCGGGCTCATTGCGGACGACGAAGTGAAGGACGCGCTCACGGAATTTATTATGCTGCCGGACGAGGACGATTACTTGAAGCAGGTGGCGATCTTCGTGCTGCGCAGCATCGGGTTGAAGGAGCCGTTGACGGCCGTGCTGAACGGTAAGCGGACGACGGTCGAGCCGTCGCCGTTCTCTCCGGGGCTCCCCGTGTGGGAGAGCAAGTGGCAGGCCATCATGGAAACGGCGCTGCGGCATATGGCCCGGCGTTACGATATGGTGCAGCAGTACGATTTGCAGACGCTTTGGGTAGAATATTTATCGCGGGTGTTTCCGAACGTGCCCAAGATAACCAAGATCGAAGGCTGGGCGGCTGCGCTTGAATATTTGACGGCGAAGATGCACCGGCGTCCGATCAGTTATCACGAGGCGGCGGAGCGCTACGGGGTATCGGTGGCGACGGTAAGCAAGAATGCGAAGCTGATCGACGATGCTTGCGGTTTAAAAGAGAAAATGGACGCCATTTTCAAAAAATTGACCGGCATGGAGTCTCAATCTTAATATAGAGAACAGAAGATGCGATAGGAGGAACCTCTATGTACAAATCGATCGTAATCGGAACCGGCCCGGCGGGACTCACGGCTGCCATTTATTTGGCCCGCGCCAACCTGAACCCGCTCGTCATCGAAGGACCGGAGCCAGGCGGACAATTGACGACGACTACCGAAGTCGAGAACTTCCCAGGGTTCCCCGAAGGAATCATGGGTCCGGAGCTCATGGACAACATGCGGAAGCAAGCGGAGCGTTTCGGCGCTGAGTTCAAAACCGGCTGGGTGAACAAGGTCGATCTGTCCAAGCGCCCGTTCAAGCTGAATGTGGAAGGTCTCGGCGATATCGAAGCCGAATCGCTCATCATCTCGACCGGCGCTTCGGCGAAGCTGCTCGGCATTACGAACGAGAAGGAAAGCATCGGCCGCGGCGTCAGCACCTGCGCAACGTGTGACGGCTTCTTCTTCCGTGGCAAGAAGATCATTGTCGTGGGCGGCGGCGACTCGGCGATGGAGGAAGCGAACTTCCTGACCCGTTTTGCGACGGAAGTACGGCTGGTGCACCGCAGAGACGAGCTGCGCGCCTCCAAAATCATGCAGGACCGCGCGCGCCAAAACGAGAAAATTACATGGAGCCTGAACCGCACGCCGCTGGAAGTCGTTTCCGGTGAAAAGGGTGTGACCGGCTTGAAGGTGAAAAACAACGAGACCGGCGAAGAGGAAATTATTGAAACCGACGGGATCTTTGTGGCGATCGGCCATAAGCCGAACACGGACTTCCTCGGCGGGCAAATCGTTACGGACGAAGTCGGGTACATTCTGGTCAAGCCGGGTACGTCCCTGACCAATGTAGAAGGCGTCTTTGCCTGCGGCGACGTGCAGGACAGCAAATACCGCCAGGCGATTACGGCGGCCGGCAGCGGCTGTATGGCGGCGCTTGACTGTGAGAAGTTCCTGGAAGGACATATGGTGCACGACTGGAGCAAGTCCCTGTAACAACGCCATTTAGGCGTGGAACCCCGCGTTCTGCGCCTTTTTCATGCTTAAAAAAATTACCTTCCGCCATAAGCTTCTCGGGGGCGCTCTTCCGTGATTAAGCGGTCGGAAAGCGGTCATTGACACTTTCTCGACACACTCTCGGAGGAGTCCCCGGCTTCCCCTTGGCTAATCTTGACCTTCTAGGGAGGTTGGCTTATAGTTGGAACAGGAGCTTATAGATAACGGATAGGGTACGAGGTGATTCGACAGGTATGGGAGAACGTGTTTATGTAGGAGTCGATTTGGGAGGAACCGCGATTAAAGTCGGATTGTGCGATGCGCAGGGCAAGCTGCTGCAAACGTACGAAGGTCCGACCGGTACCGAACATGGCGCAGAGGTAGTGCTGGAAAATATCGCGCAGTATGTGCGTAAGCTGGTTGACGAATCCCCATATGAATGGGAGCAAGTCGCCGGCATCGGTGCGGGAATCGCCGGGTTCATGGATATTCCCGAAGGCTTCATCAAGCTGTCGCCCAACCTGGGCTGGCGCAACGTGCCGGTTAAGAAGATTTTGGAAGAGAAGCTTGGCAAAACGGTTAAAATCGACAACGACGCAAACGTCGCTGCGCTCGGGGAAGCATGGAGCGGTGCAGGCGCGGGCATTCCGAATGTCGTCTGCTATACGCTCGGCACCGGTGTAGGCGGCGGGGTTATTATCCACGGCCGCATCTATCAGGGTTACAACGGCATGGCCGGCGAGCTCGGCCACATGGTTGTTGTGCCGGACCTCGAAGCCATCGAATGCGGCTGCGGCAAGAAAGGCTGTCTGGAGACCGTATCGTCGGCGACAGGTATTATCCGCATGGCTAAAGAAGCCGTGGAGCGGGGCGAGCATACATCGCTGGCGCTTGTCGAGAACATTATGGCGAAAGACGTGTTTGACGCGGCCAAAACGGGCGACGAAACGGCGCTGCGGATCATTAATCGCGCCGCGCTGTATCTCGGCAAATCGATGGCGGCGATTTCCGTCGTTCTGAACCCGCAGCGCTTTATCGTAGGCGGCGGCGTATCCAAGGCAGGCGACATCCTGTTCGATGCCATCCGCAAGTACTATAACGAGCATGCCCAGGAAACAGCCAAAGAAGGCGTGGACATCGTCCCTGCCGTTCTCGGCAACGATGCCGGCGTCGTCGGCGCAGCGGGCCTCAACCTGCACAGCTAGCGGCAGGCAACCGACCTGCACGGCTCATCAAGCCTGCGCATCGGTCTGGAAACCGTTGGAGCCCAGAAACCCGGGCTCAATTTTCACGTATAAACAACCGGCGCAACAAATTGCAAAGCGCCAACAGATAGATATATAGCGAGGAATCCCGTGGGCGAAAGCGGCGGTGAAGAGCCCGTAGAGTTTACGTGGTCCCTTTTAAATCGCGTTCCCGCCTTAGTGAGTAATTGATAGGAACGCGATTTAAACAGGACCCGAAGGGCCTTCACCGACGCGCAGCCATACACCGGATCTCCGAGCGTCCTCAGGAGGAGCAGCCATGGAAGATATGCAAACTCTCGGAAAGCTGGTCATCATTACGGGCATGTCCGGAGCCGGCAAGACGATTGCGGTGCAGAGCTTGGAAGACTTGGGCTTTTTTTGCGTGGATAACCTTCCTCCGGTGTTGATTCCCAAATTTGCCGAGCTAATCGAGCAGTCTAAAGGCCGGATCGGCAAAGTTGCGCTGGTCATCGACCTGCGGGGGAGAGAGTTTTTCACTTCGCTGTCCGAATCGCTGCGCTACTTGAGCGAGAACTATACGCTGACGCACGAGATTTTGTTCCTCGACGCGATGGATTCGACGCTGGTGCAGCGGTATAAAGAAAGCCGGCGCAAGCACCCGCTTGCTCCGACAGGAGCCCCGCTGGAAGGGATTCAGCAGGAGCGCAAGCTGCTGGAGGAGCTCAAGGGCCACGCTACGCAGGTGATCGATACATCCAGCCTGAAGCCGGCGCAGCTGAAGGAAAAAATCATATCCCGGTTCACCAACCTCGAAAACAGCGGCATTTCGATCAACGTCATCTCGTTCGGTTTCAAGTACGGCATCCCGATCGACGCCGATCTTATTTTTGACGTCCGCTTTTTGCCGAATCCGCATTATGTGGACAATCTGCGCCCCAACACCGGGCAAGACCCGGATGTGTACGAATATGTCATGAAGTGGACCGAAACGCAGGAGTTTCTTGCGAAGCTGCTCGACATGCTCCACTTTCTCGTTCCCCAGTACAAGAAAGAAGGCAAGAGCCAGATTGTCATCGGCATCGGCTGTACGGGCGGCAAGCACCGTTCGGTGGCAATTGCCGAATATCTCGGCAAAATGATGGGCAACAGCGAAACGGAAGTCGTTCGGGTCAGCCACCGCGATTCCGAACGCGACCGGGTTGAGGTGAAGAAATGACGTTTGACCGGGAGAGGGAAACGTACATTCCGCGTATCGTCGTCATTGGCGGGGGGACCGGGCTGTCGGTCATGCTCCGGGGGCTAAAGCATAAGCCCGTGGACATTACGGCGGTTGTCACCGTAGCCGATGATGGGGGAAGCTCGGGCATCTTGCGGTCGGAGCTGGAAATGATTCCGCCGGGCGACATCCGCAACGTCTTGTCTGCGCTGGCGGACGTAGAGCCGCTGCTCGGTCAGTTGCTCGATTACCGTTTTGATAAAGGCAACGGATTGGCAGGTCACAGTTTGGGTAACCTAATGTTGGCAGCCATGTGCGACATTACCGGCGATTTCGTCACCGGCGTGCGCGAGCTAAGCCGGGTGCTGGCCGTGCGCGGGCGCGTTCTTCCGGCTTCCGATCACTCGATCGTACTGCGGGCGTTGATGGAGGACGGCTCGGTTGTCGAGGGCGAGTCCAATATCCCGAAGGCAAGAGGCGTTATCCGCGAACTGTCCATCGAGCCGAAGGACGTTCGGGCACTCCCGGAGGCGCTGGAGGCGCTGCGAGAGGCGGACGCGATTCTGGTCGGTCCGGGAAGCTTGTATACGAGCATTTTGCCTAATCTGCTGGTGCCGGAAATCGCGAAAACGATCATCGAGTCGAATGCGCTCAAAATTTTTATTTGCAACGTGATGACGCAGCCGGGCGAAACCGACGATTACAAGGTCAGCGACCATCTCAAAGCGGTGCGAGACCATGTCGGCAGCGAGCTGTTCGACTACGTGATCGTGAATAACGGGAACATCCCGGAGCAGGTGCAGAGCAAGTATGCCGAGCAGGGGGCCAAGATCGTTCCGCTTGATTTGGACGAAGTGACGAAGCAGGGCTATAAGGTCATTGCCGATCAGCTCGTTCTGTTCCGGACCTATCTGCGTCATGACGCCGAGAAGCTGAGTCAACATATTTATCAACTGGTGGAGAGCTGGATGTTCAAGAAGAGGTGATTCCCATGTCCTTCGCCGCCCAGACGAAAAAAGAACTGACCATGATGGAGTCGGAACGCTGCTGTGAGAAAGCCGAGCTGTCCGCTCTCATCCGCATGAACGGGGCTGTGCAGTTGACCAGCCAGAAGATCGTCCTCGATATCTCGACGGAAAACGCCGCGATTGCAAGACGCATTTATTCGCTGCTTAAAAAATCGTTCAAGGTGCATACCGAGCTGCTCGTCCGCAAAAAAATGCGGCTCAAAAAAAACAACGTGTATATCGTGCGCGTGCCGAATCAAGTGCAGGACCTGCTGTCGGAGCTGCATATCGTCTCCGAAGGATTTTTGTTCACCCCGGGCATCGAGCCGGAGATCATTAAACGCGACTGCTGCAAGCGAGCTTATTTGCGCGGGGCGTTCCTTGCGGGCGGCTCCGTGAACAATCCGGAGGGGTCGTCGTACCACTTGGAGATTTATTCGATGTACGAGGAGCACTGTCAGGCTCTGGTTCGGCTGGCCAACGAGTTCGATCTGAATGCCAGATGCATCGAGCGGAAAAAGGGCTTCGTCCTTTACATGAAAGAAGGCGAGAGAATCATCGAGTTTCTTAGCTTGATCGGTGCTCACCAAGCGCTTCTCCGGTTCGAGGACGTCCGGATTATGAAGGATATGCGCAATTCCGTGAACCGCTTGGTCAACTGCGAAACCGCCAACCTGAACAAGACGATCGGCGCTGCCGTCCGGCAGATCGATAACATCCGGCTGCTGCAGAAGGAAGTGGGGCTCGATAACCTGCCCGACAAGCTTCGGGAGGTGGCGGAGATCCGGCTCAAGCATCCGGATATGAACCTCAAAGAGGTCGGCGATCTGCTAAAAGGTAAAGTCAGCAAATCCGGGGTGAACCACCGGCTGCGCAAGATCGATGAATTGGCTGAAAAACTGCGGAAATCGTGAGTAGAATCGGCCAATTATAGATTTTTTGTGTAAATTTGCAATAATTCTAGTGCAAACTGCCGAAAAATGATATAATGTTTGAAAAATCGCTTTTTTTTAATCAGTTTCGGGTAGACTGTCTTCCAGATTGCGCTTCAATCCCGAAATCGTTAGTAAACCGTTTGTTTATGTCCCGCAGGACGATGTATTCGTTTACGCTAAGGGCGTTATGCCCTTCCTTATTTTTAGGAATTCAAAGATTGTAGGGGGTATTGGTTGCATGTCGAGACGCCCAGTAGTCGTCAAGTTGAAAACAGGCCTTCACGCCAGACCGGCAGCGCTTTTCGTGCAGGAAGCGAATAAGTTTTCTTCGGAGATTTTTGTGGAGAAGGACGAGAAGAAGGTTAACGCCAAAAGTATTATGGGCATTATGAGTTTGGCTATCAGCACAGGAACCGAAGTTCACATAAGTGCAGAAGGTTCGGACGCCGAACAGGCTGTAAACGCTTTAGTCACATTGGTCAGCAAGGAAGAGCTGGAAAACCAATAAACCGCCACAGGGCTTCCGATCCGGAAGCTTTTTTCTTTGTGGCGTTCCTTATTTTGTCACATATGATACCTAGAAATAAAGCGCAACCTTTTTTGGGCTGATGCGTCTAATTTGACGTGTCATTGAACCGGAAAAGGTTTTTTTCTGTATCGGGCACCACTAGAAGCGCAGAAAGAGGAGTAGAGGGAATGAAGCCGTTGAAGAAAGAATGGGTCGTTCTGCTGGTTATGGCCATGCTGTTGTCATTTGGCATTGCGCCGCTGGCATCCGCCGCAGAGAAAGAAGCGCCGGTGTCGCCTGCCCCAGGGAAAGGAACGCCGCCGTCGTCCGACCCGGGGAAACAGACGCCGCTCACGTCCGCCCCAGAGAAAGAAGCGCCGATGTCGTCCGGAACGACCTATGTGCTACTGTATATCGATAAGCCCGATGCCTTCTTGAATGGCAAGCAGGTGAAGCTGGATGCGCCTGCGACGATACTGAAGGACAAGACGTTCGTGCCTGCCAAGTTTTTGGGCGATGCGTTCGGGATGAAGGTCGAATGGAACGATAAGACGCGCCAAATCGAAATGGTGACGCCAAGCCACAACATTATGATCGACATCGATAACAAGTCGGTGTGGATCAACGGCTACTGGATGAAGTTCGACGACGTAGCTGCCATCGTAAACGGCCGCTTGATGATTAAGCTGACATGGCTGGCCGATTACATGGGAGCAAAGTATACGTACAACAATGAGCTGCGCCGCGTGGAAGTGCTGCATGTGAAGACGCCGACGGGGATTTACGATCCGAATCGGGGCAACTCGAATCCGGTAGCGAAATTTACGTTTGCCAAGCCGAGCTACAAGATCGGAGAGCCGGTCAAGTACGTGGATCTCAGCTATGACCCGGATGCGGAAGGCATCCAGCGGTATGAGTGGACTGGGAAGCAGGAAGCCTTTTTCACTCCGGGGACGTATCCGATCACGCTGACCGTAACGGATATTCACGGCAATAAGAGCGAGACGTATACCCGGAATCTGGTCATCACCAACGAAACTTATCTGAGTGCGATCGAATATCCGATCTTCATGAAGCCGGTCGGATCGTTTATCAAGACCGACTGGAGCATGCTCTGGGGAGCGTTCTGGGAGCTGCCGCAGCTGCCGAAGACGGTAAGCGAAGATCGTTCGCGCAAGCTGCTCGTCAGCGATAGCCCGGAGACGTTCACGGAGCTGGGCGTTTTGTACCAGGATGAAGTGGAAGGCAAAGGGCGTCTGTATGCCGATCACGTCAACGGGACGAAGGAAAAGGTCAGCCTGGCGATTCTCGCCAAAAACATGACAGACAAGCCGATTACGATCAAAACGACGAACAAAGGCGAAGTATGGCCTTCAGTGTATGCCAATTTGATCGGCAGCGAAGCGACGGTCGATTTTCTGATGAACGACCAGATCAACGATACGATGACGATTCCGGCTCACCAAACGTTTATTTACAAGCAAATGCCGGACTTCTATCCGGATCAGGGCGTTAACTTGTTCTACGATGTCGAGACGGACGGAAAAGTACAATTCTCGTTCGTGGTGGACCGCGAAATTTCCCAAAATTCGCAGACTCTGCCGCTGCTTGAGTTCAACGGGCACGTGAGAGGTTCTTTCCCGGTGTCCGAGATGACTTGGAAGATCGATGCAACTTCCTTCACGCAGCCATCCCGACTCGTGATTGGAGACGGGATTACTGATCCGTTCCAGCCGGGATACGATCCGATGCGCAAGATGGAAGTGAAGAACGACGGCAACTACGGTGTCATTTATAAGATTCATGCCGACAAGCCTCGGAAGATGGCCGTCATGATTTTGCCGAAAGGCGGCGTGTACAAAGGACCGTTCAAAATTAACGGCGACATCCGTCTGGCTCCAGAATCCGGTGTGATGACCGCATTCGACGGCATGCAGATTTTGGCCAAGACGACGGGCAAAGAAGATTCGCTCGATATCGAGTTCAGTCCGCCGGCAGGCTCGGCGCTGCCGATCGATTTGATCTTCTATCCGCTCGACGATCGCGCTGAATAAGATATAAAGCAAGGCCTTGCTCTACCGCCGCCAATGCGGTTGTGGAGCAAGGCCTTTTTTCTAAGTAAAAAAGCCCGACCATTCACACGGTGGCATCCAAAGATGCGCCGTGGAACGGCCGGGCTTTTCGTGCTGACCCGATCAGGTTATACGCGCTCGATAACTTTGTCGATCAAGCCGTAGTTTTTCGCGTCCTCTGCGGACATGAAGTTGTCGCGATCGGTGTCTTTTTCGATGCGCTCGAACGATTGACCCGTACGCTCGGCGAGAATCGTGTTCAGCTTGTCGCGCATTTTCAGGATGCGCTTCGCGCGGATCTCGATATCGCTGGCTTGGCCTTCGGCCCCGCCGAGCGGCTGGTGAATCATAACCTCGCTGTTCGGCAGCGCGAAGCGTTTGCCTTTCGCACCAGCGGCGAGCAGGAAGGCGCCCATCGATGCCGCCATGCCGACGCAGATCGTGGACACGTCCGGCTTGATGAACTGCATCGTGTCATAGATCGCCATCCCCGACGTAATGGAGCCGCCAGGGCTATTGATATACACGCTGATGTCTTTATCCGGATCGGTTGCGGCCAGGAACAGCATTTGTGCGATAATCGAATTGGCTACAACATCGTTGATCGGACTTCCGAGAAAAATAATCCGGTCCTTGAGCAGACGCGAATAGATGTCATAAGCGCGTTCTCCTCTTGCATCCGGTTCGACTACCATTGGAATAAAACTCATCGGCTGCAGCCTCCTTATATTCAAACTATAACCATCATAAACGAAAAACAAACAAAGGTCAAGAAAGGTCAAACCAAAGAAATAAAAAAACCAGTTTTGAGAAAACTGATTAGTGTGTAAATGGCGCGCCCGCAAGGAATCGAACCTTGATCTCAGGCTCCGGAGGCCTACGTCATATCCATTGGACCACGGGCGCATATTCAATTTGGTGTGCTGTGTCTCGTAAGTGACAGCAAAATTTATTATAAGCCATAAGCCCAAGAAAAGCAACCTTTTGGCGATAAAAAATTTTTCCTTACTTTAAATGCTGCAGAATAGCGGCTTCGGACGGCTAACGGAATGTCGAACGGTGACGAAGACACTTGATGTGAGGGGAAGAATGGGTTATAATGGGGACACTAAGTGAAACAACTTAGTACTTTTTTTAGAGTATGTGGGACTTAAAATGCATCACCGGGACGAAAAACGTCCAACAAAGCTTCAATCTTAAGCGGGTGTGAATCCATGAGAGAAATCCTCGACATTCAAAAGCAGCTTTTGCCCGATCTGGTCGACACCATGAAAAAGCGATATACGATTTTGCATCACATCATGGTATCCGGCTTGGTGGGCCGTCGGACGCTGGCGCTGTCGGTGGGTGCGACGGAGCGGGTGCTCCGCGCGGAAGTGGATTTTCTGAAGGAGCAGGGCTTGATCGAAGTCGAAGCTTCCGGTATGCGGATCAGCGGAGCGGGCAGGGAACTGCTGGAGCGGCTTGAACCGCTAGTCAAAGACTTGTTCGGTCTGGCGGAGCTGGAAGAACGCATACGTTCGCACTTCGGCTTGAAGCAGGTGATCATCGTCCCCGGCGATTCGGACGTTTCTCCGCATACGAAGAAAGAGCTTGGCCGTGCCGGCGCCTCCGTCCTTCGGAAGCTGGTCGGCGAGGACGAGACCATTGCCGTAACCGGTGGCTCCACGATGGCTGAAGTAGCCTACCATCTGACGCCGGCGACTCCGATGAAGGGCTGCTGGTTCGTACCGGCCCGCGGCGGACTCGGAGAAAGCGTCGAGCTTCAGGCGAACACGATCGCCTCGACGATGGCGAAGAAAGCGGGCGGCCGCTACCGGCTGCTGCACGTGCCGGACCATCTCGGAGAGGAAGCATATCAATCGCTGATGCAGGACAGCCACATCGCGGAGATCATCGCCTTCATCCGCGGCGCGCGGATTGTCGTTCACGGCATCGGAGAAGCTATGGTAATGGCCAGACGGCGCAAGGTGGACCCGGAGACGACCGAAAGTCTGCGGCGCGACGGCGCGCTTGCGGAAGCGTTCGGGTACTATTTTGACCGGGACGGAAACATTTTGCACAAAATGCCGACCATCGGGCTCCGCATCGAAGACATTCACAGCATGGACCATGTGATCGGAATTGCCGGAGGCAAAAGCAAGGGCGAGTCGATCGCTTCGGTATTGAAGCACGGTCACGAGGACGTGCTGGTCACCGACGAGGCGGCTGCCTGGGAAGTTGTTAATCGTTTGCTATCTTGACGGGCTCTGCCTGTCTTGACATATCGCTGCCGCGGTTGTAATTCTACGAAACCTTGCCGGGAGCAGCGGACACCAAATCATTTCTAGGAGGCTTTCAACATGGTAAAAGTTGGTATTAACGGTTTTGGACGTATCGGTCGTAACGTATTCCGCGCAGCACTTGGCAATCCTGAGGTGGAGATCGTCGCTATCAACGACTTGACGGACGTAAAAACGTTGGCTCACCTGCTTAAGTACGACACGACTCACGGCCGTCTGAACGCTACGGTGGAAGCTACCGAAGGCGCGCTCATCGTGAACGGCAAAACGATTAAAGTGTTCGCCGAGCGCAATCCGGAAAACCTGCCTTGGGCTGCAAACGGCGTTGAAATCGTCGTTGAATCCACAGGGATCTTTACCGCAAAAGAGAAAGCCGAGCTTCACCTGAAAGGCGGAGCGAAGAAAGTTATCATCTCTGCACCTGCAACGAACGAAGATATCACGGTCGTTATGGGCGTTAACGAAGATAAATACGATCCGGCTCAACATACGATCATCTCCAACGCATCCTGCACCACGAACTGCTTGGCTCCTTTCGCCAAAGTGATTAACGACAAATTCGGTATCGTTAAAGGCATGATGACGACGGTTCACTCCTACACGAACGACCAGCAAGTGCTCGACCTGCCGCATAAAGACCTGCGCCGCGCTCGTGCAGCTGCTGAAAACATCATTCCTTCGACGACGGGCGCAGCAAAAGCCGTTTCCCTCGTACTGCCGGAGCTGAAAGGCAAGCTGAACGGTATGGCAATGCGCGTTCCTACGCCGAACGTTTCGGTTACGGACCTCGTTGTTGAGCTGAGCAAAAACGTAACGGTTGACGAAGTCAACAGCGCTCTGAAAGAAGCCGCTAACGGCCCGCTGAAAGGCATCTTGAACTACTCCGAAGAGCCGCTCGTATCCAGCGACTACAACGGCGACCCGGCTTCCTCCACGATCGACGCGCTGTCCACGATGGTTGTCGGCGACAACATGGTGAAAGTGGTATCCTGGTACGACAACGAGTGGGGCTACTCGAACCGTGTCGTTGATCTGGTAAGCTTTATCGCGAAAAAAGGTCTGTAATGGTAAAATTGTGGTGATGTTCTGAAGCATTTGAAAAAGATCTCGCTGTGACGGGGCAAATGGGATGTACCTCCGGGCTCTGTTGAACTCTCGTTTCTTGATTAAAAGGGTAGTTGAGGAAACGAGAGTTCACAGGAGCCGCGCTAACGCTCTACGGCACATCCCATCTGCTGCCGCGCGAGATATTTTTCTTAGCCTGAGGAACCGTCCCCACAATTTTTTGTGTGTGGGTAGGAAGAGACAAAACCGCTGGGAGGCATGGAAGATGAATAAGAAAAGCGTTCGTGACGTAGAAGTTAGCGGTAAGCGCGTATTTGTCCGGGTCGATTTCAACGTGCCGCTGGAGAACGGAAAAATTACCGACGATACGCGGATTCGCGAAACTCTTCCGACGATCAAGTACTTAATGGATCGCGGAGCGAAAGTCATTCTGGCCAGCCATTTGGGCCGTCCGAAGGGACAAGTCGTCGAAGAGATGCGGCTGACTCCGGCTGCGGCACGCTTGTCTGAGCTGCTCGGCAAGCCGGTTGCGAAGGCGGACGAAGCGATTGGTGACGCAGTTAAGGAACAAATTTCCAAGCTGAACGACGGCGACGTGCTGCTGCTTGAGAACGTGCGCTTTTACGCGGGCGAAGAGAAGAACGATCCGGAGCTGGCGAAAGCTTTTGCCGAGCTGGCGGATCTGTACGTGAACGACGCGTTCGGCGCCGCGCACCGGGCTCATGCTTCCACGGAAGGCATCGCGCATCATCTGCCGGCTGTATCCGGATTGCTGATGGAAAAAGAACTCGACGTTCTCGGTAAAGCGCTCAACAACCCGGATCGTCCGTTCACCGCGATTGTCGGCGGAGCGAAGGTGAAAGACAAAATCGCCGTTATCGAGAAGCTGATCGAGATCGCGGACAACATCATCATCGGCGGCGGGCTGTCCTACACCTTCTTCAAAGCGAAAGGCCATGAGATCGGCAAATCCCTCGTGGATAACGACCGTCTGGAGCTTGTGCAGGAATTCGAGCGCAAAGCGAAGGAAAAAGGCGTGAACTTCCTGCTGCCCGTTGACGTTGTCGTCGGCGACGATTTCAGTGCTTCGGCAAATACGAAAATCGTAGATGTCGACCAAATTCCGGCGGATTGGGAAGGCTTCGACATTGGACCGAAAACCCGCGAGCTGTTTGCCAAAACAATTGCGGAATCCAAACTGGTCGTATGGAACGGGCCGATGGGCGTATTCGAATTGAAGCCGTTCGAAGACGGAACGAAAGCGGTAGCGGAAGCTTGCGCAGCGACGGCTGGCTATACAGTCATCGGCGGCGGCGACTCGGCGGCGGCTGTGGAGAAATTCCATCTTGGCGACAAAATGGATCACATCTCCACCGGCGGCGGAGCTTCTCTTGAATTTATGGAAGGCAAGGCGCTTCCAGGCGTCGTGGCTTTGAACGATAAATAGGAGGCGGGGCATATGCGCAAACCGATCATTGCAGGCAACTGGAAAATGTTCAAAACGGTAGGAGAATCGCTGGCCTTCATCAGCGAGGTGAAGGGCAAAGCGGAAGCAGCGGGCGTCGAGAGCGTCATTTGCGCGCCGTTTACGAACCTTCCTGCCTTGGTAGAAGCGGTGAAGGGCACGACGCTGAAGGTCGGCGCTCAAAACCTGCATTTTGAAGACAACGGCGCGTTTACGGGCGAAATCAGCGGCGTGATGCTGAAAGATCTCGGCGTAGAGTATGTGATCATCGGGCACTCCGAGCGCCGGGCTTATTTTGCGGAAACCGACGAAACGGTGAACAAAAAAGTGCACGCGGCGTTCAAGCACGGCTTGACTCCGATCGTATGCGTCGGCGAGAAGCTGGAAGAGCGTGAAGCGGGCCAAACGAAAAACGTGTGCAAAGTGCAGACCGAAGCGGCGTTTGCCGGCTTGAGCGCGGAGCAGGCGGCGCAAGTCGTCATCGCTTACGAGCCGATCTGGGCGATCGGAACGGGCAAATCGTCGACTGCGGCGGACGCTCAGGACGTGATCGGATACATCCGCGAGCTGGTCGCTGGCTTGTATGGAGCCGAGACGGCAGCGGCGGTACGGATTCAATACGGCGGCAGCGTGAAGCCGAACAATATCGCCGAGTATATGCAGCAGCCGGACATTGACGGCGCACTGGTAGGGGGCGCGAGTCTGGAGCCGGCATCCTACATCGATTTGATCAAGGGGGCCGAGTAACATGGCCAGACCGAAACCGGTAGCATTGATCATTTTGGACGGCTTCGGCCTTCGCGGCGAGACGCAGGGCAATGCGGTAGCGCAGGCGAACAAGCCGAATTACGACCGGTATTGGAACCAGTTTCCCCATACGACGCTGACCGCTTGCGGTGAGGCTGTCGGGCTGCCGGAAGGGCAAATGGGCAACTCGGAAGTGGGTCATCTCAACATCGGTGCCGGACGGATCGTGTATCAGGATTTGACGCGGATTTCCAAGTCGATTCGCGAAGGCGAGTTTTTCGAGAACGAAACGATTCTCGGCGCCATACGTCATGCCCGTGAGAACGGCAAGAAGCTTCATCTGTACGGTCTGCTGTCTGACGGCGGCGTACATAGCCATATCGCACACCTGTTCGCATTGCTGGAAGTGTGCAAGAAGGAAGACTTCCATGAAGTCTACATTCACGCGTTCCTGGACGGCCGCGATGTGGCGCCGGACAGCGCCGTGAAGTACATGGAGCAGCTGCAAAACAAAATTGCGGAGCTCGGCGTAGGCCACATTGCCACGGTGCAAGGACGGTACTATGCGATGGACCGCGACAAGCGCTGGGAGCGTACGGAGAAGTCGTATCGCGCGATGGTATACGGGGAAGGACCAACCTTCGAGGATCCGATGAACGCCATCAAGGAATCGTACGTTCGTTCCGTATTCGACGAATTCGTCATGCCGACGGTCATCGTGAAGAAGGACGGTACCCCTGTCGGTCTGGTCGAATCCGGCGATTCGGTCGTGTTCTTCAACTTCCGTCCGGACCGGGCCATCCAGCTGTCGCAGGTGTTCACGAACAGCGACTTCCAAGGCTTCGAACGCGGAGACAAGTGCCCGAAAGATTTGTACTATGTGTGCCTCACGCTGTTCAGCGAAACCGTGGGCGGCTACGTTGCGTATAAACCGAAGAATCTCGATAACACGCTCGGCGAGGTGCTGGTGCAGAACAACCTGAAGCAGCTCCGCATCGCTGAGACGGAAAAGTACCCGCACGTCACATTCTTCTTCAGCGGCGGTCGCGACGTCGAGCTTCCGGGCGAAACGCGTATTCTCATCAACTCCCCGAAGGTAGCGACATATGACCTGAAGCCGGAGATGAGCGCTTACGAGGTAGCGGAAGCGGCGGTGAAGGAGATCGAGGCCGAACGTCAGGACGTCATCATCCTGAACTTCGCCAACCCCGACATGGTCGGACACTCCGGTTTGCTGGAGCCGACGATCAAAGCGATTGAAGCGACGGACGAGTGCCTCGGCAAAGTCGTCGACGCCATTCTGGCGAAAGGCGGGGTCGCGCTGATTACGGCCGACCACGGCAACGCCGATATTGTGACGAATCCGGACGGTTCGCGCAATACCGCACATACGACGAATCCGGTCCCTTTTATTCTTACCGATAGTCATGTTACACTAAGAAACGATGGCATTTTGGCGGATATCGCCCCGACGATGCTCGAGTTTCTGGGTGTGACGCAGCCGGCGGAAATGACCGGGAAATCGATCGTTGCAACACGCGGTTGACCCTTGTGCAAACGGAATAAAAAACGAGAAGGAGTGTTCTAGCAATGACTGTAATCTCCAATGTATACGCACGTGAAGTGCTCGACTCCCGCGGTAACCCGACGGTAGAAGTGGAAGTATATCTGGAATCCGGAGCGCGCGGCCGCGCTATCGTTCCATCCGGCGCATCGACAGGCGCTTACGAAGCCGTAGAGCTTCGCGACGGCGACAAAGGCCGTTACCTCGGCAAAGGCGTACTGAAAGCTGTTGAGAACGTGAACGACCTAATCGCACCGGAAATCATCGGCATGAACGCCCTCGATCAAGTTGGCATCGACAAGCGCATGATCGAGCTGGACGGCACGCCGAACAAAGCGAAGCTTGGCGCGAACGCGATTCTTGCTGTATCTATGGCCGTAGCTCGCGCAGCGGCTGAAGCGCTGGACATTCCGTTGTACGTATACCTCGGCGGATTCAACGCCAAGACGCTTCCGGTTCCGATGATGAACATCATCAACGGCGGCGCACACGCGGACAACAACGTGGACGTGCAGGAGTTTATGGTATTGCCGGTAGGCGCTCCGACCTTCAAAGAAGCGCTGCGTACAGGCGCGGAAATTTTCCACAGCTTGAAAAACGTATTGAAAGAGCAAGGCCTGAACACGGCTGTTGGCGACGAGGGCGGTTTTGCTCCGAACCTGAGCTCCAACGAAGCGGCGATTCAAACGATCATCACGGCAATCGAACGCGCAGGCTACAAGCCGGGCGTCGACGTATTCCTGGGCATGGACGTAGCTTCCACCGAGTTCTTCAAAGACGGCAAATACCATCTTGAAGGCGAAGGCAAGTCGTTCACTTCCGCTGAGTTCGTAGACTTCCTCGCTTCCTGGGTAGACAAATATCCGATCATCACGATCGAAGACGGCTGCTCCGAAGACGATTGGGAAGGTTGGAAGCTGCTCACCGAGAAGCTTGGCGGCAAAGTACAGCTCGTTGGCGACGATTTGTTCGTAACGAACACGAACCGCCTGTCCCAAGGTATCGAGCAAAATATCGGCAACTCCATCCTCGTTAAAGTGAACCAAATCGGTTCCTTGACCGAGACGTTCGACGCAATCGAAATGGCAAAACGCGCGGGCTACACGGCGGTAATTTCCCACCGTTCCGGCGAGAGTGAAGACAGCACGATCGCAGACATCGCGGTAGCTACAAACGCAGGCCAAATCAAAACTGGTGCGCCTTCCCGTACCGACCGCGTAGCGAAGTACAACCAATTGCTCCGCATCGAGGACCAACTGGCAAGCGTTGCTCAATACGCAGGCAAATCCGCATTTTACAACCTGAAAAACTTCAAATAAGTTTGCAGTTGTAAAGTACAGGACTTAATAATAAAATAGGTTTGAATGCTCTCGACAACCGGAGTTGGAGATCCGTGTGTCTGCCGGAGAGTTTACGTGGTGCCTTTGAAAACGGGTTGTTACCGACAGGTAAGTTAATGAGAACCCGTTTTCAACAGCACCCGCAGGCAGACAGCAAGGAATCGGAAACGGCAAAGGTTGTCGATTTTGCACTTCAAACGCTGACACTCACCCGGAGGGGATCACATGAGTAATTTGATAAAGACCGTATTTTTTCTGATTTTATCGGCCTTTCTTACGCATCTGATTCCCTTCAGTGATTTTTTCCGCAATCTCGATACGATGATTCACGAGTTCGGCCATGCCATCGTGACGTTGGCGCTCTCCGGCAAAGTGATGTACATCGAGCTGTTCGCCAACCACAGCGGCGTGACGTATTCGCAGGTAACGAACCGGTGGAGTCTCCTTCCCATTGCGCTGGCAGGATATACGACGGCTTCGTTGTTCGCGCTATTCATGTTCCGGATGCGGGCTAGTGACAAGCATCGGCTCGGACTGCAGGTGATGACGGCGATTGCCATCGTGGCGCTTATCCTGTTCGTGCGCAACGAGTTCGGAATCTTCTGGCTGCTCGGCTTCATTATCTTGAATACGATCATGCTGGCGTTTATGCCGCGCTGGCTCAGCGATCTGTATTACCTGCTTCTTGCCTTCCTCACGCTGGAAGAGTCGGTTTTCGGACCGTTCTCCTTGATCCTGTATGCTTGGAACGATCCGGCGAAGGCGGGCGATGCGACGAACCTCAGTCTGGTGACTCCGATCCCGGCGATCGGGTGGGCCGTGCTGTTGACGCTGTTTTCCTTATGGTGCGCGGTGCGGGCGCTGAAGTTATTTCTCGGCGGACGCAAATCATCACGATCCTCTCGTCCGGCGCACCGGCAGCAGTTCGAAGAGTAAAGATTTTGTAAAATACGCCTGGACGATCCAACAGGATTTGTCAGTGCGTATTTTTTGTGGTATACTTAGCATGCTGTCTATTTTCGGACAAGTCCGTTTATTTTTGCAGGAGGTGGAATCATGGAATTAGCATTGAAGATCATCCTGGTCATCGCTTCGCTTGGCTTGATTGCGGCCGTTTTGCTGCAGCCGGGAAAAAGCGCAGGTTTGTCCGGTGCCATCTCCGGAGGGGCGGAGCATCTGTTCGGAAAGAAGAAGGCGCGGGGGCTGGAGTTGTTTTTGTCCCGTTTGACTATGGGTCTCGCCGTTGTATTCTTCGTCTTATCTTTGATTGTGGCGTACTTTGTAAAAGGCGCGTAAACATAAAAAGGCGACAGCAGGGGAATATTACTCCTGCTGTTTTTTTGTAGCTTTTCACATGGATAGAGCTCGCTCCAGGAAGGAAGGAATATCCGGAAGGGTGCGAGACGGAGGCGGGGCGCTTGAAACGAGTATACAAGACAACGGAGCCTTTTCGGCTGGAAGGTACCGGTAAGCAGGCTTCGACGCAGCTGCTGCTCATTCACGGCTTTACGGGTTCTCCGTCGGAGCTTCGGCGGCTTGGCTATTATTTGAACGATCTGGGCTATACTGTTAATGCGGTCCTACTGCCGGGGCATGGAACGACCCCGGAGGATATGATCCGAACCGGCCTGCATGATTGGTCCGGTCATGTACTGCGCAGCTATGATGCGATGGCTGCCAGTCGGGCTCGCGAGGGCAAAATTGTGGCGATCGGCCATTCCATGGGAGGGCTATTGGCTTTGGAGCTGGCGATGAAGCGAAAGCTTGACGGCGTGGTTTCGCTAGCGGCACCGATGTTTTTGTCCAGCCGGAAAACTTCGTTGGCCCTGCTGCTGCAGTATTTTATCAAATACATCGAACGTAGGCCGTCGGCGGCTGCGCAGCTGGTGGAGGAAGCCTGTACATATGACAAGACGCCGGTCCGGTGCGTAGTCGATCTTCGGAAGCTGATGAAGCTCGTAAAAGCGGACTTGGGCCAAGTGTCGGCGCCGTTATTTGTAGGGCAGGGAGAGAAAGACGGGATGGTCCTTCCGAAAAGCGCAGAGTACATTTACCGGCATGTCTCCTCGCTTGTCCGTCAAATCGAGTATTACCCCCATTCCTCTCATGGCTTGCTGCTTGACGACTGGCGGGAACGGGTATACGAAGATATATCCCGTTTTTTGGCGAGGCTTGACCAGGTCGGGACATGGAAACAGGCGGTCGTGGAAAATCAGACATAGGTTATAGAAAGAAAAGGCAGGTGAGAACATTGATAACGCGTGAAGCTTTGCTAGATTTTATGAAAGAGACGGCATATAAGCCGATGACGTATCATGAGCTGGAGCAGCACTTTGTGTTGGAGAGCGCGCAGGAATTCAAGGAATTCCTTAAGCTGCTCAATGAGCTCGAGAATGAAGGACTTATTCTACGTACACGCAACGAGCGGTACGGGGTGCCGGAGCGGATGAATCTGCTGCGCGGCAAGCTGCAGGCGCATGCCAAAGGCTTCGGCTTCCTCATCCCCGACGACCGGGATCATCCGGACGTATACATCCATGCCAACGACATGGGAACGGCGATGAACGGGGATATCGTGCTCGTTCGGATCACGTCCAAGAGTCCGTCCGGCGGCCGGATGGAGGGCGAAGTCGTACGGGTGGTCAGCCGGGGCAATACGCAAATCGTCGGTCTGTTCCAGTCCCACGAGGAGTATGCGTTTGTCATTCCGGACGATAAGCGGGTAGTGCGGGATATTTTTATTCCGAAGGAATCGTTCGGCGGTGCCATGGATGGCCATAAGGTCGTCGTAAAAATCGTATCGTACCCGGAAGGACGAGCAGCGGCGCAAGGCGAAGTGGTGGAGATTCTGGGTCATAAAAACGATCCGGGCGTGGATATTCTCTCCATTATCCGCAAGCACCAGCTGCCCGAAGCGTTCCCGGACGAGGTGATGGAAGAAGCGTCGGCTGTGCCGGATACGATCTCGGAAGAGGATCTGAAGGGCCGCCGCGATTTGCGCGGGAAGCGTATCGTTACCATTGACGGAGAAGATGCTAAAGACTTGGACGATGCCGTCAACGTGGAGCGGCTGCCAAACGGCAACTATGTGCTTGGCGTGCACATCGCTGATGTCAGCTATTATGTGCGCGAGGGCTCGCCGCTCGACAACGAAGCGTACAACCGCGGATGCAGCGTGTATTTGGTGGACCGGGTCATTCCGATGCTGCCGCATCGGCTGTCCAACGGGATCTGCTCGCTGAATCCGCAGGTGGATCGGTTTACGATGTCCTGTGAGATGGAGTTCGACGCGGATGCGAACGTGGTGCGCCATGATATTTTTACAAGTGTGATCAAGACAAGCGAACGGATGACGTATACGAACGTCCGCAAGCTGCTGAGCGAGGAAGCACCGGAGCCGGAGCTGCTGGAGAAATACGCGTATCTGATGGACGACTTTCGTTTAATGGAAGAGCTGGCGATGAAGCTGCGGTCCAAACGGATGCGCCGCGGTGCGATCGATTTTGACTTTCAGGAATCGAAAATTTTGGTCGATGCGGAAGGCAAGCCGACAGATATCGTGAAGCGGGACCGGACGATCGCCGAGATGATCATCGAGGAGTTCATGCTTGCGGCGAACGAGACGGTGGCGGAGCATTTTCATTGGCTCAAGGTGCCGTTCCTGTACCGGATTCACGAGGATCCGGATGCGGAGAAGCTGCAGCATTTTATGGAGTTCATTACGAACTTCGGCTATGTTGTCCGGGGCAAAGGCAATTCGGTGCATCCGCGGGCGCTGCAGACGCTGCTGGAAGAAATTAAGGGTACGAAGGAAGAGACGGTCATCAGCACGGTGATGCTGCGCTCGATGAAGCAGGCGAAGTACGATTCGCAGAGCTTGGGCCACTATGGTCTGGCCGCGGAATATTACTCGCACTTCACGTCGCCGATCCGGCGCTACCCGGACCTCATCATACACCGCGTTATTCGCGAGGTGCTGGAGAGCGGCACGCTCAGCGAAGCGCGGCACGAATACTTGGCTTCGCGGATGGACGATATTGCGAAGCAATCGTCCGAGCGGGAGCGGGTGGCCGTCGATGCGGAGCGGGAGACGGAGGCGCTGAAGAAGTCCGAATTCATGCTCGACAAAGTCGGCGAAGAATTCGACGGCATCATCAGCAGCGTCACAAGCTTCGGGATGTTCGTGGAGCTGGAAAATACCGTGGAAGGGCTCATCCGTCTATCCGATCTGACGGACGATTATTACCACTTCCACGACGCTCAGCACGCGCTCATCGGCGAGCGCACGTCCAAAATTTATCGCCTCGGCGATGAAGTGAAGGTGCGCGTCTCGCGGGTGAACATGGAAGAGCATACCATCGATTTCGAGATGGTCGATATGAAGCCGCGGCCGCAGAAAATGAACCTGGTCGACGCGCTGAACGCTGTGCGCAAGACCAAGCGCGACGGCCGTCCCGGCCGGGCAGGCAAAGCCGCCGCAGGCGGAGCACGCGCTGGACGCACCGAGCGCGCCGGGAAGCGTGGAGCAGGCGGCAGCGGCA
>NZ_BIMB01000060.1 GCF_004000865.1 Paenibacillus elgii NBRC 100335 | reverse complement strand
ACAAAAAAAGAACCTCAGTTTGAGGTTCTTTTTTTGTGCTTTCTTTTAGCTGTTGTAGAAAATTGTCGAAGGCGCGATTCATGTGACTCGAAATAAAATTTTACTAGAAATATATTTATTGAAATTATATTTCCAAGCGTCTATAATGAGTTGAGATTGATCGTTTGTCATTATGTGGAAGTTGTTTTGTTTCCAAAACTTAACACGTACATAACGTGGAATGGGGAGGGATTCAGAGCGGACCGAGAATAAAATTCGACGATCACAAGGAAGTTCGATTCATTATCAGGGTGCGGAGGGGATTCGATGAAAGGTAAAGGCCTTTTAATAAGTAAAAATGGAATCGCTTACATAATTATTTTATTGCTCGTTAATATGATGTTTCCTGCGGTACATGGGGATACTAATTTTGCTTATGCGGAAGAGATGAACGGAGCTGCGTCTCTAACGACCAGTTCCTCTGTATCGATTGAGGATTTCGAGAACGGGGCAAACCTTTATGCCTCTTCGGCGAGGGCGAATGCGGTCACTTTGACGATGTCCGGGAGACCGGGGCCCGTGAGAAACGGATACCAATCCGGGGCGCTTGCTTATGATTTTACCGGGACTCTTGGCACCTCTGCCGCCTATATTAATTTCAAAGATGCTGATGGCTCAGCCGGGCGCACGCTGGAAGGGTCTCCACTAAAGCTCGGCATGTGGGTATACGGGGACGGAAACAATCACTGGCTGCGTGCCCAGCTTCAAGATGCTTCCGGTAAAAAGATAACAACCGATTTTACGGGAAGCGGCGGGTTAAGCTGGACCGGCTGGAAATACGTCACGGCATCCGTTCCTGCGGGTATGCAGCAGCCTATAAAGCTAACCCAAATCTATATCGTCGAAACGAGCGACAATAATAAAAACGGCGGCACTTTGTATTTTGACCGGTTGAGCGCTTTTTATACAGACTTAAGTATGTATGCGCTGGATTTGCGCGGCCTGCCGCCGATGAAAAATGGAGATAGCATGCAGGCTAAGGTGTACGGAACGTATAGCGGAAGTACGGAGCCGGTTGAAGTTACGGGCGGGGTCGTTTATGCGAGCAGCGATCCAACCATAGCGACGATCGACGAGTCCGGTTTGGTCAAGGCGCTGCAGCCCGGGTCGACGATGATCTCGGCTACAGCAGCTAACGCGCCGCAAGCACTGTTCACCCTGACGGTGACGACGGAGACTCCGATGCCGCGAAGCATTGAGCTATCGGCGTCCGGCACGTTGGCGGTTGGCGATAGCGATACGGTTAAAGTATTTGCCGCGTATCCTTCTAACAGCGAGCCTATAGAGATCGTCAGCGGCGTTTCCTACCTAAGCAACAATCCTCAGGTAGCAACGATCGACATGACCGGGAAGCTCAAGGCGATGAAGGACGGGGAAGCCGTCATTACGGCAAGCTTCGGCGGCCAGACCTCGAACTACACGCTTACGGTGAAAAAGCCGGTGCCTATTTTGCAAAAAATCGAGCTGGCCGAAATGAAGGCGATGAACGTAGGACAAACGCAGCAAGCCAAAGTAAGCGCTACCTATTCCTTAATGAATGAGCCGGTCGACGTTACAGGCAGTTCGACCTATAAGAGCAGCAATCCCGATATAGCGCGGGTCGATTCGAACGGTACTGTAACGGCATTGAAAGTAGGAGCCACGCGAATTACGGCCAGCTACGGCGGGAAATCCAGCGATAAAATGCTCGTCGTCAACCAACCGACCGCTATGCCGAAACGGGAGCTGAGAGCCGCTTGGATTGCCTCAGTGGAAAATATCGACTGGCCGAAAAAAGGAGTCGTCACACCAGAAGAGCAGAAGCGCGATTTTGCCAAGATGCTGGATGAGCTTCAAGCCCTTGGAATGAACGCCGTGATCGTACAGGTGAAGCCGACGGCGGATGCGTTTTACCCGTCGAATTATGGACCATGGTCGGAATGGCTAACCGGCGTTCAAGGTAAAAATCCAGGGTACGATCCTTTAGCTTTTATGGTTGAGGAAGCTCATAAGCGGAACTTGGAGTTTCATGCCTGGTTCAATCCTTACCGGGTCAGTATGCAGGACCAGATCGATAAGCTGGTGGCGGACCATCCGGCCCGGCAGCATCCGGATTGGGTCGTCGCCTACGGCGGAAGGCTGCTGTATAACCCCGGGATTCCGGCGGTGAAAGACTTTGTCATCGGAAGCGTGCTTGAGGTGGTGAAAAACTACGACATCGACGGAGTTCATATGGATGACTATTTTTATCCATATCCTGCAGCCGGCGTCGATTTTCCCGATGAAGACACGTATCGGCAGTACGGTGGAGGATTCGACAATAAAGCCGATTGGCGGAGAAACAATGTCAATGGACTTGTACAGCAGTTGAGCTCGGCCATCCACCGTGAAAAAAGTCATGTCAAATTCGGCATCAGTCCTTTTGGAATATGGAGAAATAAAGCGGATGACCCTACGGGCTCGGACACGAACGGCTTGCGGAACTATGACGATTTGTATGCGGATACACGAACGTGGATACAGCAAGGCTGGTTGGACTATATCGTTCCCCAAATTTACTGGAACTTCGGTTATTCGCCGGCCGCCTATGAGAAGCTGATCGATTGGTGGACCAAGGAAACGCAAGGGAAGAACGTACACCTGTACATCGGGCAGGCGCCTTACCGGATCGGCTCGGCGGACCCGACATGGCAGAAGCCGGATGAACTGCCTAACCAGCTTGTGTTTAACCGCAACTTTGAAACGATCCGCGGCAGTATGTTTTTCTCGGCCAAAGATTTGCTTGCCAACCCGCTCGGGTTCGGAAACCGCCTGAAGCAAGACGTGTACCCGTATCGGGCGCTCATCCCCGCTATGCCTTGGCTGGATGCACAGGCGCCTGCAGCGCCGGTTCTGCAAGCTGCCGTACGCCAAGAGGGCGGAGTGGAGCTGACCTGGGAAGGCGGAGGTTCACGGGATGAGGCCTATTATGTGGTTTACCGCTTCGAGGGGAAGGAAGTCCCCGGACTGGAGCATCCCGAGGCGATTATGGCGTCGGTACGCAAGGCTGGAAATGCCGCTGTGCAGAAGATCATAGATCCAGTAGCGGCTGACGGAAAAACGTACACTTACGTGGTCACGGCCAGCGACCGATTGCATAACGAGAGCACAGCAAGCAATAAAATAACGGTAGCCAACGAGAAGGACAGGGAAGCGCCTGTCACGACGGCGACGTTGGAAGGGGAGCAGCGCAATGGCTGGTTTATATCCGATGTAACGCTGAAGCTGACAGCAATAGATGAACAGTCAGGCGTTGAACGAACGGAATACAGCCTGAACGGCGGAAGCCAGTGGCAGCTTTACCGGGACCCGCTGCTCATCAGCAAGGAAGGTTCGCACACGGTGTCGTTCCGTTCAACCGATAAAGCAGGCAATACGGAGCTGCCGCAATCGGTTGTCGTCTCGATCGATAAAACGCCGCCGGTTGTACAGTGGACCGGTGCAGGCGAGTATACGGTCGATCAACGGGTACTGGTCGTTTGTACGGCGACGGATACGGTATCCGGCGTCGTGTACAGCTCTTGCGGCGGGCCGCTGGTCGATCAGCCGGGATATATGCTCTCGCTTGGCACAGGTACCGTGACGGCCACGGCCCAGGATCGAGCGGGCCATACGACGGTCACCGCCGCAACGTATACGGTACGGGTTACCTATGGGAGCCTTGGGAACGTGACGCGCCAATTGGTGACAGGACCGGGCGGCCATGGCGTCGTCAATTCGTTGGTGAAAAAGCTCGAGCATAAGCAAATTGACGCCTATATCCATGAAGTTTCGGCGTTACAAGGAAAGAAAATCCCGGCAGAGCTCGGCGATCTGCTTATTCGTTTGGCGCAAGCTTTAAATTGAAAAACAAGGGCATCCGGCATTCAAGAGCTGGGTGTCCTTCCTATTTCTGGGCCTTGAGGGTAGCGAAAAATGTGTTCAATGACCCAGACATAGTTCATTCTGCAGGGAGGAGCGCCTGGGCTTATTTTTTTCCAAATTGCTCAATCTATTGGGTGTTTTTACCTGTAGTCAATCCAAAGTCCCAAAATCGACCAAATTTTGTATTCCAAATATAGCCAAAAGGGTGAGGGTCATATTTTTTTAAAAATCCTCGCGAGCCTTTTGATGAAAGAGCTTTTCTCCATTTTCATGAAAAACAAAAACGCTTTCATTCTTTAAAAAACTATGAATGTAAATTTATGTATATATTAAATAAAGTTTATGCAATAGGTTACATTTAATGGGTAAAACATTTTTAAAATTGTATCTTTTATTACATTAAGAGCCTGTTAAATCCTGTATCCATAAATGAAAAATAATCATTTTTAACTAATCAAATACACAACTCTGTTCCCTCATCGTTCGCTTTGAAAATGTGCCATAATTTATCATAGTCGGGATAAGCGGGAGGAAGCAGACATTGATCGACATACATAGTCACGTTCTTCATGGTTTGGATGATGGTCCTGCCAGCTTGGAGCAGTCGCTTGAGCTCGCTCGCTTGGCTGTTCAAGAAGGAATTTCGACGATTATCGCCACGCCTCATCATCGAAAGGGCAGCTATTATAATCCTGCACAAACTGTCGAAACGGCGGTGTCGTCGCTGCAGGAACAGCTTGTACGGCACCAGATCCCTTTAACGATTTGCAGCGGTCAAGAGATCCATACTCACCCGCAGTGGCTTGACGATCTTTATGCCAATCAATTGTTGACTCTGAACGGTTCGTCCTACATCTTGATCGAATTCCCGTCGTCCAAGCTTCCCGAACGGGTCGAGGAAATCTTTCACGAGCTGTCGATTCGACATCTGACGGCGGTCATCGCCCATCCGGAACGCAATAAGGAAATCGCGGAGCAGCCGGATAAGCTGTTGAAACTGATTGAATATGGTGCTTTGGCGCAAGTGACTTCCCATTCCATAACGGGTTATTTCGGACCTCAGGTCCGCTCGGTTGCTTTAGAGCTATGCCGAAGAAATCTGATACATTTTATCGCGTCGGATGCGCATGATGCCGTTCGCCGCCCGTTTCATTTGCAGCGGGCCTACGGCATCGTGACTGAAAAGCTCGGAGGTGATTATGTGAAGTATTATCAGCATAATGCGGAATCCTTGCTCAAGGACCGGAGCTTTGAAATTTGGAGGCCGGTTCGGCAAGTCCGCAGGAGCTTTTTCTTTACCCAACTACCGCGTTTTTTTAGGAGGAATCGTTCGTTATAAAGAACAATCGGAAAATTCACATCAAACGAAAGCGAGGATCTGTATAACGTGACCATGGATTTCGATTTAAAAGCGGTGATGAGCGTATTGCGCAAGCGTCTGTGGCTGATTGTTCTCGTCGTCGCAGTTAGCTGTACGGCTGCTGGTATCGTGAGCTATTTTTTCATGAAGCCCGTGTATGAAGCTTCGTCGAAGCTGATTATTAACTCATCGCCCGATCAGGCCGGTGTTGTGAAATTGGACTTAAACTCCGTAAATACGAATATTTCGCTTGTCACGACTTACAAGGAAATTATTAAGACCCCGGCCATCATGGACATTGTGGCGAAGGATCATCCCGAGTTCGGGATGACCTCCGAGCAGTTGATCAGCAAAATCAAGCTGAGCTCGGTGAACGAGACCCAAGTGCTCACCATCTCGATTCAAGATTCGTCCTACGAGAAGGCGGCTCATATCGTCAATGCCGTGTTCCAGGTGTTCCAAAGCCAAATTCCGAAGATCATGAAGGTCGATAACGTGATTTTGCTGAACCAAGCCGATCCGGCCAAACAGCCCCGTCCCATTAAACCGGACCCATTGTTAAATATCGCGCTTGGCTTTCTCGCTTCGCTTATGCTTTCCGTCGGACTCGTCTTTTTACTGGAATATATGGACGATACGGTCAAAACGGAAGAGGACGTCCAACGTTATCTGGGCTTGCCGACGCTTGCTTTAATTACCCAAATCGACGAACAGGACCTGGAAACGAATAAAGGCTCCCTGTCTTCCGAGCGAAAGGTCGGTGAACTATCCAATGTCCAAGTCCGCTAAGCGGCGTCCCGTCATTGCACACAGTCATCCGAAATCGCCCGTCTCCGAATCGTATCGGACGCTGCGTACGAATATCCAATTCTCATCCGTCGACCGGCTGTGCAAGACGTTGATGGTGACGTCTTCCAGCCCGATGGAAGGGAAATCGACGACAATCAATAATCTGGCTGTCGTATATGCCCAATCGAATAAGAAGGTGCTGCTGATCGACGCCGACCTGCGCAAGCCGACGGCGCATCATACGTTCCATCTATCCAACCGGTACGGATTGACGGATATGCTTACCTCACAATGCACGCTTGAGATGGCCGTCAAAGTAACGGATATCCCGAACCTGGAAGTGATGACCTCGGGCTCCATTCCTCCGAATCCGTCGGAGATTCTCGCTTCGCAGAAAATGACCGGACTGCTTGAGGAGCTCCAGCAGCGTTATGATATCGTGCTGCTCGATACGCCCCCGGTGCTTGCGGTCAGCGACGCGCAAATTATCGCAACCAAATGCGACGGCGTCATTCTCGTAGTCGATTCCGGGAAAGTCAAACGGGACTTGGTGCAGAAAGCCAAAAATTCGCTGGAGTTCGTGCAGGCTAACCTCCTGGGCGTCGTACTAAACCGAATAGCCCGGCCATCCGGCAATGCCTATTATTACTATGGCAACGAATAAAACCTAAGGGAGGAAGAA
Organism: Paenibacillus elgii NBRC 100335; assembly: GCF_004000865.1. GTDB lineage: Bacteria > Bacillota > Bacilli > Paenibacillales > NBRC-103111 > Paenibacillus_G > Paenibacillus_G elgii. The sequence goes on along the minus strand of NZ_BIMB01000060.1, from coordinate 36,493 downwards.
CGATGAATTATTCCAAAAGAACGGGAATTTTGGTCGCAATCGATCTCGGTATGGTATGGCTTAGCGTCTACTTTGCCTTTTACTTCTCGTATAAAAGCTCCATTCCCGCCGATCAGGTGCAGCTGTGGCTGCTGTATGGGACGATTTCTTCCATCGTCAGCACGGCGTTTATGTTTCTCTTCAAGCTGTACAACCGGATCTGGCAGTATGCGAGTGTCGGCGAGCTGATTTCGATGACGAAAACGGTAGCGGTCAGCAGCTTGGTATCTTACTTGGCGACGAATGCGATCTCGGCCCAGCCGGTTTCGTTCACGATAGCCCTGCATACCGCCGAAACGATGCTGCTGCTGCTCGGTGGAAGCAGGTTCGTGTGGAGAGTGTTCTGCGACAAGTTCGGCGGCAAGCGGCAAGCGCATGGGGCCGACGAACCGAAGAAGGCGCTCATCGTCGGAGCCGGAAGCTGCGGAACGCTGTTTGCCAAGGAGCTGAAGAGCAACGAGGCTTACGACACGATGCCGTTTGCTTTCGTCGATGACGATCCTTATAAGCAAAAGCTTCAAGTGTACGGTCTTCCTGTACTGGGCGGTCGCGAACAGATTCCGGCGATTGTCGAAAAACACGGCATCGACGAGGTCATTATTGCGATGCCTTCGGTGTCCAAGACGCAAATCACGGACATTATCAACATTTGCAAGCAAACGAAAGCCCGCCTGAAAATTATTCCTCATCTGCAGGAAATTATCGCAGGCAAAACGACCTTGAACCAGGTACGCGACGTGCAGGTGGAGGATTTGCTCGGAAGAGATCCGATCAAGACGGATTTGGATGGCATCGCCAATTACGTGGAAGACAAGATCGTCCTCGTTACGGGCGCCGGCGGCTCGATCGGTTCGGAGCTGTGCCGGCAAATCGCTCCTTTCCGCCCCCGGAAGCTGCTGCTGCTGGGACATGGTGAAAACAGCATTTATACGATTGAGATGGAGATGCGCCGGCTCGCGCCGGAGCTCGAATTGGAGACGGTCATTGCCGATGTGCAGGACCGGACGAGGCTGGAGGAAATGTTCAGCCAACATCGCCCGCAGGTCGTTTTCCATGCGGCAGCTCACAAGCATGTGCCGTTGATGGAGCGGAATCCTTCGGAGGCGGTCAAGAATAACGTATTCGGCACGAAAAATGTCGCCGAGTGCGCCGATCAGTTCCAGGCGGAGCGGTTCGTTTTAATCTCCACGGACAAGGCGGTCAATCCGACAAGCGTGATGGGAACGACGAAGCGGATCGCCGAAATGTTCATTCAAAGCTTGGACAAGCAGAGCCAAACGAAGTTCGTCGCCGTCCGCTTCGGCAACGTGCTGGGCTCCCGGGGCAGCGTTATTCCCCGGTTTAAAGAGCAGATTCAGCGAGGCGGTCCGGTGACGGTAACCCATCCGGAGATGGTGCGCTACTTTATGACAATCCCCGAGGCGGTTCAGCTTGTCATTCAGGCGGGTGCCTTTGCCAAGGGGGGCGAGGTGTTCATTCTCGATATGGGCGCGCCCGTGAAGATTTACGATCTGGCGGCCGACTTGATCCGCTTGTCCGGCTTCGAGCCGAATGTCGACATCAACATCGAGTTTACAGGCATGCGGGAAGGCGAGAAATTGTACGAGGAGCTGTTAACGAACGAAGAAGGCATCACCTCGACGATGCATGACCGGATCTTCATCGGCAAGCCGATGAACATCAACCGGACGGAGCTGGAATTCGAGATCCGCAAGCTGGAGAGAGTGCTCGGCAAAGGGCAGCAGGAAATTCGCGAGGTGCTCAAGCATCTGGTGCCTACGTACAGCAACGTTTCCTAATCGGTTCGGAAACGACCGTAGACGTTCCCGGGATTCAGACTAACTGAAGAAGAAGGTATGTATGAAACAGACGACGTTACATCGGACGGAAACGAACGTTTCCCGAATTCTCGCGAAAAGCGGCTCCATCTCGTTCATGATGAATGTGGCCGGCGTCGGGCTTGCCGTGTTGATGCAGGTCGTGTTGGCCAGGCTGCTCGGAGTCGTCAGCTACGGATATTACGCTTTTGTGATGACGGTCATCACCTTCGTAGCTTTTCCCGCCAACCTCGGCTTCGATACGGCGATCGTTAGGTTCGTGTCTTCTTACAAGGCGGACCAGCTATGGGGCGAAGTCAAAGGCTTGCTGCGCCGGGCGAACCAACTGACCTTGCTTGTATCGCTCGTGCTAATGGGAATTAGCGGTGTGGTCATTTATGTGATGTACAGGAACAGCGGAGGCGAGTTCTATTACACCTTTTTGACTAGCTTGCTGATTATCCCATTGATGGCGACGGCGACGTTAAGGCAAAGCTCGCTGCTGGCGCTCAAGGAAGTGCTCGTTGCCCAGCTGCCGGAGAAGGTACTGCGTCCCGTTTTTTGCATCGTCATTTTGTATGCTTACACGGTTCTATTTCACGTCAAAGCTGGCGCATTTGAAGCGATGGTCATCTTTGTCGGGTCGATGCTGCTGTCGTATCTATTCGGGGCCTGGGTGCTTAACCGTAAGCTGACGCCGCATACGAAAGGGCATCCGCACCGGTTCCAAACGAAGCATTGGCTGTCGGAATCGACGTCCTTGATGGTGAATTCGGGCATGTATCTGATTCTGGGTCAGCTTAGCGTCGTCATGATCGGTATGATGCACGGCACGAGCGAGTCTGGTATTTTCTCGGCAGCCGTACGGATCGCGACGATGGTTTCGTTTGCGATCACGTCGATCAATATGATTGCGGCCCCGATGATTTCGGAATCCTATGCCAAAGGCGACATGAAGCAGATGCAAAAGGTATGCACGCTGTCCGGCCGATCGGGGTTTGCCTTCGCCGGTCTGGTGTTCCTGACGATTCTGCTGCTGGGCCAATGGATTCTGGGATTGTTCGGAGAAGAGTTCAAAGCGGGGACAACCGCACTCATTCTGCTGTCGCTGAGCCATCTCGTTCATTCGTATTGCGGGCAATCCGGAACGGTCATGACGATGACCGGGCAGCAGCGCGCGTCCAGCCGGATCTTGATGATTTCGACCGTGCTGAATGTGGCGTTTAATCTGCTGCTGATTCCGAGTCTCGGCATGATCGGTGCAGCCTTGGCGAACTTGCTGTCGACGGCGTTCTGCTATTTCAGCATGATGTTCAAGGTCAAGCGGTCCATGCAGATCGTGACCGGCGTGTGGATGCCGGGACGTACCGGAAGCAAATCATAGCCAAAGGATACAGTCATCCGGGAGGGTAAGATGAGCGCGATTAAAATATTGCATGTTGTCGGAAAAATGGACCCCGGCGGTGTCGAGACACTGCTGATGAACATTTACAGGAACATCGACCGGGAGCGGTTCGAGTTTCATTTCGCGGTCCAGTTGGAAGGCGAAGGGTTCTACGATCGCGAGATTCGCGAGCTTGGCGGGAAAATATTGCTGCAGCCGCATCCCCGGAAAGGGCTTGGCCCGTTTCGGGAGCAGTTCCTGCATAATGTGAGAGAAAATGGTCCTTATTCCGCCATTCACAGCCATATTTTCCAATTCAGCGGGTATGTGCTGAAGCTGGCCAAGGAGATCGGCGTTCCGGTTCGCGTATGCCACAGTCATACGGTGAATGCCGAACAGCGGACGACGCTGTTCCGCACCTTGTACCGCCATTATATGAAATCGCTGATTTTAAAGCACAGCACGCATCTGATCGGCTGCTCCAGGCCGGCGTGCGAATCGCTCTTCGGGGCCCGCTGCTGGAAGGATACCCGCACGGAGCTGCTGCCCAATGCGATCAATCTGCTGCCATACGAGCAGCTGCCCACAGATCGGAGCGGGCTCAGGCAGCGGATCGGCGTGACCGACCCGTCGATACCGGTTGTGGGGCATATCGGCCGGTTCAGCGAAGAGAAGAATCACCGTTTTCTACTGGAGACGTTCTCCTTACTGGTTAAGGAGGTCCCTGAGGCGCAGCTCGTGCTGGTCGGGGACGGAAGATTGCGCGAGGAGATGGAGCGGCTTGCCGAAACGATGGGCATCCGGCGACAGGTCCGTTTCCTGGGCGCCCGCAAAGATATTCCGGAAATTATCGGCGCTTTCGATGTGTTCCTGCTGCCGTCGTTATTCGAAGGTTTAGGCATTGTCGTCATCGAAGCGCAGGCCGGCGGCGTGCCCAGCCTCGTGTCGGAGCATGTACCGGCGGAAGCCGACCTGAGCTTCGGCATGGTGGAGCATCTGAAGCTGCAGCCCGAGGTATGGGTCGACAAGATTACGGGAATACTGGGACGTTCGGCTGCGCCGGATTGGCCGACAAGGCATCGTTTCTTGAAAAAGCACGGCTACGATATCCGCGAGAGCATCCGGCGGCTGGAGAACATTTATCATGCTTGAGCGGAAGGTTAACCTGTCGCCTGCAAGGGATAACCCCTTCGTGCAAACGATGCTGCTCTGGATGTACGCCGTCCTGCTGATGCTGACGACCAAATGGATAACCCAGTGGAACCTCGATGTCGGGCTTGTCTTTTTCTTTGTTTTGCTGCTTCCCTTTTTCGTCATGCTGAAGTGGCCGAATCAACCGGTCGTGCTCTACATCGGGCTTATGGTGCTGCTGATCGGGAAATGGATCTACGCCCTGACGACAGACCCTTTATTCGGTCCGGATGCCAGGGGCTATTTCCGGCAGGTGACGTTTTATCCGCAGCTGGACGATTTTATCCGTTATGCGACGGAGCACATTACGACCAATTGGCTGAATTCTTCGGCGTATCCGGTGTTCGGGCTCATGTACATGCCGTTTTATAAATTTCTGGATTTAGCCGATCCGCTGGTCATCATTACGTTTAATTCCTTTTTGCTCGTGCTGTGCTGCAATATGACGTACCGGCTGAACGACAAGTTTTTCGCGTACGAGCTTTCGGAGCCGGGCAAACGAACGTATAACGCGGTGCTGATTATCGGGCTGCTCGCAAGTCCGGCGCTGATGTATATGTCTTCCGTGTTCGGCAAGGACATCACGTGCGCCTTCCTGGGGCTGCTGTGCACCCAGCTTTTATTAAACCGGCGATACCTTTTGTTTATCATCGTCTTGTTCTACACGTCCATGCTCAGAGATTATTCGATCGTGTATATTTTATCCTTTTGCTTGCTGTTCCGCCGGAACTTCAAAATCGCTTTGTGCATGCTCATCGGTGCGCTGGGCGTGGTGTTCTTGAAGGTGGGGCCGACCGGGCTTCTGAATTCCTTCATGCTGACGGTCTTTCTGTTCATCTCTCCGAATCCGTTCAAAGCGTTCAATTGGGATATGGAGTTTGTGATGCGTACGGCGGAGGCGGTCTATATGATGATTTCGTTCGGGCTGTCCGTGAAGGTGTTTTTGCGCCATAAGGAAACGCGTTCGTTTTTTGCGATGTGCCTTGTTCTGCTGTTCACCTTCGGCTGTACGCTGGTGCTGGTCGGCTTCGTCACCGTGACCGAGCGGAATCTGGAGTACGGGGTCGGGACGATCGGGGATAACATGGTCCGGAAAAAGGTGCCTGTCGTACCCATTCTCTACATGATGAACGCGTATACGCTCGCGTGGCTATTCAGGCCCAAAGCGGCTCATTCCAAGAAAGGAGAGGCTTGCCATCCGAGGAAGAGACAAATTCCATCGCTACAAAGGATTTCTGACCCTGCTTACGGCGCTGTTCTCGATCGTTCCGAAGCCTCTGCTCAAGAGCACGTGGCACGCGACCGATTTGCTGCCGGAGCCCTTGGGGCTCGCAACGCGCTACTGCCTTCTCAAGCGGTTGATTCCGAAGTGCGGCGATAACGTATTCGTCGGCCGGTCCGTTGAGATTAAGCAATGGGAGAAGCTCTCCATCGGCAGCAATGTAAGCATACATAAACAGTGTTATCTGGATGCGGGGGGCGGCATTACGATCGAGAACGACGTGTCGATCGCGCATCAGACCTCGATGATTTCATTCGAGCACGCTTGGGATGACGTCGCCCTGCCGATTCGCGATAACACGGTCAAATACGCGCCGATCACGATTCAGTCAGACGTCTGGATCGGCTGCGGCTGCCGCATTCTGGCGGGCGCGAACATCGGCAGCAGGGCGGTGGTGGCCGCCGGAGCGGTCGTAACCAAGCCTGTGCCACCGCATACCGTTGTCGGCGGAGTCCCGGCAAAACCTATTAAATCTATCTGAGAGGGTCGAGGACCATGAAGGTATTATGGGCGCATGACCATACGTTTTACTTTAACGATTCCGGGAAATTTTTTTCCAGCGGAAAGCTCCCCTACTCGGTGTGGGAACGGTATTTGACCGTATTTGACGAAATTACGGTAGCGTCCCGGGCGAAAAAAATATCTTCGGAAACGGAAATTGTGAATAAAAGCTTATCAAGCGGCAAAAATGTGGAGTTTGTCGTGCTGCCTTCCCTCAGCAATCCGGTGAACAAGCTGACGAAAAAAGGCTATATCGAGCGTGTGCTGACCGAATCGATCGCGCAGTCGGATGCGGTGATCGCACGGCTGCCAAGCGAAATCGGCTCGGAAGCGGTGGCGATCGCCAAGAAGCTCAAGAAGCCTTTTGCCGTGGAAATGGTTGCCTGCGCTTGGGATGCGTTGTGGAACTACGGCAATCTGCAAGGGAAGGCGTATGCGCCCATTGCGACGCTGAAGACGAAAGCGCAGGTGAAGGAAGCGCCGTTTGCGATCTACGTGACAAAGCAATTCTTGCAGCATCGGTATCCGAATACGAGCGGGTATACCGAAGGCTGCTCCGATGTGGAAATTCCGGATCTGTGCCCTGAGGTGCTTGACCGTCGGCTCCGCAAGATCGAGGCCGGGGCAAAGCCCGTTATCCTGGGGCTAATCGGCAATCTGAACGGCAAAACGAAAGGCATCGCGACGGCGCTGGAGGCGTTGGCCCGGGTGAAGCCGAAGCTGCCGGCCTTCGAGTTCCGGGTGCTCGGCGGAGGCGACAAGGAGCCGTGGGAAGAGCTGGCAGCCAAATTCGGCTTGCAAGAGCACGTCCGGTTCGACGGCGTTCTGCAGAGTGGCGATGCCGTATTCGAGTGGCTGGATCAAGTGGATCTTTACTTGCAGCCGAGCTTCCAGGAAGGCTTGCCGAGAGCGACGGTCGAGGCGATGAGCCGGGGATGTCCGGTGATCGGGTCGACAGCCGGGGGCATTCCGGAGCTTATCGATCCGCGGTATCTGCATAAGCCCGGCAATGACAAGCATCTGGCCCGGCTGATCGAGCAATATATCTCCGATACGCGCTGGATGGCCGAGCAAGCGCAAGCAAACTACCGGAAAGCGGGGAATTACACGAAAAACCAGCTGGATCAGGAACGGCAGGAATTCTGGGAGAAGTTTTCTCAATTCGTAAAAGAAGGGAAGACGCAGCGATGAAAATTTTAGTCACCGGGTCCGCAGGTTTTATCGGGTATCATCTATCGGCGAGGCTGCTTCAGGAAGGCTTCTCGGTGGTAGGAGTAGACTGCTTGAACGATTATTATGATGTCAGGCTGAAGGAAGACCGGCTCAAGGGATTGCTCGAGTATGACGCTTATGCTCATTACAACTTCGACCTGCAGGATCAAAAGTCGCTCGATGCGTTGTTCGCTTCCCATGATTTTGCGGCGGTCGTTCATCTTGCAGCCCAAGCGGGCGTGCGGTATTCCATGGTCAATCCGGGGGCGTACATCGACTCTAACATTACCGGCTTCATGCATATGCTGGAGAGCTCCCGCAAGCATCGCATTCCGCATCTCATCTATGCGTCCTCCAGCTCGGTCTACGGGGCGAATGTGAAAATGCCATTCTCCACGACGGATGCGGTCAATCATCCGGTGAGCCTGTATGCGGCCACGAAAAAAGCGAACGAGCTAATGGCCCATACGTACAGCCATCTGTACGGATTGCCGACGACGGGCTTGCGCTTCTTCACGGTGTACGGGCCTTGGGGCAGACCGGACATGGCGTATTTCTCGTTCACGAAGGCGATTATGGAGGGCAAGCCGATTCAAGTGTTTAACGAGGGCCAGATGATGCGCGACTTCACTTACATTGACGATATCGTGCAAGGTATCGTGCGTCTGCTCTTCCGTCCACCGGTGTACAACGATAACTGGAACCGGATGGAGCCGGACCCGTCCTCCTCGTACGCGCCCTATAAAATTTATAATATCGGCAACAATCGGCCGATTCCTTTGATGAAGTTCATTCATACGATCGAGGAATGTCTCGGCAAAGAGGCAGTGATCGAATTCAAGCCGATGCAGCCCGGCGACGTGCAGGCGACGTATGCCGATATCGACGAGCTGGCGCGCGAAGTCGGCTTCACGCCCAAGATCAGCATCGAGACTGGAATTAAGGCGTTTACCAATTGGTATTGCCAATATTATCGAGAGGTAACCGTATGAAGAAGGTCGCTCATATTTGCACAAGCGCCATCTCCCATAAAATTTTGGCGGACAAGATGGCGGTGCTGCAGAAGGCGGAATATGAGGTTCATCTAATTTCGTCTCCCGACGGCTATGACGAGGAGTTCATGAAACGATACCGCCTGAAGCTCCATTTCGTGCCGATGAACCGGAAAATTCATGTTTTGGATGATCTGCGTTCGATCCTTCAGATGCGTTCGCTGCTTCGGCGCGAGCGGTTCGATATCGTTCATACGCATACGGCAAAAGCCGGACTGATTGGCCGGGTGGCCGGGTGGTTGGCCCGGACGCCGATGATCCTGCATACGAGCCACGGACTGCCGTTTTTCGACGGACAGAAATGGGTGACCAGCTTCATCTACCGCAGCCTGGAGAGGCTGGGTGCGCTGTTCTGCGACGCGCTTTCCTCGCAAAACCGCGAGGATATGGAGAAGCTGCGGGAACTGGCGCCGGGCAAGCCGGTCTACTACGAAGGGAACGGCGTCGACTTGAACCGGCTGGACGAGTTCCGCTACCGTATCGATCAGGCCGAGCTGGACCGGGTGCGGCAGGAGGCGCTCATCCCCGAAGGAAAAAAAATCATCCTGATGGCGGCCCGGCTGGAGCCGGTAAAGGATCATGCCTTTCTGCTGGAATCGCTTCGACTGTTAAAAGACAAGCATGGGGACGACTTCTGTTGCGTCCTGGCCGGGAAAGGTCCGCTCGAGGCGGAAATCCGAAGGAAGATCATGGAGCTGGGTCTCGAGGAGGACGTGAGGCTGATCGGGCATCAGAGCTATATTTACCCTTGGATCAAGCTGGCGGATATCGTCGTGCTCTCTTCCGAGAAGGAAGGAATCCCCCGCTTTCTAATGGAAGCGATGGCTTTCTCCAAACCGGCGATAGGCAGCGACGTTCTCGGAACGAGGGAGCTGGTGAAGCATAACGAAACCGGATTTTTGGTCCCTTATAAGCAGCCCGAGCCGTTTGCTGACGCTCTGCACAAGCTGCTCGGAAGCGACGAGCTGCTGAAGCAATTCGGCAGTGAAGCGCGCAGCGTGATCGAGCGCGAATTTACGGAGCAGGCGGTCGTTGGGCGGCTGCACCGGATGTACGGGGAGATCGAGCAGAAGAAAACGGCCCGTAAACGAAAATCCGTACAGCGCATCAAGCGCGTGTTCGATTTCACCGCTGCTCTGACGGCGGTCATCGCGTTCGCTCCTTTGTTCGTTCTTGTCGCGCTGCTGGTCCGCCTGAATCTAGGCTCGCCGGTGCTGTTCCGACAGCAGCGTCCCGGGCTTCACGGCAAGCCGTTCCACGTGTATAAGTTCCGCACGATGAACGACCGCAAGGACAGCAAGGGCGAGCTGCTGCCGGACGCTGAACGGCTGACCACCTTCGGCAAGCTGCTGCGCAAAACAAGCATGGACGAGCTGCCTCAGCTGTTCAACGTGCTGCGCGGAGATATGAGCCTGATCGGGCCAAGACCGCTCCTGATGGAATATTTGCCGTTATATACGGAAGAGCAACAGAAGCGGCATTGGGTCCGTCCCGGCATTACCGGCTGGGCTCAGGTGAACGGAAGAAACGCGATCTCCTGGGAAGAGAAATTTGCGCTGGACGTATGGTACACCGACCACCCGTCGCTGATGCTGGATGCAAAAATCCTATGGATGACGGTGAAAAAAGTATTCCGTGCCGACGGCGTTCAGCAGGCGGGACATGCCACGACGACCAAATTTACAGGCAACCGGAAGGTGGAGGGATTCTAGCATGAAGAAGCTCGTCCTGATCGGCGGAGGCGGTCATGGAAAGGTCGTCCTCGATGTGATGCGGGCCCAGGGGGAATATGAACTGGCCGGAATCGGCGACGACAAGTATACGCACAGCTTTAGGCAGGACGGCATCCTTCACGGTCCGGTTGCGGACATGGCGGAGCTGTTGCGGGACGACGATTGCCGGTTGTTTATTGCCATCGGCAACAATCGCACTCGCCGGGCCGTCATGGAACGGATCGGGTACTCCGAATCCCGCTACGCGGTGTTGATTCATCCGAGGGCGACGCTCGGAAGCGGGGTGACGATCGGCGGCGGTTCGGTCGTCATGCCGGGTGCCGTCATCAATCATGGTGCCAGGATCGGCGCCCAGTGCATCATCAACACCGGCGCCGTCGTCGAGCACGAGAACGTTCTCGGAAGCTTCGTGCATATTTCCCCAACCGCAGCCTTGGCCGGGGATGTCACGGTAGGGGACGGAACGCATATCGGGCTTGGTGCGAAAGTGATCGAAGGATTAACGATAGGTGGCTGGACCACGCTCGGAGCGGGAGCGGTTGCCGTTCACGACATTCCGGCTCAATGCACGGCTGTAGGCGTACCCGCCAAACCAATCAAATACGCTGATCAACCGGATCAGCTTGCTCAGAGGAGGGCGTAGCGAAATGTCGCTGAATCAAAGGATTTACCTGTCTCCCCCGCATATGGGGCAAGAAGAGCAGCAATGGGTGCAGCAAGCTTTCGCCACCAACTGGATCGCGCCGTTAGGGCCGAACGTCGATGTCTTTGAGAAAGAGATTGCCGGGTATGTCGGAGCCAGCGGAGCTTTGGCACTCAGCTCGGGTACGGCGGCCATCCATCTGGCTTTGCGCTTGCTTGGAGTCGGCGCCGGAGATACGGTGTTTTGCTCAAGCCTAACGTTTGTCGCCAGCGTAAATCCGGTGGTGTATCAAGGGGCGGAGCCGGTCTTCATCGACTCCGAGCCGGAGAGCTGGAATATGTCTCCGCAAGCGCTGGAGCGCGCGCTGTCCGAAGCCAAGCGTGCCGGGAAGCTTCCGAAGGCGGTCGTTGTCGTCAATCTGTACGGGCAAAGCGCAGATATGGACCCGCTGCTTGATTTATGCGACCAATACGGCGTTCCCGTCATCGAGGATGCCGCCGAATCGCTGGGCGCGACGTACAAAGGGCGGGCGAGCGGAACGCTGGGCAGGTTCGGGGTCTACTCGTTCAACGGCAACAAAATCATCACGACCTCCGGCGGAGGCATGCTGGTGTCGGACGATCTCGAAGCTTTGGAGAAGGCCAGATATTGGGCGACCCAGGCCCGGGACCCCGCACCGCATTACGAGCACAGCGAGGTCGGGTTCAATTACCGGATGAGCAACGTGCTCGCAGGCATCGGCATCGGTCAGCTTCATGTGCTTCCGGAGCGAGTCGAAACGAGACGCGCCATCTTTGCGGCCTATGCCGAAGCGTTGGGCTCCATGGAGGGCGTCGAATTTATGCCGGAGGCGTCCTTCGGTTCAGCGACCCGGTGGCTGACGACACTGACCGTCGACCCGCAAATTGCGAGAACGACGTCGGGGGACATCATCCGGGCGTTGGCGGAGGCGAACATCGAGTCTAGACCGGTGTGGAAGCCGATGCATCTGCAACCGCTGTTCCAAGGCTGCGCCTATTATCCGCATCAGGAGGGGCATAGCGTATCCGACCGGCTGTTCGAGCAGGGAATTTGCCTGCCTTCCGGCTCCAGCCTGACCGAAACCGAGCAAGCGAAAGTGATTGAGATCGTCAAAACACTCGTATGCGGAGGTATGACTCATGAAATTGCGTAAAGCGATCATTCCTGCAGCGGGACTGGGAACGCGCTTCCTGCCTGCAACCAAAGCTCAGCCGAAAGAAATGCTGCCGATTGTGGACAAGCCGACGATTCAATACATCATCGAAGAGGCGATTGCCTCCGGGATCGAAGATATTCTGATTATTAGCGGGCGCGGAAAGCGGGCGATCGAAGATCACTTCGACAAGTCGTTCGAGCTGGAAGAGACGCTGTCGAAGAAGGGAAAGAACAAGGAGCTTGAGCAAATTCAAGCGATATCCGAGATGGCGAATATCCACTATATCCGCCAAAAAGAGCCGAAGGGTCTCGGTCACGCGATCTGGTGCGCACGCAGCTTTGTCGGCGACGAGCCGTTTGCTGTTCTGCTCGGCGACGACATCGTGCAGTCCAGCGAGCCTTGCCTGAGCCAGCTCATTCGCGTGCATTCCCGGTATTCTTCTTCGGTGGTCGGCGTGCAAAAGGTGAACGACGAGGACGTGTCCAAATACGGGATCATCGCTCCCCGGGGCTCGTCGATCGAGCCGGAGGTGTTCTTCCTGGAGACGCTGGTCGAGAAGCCTTCGAAAAAAGCAGCTCCTTCCAACTATGCGATCATGGGCCGGTACATTTTGACGCCGGACATTTTCGATATTCTGGAAAGTCTCCCGGCCGGTGCGGGCGGCGAAATCCAGCTGACGGACGCGCTCAAGCGGTTGAACGAGAAAAGACCGGTCATCGCCTACAATTTCCAAGGAGCCCGGCACGACGTTGGGGACAAATTCGGCTTTATCAAAGCGACGCTGGACTTCGCGCTGCAGCGCGACGATTTGCGCAATGACGTGATGAACTATATCCGGACGCTCTATGAAAGCGAACCTTCATTTTATAGTAAGGTGGCGAAATAAGTTATGCACAATATAACAGTGATTGGTACGGGATACGTTGGTCTGGTGTCGGGAACGTGCTTTGCCGAAATGGGCAACCGCATCATCTGCTGCGATGTGAACAAGGACAAAATCGCCATGCTGCAAAACGGCGAGATTCCCATCTACGAGCCGGGCTTAAAGGAGCTTGTCGCGAAGAATGTGGCGGAAAACCGCCTCTTCTTCACCTCCGAAGTCGGCGAAGCCATCGAAGATTCCGACATCATTTATATTGCGGTCGGCACGCCGATGGCGGAGAACGGCGAAGCGGATATGCGCTACGTGAAGGAAGTGGCCAAGACGATCGGTAAGCATTTGAACACGTACAAAATTATTGTCAACAAAAGTACGGTGCCGGTCGGTACGGGAGAGCTTGTGCGGACGATCGTCGCCAATAATAGGGTCAATGAGCGCATTCATTTTGACGTCGTGTCCAACCCTGAATTTCTGCGCGAGGGCTCGGCGATTGCGGATTGCATGAACATGGATCGGGCGGTCATCGGGGCGACGAGCGACAAGGCGGCCAAGGTCATTGCGAAGCTGCATGAACCGCTACAAACCAAAATTTTCATTACGGACCTGCAAAGCGCGGAGATGATCAAATATGCGGCCAACGCCTTTCTGGCCACGAAAATTTCGTTTATCAACGCTATCGCCAATCTGTGTGAACGGGTTGGGGCCGATGTGACCCAGGTGTCGGAAGGCATGGGGATGGACAGCCGGATCGGCGGGAAATTTTTGCAGGCCGGTATCGGCTACGGCGGCTCCTGCTTTCCGAAGGATACGTTTGCGCTCGCCCATATGGCGGACCAGGCCGGGTATGATTTTACGCTGCTGAAATCCGTCATCGCGACCAACGAGGCGCAGCCGTACGTGATGCTGAAGAAGCTGCAGGATTTGTTCGGCGACTATGCCGGAAGGCGGATTGCGGTGCTCGGGCTTGCTTTTAAACCGAATACGGACGATATGCGCTGCGCTCCGTCGCTAGTCATTATCGACGAACTAGTGAAAAAAGGCGCAGTCGTGCAAGCGTACGATCCGATCGCCATTCCGAACGCCCGGGCGCTGCTGCCTGCCGAGGTGACCTATTGCGACAGCGTCGAGGCGGCGGTGACGGATTGCGACGTCTGCCTGATTTTAACCGAGTGGGATGAAATTGCAGGCATGGATCTTGCTTCCGTTCGCAAGCTGCTGAAATATCCGTTCCTGATCGACGGGCGCAATTGCTTCTCTTTGCAGGAAATGTACGAACACGGCTTTGTTTACCATTCGGTTGGCAGGCCGGCAGTATTGACGGCTAGGAGTGAATCCCATCCGGTCAATTACTAAGCTCCTTTCCCTAGTTCCTGTGTTGCTGTGGACGCTGCTTATTTTTCACTTCTCTTCCCAGTCTTTCCATGAGCAGAGTATACAGCCAATTTTACATAAATGGTTCACGAAGGAGGGGATGCTTAGCGTCGTACCTGAAATGACCATTCATTATCATCATTCTACGATTGTAGCCAGGAAGCAGCCGTTTGAATTTGTCGAGTTTTTGTTTCGAAAAGGTGCGCATTTGTTCATGTACGCGATGCTGGCGGTTTGTGCTTTGTTCGCGTTCGTTCAAGCCCGATGGAAGCTTGGCTTCAAGATTTTACTTGCGATCGTTTATGTGATTGGCATAGCTTCGGCGGATGAATGGAATCAAGCGAGAAGTGTAGAGCGTACCAGCGCAATGCAGGATATTGTATTGGATTCAATCGGCGGATTCCTTGGTTTAGTGGTTCTCATCCTATGCCTGGCGATGTTCCGCAAAATCAGACGGAACATTACGCTGCGAAGAGGGGAGGTTCCATGAAGGCGAGAATGAAGAAGGCTTTAGTAGTCGGGACGGTGGTTATATTGCTGCTGCTTGCCGGCGGGTATTGGGCGCTTCATATGGTGCAGGAACGGATGATGGCGGCTCTTGCGAGTCTGGCAGAAGAAGCGCCGGCGGGGAAGCGGCCGGTGAACAATCCGGAGAAGCGGACGGAACCGGCGCACCAGGCTCCGGCCTCCGAGCAGCCTCCGGTACCGCAGCAGAAGCGGGTGGACGCCTCGAAGCCAGCCTCTGGGCAGGATGCCGTCAGGACGCCGGTACCGTCGGGGAAAGCTGAGCAGGCTCAGACGCCGACACAGACCCCGGCCACAGTTCCGCAGGCAGCAGACAAGCCGTCCGACCCGAAGTCGGGCAGCAGCACAGGCTATAAGGCGGAAATATCCGCAGGCAAGGCGAAGGAAGTGCAGGACCAAATTTCGCTGACCGAGCAAGTCAAAGTTACAACTGTGCTGCTTAAAAAATTAGATGGAAATGATTTAAAACAATTACAAAATATGTTCGATAAAGGCGTTTCCTTGGAGGAAAAAAGGAAGGCCAAGGCCACGATCTTGGAAAAGCTTTCGGAAGAGGAATACGACGAGCTGATTGCGATTGCTTCGAAATACGGTTTAAGCAAGGGCAAAAGCTACGAGGAGTCTCTTCGGGAGAAAAAATGAGCTCTGCATAACTTTATAAGACTAAAGGAGAGAAAGCTATGAACAAAAGGAAAACCATGTCGAAGTTTCTTGCGGTCGTGATCGCGGCAGCTTTGACGACACCGGTACTGTCTGCGCCGAAGGCCGAAGCGGCATCGCTTACGTTCGAGAACCAGTCGCCGCTGGTTAACTTCAACGGACCTACCGTGGTCAATCTGAATGTGTTCCTCGGCGAACAGTTCAATCTGGACAAATGGTTCGAGACGAATTTTGGCAACTGGGGCACTCCAAAACCGCCGAAGAAAGATAAGGACAAGGATAAGCAGGAAAAGGAACGATTGGAGAAAGAAAAGCAGGAGCAAGAGAAGCAGGCGAAAGAAAGACTGGAGAGAGAGAAACAGGAAAAGGAACGGTTAGAGAAAGAGAAGCAAGAGAAAGAAAAGCAAGAGAAAGAAAAGCAGGAGAAAGAGCGGTTAGAGAAGGAAAAGCAGGAAAAAGAAAAGCAAGAGAAGGAAAGACAGGAGAAAGAGAAGCAAGAGAAGGAAAAGCAGGATAAAGAGAACGGTAAGGGCAATGGTAACGGAAACGGTAATGGCAACGGTAATGGGAACGGCAACGGAAATGGTAATGGCAACGGAAACGGCAATGGCAACAAAGATAAAGAGTATAAGGAAATCACGAAAAATGCGACTCAGCAGCTCATCCATCTCCGCAATGAAAGCAAGCAGGAATTGATGGGGATCGCCATTCAAGCCAAGATGGCGAAAAACTCCAAGGAAAGAGCAAGACTGTACCAGCAGGGAGAAAGCACGTTCAACGCAAAAACAGCGCAATTCAACGCCATTATTGACAATGTAAGAAGTGAGCTGGAATCCAAAGGCTTCAGCACGGATATCGTCAACGAATATCAAGACGAGTTCAACAAAGAAGTTCAATTGGGACAAAGCTTGCTGCAAAATCTCGCGAAATAAGATTCGGGAAACCGGCGATTGCCTTCGGGCGTCGCCGGTTTTTTTGCCTCCTGTTGGAAAACAGCCTCATCTTAGGTATGAAATGTCAATGGGAACTGCATACTACAGGTAGTTCACGATAAGGAGGGAATTACAATGAGCCAAGTGAATGATCATGCAGGTAACGCCGAACTGGAGGATCTGGGCACTCATGCGGCTGGGGCTACCGACCTGCATCAGACGCGGACGACCGATCAGGCGGTACAGATCGATCCGCCGGTTGCCGGAAGCCCGGGGCCGATTGACCGCCGTGAGGAACGCTTCGACGTGCAGAAGAACGAAGGTTCCGTTTAGCCTGGCAGCGTGAATAATGAAAGAACGAAGAACAGCGTACCGGAACATGCCGGGCCTGTTCTTTTTGCGTTACTCCTCGTCGGCAAACAGCTCCTTAAGCATACGCTCCCGGTTATGCAGAAATTGCTTCATAATGATATAATGATCGGTTTCTTCCACATTTATGTGCTCGATTCCGTCCGGCGTCAAATAATAAGCGAGCGCGTCTGGATAGCCCATCAGAATGGGCGAATGCGTCGAGATGATGAACTGCGAGTTCTTTTTGACCAGCGTGTGGATGCGGGCGAGCATGGACATTTGCTTGAGGGGAGACAACGCGGCTTCCGGCTCGTCCAAAATATACAGCCCGTTGCCTCCGAAACGGTGAAGGAAAGCCGCAAAAAACGATTCGCCGTGCGACTGCTCGTGCAGTGACTTGCCCCCGTAGAAGTCGATGATTCGACCTCCCCCCAATGGCTCGCTATCCAACTGGTCGATATTGGTCGCCAGGTTGTAGTAGGTTTCCGCCCGGAAGAAGAAGCCGTCCTTCGGCTTGCCGATCCCACGCACCAGACGGATATACCTGTGCAGATCCGAGTGGGATTCGTGCGTGGCGAAATTGAAATTCAAGCTGCCGCCTTCAGGATTGAAGCCCCAAGCAACGGCTAGTGCTTCGAGCAGCGTGGACTTGCCCATGCCATTCTCCCCGATGATGTACGTAACCTTGGGATGGAAACGCAACGTAGTCAACTGGCGTAAAGCCGGGAGCTGAAACGGATACTTGGCGAAAGACGGCACGTTCTCCCGCAGCAGCTCCATGCTTCTCACGAACGGATCTTTATCGTATATCCCCATAAGGTAATGCCTCCTTCCGGCTTGATCGTTATCTCTATTATACAGAAAAGCCGGCTGCCGCGTTACTATCGTAAGCTTGGAGGTACCGGTGCAACGAATCGGCCTCGCTGGACGGCATAGTTCGCCGAACTCTTTCGTTTTGGTAAAAAATGAGGTTTTCTGGAACAAACCGCCGGTTCGATACGTCCAATACAACGTGAGTAGATCGAGCCGAAACGGAGTGTGAGCTTAGAGATGGCGAATCGGACGAAAACCGTTCGGATAGCGATAGGATTGGGCCTACTGTTAGTGATCATCGCCGGAGGCGGGCTGTGGTGGTACAGCAATTACAAGAGCACCGCCATGCCGGGGAAAATGAAGCCGCTGCTGCAAGTAAGCTCCGTCTCCCAGATCGAAGATGCTTACGATGTCATTGTGACCGGCACCGATCCAGAAGGCGTGGCGGCCGCCGTCTCGGCAGCGCGCAACGGCCTGTCCGTGCTGCTGGTTGACGGGCGGAACCGTGAGATTCTTGGCGGCTTGATGACGCTTGGCTGGTTGAACAGTCTGGATAACAATTATTCTCCCGAGTCTTCGCTTGTTCCGGGCAGGCATAATTTTTTGAACAAAGGGATTTTCCAGGAATGGTATGACCGCATCGAAGGCACGTCGTTCGATGTCGTCACGGCTGCCAATGCGTTCTACGAGCTGGTCCGACAAGAGCCGAACATCGATCTTCTTATGAAGGTGAAGACGATGGAGCCCATTGTAACCGTCGGTCAGGACGGCATGCGCAAGGTTACCGGCGTGCAGGTGATCCGGCAGGACGGCAGTCGGCATAATGTAAAGGCCAAAGCCGTGATCGACGCGACGCAGGATGCGGACATTGCCGCGGCCGCAGGTGTAGCGTTCACAATAGGGAGAGAGGACATCGGCGATCCGAAATCCCAGATGGCGGTCACGCTTGTGTTTAAGCTGAGGGGCGTTACGCAGGAGGTATGGGAATCGTTCGGCAGGCACAAGGATACCGGTATTGACCGGATGAGCGGATGGGGGTTCCCCGAAATGTGGGAGTATCCATCGAGCAACAGAGACAAGGTTCGCATGCGTGGCCTCAATATTGGGAGACAAAATGACGGGACGATTCTCATCAACGCGCTGCAAATTTTCGGTATCAATCCGTTGGACCCCGGGTCGGCCGAAGAAGCCTTTGAAATCGGAAAGAAAGAAATTCCGCTTGTGGTCGATTATATGAAGAAAAATTTCAAAGAATTCGCCGATCTCGAACTAGCCGGAACGGCACCGGAGCTGTACGTGCGGGAAACCCGGCATATGAAGGGCATATACCGTCTGACCATGACCGACGTGCTCGATAACCGCGATCAATGGGACCGCATCGCTTTCGGCTCTTATAAAGTCGATATCCAGAGCACGAACTACCAAGACCGCGGTGCCATCATGATGAATCCGGTGCAGTATGCGATTCCATTCCGCAGTATTTTGCCCCGCGAAGTGAACGGGCTGTTGGTTGTGGGCCGTTCGGCCAGCTTCGATACGCTGCCGCATGGCAGCGCGCGCGTCATCCCTGTTGGTATGGCGACAGGACAGGCGGCCGGAGCCGCGGCCAAGCTGGCAATAGACAAGGGGCTGTCGTTCCGTGAGCTTTCCGAGTCCAAGCAGGACATCGCAGCGCTGCAAGAAAGACTAAACAAGCAAGGGATGGAGCTGAAACCACTCCGCATCCAGCCTCCCGCTTATACGAAGCATAAAGCCTATGCCGGGCTGAAAGCGGCGGTGAGCATGAATTTGACTGTGGGCGGTGACAAAAACGAAGGGTTTGATTTGGACGGTGACTCGAACGCGCAGCGGTTCGTCTACCAACTGAACGGCGTAGGGAGATTGCATTCGGCCTATTTTAAAGGAAAGGCCGCCGATTCTCTTCAGGGGATGAGCAATCCGGCTGAAGCGTCGCTTACGTTGGAGCAAGCGGCGGCTGCCCTCGGCTCGGCCATGGGCTTACCCCAGAATCCGCGGACGACCATGCAGGAGCTGCTCGACCGGGGCGTGGTGAAGAAGGATACGGTTTCGGCCATCCAAGACCCGAAGCGGCTCACAAATGGGGAAGCCTACATGCTGATCCGCGATGTGGTTGCGAACTATGCGGGCAAAACATACGATTAATAGATGTAGGAACTGAAAAAAGCAGCCGTCCCGTTTTAAAGGGAGACGACTGCTTCTTTCGTTTGGATGAGAATCAAGCTTGATTATGGATTAAGTACGTAAACCTGCACATTCTGCATACCGAAGAGGCTGGCTTGAGCGCGGCTTTCGGGAAGGAAAATATCGATCCTGTTACCTTTGATCGCGCCTCCGGTATCCGTCGCTGTGGCGTACAAGCCGTTAGCGGGCAGGCCCATATAGGAGTAGCCTTTGATCAATACCTTGGAACCGAGCGGAATGACCGAAGGATCTACGGCGATCGTCCCAAGACTCAAGGGGTTGCCCATAAAATCGACCGCGCCATATCCGCCGTTCTCTCCAGGAGCAGCGGTGTAGGCTGTCGCTTTGACTTCGATCATTTTGCTATAAGCCGGTGCGGGCGCTTGGAAAGCGGTCTGAACGGCTGGACCTGGGCGATACCAAGCGGGAGCGTGATAGTTGCCGTCGGCGCCGAGTATCGCGATGCGGTTTTGGTTGTCCCACTGTGTCTGGATCTCGAACGAATCCGAGATCAGCCGGACCGGAACATAGACGCGGCCATCGACGAGTTCCGCGGCGCTTTCGATTTTCTCGTGCTGCCCGTTGACCATCACCGACTTATTGCCGGTTTGCAGCGAAAGCGTATTTTTATTGTCCTTGATTGTAATTTTGACTTCGGAACCGGCAGGCTCCCAATTGACTTGGTAGCCGAGTTTGTCCGCGACGACGCGCGCCGGAACTTGAAGCTTGTGATTCTCATCCACAAAAGGCTGGGCATCCGGAAACTGCACCAGCTTGTCGTTCACCTGAACCTTGATATCCTCCGCCAGACGTACCGGTTCATCGGCATAAGCAGCCGGAGCGCAGACGGGCAGTATCGCGGGCAGTGTGAACAGGCATGCAAGAAGCACGCTTTTTAAACCAAACTTCATATTCTGTTTTCCCTCCTGTTAGCCTCCGAGGTTAGTTGTCGGGTTCGGGAAGAGGTATGCTCCCTAGCCTGCGAACCTTGCGGTTCTGCGGCATTCACCCCATGTATTGCGTCCCCCGTACGTACACAAAATTTGCTGTGCGATTCGGCTTTTAGAATTTACCACAGGCTTGTTACCGTTATCAATACATAAAATCATCCAGTAGCTGCCGGAAAATAGCAGAAGCTTTTTCCTCCCGGGTAGGAATGCGGTACAATAAAAGAGTGTTCGGAGGCATCAGCCGATTTGGGACGGTCTTGGTCCCGAGAGAGGAGCAGTGCTATGTATAAGCGGGATTATATTTTGCGGATGATCGAACAGGCGGCGGAAGCGCTGCATAAAGTGATGTTTCTTCGGCAGAATCAACAGCTGCGGGAAGCGATGGAGCTATTGAACCAGGCGATGCGGCAACTGCTCGGCGTCGGCTCGAAGCTAATCCATGCGCTGTCGGTCAAAGATCTGCTTGCTCTGCTGTCCAAAGACGGCGAGGTCGATCAGGGGAAAGTGCTTGTATGCGGGGACATGCTCAACGCGGAGGCGGCTTTGTACGCGGACTTCGGAGAAGAAGCGGCCGCCAGAGCGGCCGGGGCCAAATCGCTGGAGCTTCTGCTGACGGCCAGAGAGCTGGATGCGCGCGATGAACTGCGCGAGGAATTCGCAGATCGGATCGAGTCCGCGCTTGCCTTGGTTGGACGGGCTCCTATGTCTGCAAGCCTGCTGAAGGTGCTTATCCCTTATTATGAAGCTGGCGGTCGATACGGGCAGGCGGAGGATGCGCTTTTCCATTTACTGGACGAGCTGGAGCGGACGAAGGAAACCGCGGAGCGGCTCGAACAGCTCGAATCCGGCATTCGGATGTACGAACGATGGCTGGGCTTGGATTCGGCAGCGCTGGAGCAGGGCAATTTGTCGAAAGAAGAAGTGGAAGACGGGCTGAACGAGCTGATTCGCATAAAAAAGAGCATTTTGGAGCAAGGATAAGCCGTGCGCTGTTTTGTGCGAAAATGCGAACTATTTCTGTTTTGAGCAAAATAATGTTCGTCTTTTGGAGTTGACATGCGGTGTTAAAGACTGTTAAACTAAAGAGGATGAAAGCCTTAAAAAATCGAATAGTCTCGTATAATGTCGGGAATATGGCCCGAAAGTTTCTACCCGAAAACCTTAAATTTTTGGACTACGAGTGAGCGAAGTTTCAGGGGTCGGCATAAGCATGCCAGACCTTAGCTTGCGCTTGTGGAGTATTCTTGTCGTCCTGCCGATAGACTGCGCTTGTCAGTACTATCCAATGGGCGTTTTGTTTTTTTTGCTTCTATAATATAGGGTCAAACATCGATGCGACCGACACGGAGGTTACCAATGTCTGTTCTTGTTGGAGTCATTATGGGCAGCCAGTCCGACTGGGAAACGATGAAGCATGCTTGCGACGTGCTGGACGAGCTCGAAGTGCCTTATGAAAAGAAAGTCGTCTCCGCTCACCGGACGCCCGACCTGATGTTCGAGTATGCGGCATCGGCGGCGGACCGCGGATTGAAGGTCATTATTGCGGGAGCCGGCGGCGCGGCGCATTTGCCGGGCATGGTGGCGGCGAAGACGGTACTGCCGGTCATCGGCGTGCCGGTGAAGTCATCGACGCTGAATGGCCTCGATTCGCTGCTGTCCATTGTTCAAATGCCGGGCGGCATTCCGGTCGGCACCGTGGCGATCGGCAATGCCGGCGCGACGAATGCGGGACTGCTGGCTGCTCAAATGCTTGGAGCTTTCGATCCGGCGCTGCAGCGCAAAGTCGCGGAGCGCCGTGAAAAGATCGCGCAAACCGTTATTGAAAAGAGCGTGCTGGAATGACGCGGCAGACTGAACAAAACCGAACGTACGATCCATCGAAAGTATTGCCCCCCGGCGCTGCCATTGGCGTGCTTGGAGGCGGACAGCTCGGACGGATGATGGCTTTGGCGGGAAGCGCCATGGGCTACCGGTTCGTGACGCTGGACCCGACGCCGGATTCGCCTTGCGGCCAAGTGGCCGACCGGCAAATCGTCGCGCCTTATCATGATGTCGATGCCGCGCGGCAGCTTGCGGAGCTGGCTGACGTCATCACGTACGAGTTCGAGAACGTGGACGCCGATGTCACCAAGCTGCTGATGGCTGAGTCGTACGTGCCGCAGGGCAGCAAGCTGCTGTACACGACGCAGCATCGGCTGCGCGAGAAGCGGGCAATTGAAGCCGCAGGCGTCAAGGTCGCGCCGTATGCCGAAATCGGCAGCGCGGAAGAGCTGCGCGAAGCGGTCCGCCGCTTCGGTACGCCGTGCGTGCTGAAGACGGCGACGGGCGGATACGACGGCAAAGGGCAGTGGGTCATCCGTTCGCTGGACGAAGTGCAGGAGGCGTACGATACGCTAAGCCGGGCCCGGACGGAGCTGGTGCTGGAGCAGTTCGTGCATTTCACGAAAGAGCTGTCGGTCATTGCGGCCCGCAGCCCGCGCGGAGAGGTAAAAGCTTTTCCCGCTGCGGAGAATGTGCATGTGAACAACATTCTGCACTTGTCCGTCGTACCGGCGAGAGTGCCGGAAGAGGTGCAGCGGGAAGCAGAACGGATGGCGCTGCGGATCGCCGAGGAGCTGGATGTGATCGGCCTCATCGCCGTCGAGCTGTTCCTTACTGCGGATGGCGAGCTGTTCGTCAACGAGCTGGCGCCGCGGCCGCATAACTCCGGGCACTATACGATGGAGGCGTGCCGAACTTCGCAGTTCGAGCAGCATGTGCGGGCGATCGCGAACCTGCCGCTTGGAGATCCGGCGCTGATGACACCGGTCGTCATGGTCAATGTGCTGGGCGAGCACGTGCAGCCCCTGCTGGACTGGATCGTCCGTCCGGAAGCGGAGCAGGTGCCGGGCGTGACGGCGAAGGTGCATTTGTACGGGAAGCAGGAAGCCAAAGCCGGCCGCAAGATGGGCCATGTGAACTTGCTCGCGGCCTCGCATGAGGCGGCATTCGATTGGATAGAGGCTTCAAAAATATGGGACGCTATATAAATAAGAACGGTTTGGAATCAAAACCCGGTGAAAAAAAACGGATGGAGCGGATCGTTCTGGAGAAGCGTAGCGGTCGCCTTTGTCCCTGGATTCTAACAACTTAAGGGGTTATACAATCAAAAGAATCCGGGGACAACAGCGATCGGAGGAACGATCCGCTCGCGCAGCGACTATTTCACCAAATAAAGCAAACGGATTAAAGCGGAGGATGGAGAAACCATGATCGAACGTTATACGAGATCCGAGATGGGCGGCATTTGGACGGAAGAAAACAAATTTAAGGCATGGCTCGAAGTCGAGATTCTTTCCTGCGAAGCGTGGGCGGAGCTGGGTGTGATCCCGAAGGAAGATGTCGTCGAGCTGCGCAAAAACGCAAGCTTCAACATCGACCGCATCTACGAAATTGAGCAGGAGACGCGCCATGATGTGATCGCCTTCACGCGTGCGGTATCCGAGACGCTCGGACCGGAGCGGAAATGGGTGCACTACGGCTTGACTTCTACGGATGTAGTCGATACGGCGCTTGGTTACTTGCTCAAGCAAGCAAACACGATTCTGGAGAAGGACCTGCTGAACTTCATCGAGATTTTGAAGAACAAGGCGGTCGCTTACAAAGATACGCCGATGATGGGACGGACGCACGGCGTGCATGCCGAGCCGACGACATTCGGGCTGAAAATGGCGCTGTGGTACGAGGAAATGAAGCGCAATCTGGACCGTTTCCGCTTTGCGGCGGATGGCGTGCAGTTCGGCAAAATTTCCGGCGCGGTCGGCACGTACGCGAACATCGATCCGTTCGTCGAGGAATATGTGTGCGGCAAGCTCGGCACGAAGCCGGCGCCGATCTCCACGCAGACGCTGCAGCGCGACCGTCACGCGGAATACATGGCGACGCTGGCGCTGATCGCGACCTCGCTCGACAAGTTCGCGACGGAAATCCGTGGGCTGCAGAAGAGCGAATTCCGCGAGGTGGAGGAGCCGTTCGCCAAAGGGCAAAAAGGCTCGTCCGCGATGCCGCACAAGCGCAATCCGATCGGCTGCGAAAGCATTTCCGGACTGGCGCGGGTCATCCGCGGCCATATGGTTTCCGCTTACGAGAACGTGACGCTGTGGCATGAGCGCGATATCTCGCACTCTTCGGTCGAGCGGATCATTTTGCCGGATGCGACGATCCTGCTCAACTACATGCTGAACCGCCTTGGCAACATTGTGAAGAACCTGACGGTGTTCCCGGAAAACATGAAGCGCAACATGCAAAGCACATACGGCGTACCGTTCTCCGGCCGCGTCATGACGAAGCTGATCGACAAAGGCTTCAGCCGTGAGCAAGCGTACGACACGGTACAGCCGCGCGCGATGCAGGCTTGGGAAGAGCAGCGCTCGTTCCGCGACATTATCGAGAATACGCCGGCGATCCGGGAGCATCTGAGCCTGGAAGAGATCGACGACGCGTTCAACCCAAGCTGGCATTTGAAGCATGTCGATACGATTTTCAAGCGTCTCGGCTTGAGCTGATCTAAACGGGGGAGGCCTGATGAAGCGATGAGTGGAACGACGACAACGGCCATTTCGAGCGCCGAGCCTTACGTGAAGGCGCCGCTGCTCTACAAAGGCAAGGTCCGGGAGCTGTACGATCTCGGCGAGCACTACCTGATCGCGGTCACCGACCGCATCTCCGCGTTCGACTGGGTGCTGAGCCCGGCGGTGCCCGACAAAGGCAACGTGCTGAATTCGCTCAGCCGCTTCTGGTTCGAGCAGACGGCAGGCATCCAGCCGAATCATCTGGTGCACGCCGACGTGGATCGGCTCGGGGAGCTGGTCACGGACCGCGAGATCATGAAGGACCGGTTCATGGTCACGAAAAAGGCGCAGCGGATCGACATCGAATGTGTCGTGCGCGGCTATATTACTGGCGGCGGCTGGCGGCAGTATCAGAAAACCGGCGAAGTGAATGGGCACAAGCTGCCTGCGGGCATGCGGAAGAACGAGCGGTTTCCGCAGCCGATTTTCACGCCTGCCGCGAAGAACGACGTCGGCCACGACGAGGACATCACGATCGAGCGGATGACCGAGCTGGTCGGTGCGGAGCTGACGCAGCAGCTTCAAGAGATTAGCATCCGGCTGTACGAGTTTGCGCGGGAATTTTGCGAGGCGCGCGGCATCATTCTGGCGGATACGAAGTTCGAATTCGGTCTTATTGACGGCGAAATCATCTTGATTGACGAAATTTTCACGCCGGATTCCTCCCGTTTCTGGGACAAAAGCAAGTACGAGCTCGACATCGAGATCGACGGCATGGACAAAGAACCGGTCCGGACGTATTTGTCCGGCACCGATTGGGACAAAAACAGCGAGCCGGACCCGCTGCCTCCGCATGTGGTGGAGGAGACTTCCCGGCGTTACCGCGATATCTATAACCGTTTGGTGCAAGGGTAAGCTGGCTTGCCGGGGCGGCAAGCCGCCGCTCCGCGGATAACGCGCTTCAGGATAGGCCTAAAATGATTAACTTAATGTGGGAGGTACTTTTCCTAATGTTCAAAGCAACGGTATACGTAACGATCAAGCAAAGCGTTCTGGATGTGCAAGGAACCGCCGTACAGGGCGCGCTCCACTCGATGGGCTTCGACGAAGTGGACAAGGTGAGAATCGGCAAATATTTGGAAGTGGAACTGAACACAAACGACCGGGCTGCGGCGGAAGAGCGGTTGAAAGCGATGTGCGAAAAGCTGCTCGCGAACACCGTCATCGAGGATTACCGCTTCGAGCTGGTACAGGGTTAATCAAAAGGAGGCGCGCGTGATGAATTTCGCGGTGTTGGTATTCCCCGGCTCCAACTGCGATATCGACTGCTACAAAGCGGTAGAGGATACGATCGGACAGCCAGTGGATTACGTATGGCATACGGAAACGGACTTATCGAAATATGATTGCATTCTTATTCCCGGCGGCTTCTCGTACGGCGACTACCTGCGCTGCGGCGCGATAGCCCGTTTTGCCCCGGTGATGAGCGCTTTGGTGAAAGCGGCAGAGGAAGGAAAATACATTCTGGGTATTTGCAATGGTTTCCAGATTTTGTTGGAATCAGGTCTGCTTCCAGGAGGCATGCTGCACAACCGGTCGCTGAAATTCCGCTGCCACGCAGCCATGCTGCAGGTGGAAAATACGAACACGCCGTTTACTTCGGACTATGCGAAGGGCGAGCTGATCAATATTCCGATCGCCCACGGCGAAGGCAACTATTATTGCGACGAGGCGACGCTGGCGGAGCTGAAAGCGAATAACCAGATCGTGTTCCGTTATGAAGCGGGTAACAACCCGAACGGCTCGGTCGACGATATTGCCGGCATTTGCAACCGTGCGGGCAACGTGCTGGGCATGATGCCGCATCCGGAGCGGGCAGTACACGAGCTGCTCGGCTCGGCGGACGGACGGAAGATGTTTACATCGATTTTGAGCACCTGGAGGGAGAAGCATGGCGCAGCAGCTATCGGCTAAGGAACCAACGGCAGAGCAAATTGCCGAGCAGCAGATTTACAAGCAGTTCGGCGTATCGGATGCGGAGTATGACAAAATTTGCGGGTTTTTGGGCCGGAAGCCGAACTACGTCGAGATCGGCGTGTTCAGCGTCATGTGGTCCGAGCACTGCTCCTATAAAAACTCGAAAGCGGTTCTCCGCAAATTCCCGACAAGCGGACCTCGTGTCCTGATGGGACCTGGCGAAGGCGCGGGTATCGTCGATATCGGCGACAACCAAGCGGTTGTGTTCAAAATCGAAAGCCATAACCACCCTTCGGCGGTCGAGCCTTACCAAGGCGCGGCGACGGGAGTCGGCGGCATTATCCGCGACATTTTCTCGATGGGCGCAAGACCGGTGGCGGTCTTGAACAGCTTGCGTTTCGGGCGTCTTAGCAATGAGCGCGTCAAATATTTGTTCGAGCACGTCGTTTCGGGCATCGCAGGGTACGGGAACTGTATCGGGATTCCGACGGTCGGTGGCGAAGTCATGTTCGACGAGAGCTACGAAGGCAACCCGCTCGTCAATGCGATGTGCGTCGGTCTGATTGATCACGACAAGATCCAAAAGGGCGTTGCCAAAGGTGTCGGCAACCCGGTCTTCTACGTCGGCCCGGCGACGGGACGCGACGGCATTCACGGCGCGACGTTTGCTTCTGAAGATTTGACGGCGGAATCCGAAGCGAAGCGTTCGGCGGTACAGGTCGGCGATCCGTTCATGGAGAAGCTCGTGCTGGAAGCGTGCCTTGAACTGATCAATTCCGGCATCGTCGTTGGCATTCAGGATATGGGCGCCGCAGGCTTGACCTGCTCCAGCTCGGAGATGGCGAGCAAGGCCGGCAACGGTATGGAGCTGTACCTGGACGAGGTGCCGCAGCGCGAGGAAGGCATGACGCCTTACGAGATGATGCTGTCCGAGTCGCAGGAGCGGATGCTGTTCGTTGTGAAGCCGGAGCATGAGGCTCAGGCGAAAGCGATTTTCGAGCGTTGGGGGCTGCACTGCGCGAAGGTAGGCAAAGTGACCGACGACGGCAACCTGAAGCTGTATCATAAAGGCGAGCTGGTCGGCGACATGCCGGTCAAAGCGCTCGTAGACGATTGCCCGATGTATCACAAGCCTTCTGCCGTACCTGCTTATTATGAAGAGAACGGCAAGATCGATACGCTTCGTTACCCGGAAGTGACGGATTTGAACGGCGCGCTCAAGCAGGTGCTGGCTTCCCCTACGGTAGCGAACAAAGAATGGATTTATAACCAATACGATTACATGGTGCGCACCAGCACGGCGGTTCAGCCGGGCTCCGACGCGGCGGTCGTGACGATTCGCGGCTCCCGCAAGGCGCTGTCCATGTCCACGGATTGCAACGGACGCTTTGTATATCTCGATCCGGAAGTCGGCGGACGCATCGCCGTGGCGGAAGCGGCGCGCAACAACGTTTGCTCCGGCGCGGAGCCGCTGGCAATTACGGACAACCTCAACTTCGGCAGCCCGGAGAAGCCGGAAATTTTCTGGCAGCTGGAGAAATCCGTCGACGGCATGGCCGAAGCTTGCCGCAAGCTGAATACGCCGGTCATCGGCGGTAACGTCAGCTTGTACAACGAGAACGCCAAAGGCGCGATTTATCCGACGCCGGTCGTCGGGATGGTCGGCTTGGTACATGACACGGACCATATTACGACGCAGGGCTTCAAGCGCGAAGGTGACGTGATCCTGCTGCTGGGCGAGACAAAAGCGGAGCTGGGCGGCAGCGAGTTCCAATATGTCGTGCACGGTGTCACGGAAGGCCGTCCGCCGCAAATCGATCTGGATGTGGAAAAAACGCTGCTGGATGCCGTGCTGTCGGCGATTCAGCAAGGGCTTGTCGCATCCGCGCACGACTTGTCCGAAGGCGGACTGGCCGTCGCGCTGGCTGAGAGCTGCATGAGCGGCCGTCTCGGTGCGAAGGTGAACTTCGCTTCGGAGCTGCGCCCGGATATCGCGCTGTTCAGCGAGAGCCAATCCCGTATTCTGCTAAGCGCCGCTCCGGACAAAGCCGAAGCGCTGCAAAAGCTTTTGGCAGAGCGCGGCGTGCCGGCGCAAGCGCTCGGTACGGTCGGCGGCAGCTCGCTGCAGCTTCAAGTCAATGGAAAACCGGTTATTGATGCATCTGTGACGGAACTAGAAAAGGTTTGGAAGGATGCGATTCCATGTCTGATGAACAGCTGATCGGCGGACAGGGACAAGAGGCAGCGAAAATCGTTCGTTCGGCATCCGGAGAGGCTACGCCGCTCTGGACCGGACGCTACTATAACGAAGGCCATACCGGCCAAGACAGCTTTATGGACAAGCTGGGGGAAGAGTGCGGAGTTTTCGGCGTATTCGGGCATTCCGAAGCCGCTTCGCTCTCGTACTACGGCCTCCATGCGCTGCAGCACCGCGGACAGGAAAGCGCGGGCATCTGCGTAGCGAACGGCGAGTCGTTTCATTATCACCGCGGCATGGGGCTTGTGAAGGAAGTATTCAACAACGACAACCTTGCCCCCATGACCGGGAGCGCTTCGATCGGACATGTGCGTTATTCGACGTCAGGCGAAAGCAAGCTGGCCAACGCGCAGCCGCTCGTATTCAAATACCGTGGCGGCGATCTGGCGATTGCTACGAACGGCAACTTGACCAACGCGCCGGAAATCAAGGAGCAGCTGGAAAAAGAAGGGTCGATTTTCCAAACGACCAGTGATACGGAAGTCGTAGCGCACTTGATCGCCCGGTCGAAGCAGAACGATATCGTCTCCGCCGTGAAGGAGACGCTGCTCCGGGTAGAGGGCGCGTATGCGTTTATGTTTTTGACGAAGGATAAGCTGATCGTCGCGCGCGACCCGCACGGCCTGCGGCCTTTTGTGATTGGCCGTCTTGGCAACGCGTGGCTGTTTGCTTCCGAATCCTGTGCATTCGACACGGTCGGCGGCAAGTATTACCGCGACGTCGAGCCGGGCGAGCTGCTGGTGCTGGACTTCAAAACCGGAGCAGTAACGGAAGACCGGTTCTCGCCGATCAAGCAGCGCGCAATCTGCGCGATGGAATATATTTATTTTGCCCGGCCGGACAGCGACATCGACGAGACGAACATCCACTCCGCCCGCAAGCGGATGGGACGCCAGCTGGCGATCGAAGCGTTCGTCGACGCCGACATTGTCACCGGGGTGCCGGATTCCAGCATTTCCGCCGCGATCGGCTATGCGGAGCAGACGGGCATTCCGTACGAGCTCGGTCTGATCAAAAACCGCTACACCGGCCGGACGTTTATCCAGCCGAGCCAGGAGCTGCGCGAGCAGGGCGTCAAGATGAAGCTGTCGGCGGTGCGCAGCATCGTCGAAGGCAAGCGCGTCGTCATGATCGACGACTCGATCGTGCGCGGCACGACCTCGCTGCGCATCGTTAACCTATTGCGCGAAGCTGGCGCGAAGGAAGTGCACGTGCGGATCAGCTCGCCGCCATTTGCGAACCCGTGCTTCTACGGCATCGACACGCCGAGCCGCAAAGAGCTGATTGCCGCAGTGAAATCGGTGGAGGAAATCCGCGAAGCGATCAACGCCGATTCGCTGCATTTTCTCAGCCATGAGGGGCTGCTCACGGCCATCGGCCGTCCAAACGTAGAAGTCAACCGCGGGCTGTGCACGGCCTGCTTCGACAATCGCTACCCGACGCCGGTTCCCGACGAAGCCGCTCTTGGCTGCGGCTGCGATTGATTGCGGCGAGGCCGCCCGCATGCTTTTGACCTAACCCGGCGGTCCCAGGAAGCCCGGACCGCCTTTTTTACGATAGCGCAGATTTTCCCGCGCAAAATTATTTGACCAAGCGCTTAGGGCAAAGGTTCGTGTGTCTGCCGGAGAGTTTACGTGCCGCCTTTGAAAACGGGTTATTCCCACTGCGAATATGAATGAAGATAACCCGTTTTCAAGAGCGGCCGCAGGCAGACAGCACGAACTGGAGCCGGAACGAGCGCAGCCAACCACTTTTGGGGAGGAACAATCCAAGTGTCCGATGCATATAAACAAGCCGGTGTCGATATCGCGGCCGGCAACGAAGCGGTAGAGCGCATGAAAAAGCACGTCAAGACGACCTTCCGTCCGGAAGTGCTGACAGACCTCGGCGGCTTCGGCGCGCTGTTCGGCCTGAACAAGGACAAGTACGAAGAGCCGGTGCTCGTTTCCGGTACGGACGGTGTGGGCACGAAGCTGAAAATCGCTTTTGCGATGGACAAGCACGATACCATCGGCATCGATGCCGTGGCGATGTGCGTGAACGATATTGTCGTACAGGGCGCGGAGCCGCTCTTTTTCCTCGATTATCTCGCCTGCGACAAGGTCATTCCGGAAAAAATCGAAGCGATTGTCAAAGGCATCAGCGACGGCTGCGTGCAGTCGGGCTGCGCGCTGATCGGCGGCGAAACGGCGGAAATGCCGGGCATGTACAGCGAGGGCGAGTACGATATCGCGGGCTTTACGGTCGGCATCGTCGACAAGAAGAAAATCATCGACGGCTCCACGATCCGTCCGGGCGACGTCGTCCTGGGCCTCGCTTCGAGCGGCGTTCACAGTAACGGCTTCTCGCTCGTGCGCAAGCTGCTGCTGGAAGACAAGGGCTACACTCTGCACGATACGATCGACGAGTTGGGCGGCCGTCTGGGCGACACGCTGCTCGTGCCGACGAAGCTTTACGTCAAACCGGTGCTGGCGGTGCTCGAAGAGGTATCGATTAAAGGGATGGCGCATATTACCGGAGGCGGCTTCCTGGAGAACATTCCGCGTGTGCTGCCGGAGGGCGTCAATGTCGAGATCGATTACGGCTCTTGGCCGATTTTGCCGATTTTCCAGTTGATGCAGTGGGAAGGCGGCATCAGCAACAACGATATGTTCCGGACGTTCAACATGGGGATCGGCATGGTCGTCATCGTGGCGGAGGAGCAGGCTGCACGGGCTGCCGAGCTATTCGCGCAGCATGGCGAGAAAGCCTATACGCTCGGCCGCGTAACGGCAGGGGAGCGTAAAGTTACATTTACCGGGGCGGTCGTATGAGAACCGAACCGTTGCGTATTGCCGTATTCGCCTCGGGCAGCGGAAGCAACTTCCAAGCGATAGCGGATGCGGCAATGGCAGGCCGGCTCGATGTGCGCATCGAGCTTTTGGTCTGTGACCGGCCGAATGCGGGGGTAGTCGAACGGGCCAAGCAGGCCGGCGTGCCTGTTCATACGTTTCGTCCGAAGGACTATGATTCGCGCGAAACGTATGAGCGGGAAATTTTGACGATGTTACAGCAAAAGCAAGTCGAGCTTGTCGTTCTTGCCGGGTATATGCGCATTGTGACCAAGGTGCTGGTGGACGCATATTGGGGACGCATGCTGAATGTTCACCCGTCGCTGCTGCCGTCGTTCCCGGGTCTCGATGCCATAGGGCAGGCGCTGCGGCATGGGGTCAAGGTGACCGGCGTGACCGTTCATCTTGTCGACGGGGGCCTGGACAGCGGACCGATTTTGGCGCAGCGCGCCTTGGACATTGAACCTGGAGATACGGAGGCTTCCGTCGCCGAACGAATTCATCGCATTGAGCACCGATTGTACCCCGAAGTGATACAGGCGATTGCCACGGGAAGCATCCGCTTGGAGGATGCCGCCAACAAATATAAGGAGGACGGGACCGCACCATGAGCCAAACGACGAATCAAACGCAAGTATTGGAGCTCCGTTACGGAATGAACCCGCATCAAAAGCAAGCGAAGCTGATCGGGGAAGGGACGCTGCCGATCAAAGTTGTGAACGGCGACCCCGGCTTCATCAATCTGTTAGACGCTTTTAACGGTTTCCAGCTCGCAAGGGAGCTGCGCCGCGCAACGGGGCTGCCTGCCGCCGCTTCGTTCAAGCATGTAAGCCCGGCGGGAGCAGCCGTAGCTGCGCCGCTGACGCCCGAGCTGAAGAAGGCTTACTTCGTGGAAGGCTTGGAGCTGTCGCCGCTGGCAACCGCTTATGCACGGGCACGTGGTGCCGACCGCATGTCCTCATTCGGCGATGCCGCCGCGCTCAGCGATATTGTAGACGCCTCGACGGCACAGCTGTTGAAGCGGGAGGTGTCCGACTTGGTCGTGGCCCCGGGATATACCGACGAAGCGCTGGAAATTCTCCGCGCCAAGAAAAACGGCGGCTACCTGATTCTCCAAATCGATCCGGATTACGTTCCGAATCCGGTCGAAACCCGTAAGCTGTTCGGCATGACGCTCCAGCAGGAGCGAAACGATGCCGTCATCGATGAAACGGCGCTGGAACGCATCGTTACAGACAACAAAGAGCTTCCGGAGAACGCGAAGCGCGATCTTCTCATTGCGCTCGTGACGCTGAAATATACGCAATCCAACTCGATCTGCTACACGCTGGACGGCCAAACGATCGGGATTGGCGCTGGCCAGCAATCGCGCATTCACTGCACCCGTCTGGCGGGAGACAAAGCGGACCGCTGGTTCCTTCGCCAGCATCCGACGGCGCTGAACATGGCTTTCCGTCAAGGGCTCTCCCGCGCGGAGCAAAACAACGCCATCGATTTGTGGCTGGAAGAAGAGCTGACACCGGTGGAGCAGGCGGCTTGGGAAGCTTGCTTCGAGCAAGTACCGGCGCGTCTGACGCGCGAAGAGAAGCGCGAATGGCTGAACAAGCTGCAGGGCGTTTCCTACGGCTCCGACGCCTTCCTGCCGTTCCGCGACAATCTGGACCGTGCGAGCCGCAGCGGCGTCAAATACGTCGTGCAGGCAGGCAGCTCGATGCGCGACGAGGAAGTCGTGAAAGCGGCCAACGATTACGGCATGGTAATGGCTTATTCGGGAGTCCGTTTGTTCCACCATTAAGAAGCGAAACGGGCATTGCACAACAATGACCAAGCTTATGCTTACGAAGCGAGCATTGCTTCGCAATGCTCTGAGGAGGAATACTCAAGTGTCGACGAACAGAGCCGCGCAAGCGGAGCAATATTTTCAAAGTTTGCGGCAAAATGTATACCCGGGCCGCGGCATCGTGATCGGGCAAACGCCGGACGGTACCCGACTCGTGCAGGTGTACTGGATCATGGGGCGCAGCGAGAACAGCCGCAACCGCGTATTTATCCAGGAGGCCAACGGATTTGTCCGCACCGAAGCGAAGGACCCGGCGAAGCTCACCGATCCGTCGCTCATCATCTACTACCCGGTGAAGCACGCGAACGGCGCGCATATCGTCACGAACGGCGATCAGACCGATACGATTCACGAGGCGCTGCTTTCCGGCAGCACGTTCGAAGCCGCGCTGGCCACTCGGACCTACGAACCGGACGCACCGAATTTTACGCCGCGAATCAGCGGTTTGGTCGATGTGAACGATGGGCAATTTGCCTATAAGCTGTCGATCCTGAAATCGAACGGCAATACGGAGGATCAAACCCTTCGTCATACGTATACGTACGAGAAGGCGCTGCCGGGCTACGGCCACTGCATCCATACGTATGCCGGCGACGGAAGCCCGCTGCCTTCGTTCCAAGGCGAACCGGCGCTTGTGCCGATTGCCAGCGACGACATCTGGCTGATTGCGGATGCCTACTGGCAGGCACTGAACGACGAGAACCGCATCTCGCTGCTCGTCAAAACGATTCAGATCGGAAGCGGAGAGACCGAGCTGCTGATCGTCAACAAAGAATAGGAGGAGCCTCAACGTGCGGATACTGGTTGTAGGCGGCGGCGGCCGCGAGCATGCGATATGCTGGGCGCTGAAGAAAAGCCCCAAAGTCACGGAGCTGTACTGTGCGCCGGGGAACGGGGGCATCGCATCGGTTGCCGAGTGCGTCCCGATTCAAGTGAACCAATTTGAGGAAATTGCGCAGTTTGCGATCGACCATACGATCGATCTGGTCGTTATCGGTCCGGACGATCCGCTGTCCGAAGGCATCGTCGACCATTTGGAGGCGAAAGGTCTGACCGTATTCGGACCCCGCCAAAATGCGGCGATTATCGAAGGCAGCAAAGTGTTCACCAAGCAGCTGCTGAGAAAATACAACATCCCGACGGCCGCTTACGAATCGTTCGAGCGGTACGAGGACGCGGTCGCATATCTGCGCCAGCAGCAAGCGCCGATCGTCATTAAAGCGGACGGCCTCGCGGCAGGCAAAGGGGTCGTCGTGGCACAGACGCTGGACGAAGCGGAAAAAGCGCTGCATGA
Organism: Paenibacillus elgii NBRC 100335; assembly: GCF_004000865.1. Classification (GTDB taxonomy): domain Bacteria; phylum Bacillota; class Bacilli; order Paenibacillales; family NBRC-103111; genus Paenibacillus_G; species Paenibacillus_G elgii. Next base: position 1,029 of record NZ_BIMB01000060.1, on the reverse strand, counting down.
CATCATGGTCGCCAAGGTGTTCGGCGAATCCGGCAACCAAGTCGTGATCGAGGAGTTCCTCACCGGTCAGGAAATGTCGATTCTCTCGTTCGTCGACGGCGAGACGGTGTGCCCGATGGTACCTGCTCAGGACCATAAGGCTGTCTACGATAACGACAAGGGACCGAACACCGGCGGTATGGGCACCTACAGCCCGCTGCCGCACATCCCGCAAGCCGTGATCGACGAGTCGATCGAGACGATCATTAAGCCGACGGCCAAAGCGATGGTTGCCGAAGGGCGGCCGTTCCGCGGCGTACTGTTCGCTGGCCTGATGCTGACGCCAAACGGACCGAAGACGATCGAGTTCAACGCCCGCTTCGGCGACCCTGAGACGCAGGTCGTGCTGCCGCGGCTGAAAACGGATTTGCTGGATATTTTCCTTGCCTCGGTCAACGGAAGGCTGGATCAGATGGAGATTGAGTGGAGCGAGGAAGCGGCCGTTTGCGTCATTTTGGCGTCCGAAGGCTATCCGGCCTCGTATCCGAAAGGGCTTCCGATCGAAGGCTTGGAGGACGTGCAAGAGTCGATCGTATTCCACGCGGGAACGGCCGTCAAGGAGGGCGCAATCGTGACCAACGGCGGCCGTGTGCTTGGCGTGACCGCGCTTGGCCGCGATATTGCCGAGGCCCGCGCCAAAGCTTATGCGGATGCCGACTGCATTCGTTTCCAAGGCAAGCACAATCGTACGGACATTGCGAAGAAAGCGCTCGTGTAAAATATCGAACCGGGGTAAGGAAGCGATTCCTTTGCCCCGGTTTTTTTGCGTGCGGCGAAGCCTTGTCTACTTACGGCCGCTTCCTTTAATCATGATTTTGTCCCAATTTCGATAAACGTACAAAACAGCCCCTATCGCTCCGACTACCAAAATACCTGACAGCCAATAGTGATGCACGTAATAGGAAAAAGCGCGCAATGCTATTCCTCCCAGTCCATTTTTGAATTAGTGTTCCCCTAACCACAGAAAAATAAAGCGCCTGACTCCATTTT
>NZ_BIMB01000059.1 GCF_004000865.1 Paenibacillus elgii NBRC 100335 | reverse complement strand
CATTGGCCGGGACTCTTTTTGTTTCTAATGTTTAGCCCCCGATCCATCTATAGGTCCCTAATTAATTTACTGACCCATGCTGGAGAACATCCCAGGATTTGGGCTAACTCTTTTTGCGAGGCTCTAGGGTTTTCCTTCATCGCTTGATGTAGCCGATCCAATGCTTTTTTCCTTCTTGAAGTATATTCTTTCTTGTTTCTCTCACTTGCTCGTTCACGTTCTACCCGCGCCAAGAAAACTTGAAGCGCCGGAAGGCTTTGAATGCATTGCATACAAATATAAAATTTTTTGAAGTAAATGGCTTGTTTCTCACTCAAACAAAACAAACATTCTTTGCAGTGATATCTATAGACCATAATCGCCTTTCTCTCGTCATCGCAAAAATACTCCGTCTGAACATTGGGATTCAGATTCAACATACGCCTAAGCTCCGTAGGAATTACGATTCTACCTACATTGTCGACCACTCTAACAATTCCAGTTCTTCTATCCTCTTGCATAAGCACACCTCATTCTAGCTCACACATCGCATTTTTCGCATTTGAGCAATTAAAACGTATGTATCTAATTGTTGACTCAACTGGACCACATATTCACTCGTTAAACTCTCACCTTGGTGTATTGCTTCTTCCATTTGGTTCCGAATGTTCTTCATGGCATTGAGTAACGCACCATCGTCTAAATTGTTTAGTCCAAGGGTTACACAAGCCTCCTTTCCATTCGCTAACATGGTCATATGGCAGTCCCCTTTTTTCAACTATTGCAATTTTGTTTTTTCACAAAATTAACTGTACCATACATCTCATAAAAAACTTGTAATTCCATTTTGTGCAACTTTAAAAAATAAAAAAACAGGTTTATGATCACCTGTTTTAACCGAAAAACACTTATTTATAATGACTTATATTCATTCCGGCCCGTTACATCTACTTTAACCTCTTCCAATGACGTCTTTACCGACAAGCTGATCACTCTGATGATTCAAACGAGATGCAATAAGACCGACTTCGTGGAACATTTCCGCCAAGTTATCAGCCGTGATCTTTTTGCTCTTTACCTGTTGACCAAGCAAGCCGATACTAAGTTGGTAATATCCTTTGTATCTATAAAACTTTCCAATAGACGCCAGTTTTTGTGGCGTTAGTGGCTGTTTAGGTAAAAACTCTTTTTCCCTTTCTAATATTTCTTCAATAGATTTAAAATCCCCTAATTGAAAATAAATTTCAAGTAGTTCATCTGCAATGTGTATCTTATTATCCAAGCTGACCTCGTCCATATATTTTTTAAGCAACGGTATAGCAATATCAAACTCTTTCTTTCGTGCTTTTGTTAAGGCCCGAGTAATCTTGGCGGATTCGATAACAAAATCATTCTTCATGTTTTCAAAAGTATCCAGGTGCTTCTCAACCGCATCGTAATCTTTTAATTGCGAATATGAATTAATCATCGTCAAATAGGCCCTCGCTTTAAGTTCAGTATCTTCTTTTTCTAGCGGAAGACCTTCCTCACAGAGTTGTATGCATTCTTTAAACTTTTTGATGTTATATGCATGTAAAACCATTCTAAAGTAATAAGTAATTTTCTCCTCACGTGATAAAAAATTAGTGTAGTGTAAAATTTCTTTGCCTGATTGAAAGGATTCTTCCAATTTATCGAAATCGTTCCTCTCAATCAAATACTTTTGAAGCAGCCCTTTGGCTACGTAATACGGCACTCCGCGTTCTCTGGAATACTTTATGATTATTGCATAGAGCGAAATTTTCAGTGAATCATGGTTTACTTTTCTGGTAAAGTCAAGCAATCGTCGAAGCGATTCTTCCGTCTCTACCATATGCAACTCCAATATCCGCGTCCCCACTTTCGGAACTAGCAAAAAGTTCTTTTCACAGGTAGTCACTTCTTCGAGTACTTCAAACAAAGTGTTTATCCGATTTTCTTCTTGTAGGTAACACTCCATAATCTCGAAATATTGTGCAGGAAAAGTGGTAGCTATAGCCTTCAAATTTTTAAATTCAAGCCGCTTCGTTTCCCCGCGCTCTATACGATTTAGTACACTTTTACTTACCCCTGTTAGCTCTTCAAGTTTTGCGTATGTCAAATTTTTCTCTTTTCTAAGTTGGAAGATAATATCTGAGATGGTTTTTAATTTAACGCCCACCATAGCACATAACCTTCCTTTTAAATGTATATTTTTACAATTTTTAATTATAGCAAAGTAAGTTTCGTCTTACAATTAATTGATTTTCTCAGCCTAAATTCTTACACAAAACACGATGATTCGATAAACTTCTACAAAGCTTAACTGTTATTTGGTAATCACTGTAATCACTTGTACATTTTGAGGAAATTATCAAAACGAAAATAGACTCCTATTCCTATCCCATATTTTGTATTATTGTGATAATTTATGTTTGAACAAGTCAGTCGGCCGACCATTGTTCAAAATATTTTTTAAGGAGCGGTTTGAATGACTTTATCAATGACGAATGGTTTCAAAAAAGTAACTCTTTGGTCGCTCGTTGTATGCATTTTTTTGGCGATGTTCTCCACCGTTGCATCTGCTGCCCCTAGTCAAAACAATTCCTTAACGGTTTCCGGGTATGTGGAATATTTGACGGAGAAACAAAAGACTGATCCCGGCGCAACTGAGGTATTGGAAAAATTCAAAGCTCTTTCTTCCTACGATCAAGAAAAATTTTTGAAAGTTCTTCAATCCTCTGAAATTGGGAAAGTGTTGGAACTCAAAAATCAGACTGTGATGATTGAGGGAGTACCAGTAGAAACAAAAGCTACTTTGGTTTCTGACCTACCTAATACGTTGAATGCTCAATGGGAGTCAACTGTGTTAGGTGTTAGCATTACAACTTTTTACCTGACACTTACGTACAGGTTCGATCTCGCTAATGGTGGGCGTGTCACAAAAGTTGTCGATGCCAATGGAGCACACCGAAATTATAACCCCGGGGTTATTATCAGCGAGTCTGGGTCAGCATCAAAGGAGACTTCCGGCAGCGAAGCATATGCAAGGCAGAATTGGACGGCAAAAATGGTTCCCGCTGGAGGCTTCGTTGAATATGCTCTTATCGGCTATTTAAAAGGGGATGGGAATGCAGGATATGCCAAATTTGAAGGGAATACTCCAGCTCTAAACAACATCAATAAAGGCATTTGGCAGCAAATTTGGTATAATGATAGCACCCATACCTTGAAATAATTGGGAGGTGCTTTAGATAGAATACCATCTTATATATTGGCTTTCGCTTGCGCTTGTAAACACAGGGCTTGCTCAAAGTAAGAATCAGAATGGATTATTCTGGTTTTTCATTTCTCTTATTATCGGTCCGCTTGCTACCTTGGCACTAGTAATTAATTTTAAGAGAAAGCACTAGAAACAAGGGTCACTATCGCTTATATTGCGGTGTGACCCTTGTTCTTTAAATTCTATGTGTTGGTTGCCCGGACGCCTTCCGCAGCTCATTAGAGATTCGCGTCCCCGCATTTAACATAGGCTTCTCCGCCCTTCGTACATTTGGTGGTCGGCTTCGAAGGATGCAAAATATTATTACCACAGGGTTAGCTGACATAAGGAAAGGAATGATCTAAATATTTGCGACTGTAATGCTTATCTTCTTTTTAGTCAGCATGTTGTCGTTGGGAATAGCATACTATAAGATCCACAGCACTCCGTATGCGAAGTTAATTTTACTGAGTATTATACTGACCTTTATTGGATATTGTGTAACTTTCTATTTTATTTTCTTCAATGAATGAGCGTAAACAAAGAACCTTCGCATTCCCTGCGAAGGTTCTTGTTCTATCTACCGGGTCGATCTCGGCTAAAAAACTCGACTGACCGAAAGTTCTCTCCACACAAGCACCTCTCCTGAATTCTCCCGCTTATAAACAAAATGTTTCCGATCATCTTCATTCGTTCAAGAACGTCGTCGCCCGATTCTGAATCAGCTTCGCCACGTCCTCCGCGGACTTTTGGCCCTTGAAGAAGGCTTCCGATTCCTTGACAATAATGTCCTCCAGCTTGGAAGGCTTGAACGCCACCTGATAGACGGCCCTCGACAGATGCTGCTCCAATCCCTGAAGATCCGCTTCGGTGACTTGGAACGTCTTGCCCTTCAGCGGTCCGAGCTCGTGAGCCTTAACGGTTCCGGTTTGGAGCAATTGCTTCACCTGCTTGTGAAATACGGCTTTGTTCAGAGGAAAACCGGCCCGTTCCGGTGAAGGCTGCATCTCCTCGGACATCAGAAATTTGATAAAATCCCAGGCTTCCTTCTTCACGGCGGATTTCTCGTTTATGCCCATCGTCCGGTAAGTCCGGAAAAAATCTCCGGCTTTTTGGCCTTCTCCCTTCGGTCTGGAATACAGCTTGGGTTGAGCGAAATTTTCCTTCGGCGTCAAAATATAATCCGCGGGCGAGGTGATATGCGTCATTCTGAAATACGCTTGGCGCGCCTCTTCCGTCACGACCTTCTCGTCGAACATCGACTTCACTTGCTTCATTAAGTTGATAAAAGACTCGGATTGAAAGTTGGCTTTCCGGTTGACCTGATCGACATACAAGGATAAATTATTTTTCACCATTTCATTTAACAATCCGGAGGGATAGGTCATAAAGGCATAACGCTGATCCCCTTTCTTCGCCAGCGCTTTGGCAGTCTCGCTGAACTCGCTCCAGGTCCAACGAGCGTCGTCGAAGGTCACCCCCGTTTTCCGGATCGCCTCTTCGTCCCCGACAAGACCGTACAAGAAGAAATTGACCGGCATCCCGTAGACGCTGCCGTTCAGCTTGATTCCTTCCAAAATGTTTTGAAAATATTGATCCTTCTTGAACTCGGGGTCCTTCTCCATCATGTCGCTCAAATTGGCAAGCACTTTCTTATTCACGTAGTTATCCATAGGCAGCAGGTCCATCTCTACCAGATCCGGCCCTTTTCCGGATAACATTTGCGTATTCGTCTTTTTGATAAAGTTTTCCACATTCTCCTCGCCGTGACTATCGTCCGTCGGGACATAATTAAGCTGGATCTCGATATTCGGGTGCTTCGCCTCATATTTGCGCTTCGCGTCTTTGAAAAAATCGTCCTCAAAAAACGTCGAGAGCACAACCGTCTTCTTGCCGCCCTGTGATTGGACAGATTCGGCGGTCTTGCTTGTCGTGTCCGCTTGCGCCTCGTTCTTGTTCGCGCCGCCTTCCGGCTGCGCCGCTTCGCCGGGGCCTCCATCGGCGCTGCAAGCTGTCGCCGCGATCATCAATAGGCAGCCGCTTAGGCTTAGCCATGCTTTTCTCATGTTCTGTTCCTCCTGTTAAGAGCTTTTCGATTTCAATTCATCTACCGTCACAAACGAATAGCCTTCTTCCTGCAATTCCTCGATCATCTTGGGCAGCAATTCGATCGTATTGCTCAGATCGCCCTTTTTGCCGCCGAAGCTGTGCATCAGAATGATGCCTCCGGGCTTCAGATTCGCTTTGACATTTTTCAGCATGTCCTCCGGCGTCGCTCCGGCCCAATCGCGTGTATCGACATTCCACAGCACATTGTGCTGACCGTTTTGCTCGATGGCTTCGGTTACTTTTTTGGAAACCGCGCCGTAAGGCGTCCGGACATACTTTGGGGCCTCGCCCGTTGCGTTCTGAATCACCTTGTTCAGCTTGACGATTTCATTGTTGATCTGCTGTCCGTTCAGCTTGGTCAGATCCTTGTGGCTCCACGTATGATTCCCCAGCATGTGCCCTTCCTTGACGATGCGGGATAGAACGTCCGGGTATTTCTCCGCCTGATAGCCGACGACAAAAAAAGTCGCTTTCGCGTCATACTTCTTCAAAACGTCCAAAATTTTGACGGTATATTTCGCATCCGGCCCGTCGTCAAAGGTGAGCGCGACCAGCTTGTCCTTCTTCGGCGGCTTCAGGTTCGCCTGACTCTGGACTTGCTCACTCTTCGCCTCTCTTACTTTCGCCTCCGTCTGGGGGAGCATCGCATCGACGATGAAATAGCCAGACAGCAACGCAAGCACAACGATGCCAATCCGCAAACGCAGCAGTCCTTTAGTCCTCTTCATTCCGTTCAACCTTTCCATGAAATTGGTTTCTCTAAACCTAGTTATAAGTCAACGTTGTTACCAAAACTTCTCCGAGTTGTAAACAAAATGTAACGGAATCGGACAACGATGGACAACGAGGTACAAAATCCGGCAAAAAGGTTCTCAACGCAAAAAAATCCCTAACCAGGATGATGACACTGGCGGGACACAAAAAAGAGCAGCAAGGTTATCCCTCCTGCTCCTTGAGTTTCCCCGGCTTACGGGCTAACTTTCACATGCACTTTCGTTCTATTGTTACTTTTGTTCGCCACAGCGATAATGTGCTGTTTGTCCGGGTTCACATGAAATTTTTTCTCGAGCGCTTCGTCCGTTTTATTCCCTGTGACAACGATGTCGCCGACCTTTGTTTCCCTAATCCCCTCTACTTCGTATAGCATATAGATAACTTTCGTATCTCCCGAGCTGGACTGAGAAACCGTCAATGTCAGTTCATCACTAACAGGCCGAAATTCCCCCGATTTACCAAATCTGGTTAACAGCCCCGTTCCGAGCTCGAAATAATACTTGTACGAGAACAAGCCTGCATCGCCAGTCTGTACGTTTTGCGGAGTAGTTGCCGTCTCTTTCGCGAAAGCGCTGATCGGAGCGGCGGACATCAGAAGTGTGAAGGCCGATAACATCAACAAGGACTTTTTCATTAAACAATCATCTCCCCTTTGTTTCAGATTAGTTTGAGTCCGAACACAAGTAATGATATTCTATCTCGTTTCCGATTTGTAAGATTTAGTTTATCTCGCTAAAAAATTGTATTTTCTTGTATAGAAGTTGCAAATTCCTGTAGATAGATGTCGATTGAAATGTTTTAACTTTGAACGCTTCACTTAAATTCGATGATAAAAAGGGAGCTGTTCTGGGAAAAAGGCGCGGCGCTCGGGGCGCTGACGACAGGGCGGGACTCATACCATTTCCTGCCGTTCAGCAGCATCCTCCGGTTATCCGGGCTCCACTCGATTTGTTCGGGAACGATTCCCTTGTAGATTTCCTTTTCGTTCATGATATTGTTTCCTTGCAGCTTGGCCACGTACAGATTTTCGCGGCCTTTGGAGTAGGCGATATATTTGCGGTCGCGCGAGAGCTGGAACACGCCGCTCCGTTCAAGCAAAATCGTTGTCTTCGCATTCCGGCGGTCGAATAACGTTAACGAGCCTTCCTCCCCGACAAAAACGATTTGATCGTCATTCACAAAATCGCCGTTTCCCTCACTGCTTACGGGATGCTCATACTGGCTTACGAAGGTATCGCCTTGAAGTGAACCGAAAACGATATATGCCTGACGAGCCGCTATTTTGAAAATTAACGCACTCGCTCCGTCATCCGAAACCTGAACGGAATAAAATTGATGGTTCTCCGTTTTCCCGGGGAACTTGAACTCCTTCGTCTCCTGACGCGTCACGTCATAAACGACAATGACAGCCTCCTGGTTCCCGTTCTCTTGCACAAAGGAGACGTAGCGCCCGTTATTCGACCACGACATCTGCCCCGCCACGACAACGCCCTCTTTGTTGGTCCACTCCCGCAGGACGGTTTGCTTTTGATCCGCCAAATGAAGCAGCATTAATTTCTCTTTGCCGCCGGTCTGAACGGAAAACGAAGCATACGCGCCGTCGGCAGATACTTTGACGCCGTGCACAAATCCATGGATCTCCGGCCATGACTGCCGGGTCTTGAGTTCGTAGTCCAACTGCTCGAAGCCTCGCTCCCGGCCCCTTTTACCAAAATAGCCAAGCACGTGCTCCTTGTCGGTCCAGCCGAACAGCTCGCCATCCTCGTTCTCCTGCAGCTTATAAATTTTGTTTACTTCGAATGTCTCGCTTAAGCTCTGCGGCTCGCGGCCTTCTTCCGTGTCGGGAATAATAACGGTCTTCGATTTCAGCGCCCCCGTACAGCCGGTGACGATAACGGCCAGCAGAACATACGCCGCCGCCCACAGGAATATCCGTTTCATTCTGCATGTCCTCTCTTCGGCTTCGTATAAGGGAGCTCAATCGCTACGCTCGTTTCCTGATCGGCGCTCCGGATCACGATGCTTCCCTGGTGGTCGTCGACAATCGCTTTGCAGATGCTGAGCCCTAAGCCGCAGCTGCCCAGCTCTTTGGACTTCCGCATATTGGCCCGGTAGAACGGCTCGAAAATTTTCGCCAAATCCTCCGGGCGGATATCTTCCCCTTGATTCGCAACCGTCATGTGCACGCGGCCGGAGACAAGCTGCGCCTTCACCGAAATCGCCGTATGCGCGAAGCCGTACTTAATCGCATTATCGATAATATTGATGAACAATTGCCTTAGTTTGGGTTCGCTTCCATCAACCCACAGCCCGTCCTCCACCTCGCAGCGAATCGTTTTCCGGTATCGTTCGGCCTTGAATCTCATGCCCTCGCATACGTCTTGAAGCAACCGCCCGGCCAAGACAGGCTCGAACGCTTCCCGGTCGGACGTTTCCTTGGAAAGCTCCAATAATTTAACTACCATATCGTGGAGCCTCTTGCTTTCGTCAACGATATGATTCATCCCTTTGTCGAAGAAGGCTTCGTCGGTTTGCCCGTTTTCCTTGATCATTTGGGCATAGCCCAGGACGGACGTCAGCGGCGTTTTCAATTCATGCGTCACATTGTCGAAAAACTGCTTGCGATGGCGGTTCAGCTCCTCCAAGCGGTCCCGGTCCTGTTCAATGCGTCCGATCTGGGCCTTGATCTTCTCGATCATCGTCCCGAAGTTATCCGCCAGTTGGCCGATCTCGTCTTTCCTTCGGAACGAGAGGCGGATATCCAGATTGCCGTTCGTCACTTCCGTGGAAGCCTTGGTCAGCTTGACGATCGGGATCGTGATATTGCGCGATAAAATATACGAAAAGATAAACGCAGCAGCGAAGATAGCGATCGTAACGTACGAAATAAAATCCAAAATATGCCTGCTCTGCTCGTACAACAGGGAAAAATCTTTGGCGAAGCGCAAAATCCCTACTTTTTTCCCTTCGATGACGACCGGATACGAGTAGTAAGCTTCGGCCGTGCTGTCCGTGTAGTTGATCGTGTACGAGGTTTTGCCGTTCAAGGCATGGTCCAGATCGTCGCCCGCCGTATTCGAGTTTTTCCACCCGGCCGAAGCATAGACCAGCTCCCCATTCACGCCGTAAGCGCTAATCTCGCTGGAAGTGACCTGCCGAAGCTCTTCCACCACGTCCTTCGCCATTTGGCGAAAATAGATCTCGTCGTTGCCGAAATGGTTGATCATAAAAGCCTGTTTCACATAGACGCTGCTGTTCTTCTTGAGGCCGATCAAGTCCTGGGTCATGATCTTCTCGTTGCTGGTCTCGATTATCTGCACGATAAAGTGGTTGAGCAGCAAAAACGAGGCGGCGAAAATAACAAAGAGACCTAACAAAAATTTTACTTTGATGGTCGGAGCCGGGATCATGCCTTTAATCCACCTGTTTGTCAAATTTGTACCCCACCCCGAACACGGTTACGATCACGTCGCCCGCCTCCAGCTTTTTGCGCAGCCGTTGGATATGAATATCGACCGTCCGCGTATCGCCGACATATTCGTAGCCCCATACGAAGTCCAGCAGCTCCGTCCGGGTAAAAATTTTGCCCCGATGCCGGTACAGCGTCATCAGAAGCTCGAATTCCTTGGGCGTCAGATCGACGATCTCGTTATTTTTCCGGACCAGCCGCTCGCTTTCGGTAATTTCAATATTTTTGAACCGGATCGGCTCGTTGGCCGGCTCCTCCGCAGGCTTATGGGGATGGGTCATTCTCCGAAGTATCGTCCGGATGCGGGCGATCACTTCCCGGAGGTCGAACGGCTTGGTAATATAGTCGTCAGCGCCAAACTCCAGGCCGACAATTTTGTCCGTAATGTCCGATTTGGCCGTCAGCATGATGATCGGAATGTTCCGGGTCTCCGTCACCTTTTTGCATATATCGAGCCCGCTGACGTCCGGAAGCATCCAGTCAAGCAGCAGCATATCCGGCTGGAAGTGCTCGATGGCCCTGAGCCCGTCCGCTCCGGTATGGGAGATCGTCGTAAGGAAGCCTTCTTTGTTCAAGCCGTAGGCCAGCAAGTCCGCGATCGCTTCTTCGTCTTCGATAATTAAAATTTTCACTTTGTCCATCTTGTCCACTCCATTCTTACCGAACATGGTAGCATACCTCATGGCTTTCGATCTACTTCGATGTGAAAAGCGCCAGCATTTGGCTGACAAACCGCGCGGGCTATTTTACAATTTTGGATAGGACGGCTGTAACGAAAACGGGACATGCAGGCACTAATGATAGAGAAAAAAAGCTTTTACGAAACCGAGCCGACAAGAAGGTGCGTTAATGTATGATCCGATAACGAAGATCTATCTGCTTTATTACGACGATTTATACCGCTTTCTGGTTACCCGGTACCCGAATCCCGACCATATCGATGACATTATACAAAATACGTTCCTCGAAGCGCTCCGGCATATGGACAGCTTCAAGGGCGACTCTTCGATCAAAACGTGGCTGTTCGGCATCGCCAAGCATCAACTGTACCGGAGCCTGCGAAAAAACAAACTCCAGCTTCCGCTGGACGATTCTTCCGAAGCAGAGCTTGCCGCCCATACGGATTTTAGCGACAAGGTGCTGGCAGAGCAAATCGTGGAACGGTTAAACCGGCTCGATCCGCCCCATCGCGATATTATGCGGCTGCGGCTGCTCCATGGGCTATCTTTTAAAGAAATTGCGCAATGGACCGACCGGACCGAAACGTACTGCCGAGTTAATTTTTACCGGATGAAAGAAAAGCTGAGAAAGGAGTACGGCGAGGATGAACACATGTAGTATCGTGAAAGATTTAATGCCGCTCCATGTGGAGGGGCTCGCGAGTGAAGAAAGCGCCGCGCTTGTGGAACGGCATATCGCGGATTGCGAGGAGTGCCGCCGTTACTATGAGACGATGAAGCAGGATTACGAGAGCCACGAGCAGAGTCGGCCCGAGCCGGATAAGAAGCGGCAGATTGAGGAGCTGATCGCGCAGCTCGGCAAATATCAGCGCAGGATCAAGCTGGTCAGCGTACTGGTGGCGATGCTGATGACCTGCATTATTAGCGGTGCAGAGGTTCACTTTCTGTCGACGATTCCATTCCTGATCCTCACTCCATTCGTGTGCCGCTTATACTACTCCCGTACGCTGCCGATTGTTGCGTCAACGATTCCGTTCGGCTTGCTGGGCGGGCTGTTAAGCGAGAACAATTCGAGCTATATTCCGTTCTTTACCGTGATCGCTCTTGTCAATGCGGCTATCGGCATCGGGGCTGCGCTATTGGTAAAGCAGGGGCTCAGGCAGGCGAAAACAGCAGCCAAAACGGGATTAATCGCGCTTGGAGCGGCGATCCTTTACTTCGGCTGTGCCAGTTATTTCTCCTTCTGGGGCAATCCCGTCGGATATACGAAGGCGCTGCTTCAAACGAATGAATACGTCAAGCGGACGTATGAACAAGGGACGCTCGACTTCAAGAAAGTGTTCTTCAACTTCAAAGACAGGCGGCATTACGGGAAGTTCGAGTTTGTGATGAACGGCGTGCGGCAGACGGCAAGCATCGGCTTCCACCGGGACGGCAGCGTGACCGACGAGTATAAATTTAAGCTGGACAACCAATTTAGCGAAGAACGCAGCGACGATTTGAAAACTGCGATTGCCGCTGCGGTCGATCCGATGCCTTCGCTCAACGTGCAAGCTTCTCCGCAAGCCGATCTGGAGATTACGCAGGACGAATTGAACGCCAACTTCTATTATTTGGCCCCCGACAAACTGGACAAAGCGGAGAAGCTGCGGGCCAGCGAGAGCGGGAAGCTGCGCTACAAGATCCTATTCGGCGCATCCGATGCAAGATACGTGAAGCTGACGAAGGAAGCGTTTTTGGCCAAAAGCGCAGCCGTTCTTCGAACGCTGCAAGAGCGGAAGCTGAATTATCACAGCGTCGAGATGAAAGCGATGGACCCAAGCGGAAACATTCAAACCGTAGAGCTGACCAAGCTGACGACGGAGCAGGATTTGCCCGGCAGCTACCGGACGTTCGATCCGGAGCGGCAAAAGGATCAGCCTTAGCCGCAGGTTAGAGAACAGAGACACCGGCCCCATATAGCCGGTGTCTCTTGTCGCTTATCATCGGCTGCCGCAGCTCCGCCCTATCTTGTAAAAATGCACACCTTGGCATCGACGTTCAAGACTTGCGTTCCGCCCGGCAGGCAAGCCAGCGGATCGTTCCAATGGGAATGTCCGCAAAATACGAGCGCTTCCGGCCCGCTCTCCAGTACAGCGCGAATCTCGGGGCTGCCTGCGCATCCCCGCTCCGGCACATCCGGGCTTTGATGAAGCAGCAGCGCATGAGGCTGCTTCTTAAGCAGCTTGCGCAAAGCTTGCAGGTAGTCCGCTTCCGTCATCCGGTTCGGCTTGTCCGGTCTGCCGATCACGCCTCCGAGACCGCCCCACGCCGCGCCGCCGAATTCGACGACTCCCGGGCGGTCGATCAGACAAATGTTGCTTCGGCCGGAGAGCTGCCGCTTCTTGGCATCGTCCATCAGATCGTGATTGCCGTCCACTCCGACGACCCAGCGAAACGTTTCGCCGAATTTAAACCATACGCCGGACGGGTCGCCGCTGCCTCCTCGCCGGAGGTCGCCATACAGATCGCCGCATAGCAGGACGCCGACCCGATCGGGAGCAAGATCAGGCCGCTCGATGCCGATCATCAGCGACAAGTAGTCGGGGAGTCCTTCGCCTAGCATGACGTCGTTCCCATCCCTGGTCCGCATCATCCCCTGCAAATCGGAGGTCACGATCAGCGCGTCGACCGATGACGGCAAACCGCACATATGCCCCACGTACACAGGCAGCTGCACTTCCTCGATACCGCCCGAGCCGGTCGAGGTCCGATAAGCGAACCATTCTACAGGCTCCTCGCTAAGCGATTCGATCCTCATCATGGTCTATCCCGGTCCGTCACCGTAATCCCTAAAGCTTCAAGCTCCGGAAGAACTTCCTCTACGTTTCGTTCCGGATTCAGGGAACGGATCGCCTCTACGCTGATTGCGGGGGCTGCATACAAAGCTTTGACGGGCTCGATCGGAATCGGCATGTCGAAGTAGCCTTCCGCCCAGTCCGCATAGTCCTCCGGCGTTTCGCAGATCGTTCCGAGCAAAAACTCCGAGCCGTCGTCTGCGCCTTTCGGCATCCGTACTTTTCCCGTTCTCCACTGCGAGTCGCCGGTTTCGCGCCATATGCAAAAGGTTACATCTTCTTTCTCCAGTGCTTCATCCTCAAGCAAAGCCAGCAAAGCTTCCGGCGTCCCGTCGTAAATTCCCGGCCATACCGCATACTCGTCCTGGGCGTGCGGGCTTAGCTCGGATTCGTGATCGAACCCTTTCAAAATAACGCCCTCCGGCGCAAACAATACGAACAAACAATCTCCGGCGCCGTTGTCGATTTTCGCAAGCGAGACGTTTGGCGCCCAATTCGGAATAAACGTATGATACCGGAGCCATTCTTCCGGGCATAAGATTACGTCCAAGGCCGCAAGCGTCAGCAAGCGCCGCTTCAAATCATCCGGCGCCGGCAAAACAGTTCGTGATGCCATCTCGATCCCCTTTCTTTATGCAGAAATTCGGTACGTGCGGAACATGTACCATTTTACCAAAAATGTTGCCGCAAACCCATACGCCGAATAATTTGGATTAATCCCGCTTTATGAATTCTTCAGAATTCCTTTAGAAATTTCTGCGCTCGTTCTGAAGATTTATTCGATAGGATGAAGAAAGCAGATGGAGAAAGGAGAGTATTGGCATGAGCACGCTTCAGGAAAAGCTGCTGTTCCTATATAAATTCTCGCGCGATCCTCAACAAATCGGCAGCGTGACGCCAAGCTCCGCGTTTTTGGCGAAAAAGATGGTCGAATCGGTAGCTTGGGAGAACGTGAGCGCTGTCGCGGAGCTTGGCGCCGGTACAGGTGCGATTACGGAATATATTCAAAAGGCCAAAAAAGACAATACCCGCGTTCTTTTGTTCGAACGAGATGCGGAGCTGCGCGGTCGGTTGCAGGAGAGATTTGCCGACTGCGCCTGTTACGACGATGCCCGATGTTTGCAATCCGTTCTACGGACGGAAGGAATCGATTCGCTCGACTGCGTGATCAGCGGACTTCCGTATTTCAATTTTCCGCAAAGCCTGCGCGATCGGCTCCTCAGTGAAATTACGGCCTCCCTCAGACCGGGCGGACGGTTTGTCGCTTTTCAATATTCACAGCAAATGCGCAAGCAGTTCAGCAAACAATTTGCCATTGAAGGGATACACTTCGTTCCGTTCAATGTCCCTCCGGCGTTCGTGTATGTATGCCGTAAGGAGGAGGGCTAACGATGGATATCGTGTCGCTGCTCTCCTGGCTCTCACGGATGACGACGGGCGAAACGATTCCGTTCCAAGAGCTTGGTTATCTCATTTATGGCTATGCGCTGGGCTTGCTCGAATCTCCCTATCGGATCATCGCGCTATTGCTCGTTTGCGTATTTCTAAGCCTACCGCGGAAAGGAAGGGATAAACAACGATGCAAGCCATAGTCCATGCTTCGATTAACGATAGCGGCTTAACGCAGGCAGGAAGGCTGAAGATCAGCCGAGCAAGCTCGCAAATGCCCGTTCTGGGCCGAATTCGGGAACGGTTCGCGCTCGGGCGGCCGCTCAAGGGACTGAAGATCGTCCTTGCTCTTCCTCTGGAAGCGGCAACGGCCTGTCTTGGGAAGACACTCCAGGCCGGGGGCGCGGAGCTGGTCATCACCAGCGGCAGCCCACACTCGAACGATGATGAGATAAGCGCTGCCTTGGCAGCCGACGGAGTCACTGTGATCCCCCAATCCGATTCGGAGCCGGAGTCTGCCAAGGCACGGCTTATCAGCGCCATAGAGACAGGGCCCCATCTGTTCGTCGATGAATGCGGGGAACTGGTCGGCACGATTCAGTCGGAGCGCCCGGACTTGCTGGCGGGCATTCGCGGCGGCGTGACGCGAACGAGAGCGAGTCTGCAGCATTTGACGCGATTGGAAAAGGAACAACGGCTTCCATTTCCGATGATCGTTCTGGACGATGCCCCCGGCATGGAGACGTTCGATCGTCGGTGCGAAACCGTACCGTCCGTATGGGATGACATGCTGCGTACGACGGACTTCGCCGCAGCGGGCAAAACCGTCGTGGTCGCAGGCTACGGCAGGCGCGGCAAAGCGATCGCCATACAGGCCAGAGCCCTCGGCGCCCATATCGTGGTCGCAGAAACCGATCCGTTGAAGGCGGTCGAGGCTTTTATGGACGGCTGCCAAGTCATGCGCTTGCAGGAAGCGGCCTTGATCGGAGACCTTCTAATCACCGCCACCGGAGCTTTGGATACGATCGGCGGGAAGCATTACTTTCTGATGAAAGACGGCGTCTTGCTCTGCCAGACAGGTCCAGCCAACGGCGAGATCAATACGAACGAGCTTGCAGATATCGCCGTATCGTACGGTATCGTTCGGGAAAATCTGGAGCGGTACGAGCTGATCGACGGGCGGAGCATTTATTTCTATGACGCAAGACTGCCTGTGCATGGGACATCCGCGGACGACGAATGCGCCGAGATGACCGACATGCGTTTGGCCCTGCTGGCTTTGTCGCTCCAATATATGAACGAGCATTACGATCGGCTGGGCAATGAGGTCTTGAAGGCGCCCTACACACTGGATGAGGAAATCGCTGTCTTAAAGCTTCAATCGCTCGGAGCGAATATCGACGAGGCTGCGGACCGGTAGTTTGACTACGACTTTTTCAACAGATCGAACAAGTCGAGACCGATCCGGTCGACGGAATCGCTCAAAAGACCGGACCGGTAATTCGAGAGCACGACGATGCCGGACGACCGGTCTTGATGAAATCCCATAAAACTGGAAAATCCATGTGTCGATCCGTTATGCCAAGCGAACTTGCCTCGTTCGTCGATAATCCATCCCAGTCCGACGCCAATCGTCTTGCTGTGACGCGCATAGGTTTGTTGGCTGATCAACAGGTCCTGACCTACCTCTTCATTGGGATGGTCACCCAAATGGGCGGACAGGAACGTCAGCTGATCGTTGAGCGTGGAGCGAAGCGCTCCCGCTCCGGCATAATCGCGCAGCAGCGTCTCAGGCCGCTGCACATCTTTCCCCGCATAGCCCGGAACCATTCTCGCCTGCTGCTCCAAAGTCAGCGTGATGCCGGTGTCCGGTAAATGCAGCGGCACACATAGACGTTCGGTGATGGCCGTCTCGTAATCCGTTCCTAGCCAGGTCGCCAGAAGCCTGCCGAGTATCCCCGTTCCCTCGTTCGAATAGCGAAATTTGCGCCCTACGGTGCCCGGAGGAACGTTTCGCAAATAGGAAATGGCTTCCTGCGGCGTAAAGTGGCAGTATGGATCGCGATGCTGCGTTTTATCGAAACGGTTGCGCCATGCTTTAAAGATTGGAAAGCCCGGCAGACCTGACGTATGCGTAGCCAGATGGGCAAGCGTCACCGGATGACGGCCGGGAAGCGTCGGCTCGAACTTCCCGAGCGAATCATCCGGGCGGAGCGCGCCTTCGGCGATCAGCAGCGCGAGCAACGAGGTTGTGAATACTTTTGTAATCGAGCCGATCTCGTATATAAGATTGTCAAAGGACACCGCTCCAAACGGCCGCAAATCCCCGAAGCCGTACACATGCCGCTCCCCTCCGCGCAAGATGCCGACCGACAGCACCGCATGCTTCCTTTTGCTGACATAAGGCTGAACGATACGCTCGACAGCTTGTTCAATATTCGTCGTATGATTTAAGCGCATTCGAGTTCATCTCCTCTCTTGGAGCAGATTTCATCACCTATATTTAATTTAAATTAATAATTTAGTTTACTTAACAATTGTCCAAAAAAAATTAGTTTCCTTTCGCCTGCTCCTCTTCAACAATCGCTTTCAGCTTCAAAACAATGTTTCTCAAAGTCAAAATATCGTCCATCCCCAGCTTCGAATAATAACGTTCAATAATGGAACGCTCGATCTGCTCGTTTCGGGCCATATACTCGGTACCCCGCTGATCCAGCTCGACGATGATCTCCCTGCGGTTGCTCGGATTGATCGACCGCTTGATGTACCCCGCCTTCTCCAGCTTGCCGAGAAATTGGCTGACGGCGCTCGGCGTAATCTCCATTTTATCGGCAATCTCGCCCGTATTGAGCCGGCCGTGCTCATGAACCATACCAAGCACAATGAACTGCTTATCCGTAATCGTCTCATCGACCAACGCGGCATATTCCAACGTTAGCATCACATTGGTGTCGTACTCGGCTTTGTTGATCTCTTTCACGTATTGGATCAGTTCTTCGTTCATCTTAATCACCTTAATTATTAAGTTTACTTCAATATTAGTTTATTCGATTTCCGTCCGTATGTCAAATTTCGCTAAAATCGTGAAAAACTTAATCGCGAGGGGTTATATCAACGCGCGTTTCTGAGAGAACCGCTCCTCCCCTCGATCTCCAAAACCGAGGATGGGTCAGTCCCGCTTCTCGCCGTACAGGACCGACGAGAATCATCCGCGGAACTCCCTGTCCCTCTTGATACTCATTTCATGACAAGACAAGCAGCGATGAAAGGTAACGGAACAACATCGTCGCCGCAATGCCCGTCACGACCGTGCCCAACAAGCTCCGCGTGAAATAAGCTACGGCAAAGGCAGGAACGGCGGACAGCAGAGCGACAGGCTGCGGCGAG
Organism: Paenibacillus elgii NBRC 100335; assembly: GCF_004000865.1. GTDB lineage: Bacteria > Bacillota > Bacilli > Paenibacillales > NBRC-103111 > Paenibacillus_G > Paenibacillus_G elgii. The sequence continues at coordinate 25,940 of NZ_BIMB01000059.1, read as the reverse complement.
AAAGCGCCTTTCGAAACGAGCAGTTCCTGCGCCAGCAAAGCGGACATCACGGCAATCGGGATGTGACCGAGCCAGCGAAGCCCCCAATCCGGCAAACGGACGCGGCTCAACACGATTAGCGGCAAAATTCTCGGGAGCAGCGTCACGAGCGACGCTCCCAGAAGCATCCATAGAAAGCTCGGCCTTATTTCCATTTTTCAATCCACACTCCTATACTTGCGGCGAACAAGATCGCGATCAGCACGCCTGCGCTTTCGGATATAAAAACACTTCCGGCAATGGCCGTCGCTACCGCGCTAAAGGCAACGAGGAGATCTATGCCGGGCTTCGACCGCTCCAGCAGTTGAAGCATGAACAATCCGATGAACATGGCCGGCAGCGCATAGTCCAGCCCGAATTTTTCCGGGTCGGGGATCCATTGACCGAAAATGCCTCCGGCCACGTTGGCGACGATCCAGTTGAGATAAGCGGTCAGATTTAAGCCGAACATCCACTTCTCGCTGCCCTTGGTTTTGGCCGTTAATCGGGAAGCGGCTACGCCGAACGTCTCGTCGGTTAACAGGGAACCGATCCCCGCATTTCTCCAGGCCGGCAGATGCCGGAAATAAGGAGCCAGCGCTGCGCTCATGAGGAGATGGCGCAAATTGACGAAAAATACGGTAAAAATGATAACTGTGGCGGGGCTTCCAGCCGCCATCATGCCGGCCGCGATAAACTGCGCCGAACCGGCATACAGCAGCAAGGACATCAGCGCAATTTCGGCAAGGGACATCCCCGCCGTCTTCTCGACGACACCGGCCGCGAAGCCAATGCTCAAGTAGCCAAGCACCGTAGGCAGGCAGTCCTTTACGCCTTGAATAAAGCTTTCCTCGTTTCCCGTACTTCCCGGGTAAGCCGCATGAATAGGTTTCTCGCTCATGATTCCTCCCGCCCGTCGAGCCGTTTTCCGGTCACGACATGGGTCAGGGCCGGGTTATTCCGCCACAGCGCATCCAGCTTCTCCGGACCGAATTGGACCGTGATTTCTTCGAGCATGATGTCGTGCCGGACATATTCCGTCGCTACCAGCACGAGAGCCGGGTCGTGCGTCTTGACCGCCCAAGCGGTCGATTCGTCCGAAAAGTTCGCGATCAGCACCTCTTCCCCGTCCCGGGCGGCAATCGTCAAATGACCGCCAGTCCGCTCTTTCACGACCTCCGGCGTCATGTAGTCATGGTGAAACGTCGTCCCGATCTGCGTCTCCGGCGCTCCGAACAGCACGGAAAAAACAGGAACGCCCTCCCGAAGATGACGCTCCACGGACGCCTTAACCCCGGGAACCTGCGGCTCCCAGACGGAAAGCCACAGCTCCTTCTCCGCTCTGCCGATCAGATCCGCGATTTCGTTCATGACCGATTCGTCGCTGCGGATATGCCAGATGACATCCATTTCCCGCTCCTGCTGCAGCATCGTCAACGACTTCTCCAAATAAGCAAAGGACTCGTCGAATTGCTTTCTCAACCGGCCGATCCATTCGTCCGCCGGCACCGGGGCATATTTTACCGGCTCGGATGGGACAAGATGAACCGCGCCTTTGTCCATCAGCTTCCCGAGCACCTCGTAAATCATCGACCGGGGTACACCCGAACGCTTGCTGATTTCGTAGCCGGTAACAGGGTTAGATTTCAGCAGGCCGACGTAAGCCTTGCACTCGTATGGCGAAAAGCCGAGCTTTTGCAGTTCCTTGAATACGTCTTCCATAGATCCCCCTCGTAGTAGTTAGTATACTACCTACTTTAAACGAAAGGGTTTCCGATTGTCAAAAAAATATGTCCCTACTGCTGAAAACGGTTTATAATTGTTTAATAATCCCATTTTCGTTAAATAGTTAGCAAAGGAGGACGACAATGGAAGATTCAAAAGTCAAACGCTCCGCCCTGATGAGCGCATACCTGCGAAGCTATCATGCCGTTCACGAAACGCCAAAAATTTTCAACGATTTTCTGGCCCATCATTTGCTGAAGGAAGAGGAACACGCCGCTTTCGAACAGACTATGGTAACGACGCTTCAGCTCGTCGATCCTGAACGCGCTGCCGCTTGCGAAGACCGGACGGCGGCTGTGGCATGCATGCTGCAAAGCTATTTTCCGACCTCTCTCTTTCTCAGCCGGGCACGGTATGCGGAGGATCGTCTTGAGAGCGCTATCAGGCAAGGGACTAAACAGTATTTGATCCTCGGAGCCGGAATGGATACGTTTGCGTTCAGGCATCCGGAGACGTTAAAGGATATCCAAGTGTTCGAAATCGACCATCCTGCTACGCAAGCCTTTAAGCGCTGCAGGCTTGCGGAATTGGGATGGGAGCTCCCGTCCAACCTCCACTTTGTGCCGTTGGATTTTACGAAGGAGAATTTGGAGACGGCGCTAGCCAGATCGTCGTTCGATGCGCAGTCATTAAGTTTCTTTAGTTGGCTGGGTGTCGTCCATTATTTGCCCCGGGAAGTGGTATTCTCCACGCTGCATTCGATCGCCAACCTCTGCCCGGCGGGCAGCTCGGTCACATTCGATTACTGGGATACGGACGCCTTCGACGCCGAACGGACGGCTAAGCGCGTAAAGTTGATGCAGGAGATGCTGCGAAGTGCAGGCGAGCCTATGCTAACGGGTCTTGATCCGTCCGCTCTCCCGGACGAACTGCTGGACATCCGCTTGCGTCTTCAAGAGCATTGGAGCCCAGCCCATATCCAAGGACACTACTTTCAAGGACGCACAGACGGCTATTACGCATACGAACACTCGCATTTTGCAAACGCGGTTGTCGAATGAGCGATCCATCGCGTAGATCTGCGGCAACTTAACATTGGGATTCGCGTTGTAAGAATCCGGCGTGTTGGCTTCTTCCGGCGCCGAACTCCCGAATCGGAGGTTCAGGCCCAGTATCAATGAATTTACTTCGTAAAATACGAGGTGTTCACATCCACCCGCTGAACGCCAAGAGCAATCTTATTCCTCATCTGATGAAAAAGCGGTGTCCGGCGCATCACTGGCGCAAGCATGCGCCGAAGTCTGAGCATCCCCGGGGACTTCATGGCGATCAAGCGGGCCTGCATCGCTTGCATGCTCTGAATTTCAGCCACCGCCGGCTTGCGGTAAAGCTCGTACCCTTTCAGAAGCTCGGCAGGCACAATGCCGTCGCCTCCGGATTCTAGCGCCTTCATCACCGTATCGTGCGCGATAACCGCATCCTGAAAGGCCAGGCTGTTGCCCTGCCCGGAAAACGGCGAAGCGATATGCGCCGCATCACCGAGCAGAAGCAAGCCGTCCTTTACCCATGTATCGGTCATGCCAACCTGAATGTCCAGCACCGAACATTGCTTAAAGCTTCTGAGGTGACGAGGAAGCACGTTCTGCAAATCCGGCTCGGCCGCAATCAAAGTGCGGACGAAATCTTCGATTCCTTTTTTCACGAGCTCCGGGTACGTCTTTTTCGGAATCACCCAGCCGACCTGTACTTGATCCTCGCCTTTTGGAATATAGATCAGCATGCCTTCGTCTTCGATCTGGATTTGCAGCGGGTAATCTTTGCCCGGAACCTTGGGCATGTCGAACCATACGAAGTCCAACTCGAACTCCCCCATCGTCTGGCTTAGGCCCGCCAGCTTTCGAATCGTGGAGTGGCGTCCGTCCGCTCCGGCAACAAGCCGGCAGCGCATTTCGAGTTCCTCGCCCTCGTGGTTTTTGGCGATCAAGCCGTGTACCGCGCCATCTTCTTCGATCAGGTCCGTCACCGACGTCCCTCCGAAATATGTAAAGTTAGAGTAACGAGCAGCCTGTCCGATGAAAAACTCAAGCAACGGAGGCTGCGGAATGGTCAGACCGTAATTGTACGGCGGTTCCAGCTCATCGAAGCGAACCTCGAACAGCGTTTTGCCATGGTCGACAAACGTAAATTTGGGCACATGCTGATGCGGAATATGGAAGATGTCCTCCAGCACACCGATCTGATCGAACAGCTTAACGACGGACGGTTGAAAAAAATAGCCCCGGAATTCGCGGTCCAAACGGTTATGCCGTTCCAGCAGCGCCGTTCTCACGCCGCTCCGCGCAAGCAAATAACTGAGCATGCACCCTCCGGGTCCGGCTCCGACGACCGCGACATCCACATCGATTATTTTCATAGCAAACCAGCCTCCATTTTCATTTATTAAGTATTTAATTAATGAAATAACTAAAAAAATTTAGGTGACGATGTTCAAAAATTGCTTGACCGAGATTCGGATATACTCCGTACTCTGCGTGTCATCGTCAGCGAACCGGGCGGTCATTAAGAAATAAAACACCATCGACGTCTGCACATTGCGGATCGCGACCAGCAGCTCCTGCGGGGCCAAATGAACCTGCGGTGCAACAAACGCGTACAGCAGCTCGACACCTTCCCGTATAATGTCCTCCACCCGGGCACGAATCTCGGGAATGCGCTGGGCCTCGCCGAAGCACATCACGATCAAGTCCTGCTGCTCGCGCAAATTGCGGATTAAGGCTTGAAAATACGCGGTCAAATTGTGCTCTAGCGGAGCTTGCTTGTCCATGGCCTCCAGCGCTTGCCGGATGGAATGCAGGAGCGTGTATTTGTCCAGTATGGCCCACAGCAATTCTTCCTTGGACTGAAAATAGTGATAGATCAGGCCGTCTGAAACTCCCGCTTCCTTGGCAATATCCTTGGTCGTGCTTTCGCTGAAGCCTTTGCGGGAAAACGTCCGGAGAGCGGCATCGATCAGCTTGCTTTTCGTCTCCAACGCCTGCTGCTGGCGGCTTGTTCTTGGTTTCATCGGAACCCATCCTTTTGCGCTGTGAAATCCAAATTCATTAAGTGATCACTTAGCAAAATGATATACGACCTTCTCGACTTTGTCAATCGCCACTACTTGATACGGGGATTCCGACTTTTTTACCGCCCGAGCGGGACGCTGCCGGACGTCAGCTGCATTCCCGCACATGCAGGACAAACGCTCACACCTTGCCGCTGAACCCGAATATATTAGGTTTAGTGGAACGACACTGAGAGGAAGTGGGAGCATGCCGAGCGATACGGCGAAAGAATTGTATCTCGAGCTGCTGAAGAAAACGATTTTGTTCGAACTATGGCTGGAACACGAGCCCGGCGCTACCGTCGAGAACCGCAGGCAAGGCTTGGACTGGCCGATGATCGCGCACAGCATGATCGGCAGGCTGCGCATGGACAGTCTGCATCAGCATATGAATTCTGTGCTCGCGGACAACGTCGAAGGCGATTTTATCGAGACGGGGGTATGGCGTGGCGGGGCATGCATCTTTATGAGGGGCTTTCTGAAAGCGAACGGCGTGAAGGACCGGCGCGTCTGGGTAGCCGATTCGTTCGAAGGCTTGCCCGCCCCGGACGAAGCCCGCTATCCCGTCGATAGAGGGGCTATATTTCACGAACAGGAATTTCTGAAGGTCTCGTTATCCGAAGTGATCAGAAATTTTCAGCGATACGACCTGCTGGACGACCAGGTGCGCTTCCTGAAAGGCTGGTTCGAAGATACGCTGCCGACGGCGCCGATTGAGAAAATCGCCATTGCCCGGCTCGACGGCGATATGTATTCCTCGACGATGGACAGCTTGACGAACCTGTACCCGAAAGTATCTGTCGGAGGCTACGTCATTATCGACGACTATTCGATCGGTTACTGCTCGGCCGCGGTGCACGATTACCGGCAAGCGCACAACATCGAGGACCCGCTCATTCCGATCGATACGACCGGCGTGTATTGGCGCAAGACGAAGCCGTAAAGGTTCGCGCTGCAAGGAATACACAAGAAAAAAATCTCTCCATTGACAAATAGATGCAACCGATTTTACAATAACCTTGTAGAAGATCAACATAAGGGCCATGCATTTTTTAGACCGCTATCGGTTTGAAAAACAACCCCGGTATCTCTTAGGAGACGCCGGGGTTGTTCGCTTTTAAGGGGGTGATGTATCGGAAACCATACTCGAACGCCAAAAATGTAAGCGTTTCATTTTTGCACAAAACTTAGGAACCAGGAGGACATCCTATTGAAAACTTTGCCGAAACTTCTTGCAGCCGTTCTTGCATTGTCGCTGACCGCAGCCCTATCCCCGATTTCGCCGACGGCATCGGCTTCTCCGGACACGTCCGTGTCCAACAAACAAAACTTCTCGACAGACGTCATTTACCAGATCGTGACCGACCGGTTTTCCGACGGCAATGCGGGCAACAATCCGACAGGGAACGCGTTCGACGGCACCTGCAGCAGCAATCTGAAGCTGTATTGCGGCGGCGACTGGCAGGGCATTGTCAATAAAATCAATGACGGCTACTTGACCGGCATGGGCATTACCGCGATCTGGATTTCTCAGCCTGTCGAAAATATTTATTCCGTCATCAACTATTCCGGCACGAACAGCACCGCCTACCACGGCTACTGGGCGCGCGATTTCAAAAAGACCAATCCCGCTTTCGGCAACATGACCGACTTTCAAAACCTGATCAATGCCGCTCACGCCAAAAACATCAAGGTCATTATCGATTTTGCGCCGAACCATACGTCCCCGGCTATGGAGACGAACGCCGCCTTCGCGGAAAACGGCAAGCTCTACAATAACGGCGCCTTGGCCGGAAGCTATACCGGAGATACGAACCGTTATTTCCACCATAACGGCGGGACAGATTTTTCGACGCTGGAAAACGGGATCTACAAAAACCTGTTCGATCTTGCGGACCTGGACCACAATAACAGCTTCATCGATACGTATTTTAAAGAAGCGATCCGAACCTGGCTGGATCTCGGTATTGACGGCATCCGGGTGGATGCGGTCAAGCATATGCCTTTCGGCTGGCAAAAAAATTGGATGGCTTCCATCTACAACACGAAGCCCGTCTTCACGTTCGGCGAATGGTTTCTGGGCACGAACGAGGTCGATCCGGCGAATCATCATTTCGCCAACGAAAGCGGCATGAGCCTGCTCGACTTCCGGTTCGGGCAAAAAGTGCGGCAAGTGTTCCGTGACAATACGGATTCCATGCTTGGTCTGGACAGCATGGTTACCGGGACGGCCGCAGATTATGCCCAAGTGAACGATCAGGTGACCTTCATCGATAACCATGACATGGACCGTTTCCAAGTACAGGGCGCAAGCAACCGGAAGCTGGAGCAGGCGCTTGCCTTTACGCTGACTTCCCGTGGCGTACCGGCCATTTATTACGGAACCGAGCAGTATATGACCGGGAACGGCGATCCGAACAACCGGGCGAAGATGGCTTCCTTCTCGACGGCGACTACCGCCTATAACGTTATCAAGAAGCTGGCCCCGCTCCGTAAGTCGAACCCGGCGATCGCTTACGGAACAACGCAGCAGCGGTGGATCAACAACGACGTCTACATCTACGAGCGCAAATTCGGAGGCAGCACGGCGGTCGTCGCCATCAACCGCAACCTGACCTCCCCCGCCTCGATCAGCGGGCTCGTTACTTCGCTGCCGGCAGGCACTTACACCGATGCGCTAGGAGGACTGCTTAGCGGCGGCGGCCTGACGGTAGGCAGCGGCGGCGCCGCATCCGCGTTCACGTTAGCCGCCGGAGGCGTATCGGTGTGGCAGTACACGGCGGCGCAAACGACTCCGGCGATCGGACATGTCGGCCCGATGATGGCGAAAGCCGGCAATACCGTCACCATTGACGGCAGAGGCTTCGGCTCGACGAAAGGCACCGTCTATTTCGGCACGACAGCCGTTACCGGCGCCAATATCGTCTCTTGGGAGGATACCGAGATCAAAGTCGTCGTACCGTCGGCCGCAGCGGGTAAATACGGCATCAAAGTCAGAACGGCCGGCGCGGCAGACAGCAGCGTGTACGGCGGCTTCAATCTCCTGACCAAGGAACAGGTCAGCGTTCGCTTCGTGGTGAACAACGCCTCGACGACGCTGGGGGAAAACGTCTATCTGACGGGCAGCGTGAGCGAGCTCGGGCAGTGGGAACCGGGCAAAGCGATCGGTCCGCTGTTTAACAAGGTAATGTACGCTTATCCGAACTGGTATTACGATGTCAGTGTTCCAGCGGGAACGGCCATCGAATTTAAATTTCTCAAGAAAAACGGCAGCTCCGTCACCTGGGAAGGCGGCTCCAACCATACGTTCACTACGCCTTCCAGCGGTACGGCAACCGTAACGGTAAACTGGCAGCCGTAATGGTCATGCCGATGGATTGCGGCATACTAAAAAACAGTCCGAGAGAAGCGATTGGTCTTGAGTTTCCGCCGATGAGATGCTATAGTATAGCTAAAATTAAAGGCAATGCTACCAAGCAAAAAGGTACAACCTCGCGTTTTACATCGGGGTTGTGCCTTTTTTTGTTGCCAAGAAGGAGAATGCACTGATGTTATTGGAAGCCATTTACCATCGTCCGAAATCCAACTGGGCCTATGCCTATGATGAGCGCACGATCCATCTGCGCCTGCGTACTAAGCGGGATGACGTCGAGCGGGTCGCTTTGATCGTTGGCGACAAATACGCGTGGGACCGCACCGTCGAGGAAATCCCTATGACCAAGTGGATCAGCGACTCGCTGTTCGATTATTGGCACGTATCGGTGCAGCCCCCGCTGCGCCGGATGAAGTACGCCTTCCGGCTGGAAGCGGGCAACGAAGCCGTCTGGTTTGTCGAGACCGGCATTTCGAACGAAGAGCCGAAGGACAGCATCAAAATGTTCGATTTCCCCTTCCTGAATCCGGCGGACGTGTTTACACCCCCGGCTTGGGTCAAAGATGCCGTTTTTTACCAAATATTCCCTGAGCGCTTCGCCAACGGAGACCCGGGCAACGATCCGATGGCCGTTGAACCATGGGGTGGCGAGCCGACGCCCAAAAATTATTTCGGGGGCGACCTCCAAGGCGTCATCGACCATCTGGATCACCTGAGCGAGCTTGGCGTCAACGCCATTTATTTCAATCCGATCTTCAAAGCGACTACCAACCATAAATACGATACCGCCGATTATATGACGGTAGACCCTCACTTCGGTACGAACGAGACGCTGAAGCAGCTGGTCAAGGCTTGTCACGAACGCGGTATCCGCGTGCTGCTGGACGCCGTCTTCAACCATTGCGGGCACACGTTCCCTCCCTTCCTCGACGTCAAGGAAAAGGGAGCGGATTCCCGTTACGCCGACTGGTTCCACGTGCGGGAGTGGCCTCTCGACGTCAAGGACGGCATTCCAACCTATGACACGTTCGCTTACGAGCCGATCATGCCCAAACTGAACACCGAGCATCCCGAAGTCAAAGAATACCTGCTGAATGTAGCGAGGTACTGGATCGAAGAAATGGACATCGACGGGTGGCGTCTGGACGTAGCCAATGAGGTCGACCACCGCTTCTGGCGCGAATTCCGCGACGTCGTGAAGAAGGCGAAGCCCGACGCCTACATCTTGGGCGAAATTATGCACGACTCCATGCCATGGCTCATGGGCGACCAGTTCGATGCGGTGATGAACTATCCGCTGACGAATATTATCAACGAGTTTGCCGCCAAGAAGGAACGGGACGGAGCAAGCTTCGCCAACGCCTTGGGCGCTCTCCTGGCCAGCTATCCGCAGCAAGCGAACGAGGCTGCCTTCAACCTGCTCGGAAGCCACGATACGGTGCGTCTGCTGACGCTTTGCGATGAAGACAAACAGCGGATGAAGCTGGCTACACTGCTTCAATTCACGCTGACCGGCACGCCCTGCGTCTATTACGGCGACGAAATCGGTCTGACCGGAGGCTACGATCCCGGCTGCCGCAAATGCATGGAATGGGACGAAGCGAAGCAGGACCGCGAGCTGTTCGCGTTCTTCCGGCAAGTCATCGCGCTGCGCAAACAATACGAAGCGCTGCGTACGGGCGATCTGACCTTCCTGTTCACGCAAGAAAACGATATGCGCCTTGCCTACGAACGCTCGCTGGGCAGCGACCGCTTGATCGTCGCCGCCAATGCGGGGTCTGAAGCCGATACGCTGGATCTGCCGGTCACCAGCCGTCGTTGGAGGGACCTATTGACCGAAGAAGACCTGATCGCAGACAACGGCGAATTGCATCTGTGCTTGTCCGCAAACGGCTTCCGTCTTCTGCTGGCGCAAAGTTAGAGAAAGTACAATATAAACAATATCGATAAGCATGAATACAATGTTAGATATTTAATTGGTGATAATAAGAATGGATAGAGGTTTCAGAAGAGATCTGAATCTCTATCCATTTCTTTTTGTTTATCTTCTACAACATTCTTGTTTTGTAAATCGATTTTCATTTTTTGAAGTATCGTTCTCTATCGTCCCGATGGAGTTTAACAACATTTACTGATTTATCTACTCTTAGAAAACTCTTCTACTTTGAGGCTATTTCTAATATACTATCTACTGACAATATCTTTGTTTTTAGGAGGGAAGTAGTATGAGAGAATCTGTTGTACAAAGACAATTACAAGCATATAACGATAAAAATATTGACTTATTTATGGAATGTTATAGTGAAGATGTTAAAATTTATGATTTTCCTAATACACTTGCCATAGAAGGGCAAGTGGCTATGAGAGAGCGCTATCATAAATTGTTCGAATCATACCCTAATATGTTAGCAACTGTTGATAAAAGAATATTTCACGGAAAATATGTAATAGACCATGAAGAAATAACTGGAAGATTAGAAGGTGCCATTATAGAAGCAGTTGCAATGTATGAAATAAAGGATGATCTAATTACAAAGGTTTGGTTTCTTAGAGGCGATTAGTGAAAATTAAAAAAACAAGTGGAGAAAATATATACAATGCTTCTTCTCTATTGCTCCCCTTCGGTTGCTATCGTGTCCCGATAGCTGAACAGGCTGCCGAGCGGCAGCCTCCAAATTCTTAATAACCTTAAAGTCATAAAATACATTTTCTATGCAAATAGAGTCAACTTTGTAAAGCGAAATATTTACTAAAAGGTAGGAGCAGGTGGTTCGTCTATTTTCATACGGAGTAAACTATAAGGCTTCTGCCTCAGGTCATTTCCATAATGAAATCTTGACTGCCGATGTAATTGGTTCACGATGAAATATAAGTATTGATCTGGACCAATAGAAAAAGTATCCGGCCATAAAATTCTCGGATCATGTGCGATGGTTTCCATTATTCCATTCGGCAATATCTTTCGAATACTATTGTTTTCATAGTCTCCAGCATAAACGTTTCCTTTTGCATCGGTGATCATTCCATCTGAAGCACCTTTTTCTCCCCAATACTTCACGTGATCCTGTAAATTCATATCCGGTATCGTTCGGTCTCTTAGGGCTTCCGTTGAAATCGAGTACAGATGACGACTGGAGAGAGGACAAAAATACAACATCTTGCCGTCCGGGGAAATCGCTATACCATCGGATGCCAATCTAAACGGTGAAGTAGATCCATCTTTGTTTCGATTCATCAGGATTTTACCTTCAACTTTCGGTAAGAAAAAGAGATCGGGCGAGGTTGAATTTGCTCCGTTTAACCGTCTCCAGGCATAGCCCGTTTCTAAATCAACGACAATAATGGCTCCTGGTCCTCGGGAAGACGAATCCGTTATATAAGCATAACCTGCTTTACCAACACGAAAATCAAATCGGACATCATTCAGATAAGTGGTTGGCAGGACAACATTTTCCGTAAATGTATATACACTTCTTATGGTATTTGAATTTAAATCTACAGCGACTAACTTCGCCCCCCCTTTGATGGGTTCTGAGAAATTAGGAGCCCCCGTATCCAGTACCCAAAGCGTTCCCTTTCCATCAGCAACGACACTTTGGACACTAATGAAGGATGTTGTGAAATTCGATTGGCTTACCAAATTAGCGTCTAAACTAGGATAAGGCTGTAATGTACCGCGAACGATTTCAGCCACCGTAAATTTAACATCGTCTCCCCATCTTGGAAAGCAAATAAAAATGCGCCCAGTTTCAGAAACAGTAACGCCTGTAGGCATGGCTCCGTAAAATAAAAAAAACGCCTCAAACTTACCGAAATACTGTTCACTCGGTAACATCACTTGCATAAAATCCTCCTCAACAAGTTCGAACTGCTATTACCTATTTATATGACTGAATGAGGTTCAAGTGCCTGGAAAATAAAATATTTTTACGGGAACCCCGAAAGTTCGTGTCTATGACGGACAACGAGTAAACGGTGTTGTGTTTTGCCTAATTATCACCGCCCACGAGAGTATGAATAAAAAGACGTACACTATACATAGGAGCCTCCTTCCTTGTACAAGCTATGGCCATGGACGTGGAACGAAATTTATTGTTGCTAGTCTGGTTTGTGTGTATAACCACCATCTATTTTCTTGTTCCAAGAGCAAAAGCTCATGAATTTGTGTTGTGCTTTCTTGTGTGTCAGGCTGTTGGATGGATAGTAGAAGTGCTGCTCGTTCAATTTGATTTGGTGGCCTACCCGTTACGTGAATTCCCCAAAGCTTCGGATTTGAATATCACGTTCAAAGTGGTGTGGACGCCTGTTGCGAGCGTGTACTCGATTATTTTTCTGTCCGTCCGCTGCCTAGCGAGTTGGTTCTTTAGGGACCGCAAAGTTTTCAGGAAGGAAGCGAATGAGAGATGAGTTTGCTGCTGCAATACGGCATTATCGTTTCAGTGTGGATCCTTTCATTGTTATTGATTCTCATCATCCCGCGGCAGAAACGTCGATTGGCGATGGTCGCTTTTTTGTTCAAACAGTATATTACGTGTATTTTCGGTCATGCCGTGGTCGAACTCAAACTTCTCACCTATCCCGTAAGGGAGCTTGCCGACGTTAGCCGGACGAGCTTCACCTACGAATATATGGCCTATCCGATGACATGTGCGGTGTTTAACACATATTATCCGTCCCATCGGGGGCGCTGGGTTCAATTCGGCTATTATGTATTATTCACTACTGTACTTACGGTGGTCGAGGTGCTTATCGAACAATATACCGATCTGATTCGGTATGTTCGTTGGAACTGGTTTTGGTCATGGGCCACGATTTTTCTCACATTCCTGATGACTCGAGCGTTCTGCGTGGTCTATTTCGGAACCATGACACGAGTGGAAACGGCAAAACAAAAGAATGCAGCCAGTACGACACGTTCCTAAATGTGGGCTATGCCCCGAAGACGTCGCCCTGCTTGCGCTGCCGCCGCGCGTGGTGCTGAAGAGCAACGACCAACCCGTAATAAAAGGAAGCAGAAGAAAGAGGGAGGCCCCTAAAGGACCTCCCTTTCGCTTGTCATGATTCGCTGCGCTGGTCCGCCAAATCAAGCGCGTTCGCCGACGTGCAAAAATGTCTCATTGAAAGGGGGCAATTTCCGTAGTCTTGCTTATATCCACTAAAAATATGCTCTTCAACATTAAGAGGTTATTTACGGTGACTCTCCGTGTCTATGGCAAATACGTTCCTCCAAGCGTCAACGCAGTTCATTTGCCCATGCGGAGAGTATCGGCGTAAATTCGGAAATCATCATAAGCAGCGTCTACATAGACAGACGACCATACCTCGACATTAGTGAGCTTGATTCCACTTGTACCGAATAAGAAGGAGAATCACTGCCACTACCAAAGCTACCGTTTTATTGTTGGTCCGGTAGACGTAATGCGTTTGCTGAAGTTTGCGCTTGATCTAAAAATTCCTCTGCTTGGGTCAATTGCTGCCGGGCCGTCTCCAAAGCTTGTGAATTTGTTGCCGCATTAGATTCACTTATCGAGCTTATCGCCTGATTTAAAGCCGTTTGCGCCTCAGAAACCGCGTTAGATGCATGCTGCTCCAGCGTATTGCCGCTCGAGTGAAGTGTACCTTCTGCCGGTTTTCTTGCATTTTCGGTGGCTAGATCAATTTTGTTTTCATTGGGCAAGGTGAGTCCTCCTTCCTTAGAGCAAAGATCAATAACTTAAACAGAAATAAGTATGCGGTTGAGATTTTGTTTATATTCCTGTGACTGCATGGGAATATCCGGACCCCACATTACCGGCAATCCATTTTTGTATAGGATCCAATGCGTAGGAAAAGCTAAATCGGATGAAAAAAGGAGGGGATAATTTCTCAATGAATACGCCAACGCTAGCGCCGCACGAATCGATGGAACTGCATGAAGCGTTAAACTTCAAAACGCTCTGCCTCGCTAAGTCAAAACTTATGCAAGGCTTGGTCTTTGACCAGGAGCTGAAAGCGTTAATGCAGAAGGACGTCATTCTATCCACGCAACAGATCGCCGAGCTCCAGGCCATCTACGCAAGAGCTCCATTCCAAGCGCCTGTTCCGAATAGCCCGACACCTATCACACATTAAAGGGGAGCGCCAATGAACACCGATTATTTAGACCCGATTAATTCGTTAAATATGCCGGAGATGGCAGATATGACATTTGCAATGGATTTCCTTATTCGTGCCAAGGAGGGTGTGCGAAATTTGTCCATCGCCCTGACGGAAACGGCTTCTCCCGATGTAAGAGCGCTGCTGCGCAATCATCTTATGCAGGGGATTGCACTGCACCAAGAAATCACGGAGCTTATGATTCGCAAAAAATGGTTCCATCCTTACGAGCTGAACGAACAGTACCAACTCGACCAGCTTTCAGCGAAAAATACGGTGATGATCGGGCAGATGAATTTGTTCCCGGATGATACGTCGCGTAAAGGGATGTTTGATCGGACCCCAGATGAACATATTGGAGGACATAAAGCATGAAGGCGGTAACGTATCAAGGGATTAAAAATGTCGTGGTCAAAGAGGTGCCGGATCCGAAGATTGTGAAACCGGACGATATGATCGTAAGAGTCACCAGTTCCGCCATTTGCGGTTCGGACCTTCACCTGATTCACGGGATGATCCCTAACCTTCAGGAGAACTATGTCATCGGGCATGAACCGATGGGGATCGTAGAAGAAGTAGGCCCTGGAGTGACCAAGGTAAAGAAAGGTGACCGGGTGATCATCCCTTTTAACATCGCATGCGGGGAATGCTTTTATTGTAAGAATCAGCTGGAAAGCCAATGCGACAATTCAAACGAACACGGGGATATGGGCGCATATTTCGGCTACTCCGGAACGACCGGTGGTTACCCTGGCGGGCAAGCGGAGTATTTACGAGTTCCGTTTGCTAATTTCACCCACTTCAAGATTCCTGAAAACTGCGAGCAACCGGACGAAAAGCTAAGCTTGATCGCCGATGCCATGACGACGGCATTCTGGAGCGTAGATAACGCCGGTGTCAAGAATGGAGATACGGTCATCGTGCTCGGCTGCGGTCCGGTCGGACTTCTGGCCCAGAAATTCTGCTGGCTGAAGGGAGCAAAGCGAGTCATCGCCGTTGACTATGTCGATTACCGCTTACAGCATGCGAAGCGAACGAACAATGTGGAAATCGTAAACTTCGAACAGGATAGAAATATCGGCAACAATCTCAAGGAAATGACCAAAGGCGGCGCCGATGTCGTGATTGATGCGGTAGGAATGGACGGCAAGATGAGCGATCTCGAATTTCTAGCCAGCGGTTTGAAACTGCAAGGCGGCACCATGAGCGCATTTATCATTGCGTCTCAGGCTGTCCGCAAAGGCGGGACCATCCAAGTCACTGGGGTATACGGCGGACGCTATAACGGATTCCCGCTCGGCGACATCATGCAACGCAACGTGAATATCCGTTCCGGGCAAGCCCCGGTCATTCACTACATGCCGTATATGTACGAACTGGTTACGTCGGGCAAAGTAGACCCTGGAGATATTGTTACGCACGTCATTCCGCTTAGCGAGGCCAAGCACGGCTATGAAATGTTCGATACGAAAACGGACAATTGCATCAAAGTCATCTTAAAGCCCTGAATATGGGTAAATACAGGGGAGGACAATCCGAATGAATTCCAATTACGCTTTGCATGAGATGCTGGAGGCTCATGAAATGGCTGCGTTCAAGACCGTTTGCATGACCAAATCCAAAACCATGCAAGCTCTTGTAACCGACCCGGAGCTCAGGCAAATTTTGCAGCAAGACGTGCAATTATCACAGCAGCAGCTTCAGGAGCTCGGTGGAGTGTTGTCTAAAGTGACCCTAACCTAAAGGAGATAGAAACATGAACACCCTATTAGAACACTTGACAGGGCTTCATACGCTGACCGACGACGTGATCGCAATGGATTTTTTGATGAACGCCAAGAGCGGAGTCAGAAACTACGCCATGGCCGTAACCGAATGTGCCACCCCCGAAATCAAGCAAATTTTGATGAAACAACTCGACGAAGCTATAGACTCCCATGAAAAGATAACAAACTACATGATGCAGCGGGGCCTATACCATCCCTACCATATTCCGGAGCAAATTCAGCTCGATCTGAAAAATATTCAGACCGCTATGAACATTCCGTCCTGACTCCGTATTCGTCCCGACAAAACGCGCAAACCACCATGGTTCAGGCGCGTTTTTTGATTTTATCCGAAGACTTTGGAGAATAAAATGTTCCCCCGTGTCAAGAATCCAACAATACAATAATGGCAGACACGCTCCACACTTATTTGGGCTTCGTCACAAACACACTTGAACAAGCGTTCCTTCGTTTGTTTTGCTTCTGATTGTCATCGCCACGCACTCTGTGGATCTCTTTTCTCACGTCTACCCTTCTCTTTTGGTATTCTTATGTTGCCAATCTTTGCAAATAACGTCTGATTTGTGATTTTAAAATACTCAATCCTCCCGGCATTCTGTAGAATTAATTGAACTGCCAGTTTGCTTTAACGTCTGGCGGCCAGCACCAGCCGCTCCTGACAAAGCAACCCAAACGTCCACTTTACCTTGAGTTTTAGCCCGTGTGGAAGGTTCAGTTGAATCAACAATGAGTGCAGTCCCACTTATTAAACAAAGATTCCATCCTAGACCAAGCAAAGAAAGCGCAACTACTAGAAGAACCATAGAATCTCCCGGCGAAAAAGCAGCTGTTAAACCTGCCAGAAGCAGTGTAGCACCAGAAGCAATAGCCATTGCTGTACGCCCCGCATTATGAAACTAGCAATTCTGTCCATTATTTCGGCTAGGCATCCATTGCGTTATCCTGCCCGTTCGTTTAACAAGCAATATCAACAACAAAGTTTAACATAGCCTAAAACAAAAGAGGATGAGCACCATGCATGAAGGGATAATCCCTTTGCATGACTCATCCTTTATTAAAATGTCTAACATTGTATTCAATTGCTTATTGTTGTTGGTTTTAGTGAACTTTTCCTTTTTATCACTTAACGCCTGCCTTAACCTTTGCTTGCCCCCGCTGTCAGCCCTTCTACCAGGAAACGCTGCAAATAAATGAACAGGAGCGAGATCGGAACCGCGATCAGCACGGCCGCCGCCGCAAACAGCGTAAAATTGCTGTTCTGGTTGCTGCTGATCTGGTCGTACAGGCCGACGGCCAGCGTCCATTTGTCTCTTGTGCGCAGCACCATCCGCGCGAAAATAAAATCGATCCAAGGGCCGACGAACTGGGTCAACGCCGCGTACGCCAGCATCGGCCTGGAAAGCGGAAGCATGATTTTGACGAAGATCGTAATGTTGTTCGCCCCGTCGATTCTTGCCGCTTCATCCAGACTGCGCGGGATCGTATCGAAAAAGCCTTTGGCAATAAAGCTTCCCATCAACGGAGCGCCGAAGGAGTAGACGATGATCATCGCCAGATGCGTATCGAGCAGATTCAATTCCTTCAGCAAAATATAGATAGCAATCAAGCTCATGAAACCGGGAAACATCCCGAGAATCAACAAGGTGGACAGTGCGGTTTTGCGTCCTTTGAACCGGAACCGGGACAGCGCGTAGCCGCACAGCAGCACCATCAGCGTGCCGAAAATCATCGATAAGGTGGCGATTTTGAGCGTATTCCAGTACCAAGTGCCGAACAGGAAGCTTTTGGACGTAAACAGCTCCGTATAATGCTCGAACACGAATTGCTCGGGAAGCAAGGTTTTGCTGTACAAGGACCGGCCCGGCCGGAAGGAAGCCAGAATGACCCACAGCGCCGGATATAAGCAGCATATGCACGCCACGATCAGAAACAGATAGCTGAACGCCAGCCGAATCGTGTTGCTTAATTTTCTCCCTATCATTGGATCATATCCTCCTCCCGGAACGAACGGGTCCTGCGGTAATTGTAGATCGAGAACGAAGCGATGATCAGGAAAATAATAATGCCGACAGCCGAGGCCATGTTGAACTGGCTTTGGTTCAGCGTCAGCTTATATAACCAGGTGACAAGCAGGTCGGTTGCGCCCGCGTATTGATACTCCCCTTCGACCGGATTGCCGTCCGTCAGCAGGAAAATCGCATTGAAGTTGTTGATATTTCCCGCAAACTGCGTAATCAGAATCGGAGCCGTCGTGAACATGACCATCGGCAGCGTAATGATGCGGAATTTCTGAAACGCGGTCGCCCCATCCACTTCAGCCGCCTCGTACATATCGCGCGGGATCGTCGTCAGCACGCCCATGATCAGCAGCATCGAAACGGGCACGCCGACCCACATATTCACGACGATAACCGTCACTTTGGCCCACAGCGGGTCCGTCAGCCACGGCAGCTTCTCCAGTCCGAAATACGATAGGTATTGGTTGATCGGTCCGAACTGGCCGTTGAACAGATTTCGCATCACCAGCAGAGAAATGAGCTGCGGAATAGCGTAAGGGATGATCATGATCGTCCGCCAAAACCCTTTGAAGCGGATATCCTTTTGCTGAATGATCAGGGCCACCAGAAACCCGCCGAAAAAGGTCGTGATAGTCGACAATACCGCCCAAATGATCGTCCAGCGCAGGACGCCGAAGAACGTATGGCTCCATGTTTTGAGTCCGACAAGGTCCTTAAACGTCTGAAACCCTACCCAGTTGACCAATTTGGCCGGGGGCATATGGTTCGGGGAAGAATAGTTCGTGAAGGACAGCAAGATCATAAAGATGATCGGCATGATGGTAAAAAACAAAATGCCGGCCGCAGGCAGCATCAGAAACGCTTCCGCAAATCTTCTGTCCCGGATATAGGCAAGCGACTGGATGAAATTATTCGGCCTTCCCCCCGCCTCCCGCAGCTTTCCGACGAGATACGCATCCTTGACGACAAGCACGTACAGCAGGATGAACAAGCCAAGCACCAGCAAGGTAATGACGCCCTGAATCAACAAAAAGATGGAGTGGTCGCCGGGAACCATTTTGGCAATGCCGTTAACCTTCTCCAAATGCATCGCCTGTTCGCCAAGCGTTGCAATGCCCCACAGCGCCTGACCTAAATTTTGGACGAAATACTTCAGCGCCGCCACCTCGATGAGCAGCAGCACCAGCCCTTTAAGCCATTGCCGGTTATACCATTGTCCTAAGCCTAATCCGATGCATGACAGCACCGCTGCGGTGATCCGATGTTGAGACATAGTATGACGAAGCTCCTCTCCCCGAAAAAAAATGTGGAATCACCCGCCGGATTCCGCGACGGGTGAACCCAGACTCAGCCTCCCGGTCCGTTATTGCTTTTTACCGCTGTTGATGAGCTCTTTCAGACGGGTAGCCGCCGTGTCGAGCGCCTGTTTCGGATCTTTGCCGTTATTCCATACTTCCGTCAGTGCAGAGTCAAGCGGATTCCAGACGCTGTCCATTTCCGGGATCGACGGCATCGGCTGCGAGTTTTTGAACTGCGCGACAAAACCGGAAATGATCGGATCATTCTTGATTTGTGGGTCCTCTTGCGCCTCTTTGTTCGTCGGGATGGATCCGACCTTCTTGTGCAGCAGAAGCTGCGCTTCTTTGCTGGAAGCGAATTGGGCGAACAGCTTGGCCGCGTTCGGATATTTCGAGAACGAGTTGACGTACCATGCTTTGACCCCGGAGAACGATACCGCCGGCTTGCCTCCGATCGCCGGAATCGGAGCGATGCCGAGCTTGTCGCCAAGCGCTTTCTTGTAGCCGGTCAGCTCCCAAGGACCGTTGATATCCATCGCCACATCACCTGCCGTGAACAGTCCCCGCTTGATGTCCGGGTTAATGTCGCCTGATTTCACGGGCAAAATTTCTCTCAGGCTGGCATACACTTTCATTCCGGCCAGTGCGCCTTCGTTGTTCAAGCCGATATCGGTTTTGTCCGTGCCGTTTTTGCCGAACAGGTACCCGCCCGTCGAAGCGATGAACGGATAGTTGAAGTAAGTATTACCGGTTTCCCACATGATGCCGAATTTATTTTTGTCTTTGTTCGTGAACGTTTTGCTGAACGCGACGACGTCCTCGAACGATTTCGGAGCTTCCTTCACCAGTTCTTTATTGTAATACAGCGCGTAGGTTTCGGCAGCCCGCGGAAAACCGTACAACGTGTTGTTGAAGGTAACGGCTTGAATCGCGTTGTCCGTATTGTTTTTCTTCGTTTCCTCGGCAAACGAATCGTTCGGGAGAATCAATTGCGCCGATGCGGCCCGACCCAAGTGGTCGTGCGGAAACACCACCACGTCGGCTCCTACGCCCGCCGGACCGTCGTTGGTCAGTCGGGTCACTTGGTCCGTCGGAGCGATTTCGTCGATTTGAACCGGAATATTATATTTTTCCGTAAAAAGCTTCGCGATTTCATCTGTGAACACGCGTTCATCTTTACTCTCCCAGATCACCAGCTTTGCGCCCGCTTCCGGCGTCAACGCGCCCGCTTCTCCTGCTGCAGCCGACGGCTGCGCATTATTGTTCGCGGCTGGAGTCTCGGCTTCCGGTTTGTTCGTGCCCGAGCAAGCAGCCATCGAGACGGATAAGGAGGATACGGCAACCAGCGCCAAGAGCTTCTTTTTGAATTCCATTTTTGTAAGTACCCCTTTCAGTTTCCGATAATAATTGCTCTGCCTTCGCGCTTGCGGCAACTGCAACTTGTGCAAACCTTTGCGCACAAAGCCGTAAAAAGTGCTACTAACAACTTTCTTGCCATGGAATCCGTTTGAAAACGTTTCATCCACGACATATCATAACTCACGCAGAAAATTTTGTAAAAACGTTTGCACTGGTTATTTGAGCCAATTTTTGCTGAAATCCCCGCTCCTATCCCCCTTATCCTTCCATTTCCTCATCTTTCCTACATTTTATATGCCATAATTTAGGGAAAACAAGTTATTTTGCACTCATTTTCAAACGTGTATTTACAATGGACCGGCTTTTGCGCTAACATAAAAAATATGCGGCAGCCATTTTCGTGCCACCTTTTGTTCAAACGTTTGCACAAGTCATTTTTTACATTAGCCTCCTCTGATATGTTACCATGGGAGAAACATGCTTCCTTACTTGTGCAAAATAGCAGCCAAGTGCCAATATCCCGCAAGAAAGCGGCTCTCCTATCAACAGAACATCCGGAGGTTACACAGCTATGGCAATCACAATCGTCGACGTCGCCAAAAAAGCCGGCGTCTCTCCTTCCACCGTATCGCGCGTCCTTTCCAACCATCCCCGGATCAGTCCGGCGACCGCGGCGAAGGTGCGGGAAGTGCTGAAGGAGCTCGGCTATCACCCCAACATCATGGCCAAAAGCCTCGTCTCCAAGACGACGAATACGATCGGTTTAATCTTGCCCAGACCGGCCGAGGAGCTGTTCCAGAACCTGTTCTTCTCCGAGGTGATTCGCGGCATCGTTACCCAGGCGGCGCGTACGGGGTACGATCTCATGATGACGACGGGGACAACGGAGCGGGAAGAGCTTGAAGCCGTTACCCGGCTTGTCAAGGGCCGGCGGGTCGACGGCGTGATTTTGCTGTATTCGCGTCAAAGCGATCCGCTCATTTCGTTCATGCTTGAGCACGGCTTCCCTTTTGTCCTGATCGGGCGAAGCGACGAGTTTCCCGACATTTTGTCGGTGGACAACGACAACGTGCAAGCGGCTTACGATGCTACCCGCCATTTGATCGCACAAGGGCACAAGCGCATCGGATTTGTGAGCGGCCCGCCGAATCTGATCGTTTCGGGCGACCGGATGAAGGGATATTTGCAGGCGCTCAAGGACGCCGGGATCGACGCTCGCCCCGAATGGATCGTCGAAGGGGACTTTTTGCAGGAAAGCGGCTACCGTGCGATGTCGTTTTTCATGTGTCTCCCCGAACGGCCGACGGCGCTTGTGGCGATTGACGACGTCGTCGCTTTCGGCGTGCTGCGGGGGCTGACGGAGCTCGGCTACAAGGTCCCGAACGATCTCAGCTTGGTCAGCTTCAACAACATCTCGTTGTCCGAGCTGTCCACACCGCCAATCAGCTCCATCGATATCGGGATTTACCAGATCGGCTACACCGCTTCACAAACGCTTATCCGGGCCGTCAAGGGGGAAGCCATGCCCCAAAAGCGCGTGATCATTCCCCACCGTCTGATCGTGCGGGAATCGTCCCTGACTCAAGCTTAAGACTAGGAGAGATGCACATGTACACAACGAAAAAGCCTTACTTGATCGACGCGATCGTCGGAAATTCCCGTTTCCTCGCTTCTCTGGGCCGTACGGGCAGGATGTACCGCCTCTGGTGGCCGCATATCGACTATCCGCAGCATGTGGACGAAATCCGCGGCGGCCTGTACATCGAAGGAACCTCATCGGGAACAACTTGGTTTGACGGCGAGGAAGACGGCTGGCGGCACGAAGCCTCCTACGTTCCCCGCACGAACATGTTTAAAACGACCGCCGTTTCCGAGCGCTTCCCGCTATCCGTGGATACGGTCGATTACGCCGTTCCGGGCGAAGATTTCGTTGTCCGCCAGTATACATTCACGAACCGCGGCGAGGCGCCGGTATCGTTCCGCTTTATGTATTACTCGTCATTCCGCTCGATGGAAACGCCTTTTTACCATACGACCCAGTTTGAGGAAGCACACGATTCGCTCATGCACCTGCGGCACGAGTATATTTTTTCGGTCTCCAGTTCAAACGTTTGCACAGGATACCAAGCCGGAGCCGGCGTATGGGAAAACGCGCAATCCGGCCATTTAAACGGGAACGGGATAGACATGCAGCCGGACGGCGCGCTGTGCTGGCACATTGAAAAGCTGGAGCCAGGCGCGGCTATCGAGGTGCCCGTATACATTGCGGCGGGCCAGACGCGCGCTGCCTCCCAGCAATCGCTGGCAAAAGCGAAGAGCCAGCCGCATACGTACTGGTACGAATTCACGGAGAGCTACTGGCATCGATTCCTGAACGACGCCGTGCCGGCTCCCGGATCGCGAAGCGATATCCGCGAGCTGTACGAGCGTTCTCTGCTGGCGATGAAGCTGATGAGCGACGAGAAGTCCGGCAGCGTCGTGGCCGCTCCCGAATTTGACGAGCAATTTTCCCGCTGCGGGGGCTACTCCTATTGCTGGGGCCGCGACGCCGCGTTTATTACGACGGCGCTGGACCGCGTCGGCCTGACGGAATTGTCCGCGAAGTTTTACGAGTGGACCCTTACGGCGCAGGACCCGGACGGCTCCTGGCAGCAACGGCATTACCACGACGGCCGGCTGGCTCCGTCCTGGGGATTGCAGATCGACGAAGGCGCCTCGATTATTTGGGGCATGTGGCAGCATTATCTGCAGGTGCAAGATGAAGCTTTCCTGCAAAACGTATGGCCGGCCGTCGAACGGGGCGCCCGCTTCCTTACCGGCTATATCGACGCGGAAACCGGATTGCCCTCATGCAGCATGGATCTGTGGGAGGAGCGATTCGCCGAGCACACGTATTCGGCAGGTGCGGTTTTCGGCGGCTTGACGGCGGCAGCTTCCTTTGCCGAACGACTCGGCCAGCCGGAGCTGGCAAGCGAATGGAGCCTCGCGGCGGAGCGCATCCGCCAGTCGATCGGCGAGCTGTGCTGGAACGAGGAGAAAGGCGCCTTCTACCGCGCGTTAAAGCTGGCAGTGCCGGAGGCGGCCTATCGCGAAGCCCAGCAGCAAGGACTCTGCACCTCCGTGAGCGTCAATGCGAAAGGATATACGACCTATTTCCTGGAGCACGACCCGATCGTCGATATCAGCCTGATCGGTATCTCCGTTCCGTTCGGCGTGTTCCCTGCCGATGATCCGCGCATGGTCCGCACAGCCGATACGATTGAACAATACTTGACGTCTCCCCAAGTCGGCGGTATCAAGCGTTACGAGAACGACCATTACATTGGCGGCAATCCGTGGATCTTAACGACGCTGTGGCTGTGCCATTACCGCATTCATCGCGGGCAGTACGCCGAAGCCAAGTCGCTCCTGCAATGGGCGATAGATCACCGGACGGCGGCAGGGCTGCTGCCCGAACAGGTCGACAAGCAAACGGGAGAAACCGCTTGGGTCGTACCGCTAACTTGGTCGCACGCGATGTTTATTTTAGCCGTTTCTCTGCTTGCGGAGTATGGACAATTGGATTAAAACACACAAGCCCTTGGTTCTCTCCTGACGGGAGCGGCCAAGGGCTTGATTTGTGTTCCTGTACGTTCGCTGCGAGTGCGACTGGTTTAGTTTCTCGAAGCGCTTACCGCGGAGCGGGATATTCGTTCAAGCCGGCCCAGCCGGTGCCCGGACCGATTTCCCCGGTTTCCCCGTTCCCTGCCCGGACATCCCCCTTCTCCAGAAACGGCGTAATTTTTACCCAATCGATGTACATCTTGTCGGTGGCAAAGTTAGGTACCCCCGCCCATTCCTTCGGAAACCAGACGCCAAGCCAAAATTTCGAGGCCGCCCGGGGCACGTTCGTATAGCTCGTATGGATCAGCTTATTGTCGACGTAAAAATCGACTCTCTTCGGGTCGGTATGCCAATCGAACCGGTATACATGCCAATTGCCGTCGATCTGCTCCGGAAAGTCCGTCACCTGCGAAGTATTCCGCGCTTCGACGACCCAGGTCGTCGTCATGATCTTGCGGAGGCTCTTGTCACCGGGCGCTTCGAAGTCGATCTCATGATTGACCTCGCCGTTGTTGAAGAAAGTCCAGAAGGCCGACACCGCACCGAGCTTCGGCACTATTTTGGCTCTCACTTCATAGCTTCCCGATGCATAGGCATATTTCGTCACGATGGACGCCCCGGTACGTTTGCCGTCCGCCCGCGTCGAGCCGTCACGGTTCATTCCCCGGACCGGTCCGTTGTACAGGTCGCCGTTGGCGGTGAGCTCCACGATACCGTCCCGGGTGACGGCCACATTGACCGGAAGCACGCCGCCGTTCACGTCTTGACCGCCCCATTGCTGCTTCGCGATCAGCCATTTTTCAGGGTCGATGCCGTTCTTGAAATCGTCAAAGAACACACCCGGAGGATGTGGCGGCGGGAGCGGTCCGACCGACTTGACCGGCGGATCTTCGTCCGGCAAGCTGCCGCCTATCTTGAGAGCGACGTCATCGACATAGGCGAATTTGCCGTTGTCCGGATTTTTATAAACGTAAACCTGCACTTTCCGGGTGCCGGGAACCGTCCGGAACGAGAGCGACTTCTGCTCGTAAGCCGCCGATTCGAAGCTCATCATAAATTTGCCGCCCGCCAGCTTCTTGTCGGAGGCATCGAGGCAGTCCGCTCCGATCCAGGCTTTTTCGCCGGGGGTGCCGGCTTTGCCCGCGCCGCTTAACGTGACGATCGTATTTTCGTCTATCCCGTCAATCTTTTGCCCCATACCGCCTTCGGTGGGACCAAGCTTGAGTGCCTTGGTTCCGCTTTGAACGTCGGTAGTTACCACGGTCGCCGCTCCCCAATCCTCCCAGTCGGCCTTGCCCTGCTCGAAGTCTCCGTTTTTCACCAGATTCGTATTGGCCGGAAGCGGCCCTGCGGCGAATGAAGGAGCCGGAACGGAATAGATCAGGGCCGAGAGCATGGACAAACCCAGAAGAGCGCTTACAACAACGCGAAAGCTTCGATTGGTTTTTTGATTCATAACACCCTTCCTCCCTTCCATCATTTGGATTATCTTGAACACTCCCACCACCTGCGCTAATGGCG
>NZ_BIMB01000058.1 GCF_004000865.1 Paenibacillus elgii NBRC 100335 | reverse complement strand
AATGTTCAGTTTTCAAAGGGCAATTTCGTTCGACAAAAGCCGCGTCGTTAGGCTATTCAACTTTGTCGGTTGTTGTCGTCTCGTTTAGCGGCGACTTTTATAATATATCACATTCGCCCAGTAGATTGCAAGCATTTTTTTTAGACTTTTTTTGGAGTCGAGGTTAAACCCCAACGACCCACCATTTCAGCGCCGCCAAAGCGGCAAGTCCGGGTAAGCCCAGAACGCTTACGGTCCCAACCGTCACTGCGTTCAAAGGCAGCTCCAAATGCGTGTATGAACTGAACAGATTTAGAATATACAACAAAATCGAAGCAAATGCAATATGCAGGCAAAACATACCTAGCCATTGGAACGCATACCGATTGCGCAGCATAACCAATCCTAACAATAAACCGGACCCAACGAGGACGGTCCACAGCAAATACGATTTCACGAAGACACCTCCATCGAACGAGCGGCACATGCTTCTCTAGCCGAGATATTCAGGTTTTTGGCTTGCTTCAGCAGCATTTCGAATCGTTTCTCCGCCGCTTCGAGGGCAAAAATGGCATAATCGATCTGTTCTTTTTCGACGACGTATTCAAAGCGCCTCTGCGCGACTTCCCATTCTATATGGGCTTTGCGGATTTCTTCCACCAGCAGCAGACGGTCCTGCTCAACGGCTTCGCGCTGCAAACGGTCTTTTTTGCTTCCGATCTCCCATTTCCAAAGCTTCATTCCCGTCAACCTCCCAATTTTAAGTCTCCAGGTTTGTCCTGTTACTTAAATATGTATAGGGAGCTTAGCCGGGTTAGAACCAAAAAGAAGCCTTCTCAAAGCATCTCCGCGGCGAACCGCGCAAATCATGCTTCAAGTGCTTGCAGCATCCCCCTGTGCGTAACCGCAAATGGGCGACTGCAAGCCGGCTTCTTTTGGTATCAAATCAATGTTTCATTATAGCTCTCTTCTGCCTTCCAGCGCCTTGGTCAAGGTAACCTCGTCGGCATACTCCAGATCTCCTCCGACAGGCAATCCGTGCGCAATTCGGGTCACCTTGAGGCCGAACGGGCGAACGAGCCTGGATAGGTACATCGCAGTCGCTTCGCCTTCGATATTCGGATTCGTTGCCAGAATCAGCTCCTGCACCTGTTCGTCGCTCAGCCGCTTCAGAAGATCGGCGATCCGGATTTCGTCCGGTCCGATGCCTTCCATTGGAGAAATCGCCCCGTGGAGAACATGATAGTAGCCGTTAAACTCCTTGGTCCGCTCCATGGCAACCAGGTCTTTGGGCTCCTGCACAACACAAATGACAGAAGCGTCCCGGCTTTTATCCTGACAGATACGGCAGGGATCGGTATCGGTGATATTGCAGCATACCGAGCAATAGTGCAGATTGCGTTTGACATTGACCAGAGCTTTGGCAAAGTCGATGACATCGTCTTCCTTCATGCGCAGCACATGAAAAGCAAGACGCCCCGCCGTTTTGGGTCCGATCCCCGGCAGACGGGAGAAGGAATCGATCAGTTTGGCTAGCGGTTCCGGATAAAACAAGCGATTGGCTCCTTCACGCATTAAAGTTGAAAACCCCAGAGTAGGTTCTGGGGCTTGATCCGGCTTCGATTAGAACAATCCCGGGATATTCATACCACCGGTTAATTTGGACATTTCTTTGCCGGCCATTTCTTCGGCTTTGGTCATCGCGTCGTTGATGGCGCTAAGCACCAGATCCTGCAGCATTTCCACGTCGTCCGGATCGACGGCTTCCGGCTTGATAACAACGGCCGTAACTTTCTTTTGTCCGTTTACCGTTACGCTGACGACGCCGCCACCGGACGTTCCTTCTACGGTGCGGTTCGCGAGATCCTCCTGAGCTTTGAGCATTTGCTCCTGCATTTTTTTCACTTGCTTCATCATCTGATTCATGTTGTTCATGTAAGACACGCTCCTCGTCGCTAATCTTCTTTAATTTTAACCAAATCTTCCCCAAACAATTGAATGGCCTCGCTGATCCACTCTTCCTTCGCGCCGCCGGATGCTCCTTCGTCCTCCGGAATGAGCTGCAGCTCCTCCTTCGGTCCGTCGGCCGGCTTCGCTTGGTCGGCGGCAGCCTTCCAATCCCTCAGCATCATGGTTACGAGACGGTACGGCTGACCGTACACTTCGGCCAGCGCCTGTTCGATCAGCTGCTTGTTGGCCGGCTTCTCGGTCGTCTCCCGGTGCATCGCGCTCTTGAAAGCTACGAGCACGTTGCTTTCATGAACGGAGACAGGCTCCCCGTCCACAAGCCACGCATGAACGGTGATTTTGAGCTCTTTCACCCGCCCAAGCACCTGGCTCCACTGCTGAACGACGTTGCGGAAAGCCGGATCATCCCTACCCTGCAGGTAAGCGTCCAGCTTCTCGATCTTCTTGGTGACGGCAGGCGCAGGTGCCGGACGCGAGCTTGGGCCGGATACGGGACTCGAGGCTGCGGGAGCGACTCCCTGCTTCAACAGCTGAGACAACTGCTCTTCCAGCCGCTGAATGCGGTTCATCAGCTGTCCGACTACCCCGTCCTGACGTTCCGAAGCCGGTGCCTCGCCTGTGCTCGATCCGCCTGCCGAAGCGGACGATGCACCCGCCTGACTGCAAAGCTTCATGAGCGCGACTTCCAGCAGCGTCTGCGGCTGAACGGAATATTTCATCTCCGTCTGATAGTAGTTCAACGTATCGATCATGGCAATCAACGCATCGGCGGAAAACCGCTGCGCCACCTCGGCAAACCGTTTCACGTCGAGAATGCGCTCGGTGAGCGCCTGCGAGCCGGGAACCATTTTGACCATCAACAGGTCGCGGAAATAATAGATCAGGCTCTCCATGCACTTGTCGGCGCTCTTGCCTTCCTGCATGAACGTATCGATCAACCGCAAAGCGGCGCCTACGTCCCGATCCTGTATCGCCATCACCAGGCGCTCGAATTGATCCGAAGCCATCCCGCCTGTGATCGACAGTACGTCGTCATACGTCACCCGCTCGCCTGAAAATGCAATGATCTGATCGAGTAAGCTGAGCGCATCGCGCATTCCGCCATCGGACAGCCGTGCAATGAACGCCAGAGCGTCATCGTCGCACTCGATCCGTTCGTCGGCGCACACTTGACGCAGCCGCTCGACCTGCTCCTCAAGCGACACACGGCGAAAATCGAACCGCTGACAGCGTGAAATAATCGTCGCAGGCAGCTTGTGAGGCTCCGTCGTAGCCAAAATAAACATGACATGGGCCGGCGGCTCCTCCAGCGTCTTGAGCAGCGCGTTGAACGCCTCCGTCGTCAGCATATGCACCTCGTCGATGATATACACCTTCTGGCGCACTTCGGTCGGCGCATATTTCACTTTATCCCGGATGTCTCGGATTTCGTCCACGCCGCGGTTGGAGGCAGCATCGATCTCGACGACATCCATGACCGTGCCTTCGGTAATACGCACGCACGCATCGCATTCGTTGCAAGGCTCGACGCCCGGCCCGTTCAAGCAGTTGACGGCTTTGGCCAATATTTTGGCCGTGGTCGTTTTCCCGGTCCCACGGGGACCGCTGAATAAATAGGCGTGGCTGAACCGCCCTTCGCGAAGCGAGTTTTGTAAGGTTTGGACAATATGCTTTTGGCCGACCATATCGTGGAACGACTGCGGCCGCCACGTTCGATATAAGGCGATATGTGCCATCTTGCCCTCTCCAATGATTGTTTGTCGTCTATTATACTACACTTGGAGGAAGGATTGAAGCCGCGTCGCTTTTAAGGAAACGGAATGCTGACGGTGAACGTCGTGCCGTACCCCTTGGACGATACCCGGATATGCCCTCCAATATCGTGAATGATCCGCTGGCAGACCGACAAGCCCAGTCCCGTTCCTTCCGCTTTGGTCGTAAAGAACGGATCGAAAATTTTATCAATCACATAGGCAGGGATGCCCGGACCGGTATCATGAATCTCGATATTGACCAAGCGTTGCTCCAAATCGACTTTCTCGCTTACCGTCAAAATACCCCCTTCTCCCATCGCTTCGATTCCATTTTTGCTGATATTGAGAAACACCTGCTTCAGCATCTCACGGTCCGCGACCACATGCGGCAAGCCGTAGTGCGACTCATATTGAACGACGACCCGGTGCAGGATCGCTTCGTTATTGATAATAGGCAAAATGTCACGGAGCACTTCGGAGATATCCACTTCATCGTATGTAACGTTCTTCGGCTTGCCGAGCAGCAAAAATTCGTTGACCAGCTCGTTGATCCGATTGATTTCTTTCAGCATCACTACGGTATACCCGTCTTCGCGCTCCATGCCCTGTTCTTGAAAGGTTTTGCGAAGTACTTGCAAAAAGCCCTTGATCGACGTGAGCGGGTTGCGGATTTCATGGGCCGTGCCCGCAGCGATTTGGCCGATCATCGCCAGACGGTCGCTTCGCTGAACCTGTTCCTCAAGAGAACGCAGGTTGGTGACGTCCTTGAAAATAAGATAAGCGCCGACGATCCGCTCGTCCTCATCCCGAAGCACACTGGAATCGACCAGCAGCTCGTATCGCTCCTGGTTATTGGTCCAGGACAAGGCATGGTTGCGCACGACCATCCCGTCCAATATACTCCGCTGTACCAGCCAGTGCTCGGCAGGCAGATCGGCAAAAATGGAGTCCAGCGCTTGGTGGAGTACCTTTTCTCTTTCTAACCCCAGCACGCGGCAAGCCATGTCGCTGATATCGATGAGCTCAAATTCGGTATTAATCAGCATCACTCCCAGATTCACGTCCCTAAGGAATATGCCGGCAAAGCGTTGAAGCAAGGTCAGTTCGTGCCGCATCGTCTTCCTCCCCCCATTAATCAGCGGATAGCCGAGCGCAATGGGTGTATGATTATGGTTTACTTAGCCTGGTTAACTTTAGTATACAATTCTCCTAATTTTTTCATTTTCCTTCTGCCAAATACAAAAAAACACCAAGTTCGACAAGCTTTTACAGCTCATGATCTTGGTGTTATTGTTTTTTAATATTAGGAAACCGCGCACCTACCTTGATATTACGATCCAAGTGGAATTTTTATCGTCAGCTCAAGTTAGGCCACCCTCCGGCACATGAAACTTCCTGCTTATGGCTGCTTCCTTCCGGACCTGACCAGATTCACAGGCATCCATTGCGGAGGACCCGACTCTCAACACCAACTTTAAAACCCAAACCTTACATCGCAATACCGCGAATAGGCGTTCGACCCCGCTACAGCGGATTGCGGGTTACAGGGCACCGCTACCTCCCCGTCTAGCACGGCATAGATAAGTATAGTCGATTCATGTCCAAATAGCAACCTCAAGGGGTTATTTAGCAGTAACGGTAACGTTAGCATTATATCTCGGCGCGGCGAAGGCCAAAACTTCGGAAGCCCCCTGCCGAATCCGTTCGATTTCTTCCGGCGGGGTATGGGCGGGAGCATTCAAACGAACGTAAGCGGTCGGCCCATTCAAGCTGATGCTCGTGATGCTGACGTTCGGAAATCGTTGGCCAATCGCATTCTGCATGACGCGCACATCATCAGGGTATGTTCGGAAACTGGCACTGAGCGGCATATTCGGGTTCGTCTCGGTAATCCCAAGTATGCCGTCCCGGGTATGCGTCGCGGAGTTTTTGGAAAACTTCTGCTGCTGACACGCCGCAAGCCCGGACAATGCCAAAGCTGCGCTCAACAGAACGGCAAGCGATCTTAACAAATGAAAACACCTCCTGCAGCTCTAAGATCGGATGATCTTAGGATAGCCACAGGAGGCGCGCTTATGCCGTTATGCTGCTGGCAACAAATTACATGCCGTATTTCTTTTTGAATTTATCGACGCGACCGCCGGCATCCACAAATTTTTGCTTCCCGGTAAAGAACGGGTGGCAAGCGGAGCAAATCTCTACACGAAGATTTTGCTTAATGGATCCCGTTTCAAACGTGTTACCGCATGCGCAAGTAACCGTCGTTTGATGATAAGTCGGATGAATCGCTGTTTTCATTGCCCTTTCACCTCTTTTGCCCTGAAACACCATGTGAATCAGAGTTATCAATTAAACACACATGAGCGATTATAACACGTCCGTCAGCCTTGCTGCAACTGTTTCTTGCGCCGTTCCGCCAGCTCGCCGGGAATGTGCGTATACGACCCGAGCACGACATCCGGCAGCTCCTCCCGGAAAATCTCCAGCATCTGCTTCATGCCGTACCGTTCGCCCCGGGCTGGGGGAATGAGGCTCAAATAGCTCTCCGGGTCGATGTTCAGGTTGCGCAGCTGGATCAGCTTCAGATCGGTCCGGCGGGCGAATTCGATCATCGCTTCGATCTCTTCCTCCCGGTCGGTAACTCCGGGGAAAATAAGATAGTTGATCGACGTGACAACCCCTTTGTCGGCGGCGTAGCGCAGCGATTTCTCGACATTGCGCAGCGTATAGCCGCGCGGCTTGTAATAGGCGTTGTAATGGTCGTCCAGCGCGCTGATCGTACTGACGCGCATCAGGTCGAGACCGGCGTCCACGATGCCGCGGATATGATCGGTCAAGCCGGCGTTCGTGTTGATGTTAATGTAGCCGAGATCCGTGCGGCTCCGCACTTCGCGGATCGCTTCGATGATCGTTTTTGCTTGGGTGGACGGTTCGCCTTCGCAGCCTTGCCCGAAGCTGATGATGCTCTCCGGCGTCTTCAAATGCTCCAGCATGACCTGCACGACTTCTTCCGTCGAGGGCTTGAAGTTCATCCGCGTCTGCGGCGCTGGAAACCCGCTATCATCCGGCTGCTCGGAGATGCAGCCGAAGCAGCCTGCATTGCAGGAGAACGAGACCGGAACGGCCCCTTCCCAGCGGTTCAAAAACGTATTGGAAGCCGTCAGGCACTCGTATCCGAGGGCACAATTGGACAAATGCTGAAACAGCCGGTTGTCCTTGTACTCTCCAAGAATCCGCTTGACTCCGAGCTCCAATTCGTCGGGATCGCAGTTGCGCGGGTTCCAGCGCTCCGGATCGTCGCAAGCCTCGGCTGCGACGTAGAAGCCGCCGTCTTTCCAAACAACCGCCGTATAGCCGAACAAAGGCAGCACTTTGGACTTATCGGCCTTCACATAACCCGGCAGCAGCAGGCGGGTAAAGCTCTGCGGCAGCAAGGCTCCGACCGCGGTGAAGTCCCCCGGCATCACCTGCATTTCGCCCGTCTGCTTATGCACGCCGATCGGCCGCGTATCCGGCAAGCTGACGAGAGTGGCTCCTTCGGGCAGCGGAATCAGCTCGTCTTCCATCATTTCCGTCACCAGCTCGCCGCTGCGGCCAAGGCCCGTGTATTCCGGATGGTCGAACAGGTTGCCGTCACGGTCCGCATAAACCAGATTCATAAGGTCCTCCTTCTACGAGACGGAGTGCTTGACCCGACGGGATGCGCCGCCGCTTCCACCCGATTGCGGGCTGCCGCCGTTCGGATCGAGGGTGTCCAGAAACTCTTGGTTCGTTTTCGTCTCGGCGAATTTTTTGAGGAACGCATCGATATAATCGTGCGAATCGTTCATTCCTTTGCGGATCGCCCATACCTTGTCGAGCTCTTCTTTCGTCAGGAGCATTTCTTCGCGGCGCGTACCCGAGCGGCGGATATCGATAGCCGGAAAAATGCGGCGTTCCGCCAGCTTGCGGTCCAGATGCAGCTCCAGGTTCCCGGTTCCTTTAAATTCTTCATAGATGACGTCGTCCATCCGCGAGCCGGTTTCGATCAAGGCTGTCGCGAGAATCGTCAGGCTTCCGCCTTCTTCGATATTGCGCGCGGCGCCGAAGAAACGTTTCGGCCGGTGGAAGGCCCCGGGATCGATCCCCCCGGACAGCGTCCGGCCCGTCGGCGGTACGACAAGGTTGTAAGCCCGCGCCAGACGCGTAATGCTATCCAGCAAAATCACGACGTCCTTCTTATGCTCCACAAGCCGCTGTGCGCGTTCCAGCACTAGCTCCGCGACCTTGATATGATTCTCCGGCACCTCGTCGAAGGTGGAAGCGATCACTTCCCCGTTGACGGAGCGCTGCATGTCGGTAACCTCCTCCGGACGTTCGTCGATCAAGAGAACGAACAGCTTGACATCCGGGTGATTGGTCGAGATGCTGTTGGCGATTTCCTTGAGCAGCAGCGTTTTTCCCGCTTTCGGCGGGGCTACGATCAAGCCGCGTTGGCCAAAGCCTACAGGAGCCAGAAGATCCATCAAGCGGGTGGACAGTTTCGTAGGAGAGGTTTCCAGACCCAGTTTCCTTTGCGGATAAAGAGGAGTGAGCGCTGCGAAGTGCAGCCGTTCCGAGGCCGTATCCGGGTCTTCGCCGTTGACGGCTTCCACGTGCAGCAGCCCGAAGTAACGTTCGTTCTCCTTGGGAGGCCGGCACTTGCCGGATACGACGTCGCCGGACCGCAGGTCGAATCTGCGAATTTGCGAAGCGGAGATGTAGATGTCCTCCGAGCTCGGCAAATAGTTGATCGGCCGCAGAAAACCGAAGCCCTCCGGCAGGACGTCGAGCACGCCCTCCATGAACATCAAGCCGCTTTGCTCGGCCTGTGCGCGTAGAATGGCAAAAATAAGTTCCTTCTTCTTCATTTGGCCGTAGTACGGGATTTGATGTTTTTTAGCCAGCTTGTAAAGCTCTGTGAGCTTAAGCGCTTCAAGCTGAGCGAGATGCATATCCATAAATTTTCAACCACCAAACTATTAATTTTTCAAGCCAGCACAAAATATACTCTAGCCTTACCCAATTTCGGAGAAATCTATACCGTTCTTAGTCAT
Organism: Paenibacillus elgii NBRC 100335; assembly: GCF_004000865.1. GTDB lineage: Bacteria > Bacillota > Bacilli > Paenibacillales > NBRC-103111 > Paenibacillus_G > Paenibacillus_G elgii. The sequence continues at coordinate 35,685 of NZ_BIMB01000058.1, read as the reverse complement.
TCTGCCGCCAAACTTCCGCCCCTAAATTCGATAGATTGGTTACCAGATGATCGTAGCCTCTGTCGATGTATTCAACACCGGTAATTTCCGTAACGCCCTCGGCAACCGTCAGTCCGGCGATAACCAGCGATGCGCCTGCGCGAAGATCGGTCGCTTTGACCTTGGCCGCGCTAAGCTGACTGCCTTCAATAACGGCGGAACGGCCTTCCACTTTGATTTTGGCCCCCATACGCATGAGCTCCGGGACATGTTTGAACCGGTTGCTGTACACGTAGTCGCTCAAAATGCTGACTCCGCGCGTCTGCGTAAGCAGACTGCTCATCGGAGACTGCAAGTCGGTCGCAAATCCGGGGTATACGAGCGCTTTCACGTCCACGGCTTCGTATTCCGGCTGTCCGACTACACGGATCGATTCATCCATTTCGTAAATATGTACGCCCATTTCCTGCAATTTGGCGGTTAGAGCTTCCATATGCTTCGGGATGACATTATCGACAATGACGTCGCCGCGCGTCGCCGCTGCGGCAATCATGTAAGTACCTGCTTGAATGCGGTCCGGAATGATCGAATGACGGCAGCCGTGCAGCGCATCAACGCCCTCAATCCGGATCGTTTCGGTTCCTGCGCCTTTGATTTTGGCGCCCATGGAGTTCAAAAGTGTAGCTACATCTATAATTTCAGGCTCTTTTGCCGCATTTTCAATAGTCGTGACGCCTTTGGCCCGCGAGGCCGCCAGCATGATGTTAATCGTCGCCCCTACGCTGACAACGTCCAGATAGATTTTGGCTCCGCGCAATTCCTTCGCTTGGATGTGCAGGGCGCCGTTTTCGTTCGTAATTCGTGCCCCCAGTGCCTCAAAACCTTTGATATGCTGATCGATCGGCCGCGGTTCGAAATTGCAGCCGCCAGGCAAACCTATCGTCGCCTCGCCGAAACGCCCGAGCAAGGCCCCCATCAAATAATAGGAAGCTCTAAGCTTCTTCACGTTCCCGTTAGGCATCGGCCGGGATAACAGCCGGCTCGGATCGATCATCATCTGATCCTCGCTCCATTCTACCGATGCGCCGAGTTCCTGAAGCAGCTCGGTATAAATCGCCACGTCGCTAAGGATAGGCAAATTATCGAGCGTAACAGCCGTTTCCGATAAAATGGCGGCCGGAATAAGCGCAATCGCGCTATTCTTGGCCCCGCTGATTTGAACCGTTCCCCGCAGCGGGCGCCCACCGGCGATCATCAATTTCTCCATTCGTTGTTCTTCCTCCCACTTCACTGCTTTAACGCATTACCAGTCAGGTGCAAACTCGTCTAAGTTGGGTTCCGTGCCTACGTTTACAAAAGAAGAGAGGGAAATACACCGAATCCCGGTGTATTTCCCGCTGTGGTCGATTAAGCTTGGTTGGCGCTTCCGAACAGCTGGATTTTGGATTTCACCACTTCAACCATGGCTTTGCGGGCAGGAGTGAGGTATTTGCGAGGATCGTACACTTTCGCGTCTTTGTTAAGAACTTCGCGGATCGTTTGCGTACAAGCCACTTGATTCTCGGTGTTCACGTTGATTTTGCCTACGCCGGCTTCGATGGACTTGCGGATCATTTCGTCCGGTACGCCGGAGCCGCCGTGCAATACAACCGGAACCGGAATCGCTTTGGATACCTTCTCGATAATATCGAAATGGATGTTTGGTTCGCCGGCATACATACCGTGTGCCGTACCTACTGCAATCGCCAGACAGTCGACGCCTGTCTCTTCATAGAAGCGGATCGCTTCTTCCGGTTTCGCCAGGTTGGCAGCGGACTCATCTACGCTAATGTCGTCTTCCACGCCGCCGATCGTTCCAAGCTCGCCTTCGACGGATACGCCCATCGCGTGCGCAGCTTTCACGACTTCTTTGGTCAGACGGATATTTTCTTCAAAGGAATAATGGGAACCGTCGAACATGACGGAGCTGAAGCCTGCGCGGATACATTTCATCGCGACTTCGAAGCTGCTGCCATGGTCAAGATGCAGGGCGATCGGAAGACCGGATTTCTTAGCGGCAGCTTCTGCGATCGCTACCGTAAATTCGATGCCCATATACTTCAGCGCGCCTTCGGATACGCCGAAAATAAACGGGGATTTCAATTCTTCCGCCGCTTCCGTAATAGCTTGGGCAAATTCCAAGTTATTCATATTGAACTGACCTACTGCGTACTTGTTCGCTTTTGCTTTAGGCAAAAATTCGTTCATTGAAACGAGTGGCATGGTGGTTCTCTCCTCCTATGTCGTTAATGACCGTGCCAGAGTGCTTATCTGTACTCTTTTGTCATACTGGCCCATTATATCATAGATCGCGACAAACGTTAATAATCTATCGCACACCCTGCCCAAGACGATAGACTCCGGGAACCGCTCAAGAAAAAAGAGGACCCTCATCAGGATCCTACGGCGTAAGAGTTATTGTTAGGAGTTCGCAACTGCTGGTTGACGGCTTGGCGCAGCTCGTCGATGTCGAACGGCTTCGTGAAGTGCATGATCGCGCCGAGATCGGTCGCTTCCTTGATCATGTCCAGCTCGCCGTATGCCGTCATCATGATGACTTTGATCGATGCATCAATGCTTTTGATGTGCTTGAGGATATCGAGACCGTCCATGCCCGGTATCTTCATATCGAGCAAAACCAGATCGGGCGATACATTTCTTACAATCTCGAGTGCGAGTTTACCGTTGGAAGCCTGATAGGTTTCGTAGCCTTCGCTGCTGAAAACCTCCATCAACAGGATGCGGATGCCGTTTTGATCGTCAACTATGAGCAGCTTCTTTTTCATCGAGGTATCCTCCTATTCCGTTTTCCTGAGGCTGAGAATTCCGTTCTGTTATGCCCGCAATAACAGTATTCGCTGCCGCTCCCGCGATTCCTGCCGTATCTCCAAAAAAAGTTGAAAACTTTTACAAATCAAGCAGACATGCACAAACCGTTCGCTTCTTGGGATATAAAAAAACAGGAGACGCGTCCGGTTCATGCCGGGATACGTCTCCTGCTTGGATTGCTGCGCACAGCGATTTATTTGGAATGATTGTAGGCCGCTTGCACGAAATGCTTGAACAGCGGCTGCGGACGGTTCGGTCTCGAAGTGAATTCCGGATGGAATTGCACGGCCAGGAACCACGGATGGTCCGGGCATTCGATAATCTCGACCAAACGGCCGTCCGGGCTTGTGCCGGAAATCTGCAATCCGGCTGCTTCGATGCGGTCGCGGTACTCGTTGTTGAACTCGTACCGGTGACGATGGCGCTCGTAAACGAGCTCGTCGTCGTAGCAGCGCATCGCGAGTGATCCTTCCTTGAGCTTGCAAGGATACAGGCCAAGGCGCATCGTTCCGCCGAGATCTTCGATATCCTTCTGCTCCGGAAGCAGGTCGATAACCGGATAAGGCGTCGTCGGATGAATCTCCGAGCTGTTTGCGCCTTCGAGCCCTACCACCGAACGGGCGTATTCGACAACGGCTACCTGCATGCCGAGACAAATGCCGAAGAACGGGATTTTGTTCTCGCGCGCGTAACGGATCGCCGTCACTTTGCCTTCGATGCCGCGATCGCCGAAGCCGCCCGGCACCAGAATGCCTTGAACGCCGGAGAGCAGCTGGTCTACGTTATCGTTGTTTACTTCCTCCGCATTGATCCAACGGATTTTGACTTCGGTATTGCAGTCGATTCCGGCGTGACCGAGCGATTCGACAATGCTGAGATAGGCGTCGTGCAGAGCCACGTATTTGCCGACAATGGCAATTTCCGTCGTCGTCTTAAGCGACTTGACCCGGTTCACAAGGCTTTCCCATTCGGTCATGTCCGGCTCGTTTGTGGACAGCTTCAGGTGGTTGACGACGATGTCGTCAAGCCCTTGCTCGCGCAGCATCAACGGCACTTCGTATAACGTCTCGGCATCGATGCACTCGATCACGGCGCCTGGATCGACATCGCAGAACTGCCCCAGCTTGCGCTTCATGTCCTCGGTCAACGGATGCTCCGTCCGGCAGACGATCACATGCGGCTGGATGCCGATGCTGCGCAGCTCCTTGACGCTGTGTTGGGTCGGCTTCGTTTTCACTTCGCCGGCCGCTTTCAAATAAGGAATGAGCGTGACATGAATGTACATGACGTTCTCACGGCCGATGTCGCTCTTGATCTGACGAATCGCTTCAAGGAACGGCAAGCTCTCGATATCGCCCACCGTACCGCCGATCTCGGTGATGACGACGTCCGAATGCGCTTCGCGTCCGGCGCGGAATACCCGCTCCTTGATTTCGTTCGTAATGTGCGGGATGACCTGAACGGTTCCGCCCAAATATTCGCCGCGGCGCTCTTTGGCAATGACGGAGGAATACACTTTCCCCGTTGTGACATTGCTGTTTTTCGACAGATTGATGTCGATAAAACGTTCGTAGTGTCCGAGGTCAAGATCCGTCTCCGCGCCGTCGTCGGTGACGAACACTTCCCCGTGCTGGTAAGGGCTCATTGTTCCCGGGTCCACGTTAATGTAAGGATCGAACTTCTGGATCGTGACTTTCAGTCCACGGTTTTTGAGCAGTCTTCCGAGCGATGCGGCCGTGATGCCTTTGCCTAAGGAGGAAACGACGCCCCCGGTCACGAAAATGTACTTTGTCATCTGTAATACCTCCCAAAAGTTTTGCATCCCGATCCAGGATAAACGGCTTCGACGCCCTTATCTTAAAAGGATAAGCACGTTTATCAAGGTTGATACGAAGCGATAAGTTACGAAAAGTTATAAAATTTTTCCAACAAAAAAAGAAAAAGCCCCCCGTAAATACGGGGCACTTTTTTATCGAACATCATCAAGGTTCGTAACGTTCCATCTAAAGCCCAGAAAATAGTTTACTCTGAACGATCCCGGCTGTCAAGGACAAGCCTGTTTTATTTATTGTCTTCCTCTTCGTCGTCCGCACTGTCGTCGTCTTCGCCCAGATCATCCAGATCCTCTTCGGACGCTTCCTCTTCCAGCGTATCGTCCAGTTCCTCGTCTTCGAGCTCTTCGTCTTCGAAAAACTCGGTTTCTTCCTCGGCTTCTTCTTCCGCGTCAAAATCGTCGTCGCGAGGCGCATCGAACGAATCGTATTCTTCTTCTTCGCTGAATACGTCTTCTTCCTCAGCGAACAGATCCTCGTCGTCGAGATCGTCATCCTCGTCGTTAATGATGCGCGGACGCTTGCCGCTGCCTACCGAATCCTCGGACTTCTCGACAGGGTACCAGCGTTTTAATCCCCACAGATTGGTGCCGACGCACGCAAAGCGGCCGTCGATATTAATCTCCGTATATAATTGCGCAATGACCTGCATGACTTCGTCATCGGACAGACCTTTGATTTTGGCAATCTCCGCCATCAAATCCCGATAGTAATACGGCGTATTGGCCGCTTTCAGAAGCTCAAAGGCGAGGTCAACCATAGGCATTTCCTTAGCTTGCTCTGCGCCGATTTTAAGCAGTAAGTTTTGAGCACTCATTTCGGGGCACATCCCTTCCAACGTCTTTAACTACCACTAAACTATCCACTATCACCAATAAGTAAACCTTATTTTATGTAAAAAAGCAACTGGCCGCGCGGCATTTCCCGAAATGGAAACAAGGACCGCACCGGCAGCTCGCGCTCGGCGCCGTCCGCTGCAGGCGTGATCCTTGTTCCGACTGTATCCGCAAAAGACCAGGAGCCCACTGCCCGCTGTCTTTTGCCCCTGCTGAATGAAAGACGGAGGAGTGCCAGACCCTCCCCTACTTATGGTATGTGTCCGCTTTCGCTTTGACACGGTCACGCACCTAATTATTTTGAATAAGGCCATGCGCTCATACGGAAGCATTCGGTCCCTCATACGATACAAAAAGGAATTTCCGAGCCTGTGGGAGGGAACGACATGAATCCGTCGACGTTCGTGTCATGGCTTCACGAAGCCATGGAAGGCTCCGAGGATGCCGACAAGCGGCATATTATCCGGTTTCTGAACGACCGGGACTATGCCGATTTCGCCCGGCAAATCGGCCGGCAGCGGAAATCGCTGCCCCGGCTGCACCAGATTCAGCCGCTCCATCTCATCCGCGCCATCTCCTGCACGCTTCGGACCGGCAGCGAAGCGGTATCAGCCCCTTTTATCGGTTCGATCGAGCCGGATACGCGCATTAAGCTGCATGTCCTGGGCCATGCTTCGTCCGCTCTGCCGTCCGGCGAAGAAAAAAAATCGCCCGTCAAGGCCGTCATCCCTTGGGGAGTCCGCCACATTCGCGCCCCGCAGGCCTGGAGCAAATCGCGCGGGGAACGGGTCCGCATCGGCGTCATCGACACAGGCGCGGATTATACGCACCCCGACCTTCGCCATTGTTTGTCGCGGGGCGTCAATATTTTGAACCGCCAGCTGCCGCCGATTGACGACAACGGCCACGGCACGCATATCACGGGAACGATCGCGGCGTACACCCGGCACCGGGGCATTATCGGCGTAGCGCCGCAGGCCATTATTCATCCGGTGAAAGCTTTCGATCAGCACGGCGGCGCATTCGTCTCCGATATTATCGGAGGCATCGACTGGTGCGTCTCCAGCGGCGTCGATATCATCAATATGAGCTTCGGTATGAAAACGTACAGCAAAGCGCTGGAAGCGGCGGTGCTCAGCGCCTACCGGAGCGGCATCCTCGTCGTAGCCTCCTCCGGCAACGAAGGCAATCAGGCCGAGGTCGACTATCCGGCCCGGCTGCGGCAAGTGATCGCCGTCGGAGCGACGACCCGCAAAGGCCGGATTGCCCCCTTCAGCAATATCGGCAAACAGATCAACATCTACGCGCCCGGGGAGAAAGTATACTCCACCTGGCTCCGGGGCAAGTATCACGAACTCAGCGGCACGTCCATGGCCACCTCCCACGTCACAGGGGTTATCGCACTGATGCTAGCGAAAAAGCCCGGTCTCAAGCCGCTGCGAATAAAAAATTTGCTGCGCAAGCATGCCCGCTATATCGTAAAATCGCGCAAAACGATAACCGGCGCGAAGGAAATTCACGCCTTTCGAAGCGTATCCGCCGTATCTAAATAACCGGTCACTCCGGTAAGGATACGGCGGTCAGGCATAGGCTGCAGCGCTCGGGCGCTTGCCCCATCACCGATAGCTCATAGCTCCAGCGGACGGCAAGCAGAGCGTCCGGTCCTTCCGCGGCAACGTCAAGCATTTGGGTAAACGTCTCCAGCTCAAGCCGCCCTTGAGGGGTCTGAAGATAGCCGTAATGCCGCCGGCCCGGAACGAACGTCTGCTCGAAGGATACGTCCCCGTGCCGGACAATCCGCACTTCCCCCTGCTCCACCCGGACGGTCGTCATCGTACGGCCCATCTCCGCTTCCGGAGGCTCCGCATATCGGAGGTACGCGTGCCGTCCCTTCGAGAACCAATCGCCTGTCATCTGCCGCACGATCCGTTCCCCGCCGCTGTCGCTTTCCAGCGTAATGCGTACGGCCCGCTTGCCGGCGCCGGTCTGCTGCTTTTCCGTCATTTTCGCTTTCTCTCCCGTCCTGCTGTGATCCTCTTATTGTACAAAAAAAAGTAGTCCGCGGACAGGGCTTCCTCCGTTCAAGGACAAGCCCGCAATCGACGGGAAGCAGCGGTTTGCAAGGCCCCTTATTCTTGCTAAGATGGTATAGGAATAACGGGCTTCCATTTATGGAAACCAAATGAAGGCTTCCTACGTCTGTTATAGTAAGTTTCGGCCGCCGGCCAATCCATCCCGAGGAGATCGCTCATTCACATGGATTCCAACGAAAGCAACCGCAATAAAAAGCTGTCAAGAAGATCCTTTCTGAAAACAATGACGTTAGCCGCCACCGGACTCGTTGCCCTGCCCGGGGCCACCTACGGATACGCCCGTTACGCCGAGCCGAAATGGCTGGAAGTCACGGAATATACACTGTCTTTTGCAAGACTGCCTCAACAGATGGACGGTATAAAAATAGTGCAGTTCAGCGACGTGCACCTCGGCTTCAATTTTGATGCGAAGGACTTGTCGGAACTGATTGGACTGATCAACCGGATTCAACCGGATATCGTATGCTTTACCGGAGATCTGGTGGATTATGCCGTCGGACCGGACGGCGACGCCTATGCCCGCATACTCTCGGAGCTGAAGCCTCCGTTGGGAAAATATGCGGTGCTGGGCAATCACGATTATTATAAAGAAGCTCCAAAAGTTGAAGCCCTATTGAAAAGCGCTGCTTTCGAGCTGCTGACCAACAGGATGGTCCGGATTCAACGCCATGGGAGCAGCTTCGTCATGGCAGGCGTAGACGACCAATGGAAGGGCTACCCTGACATCGATAAGGCGCTGGCCCGCGTTAAACCGGAGGATTTCGTCCTTTTGCTGTCGCATTGCCCCGATTTCGCCGATATCGCCGTACAGTATCCGGTTGACTTCCAACTGTCAGGACATAGCCACGGAGGTCAAGTGCGCCTGCCGTTCTACGGACATGTGGTTACGCCGAAATTCGGAAAGAAGTATGTCCTCGGGCATTACGTTCTAGGCGCCGGCAAGCTACAGCTGTACGTCAACCGGGGCATCGGCGTTTCCGAGCATCCCGTCCGCTTTCTATGCCGTCCGGAGCTGACGGTGTTCACTTTGCGAAAAGGTTGAGGCGGCGCAGCAAAGCCCCCAGCCCCAATATCGCTATAGCCCCGATCAGTTCAAGCTCCATATCGTGCTGCGCGTCCCACGGATCGCCTTGCGATCCAAGAAACAGCGCGCCCATCTCCGGGGCCACCAGTCCGGCGACCCACATCTCGATCAATTCGTAAAATGCGCCGGTGGCCAGCACAACGGCAACGGCAAGCGCATCCGCCGCAAAGCCTCTCACCCCCGCAAGCCTCCTAAGCACCTCCCGGATCGGTCCAGCCAGCAGCACGCCGTAAGCCAGGTGCACCAGCCGGTCATACGGCAGACGCCCCCCGCCGAACAGCTGCTGCAGCAGCGGATCGATCGGCGTCGCGCCGTAGGAGTTGTGCGACCCGTACGTATGAAGCGCCAAAAACAAAGCAATCCCCACATAAGAACTGTGACTGAGCGGAAACCTTCGGTAGGTTCCGATCAGCATCCCCACGCATAGAAAGATCAGCAAATTTTCCAGCAGCCAGTCGAACCGGTTTAACGGCGCTATCGCCATCCATGCCCAGAATCCCCCATACGCCAACAGGACGAAAACCGGAAACGCAGGTTTTGTTGTTGCCACCAATGATTTTGCCGCATTCACACGCGAGCCCCCCCTCTCTTTATGGCTTTATTGTAGGCTGCAACCAATGAAGGGGATAAGTACTAACTTCGACTAGTACCGGGTGGGCAGGAAGCCAAACGCAAAAAGCCGCCATGCTTCCCACAAGGGAAAACATGGCGGCGGCACTTCCGTGCGATTCGATTATTTCACCAAACCGAGCAGCATTTCGCGAATCAGCTTGCTGGCGACGATCTGGGTCTGCTCCGTCGGGTCGTAGGCCGGGGCCACTTCGACGAGATCGGCGCCGACGAAGTTCAATTCGGAGGCGGCCATCGCATGAATCGCCGCGAGCAGCTCCTTGGACGTGATACCGCCCGCTTCGGCGGTACCGGTGCCCGGAGCGCACATCGGATCGAGCACGTCGATGTCGATCGTCAAATAAACCGGACGTCCGGCCAGCTCAGGCAGCACCTTCTTGAGCGGCTCCAACACTTCGAACGGATAGAAGTTAATGTTCTCGCGTCCGAACTGGAATTCCTCGCGGGAGCCGGAACGAATGCCGAACTGGTACACGTTCTTGCCGCCCATGAGCAGCGCCGCTTTGCGAACCGGCGTCGAGTGGGACAGCGGCTCGCCTTCGTACTGCTCGCGCAGATCGGCATGCGCATCGATGTGGATGAGCGCAAGATCCGGGTATTTCTTGTACACCTCTTGGATGACCGGCCACGAAACGAGATGCTCGCCGCCAAGGCCAAGCGGGAACTTGCCGTCGGCCAGCAGTCCGTGCACGTATTCGCCGATGATGTCGAGGCTGCGGCCCGGGTTGCCGAACGGCAGCAGCAGGTCGCCTGCGTCGAAATAGGTGATGTCTTCCAGGCTTTTATCCAAATACGGGCTGTATTCCTCCAGACCGATCGACACCTCGCGAATACGCGAAGGGCCGAACCGGGAGCCGGGACGGAAGCTGACGGTATAGTCCATCGGCATGCCGTAAATGACGGCGCGGGACGCCGCATAGTCGTCCGAGCTCAGAATGAACACGTTGCCGGAATATTTTTGATCAAGTTTCATCAGTCGCTAGTCTCCTCCGCTTACTTCGTCAAATCTTCCACGAATTTCGGCAGTACGAAAGCCGCCTTATGCAGACGCGGCGAGTAGTACTTCGTGTCGATCTCCGGGATTTTCGTTTCGTCGACGGCGAGCGGATCGTGCTTCTTGCTGCCCATGGTAAAGGTCCAGAGGCCGCTCGGATACGTCGGGATGTTCGCACAGTAGACGCGGACGATCGGGAAAATTTGCTTCACGTCGCGGTTGACATTTTGGATCAGATCCGCTTTGAACCACGGGTTGTCCGTTTGGGCTACGAAAATGCCGTCTTCCTTCAGCGCGTCGTAGATGCCTTTATAGAAGCCCTGCGTGAACAAGTTCACTGCCGGACCGACCGGTTCGGTGGAATCGACCATGATCACGTCGTACGTGTTCTTATGATCGTGGATATGCATGTAGCCGTCGTTCACGATCACTTCCACGCGCGGGTTGTCCAGTTCGCCTGCGATGGTCGGCAGGTACTGCTTGGAGTACTCGATGACTTTGCCGTCGATATCGACCAGCACCGCTTTTTCCACTTCGGGGTGCTTCATCACTTCGCGGATGACACCGCCGTCGCCGCCGCCGACCACGAGCACGTGCTTCGGATTCGGATGCGTATAGAGCGCCGGATGCGCAACCATCTCATGATAAACGAACTCGTCCTTCACGGTCGTCATGACCATGCCGTCGAGCACGAGCATCGTGCCCCATTCTTCCGTTTCGATCATCGCGAGATCCTGGAAGTCGGTTTTTTCGGTGACGTGCGTTTTGCTGATTTTTGCCGTAATGCCGAAGTTATCGGTCTGTTTCTCCGTGTACCACAATTCCATATGTAATTCCACCTTTCGTTCGGTTCGTTAGGGCCGGCCGGACAAGGGCCGGAAGACGGGCGGACATCTGCTTTTTTCCAAGGATTCAGCTTGTCTCTGGCATGTCAAATTGTATTATAGAGTATCTCCCCAAAATTGCAAATACAAAGAGGGTCGTTCCGTTCGTTTTTCAAAAAAAATTAACGTTTCCGCCTGTCCCTCGTGAATATGCGCTGCTATGTTTTTCCATACTGGGAATAGCGGGGGAAAGCATCGGCGGAAAGACGGAAGGAGCTGACGGAACGTGTCGGACATGCCCAAAAAACAGCCTGCGCCGGAAGACGGCGGAGCACTCCGCTTTGCCCGGCGGCTCAAAGCGTGGCTGTCGTTTTCGTTGACGTGCCTGCTGCTCGGCGCCGGTATTATGATCGTGCTGCTGCTGTTCATGCGCTCGCAGGCGCTTCCCGTGTCCAAGACGGACACGGCGTCGGAAATGTACGATGTGCACAGCGAGCTGATCGAAGCGTACGGCGCGGCGAAAAACCGGCAGAGCGTATCGCTGAAGGACATTGCCCCGAAGCTGCTCGATGCGACGCTGGCGGTCGAGGACCGCACGTTCTACCAGCACTACGGGTTCGATCCGAAGGGGATCGTCCGGGCGGCCTGGGTCAACCTCCAGCATATGTCCAAGGTGCAGGGGGCCGGCACGATCACGCAGCAGCTCGCGCGCAATCTGTACTTGTCGCACGAGCGGACGTGGACCCGCAAAATCAAGGAAACGTATTATGCCGTGCAGATGGAACTGCAAATGAGCAAGGACCAAATTTTGGAGCAATATTTGAATCAAATTTATTACGGGCATGCGACGTACGGCATCGGGGCGGCGGCGAAGCTTTTCTTCGGGAAAGAAGCCAAGGATCTGACGCTGGCCGAAAGCGCGCTGCTCGCCGGCATCCCGAAAGGACCGCGTTATTATTCGCCTTACTACGATATGGACAGTGCGCTGGAACGGCAAAAAACGGTGCTGCAGACCATGGTGGAAGCCGGATACATCACTTCAGCTGAGGCGGACCGGGCAGCGAAGGAAAAGCTGCACATTCTGCCGCTGGAGGAGCATAAAAAAGCGGTGACGGCCCCCTACTTCCGCGACTATGTGCGAGGCGAGGCGGCCGATCTGCTCGGCCTCGAAGACAAGGAATTCGTCGAAAGCGGCCTGCGGATTTATACGACGCTGGACTTGAAGGCGCAAGCTGTCGCCGAGGAGGTCGTAGCGAAGCAGCTGGAAAACTATCCGGAGCTGCAGGCGGCGCTTGTTGCCATCGATCCGCGCAGCGGATACGTCAAAGCGATGGTCGGCGGACGCAATTACGCCCAAAACCAATATAACCGGGCGCTGTCCAGCACACGGCAGCCGGGGTCCTCGTTCAAGCCGATCGTGTATTTGACGGCGCTGAAGGAAAAGGGCTTCACCCCGGCCACCCGCTACAAAAGCGAGCCGACGACGTTCACCTACGATCAGGGACGGCAAACCTATACGCCGAACAACTTCGGCAACGCCTACTACGATTGGATCGACATGCGGACGGCCATCGCCAAATCGGATAACATCTACGCCGTGCATACGGTGCTGGAAACCGGACCGGATCGCGTCATTGAAATGGCCCGCCGTATGGGAATCACGAGCCCGATGAAGCCGATGCCTTCGCTCGCGCTGGGCACGTTCCCTGTCAGCCCTTACGAGATGGCTTCGGCCTTCGGCATCCTCGCCAACCAGGGCGTGCGTGTCGAGCCGACGGCTATCGTGCGCATCGAGGACCGTCGCGGGCGGGTGCTGTACGAGGCGAATCCGAAGCAGGAAACGGTCATCGAGCCCGCATATACCTATGTGCTGACGCAGCTGATGGAGAGCGTCTTCGACCAGGGCGGCACGGGCAGCCGCGTGTCCAGCGTGATCAAGCGCCCTGTAGCGGGCAAAACCGGCACGACGGACACGGACGCCTGGCTCGTCGGCTACACACCCGAGCTGTCGACCGCCGTCTGGGTGGGTTATGACAAAGGGCGCAACATCAACAACGTCGAATCGCACCTGGCCGCGCCACTCTTCGCGGAATTTACCGAGCGGACACTGGAATCGGTGCCACCGAAGCTGTTCCCGGTACCGGAAGGCGTCGTGAGCGTCTATGTCGACCCGGCGACCGGCAAGCTGGGGAACGACGACTGCCCGGGCTCGCGGTTGGAAACGTTCATTCAAGGGACGGAGCCGACGGAATACTGCACGCAGCAGCCCGGGAACAATGATGCTGGCAAAGCCGGCAAAGGAAAGCAGAACCGTTCCTGGTGGGAGGATCTGAAGCGCTGGTGGAGCAGCTAAAAGCCGGGGACAAAAAGAATGGCGCAGGGCAGGCAGAAAATGTATTGTTAGCGGAAACACAAAAAGGCAGACCTACGGTCTGCCTTTTTGCTGTCCTAGTATATGATGCATATACTAGCCATTAGTATACATTGTTATAGCAAACGGTACAAGACCGTCACATAATGTACAAAATTTTTAATTGTCCAGCGCTTCATGCAGCGCGGCATCGGAACGTTGCCACATGTCCGGATCGTTGTCCACCAGCAATTGCTTCAGCGCCACCTTCTGCTCCGGCCCGAGATTGTCCAGCATGATGCGGCGTTTGAGCGCATAATCCATCCGGTTCACATGGTCGACGAGCAGCTTCCAGCCTTTGCGCGCTTCGGTATCGATCCGCATCTCGCAGGAGGTGACACCGGCGTAGTATTTGCCCTCTTCCTTAAAATCGACCGCCACCCATACGATCCAGCACGGACGGCCGTTCGGCACTTCATCGGCGTTGACGGTAAACTTGATGCCTTTCTCCACCTTGCTCTTCGCGTGGAGCGCCCCCAGATCGAGATACGCCTCCGCTCCGTCGATAATAACGCTGGAGAGCTGGCTCAGATCGATGGAGCCCTGCCCGAAGCCGCGGTGCTTCGTCTCCTTGCTGCTGACGATGTTCAAGGTCGGCAGCTTCTTCTTCGTGTCCGCCGCCTGCGCGTTTTGTTCATTTATATCCATCCGTGCACCACCTGTTTCACGTGATAATAAGCGATTCCCAATGTCCCAATCCGCTGCAGTCAAGCGGCAGCCTGAAGCTGCGGATATCAAAATTGTACTAAAAAGCGGTCCCCCCGGCAAGCTCGGCTCTTATGAACAGCCGCCGATTCTTTTTCGCGACGGTAGAAATAATCCTCGTCCCCCCCACATATACATGCTGTAGATGCTTGTCAACGGGGTGAATATTGGATGAAAATACGACTCGGCTACCGAATCGCAACATGGGGCTCGATCTTTGCTCTTACCTTCACGGCCACGCTGCTGACGAACGTCCTGCCGGAATCCGGCCCGCAGCCGGTCAAGTCGGCGGCAGGGTGGACGCTGCCCGCAGATGCCGCCCTGCCTTCCGTCTTTCCTGCAGACGAACCGGCAAACCCGCTGACGATGCTCAAGCCCGTCCCTTCGACGACGGGGCGCGCCGTCGTCGCCGCGCCCCGCTGGCCTTCCGCCAGAGGACAAGCGGACGGCTCGTCTACGGGTATCTTCCTGCCCTCCGGCGGGGCGCTCCCGGTCGGCGCGCGCTTGAACGAACCGGTCGCGCCTCCGCCCGCGCCTCCCAGCCTGCCGGCACGCCCGGCGGAGAAGCCGGCTCCGAAGCCACTTAGCGAGCGAATCGTGGAATATCATCTGAGCGCGGAGCTGGATGCGCAGGGCAAATCGATCCGCGGCACGTCGGCATTTACCTGGAAAAACCCTGGAAGCGCACCCGTTCAGGAATTGTATTTTCATTTGTATCCGAACGCCTTCGAATCGAAGAAATCGACCTTCATGAAGGAATCCGGCGGAAAGCTGCGGCAGGACGCGAGCAAGGAAGGCAGCTTCGGAGGCATGACCGTCAGCTCGATCAAGACGCTGGACGGCAACGAAATCGAGCTCAGCGACCGGATCGAATACGTCCAGCCTGACGACGGGAACAAGGATGACCGGACGCTGATCAAAGTGCCGCTGCCCAAAGCGGTCGGACCCGGCGAGCGGGTGACGCTGCGCACCGATTTTTCGGTCAAGCTGCCCCAGGTGTTCGCCCGGATGGGGTACGCCGGAGATTTCGTCATGGCCGGCCAATGGTTTCCGAAAGTTGCCGTATATGAGCCCAAAGGAGTCCGCGGTCGGGCGGACGATGGCTGGAATCTGCACCAATATCACGGCAACTCGGAATTTTATTCGGACTTCGGCATTTTCGACGTCAAGCTGAAGGTTCCCTCCGCTTATACCGTTGCGGCCACCGGGTTTCCCACCAAACCCGTCGCCGACGACGGCAAGACGAGAACCTATACCTTCTATGCCGACGACGTGCATGATTTTGCCTGGTCGGCCTCGCCGCATTTCGTTTATTTCGAAGAGCCTTACGCTACTCCCCATGTGCCCGGCGTCCGCATCAAGCTGTATCTCGATCCGAAGCATGAACGCCTCAAGGCCCGCTACATGACCGCCGCCAAAAAAGCGCTGGCCCGCTATTCCCAATGGTACGGCAGCTATCCGTATTCGACCTTGTCGATCGTCGTGCCCCCCGCGGACGGCAACGGGGCCGGAGGCATGGAGTATCCGACGCTCGTTACCGCCTGGGGAGCCGCAGAAGATAACCCGTCTCTAGAGCTTGAACGGGTCGTCGTGCACGAGATCGGCCATCAGTTCTGGTACGGGATGGTGGCCAACAATGAATTCGAGGAAGCGTGGCTCGACGAAGGCTTCACTTCGTATGCCGAAGACCGGATTATGGAGGCGGAATACGGCGTGCGACCGAACCTGCTCGTCGAATCAAGCTACATTACGAATCCGGCGGCGCTCAAGCTGCATTCGTGGGGCTACGGCGGACACAATCAATACGCCGAGAATGTCTACACCCGCGCCAAGCTTGTGCTCAAGGCGATGGAACGGCAGGCCGGGCCGGAGACGATGGATAAAATTTTGCGCACCTACTTCCAGCGCTGGAAGTTCAAGCATCCGGGTACGGCCGATTTTCAAAGGACGGTCGAGGACGTAACGAAATTAAGCTGGCAGGAATTTTTCCATCAATACATTTATAACGGCATGATGGTCGACTACGCCGTCACCGGAATCAAGGTTCGGAACGCAACCGAAAACGGGCAGCCCGTCTATGAGAACAGCGTACAGCTTCGCAAGCTGGGCGGAACGTACCACAATGTGCCGATCCGCTTTCGCTTCGCCGACGGCTCGGAGCTGGATAAGACGTGGGACGGTGTCGACAGCGAAGTAATCATGAAGCTGAATCACGCCTCTCCGCTCGCTTGGGTATCGCTCGACCCGCAGCATTCGATCGTGCTGGAAAACAAGCGGATCAACAGCTTCATGAAAACGGAGGTCGATACCAAGCTGTCCGTTCGATGGAACATGGGGATCGTCAAATTTTTGGAGACCTTATTCGGCTGGGTCGTCTGGTGAGGTGATGAACATGTGGAATCGGATCAAAAAAGGCTGGGTCATCGCCTGGCATCAGCCGTTCGCCGTCTTCGCGCTCTTCTTCTACAACCTGCTTTGGGGCGTCGTCTTGTATAAACTCATTCAGTCGGTCGTGCTCCCCCTCCTTCACCGGTATCCCGGCGGGGCGCTTCCCGGCGAGTCGGTACGGCTGTTCTGGGTGGAGGGCCAGTTTCAACTGATGAAGACCGACCTGATCGTACCGTACCTATGGACGGGGCTCGGCCTGATCGGGCTCCGGATGCTGCTGCATCCCGCACTGAACGCCGGAGTCTTCTACTCCCTTCGGCACGGGGAACTGAACGCGGGTTACCGGTTTGTGGCCGGCATCCGCAAACTATTCTTCCCGTTCCTCGGGCTGTATGCGCTCCAGCTCGTCCTGTCGATCGGACCGCTGTACTGGCTTGTGCCTTACGCCGCGAAGCAATTTGCCGTCCATGCCTCCTACATCTCGTTGGGGCAGGCGCTGCTGCCCGCCTTGGCCTTGTACGCCGCTTACCTGTTCCTGCTGCAGCTGCTGTTCCTGTTCCTGCAGATCGGCAAAACGGACGGAAGGTCCTCGCTATACACGCTGCTGTTCGCCTTCCGGCATCTGCCGGTCATCGCGCTGGCCGCGCTGGCGGTCGCCGCTCTGTCGCTAGTGCTGGCCGCCGCCGTGATGGTGTCGTCTTTCTGGTGGGCAGGCTTCGCTGCGCTCGTTCTCATGCAGGCGTACCGGCTGGTGCAAATGTTCTTCAAAGTGTGGGAGATCGGCACGCAGTATGCCCTTTGGGCGGAGAAGGCATAGCCCTAACCTGCCTCGTAAAGTGAAATTATGCCAAAATACGAGAACGTCGTCTTCCGAGAGTGCCGGGAGATGACGTTCTTTTTAGCTTATAAACAAAAAGTTTCATAAATAACCATTGATTCTGTGACAATTATGTGACAAAGGGAGGAAAACGTCATGTTGGCTCGAATATATGTACTCGGAATAAAAAAAAGAAAATTTTGCCGAATTTCTGTTCGCAGAAAACGGGGGATCCATTTTTGGGTGAATTGATCTCGCAGTAGAGTGATCATAGGGAACCTTCAACCGAACCCTCAAGCTAACCTCGTAGGCACCGGAAGGGGAAACTTCTTTGAAAAAGCTTGTAGGTTTTGCATTTTCTTTGACCTTGTTTTGCAGCATTTCGGTTGGCAGCGTTTTTGCAGAAACCCCACTAAGCTCAGCGGTTAACGAGGCTATGGGTACGCCCTACAAGTATGCGGGCACTACGACCAAAGGCTTCGATTGCTCGGGTTACACTTCGTGGGTATTTGACAAATTCGGCGTCGATCTGCCGCATACGTCCAAAGGCCAAGCCGAGCTTGGTACCGAGGTGGCCAAAGACCAGCTTCGTCCCGGCGACCTGGTGTTCTTCAACACCGACGGTAAAGGGATCTCCCATGTCGGCGTATACGTAGGCGAAGGCAAGTTCTATCACTCTGCTACGGATCAAGGCGTCACCGTTACGAAACTCAGTGAATCCTATTACGCCAAGCGTTACGTCACGGCACGGCGCGTCCTGTCGGACGAGCAGTACAAGCAAGTGATGACTGACAAGTAACTTTAATGACCTGAACGGAAGTTTCCCGTACCTTCGAAAGCCCTGAGCGTTTGTCTGCTCTGCGTTCGTTCCAACGAACAGCCGATCGGACAAGCCTGCAGGGCTTTCCGTCTTTAGCGGATGAAGTTCTCCTCCCCTGGTGCGATGGCTTTGAATAAGCGCAAAAAACAGAGCTGCCTGCCGTCATTCGACGGAGACAGCTCTCTTTTCGTTATATGCTTACCGGAAGCCCCACAATCATGGCAAATTAGAGAGTATAGCTGCGAGGCGCTTCCGCATAGGGCGTAGCAACATTCTGGTTTTTCAACTCTTCATAGAACGCAGCCATTGCCGCATAAATGTACGGCTGTACCCAGAACATGCCGAGGCCGAGCGGAATCATCCCGAGCACAATCCACCCGATGAAGCTCAAGAACAGCATGAACAGCCGGGTCTTGTGTCCGTTCATCATTTCCTTGCTTTGACGCAAAGCATCGAGAGCCGGCATTTCCGGATTGTCGCGCATAATGAAATACGCTTGCGAATAGCTCAAAGCCGCAATAATCCCCGGTACAACAAGAAGCAGCGACCACAAGAAAATGAAAATGCCCGACACGAGATTTAGAACCAAGGCATTCCCGAACCGGTTGTTATTGAATCCGTCGAACAAATTGCCGACCGATGTCAACTCGCCGCGAACCGTGCCAAGAAAATAACCGTACAGGCCGAACGTCAAAGGTCCGGTAAGCACGATCGTGCCAATCCATCCGATAAACGGAATGTAGGACAATGCGGAAAGAATCACCCCATAAATGAAAACGCCAAGAACCGCGTTAACCCAGTTCCCTTGCAAGCTTTCCCTCGCCATCCGGCGAAGCTCTGAATTTGTTAACATACCAAAAATTCCTCTCCCGCTAAAAAAATTTTTACGCACATTCAACGGTTACCCGTCCATTCGGCATGTACTATATGATATCTGGTAAAAGCAGGGCATTTCAATGTGATTTTCGACACAATTTGTCAATATTTCTGGTAAATTAGACCTATTTTTTCACTCTCCTGCCAGCCCATATCACTTTTGAATCATCGATCTGTACATCATCAGTATATTGACTGTCCGGTTGGTCAGTTATATAATGATCCGGAAAGGAGCTTCGCCATGAATCCCAAAGTACAAGATAAGCGCATGGAAAAGGGCGAACAAACCCGAATACGAATTTTACACGCTGCGATCGCCATCATTTCGGAGCACGGCATCAAAGAGGTATCGGCGGCCAAGCTCGCGCAGCTAACAGGCGTGAGCAAAAGCAATATATTTCACCATTTCAAATCCATCGACGAAATTCTTCACGGCGCGCTCCACATTTTGTTCGACGATCTCCTTGAGCCGATGGCGCAGGAGTATCGGGACTTGGAACAGTTTCTTCATCAGCTCGGGCAGTCCATATTCCGAGTGCCTGAACCTTATCTTAAAGCGTTCAAAGCCTTTTTCTCCTTCTATCATGAAGGCATGTTCAATGCGGATTTTCGGGAAGCCCTCCTAAGCTGCACCGATAAAATTACCGAGCTCTTGGGACATCAGCTCAACCGGCTGGCTCTCCGTCCCCTCGACGAAAAAACGCTGGAATCCGTGACTGCGCTTCTCTTTTCGCTCATGGACGGCATGGGCCTGCATTATTTGCTGAATGGAAACGGTCAGCTGTACGAACAAGCTTGGCGGCTGCAAGTTAGCATGCTCTGCCGACACTTAGCCGAAGACGACTCCCTGGCGTAAGCCGGAGATCGTTTCGCATAAAACTGACCGTTCGAACGGTCATATATTAAATTTGAGGAGGATTTGTCATGAAACCAGTAAACATCCCGGCCTTTTTTCATGAAGTGTTCGGCAAAAGATCGACCGTCTTGGAGTTGGCGCTAACCTTAGGTTTTGGCGTCGGCATGAGCGCGGCGCTCCTTGCTCTGACGTATTCCGAGTGGAGCGGGCTTGTCCTATGGCAGCTGCTTGCCATTCTGCTCTTGGCGTTGGACATCCATGGCGGCGTCATTGCCAACTTCACGTTATCGACCAACAACCACTACCAGGCCCATCCGGTGGCACGTCTGGTGTTTATCGCCATTCATGTTCAACCCATTCTGCTCGCTGCCGTCTTGGGGGAACATTTTATTCCCTGCCTCTTCGTCTGGGGCTATACGATCGTATCGTCTTTTATCGTCAATGCCCTCCTCGGTCATCCGGCTCAACGAACGATAGCGGCGGTTTTCGTATGCACCGGGTTTGCCGGTCTGCTGCTGTTCTTCGCCTCGATCCCCAAGCTTCTTCTCGTCATGCTGTTTTTCTATATCTTTAAAGTCGTGTTCAGCTTCGCGGTGGATCATTATGCACGGAGGGAGCATTAGAAGATGACGGACCGGGACCATTCAACCTGCGGCCGGGAAATTATCCGTTTGGGAACTGCACACGCCGCTCAAGCTAGGGACATTTTGCCGAAAGCCTTCTCCGATGATCCGATGTTCCGCCATCTGTTCCCGGGGGCAAAGCGATCCATTCATATCGGGCATTTTTTTAGTTTTTTATTTCATAAGAGCCTGCTGCTGCAGGAAATGCTGATCGGTGTTCAAGAACAAGGTACGCTGCGGGGCGCCGCATGCGTGGAGCTTCCGATAAGCTATAAGGATGCGGGATTCCTTGCAAAAGCGCGATTCCTCTGCCGGGCAATCGGGTTGCTCTGTCAAGTGCCGCCGCGCTCGTTTGCTTTAATCAATGAGTATATGCGGCTCACGACATCCGTCCGTCCCTCCGTTCCTCATCATTATTTGGTATTTGTGGGTGTAGACCCCGAGCATCAAGGGACAGGGCTGGGTAAGCTGCTGCTGAACGAAATTCATGCGCTTGCAGATGCGGACCCGACATCTGCAGGCATCGGATTGGACACGGAAAACGAGGATAACGTTCTCCTGTATGAACGGTTCGGATATCGGCTCGTAGAGAAGAGGAAATTGGGCACCGTTACCATCTACTGTATGTTCAGACCGCGCCCCTAGAGCTCATAAGCGCAGGCGCCGATCAACCGAGAGAGAGTTCGGCAGCAGCTTTTTCCGAAAAAGGCCCAAGGGATTTCCGGATATCGTCCATGGCTCTGTAGAGGAGGCGTGCTTTATAATTTGGGGCATGATCGTCCTTTGCAGGAATTTGATTGGATCAAAAATGAAAAAGTCAGGGAGGAAGGAACACGGTGGTCGACCAAACAAGGGAATCATCCACAACGGAGGGACAGACTGCTGCCGAGGGCTTAGTGACCCTTCCTCGAACAGAACAGCGCATCATGCATTCGCGGGCCGAAAATCGCGAGTATCGCATTTTCGTCGCCAAGCCGGACGTTGAGCCGCCTCCTTCGGGATATCCGGTCATCTATTTGCTTGATGCGAATTCCGTGTTCGGTACGATGGCCGAGGCGATACGCTTGCAGTCGAGACGGCCGGAGAAGACCGGAGTCGTTCCGGCCGTAATCGTCGGCATCGGTTACGATACGGAAGGGCCATTTTCGAACGCCCGCTATTACGATTTCACGATGCCCGTACCCTCAGCGGAACTGCCTCAAAGCCCGCGCGGAACGGAGTGGCCCGAGCTGGGTGGAGCGGATGCTTTCCTGAATTTCATTGAAGAGGACCTGAAGCCCGAGATCGAACGCGAGTTCAGCATCGACCGTGGCAGGCAAACGATTTTCGGCCACTCGCTTGGCGGCCTCTTCGTGCTGCATGCGCTTTTTACAAGGCCGGGGACATTCCATACTTATGTCGCCGGAAGTCCTTCCATTCATTGGGGCAAAAGAATTCTGCTGGAAGAAGAACGGCAATTCGCCTCCCGCTTGGAGAAAGAGCATTGCAGTGTCGGCGTGCTGCTTGCGGTGGGGGAACGCGAGAAAGATCATCACAGCCATATGAACGATAATGCGAAGGAGCTTGCGGAACGGTTGTCCGTCCTCGCAAGCCTTGGTGTGCGCGTGAGGTTCCACGAGTTCGAGGGCGAGGGGCATGTCTCGGTGCTTCCGGTGTTGATCAGCCGCGCCCTGCGGTTCGCTTCGGAAGGCAGTCCGCAGTTGGAGGTTAGTTCGTAATCTGCGGATTGAGCGCCCCGGGGCCGAAAAGATGCGGGAATAAAGCGCAAAAAGAGCTGCGGCAGCTGCCCGATGGTAGTCTGCTGTAGCTCTAACAATCCGCGTTCCTGTTCCGCTTAGCTCTCGATAACGATGCTGTTTAATTTGAGACTGACCGGGTTGGCGATCGTATCTCCTACCGGGCATTTGCTCTCGATGAACCGGATAAATTCCTCCACCTTGTCCTTCGGCGAATCGGTTTTAATTCGAAACGTATAACGGATTTCGGAGTAGCCCGGACGAACCTCCGACCGGTTGAAAAATCCGTCGAGATCCAGATCGCCCTCCACATCTACTTGGAAATCATCGAGTTTGACCCCAAACTTGGGCGCGTAGACTCGTGCTACGATCGATTGGCAGGCACCTAACGAAGCCAGCAGCGCTTCCACCGGATTCATCCCGGTATCCGTTCCGCCCAAGCTTTTTGGCTCGTCGATAGTCAGCTCGAACTGTCTGGAACTAGCCTTCACTTTCACGCCCTCTTGCAAATGTGCTGTCGCTTTGAAGGTTTTAACCGCGGCCATAGTATACTCTCCTTTGATTGTCGAGTGCGTTCCGACTTTTTTCAAACCAAATTTATAAATTGGGTATTTTGGGTATTATAGGTTGATTGTGGTATTTCGTCAATACCATCGGAGATTTAGAGTATATATACCCTACTCCCCTTCAGCGGCCTCCCATGGAACGAGTGTGTTGTGAGACGCATCCCAGCGCCAAGGGGTCGACCAGCCCTGTAGATGTACGCCGCCGTACCATTCGTCGATGCCGTTTAAAACAATCCAATCCGCCTCTCCGTCGAGCACCCTTCTGCCTGCTTCCGTTAATGCAACTGTGCTATGACGAAATGACTGCGCCGGGTCCTTATAGCCGGGAAAAGCATTGAAGCCTTCGAGCTTCAGCAATGGGTACGGACCTTGCGCAAGTTTAGCCAAGCGATGCCAATATTGAAGATCTCCCATGCCCAGCCCATGAAGCTTATGTCCTATATGCCCGAACAAGTCCAGCGGAGAAGTCATCCCGCCGCGGACCATCTCCAAAGTGATTTGTTCGACAAGGCCAAGTCCGTTCCGGATGGAGGGAAACCGTGATAAGTGAAGCCGAAAGGCGTCGTTCACATAGGGCAGTGCGGAGATATCCCCCGCTTCAAGCAGTTGAACCAACTTGTCCGGGTCCGAGGCGCAGTAAGCCTCCCAGACGAGGGCGCCAAGTTCGAGCTGTTCCTTGCCAACCGTTTGCCAAGTGCCCGACAAGGTCGCCATTTGGTTCACGGACAGCTGCCCCAACCCCCGAAAAAGCTCGATTCCCGGGAAGGCCCCAATAGACAGCAAGCTAAGCTTCGTTGTGCCTAACGACTGCTGCGCAAACCAATGAAGCAAGCAGCACAGCATCGTCTGATCGAACAAATCATGCTCGAACCACAGCACGATTTCCTCGTAGTTGCGAAAGTTTGCGCGCACCTTCTCCTGCGCTTCGCTTATACGTATAAATTCCGCACTCGGAATTCCCAGCGTCCGCTCCAAATAGCCCGCCCGAACCGATCGATTGGCCTCTTCGGCCGGCTCGGTAAATACGGGTCCTTCGGGATACACCTCTCTCCAGACAAGAATGTCGCCTTGGACGACGCCCTGCCGCAGCTTTTCCGCAACGACATCGCCATTGACAATGTGAAGCATTCGCTTTCCTCCTTCGTACAATTGATGAAATACGGAGACGAAATCGGCTACGGGGAGCGTTCCTTTCAGCTTCGCACGGGCGTCGAACAGCCGCTTTTTCAACACCGGAACTGACGTTCCTAAATACACAGAAATCTCTTGCAGAGAGTAGCCCTGAAAATAAAACAGTTGGACCGCGATGCGCAAGTTGGACGATAAAGCCGATATGGAATGATGAAGCAGCTGCTGCAATTCTCTTTTTTCGACAATCTCCGGTACGCTTGGCTGTCCCCCGCTCGTTTGTGCCAGTTGATCAAGCGGTACCGTTGGATGACGCTTCCTCCGCACAAGACGGTGACATTGACGAATCACGATCGTTTTGAACCATCCGGGAAAAGCTTCCGCTTCCTTCAGCCTGCGCAAATGGATAAAAGCTTCCGCAAACGCCTCCTGCACGGCATCCTCCGCCGAGTGGGAGTCATGCAGCCTTTCGAACGCAACCGCATAGGCCATCGCTTCGAAACGCCGGACGATAAGGTCAAAAGCTTCCTGGTCTCCCTGTTTTGCTCGTTCAACCAAGTGCAGCATATAAGTTTCGCCCCCTTTCATTGCCGCTCCAGTATAAGGTGCCGAAGAAGGGCTCCAAGGTTACAAAAGCATCGCAAGTTCTATAATAACGAAAAGAAGCCAAAAAGAGGCTGCGCCAAGCTGCCCGAAAGCAGCCCGCTGCACCCTCACCGCCGGTTCGTATAAAGTGTCGACCTTACTTTGTAACAATTAGCCCCTGCCTCCCGGAATTTGTTGAATACGGCAATTGTGGAACGCTGTAATTTTCCACTCTCCGTTTTGTTTGATTACCACGTTCGTATTGATGGATCCCCGGTCCGAAGGGCCCTGCGCCGGATCAGCCAATTTCGCCTCTCCAATCCTATGGACAACGGCTACTTCCGGGGTCACGAACCGCGGCCGTAACTCGGAGGTGGCACTGGATTCCAAGGTCGAGCCTTTGAGCGGACCGTGAAATAGCCACTGGTGGACCTCCGCAATCTGCTTCTTCCCTTTTAAATGCTGCCCCATAAACGTCACGTAATCCGCGTCGTCCGCGAAGCATTCGCCAAAAGCGGCTCCGTCGCCCCGATTCCAGGCATCGCTTAACGCCGTAAATAATTCCTGCATCGCTTGAATATCTTTTTGCTGGTATTCCATTTCCGATTCCGTCCTCTCGATCATTGGATTTTTGGCTGCGCCTTCCGATTGTGATATACTGTTGACCAGATAAATACTTAATGCATGAATCTTCTTAATAAATTATATATCTTAATTAATTAAGATATATTTTTATCTTATACCGGAGGTCTCTTTATGTCAAGCGATCAACGCAATCATGCTGTCCCACAGCTTACTCCCTTGCAGCAGGAACTGCTCCTCGAACTGCGTCAGAACAGCGCGCGGGCCGTCATGCTCCACCAGCTCATTTCCGAAAAGCTCGGACTGAACGCCACGGATCACAAATGCCTCGACTTCCTGAACAGCGCCGGACCGGTAACCGCCGGACGATTGGCCGAGTTAACCGGTTTAACCACCGGGGCGGTCACGAACGTGATCGACCGGCTGGAACAGGCGGGATATGTAACACGGGACAAGGACCCGAACGACCGCAGACGCGTCGTCGTCAAGCCTACCGGGCGGGAATCCGAAACGATCCCCCCGCTATTCGACTCGGTCTTTCGGGCAACGCACAACATTTTGATGGGTTATAGCGAACAGGAGCTGCGCGTGATCCTTGATTTTTTCAAGCGGTGCAACGCGATGACTTTGGAAGAGATGGACAAGCTGAAGCAGGACTGATTAGCTTGGGGAAAAAAGAAAAGGGCCGCAACAGTCAGCCCATGCTGGTCTGTCGCAGCCCCCAACTATGTGTTGAGAGCTCAACATACGAAGGTTGCTGGCATATTGGGCAGCCACGCTTAAGGAAACGGGTACGATAGCTCATAGAGAACAGGCTACCGCAGTATCGGTAGCCTGTTCCGTAATTATAATTGCGAGGTTACGAACTTCACCTCCGGAAAGCGGCTATCCGGTCCTTTCATTAAGATTCCGCCTTGATTTTTCAGATACATATCGAAGAAATCCAGCATATAGGCATTGATAACGGAGTTCGCTCTTTCGGGCGCAATCTTTCCTGTAATGCCCAGCATTTTGAAAATCGGAGAAATGAACTGTACATCGGTAAAATTCAAATGCTCCGTATTGTCGATATAGAGGAATTGTCCCCCTGCGGCAACCGTTTCGCGCATCCGTTCAAGCTCTAACTTTTTGTCTTCCGTTACTTGATCCATCCACTCTCTTGTGTTGCCCATACGGTTAAGCTCTGCATCCGTATAGACCCGGTTATCCATCACCATTTTTAACCTTTCGAATTCGCTTTCCGAGTTGATGAACAAAAACGGCTTTCGCAGACCCTCTCTGTCACGCAATCGATAAAGCCCTCCATCTAAGTCTATTCCAACCGCGATTCGCGGATCGTAAGAAGCGTCATAGGCCGTCGCTCCGCCGATGGAATGACCGAACACCCCGACATGACCGAGATCAATCCTCCCTTTTAGATGGCTTGGAATCTGCCCCGATTGGATGAGCTCGAATTGGTCCAGCGCAAACGCCACATCGCCGGTTAAAACTTTTCCCAACTTGTCACGATTTCCGCTTTCCGTCCGGTAATCATGATCGGGCGAGAATAAGTCGTTGGTTGTGCTGGTCGTGATTTGACCGTCCGGAAACTCGGTTGCAAATGTATTGTAGGTATGGTCGATCACTGCCACGATATATCCGTGACTCGCGAGATTTTCGGCTTGCGACGTGTGGAGGAACCTGGAGGAACCGAAGCCGGGATTCGCAAGGATCAGCGGGTATGAAGTCTGTGCCGAAGAGACTTCGGCCCCCGAATAAGCATGACTGGATACGTACTTCAGGTGTTGAAAAGTAAACCCGGGAAGGCCATAGTTCGCCGCCATATAACGTAAAATCCGGGTATCGGGGATAAAGGGAGCGTACTTGCCGGTGCCAGCTTGAGCCGGAAACCATACCTGAACCATCAATTCCCTCTTGCCTGTCGCGGGTTTTCCAAATGTCTCCTCCCGGTTTGGATCGACGAAATGAAAGACTTGCGTGCCTACCTTCAACTCGCCGGTTGGCGCCGGTAGGTCGAATACGGGAAACACATAGAGGAAGCACGCCGTTACGATTAACCCAATCATGATAAAAAGGCGGCCCAGCACCCTACGGATTCGCGAGGCGGTCCGAACGGTTTTCGGCGTTATGAAAACGTCTATAAGCGAAAGCATAAGCATCAGGATCGTAAATCCGTATAAAAACAAAAGCTGAACCCTGTATCCTTCGACAAAAAAATGTATCACTAAAAAAATGGAGCCGGCTCCGCTTGTCAGGAGCAAAGCTGATCTTCGGATACGTTGATTGAAAGTGAACAGGAGCGCCAACAAACAAGCACTTGAAAAGAGTAGCAGCATTTCAAAAAGCCTCACGCCAACTCCCCCTAAAAACTAATCCCATCGATGGATAGGATTAGTATACAGGAGCAATTAGGTTGATACCATTGATCTAGATGACATTGCCTTACACTCTTGTAAGGTTGCGTCGAAGGGAAGCTCGTATGCTTTAAAATCGACGGGGCGAAAGCGATTGTCATCGAACGATTCCGCGGGAATTGACCCGAGCCATCTTCCCGCCTCAGAGTCACTCTTGCCCCCAAATAAAAGGCGAGGCAAGCCTGTTTGTGGGAGGATGGAAGCAACGTTCAAGAGCGTATGTTGAACGAGAACGCCAAAGAGGGCTGCAACAGGTCACTTACTCATAACCTGTCACAGCCCTCCGACCCGCGTCCGACGCGGTTGGCGGTTGTTTGCGTCTACCCTAATGTCGATTCAAAATGAGTTAAGTTGTGAAACCAATTATAAAGTTAAATTGTCAATACAAACTCCATGGCTAATCGTTCTTTCTCCGCAATGTCGGCTAGAAGCTCGGATGCAAGTCTTAGCTCCTGTTGATTTCCGGTTCTTCCCGCTTTATCAATCGATGCCGAGACACCGTTCCACATCGGCGCGATTTCCGTAAACAGAAAGTATGCCTGCTCTAATTTAGAATCACAGAACAAATCCACGCATTCTTTAAGAAAATCTCTATACAGGTTTCGAAATAAGGCGCCGCCGGTCCCCGCTCTTTCCATCAATAAAGCGGTCAAACACAGATCTTTCTCTAAATCCTTGCTTCTAGAAGGCCAATTCAGGATTTCACCGCTCATTTTTTTGATTCCTTTATTGCCCATATTGCGGATAGGCGGATTCAAATAGTCATGAGCATTGTTGATAAGGGATGATCGTATGGCGGGTGCAAGCGGCGGAAGGGTATCCGTTTGCTCGATCGTAAAGGAGCGATTCCTGGAGCTCATGGGCCCCTTTGCGTTTCTTGCCATAGTCAAATTCGACAATCGCGTTGTCACGAGTCCGCCTTGTTGGCTTGTGTCTGCCATATAGGCATATTCGTCATCCATGCCATATATCACCGCATAGTGGGCTGCAAAGTGTACTTTGTTCGTAAAGTAATCTAAATAATACGAATCTAATTTAAGTCCCACAGGAATTCCACGGTCTATGCAGCTTTGCACGTTCTGCCATGCTTTTGTAACAGACGAGGTTTCTTGCACCCTGATATTCAAATTGAGCCGGGATGCTATGCAAGCAGACAGTTCATCAGGCTTTACTCTACCCCCGATAAAAGGAAAGTCCATTCCCTTCGAATCCCAATAAATGAATCCCAAACCTTGCCCAATACCGAATAACATCGGCTCCGATAATCGAACACCCTTATGTTGAAGGAGATTGCCCATCGCTGTCGTCTCGCAGTGTTCTCCCTGAAAAAGAGCAAAACCTTCAATCAACATGGGCATGTCCCTCCAGTTCCCCTGTTAGTTCACTGATCAGATTTGCGACAAATGTCTTTTCAGTCTCGATGAGACTCATCGGGTGAAGGAAAAGAGCCCTAACGTGCAATGGCAATCGATAGCCGCCTTGCGATTCATATTTCTGACCTAAGTTCCTCAATGTCTCCTCTAGAAAGTTCTGCCGTTTCCGCAAAGCTTCCACGGCTTCATCTTCCCCTATAAAAGGGAGAGCCGCGAGTCCGAGATCGAAACGGTTATCCCGTTCCCGCGCAGAAGTTAGGCTTACGATGATTTCATTCCTTAATGTTTCTATACCGGCTTCCATCATGACATACGTAGACGGCAAAGGTCCTTTGCCAGACTTATGGACGGAATCTTCGGATCGGATCAGTCGTTTGTCTTTCAGTTTCTGCAATCCGGCGTAAATAGAAGTCGTACCTATATTCGCCCATTCCCTGTAGCCTCTAAGCTCTATCAACTTATTGATTTGATACCCCGACGCTTGTTTGGATTCCGCAATAATTTGCAGCAACATAAATTCCACGTTGGAAAGACGATTCATTGTTTATCTCCTTTTTATATTCCATATGTGTAATATAACACTAGTGAAATATAAAATCAAGAAGAGCTACCCTAGCATGACGGTCGGACTCTTGCTCCCAAGCCAAAGTCACCGCGCACGTTTGTGGATGGATATACTGGACGAGCTTTTCGACAGTAACCTGTCTCAATTGTTGAACTGTGGCTGGCTCTGGGCCTGCTGCAACTGCTTTCTCCGGCTTCTTGTTTGCAAGCTGTTTGCAAACAAGCCCAAAGAGGGCCGCAACAGTCCGCCTCACGGCAACCTGTCGCAGCCCTCCAACCCGCGTCCGACGCGGCCTTTCAGCCCTTACTCTTCTCCAGTCGCAATCGGATTCCCCTCATACGAAATCCAATCGCTCCAGCTTCCGGGGTACAGCTTCACATTGTTCAGCCCCGCTTCGCTCAGCGCGATCACATTCGGGCAGGCCGTCACGCCGGAGCCGCAGTAGACGATGATCTCCTCCGCCTGACGAAGCCCTTCGAAACGCTCGGCCAGCGCCGCTTCGCTCTTCCAAGCGCCGGTCTCATCCAAGGCGTCCTTCCAAAAATACGACTTCGCGCCGGGAATATGTCCGGCTACCTTGTCGATTGGCTCCTCGATGCCGAGATAGCGCTTCGCTTCCCGGGAATCGATCAACGTCACGCCGGGCTTGCCCAGCCGTTCCTTGACCTGCTCGACGCTGACAGCCAAGTCTTCACGTACGCGGGGCGTAAACACGGCCTCGCGCAGCAGCGGCGGCTCGTCGGTGACGGGATAGCCCGCTTCCTTCCACTTGCTGTAGCCTCCGTCCAAAAGATATACCTTCTCATGACCAAGGTAGGTAAGTAGCCACCACAAGCGCGAGGCCATCGCACCGCCTTGGTCGTCGTAAGCGACGACGGTGGAACCGGCATGAATGCCCGCTTGCCCCAGCTTCGCCGCAAGATCCTGCATGTCAGGGAGCGGATGGCGGCCGCCATGCTCCGTGATCGGGCCCGACAAGTCTTGCTCCAGGTCAAAATACACCGCGCCGGGAATGTGATCGATGTCATAGCCTTGCTTCCCCGATTCCGACTTCCCCAGCGTGAACCGGCAATCTGCGATGACGATATGATCGTCCGTACCATGTTCGAAGAGCCACGGTTGACTTACAATATGCTTCAAACCAATCACTTCCTTAGATGGGATGAAATACGGTATAGTTATCAGTATACAACGGAAAAATGCCCGGCGAAAGCGCAAACGCCGGCGCAAAAAGCAGGAGGAACCATGCCAATTAAAACGAAAAGCTTCCGTCTCGTTCCGATGCGGGAAGAGCACGGAAGCGACATCTGTACGTGGAAGTACCCGCCTCCCTACGATTTATACCATTGGGACCCGTGGGAGCTGATGGTAGCGTGCGGTGAAGAATTCGGCGATCCACGCATCCGCGAGGCTCAGTTCCGTGCCGTGCTTGACGAATCCGGGGAGCTGTGCGGCTTTGCGCAGTTTTTCCCCATGGTCGGCGTCACACGCCTCGGACTCGGACTGCGGCCGGACTTGTGCGGCAAGGGCAGCGGCACGGCGTTTGTTCGCGCCATCGTCAGCGAGGCCAAGCGCAGCGCACCGGGCAACGAAATCGATCTGGAAGTGCTGACTTGGAATCAACGGGCCATCCGGACCTACGAGCGGGCCGGTTTTGTCATCACGGATACGTATGAACGCCCGACGCCGGAAGGGTCCGGCGAGTTTCACTGCATGGTATGGACAGGCACGATTAACGAAGGAGGATAAGACAATGGGAAATGACGTACGATCGAAGGCCGAGCTGCTTGCCGATTTTCGCGGGCTGCTCGCTTTTGCGGAAGAAATCCGCAGCGTGGACGAGCGGACGTGGGACAAGCCTATGGCACCAGGCAAGTGGACGCTGAAGGAAGTAGTCGGGCATCTGCTGCTGTGGGACCAGTATTTCTACGAAGCGGCGGTCGGCAAAATCGCGGAAGGCAAGCCACTGATGCTGAAGCATCTGGATTTTGATGCATTTAATGCAAGGGCGGCGCAGTATGGGCGGGCTCAATCCGGCGAGAAGCTTGTGGAGGAGCTCGTATTATGGCGCAGTCGGATCACAGATACGCTGGAAGGGTTGCCCGAGACGGAATTCCGCCGTTCGTTTCCGGACTTGGACGGCAAGCCGTTCGTCATCTCGAAGTACATCCCGGATTTCGTCTGGCATGACCGGCATCATATGAAGCTAATTCGCGAATTTTTGAATCCATCAAGCTAAGATCGGAGAGCATCGAATGAAAAAAGAAGCGCTGCTCCGGATCGCGGAAATTTTGAACAGCAATGCCGTCGACTGGGGGCTTGGAGGTTCGTCCATGCTCTGGTTCCACGGGCTCGTCGACCGTCCCAACGACATCGATCTGCTCGTGGCGGAGCACGATGCGCTGCGGGCGCACGAGCTGTTAAGCCAGCTTGGAACGTACGAGGCGCTGCAGCCGAAGGAACCGTTCTGCACCAAATATTTCGCCCATTACACCATACTCGGTACGGAAGTCGATGTCATGGGCTTGCTCAGTATCCGTCATGCGGAAAGCGTATACCGGTTGGACTGGCACGCGGACACAAACACGCAGGTCGAGCCGCTGGAGGGCGTCTCCATCCCGCTGACACCGCTGGAAGATTGGTTCGTGCTGTACCTGCTCATGCCCGGACGAGGCGGCAAAGCCGATCTCATCGAAGGCCACCTGAAGCGGCAAGGCATTCGGCGGGACCGGCTGGAGGCCGCCTTACAGCAGCCGCTGCCAGCCGAAGTACGCGCACGTGTGCTTGCAGCTATGACAGAGGCGGGGGGCTAAAGCAAGCGCTGCGGCATGTGCTGGTCTGCGTTTCCGGCATAAGCCTCGTCATACCGGGCGACGCTCGCGAAGTCGAGCTCCGTCAATCCGCCCGCATTCCACGACGTCAGGCGGAGCGTCACCATCCGATAATCAATGGCGATCATCGGGTGATGGTTCATGGCCTCCGCGATGTCGGCGATCCGGTTCACAAACGCGATACTGCCTGCAAAGGCGGGGAAGCGGTATTTTTTCACCAGCCACTTCCCCTCTTCCACCGTCCAGCCCTCAAGACCGGACAGCCGCGCCTTCACTTCTTCCGCCGTCAGCTTGTTCCCCATGCCTGCCGCCCCCCTTATACCAAGTGTATGACCCTTGTTAGCGCTTCCCCTTGATCGATGCGGATGACATGCCGCTTCGGGTCGTGCGTGACGGTACAATCGCCGACATTCATCTGCGCTTCCGTCCCGAGCCCGTAGAACAAATCGTCGGCCAGCGTCTTGATGCACTCCTTCCGCTCGCCTTCGTTCAATTCTCCCCAGTCCTCGACTGACATTTCCAAAAATTCATGGCACCCTTCGATTTCCTGCAGCGCATTCGTGAAATCGTCGATAATGTCGCGGTATTCCCTGCCGAATTTAATGCCCATCGTTCTCCGCCTTTCCCGTTGCCACCAACGTTTCCGCGTATCTGATTCGCCCTTGTCCGTATATTCATGCTTTCCGAAGAGACGGCGACTCGCGGCCGGGCGGACGGCAACTGCAATCATGTTTGGCAATCCTTGTGACCCATTGTACTCGGAAACCGGACTGCCCGCAACCGCAGCAATACAGCCGTATACGAGGAAAAAAAGTCGTATTTCGGCCTTGATCCGGCACGCATTTCGATGCAAAATCTGGTACACTATAAGGATAGACAAAAAGGGCGGTGGGCGAAACATGCTGAAGCTGCAGATTCCGAAAAATCGAATAAATGAACTGATCGGGCATCTGCGCGACACTTTCGACCCGGCCAGGCTTGAGCGCGGATGGGCTTATTACCACAAGGGACAAGTGGCGGAGCTGGAGCTGAAGCAAGGCGTGGAAGTGCATGCTTTGGTGCGTGGTACGAAGCGCTACGAAGTGATTCTCGATCTGGACCACCTTGGCAAAAGCGAGTGCAGCTGCCCGGACGGGGACAACTGCAAGCATATGGCGGCAGTCGCTTTCGCTCTGTACGCGCCGTTCGGCCGGCCGGAGCTGCTGCTTCAGCAGCTCAAGCAGGCGATCGCCGTGCGTTCGCGGCAGCAGGCCAAGCAGACGGCGGTCTCCAAGGCCGCGGAGAAGCGGCAGGACCGGTTCG
Organism: Paenibacillus elgii NBRC 100335; assembly: GCF_004000865.1. Lineage (GTDB taxonomy): Bacteria > Bacillota > Bacilli > Paenibacillales > NBRC-103111 > Paenibacillus_G > Paenibacillus_G elgii. The sequence goes on along the minus strand of NZ_BIMB01000058.1, from coordinate 1,968 downwards.
AACCTCCGGCCCCGGATCACATGCCGGCCCAGTGGCAGAAGTTTTTTGACCAGCAGTTTTACGGCTTTTCCCTTAACCAGCAGCAGTCGATCGAGCTGTTCTACAGCGCGGTCAAGGAAAAGCTGCTGCCCTACGGTGAAGGCTGGGAGCAGCCGCTGCGGGGGCTGTACTCGCTTCATGTGCTGTTCTTCGTGATGCGGAAAATCGAACAATTTTATCAGGAGACGAAAACGTCCTACCTTTCTTATTATATCGAAACGGGCTGCCGGACGGTCGCCCGTCAATGTCTGGAGGAGCTGCTGCGGCTTGTGCCCCGGCTCGATGTTGCCCTGCTAGCGGAAAAAGCTTCGGCTCCCTGGAAGGAGACGCTCGGTTTGCTGGCGGAAGCGGCACTGTCAGGGAAGGAATCGCCTTTGTCATGGTCTACCGTATACCGCAGCGTCTGGTGGCGGATGACAAGCTATCCCGCATGGATGGCGGAGGAACGCGCCCGGCTGCGGCTCATGCTGGAATCGCCCGATCTGATGCCGAGACGGCGGGATGCGCTGCTGCTGGCGGAGGCGCATTTTGACGTGATCGAAGGCGACGACGACGCGGCGCGGCAGAAGCTCGAAGCGCTGTCCAAGCGGGAAGCGCGGGACTACTTCCTCTACTTGCACCGCTGCTACGAGGAAGAAGCGTGGGGCCGGATGCTGGCGTGGTTACGCTGGCTGCTGCCGGTCGTGCAGCGGGCCCAGCAGGAGGAGCTGCGGCAGTTTTGCCAATATTGGATGGAGGCGGTGCAGCGGCAGACCGACGACGGCGAATGGGTGTCGGTCATGATTGCGCTTCTGCCGCGGACGTACCATTTCTATACGGCTTATTTGATGAAGGCGGAGCGCTACAAGGCTTGGATCGACTTGCAGCTCTCGAACCGCGTCTCGCCGCTGGACTTGTACTCCCTGGATTTGCAAACGGTCGAAAAGCACGACCCGTCGCTGATGCTGCCTCTGTTTCATCAGGCGGTAGAGCGTTGCATCGCGGAGAAAAACCGGACGGCCTACAAAAACGCCGTGCGCTTGCTGAAAAAGCTGCACACCCTGTACAAAAAGCTGAACCGGTCGAACGACTGGGAAGATTTCATTTACCGGCTGGCGATGAAATATTCGCGCCTGCGCGCGCTGCAGGAAGAGCTGAGGAAAGGAAAATGGATTCCATGACCGATACGGGCCTCACCCACGTCCATGTGCGCTGGGCGCCGCAGGGCGGCTTCTTCCTGTGGGGCGCCCGCTATAACGGCGGCGTCTGCGACGCTTATGATTTGCGGGACTGGCTGTTTGCTTGGCACGAGCCTTCCTTCTACGGAACGTTCATCGAAGTCGTCGAGTCGCAGAACGTCGAAGGATTGCTGCTGCCTGTGCTGGAAGCGCTTGACTATTTTGCCGCGCCGGGCGTCGTCCGGCATCAACGGCTCGCTTTCGCTCGCGAACTGAAGGAGCTGACGCAGCTTGCGCCCCATGTCAAAGAAGCGCTGACGCATGGCCGCTTCATGCCGGATTTCGCCAAGTGGAAGGCCGGAGAGCTCGGCTGGAAGCTGCAGCTGCCCGAAGCGGCAGCGGCCTGGTCCGCCTCGCCGGTTGCTCAGCATTGGCTGGATCTGCTCATCCCGGCGTGGATTCAGGAAGACGGCGTCATGCGCCAGAGCCTGGAGCAGTTGGAGCGCTCGTTTCCGCTGCTGGGACGCGGGGGCGAGCAGGCGGCCGAACTGTGGATGGACGAGGAGGACTGGCTCATCTCCATCGGCTGGCAGTCCGACGGCACGCCGTTCCGCACGTGCCTCAAGCTCGAAGAGCCGGCGGAATCCGGCGGCGCATGGCCGCTGCGCGTCGTGCTGCAGGACCGCAGCGACAAGGATGTGCAGCGCGAGGTGGCCCCGTCCGCCGTCGCCGGTTGGGCCGCGGCGGAGCCGGAGGCTGGCGGGACGGCCGC
>NZ_BIMB01000057.1 GCF_004000865.1 Paenibacillus elgii NBRC 100335 | reverse complement strand
CGCGGCCGAGCGGGAGCGCAGCCGCGAGGCAGTAGTCGCGGCAAAGGCGATGCTGGCGGAGCAGATGCACGAAGCGGAAGCGAGCTACGCCGAGCGTCTAGCGGCTCGCGAGGCGGAGCTGAAGGAACAGAAGCGTCGCCTCGAGGTGCAGCTTGGCGAGCAGTTGGAGAAGACGCGCGAGCAATTGCAGCGCGGCGACGGCCTGCAGGCGGAGCTGGAAGCCCTGCGCGGAAAGCGGCGTGAGCAGGAAGACGAGCTCGCACTGCAGCAGGAGCTGTACAACGAGCTCGAAGGCGAGCTGGCCGCTTTGCGGGAGCACAGCGCAGCCCAAGAAGCGGAGCTACAGCGCAAGCTGGAGGCTCGGGTAGCCGAGAGCGACGCCCGGCTGGCGGCCCGCGAAGAAGAGCAGCGGCGGCAGTTGGAAGCACTGGAGCGGAGGCGGGAAAGCGAGCTGGCCGAAGCGAAGCAGCGGTTCGACGAAGAAGCGGCTGCCTTGGCGGCGCGCATCGCGCAGCTCGGACAGCAGCTTAGCGAGCGGGAGGCCGAGCTGGCGCGCGAGCTTGCCGAACGGGAGCGGCGCAGCGAGACGCAGGCGGCGCAGGTCGACGAGCTGCGGGCTAAGCTCCGCGAGCAGGAGGAAGAGATCGGCCTGCATCAGGAGCTCTATGACGAGCTGCAAGGGCAGCATGACGAGCTGGCGCGGCGCTTGGCCGAGCAAGAAGCGGGGCTGCGCGAAGCGGCGGCTGCGCAGGAGTCGCGTCATGAGGAGTTCCAGCGCCTACTCGGTGAGCGCGAACGCGAGCTTGCTGAGCTGCGCCAGGAACGCAAAGCGGCTGAAGAGCTGAGCCGTGCCCTTCAGGAGCAGTGCGCCGCGCTTGAGGGCCGGCAGCAAACGGCGCAGAGCGAGCGGGAAACGTTAGAGCAGCGGTTGGCTGCGCAGGAAGCGAAAATCTCCGAGCTGACCGAGCAAGCGGCCCAGGGAGCCCAGCTGCGGATTGAGCTGGCAGAGCAAAAGGACGAGCTGGAGCTTCAGGTCGAGCTGTACAACGAGCTGCAGGAGCAGCTCACCGAGCAGATAAAACTGCACAAAGCGCTGCAGGCCGAATACGGGCAGCATCAGGAGAAGGCGGAGCAAGTATTCGAAGAATTGCAGAACTTGAAATCCGAGTACGAGAAGCTCCAGATCGAATATAACGAATGGATCGAGCTCGTGGAGAAGGAATAGCGAATGAACGGATTGGATTACACCGTTCTGGTGGTGCTCGCCGCCGGAACGGTTCTAGGGTTCGCGCGCGGCTTTATCGGCCAACTCGTATCGGTCGTCGGTCTCGTGGCCGCGTATTTGATCGCCTTTTTCTTTTATGACGATCTGGCGCCATTGGTAGGCAGTACGCTTGCGCTATCCGGGCATGAAACGTACCAGAAGTATGAATTTTTAGCCAAAGGCTTGAAGCTGGACACTTACGTGTATAATGCGTTGGCTTTTGCAATATTGTTTTTCGGGGTCAAAATCGCGTTCAGTATCGGCGGGCGGCTGCTGAACTGGCTGGCGGCGGCGCCGGGGCTCAAACAGGTCAATCAATGGAGCGGAGCGGCGCTCGGCTTGGCGGAAGCGGCGGTCATCGCAGTGATCGCCGTCCATGTCATGACGGTCATCCCGAACGACGGCGCGCAGAATCAGCTCAAACACTCCATGCTGACGCCATACGTTCTGGCGCATACGCCGATTTTGACCGATAAGCTGCAGGAGCTCTGGAACAACCGGAGCGGCCGGGTTAAAGCGGGGGAATCCTGAAACCGCAGAATGGAATAACTGAAAAAGGCTTGCTTCACGCTTGGAATAAACCAAGCCGTGGAGCAGGCCCTTTTTTATACTTTAAAACGGCCCCGCCCGTCCCGTAGGACAAACGAAGCCGCTTTGGATTTATTCGCCGTTATATTAGGCTATTCTTATTCCACAACAAGCGTGGATTTCATCGTAGCATGGCCTTGGCCGCAAGGAAGCGAGCAGACGATATCGTATGTGCCGGCCTTGTCGATTTTTACCGTTTTGGTCTTGTTGTTGTTGTCCAAGCCGACGTTTACGCCGCTAATTTGCACGGCATGCATGCCTTGTTTGTTTTCCAGCGAAAACGTAACGTCCTCGCCTTTTTTTACTTTATATTCTTTCTGATCGAACTGGAAGTTCGTGGCTACCAATTTTACCTGCTGAGCCGCCGGATTGCTGTTGGCCTGCTCCGCTTTCGGGGTTTCTTTGGCTCCGCACGCGGACAAGGCGAAAATCATCCCGACTGCTGCCGCACTGACGATCCATTTTTTCATTCGGTAAGTCCCCTTTCACAACCATCATGGAATATTTTTCTTACCCCATGATACAGCAACCAGCGGTCTTATGGCTGTGTCGGAGCGGTGACAACAATATGAAAACATCGTGTCATTCCTTGTCAAACCTTATCTTGGCCGGGAGCTCAGTTCCCGGATCAATCCGGCCAGCTTCCGAAGGCCAAAATTCAGGCGATCCGCCGATTCGAAGGAATAAGAGAGCCGGATGTAGGGACCGCCGAGCGAGTCATACACCGTTCCGGGGTTGAACAAGATACCCTCCTGAAGCGCACGCGTAAAAAGCGCATTCATGGAGATGGGAGGCACGATTCGCAGCCAAATGTAAAATCCGCCTGCAGGCACACGCCATACCGCAACCCCCGACAAATGCTTCTGCAGCATGTCCAACACATCGTCACGTCTTTGCCTCAACACGATACGCACCCGGTTTAAATGCTCTTCATGAAAGCCTCGTTCGAACCATTCCGTCAGCGCCCATTGGGAAAGCGAGCTTGACCCGTAATCGGTCTGCATTTTGAGATCCGCAAGCCGCCGAATGACCGGCTCGGGTCCGGTGATCCAGCCGGTGCGCAGGCCCGGGCCGACCGTCTTGGAGACGCTTCCCAAGTAAAGGACGAGCCCGCTCGGATCGCGCGCTTTCAAGGGCGGAGGCGGCGGGGCGTCCAGCCAGAGCTCGCGGTAGACGTCATCCTCGATCACCGGGAGCTGCAGCCGCTCGCATTCCCGCAGCAGTTCGACGCGCCGCCGCTCCGACATGACGATGCCTGTCGGGTTGTGGAAGGACGGAATCGTATACAGCATCCGGTTCGGCTGGGGCTTCAGTTCGGACAACCCGCGAATGCGAATGCCCTCCGAATCCATCTCCAGCCCCGCCAACCGGACTCCGGCAGAATGAAATACATGCAGGGAGTGCAGGTAGGAGGGGCTCTCCGTAATCATGGTGGCTCCCGGCTTGACAAGTCCGAGGGAAATAAGCTGCAGGGCTTGCAGCGCTCCCGAGACGATCAGAATGGAGGCCGGGGAAGCAGGGATGCCGAGCGATTGCAGGTGGCGGCTTAGCTGTTCCCGCAGCGGCAGCAGCCCGCGCGGCTCTTCGTAGCCGAGCGTGTGAATGCGGGAGGCAAGGCGGCCGAACACCTCCCCGAGCAGCGGCTGCGGATACAGCGCCGGAGACGGTTCTCCCGTGCTTAAACGGATCATCCCGGCTTGAAATTCCGTCTCATTGATCGTTTGGATGGTCGGCAGATTCGGCCGGTGCCAGCCGGCCTGGACATACGAATCCCAGTCGGGTGGGGTGCGCGAGGTGAGCAGGGACCACGGATTGTTCACCACCTTTGTGCCGCGGCGACCGTCGCCTTCAAGCAGTCCGTCGGCGATCAGCTCCTGAAGCGCCGTAACGACCGTGGACCGGTTGACGCCGAGCGCCTCGGCCAATTGCCGCTGTGTCGGGATGCGGCTGCCGACCGGCCATTCGCCGTTTTCGATTTTGCGTTTCATATAGGTTTTGATTTGCAAATAGAGCGGCAGCGGCGAACTCTCGTCCGGCTGCCAGTCGATGCGGTACATAAGCGGCCATCCCTCCGGGCGAAGTCATTACTCCGATTGTAGCAAAAATTGTTTTGGTTGGGTACTCGACCAACCGTTTGGTTGAAGACTTTTCCGCCGGGGGAGGTATGATGGATGAAGACCGGATTTATTTAGATAGCATCAGGAGGAGAGAGGCATGCAAGCGGTACTGCACGGATTTGTTTTAGCCTTGGGATTGATCCTCCCATTGGGGGTACAAAACCTGTTTATTTTTCAGCAAGGAGTTGTTCAGCGGAGGTTCGTCCTTGCGCTGTCTGCTTCGGTCACGGCGGCTCTGTGCGATACGATTCTGATTTTGGCTGCCGTTTTAGGCGTTTCCGTCGTCATTTTGGCGTTTGCTTGGGTCAAGACGGTGCTGCTTATCGCGGGCGCCGCATTTTTGCTCTATTTGGGCTGGAATGCTTGGAAAGCCGCTTCGGCTTCGGGACCGTCCGTTCAAAGCTCGCCCGAATCGTTCCGAATTTCGAAGCAGATCGCCTTTACGGCGTCGATTTCACTGCTTAACCCCCATGCGATCCTCGATACCGTCGGTGTCATCGGAACGAGCTCGCTGAACTATGCGGGAGCGGATAAAGTCGGGTTTACCGCTGCGGCCATCGTCGTATCGTGGCTGTGGTTTATCGGGATGGCCAGTGTCGGACGGATGACCGGAAAGCTGGATACTTCCGGACGGTTCCATGCTTGGTTGAACCGGATATCGGCTCTGATGATTTGGGGGACGGCGTGTTACTTGATTTACTCGTTATTTATATGACATATTCCAGGAAGACAAAGAAATCGGCCGCAGACGCTTTTGCCTGCGGCCGACTCGCTTACTTGGCGTTCTCACGACCGGAACGGCCCTGCTCAAACGGTGTTTTCACCGGAATGAACAGGTCGATGATTCCGATAACCAAGGCAGCCAGGATTGCACCGATAATGCTTGTCGATACGCCGCTCACGATAAACTGGGCGAGCCAAATGATCAGCGCGCTTGTTAAAAAACCGACAATCCCTCGGCCGAACGGAGTGATCTTTCTGCCGAAGATTCCTTCAATAACCCATGCCGCGATCGCGATCACCAAGGCCAGGAAAAAAGCGCTCCAGAAGCCTCCGACCCTAAAGCCGGGAACGATCCAGCTGACAATCAGCAGCATTAAGGCGGAAACGATAAACCTGACGAGATGTCCAAGCAAGTGCATCGTGCAGTTCCTCCTTCGTGTCTTTGCCGTATTCGTCAAACGCTTTCGGTGCACCTTATAGGTTTTCCCAAGTCTTCGGCTTTATGAATGGCAATCCTTAGCGGAAATTCATTAGCTTTACTACCCGGACTTGGATATAATAGCAATGGAGAGCTTTTTCCGGTAAGAAAGGCAGGTTTCTAAAACGAAAGCGATGAATACAAACAAGACATCATACAATCAAAAAATATTGGCGACGTTGGATTTCCGGGCGGTGCTCGAGCGCTGCGCGAACCATGCCGCGACATCGCTCGGCAAAGGCCGGGTGGAAGAGCTTGAACCGAGCGGAGACTTTCATGAAGTGAAGCGCAGGCTGCAGGCGACCGACGAAGCGGTCAACGTGGACCGCTTGAAGGGCGGCGCGCCGTTCGGCGGCATCCGGGATATTCGCGCTGCGGTCCATCGGGCGCGGATCGGCGGCATGCTGAACCCGGTCGAGCTGTTGGATATTGCGATGACGAGTCAAGGCGGCCGCCGGCTGGGCAGGTTTCTGGAAGCGACGAATGAGGATTACAGCATTCCGCTGCTGCTTGACCTGCTTGAGCCGATGACCGACCATAAGGATTTGGAAGAGCGGATTCGCGGGTGCGTCGACGAGAACGCGCAGGTCATGGATACCGCAAGCCCGGAGCTGCTGAAAATCCGTCAGGAGCTAAGGTCGAGCGAATCGAAAGCCCGCGAGCGGCTGGAGCAAATGGTGCGCACGCCGTCCATTCAAAAGATGCTGCAGGACAATCTCGTAACGATCCGGGGAGACCGGTACGTCATACCCGTAAAGCAGGAATACCGGGGTCATTTCGGCGGCATGATCCACGATCAGTCGGCTTCCGGGGCGACGCTGTTTATCGAGCCGGAAGCGGTCGTACAAATGAACAACCGCGTACGTGAATTAAAGCTGAAAGAAGAGGCGGAAGTCGAGAAAATTCTTCGCATGCTGTCCGTCCTCGTAGCGGATAGCGCGGATACGCTGCTCGTCAACGTAGAGTCGCTGACGGAGCTTGACTTTATTTTCGCCAAAGCGGGCGTCGCACGCGAGATGAAAGCGACGCTGCCGCTGCTCAACGACCGCGGCTTTATCAAGCTCAAGCGCGGACGGCATCCGCTCATTCCCGCGGAAAAGGTCGTTCCTCTCGACGTGGAGCTGGGCAACCGTTATTCGACGATCATTGTGACCGGACCGAATACGGGCGGCAAGACCGTCTCGCTTAAGACTATCGGTCTGCTGTCGCTCATGGCGATGGCGGGGCTGTTCGTTCCGGCCGAGGAGGGCAGCCAGCTTTGCGTGTTCGATGCGATCTTTGCGGATATCGGAGACGAGCAAAGCATCGAGCAGAACCTTAGTACGTTCTCCAGCCATATGACCAATATTATCCGGATTCTCAAAGAAATGACGCCCAAAAGCCTTGTGCTGCTCGATGAGCTCGGAGCCGGGACTGACCCTGCGGAAGGCTCGGCGCTGGCGATATCGATCTTGGAGCATATGCACCGGATGGGCTGCCGCATCGTGGCGACGACGCACTACAGCGAGCTGAAGGCGTATGCCTTCGATCGGCAGGGCGTCATCAACGCGAGCATGGAGTTCGACGTGCAGACGCTGCGTCCGACGTATCGGCTGCTTGTAGGCGTTCCCGGGCGAAGCAACGCGTTCGCGATTGCGGAGCGCCTCGGTCTGGCGAAGACCATCATCGACCATGCCCGCGGCCAGGTCGGCGAGGAGGATCAGCGCGTCGAATCGATGATCGCCACACTCGAAGAGAACCGGCTGCAGGCCGAGGCCGAGCGCGAATCGGCGGAGCGCAACCGCCGCGAAGTCGAAACGCTGCGCGAGCAGCTTGCCGCCGAACGTCGGCGCTTCGAGGAGCAGAAGGATAAGCTGTTCGAGCGTGCGGAGCGCGAGGCGCAGGAGGCGGTGGCGAAAGCCCGCCGCGAAGCCGACGAGATCATCACCGAGCTTCGCAGAATTCAGCGCGAGGAAGCAGGCGGAGTGAAGGATCACAAGCTCAGCGAGCTGAAACGGCGGATGAACGACGCCGCTCCTGAGCTCCGAAGCAAGTCCAAGGCCGGTACACCGCGCAAAAAAGCCGACCGGATCGAGCCGGGCGACGAAGTGCTTGTGACGAATCTCGGCCAGCGGGGACATGTGGTCGAACTGGTGAGCGAAACGGAAGTGACCGTGCAGCTCGGCATTCTTAAGATGAAAGTCAACAAAGCGGACCTGGAGCTGCTGAAGCAAGCCTCCGCTCAGAAGAAGCCGCAGCAGCAGGCAACCTCCAGCCTGAAGCGGACGCGCGACGAGAACGCCAAGATGGAGCTGGACTTGCGCGGAGCGAATGTAGAAGAGGCGATCATCGAAGTGGACCGCTTTCTGGACGAATCGTATTTGGCCAATTTCGGCCAGGTGTTCATCATTCACGGCAAAGGCACCGGCGTGCTGCGGACCGGCATTCAAGAGTTTTTGCGCAAGCATAAGCACGTCAAGAGCTTCCGGATGGGAGCTTACAACGAAGGCGGCGCAGGGGTTACGGTAGCCGAGCTGAAATAGAAAAAGCCCGCTCTTCCTTCCGGTCGCAGCGGGTCCGCACTTATCATGAAAAAAATTTTTCGACAATTGAAACTCCGGCCCGCATCTTCCGTATATACGAGTGTAAGCATCGATGTTTGTGAAGCTCTGCAGGCTGAAGCGATATTTCAAACAAACGTACAGGAGGAATTTTAACATGGGAATTTTTAAAAGACTGCGTGACATGACAATGGCTTCGATTAACGATCTTCTGGACAAAGCGGAAGACCCGGTAAAAATGCTCAATCAATTCCTTCGGGATATGGAAGAAGATATTTTGGAAGCCGAGTCGGCGGTAGCCAAGCAAATCGCGATCGAGAAGAAGTTCAAGCAGCAGTACGAGGAAGCGCAAGAAATGGTTCAAAAGCGCGAGGAGCAAGCGCTCAAGGCGCTGGAATCCGGCAACGAGGATTTGGCCCGCCGCGCGCTGCAGGACAAGAAAGAGCATCAATTGCGCTTCGACGAAATGAAACAGCAATACGATACGGCGAAAGCCAACGCCGACCGTCTGCGCAACCAATTGTCCGAGATGAAAGACGAATTCAGCAAAATGAAGAACAAAAAGGACATTTTGGTAGCCCGTGCGGAAGCAGCCAAAGCCCAAAAGCAGATCAACCAGGCGATGACCGGCTTCGGTACCGACAATGCGGCAAAAGGCTTCGACCGGATGAGCCAAAAAGTAATGCAGCTTGAAGCGGAAGCCGAAGCGAGCAACGAGCTGCATTCCAAAGGCAAAAGCCTCGACGACGAGTTCGAAGCGCTCAGCAAAAACGACGGCGTCGATGATGAACTGGCAGCGCTTCGTGCGAAGCTGGCGGCCAAGAAGCAAGCGGAGTAAGCGACATAGAGAGACTGAAGGCTTAGCGCCTTCAGTCTCTTCAGTGTTAAAAACTCACCTTGATTGAGGCGAAAGGCAGGGCGGATCGATATGGCGGATAAAGAGGTGGATTTTTTGTTGAGCAACCCTTATGTTGAGACGCTGGCGTTTTTTTCGATCGCCGTGCTGGCGCTGATTGTCTTTTTGGCGATTTTCGAGCTGGTAACCAAGTATAAGGATTGGGACGAGATCAAGAAGGGTAACTTGTCGGTAGCGATGGCAACCGGGGGCAAAATATTCGGGATATGCAACCTGTTCCGTTTTGCGATCTTGAATAACGATTCGGTGCTGCATTCGTTGATTTGGGCAGGGTACGGCTTTTTACTGCTGCTGGCGGCTTATTTTATTTTTGAGTTTATGACGCCGTATTTCAAAATCGACGAGCAAATCCAGAAGGACAACCGGGCCGTAGGCTTTCTATCCATGGTGATTTCGGTGTCGTTGTCCTATGTTATCGGCGCTAGCGTGACCTGATGCCGGGGGCCGGCGAAGAGGGCCGGCCAGAATCGGATCGTTCTTCAAGACCGGAGGAGGAAGAGTCCTTGTGAAATATTTATGGGGCACCTTATTTGCGCTTGCGCTTGTTTTTTTGTGCGCAGGCGTTTACTATTTTATTAAATTTGCATAGCGTGAAGGCGGAAGTCAGGCCTTCACCCGCCGCCGCTAAGGGGGATGACGCGTTTGTCGCAATCAGAGAATCAGGTATGCCCGTGGTGCCATACGGAGATCGTGTGGGACCCGGAAATCGGTCCGGAAGAGGAATGTCCGCACTGCTTCAACGAGCTGGGCGATTACCGGAGCATCAATCTGAAGATGGAAAATTCCGATTCAGGCATCCAATATGACGATGAAGAACAATTGGATGACGATCTGGAACTGTCGGACGAAGAGCTGCAACTGGCAGACGACTACGGAGAAGGCGTTCAGCAGCTGCTGGACAGCCAAGAGGAAGCGCCGGAATGTTCTTCCTGCCGCAGCTTTATGCTGCTGGCCGGCACCGAACCGGCTTCGGAGGCTTTTGTTCCGTTCGTGCATCCGGCGCTTGGCAAGCCGCTGCTCCAAGCGTCATTCGGCGTTCAGGTTTACTTGTGCCCGTCCTGCTTCAGAGTCGAACGGCAGCTGACGGAAACGGACCGGCTCGCGTTGGTGGAGCAGCTTCGGGAGCATGGAGCCAAGAAATAAGAACGACTAAAAAAGAGGGATTCGAAAGCAGGCATTTGCCGGCTTTTGGGTTCCTTTTTTTGGCTTTCATTCATGATTTCCGCCGAACAGGGAAGCTTAACTAAGACATTACGGATACAAGGTGAGAGCATGCATTCCGGAGCTAAACATTTTCCGCACGATTGGGTGCGAGGCAAGGACCGTGCGGGGGAGCACAGTTGGCGGGATATCGAGCAGACAGGCCCGGCTGGCGGAAAGCCGAAGAAGAAAAAAGGCGGCCCGTTGTCGGCGCAATCGCGGCTTCTGCTAACGGTGAACGGCTTGTTTGCCGTGGCCAACGCCCTGTCCGGCACGTTCGTCAATGTGTACCTATGGAAAGCGAAGCACGATTTTACGGTCATCGGCTGGTTTACGCTCATTCATCATTTGACGATGGCGCTAACGTTCTGGATTGCGGGCAAATGGGTTAAAGAGCATAACAAAATGAACTGCTTGCGCACGGGGGTCGCGGTTGCGGCGGTCTTTTACTTGCTGGTGCTGTGGTTCGGAGGAAGGGCGGCAGACTATTTCGTGCTGCTGGGAGCCGTCCAAGGCTTGTCATCGGGCTTGTTCTGGCTTGCGTTCAACGTCGTCTACTTCGAGGTAACGGGCCCGGACGACCGCGACCGTTTCAACGGATGGGCAGGTCTGCTCGGGTCGGGCGCCGGGATGATCGCTCCTTGGATTTCCGGTTATTTGATCGTCCGGATGCATGCGGCGACGGGGTATCGGCTCATTTTTACCTTGTCGCTGATCGTTTTTGTGATCGGGGTGATTTTTAGCTTTTTCTTGAAAAAGCGCAAAACGTCGGGAACCTATGAATGGTTTCTCGCTTGGCGGTGCTTAAGATATCAGGACACGGCTTGGCGCAAGGTTGGGCTAGCGCTGGCGGCCCAAGGCGTCCGGGAAGGCGTATTCGGCTTCATGATCGGGCTGCTGGTGTATGTTCATACGGGGAGCGAGATGTCGCTGGGCAATTTCTCGCTCGTCACTTCCGCGGTCGCGCTGCTTAGTTTTTTGGTAGCAGGCAAGCTGCTGAAGCCCCGATTTCGGGGGAAAGCGATGTTGCTCGGCGCGGTGATGCTGGTGCTTGTCATTTTGCCGTTTTTTTGGAAGGTCAATTTTGTCACGCTGCTGCTGTTCGGGGTAGGCGCGGCCGTCTTTTACCCGCTGTACGGCATTCCCATGACCTCCATCGTCTTCGATCTCATCGGGCGGGAGGAGGAGAGCGTGAAGAAGCGGGAGGAGTATATCGTTATGCGGGAGCTGGCGCTGAATACGGGCAGATTGCTCGGCACCGCTGTTTTTATTGCCGTCGTTTCGCTTACCAAGTCGCCCGCCGCTATGAACTGGCTGCTGCTAGGCATCGGCAGCTCGCCGCTCGCCGTATGGTATTGGATGCGCAAAGCGGAGGTGGCGTGAAGTCCCGTTAGCTTGCTAAAACCATACCTTCCCGATAAAATAAGAGGGATAGGGAAGGGAGCGGCAAGCAGCATGAGACGTACTACCGGAAAAATGGTGAACAGCATTACGGAGCTGATCGGCGATACGCCGGCCGTACGGGTCCAGAGGCTCGTTCAGGAGAACGATGCGGAGCTGTATGTGAAGCTGGAATATTTCAACCCGAGCGGAAGCGTCAAGGACCGCGCGGCGTTTAACCTGATCGTGCAGGCGGAAAAGGACGGCCTGATCGGCCCGGGCGCGACGATTATCGAGCCGACCAGTGGCAATACCGGGATCGGTCTGGCGATGAACGCTGCGGCCAAGGGCTACAAGGCGATTCTCGTCATGCCGGACAACATGACGAAAGAGCGGATCAACCTGCTGAAAGCGTATGGAGCGGAGGTTGTCTTGACGCCCGCGGAGCAGCGGATGCCCGGAGCGATCCGCAAGGCGGTGGAGCTGCAGGCGCAAATTCCGAACAGCTTCATCCCGCAGCAGTTTGAGAATAAGGCGAATCCGGACATTCACCGGACGACGACGGCGCTGGAAATCATCGAGCAGATGGAAGGACGGCTCGATGCGTTCGTCGCGACCGCCGGTACGGGCGGCACGATTACAGGTACGGGCGAAGTGCTTCGCGAGAAGCTTCCGGGAGTGCAAATCTACGTCGTCGAGCCGCAAGGCTCTCCGGTGCTGTCGGGCGGCGAGCCGGGACCGCACAAGCTTGTGGGCACCAGCCCCGGCTTCGTGCCGAAAATTTTGAACACCGGCGTCTATGACGAAATCGTCCAGGTATCCGACGAGGATGCGCTGCGGACGACGCGGGACTTGGCGCGTCTCGAAGGCATTCTGGTTGGCCCGTCCGCCGGAGCGTCGGTATGGACGGGGCTTCAAATCGCCCGCAAACTCGGCCGTGGCAAGCGCGTGCTGTGCATTGCGCCGGATACCGGAGAGCGCTATTTGAGCATGGGAATTTTTTGATCCGATAGGGAAGACAGGCTTGCCCGACAAGGGCAGGTCTTTTTTATTTGTAAACACCGTCGGATATGTTGAATAAATATGCATTTAAATGTATAATAATCAATAGAGATCAATCTCCACATTGAAAAGCAGTATGGAAGAGAGGGAACCAAGGATGAAAATCGCGCTGCATAACGAGCTTCCAGGCGAAGCGCAGTTTCAGCAGTTGATCGACTCCGTGTCCGAACGGACCGGCGAGCGCCGGCCGCTGGCTTACGAAGCTTTATGCGACGGGGGCCCTGTCATCGCGGCCTACGATCAAGGGGTGCTGGTCGGCCTCGGACGGCTGGTAAGCGACAACATCGGACAGCAAGCGTTCGAATGCAAAATCAGGCCCGGCTACGAACGACGGGAAATCGAAGCCTATATGCGCAAGCTGCTGGCCGTTTCCCCGGTAGAGAGTCACTGTCATTGCTGATACGGGCTTGCCATAAGCCGTTATCGACCTCCGATTGGGTTTCGGAGGTTTTTTTGCTATGCATGAGGAAGAGTGTTTCCGTGGTCGCCGAAAGGCGAGTCCATATAATTTTACTTTGCCAAAGCGTGGCTGACAGGTGTAATATGGAGTAATAAGCCATCGGTTCCGGCACTCGTTGCGAGGCTGCGACCCCGCAGGCTTCCCGGCTCACGGTGGATTCGCCGGGTGAGGCCGTTTGCTTCGTATATCTAGTAGGAGGGCGTTGTCATTGGAACAATTCAAAATGAAAATCATCGAGCTGCTGAAGGAAGACGCGAGACGTACGCCGGCTCTGATTGCGACTATGCTGGGGGCGTCCGAAGCCGAAGTGGCGGAAGCCATTCGCGAGCTGGAGGAAGCGAACGTTATCGTCAAATATGCGACGGTCGTCAACTGGGCCAAGGTGGACAACGAGAAGGTCACCGCCTTGATCGAAGTGCAGATTACGCCGGAGCGAGGACGGGGCTTCGATGCGATCGCCGAGCGCATTTACTTATATCCGGAAGTCAAGTCGGTTTATTTGATGTCCGGGGCCTACGATCTGCTCGTGGAAATCGAAGGGAAGACGCTGAAGGAAGTGGCGTCGTTCGTCTCCAACAAGCTGTCTCCGATCGATCGGGTGCTTTCGACCAAAACGCATTTTATTCTTAAAAAATATAAACAAGACGGAATCGTCTTTGAAGATCATGAGGATGACCGCCGTCTCTTAATCTCGCCGTAAAGGACGCTGAAAAGCAATGATTGAGTCAAAACAGGTACAACAGGTCAAGTCAATGCGCGGGTATTTGGCGCCGCTCGTGCAGGAAATTCCGCCTTCAGGGATTCGCAAGTTTTTTGACTTGGTAAGCGGGAGCAAGGATATTATTTCTCTTGGCGTCGGAGAGCCTGATTTTCACACACCTTGGCATGTCCGGGAATCGTGCGTTTACTCGTTGGAGCGCGGCAATACGAAATATACGCCCAACGCCGGCCTGCTCGAGCTGCGTGAGGCGATCGCGGAATATTTGTACGAATCGTTCCGGCTGCTCTACGAACCGTCGGACGAAGTGATGGTAACGGTCGGAGGCAGCGAGGCCATCGATCTTGCGCTGCGCGCTTTGATCGCCCCGGGAGACGAAATTCTCATTCCGGAACCGACTTACATTTCTTACAGTCCGATCGCACGGATTGGCGGCGGTATTCCCGTCGGGATCGAAACGTTCGCCAAGGACCAGTTCAAGCTGAAGCCGGAAGCGCTGAAAGCGGTCATTACGCCCCGCTCGAAGGTGCTCATTTTGTGTTACCCAAGCAACCCGACCGGCGGCATCATGACGTACGAGGACTGGCTGCCGATTGCGAAAATTGTTGAAGAGAACGACCTGATCGTCATTTCCGACGAAATCTATGCCGAGCTCACCTACGAGCAAAAGCATGTCAGCTTCGCGTCGATGCCGGGCATGCGGGACCGCACGATTCTCGTGAGCGGCTTCTCCAAGGCGTTTGCCATGACCGGATGGCGGATGGGGTATGCTTGCGGGCATCAGGACCTCATTTCGGCGATGTTGAAAATCCATCAGTATACGGTCATGTGCGCTCCGTCCATGGCGCAGGTGGCTGCGCTCGAAGCGCTCACGAACGGGATGGAGGAGAAGGACAAGATGGTCGAGTCCTACAACCAGCGGAGACGTCTGGTCGTCCATGGCTTCCGGGAGATTGGCCTGCCGTGCCACGAGCCTCAGGGCGCGTTCTACGCTTTCCCTTCCATTCAGTCCACGGGACTTACTTCGGAGGAATTCGCGCAGCGGCTGCTGTATGAGGCCAAGGTCGCGGCGGTGCCCGGGCAAGTGTTCGGTCTCGGCGGCGAGGGCTTTATCCGCTGCTCGTATGCGACATCGGTCAATCAATTGACAGAAGCAATCGACAGGATTGGAAATTTCATAAAAAAGTTGTAATTTCGTCAAAATAAATCATTTTCAAATCCCCCAAAAACTGGTATCTTATAGGTATAAAAGGTTTAAATCTATGACTTACCTATAAAAACTTGTCAGCTTAGGTCTGATGACGACGACCCGGTGGGAGGGATGAGGGATGGCTTTTCCGGAATATCAGCTTCGGCAATATTTGAACGTCGGCTGGATTCGCGACAGCGAGCATAAGGCCAAGTGGACTTTTGGGAAAAGAAAACAGGCCTCAGCCGCCGTTTCGCTGGAAGATGACATCTACAAGCTCCGGCGTCAGCTGGAACAGCTTGTACAGAACGGGAACAGCCTCACATCCCCGGAAGTTGTCGAAATCAGCATGCAGTTGGATATCAAAATCAATGAATATATGAATCGCCCTAAAGGGGACCGTCGTTGAACGGTCCTTTTTTGCTTTGTCGAAAAAGTTTTGAAAGCGCAGCCCCGTCATGGTAAGATACAAGGATAGAGAGCCGCGGAGACGCGCTTCCGGCGGCACGGATAGAGGGGGAAACAAAGGGACGATGAGAAGAAGATGGCTTCTCGGTCTGCTGCTGATCTTCGTGCTCGCGGGCTGCGGAGGACCGAAGGCGGACGTGACGGTGTTTTTAATGGGGAAGAGCGGCATTCCGGCGGAAATCGGGGAAAAGCTGCAGGCGTCGCTGCAGAGCAAAATTGGACAGGCGCCCACCGTGCAAGTCGTGACGTCACCGCTGTTTTCACTTGAGAAGATGATAGTCGAAATCGCCGCCGGAGGGCATGGGGTGTTGATTATACCGGCGGAGGAGTTCATACGCATGGCTCCGCAAGGCGGTTACGTTTCGCTTGACGACGTGGCGAAGCCGGAGGATTTCCCCGAAGGCGTCATGGAACTTCCCGTGGGTGACAAGAAGGAGAAGCATCTGTACGGCATCCCGATGGAGAAGTCCCTTTGGTTCAAGGAGCTACAATTGAACGGCAAGGATTTGTTTGCGTTCATTCCGCAGAGTGCTCCGGACCCGGAGAAAGCAAAGCAAGTGTTAAAAATTATTGCGCAGAAGTAATCGTTTGGGCGATGCTAGATGTAGGGGAAACCCCGTGGTAGATGGCTGCGGACGGATAATCGAATAGCGGTTCGGGTGCTTGCGGGCGATGGAAGCCTGCGAGTTAAAAGGGAAGCCGGTGCGACGCCGGCGCGGTCCCGCCACTGTGAACGGGCGAATGCTCTCCGGGAAGCCACTGCTTGATGTAAAGCGGGAAGGCGGAGAGTTCCGGAAGGAAGCCCGTAAGCCAGGAAACCTGCCCGAACGGCAAGCGAAGCGTCCTTCGAGGAAAAGGAGCGGAATCGGGCAGCCGGCTGGCGGTGTGCCGTCTTTGGACAGGCGGATCGCGGGCGGCGGTCCGTCTGTGCTCTTTGCCTCGGAGATGCTCCGGGGTGAGGGGCCTTTTTCGTTTTAGGCGAAAACAAACTATATCATATATCTAGAGGAGTTTGGGAAGATGAAAGCTAAACTTACAACGAAAGTTCTACACAAACGATGGTTAGCTGCGATCTTGAGCTTGGCGCTGGCCGCATCGCTGGCTGGCTGCGGAAGCGCGGTGAAGACGCCGGGGCAGGGAGAGCTTGCCAATCCGCCGAAGGCCGACGGCACGAAGCAGGAAGGAGCGGCGTCGACCGCCAAGCGAACGTCGTATCCTTTGAAGGTGAAGGATGCTACAGGCAAAGAGTTCGTGTTTGAGAAGGCGCCGGAGCGGATCGCGTCTACCTCGCCGAGCGAAACGGAAGCGCTCTTCGCTCTGGGTCTCGGAGACAAGGTGGTCGGCGTATCGGACTTCTGCGATTACCCTGCGGAGGCGAAATCGAAGTCGAAGATGGGCAGCATCGTTAAGCCGAATGAAGAAGCGCTGATCGCGGCCAATGCGGATCTGGTCATGACCGGGGTGTCGATGAAGACGCAGGTGGTCGACAAGCTGCGCGAGTTGAAAATCAACATGTTTAAGGTCGAGCCGAAAACGCTGGACGACGTGATGAACAACCTCTTGATGATGGGGCAAATCTTCGACCGTCAGGAGCAGGCGCAAAAGCTCGTCGATTCGATGAAAGCCGACCGTCAGAAGGTCGTGGATGCGGTGAAGGATTTGAAGCCGGAGCAGAAGAAAAAGGTGTTCATCGAGTTTTCCCCGGGCTGGACGGTCGGCAAAGGCGAATTTATCGACGAATTGATCACACTGTCCGGCGGGATCAATGTAGCCGGCAGCGAGAAAGGTTATGTTCAAATTAGCGAAGAGAAAATCATCGCAGATAATCCGCAGGTGATCATTTATCCGAACGGCATTATTGACGACAAGTCGAAAAAGCCGATGGACCAGTTGATCCGCGAACGCAGCGGCTGGGATAAAATCGAAGCGGTCCGGTCCGGCAAGCTGGTCGGTGTCGATAAAGATTTGATCAGCCGTCCGGGGCCGCGCATTACGGCCGGGCTCGTGGAGATCGCCAAAGGGATTTATCCGGATCTGGTGAAATAAAATGAAGCGCAAGCTGTGGATATGGGGCGGAGGCGCTATCGTCCTGCTTCTGCTGTCCGCGACGGCTGCCTTGTCCGTCGGTTCGGTTCGCGTGCCGTTTGGGCACGTGTGGGGTATCCTCCTGCATCAGCTTCCATGGCCCGGCGAGCGTATCTCCGAGACTTGGAGCGTGGCGTCGGAGCAAATTATATGGAAGGTGCGGCTGCCACGGGTGGCGCTCGGACTGCTGGTCGGCGCGGCGCTCGGGCTGGCGGGTGCTGCATTTCAAGGCGTGCTCCGCAATCCGCTTGCCGATCCTTACACGCTCGGTGTCTCGTCGGGCGCTTCCGTCGGAGCATCCTTTCTGATTTTGTTCGGGCTGCAGTTTTCGCTGCTCGGGGAATGGAGCGTACCGGTTGTCGCGTTTGCGACAGGGACGCTTACGCTGGGCGCGGTGTTGCTGCTGGCCCGGACGGAAGGCAAGCTGCGGATGGAAACGGTCATTTTGTCCGGCGTTGTCATGCAGGCGTTTCTCGGTTCGTTCGTTTCGCTGATGGTCTCGATGTCCAAGCAGGTCATCAATGAAATCGTATTTTGGATGATGGGCAGCCTGGCGCTTCGCGGATGGTCTTATTCACTTATACTGCTTCCTTATCTGGCCGTCGGAGCGGCGATATTGCTCGGATTCGGGCGGGCCATGAATTTGTTTGCTCTCGGCGAGCGGCAAGCGGCCCACCTGGGCGTTCACGTGGAACGGACGAAGCTTGTCGTATTGATCGCTTCCACTTTGATTACGGCCGCTGCGGTATCGGTGTCCGGCGTTATTGCTTTTGTCGGCTTGCTCGTACCGCATCTGCTGCGCTTGCTGGTCGGCCCGGACTACCGTCTGCTGCTGCCGTTGTCGCTCATCGGAGGCGCCATCTATGTCGTTTTGGCGGATACGCTTGCGCGGACGCTGCTCAGCCCGACGGAAATTCCGCTCGGCGTCGTCACGGCTTTTATGGGAGCGCCCTTCTTCGCTTATTTGCTGCGGCGTCGGAAGCGGGCTGTTCGGGAAGGATGAAGCCGGAGCCGCTGCGTCTGAAGTCAGGGTGAATCAAACGGGGAGCGAGGGAAGTGCGTGCACATGGTGCTTCTCATCATAGATTTCCGGAAAGGGAGGGGCAAGCGGGTGATACGGGTGGAAGTGGAACAGGCGGCCAAGGCGTTCGGCGGCAGGTCGGTGCTTCGACAGATCGGCTTCTCGGTAGAGCCGGGCGAATGGTTCGGCATTCTCGGCCCGAACGGCAGCGGGAAGTCGACGCTGCTGCATATGATATCCGGCGCCGAGCGTGCTGACGCCGGAACGGTGAAGCTGGACGGCCGTCCGGTGGAAGCCGTCTCCCGCAAAGAGCTGGCCCGGCAGCTCGCCGTGCTGCATCAGGATGCGCTGCCGCCGCTCGGGTTCACGGTGCGCGAAATCGTCGAGATGGGCCGTTACCCGTACCAAAACTGGTTGGGGGATGAGCCGGGGGATTCCGCGGCTTTAATCGAGCGAATTCTCGATTGGCTGAAGCTCCGACCCTTGGAGGAGCGTACCGTTGACGGGCTGAGCGGCGGCGAGCGGCAGCGGGTGGCGCTGGGCAAAGCGATGGCGCAGGAGCCGAAGCTGCTGCTGCTGGATGAACCGACCACCTTTCTGGATATCGGGTATCAGGTGGATCTGATGGTCAAGGTCCGTCAATGGCAGCGGGAATGCGGGATGACCGTCATTTCGGTGCTGCACGATTTGAACCTGGCCGCGCAGTATTGCGATCGGCTTATGCTGCTTTATAACGGCGAGGCGACCGGAATCGGTACGCCGGAGGAAGTGCTGCGCGCCGATCTTTTGGAGAACGTATACGGCACGCGTCCGTACGTGCTTCGGCATCCGGACAGCGGAGTGCCGCAAATTTTGCTAGGAAAAGGGGAATGACCGTGTCGGATCAAAGCCGGTTACAACAAGTGCTATCGGACATTCGGCCGCTTGATGCGGAGATTATGGAGGAGGCTGCCCGCAGGCTGGACCAATTGACCAAGCCGCCGGGCAGCCTCGGCCGGCTGGAGGAAATCGCAAAGCAGCTCGCAGGCATTCGCGGCGAGGTGATGCCGGAGCTGACGCGAAAAGCCGTCGTTGTGATGGCGGGAGATCATGGCGTTTGTGAGGAAGGGGTTAGCGCCTTTCCGGCAGAGGTGACACCGCAGATGGTGCTCAACTTCCTGAACGGTGGAGCGGCCGTCAATGTGCTCTCAAGACAGGCCGGGGCGGATGTCGTCTGCGTGGACATCGGCGTCAACGCGGAGCTGTCGCATCCGCTGCTGCGTTCGCGCAAGATTCGCATGGGAACCGCCAACATGGCGATAGGCCCGGCGATGACTCGGACGGAAGCGGAAGCAGCGGTCATGGTCGGTGTGGAATTGGCCCAGGAGCTGGCGGGCGAAGGCTATCGGCTGCTCGCTACGGGCGAGATGGGCATCGGGAATACGACGGCCAGCTCGGCGCTGCTGGCTGTACTCGGAGCGACCGACCCCGCCGCCGCGGCTGGGCGCGGAACCGGAATCGACGACGAGCGGCTGCGGCACAAGCAGGCGGTCATTCGCCGGGCGATTGAAACGAACCGGCCGGACGCTTCCGACCCGATGGATGCACTCGCCAAGGTAGGCGGTCTTGAGATCGCCGGACTGGTCGGCCTTATTCTCGGTGCGGCGCAGAGCCGCATCCCCGTCGTCATCGACGGCTTCATCTCGTCGGCTGCGGCCTTGGTCGCGGCAAAGCTGGCGCCGCTCAGCGTGTCGTATATGATCGCGTCGCATCTGTCGCAGGAGCAGGGGCATGAGCGCCTGCTCACGGAGATCGGCCTGACGCCGATGCTTCGCATGGATATGCGGCTGGGCGAAGGCACCGGCGCGGTGCTGGCTTTCCCGATGATCGAAGCGGCGGTGCGCATTATGAAGGAGATGGCGACCTTCGCGGATGCCGGAATTTCGGGCGCATCGGAACGGGAAGGCGTATGAAAGCCGATCAACGGGAAGGAAACGCGCCGATGAAAGTGCTTGTCACCGGAGGGGCACGCAGCGGCAAAAGCGGGTTCGCTGAGAAGTACGCGGCGGTGCTGGGCCACGAGGGCCTATACGTCGCGACGGCGCAAGCGTATGACGACGAAATGCGGCGGCGCATCGACCTGCACCGCCAATCGCGCAGCGAGCGCGGCTTCCGCTGGACGACGGCCGAGGAGCCTTTCGCCTTGGCGGAGCTGCTCGAACGTTCGGCCGCGCCGGTCGTGCTCGTCGACTGCCTGACGCTCTGGCTGTCGAACTGGCTACTTCGGCTGGAACAGGAGCCGGACGCGGAAGCGCAGCTTGAAGCGAAGATCGACAGCCTGGCTGCCATCTTCGCAGCGGTGAAGCAGCCGACCGTCCTCGTGACGAACGAAGTCGGAGCCGGGTTGGTACCGGAATACAAGCTCGGCCGTATTTTCCGCGATTTGTCCGGACGGATGAATCAACGTCTTGCCCGCGAGGCCGATCAGGTATTCCTTGTCGCCTCCGGCATTCCTCTTGAACTCAAGAGCCTAGCTTTTAAGCTGTAGGTTTTTGAGTTTAGGTTTTGGTTTTAGGGTTTCGGTTTAGCTTTTGTTTTTTTGGGGCGAGCGGGTGCGTTTTTCTTGGGAGCGACTTTTGACGAAGTCAACGGAGCGAACCAAGAATCAAGCCCGGCTCCATGCCCGCCGCCGGCAGCGCATGAAAAATAAGCGCCCTGCAAAGCGGCGCGTCAAGATTTTAGTCTTTTATAGGGAGGAGGTGTATCTCTTTGAGAGCGACTTTTGACGAAGTCAAGCGGAGCGAACAAAGAGATACACCCACCAAAAAGTATGAGTGAAACGCTAATCATGGTGCTGGCCGCCATCGTAATCGATTGGGTGCTCGGCGACCCGTCATGGCGCTGGCTGACGCATCCCGTCATCTGGATCGGGCGGTGGATTTCCGCCGTGGAAAAGCGGCTGTGGCCGGACGGAGCGCAATCGGCTGGGGTTCACGGCAAATGGGCCGTGCGCTGGCGCGGCATTGCGCTTACCGCATCGACGGTAGGTTTGGCGTTCGGCGCGATGTATTTGATCGTCTGGGCTGCGTCGCAGGTGCATCCGTGGCTCGGCTATGCGGTGAACACATGGTTCATTTCGACCACAATCGCCATCAAAGGACTGAAGGATGCGGCTATGGCGGTATACCGCCCGCTTACCGAAGGGCGTCTGGACGAAGCGCGAAAATATGTCGGCTACATCGTTGGGCGGGATACGACACAGCTGGACGAGCCGGAGATTACGCGGGCGACTGTAGAGACGGTGGCTGAAAATATCGTAGACGGTGTCGTGTCGCCAATCTTCTTTGCGCTGCTCGGCGGAGCTCCGCTGGCGATGCTGTACCGCGCGGCGAATACGCTGGACTCGATGGTCGGCTACAAAAATGACAAGTACCTGCACTTCGGCTGGGCCTCGGCCCGGTTTGACGATGTGCTCAACTGGATTCCGGCACGGCTGACCGGAGGACTGCTCGTCTTGGTTGCGCTTGCAAGCCCTGGACTAGCTGCCGTTCGCGCGGCAAAAGCCGTCCTGACGTTTGCCCGGCTGCATCCGAGTCCGAACAGCGGCATTCCGGAGTCGGCGGTGGCCGGTGCGCTCGGCATCGAGCTTGGGGGCGTGAACGTGTACCACGGCCGGACAAGCGAGCGGGCCCGGATGGGCTGGCCGCTGCGGGAGCGCACCCGGGAAGATATTAAGCGGACCGTGCGCATGCTGTACGGCGTCAGTTACATCATTGCGGGGGGATTGCTGTGCGCGCTTTTATTCGTTTAATGCGGCTTTGGGGCGAAGCCTGCGCGGCTGCGTTTCAATTTTTAACCCGATTGCCCGTACCGGTGAAGCTGGACTATAATGACGCTTTGTTTCGGCGGAGCGTCGTTTTTTATCCATTCGTCGGCTTGGTGCTGGGACTGATCACAGCCGCTGCCGGTCTGCTGTTAACCAGCGTGCTGCCCCCGCTGCCGGCCGCCGCTCTGCTGCTCGGGATCTGGGTGCTGCTCACCGGGGCGTTGCATCTCGACGGGTTGATGGATACGGCCGACGGCATCTTGAGCCATCGCTCGCGGGAGAGAATGCTGGAAATTATGAAGGACAGCCGGGTTGGCGCGATGGGCGTCATCGCCGCCGTGCTGGTGCTGCTGCTGAAATGGTCGCTGCTGACGGAGCTGCTGCCTGCTGCGGCTGCCGGCGGCCAGGGGAATCTGTGGCTTCTCTTGGCGCTGGTTCCGCTGTGGAGCCGCTGGTACATGGTCGTAGCGATAGCCCGCTGGCCGTATGCGCGGCAGGCGGGGAGCGGAATGGGCGGCTTTTTTCGCGGTGTCGGAGCCGGGCATGCCGCTGGCTCGGGGCTGGTGGGGCTGCTGCTGTCATTAGGCGTTGTTGCGGCGGGAGAAGCATTCGGAGGGCTTACGCTGCCTTTTTGGCATATGGTAGGTATAATAGGTATTCTGCTCGCTGTGACGGTGGGGGCAGGTGTTCTGATGAGCGTTTCGATTCACCGGAAATTGGGCGGTCTGACAGGCGATACGTACGGCGCGATGAACGAATTGCTGGAAGCGGCTCTGTTGCTCGTGCTTGTGTTGATTAAGGGATAGGAGAGGTTGCGATGCTGGAACGATACGGACACGGCGGCGATTTGTGGACGGCCGCGGAAGCTTTCGGCAAGCCGCGGGAGCGGTTTGTCGATTTTAGCTCGAACATGAACCCGCTCGGGCCGCCCGAGGCGGTAGGACGCATTTTGGCCGAGCAATGGCAGGAGGTCGTCCATTATCCGGACCCGGCGGTGCGGGAGCTGACCGGCAAGCTGGCGGCCAAGCACGGCGTTCCGGTCGAATGCGTGCTCGTCGGCAACGGGGCCGCGGAGCTGATCGATTTGGCCGTCCGGGTGCGTCGTCCTCGGGTGACGGGACTGGTCCGTCCGTCTTTTGCCGAATACGAGGAAGCTGTGGAAAAAATCGGAGGGCGTATCGTCGACATCCCGCTCGATGAAGCGAACGATTTTGCGCTTCGTCTGGCCGACGTGCAAGAGGCTGCGGGCCGGTGCGATCTGCTGTTTCTCGGACATCCGAACAATCCGACCGGGCGTCTGCTGCCGGATGACGTGGTGCAGGCGTTGGCCGACGGGCAGATTCCGGCTATCGTCGATGAGGCGTTTTTGGATTTTTGCCCGCGGGAGGAGGAGCTGACGCTGGCTCGCGCTGCGGCGCAAAATCCTCATTTGACCGTCATCCGCTCGATGACGAAGTTTTATTCGATTCCGGGACTGCGTCTCGGGTATGTCGTGGCGCATCCGCAGCAAATCCGCGAGATGAAGCGGCTGCAGGTACCGTGGAGCGTAAACGCTTTATCTCAATGGATCGGGTCGGCCGTCCTGGAGGAGCGGAAGTTTGCGCGCCGGACGCTGGCGTGGGTGAAGGAAGAGAAGGAACACTTACGTGCCGGATTGCAAACGCTCGGACTGACCGTGTATGAGAGCGATGTGAATTTTGTGCTGTTTTCGCTGCGGCCGCTGGGACTTGACGTGCGAGCGCTGCAAGCGGCGATGGGGCGGCGGGGCATTTTGATCCGGGACGCTTCGCTGTTTCCCGGGCTGGACGAAACGTACTGCCGGGTGGCGGTCAAGCTGAGGGAGCAGAACGAAGCGCTGCTGGACGGCCTTAGGCAGTCGATTGCCGAACTGCTTAAGACGCGAAAGCGCGTGACGGCTGGCGAAGAAGCCGCTGCAGCTCGGAGGGCGAAAGGCTTGCAGAGCGGTGGCGGGGCCGTACCCGATTCCGCATCGCTGAAGCTCGCTCCGACCTTCATGCTGCAGGGAACCGCCTCCGATGTCGGCAAAAGCTTGCTGACGGCGGCTTTGTGTCGCATTCTGCTCCAGGACGGCTTGCGCGTGGCGCCGTTCAAATCGCAAAACATGTCGCTCAACTCCTACGTGACGCCGGACGGCAAAGAAATCGGCCGGGCGCAGGGAATGCAGGCGGATGCCTGCAGGATTCCGGCGACGACGGACATGAACCCGATTCTGCTCAAGCCCAAAAAAGACATGGTCTCGCAAGTGGTCGTTCACGGAAAGCCTTACCGCGACCTGGATGCACGGACTTACCGGGAAAAATATTTACCGGAAGCCGAAGCGGTCGTGAAGGAAGCGCTCGCCCGCCTGCGGCAAGCTTATGACGCGGTTGTGATCGAAGGAGCAGGCAGCCCGGCCGAGGTGAATCTGAAAGACCGGGATATCGTCAACATGCGGCTGGCCGGATGGGCGGACGCCCCGGTGCTGCTTGTCGCGGATATCGACAGAGGAGGCGTGTTCGCTTCCCTTGTCGGGACGCTGGACATTTTGTCGCCGGAGGAGCGCGGCCGGGTGAAGGGCTTTATCATCAACAAGTTCCGGGGCGACGTAACGCTGCTTACGCCGGGGATCGAATGGCTGGAGAAGCGGACGGGCAAGCCGGTGCTGGGCGTTATTCCTTATTTGCCGCAGCTTGGACTGGAGGACGAGGATTCGGCTTCGCTCGATCGCAAGCTGGCGGAGGGCGAGCTAGGTCGCTCGGATACGACGCTGTCCGAAGACATGCTCGATATCGCCGTCATCCGGCTGCCGCGCCTGTCCAACTTTACGGATATCGATCCGCTGGAATACGAGCGAGATGTCCGGCTCCGTTTTGTGGATACGGCGGAGACGTTCGGTTCCCCGGATGCGGTCATCGTGCCGGGCAGCAAAAATACCGTCGACGATCTCTTGTATCTTCGCGCCTGCGGGCTCGACCGGAAGCTGCTTGATTTTGCCAAAAGCGGCGGATGGGTGACGGGCATCTGCGCGGGATATCAGATGCTGGGGGAGAAGCTGCTCGATCCGAACGCGGTCGAATCCGACCAGCCGGTGCTTGACGGGCTCGGCTTATTCCCGACGCAAACCGAATTTGCCGCGGAGAAACGGACCGTAAGAGCCGCAGGTACGACACAGCTGTATGCCGATCCCGGCCAGACGTTTGAAATCCAGGGCTATGAGATTCATATGGGCGTGACTTCGTTTTTGCGTCCCGTCGACCACCCGTTCGAGTTATCGCATCCCGGTACCGGATCGGCTGAATCCGGTTCGTCGCCGGACGGCGCGGTCTGTGCGGACGGACGGCTGTGGGGCACGTATGTGCATGGCATTTTGCATAACGACGATTTCCGTCGCGCGTGGCTGAACCGGATTCGCGCCGCGAAAGGATTGGTGCCGTTACCGGCGGAGCTGCGCTTTCAGGAGCGTCGGGAGGCGGCCTTTGACCGGCTCGCGGCCCATGTGCGGGAGAACTTGGATATGGAGCGATTGTATGAGATGATAGGGTGGAATAAAGGCCGGGAGGGGTTCCAGTGAAAATTTATACGAGAACGGGCGATGCCGGGAAAACCGGGGTGATCGGAGGGCGCGTAGATAAGGACGACGTTCGCGTCGAGGCGTATGGTACGGTCGACGAGCTGAATTGCTTTATCGGCCAGGCGATGGGATTTCTGGACGCGGAACGCGATGCGGATCTGCTCGCCGATCTGCTGCAAATCCAGCATGAAACGTTCGACTGCGGCTCCGATCTGGCGCTGCTGAAGCAGGAGCTCCGGCCGTATAAGGTGACGGCCGAGATGGTGGACCAGTTGGAAGCGTGGATCGACAAATACGATGCGGAGACGCCGGATATCCAGCGCTTTATCCTTCCGGGCGGGAGCCAGGCGTCGTCGGCGCTGCACGTATGCCGGACGGTATGCCGCAGAGCCGAGCGCCGGGTCGTCACGCTCGCGCGCACGCAGCCGATCAACGAAGAGGTGCGCCGTTATTTGAACCGGCTGTCGGACTTGTTCTTTACGGTCGCCCGGGTGGCGAATCATCGGGCCGGCAACGGTGACGTGGAATATATTCGGAGCGCCGAGGTGTTCAGACGCAAGTCATGAGCTATTATAAACCGCTGGAATATATCGTCCCGACCGAAGACGACGGCATGGTGCTGAGGACGATTTTGCAAAAACGAATGGGCGTATCCCGCAAGCTCCTCTCGCGGCTGAAGCTGACGGAGCAGGGCATTACGGTCAACGGGGAACGCAAATATATCGATGTGAAGGTACGCGCCGGAGACCGGGTCGCCGTGCGGATGGAGATGGAAGCGTCGGACGATATTTTGCCGCAGCCGCTTCCGATCGACATTTTGTATGAGGACGACGACCTGCTGGTGCTGAACAAGGAGGCCGGGATGATCGTGCACCCGACGCACGGACATTACACGGATACGCTGGCGAACGGCGTCGTTCATTACTGGCGGGAGAAGGGCGTGAGCTTCCGCTTCCGCCCCGTGCACCGGCTCGATCAGGAGACGTCGGGGGTGCTGGCCGTCGCCAAAAATCCTTATGTGCATCAGCAAATTTCGGAGGAAATGCAGGCGCACGGGCTAAAGAAGGAATACGTTGCGCTCTTGCATGGCGTGATCGGCAGCGACGAAGGCACGATCGACGCGCCGATCGACCGCAATCCGCTAGCGCCGCATGTCCGCATCGTCACGCCGACCGGCTATCCGGCGGTCACCCATTACCGCGTGGAGCGGAGATTTCGCGAAGCGACGCTCGTGCGCTTGTGGCTGGAGACGGGGCGGACGCACCAGATCCGTGTGCATATGCGGCATCTCGGCCATCCGCTGCTCGGCGATAAGATGTACGGTCCCGGCGGAACGGCGGACGAGGTAGATAAGGCGGTTGCGGAAGGGCGCATCTCGGAAGCCGACGGTTCGCAGCAATGGCATGGGGCTTCGCCGACATTAGCCGAGGGCATCCCCGTCGCCGACCGTAGCGCAATGCAGCAGCAGGCGGCGCCAAGTGTCTGTCAAGCGGCTTCGCCCGCATCTGACTATGGGATGGAGCGTCAAGCGCTGCACGCCTGCACGCTCGGGCTGACGCATCCGGTCACGCGGCAGCGGATGGAATTTCACGCGCCGCTGCCGGCGGATATGGAGCGGTGCATCAAGCAATTGGAGCAGTCGGAAGCTGCGCAATAAGCATAAAAAATCCGCCGTTCCCGAGATACGTTCAGGGAAACGAGCGGATTTTTTGCTTTCGTTCATTTCTGCAGCAGCCCCAAATACTCTTTCAGCGCGAGGCTCAGATCGTCCATGGCCGCTGAGGTCGGAATCCATAGTCTCCCCGTCCAGCCTGTGCCGCGGCTGATCTTGTAATCGACCGGATACGGAACGACCTGAACGTGCTGCGCGGCAAAATGTTTCACCGAGCGCGGCATATGAAAAGCCGACGTCACAAGAATCGGCCGCTTCCAGCCGCCTTCGTCCAGCAGTTGCTTCGAGTATTGCGCATTTTCTTGAGTCGTGCGGCTCCGGTCGTCCAACCGGATCGCTTCGGCCGGAACGCCCAGCGCGATAAGCTTGCTGCGGGCCAATTGGCCCTCGTTGGCCGTATCGGCGTACACCTGCCCGCCGGAGACGATGATGGGCAGCGGTCTTGCTGCGTACAGCTCGGCCACCGCGACGACACGGTGCAGCGTGCTGCCGCTCAAGTGCCCGGTACCGCTTACGTCCGGGGTCCCCGACACCGCTCCGCCGGTCAGCATGACGTAGACGTCGCCCTGCAGAACGGCAGGCGGCGAATAGCGATTTTCAATCGATTGCAGCGCTGTTTCGCCGACAAGCGGGATCGAGAGCAAATAGACGAGGAGAGCCGAGGCGAACAGAACGATGCCGGCCGAGCGGCGGACACGGGCGTAAAGCCACCATCCGATCAGGAGCAGCAGCGGAACGAAGCAGCCGGGAGGCATCATGAAACTGTAAATAAGTTTAAGAACATAAATCATGGTTAAGCTCCTTCTATGGGACTCTTTTCCATTATCTGCGCTTGGCTGCCTTTTTTCAACCTTTAGCCGCGCCGATGGCGATTTGCAGGACCTGCCGATTCATCGGTATAATGAATTCATGTCATAGTTAACCATTTTAGGATAGGATAAGGATGAGAGAAATCATGAGCAAGAGCAAGACGATCAAAGTTTTTCAATACCCAGCTTGCAGCACCTGCCGGAGCGCGTTGAAGTGGCTCAAAGAGCATGGATGGGAAGTGGAGGCGATCCACATCATGGAGCAGCCACCGACCGTAGAGGAGCTTCGGACGCTGATTCCGCAAAGCGGGCTGGACATCAAAAAGTGGTTTAACGTATCCGGTGAAGTGTATAAGGAAATGCAGCTCAAGGACAAGCTGCCGCAGCTGAATGACGAGGAGAAAATGAAGCTGCTCGCATCGAACGGCAAGCTGATCAAACGGCCGGTCGCGACGGACGGGAAGCGAGTGACGGTCGGCTTCAAACCGGAGCTGTACGAGGAAAATTGGGGGAACGAATCGTAAGGTTTGTCTAAGGAGTGTGAGTCTTGTTGCAGCAAAGACCTAAACCGAAAAAACAAAGCCCGCTTTGGTATATCGGCGCGGCCGCGACCTTCATTCTGACGCAGCTGAAAACGCTGCTGCCGCTGCTGAAGCTCGGCAAATTCGGGGGAGCGATCATCTCGATGGCGGTGACCATCGGCGCGTATGCGATCGTGTTTCCGTGGCAGTTCGCGATCGGCCTGGTCCTGCTGCTGCTCATCCACGAGCTCGGCCACGTCATTGCCGCCAAGCAAAAAGGGCTGCCGGTGACGGCCCCGGTGTTTATCCCGTTTCTGGGTGCGCTGATCACGATGAAGCGGAATCCCCGGGATGCGGTGACGGAAGCGTATGTCGCTTTAGGAGGCCCCGTTCTTGGAACGGTGGGTGCCTTGGCAGTATTCGGCGCAGCCTATGCGCTGGATAACCCGGAGTATAGTAAACTGCTTTATTCGATCGCTTATGTCGGCTTTTTTCTTAATCTGATCAACCTGCTGCCGGTTCATCCGCTTGACGGAGGACGGATCGCGACGGCGGTAACGCGTTGGCTTTGGCTGGTCGGCCTGGTCGGAGGTTTGGTTGTCATTATATACCTGCGCTCGTTTTTGTTTTTCATCATTTGGGCGATGTTCGCCTACGACCTGTACAAAAAATTCGTCAAATACCGCAAGCAAGGCGAGGAGCGGTTCGTGAACGCAAGCTTTCTGGTGGCGGCCGAGCCGCTGCTGGCGCAGGGCTATATGATTCCCGGCCCGGAGCATAAGCGGGAGCTGCCTTTTGTCACGTTCTCGGATTTGGACGGGCAGCAGTATGTGAACGTCCTCTGGGAAGGCCTTCATTTTCAAGGAACGGTGCCACTCATGCATCAAGGAATCATCAAGCGTGCACACGTGACCCGGGTAGAGCATCTCCGGAAGGAAGACGGTCTGCATCTGATGATCCACTGCCAGATCGATTACCGTCTATACGAAAATGACAAATACTACGAAGTTCCTACGGCGTCGCGGTGGAAGTACGGGACGGCGTATGCGCTGCTTGCAGCGTTTCTCATCGGCATGATGTGGTACGTTCACGAGGTAACGGGACTGAAGGTATAATCAACATTCCGAATCGGCGTTCGGAAGGGAAACGAGGTAGCAAATAGATGAAACGATGGGAATCGAAACGATTGGCCGAACTGGGTTCGGCTATTTTTTCTGAGATGGCGGCGTGGAAGCGGGAAGTGACGGCACGCGGCGTCGATGTGATCGACCTCGGCATCGGGAGCCCGGACCGGACACCGTCCGCCTATGTCATGGAAGCGTTAACGCGCGCGGTGAACGATCCGGGAATGTACGGCTATCCGACATCGGAGGGGAGTGCGCAATTCCGGCAAACGGTCGCCCGCTGGTACGCCCACCGGTTTGGGGTGACGCTCGATCCGGAGGAGGAGATCGTCACGCTGATGGGCTCGCAGGATGGCTTGGCGCACTTGGCGATGGCAGTGACGGACCCCGGCGATGTCGTCATGGTTCCCGATCCGGGCTATCCGATTTATTCCGCGAGTCTGGTGCTGGCCGGGGTGCAGCCTTACTATATGCCTCTGCGCGCAGATAACGGCTTTTTGCCGAAGCTTGAGGATATCCCGGAGGAAGTGGCGCGGCAAGCGAAATTCATGCTTTTGAACTATCCGAGCAACCCGCTGTCGGCGGTGGCCGACTTGGCGTTCTTCGAGCGGCTGGTGGAATATGCCCGCGAGCACGAACTGCTGCTGGTGCACGACCTTGCCTATTCCGAGATGTCATTTGACGGCTTCAAGCCGCCCAGCATTCTGGAAGTCGAGGGAGCGAAGGACATCGCCGTCGAGTTCCATTCCTTGTCGAAAAGCTTCAATATGGCCGGCTGCCGCATCGCCTTTATGGTCGGACAGCGTGACGTGGTCCGCGCTCTGCGCGTGCTGAAGTCGAATATCGACTATGGCGTATTTTTGGCGGTGCAGCAGGCCGGCATCGCAGCGCTGGAGGAAGATATGATGCCGGGAAGCCGATCGGTTGCAGCGCTGTACGAACGGCGGCGGGATATCGTGATCGAAGGGCTGAACGAAGCCGGCTGGAGCATTCCGAAGCCGAAGGCGACGATGTTCATCTGGGCGCCGATCCCGGAAGGCTGGACATCTCGACAGATTTCCCGGGAAATGCTGTATTCTGCGGGAGTCGTCGTTATTCCGGGCGACGCGTTCGGCCAGGAAGGCGAAGGCTACGTCCGCATCGCTCTCGTTCAGGAAGAGGAGCGGCTGCAGGAAGCGGTCCGCCGGATCGGACAGTTTTTGCGGGAGGCTTCCCGGTAATCATCTTATAGCTGTGAAATTTTAATGATGTCGCAATATCTTACTTCTTCCTGTCGCCAAATTGCAATTTCATCGCCGCCTCAATCATGCTACTATGAAGGCATGTCGTACAAAAATAGGAGGCGTATCAAGTGTCCCAGAAGCTCAAAATAGCCATTATCGGATGCGGCGGCATCGCGAACGGAAAGCATTTGCCAAGTTTATCTCGTTTGGAGCAAGTTGAACTTGTCGCATTTTGTGATATCATTTCCGATCGGGCCGAGGAAGCGAAAGCGAAGTACGGCACTGCGGAAGCGAAAGTCTATGAAGATTATAAAACGCTGCTGCAGGATGCGTCGATCGATGTCGTTCACGTGTGTACGCCGAACGATTCCCATGCGGAAATCACGATTGCGGCGCTGGAAGCCGGCAAGCATGTGATGTGCGAGAAGCCGATGGCCAAGACGGCGGCCGATGCGCGCCGGATGGTCGAGGCGGCCAAGCGGACAGGTAAGAAGCTGACGATCGGCTACAACAACCGGTTCCGGGCGGACAGCCTTTACTTGAAGCGCATCTGCGAGGAAGGCGAGCTTGGCGACATCTACTATGCGAAAGCGCATGCCGTTCGCCGCCGCGCCGTGCCGACTTGGGGCGTCTTCCTGGACGAGGAGAAGCAAGGCGGAGGTCCGTTGATCGATATCGGCACGCATGCCCTCGACCTGACGCTCTGGCTCATGGACAACTACGAACCGAAAGCCGTACTTGGAACGGCATTCCATAAATTATCGGGGAAAGAAAACGCTGCCAATGCTTGGGGACCTTGGGACCCGAAGAAGTTTACGGTGGAGGATTCGGCCTTCGGCATGATCGTGATGAAGAACGGCGCGACCATCATGCTGGAATCGAGCTGGGCGCTCAATACGCTCGATGTAAAGGAAGCGAAGAGCACCTTGTCCGGAACGGAAGGTGGCGCGGATATGGAGGACGGCCTCCGGCTGAACGGCGAGAAGCTGAGCCGCTTGTACATGAACAAGATCGAGCTCGGCAGCGGCGGAGTCGATTTCTACGACGGCCAGAGCGAGAGTGCGCCGGATACGGAAATGCGCCAGTGGATCGATGCGATTCTGCATGACAAGCAGCCGGTCGTCACGCCGGAGCAGGCTTGCGTCGTGTCCGAAATTCTCGAAGCGATCTACGAATCGGCGAAAACGGGCAAAGCCGTATACTTCGACTAAGCGCCGGAAGGAAGGATGGGAACGATGATCAGAGTAGCGATGCTCAGCTTTTGGCATGTGCATGCCGCCGATTACGCGAAGCAGGCGACGGAGCATCCGGACACGGAAATTGTGGCCGTATGGGATGAGCTGCCGGAGCGCGGACGCCGGGAAGCGGAAGCGCGGGGCGTCCGGTTTTACGACAAGCTGGATGAGCTTCTCGCCCAGCCCGATATCGATGCGGTCATTGTCGATACGCCGACCAACCTGCACCGGGATGTGATGGTGGCTGCGGCACAGGCGGGCAAACATATTTTTACGGAAAAAGTCGTTGCGCCGACGCTGAAGGAAAGCAACGAAATTATGGAGGCGGTCCGCAAGGCCGGCGTCAAATTAACGGTGTCGCTTCCGCGTTTGAACGAAAGCTACACGCTGGCCGTACAGGATGTGCTGAACCGGGGGCTGCTCGGTGAGGTGACGCTCGTCCGCACGCGGCTGTCCCATAATGGCGCGATTCCGAATGACCAATCGGCCAATGGCTGGCTTCCCGCGCACTTCTACAATGCCGAGCAATGCGGTGGCGGCGCGATGATCGACCTCGGCTGCCATCCGATGTATTTGGCCCGCTTGTTCCTCGGCATGCCGGAGAGCGTAACGGCCAGCTACGGCTTCGTCACCGGCAGGGAAGTCGAGGACAATGCGGTGTCCGTGCTGCGTTATTCCAGCGGAGCGCTTGCCGTTGTGGAGGCGGGCTTTGTCAACCGGCACTCGCCGTTCGTTATTGAAGTGCACGGCACGGAAGGCAGCTTGCTCTATTCGACGCACGACAACCGTTTGCTCGTGCGCACGGCGAAGGGCGGAGCGGCGTCGGACGAGGAATGGCGGGTGCAGGAGCTTCCGGCTGGCCGCCCGTCGGCGTTTCACCAGTGGGTAGCCCATATTCAGCAGGGGACCGCGGCGGAGGAAAATATCGGGCTTGCGCTGGACCTGACGCGGCTAATGGAAGCTTCGAACTTGTCCGCACGCTCCGGGGCGGCCTGCCAGCTTAACGATTTGCAGCCATGAACGGTCAGTCCCGAATCGGCGCGCGGCCGTATCCGTTCGAGCTGATGCTGGAAAACCCGACGGCGCTTGACCGGCTGGAGGTGGAGTTCAAGTGGGGCCGTTACGGCATTCGCATGCTGAATTTTCACCATACCAGCTTTGCTCCGGGCCGGATCGTTCATTTTCATAAACATTCGGACTTCGAGTTTCATTTTATCCCGCGCGGCAAAGGGAAGGTCATTCTCGGCAGCGAGCCGTACTCGCTGCAGGAAGGCCAGATGTATTTGACCGGCCCCGGTCTCCTGCATTATCAGGAGGCGGACGCCTTCGAGGCGATGGATGAGCTGTGTCTGCATATCGACATTCAGAAGCTGGAAGCGGAAGAGACGGCAGACGCGGAGGCGTGGGGCGCCCGCTGGGAGCAGGCGGAGGCGGAAGCGTGCATTCGCCGCTTGGAGCAGCTGCCCCCGCGGCCGATGGCCGACAAATACAAGGCGATGGAATGCTTTATGGCCGCATACCGGGCCTGGTACGAAAATCAGCCGGGCGTCCTGACGGTGATCAAGCAATCGATCATTCAGGTGCTGCTGCGGATGACGCGCGCCTACGACGATACGCCGCAGCGGGACCTGCCGTCCCGCGATATGAAAAACTACCGGTACCAGCTTGCCGCCCAGTTCATCAAGGACAACTACATGGCGCCGTTAACGCTGGAGGTGGTGGCGGAGCGGGTGCAGGTCAGTCCGAGACAGCTGCAGCGTATTTTTCGCGAGCAGACGGGAGGCACGTTCAGCGAGTACATCGAGCATGTGCGGCTCGCGCAAATCTGCAAGGAATTGGCCGAGAGCGAGCTTACGATCGATCAGATTGCGTTTCAGAACGGCTTCTCCAGCGCCAACTATTTGCATTACGTCTTTAAGAAAAAGCTCGGCACCACGCCGATGCAGTACCGTTTGCAGCATGACGTTAAACAGAACACCTGACGCCGTTCTCCTTCGTTCGCATATCGAATGCGGGAAAACACCTGTCGGGTGTTTTTTTTATTTTTCGAACCTTGCACGATGCACAAAAAACATATTTGGATTTTGTGAGCAGGCATATAGGTCTTAAGTCTCGATTCCGGGAATGTGAATTTGATATGATTCGACAATTGCGTTTTTCGAAGCATTGCCGGAAACCGTTTGGGGTTAACGAAATTTTCGTTTTATTTTTATTCATTTCGTAAATCTCAACAAATTAGCTGGGAATTGGGAGGACACAGGAAGTCTAAGAAAACCCGACTTTTTTAGATTTGTTTTCATGAATTTGGCGTCAGTTTACCGTTTCTTTAGAATTAAAATGTATGAAATGTAAAATGAATAAACCAATCTATGCAGTGAAGCTAAAAGCTAAAATAAGCAATAAATGAAATTATATTACATAAATTGATGAAAATATATATTATGTTTTGTTCAAATTTCTTTTCCTAAAATTAGGATATATGTCTCATGCCAAATGGACCTAACATTTGTATATAATTAGCAGAGAATGGGATTCACTCTTCGACAACACCTATAGGGGGGTAGACATGATTTCACGATCGCCTTCTTGGTTTCTGAATGCCGAGGCCAGTTCGCGCATGAAGCTTCGTTTATTCTGCTTTCCATATGCAGGTGGCGGAGCGTCGATATTCGGCAACTGGAAACGAGAGTTTCCGCCAGAGATTAAAGTATGCCCCGTGCAGCTCCCCGGTCGGGAAAGCAGGGCATTGGAGAGCCCGCTAAACTCTCTTCCGGACATTGTGCACTCGCTTGTTTCGGAAATGACGCCATTCCTGCACTCTCCGTTTGCTTTTTTCGGTCACAGCATGGGGGCGCTGATTGCTTTTGAAACAGCCCGGAAGCTGTACCGGGAACATCATGTATTGCCTGCACACTTCTTCGCATCAGGAAAAGCCGCACCGCACTATACCTCCAGAAAAAAAATACTTCATCGTCTGCCGGACGACCAATTCAAGGATGAGCTTCGACTCATCGAAGGAACACCGGAAGAAATTTTGGATAATGACGAATTGATGCAAATTGTTATGCCTCGACTGCGCTCGGATTTCGCCGTTTGCGAAACGTACGTTTACCGTCCGGAAGAGCCTCTGAGCTGCCCGATTACCGTTTTTGGAGGGGCACAAGACCATGAAGTGAGCATAGACTCGCTTCGCGCTTGGCAGGAGCATACAAGCAGCGAATTCAAGCTGCAGCTGTTCGAGGGCAATCACTTCTTTCTCCATCAGCAGGAGACGGAGGTTATTGACAGCATGATGCACGTATTGTCGTCACCAAAGAAACCGGCTGTTTTCCGCCAGGACATAGCACATGTGAATGGTTTAGGTTAAGTCGGAAGATCACCTCCTGTACCGTGGGACAACTTCTCTTATATAATTCATAAAATTTATCGGAATAATATGCATTTAACCGTGTGGTTACAATGCGAAAAGGAGATGGGGATGATAACCACATTTTGAAGCTTTGGAATTCAAGGCTCCTCGGCTATCTGCCAAGACTATGGATAGGCACGATTGATTGACGGTTTGGCGGCTGCTAAGCCATCGAAAGCCGTCTGATGATAGGAGGCTCCCTTTTGTCCAAACGAAACCCCGTTTTTTCCAGATTGGCCCGCTATGTCAAACCTTATTTCCCATGGGTCGCGGTCACGGTGTTCGCTTCCCTCTGCGTGGCTGCCATCGACATCGTGTTGGGTAAAGCCATCGAACGGCTGGCTGAGGGAACGATCGGTTCGCCCCTTGCTATGATTTTTATGATCCTTGGAATGGTACTGGTCGGCATGCCGTGCAAATTTATGATCAAATACGCTTCATCGAAATTTAGCGTCAGTGCGTTAAAGGATCTGCGAAACGAGCTGGTAGACCGGTTCGGCGATCTGACGATGTCGAGCGTGGAACGGCGTTTTACAGGAGACCTGGTCTCCAGACTGACGAACAATACCGCCGTGCTGCAAAACTTTTTCATCCAGCATTTTGCTAACCTCTTTTATCTGCCGGTTGTTTTTATAGGCGCTCTGACCTTGCTCTTGCTCACGAGCTGGAAGCTGGTGCTGTCCAGTCTGGTGCTGATGCCGCTCGGCCTCGTCTTGGCCGCTTTGCTGAACAAGCCGATTCAATCGTATTCGGCGCAGCTTCAGGAAAAGATCAGCGAGCTGAATGTCGTGGCCCAAGATGCGATCGGTGGAATTGCCATCGTCAAAGCGTTCAACATGCAGGCGGCTTTTTTGAAAAAATATGCGCTGATCATGGATGAGGTGATCAGACAAGGCTTGCGTATGGAAAAGCGATATGCGGCGATCACGCCGATAGGCGTAGCCCTCTTCTCCACGCCCATTATTCTGGTCATCGCCTTCGGCGGTTATTTGATCGCGCAAGGGGAGCTGAGCGCAGGCGGGATCGTCCTGTTCCTCTATCTCATTACGTTCATTCTGCAACCGATTTCGATGCTCCCGTCGATGATCTCGCAGATCAAAGAAGCTGCGGGAGCCGCCCAGCATTTGTTCGAGGCGCTGGATTGGCCCACGGAACGGAAAGGATCGATGAACCTGCCGGTTCGTCCTGCTGCCGCTCCGGTACGGTTCGAGGCGGTGACGTTCTCCTACGACGGCGAGACGAAGGTGCTGGACGGGATCAGCTTTCAGGTGAACGAAGGCGAAACGGTAGCGATCGTCGGCGGCAGCGGAGGCGGCAAAAGTACGCTGTTTAAGCTGTTATGCGGATTTTACGAGCCCGAGCCGGAAGGCGGCGGCATGATCGAAGTGTTCGGCCGTCCGCTGGCCGATTGGGAGCCGGCCGAGCTGCGCGCCCGCCTATCGCTGGTATCTCAGGAATCGTATCTGTTTCCGGCCACCATTGCCGAAAATATCGGTTACGGGCGCGCGGACGCTACCCGCGAGGAAATTGTCGAGGCGGCGAAAGCCGCACATGCGCATGAATTCATTATGCAGCTTCCGCAGGGCTATGAGACGCCGCTTGGTGAACGGGGAGGCGGTCTGTCCGGCGGGCAAAAGCAGCGGATTGCCATCGCCAGGGCGTTCCTGAAGGATACTTCCCTGCTGCTGCTGGACGAGCCTACCTCGGCGCTCGACAGCCATTCCGAGGCGCTTGTGCAAAGCGCTCTGAAGAGCATGATGGGAGGCCGCACCGTGCTTGTCATCGCCCATCGCTTGTCGACCGTTCGGCAGGCCGACCGCATTATCGTGCTGGATCAGGGACGGATCGCGGAGAGCGGGACGCACGACGAGCTGCTGAGACATAACGGAGTATACAGTAAATTATACGTTCAGCAGTTTGCAGCTGCAGAGGACGAGGATACCGCCGGACTTGACCGTTCGCAGGCAGCAAGGAGGGAAGAGCGTGGCCTTCAAGCAGGGGTTCGATGATTTTCGGCAATTGATGTCGTTTATGAAGCCGCGAAGCAAGCTGTACTACATCGGTTTGTTCGGTAACAGCTTCACCAATGCAAGCGTCCCGATTTTGCTTTCTTTTGTGCTCCGGTATCTGCTTGATTTTGTGGTTAACCGGGATCCGGCGGAGCTTTACCGGGCGATTTATCTGGTGTGCGGCACGTTTTTGGCGTTGAGCATTTTATCGCCTTTATGCAGCTATGCGTACCACCGCTGCGTGAAGTTGACTTTGGCGGACATTCGCCTGCAATTGTTCGCGCATATCGGCCAGCTGCCTTACCGGGCGGCGGAAAGCCGTCACTCCGGCGATCTGATCTCCCGGATGACCAACGATGTACAGACGCTGGAGAAGGCATATACGGAATATATGCGATCCATCATTTTGGAAATCACCATGTTCGTCAGCTCGATCGTCATCCTGCTTGCGCTGGACTGGCGTTTTGCCATGGTCGCGGTCGGACTTACCCTACTATCAGCCTGGCTGAATGCAAAGTTCGCGGGGAGGATGCGAGAGATAAGCGGCCGGCTGCAGGAGCAGACGGCACGGTTCACGGAACGGCTCAGCGATCTGCTGACCGGCCTTCAGGTGGTCAAGCTGTTCGCCTTGAAAGGGAAGGTCGGGCGGTTGTGCAGCGAAGCCAGCGAGTCGGTCAGCGAGACCGGAATCAAGCAGGGCCGCCATCTTGGTCTGCAGGATGCGTGCAACTTTTTCATCGAGTTTGCGGCCTTGGGAGGCATGCTTGTGATCGGTCTCCTGATGGTCTCCTGGAAGCAGATGGAGCTTGGCACGCTCGGGCAAATCGTACAGCTGCAAACCGGCATTTCAGCAGTGTTTCTCCAGCTCGGCTCGGCCGTCTCGCTGATGCAAAATTCGTTTGCGAGCTTGACACGAATTCGGGAGATTCTGGACGAACAGGGGGAACCGGAGCGTTTTTCCGAAACGTTTGCAGCGCCCGACCAAGCGCCAATTGCGGCTTCTCCGGAAGCGGCTCTGGAATTCAGCGGCGTGTCGTTCGGCTATGATTCGTCCCGCACGGTGCTGCGACGGCTTAACCTGACAGTGGAGGAGGGGCGGACGACGGCGCTCGTCGGTCCGAGCGGAGGCGGCAAAAGCACCGTCATGAAGCTGCTGCTGGGCTTCTACCCTCCGGATGAGGGAATGGTGACGATCCGGGGGAAGTCGGCGGGTCATTATACGCTGGCGGAGATCCGGGACTTCATGGCTTACGTCCCGCAGGAGTCGACGCTGTTTCACGGTACCGTGGCCGATAATATTCGGTTCGGCTCTCCCGGAGCCTCGATGGAGGAAGTGGAGGCGGCAGCGAAGGCGGCGTACGCCCATTCGTTCATTACCGAGCTGACGGGCGGCTACGATACCGTCCTCGGCGAGCGGGGCGTCAATTTGTCCGGCGGCCAGCGCCAGCGTCTGGCCATTGCCCGGGCGCTGCTGAAGAACGCGCCGATTCTGCTGCTCGACGAAGCAACGTCGGCGCTGGACGCCGAATCGGAGCATGAAGTGCAGCAGGCGGTTCAGGCGCTCATGCGGGGGCGGACGACCCTCGTCATCGCCCATCGGCTGTCCACGGTGGAGCAGGCGGACGTCATTTGCGTCATTGCCGATGGCGAGGTGAAAGAGAAAGGGACTCACGAGCAATTGCTTGCCGAAGGGGGGCATTATGCCGAACTGTACCAGCTGCAGTTCCGTGCGGACCCGGCCGGGCAACCGGCCTGATGTCCGGCGGCTGAGCATGCGATATGCGGATCGGCAAGTCAACGGCGTTTTATACGATATTTTTTCCAAATATTTTTACAAGGGGAGAGACTCATGAGCGGAAATACAATCCAGTTTTATTCGTTAACGCAGCCTCAGCAGCGGATTTGGTATACGGAATTGCTTTATCCGCATCGCAACACGTCCACCATTATCGGGACCGTTAAAATAAAAGGACATGTGCAGGTCGACGCCTTGAAGCAAGCCATCAACGAAGTGATTGCCCGGAACGATTCGTTTCGCATCCGCATCGTGTCGGATAACGGGGTTCCCCGTCAATATGTGAGGCCGCACGCCGATCAGGAAATCGAATGCCTCGACCTGGACTTGGCGCAGGCGGAGGAATGGAGGCGCCGCCACAATTTGGTGCCGTTCGAGCTGCTGGATTCGGATTTGTACCGGTTCGTTATTGTTCGGATCGGCGAGGAAGAGACGTGGTTCAATTTTAAAATGCATCACATCGTCACCGACGGCGTGTCCATGAATCAGGCCATCAACCAAATCAGCGAGCATTACTCGCAGATCGTTAGCGAGGAGACGACGGCTGCTGCGGGGAAAAGCAAGCCTTCCTATCTCGATTTTATTCAGGTGGAGCAGGAGTACGAGCAATCGGACCGCTATCAGAAGGACAAAGCGTACTGGACGGACAAATTCGGCGAATTCCCTGAGACGCTAGGGCTGAAATCCTACAATCCGTTGACGCTTGGCACGGCCGCCAGACGGGAAAGCGTCGTGCTGAACGATGGGCTTTATCAAGGAGTAAAAGCTTTTTGCGAGCAGAACGGGATCGGTCTGTTCACGTTCTTCTTGACCGCTTTGTCTATCTACATGTACAAAATGACGCAGGAGCAGGACATTCCGATCGGAACGCTGTACGCCAACCGGACGTCGAAGAAAGAAAAAGATACGCTCGGCATGTTCGTCAGTACGGTCGCGACCCGGGTTCGGATGGAGCCCGAGTCCGAGCTGCTGGCGTTTCTGCAAAGCGTAGCGAAAGAGCAGGCGGCGATCCTGCGTCATCAGCGCTATCCTTACAACAAAATCGTTCAGGACCTGCGGGAAGCCCGACGCAGCCAAGATATTCAGCGCTTGTTCGGGGCGTCCATCCAATACCGTACTTTGAGCTTCGCTCCGTTCGGCGATTCGGTCATGCAGGTGGACAACGATTTTTGCGGGGATATCGTGAACGACTTCGATATTCACATGGTCGAAATGCTGGACGACGGAAAGCTCGTCCTGTATCTGGATTACCGTATTGAACTGTTTGATGAACATGAAGTCGCGCAGCTGATCCGGCAGTTCCTTTGCGTGACTGAACATATGATCGAGAGTCCGACCCAAAAAATAGTTGACTTATCGCTTATTGACGCCGAGGAGCGCAGCAAGATTCTGAACGTATTCAACGCTACGGCAGCGGACTATCCGCGGGAGCAGAGCATCGGTGCGCTGTTTGAAGCGCAAGCGGAGCGGACGCCGGAGCAGACGGCGGTCGTGTGCGAGGGCACGCAGCTGACTTACCGCGAGCTGAACGAACGGGCGAATCGTCTGGCGCGGACGCTGCGGGCCGCAGGGGTGGAGCGCGACGAGCCGGTTGCGATTTTGGCCGAGCGCTCCGTCGAGATGGTGGTCGGGGTGCTGGCGATTTTGAAGGCCGGAGGTGCGTATGTTCCGGTCGATCCGGACTATCCGGAGGAGCGCATCCGCTACCTGCTGGACGATTCAGGGGCCAAGCTGCTGCTGGCGCAGCGCCGGGAGTTTATGTTCGGGGACTTTGCGGGAATGATCGTAGATTTGAACGATGAAAGGGTTTACAGCGAAGATGCCTCGAACTTGGAGCCGATGAGCGGGCCGGAGGAT
Source organism: Paenibacillus elgii NBRC 100335 (assembly GCF_004000865.1). Lineage (GTDB taxonomy): Bacteria > Bacillota > Bacilli > Paenibacillales > NBRC-103111 > Paenibacillus_G > Paenibacillus_G elgii. The sequence continues at coordinate 4,353 of NZ_BIMB01000057.1, read as the reverse complement.
CTGGCGTATGTGATCTACACGTCGGGAACGACGGGCAAGCCGAAGGGCGTTATGGTTGAGCATCGCAACGTGGTCCGGTTAGTAAAAAATACGAATTACGTCCAACTGGACGAAACGACGCGCATTTTGCAGACGGGGGCCGTCGTATTCGACGCGTCGACGTTCGAAATATGGGGAGCGCTGCTGAACGGCGGGCAGCTGTATTTAGTTAGCAGCGACGTGATTTTGAATGCGGACCGGCTGGAGGAAGCGATCCGGCGGTACGGGATCACAACGATGTGGCTGACTGCGCCTTTGTTTAACCAATTGACGCAGCAGAACAGCCGTCTATTTGGAGACATGAAGACGCTGCTCGTGGGCGGAGACGTGCTGTCGGTGCCGCACATCAACCGGGTGGTGCGGGACAACCCGGGGCTGCGTCTGGTCAACGGCTACGGTCCGACGGAAAATACGACGTTCTCGACGACGCACGAGATAGCGGGCGAGCAAAGGGAAGCGGTGCCGATCGGACGTCCGATTGCGAATTCGACGGCATATGTGGTCGACCGCGGGATGAAGCTGCAGCCGGTTGGAGCGTGGGGCGAGCTGATCGTCGGCGGAGACGGGGTGGCACGAGGCTATTGGAACCGTCCGGAGCTGACGGCGGAGAAATTTATCGCGAGCCCGGTGCGTGAGGGAGAGCGCTGTTACCGGACGGGAGACCTGGCGCGCTGGCGTGCGGACGGAACGCTGGAGTATAAAGGCCGGATCGACGAGCAGGTGAAAATCCGGGGCTACCGGATTGAGCTGGGCGAGGTGGAGGCGCAGCTGCTGCGCGTGGAAGGCGTGCGGGAAGCGGTCGTTATTGCGAGGGAAGACGAGCAGGGACAAAAGCAACTATGCGCTTACTTTACGGCGGAGAATGAATTGATGGTAAGTGAGGTTCGAAGCGCATTGTCGCAGGAGCTGCCGGGATACATGGTGCCGTCGTATTTCGTGCAGGTGGAGCGAATTCCGCTGACCCCGAACGGCAAAGTGGATCGCCGAGCGCTGCCTGCGCCGGAAGGAAGCGTTCAGACGGGAACGGAATACATCGCCCCGCGGACTGACGTGGAGCGGGCACTGGCGTCGGTGTGGCGGGCGGTTTTGGGAGTCGAAGCCGTCGGGGTGCTGGACAATTTCTTTGAGTTGGGCGGCGACTCGATCAAGGCTATTCAGGTGTCTTCGAGAATGCTTCAGACCGGCTATAAAATCGAAATGCGAGAGCTGTTCCAATATCCGACCGTGGCTGAGCTGGGCGGTCATGTGCAAGCTGTCGACCGCATCGCCGACCAAGGGGAAGTCGCGGGCGGCGTGAAGCTGACGCCGATTCAGCGCTGGTACTTCGAGCAGGAGCCGGCCGAGCCGCATCATTATAACCAGGCGCTGCTGCTTCATCGGGAAGCGGGCTTCGACGAAGCGGCACTGCATCGGGCGATGCGGCACATCGTTCAGCATCACGATGCATTGCGCACCGTTTACCGTCGAACGACGGGTGGCGGCTACGAGGCATGGAACCGGGGCATCGGCGAGGGCGAGCCGTTCACGCTGGACATCGCGGATTTTACGGGCGAAACGGACTGCGCAGCAGCAATCGAAGCGAAAGCGAATGAGATTCAAAGCGGCATCGACCTGAGCGCCGGACCTTTGGTCAAGCTGGGGCTGTTCCGCTGCGCGGATGGAGATCATTTGTTGATCGCTATTCACCATCTGGTGGTGGACGGAGTATCGTGGCGCATTTTGCTCGAAGATTTGGCGGCAAGCTATGAGCAGGCGTTAAAGGGAGAAACGGTTCGTCTTCCGCATAAAACGGATTCATTCCAGGTCTGGGCGGAGCAGTTGTCGCACTATGCGAGCGGTACGGCCATCGAACGCGAACGGGCATATTGGCGGCAGATCGCGGAAGCCGATCATGGCGCGCTGCCGAAGGATGACGCGCAGGATCAGGCGAAGGTTGGGGACGGCGAAGCCGTTACGGCGGTATGGACGGCGCAGGAGACGGAGCAGCTTCTGAAACAGGCGTCGCGCGCGTATAACACGGAAGTGAACGATCTGCTGCTGACGGCGCTGGGCATGGCGGTTCACGAGTGGACCGGGATGGAGCGAGTGCTTGTCAACCTGGAGGGACACGGCCGGGAAGCCATCCTGCCGGGGCTGGACATTACACGCACCGTTGGTTGGTTTACGAGCCAATTCCCCGTTGTGCTGGAGCTGGGCGCAGAGCGGGACGTGTCCCGGCGGATCAAGCGGGTGAAGGAAGGGCTGCGCCGCATCCCGAACAAAGGGGTCGGCTACGGTATTTTAAGATATTTATCCTCTGCCTCCGATTCGTGGGGAAATAAGGAATTCGAGATCGAGCCGCAGATCAGCTTTAACTATTTGGGACAGTTCGATCAGGATTTGCAAGGCAATGCGTTCCGCTTGTCGCCTTATTCGAGCGGAGTAGCTGTTAGCGGAAGTCTGGCCAGAAGATACGAGCTGGATATCAACGGCATGGTCACGGACGGCGAGCTGCGGCTATCCATCGGCTACAGCGGCAAAGCGTACCGCAAGGAAACGATGGAGCGGCTGGCCGGGCTGCTGGAGGCATGCTTGCGCGAGGTGATCGCCCACTGCGCGGCCAAAGAGCGGCCGGAGCTGACGCCAAGCGACGTCCTGCTTAAAGGGCTAACGGTTCAAGAGCTGGATGCGCTTGTCGAACGCACTCGCTCTGCTGGCGAGCTAGAGAACGTGTACGCGCTCACGCCGATGCAAAAAGGGATGCTGTTCCACAGCCTGATGGAGCCGCATTCGGGAGCTTATTTCGAGCAGGCGACGTTCGACCTGCAGGGAAGCTTCCATGTCGGCATATTCGAGAAGAGTCTGGGGCTGCTGGTGGAAAGGTATCCCATGTTCCGGACGAATTTTTACAGCGGCTGGCATGAGCAGCCTTTGCAGATCGTTTACCGGAGCAAACAGGCGGGCTTCCGCTACGAGGATCTGCGAGGCATGGAGGAAGCGGAGCGTCAGGCGTATGTCGCGGCTTTTCTTGAGCAGGATAAAGCCCGCAGCTTCGATTTGAGTCACGACGCGCTGATGCGCGTGTCCGTGCTGCAAACCGGGGACGCGGCATACCGCTTCGTCTGGAGCTTCCATCATATCGTGATGGATGGCTGGTGCCTCGCTTTGGTGACGAACGAAGTGTTCGGCACATACTTCGCGCTGCTCGAGAAGCGGCAGCCCGAGCTTGCTCCGGTTGTCCCGTACAGCCGTTATATCGAGTGGCTGGAGCGGCAGGACGGCGAGGAAGCGGCCCGTTATTGGAGCGGCTACTTGGCCGGCTTCGAGCATCAGACGCTGCTGCCGCAGGAGCGCAAGGCGGAACGGTATGACGCGCAGAAGCTGTCGTTCCAGCTCGGCAAAGGTCTGACGGAACAGATGCAGCGCACGGCGAAGCAGCATCAGGTGACGATGAACACGCTGCTGCAGGCGGCTTGGGGCGTCGTGCTGCAAAAATACAATAACAACGGGGATGTCGTATTCGGCAGCGTCGTGTCGGGGCGGCCGGACGACATTCCGGGCATCGACCGGATGATCGGGCTGTTCATCAACACGGTCCCGGTGCGCATTCACTGCGAAGCGGAAACAACGTTTGCCGATTTGCTGCGGAGCACGCAGGAGCAGGCGCTGGCTTCCCGCGATTTCGAGACGTATCCGCTCTACGAGATTCAAGCTTTGACCGAGCAGAAGCAGGATTTGGTCAACCATATTATCGTGTTCGAAAACTATCCGGTCGAGCAGCGGATGGAGCAAATGGGCAGCCGTGGGGCAGAAAGCTTCGCGATTACGGACGTCGCGATGTCCGAGCAAACGAACTATGCGTTTAATATTACGGTCATCCCGGGCGATGATCTGGGCATTCATTTCGAATACAACGCGCTGGCGTTCGACCGTTCGACGCTGGAGCGGATGCGGGGCCATCTCGTCCGCGTGCTGGAGCAGGCGATTGGTAACCCGGACGCGCGGGTGAGCGAACTGGAGCTGGTTACGCCGGAAGAGCGGACGCTACTGGTGGACGGCTTCGGCAGCGTAGGCGTAGAGAACGGCTACGCGCCGGAGCAAACGTTCCACGCATGCTTCGAAGCGCAGGCGGAGCTTGTGCCGGAGCAGACGGCGGTTGTCTATGCGCAGACGCAGCTGACGTACCGCGAGCTGAACGAGCGGGCTAATCGGCTGGCCCGGACGCTGCGAGCGCGCGGAATCGGGCGCGAGTCGATCGTCGGTATTCTGGCCGACCGTTCGACGGACTTGCTCGTCGCCGTGCTGGCCGTCTGGAAAGCAGGCGGCGCGTATGTG
>NZ_BIMB01000056.1 GCF_004000865.1 Paenibacillus elgii NBRC 100335 | reverse complement strand
AAAGCTCAATTCGTTTACTAGCTTAATTGAATCTCATATGAGATTCGCACGTTACTCGTTGTTCAGTTTTCAAAGAGCAAGTTTGTCTTACTCAACGTTGCTGCCGAAGCAGCGAGTAATAATATATCATGTTAACCATTTGAAAGTCAATAGCTTTTTTTTCTTCCAATCCGTCTCGAAAGTACGAATCAATCGAAGCAGATCATCCGTTTATTTGCTAGACTTACGACCGCCTCTCAACGGCCGGAAGAACAATATATCATGTTAATCGATAATGAGCAACAAACAATTTTTTCCTTTTGGGTAGTCTTCTTATTCAAGTAATCTTGTCATATGGTTTGAGCAAATCTGATAAAAGGAAAACCCTTTACATAAAAATGTTAAAAGGGTTCCCCTCACCAGGCTTACATGACTAAGTTTATATTTCATTTTCGTGCCTGAATGTGAGTTATATGATCATTTGAGACATAAACAGCCCATTTTAGGCTGTTTTTTTAACATCAATGTGAGACTGTTTATAATATCCGATTGGACAAACCTTATATTTTTATAAGATAACCTTAGACAAACATCATTTTCTTAGTTTCTTGATCACGACTTCCATTTGGGCAGGCATAGGTGTTAGGGGAGAACAGCAGCATAAACCAAGGGAAGTGGAGCGGTGTTCATATGCTCGGCGCCGTCTTATGCCTTAAAAAACAGTGGATGCAATTCCTTGTCTGGAATTAAAGAACAAGAAATTGCAAATATTAATAACGTTCGCCGCGTACAGATCGACATAGGAATCAGGTTCGGCAGTGGCAGTTATCATCCGGGTTTATGCGATGATTCCAAGTTCCAAAGCTTTCATAACAGCTTCTTCCTTGTTGCTGACGCCAAGCTTAGTATTAACTGAGCTGGCGTAGTTTCTGACCGTGCCGACCGACAAATACAATTTGGACGCTATCGTCTTGTACCGGTGACCTTTGGCGACAAGCTGCAATATTTCGATTTCTCTGGGTGTCAAATCATAGGTATCGGCCGTATTCGATCGCGGTAATGCGCTGCTCTCATCAAGCTTTTCAAATATTTTGCGGGACATTCCCTGTTCGATCAACGTGTCTCCACGGTGAATAATCCGTATCTTATTAGCTAACTCAAGCGGCTCCGTCGTTTTCAGCAGGAAACCGTCCGCGCCGTTGCGCAGTAAATCCCGCGCTTGCTCGCCATCCTGAAACGTGGTGAAAATCAATACCCGGATATGAGGCCACTGCTCCTTGATGATCGTGGTTGCTTCCGCTCCACCCTTGCGCGGCATATCCAAATCCATGAGCACCACGTGAGGCTGAAGACGTCCGCATAAGTCGACAGCTTGCTCGCCGTCCTCAGCCAAGCCGACTATGACCAAATCCGGGAATTTGTCCAGCAGCGTCCGCAAACTTTCTCGAATAAACGGTTGGTCATCGACAATCAGCAAGCGTATCTCCTCTTCCAACGTCTCCGCTTGTCGGGGCAAAGTACAAGTGACCCGTGTCCCGTCCCCCGGTTTCGTAAAAACGGATACTTGGCCCTGCAAATTCATCGCTCGTTCCTTCATCGCGTTAATGCCGAACCCCTCGCGCCACTCTTCCATCCCTCGCCCGTTGTCCTGCACCTCAAGCCTCGTAAATTGCTGTTCGAATTGTAGTGAAACGGTCATTTCCGTCGCCTCGCCGTGACGAACGGCATTTGTAAGCGACTCTTGCATACAGCGAGTCAAGGCCATTTTCGCTTGCCGTGACAACATATACTCCTCTCCCAACACTCGGAAAATGACATTGACCTGGGCATGCTCCTGAAATTCATCTCCAAGCAGTTGCAGAGACTGAATCAGCGAATCCTCTGCTGATCCCATTTGATGCAAATAGCCCCTCACTTCCTCGATGCTTTTGCGGCCCAGTTCAAGCAAGGAATCTAGTCTTTGTATGCCTGTTTCGGTAACAAGCTCGGCACGCAATGTCTCCATTCCCATGATGATGGAAGTATACGCATGCCCAACCGTATCGTGGAGCTCCCGCGACAGCCTATTTCGTTCTTCCGTCAGCGTAATGCGCTCGATCTGGGACATATATTGCTCGAGCACCGCGTTTTGCTTACGAATCGTTTCATTTTGCCGATGATTGACGATCAATAAATGAAAGGCGAAGCCCATCACATAAGCAAGCCCATAATAACTGATCGTAATAAAGTAATCGTTGCTTTGCGCTACCGTATAGAACAAGGCGGGGAAAATAAGGATCGTGGCCGGAGCCGTCCAACGATAAGATCGGTGGGCGCTATTCGCCGCGATGAGAAACGCAGAGACAAGAAATGAGACGAAAGCAACAGGGAACAATGAAGTTAAATAGATGCACAGTCCGCCATAGATCAGCATTTCCGTGAACAGGTAGTATTTATAACTGAACTGCAAGCAAAGCCAAGGAATGGAGAAGGCAGCGATTCCCCAGAAAACAACGATCCAAAGCGGTAGTGTCAAACCTTCCTGAACACTGATCATCGTGATGATGAGCGTAGTGCTGTTTATAAAGCGGGTCGCCAACATAATCCAGTCATACCATATCCACTGTTTAACCATGTCCAACAATTCGTTTCAACCCCTGTATCCAACGTCTGATATTTTTCATAGCTATCATTTTAACTGTCGAATCATGATACGAGTATAACCTCCGATCGATTTCACCAAGCGATCGGCTAGCTTGAAGCTGATCAAAGCAAATGCGGCTCCGACCGCCATCACAATGAGCGATTTTGCCAAAGTATCTACACGCATGATAATAACATTCATATCAATGTAACGATACAGCAGTGGAGTCAGGAGTAACATAAAAGGAGCTACATAGAGCGCTGCGGCACTGACGAGGCTGATAAGCCCAATCACTAATTTCTGCATCAACCAATAGACGGCGACCCAATTGCGACGATCCGTCAGCTCGGATTTGGCTTGAGTCCACACCGATCCTTCCGTTGTCGCTTTCTTGTCGTATGGGGCAATCGTAACATCGGTATAAATTTTTGTTTGCGTTCGCTCAAATTGAATAAACGTTGCAGTTGTTCGTAAAACATGAGTGACTAAAGGAATGCCAATGACTGTAAAAGAAAGGCTTAAACTAAACGATAGAGCAACCAGATAGAAGCAAAAGTAAAACAGACCTGTAGCAAAAGTCAATAATAAAAAATAACCATTTTGGATGAAACCTGTCATAATGTTCTTCATAGGTTCATCGCTCCTCTCCAGTAATACCCGCATCGTACAGCTTCCTGTGTCATTTGCGCCAGTGTAAAAATGTCATGTGATACTTTCCAAAGAGAGGATTATCCCAGTCCTGGATTGTAAAATGATAAGTTATTTGGATTCAGTCAACGAAATGGATTCAAGCCCAACTTGAGAATAGGAAGCACGAATGGTCCGATTAGCTGATAGGCGTTCTCAGACAGGTTGATCCTCATTAGTTCATCTGCGATGCCGTCACATTCTGAATATGGACGACAATATCGAACACTTGTTCCAAGGCTATGTTGACGTGTGAAGATCGATGGCATATTGCGAGAACTCGACTTGGCCGAATGCGTAGTTAAAGCTTTCCGGGTGGTTCGCATTAACTGGAAACGGAACGATGGTTTTGCCATTTCGTCTTCCGCTTGATATTGGCCTGTAGTGACTGAAGTTCCGATCGATACGTATTTAGGGCCGTAATGCTTTGCCAGATGTTGTCCCGCGATCTCGTCATATACTTGCGGGAGCAGATTTGTTTTCGCGGTGTGGCCGTTGCGCGCCCAGACGATCGACTTCCCAAATTTCTCCTCCGTCCATCTGGCATTTTCGTACATCGCAATATCATACTGATTGTAAAAGTCTTTAGGCTTCTCCGGTAAGTATCCCATCATTTTGGTAAACTGTTCGATGACGGCAGCATACTGTTCGATCCAGGTGAATTCTGGGGATTCCCCGTTCAATTGTATTCTGTTCGAGCAACCTACGAATTTCTTCGGTGTCTTCATGATATTTGTTTTTCATTTCTTCCGAAAGATTCATGTAAATGTACGCATCCTTCGTTCGGGGATAAGGTCTTTAAACTTATCGTTCAAAAGTGGCACAAGTTCCGGTTTATGCAGTTGCACATACTCTATGATGGATTCATAGACATTTTCGCTAATCGTTTTCACATGCCTATGATACGCACACTTTTTGATCATTGTCTGGATTGTTATTATAGACCCGAATCCATTCAATCAGATCGGTCATTTCTTTCGTATTAAATATAAGGTAACCCCACTGCTCCGGACGACAGCGCATGCCTTGCCGCGAACGGTTCCCAGCGTGACGACCTCTGCGGGACGGCTAGCTGCGAATCACCGCAAGCAAATGTCGGATAGAACCGTCCGAGACCGAATCCGACACGCCCGCCTTCACCTGCTTCGAACACATCTCCCACGCTGCCGCATCAACGATGACGGCAACAAACGTCTCCCGCCAACCCAACTCTAGCAGCCGCTTCAGAACGAGGGTCAAATCCATGCTAGCGCCTGCAGCGGGTTATCGCCGGTATCCGACAAAATGACCGATCTCGCCGCCTCCTCTGCCGCCGCTTGTAACGCATCATCCAAGGAATAAGCTTCTGTCGTGAAGCCGAATTGCTCACTTCGGTCCCAGAAAACATTGGGCGATGAGCCGTCATATGACAGTAAATACGCATCATGGTGACATAATACATCTTGGCAGTATGACAATTACTTTGCAATACTCGGGGAGACAAATCGCTTCGCAACGATTGTCAAACAATAACCCTGGGGAGGAAAAAAATGAACAAGAAATTATTAACGAGGCTGGCGCTTACTACAATATGTAGTATAAGTTTGGCCGGTTGTTCCACAGAAGAAATCCCATCAACACCACCCAGTTCGGGCAATACGCCTGCATCTAAACTTGAAACTGACATGAAGGACAACCAGACTCCATTACAGTGGCTGGAGAAGAATGCAATCAAATTAACAACAACTGAGCCTCGTGCTTCTTTGGAAGATTTACAACCACTTAAAGAGATGATAGGATCCGCTTCTATTGTTGGTTTAGGCGAAGCTTCTCATGGCATGCATGAAATCTTCACAATGAAAACCCGTATCGTACAGTATATGGTTACGGAATTGGGGTTTACAAACCTTGTCTTAGAAGAGAACTGGGGGAACGGATTGATGCTTGATCGCTATGTTCTTACAGGTGAAGGGCATCCAAGCAAAAATCTCAGCCCCACGTTTAACAATAAAGAAGAGACACAGATGTTGGAATGGATTCGTGACTACAATGCCAATCCCAAACATGTCAACAAAGTACGTGTAATCGGGATGGATCAACAAAAATTAGATGAACATGTGTTTAACAAAATTTCGGACTATATCCAACAATATCATCCGAATTTGATTTCTCAATTAAATGGCAAAATGAAAGAGCTTATTCCCGCAACAAAAGATGATCAAAGTTTTGCGGAACTGCCCAAAGATGAGAAAGAAAAGCATCTTTCCAATGCCCGGTCTATTATTGAGCTGCTAGAAAAAAATGAAGCTAATACCGGCAAGCAAAAAGAAGATTACGCATGGGCATTGCATAGCGCCCGTATTATCGAGCAATTTATTTATATGTTTGCAGCTGAAGAACAGCCGGAGTTCTTCTTAAGACATGATATTGCAATGTATGAAAATGCGAAGTGGACACAAGAGCAATGGGGGAAAACCATTGTATGGGGTCATAACGGACATATATCCAAAACCAATATTCTTCCATTCGTATATCCGGAGATGTCAGGACAACATTTGGCTAAACATTACGGCGACAAATACGTATCCATCGGGACTTCAATCAATTCAGGTTCATATAACGGTATTAATGAAAGCGGCAAATTCGGTCCTTACGGAACGGTTAAAAGCGATGACCCCAATAGTATTAACTATACCTTCGGACAAGTCAAACAAGATCAATTTTTTGTAGACTTGCGCAAAGCAAGCGGTTCGGTGAAAACTTGGTTAGATGAAACCCGTCCTCTATTTGCCGGAATAACAAAATTGGGACCTCAAGTACCTTTGTTTGTAGACGCTGCATTCGGCAAGACATTTGACATCTTTTTCTATATCAATAAGGTCACTCCATCACAAATGAATGAATAATACGACGATTCCATAATCAAAAGGAGAAACGAAATGAACAAAATTTCTATGCTCACTGTATCGACAATGATTACCGCGACTCTATTACTGCCATTACAAGGAACTGGTATTGCAAAGCAGGCGGATCCCCTCGTTACTACTTGCAGTCAAGATTCGCAGACCAAAGCCAAGCAACTTATCGATGAAGCTGCTAACCAACAAAATATACCGGGCATAATTGTAGCTTCCTTAAACAAAGGATCAAAATGGGCATATGCTTCCGGTGAAGCAAGCATTTACGGTACTGACCCGGTTAAGACGAACTTTACTTTCCGGATCGGTAGTCTAACAAAGACGTTTACTGCAATGGTCGTTCTTCAGCTTGTTGATGAACAAAAACTGAACCTGGATGACACGATAGACAAATGGCTGCCTGATGTTGTTAAGGGTACTGAATATGAAGGGGGTCATATCACGATTCGGCAACTATTAAACCAAACAAGCGGTATTCCTGACTATTCAGATCACCAGGATTTTCTCGATAAATTTCTCCCAAACCCGTTACATTCCTTTACTGCTGACGAATTAGTTCGTACTGCACTGAGCATGAAGGCAATCTCTAAGCCTGGAGAGAAATGGGTTTATTCCAATACGAATACGGTACTGGCAGGGATGATTATTAAGAAGGCTACTGGAGAAACATACGGGGAACATATTAGGAAACGTTTCATAGCTCCCCTTAAGCTAACGAGCACTTATGTACCCGACGACTACTCGTTTATTCCAGGTGAACATGCACGAGGATACTTCGTACTCGACGACGGTCAATTCATAGACAGAACCGAAATGAATCCCTCTTGGGCAAATGCTGCGGGATCTATGATTTCCACAGCGGATGATATGAATACATTCTTCCATGCTATACTTAGTGGCAAGCTATTAAAACCAGCTACTTTAGATCAGATGTTAACTGGGGTTGAATCTCCAGCAGGTGAATACGGCTTGGGGATCGCTGGAATAAAGCTGACGAATGGTATTACGATTTGGGGGCATGGCGGCAACGTTCCAGGATTCGCAACGTTCACAGGTGGAACTCGCGGCGGGGATTATGTACAAACCCTTAATATCAATGCGATGCCTTCTGATAATACGTTGCCTCTTTCCAAAAGCATTGCCGAGCAACTCATTGGCTCTTCATCACAATAAGAACACCAGCAAGCTGGCACCGGAAATTTCCTATTCCGGTGCCAGCTTGCTGCCATCTCGGCCCCGACCGTTTCCTCTGCCCGCGACGGAATGTCCGAGATAAACAGTCTCAAACTATCTTATAAACAGTCTCAATTTACGTTATAACTCACAACTTGATACATTAGTTGTCTCAGTGCCCCCGCTGCCGCATCGCCTCGAATAGGACGACGGTAGCGGCCATCGCCGCATTCAGCGATTCGGCGCGCCCCTTCATCGGGATGAGCACCTGATGCCGGGCAAGCTGCCGAACTTCCTCTGAGACGCCTTGCCCTTCGTTGCCGATCACAAACCACGTGGATTTGCGGAAATCGTGCTCGTAGCAGCTAACCGCCCCCTGCAGGCTTGTAGCGACAACCTGCACGCCGGACTCGGCCGCCCGCGGCAGCCATTCGGTCAAGTCGCCTTGGACGATTGGCAGATGGAACAGCGATCCCATCGTCGAGCGCACCGTTTTCGGGTTATACAAGTCGACGGTTCCTTTGCCGAGCAATACGCCGGAGGCGCCGACCGCATCCGCGCTGCGGATGATCGTGCCCAGATTGCCGGGGTCTTGGATGCCGTCGATGACGACAACCAGCCCATTCGGCTCGCTGGCCGCCAGCAGATCGCTTCCGCGCCACGGCAGCTTCGGCACGACTGCGAACACGGGCTGCGGCGTCTCGGTGTCCGTGCATTTAGCCAGTACGGCTTCCGTTACCGGGACGCTTTCTACTCCTTTAGTCACTGCATCTTCCAGCAGCCCGGCAATCGCTTGCTTCTTATCGGAGGCATACACCAAAACCTCCGGCACCAGGTCAACGGAACGCAGCGCCTCCTGCACAAGGTGGACGCCTTCGATCAGGAAGCGTCCCTGCTTGTCCCTCCCTTTGCGGCTGAGCAGCTCGGTCCACTGCTTTACCCGCGGATTTTGAACCGAGCTTAGGATAGCCGATTCGCTGGAAACTGTCTTTTTTTTATCGCTCATACGATTTCTGCAGCCCTCTATTCCGCAAACGTCTTTTCGAAATTTTTCAAATCTTCGTTCGTCCCAACGACGACCAGAATGTCGTTATGTTTTATGATATCTTCGGCGTGCGGAGCGATGTTCATCTTGTCCCCGGTTCGGATCGCCATCACGTTGCAGCCGTATTTGGCGCGAATATCGAGCTCTCTCAGATTGCGGCCGACCATCTGCCCGGACGCCTGAACCTCGACGATGCTGTAGTCCTCCGAAAGCTCGATGTAATCGATAATGTTGGATGAGATCAAATGATGGGCTACCCGAACGCCCATATCGCGTTCCGGATAAATAACCTTATCCGCCCCGACCTTGCAGAGCACCTTGCCGTGAAGTTCGTTCTGGGCCTTGACGATAACCTTCGGCACGCCGATTTCTTTGACAATGATCGTCGTGAGAATGCTTGCCTGAATATCTTGTCCGATTGCGACGATGACGACGTCGAAATTGCGCAATCCGAGCGCTCGCAGCGCTTCTTCATCAGTAGAATCGGCTTGAACGACGTGGGTTACAATATTGGACACTTCCTGAGTCCGCTGCTCGCTGCTGTCGATCGCCAGCACTTCAAAACCGAGATTCGATAACGTTTTGGCTATGCTGGAGCCGAAGCGTCCCATACCGATGACGGCGAATTGTTTTTTCATCCGTGCTCATCCCCCTTCTCATTTCTTTATTATATCAAGAAGCGCGGCAGTTCACCAAAGTTCGTGCCGAAGCATGAATCTTATTCAAGCGGAGCATATTAATAAAAGCGAAATCGCATCAACCAAGTGGAAAAGACAACAAAGCGAGGAACTGCCATGAACCTGAATTTGCGGCAAGCGATCATTCAGCGCATGCATGACAAAAGCAACGAAGAGCTCTTTGATGTTATTGCGGATTCGATGGATGCGGAAGAACGTGTGCTGCCGGGCCTTGGAGTGCTGTTCGAAATTATTTGGAAGCACAGCGAAGCGGATACGCAGAACCAGATGGTTGCGACGCTCAAAGAGCATTTGGCTTAAAGCAACGGCAAAAAAGCGTGCGGGGAACGGTCCCTGCGCGCTTTTCCGTTTATATTATTGCAATTCGTCGAAAATACCGCCGGCCAGCCCGGCTTTCAATGGCGCCGGACGTTCACAGCTGCTGTGCATCTCATAGTGCTTTCCATGCATAGAAGCGTCATGGAAGCCATGCATAGCCTCCAGCACGTGATAGGCTAGTTCCCCGTTGGCCCGGTTGATCCGCCCTTGTCGAATCGCCGCGGCCATATCCAGCACGCCAAGACCGCGACAGTTGTCCGTAAAGCCATGCGTAAGCGGCATATCGCCGAATTCCGTCGCGTCATAGCGGCGGACCCGCACCGGTCCTCCGAACGTGTTCGGATCGGGTACGCTAAGCGTCCCCTCGCTTCCGTAAATCTCAATCCGCGGCAGTTCCGTTCCACCGAACGCATCGAACGAGGTGATAATCGTTCCAATCGCGCCGCTGCGGAAGTCGAGTACGCCCGCAATATGGGTCGGCGTCTCCACCTGAATCGTGCGGCCGAATTTAGGCTGGCTTGTTATCGTTCGTTGCGGGTAGGAGATGCCGGCCGGGCCCGTAACCCGGCGGATCGGTCCAAGCATAGCCACGAGGGCGGTTAAATAATAAGGCCCCATATCAAACATTGGGCCTCCGCCCTTCGCATAGTAAAATTCCGGGTCAGGGTGCCAGTGCTCGTGACCCCGGCCGATCATAAACGCAGAGGCAGCTACCGGCATGCCGATCCATCCGTTTTCGATCAGCTTAATGCAGGTCTGTATGCCGCCGCCGAGAAACGTATCCGGGGCGCTGCCAACGAGCCGCCCTTTCTCTGCTGCCTTGGCCAGAATGGCCCGCCCTTCCTCCCGGGTTACGGCGAGCGGCTTCTCGACGTAGACGTGCTTCCCGGCCTCCAGCGCTTGCAGGCATACTTCGGCATGCGCGGCGGGAATCGTCAAATTGACGACGATGTCAATTGCCGGATCGGCCAGCAGCTCGGCAGGCGTGCAGGCTTTCGGGATGCCGTATTCGTCGGCGCTCGCCCGGGCTCGGGCCACGTTCAAATCGGCGCAAACCGTCACTTCAAGCTCCCGATTCGCGGTTAAATTTTGCAAATAGATACCGCTGATTTTGCCGCAGCCGACGATGCCCGCTTTTAGTTTATTCATAGGTCAACCCCTCCGGGCCGCTTCCGCCCGTCCGTCGGAAGCCCACAGCAAGCCACGCCGCATGATTTCGTTCACTTGCGGTATTTCCAGAATGCCTTTCTCATGACCGAGCGAGCAGTAGAACACCCTTCCCGCCCCCCACCATTTTGTCCAAACGACGGGCATATCGACGGCGCCATTCGGCGAATGAGGTCCAAGCGCAACCGGGAATCGCGTGATCGCCAGCACGTTGACCGCAGGATCGACGTGCATATAATACTGCTCACTCCGCACGCGGAAATCGCCGATTCCGTCCAGCAGCGGGTTGGAGTTCGGGATAAGCTTGACTTCGTAATCCACCTCGTTGTTTCCCGGATGGGCGACCCATTGTCCGCCGGTCATAAATTGCCATTCGACGTCCGTGCGGAACGCGTCGCACATCCCCCCATGGCAGCCTGCAAGACCGGTGCCGTTCTGGACGGCAGCCGAGACGTTGCGGATGAGCGCCGGATCGGCTTTCCCCATCGACCATACCGGCACGATCAGATCCAGCGTCTTCAGCTTTTCCCCATCAGCGAATGCCTCAAGGGTATCCGATATTTCCACTTCGAACTCCGCGTCAATCAACAGATCCCGGAACAGACCGGCGATTTCCTCGGGGTGATGTCCCGGCCAGCCGCCCCAGACGATCAATGCTTTTTTCATCCCTCGATGTCCCCTTTCTACACTTCCTGGATGGAAACCCAGCGGCGTTCCGCGATCGACAGATCGACCGCTTCCAGCACCTGCTGGCTTTTGACGCCGTCCCTGAAATTCGGCACCGGCTGCCGGTCCTCCCCAATCGCCTGAAGCAGCTCGACCGTCTCGTGGATGATGGTGTGCTCGTAGCCTATAGTATGGCCGGGAGGCCACCACGCTTCCGCATACGCATGAGACGGATCGGTCGCCAGCACGCGCCGGAAGCCCTGCACATCGCCTGGATCGTCTGCGAAAAAGACCTGCAGCTCGTTCATCCGCTCGAAGTCGAATTTAACACTGCCTTCGCTGCCGTTAATTTCAAAAGCATTTCGGCAGCGGCAGCCCCCTGCGATCCTCGTCGCCTCAAAGCTGCCAAGCGCCCCTCCCGCGAACCGGGCAAGGAACAAGGTCGCGTCGTCGACGGTGACGGGGCCGCAAGCTTGCCGTCCGTCCACGGGAGCGCCTGCCTCCGACTCCGGCAGCGGCCTTTCCTTGACGAACGTTTCGTTCATTCCGACGACCTCCGTCATGTCTCCGATCAGGTAATGCGCCAGGTCGATCAGATGCGCGCCCAAGTCGCCGTGAGCGCCGGAGCCGGCCACTTCCTTCCGCAGCCGCCATACGAGCGGGAACTCCGGGTCGATAAGCCAGTCCTGCATAAACCAGGCCCGGAAGTGATAAATGTGCCCCAGACGGCCTTCGTCTATCAGCTTCTTCGCTAGCCGAACCGCGGGAACGAAGCGGTAATTGAAGCCGACCATATGCTTGACGCCGGCCGCTTCCACGGCCCTGAGCATTTTACGGGATTCGGCCAATGTCAAAGCGAGCGGCTTCTCGCAGAACACATGCTTACCCGCGGCGGCGGAAGCCAGCACGATCTCCTTATGCACATGGCTCGGCGCATTAATATCGACCAGATCGATATCCTCCCGCTGCAGGAGCTCCCGCCAGTCGGTCGTGCAGCTTTCCCATCCGAATTGCTCCGCCGCTTGCGCCACAGCTTCGGCATCGCGCCCGCAGATCGTCTTCATCACAGGTTTCGGTACCTTCGGAAAAAACATCGGTACATCTCGATAAGCGTGGCTATGCGCCTTGCCCATAAATTTGTACCCGATCATCCCTACGCGGACTTGTTTCATCTTCGGTTCCCCTCCTTTGGCCTGTGGCTTATTACCCTTCGCCGCCCCTTACCGAATCGGACGCCGCGACGGTCTTACCGCAGGATGCGGCACGATTGCCGCACGACAAGCTTCGTATCCAGCTTCAGTCTGAAGCTCTCCGATCCGCCATCCGTTTCATTCCCTCCGCCTACGCGTCTTAACACCCGCTCCGCCGCAAGCCGACCCATCTCGTAAAACGGCACGGCCACGCTTGTCAGCGGAGGGTCAGTTACGCGGGCAGCTTCCGAATCGTCATAGCCGACAATCGCATAATCCCGGCCGGGAACGTGTCCGTACTCGCGAAGTCCCTGCATCAAGCCGATCGCCATCCGGTCGTTCGAGGCGAACACCGCCTCGATCCGGCTCAGGTGCGGATGCATGGCCGACGCCGCTTTCATTCCGCTTGTTCGGCTGTAGTTGCCTTCATAGTACAGATGCGCGGGCAAGTCGCCCGCAGCCTTGGCATCCGCCGGGAGCAGACCCGCTTCGCGCATGGCCCGCATGTATCCCCGCAGCCGGTCGCCGCTGTTGGAGAATTCGGGCGAGCCGCTCAAAAATGCAATGCCCCGATACCCCAAGTCGAGCAGATGCCGTACTGCGCGGTAGCTTCCTCCCTCATGATCCGCATCCACTTCATTGAACCGCTCTCCGCTCATATGCTGGTTGATCAGGCAAAACGGGAACCCTCCGTCCTCCAATCTTTTCAGCTCCGCCCGCTCCGAGGGCGTATCCGTCGCTCCGAGGATCACGCAGGCGTCCACCTTCTGTGAACGAAAAATACCGCTGTAATCGCTTTCCTCTCCGGGAACGCGGAATTTCAGCAGCATATCGTAGCCTGAAGCCTTCACCTGTTCCCCGATACCGCTGAGCACTTCAGAGAAATAGTAGGTCGAAAAAATGTGTACTTTCGGCACATAAGGCAGCACGACACCCAAGTTGCCGCTTCGACGGCGGGCGAAGCTTTGGGCAATCGCGTTCGGATGATAATTTAATGTCTTGGCGGCCTGAAGCACCCGCTGCCGGGTCTGCTCCTTCATCGGACCGACGTCGTTGAATACGCGGGAAACTGTCGCTTCGGATACTCCCGCCAGCTCTGCAACTTCCTTTCGGGTTACGATTGCAGCCACCTCCTTCATAATAATGTACGCGCGTTCATTATCTCACGCTCCCGCTTTTTATGTCAACCCTGAATGCCGAAGTTCGCTTCAATAAAAAGTAAACATTTTCACCTATTGACAGCTGGCGAATTATAGGAAACGATTAAAACATAACGACGTTCATCAACGAACGAAAACGAGGGGAGAGGTAGTGTTGGACACCTTATTGTATTTGGAGGAACTGGCGTTAATAAGGCCTGACAGCCGTTTTAAGGCGCAGCTGTGCCTTGGCGGCCGTACATATCCATATGAAGATACGGAAGCATTGAGCATCCTGCATGAACAGGAGCTTGCTTACTACCGCAAGCTTCAATATAAAAGGAAGCATAGCTTTGTGCTCGGCCGCTACTGCGCGAAGCAGGCGATCTCCGCTTACACCCGTATGGCGGAACCTCAGCTTGGGCAAATATGGGTGCAGCCGGGGGTGTTCCAGCAGCCGGTCATCATGCTTCCACGAACCGAGCCCCTTCAGATCACCATTACACATTGCGATCATATCGCGGCTGCCGTTGCATTCCCGGAGGCCCACCCGTTAGGAATCGATTTGGAAAAAATCGACGGCGCCAACGTCAGTGCCATCGAATCGCAGATTACAACATCCGAGAAACAAATGATCGCGGACACCTCCCTTGATTACGAGGTCGCTCTCACGATGCTGTGGACCTCTAAGGAATCCTTGTCAAAAATTTTGAAGACCGGACTCATGACCCCGCTCCCCGTATATGAAATCAATCATATGGACATCAAACAAGACCGCATCGTCACCAGCTATACGAACTTCGCCCAATATAGTACCGTATCGTTCCGAGTCGGTCACCACATGTGCTCGATCACGCATCCGAAAAGAACTGAATTCAACGTGAACATCGCGGAGATTCAGCGGTTTTTCGGTTCATCGCGCGCTGTCGATGTCCGGTGACTGAGAGCTACAAGAAAGGGAGCGCGAACTATAGTACGTTCAGCCGATCCCTTCTTTTTTTGAAAACGGTTCGGTCGAATTCCGCTCGGACGACTGGCGCAAAACACCCGTATCGTTCGGACTTATCACACCCTTCCCTGGGAAGTATTGGCGACTCCTCAATATGAACCGGGCAACGCAACTGCGTTTCTGAGCGGGGATGATGCCGAGGCCAAAGAAATCGTTGTTCGATTGTCCCGCGACATCGACCTCGATCCGGTGGACGTGGGCGGTTAGCAGCAATCAAGCGCCTATATGATAGTCAATCCAAGACAAGCCCGGCAAGCAAAGGGCTTGTCTTTGTGCATATATGCCGCATGCCCCGTTAAAATACATTACGGTAGGGTATACTTCATCAATCGCGGTGGACAGTCTGGATTATATGCCTCTCGCTTGACTTGCTATCCCGCTTGGAACCCACTATGCTGGAGATAACAGACTTAACCGAACCATTCCGATTTCGATGGAGGTGCCGCCATGAAACTGCTGATCGCGGAGGACGACACGTCCGTTTGCGAAATGCTGCACTTGTTTTTTCAAAAAGAACAGTATGATACGACCTTCGTTCATGACGGGCTTAGCGCTCAAGAACAGCTTGACCGATATACGTGGGATTTCGTCATCCTGGATTGGATGCTTCCCGGCAAGGACGGGCTGGCCCTGTGCAGAGATATACGCCGTAAAGGAGAGACGCCGGTCATCCTGCTTACGGCACGAGATCAGGAGCAGGACCGGATCATGGGACTTGAGCTCGGAGCCGACGATTACGTAAGCAAGCCGTTCAGCCCGATGGAGCTGATCGCCCGCATGAAAGCCGTGCTTCGCCGATATCATCGTGGCGGTGGAGCTGAGACAGAAGGAGCGGCCGAACCGCATGAGCTGCTCAAGCACAAGACGATCGTCGTCAATCTGTCCTCCCGGACCGCCACCGTCGGCGGGAATACAATCAGCAACTTAACGCCGAAGGAATTCGATCTGCTCTCGCTGTTCGTCCGGCATCCCAGACGCGTCTTTACCCGCGAACAGCTGCTGGAAAGCATATGGGGCTACGATTATTTGGGCGAAGAGCGCACGGTCGATGTCCATATCAAGCGTCTCCGCAATAAGGTGTCCTCGCCGGAGCATCCGCTGATCGTGACCGTCTGGGGCGTAGGCTACAGGCTGGAGGATTGACGATGAAGCTGAGCGACCTGCGGCCGCGCTTCCGGTTTACGTTTTTCCAGCGGCAGTTCCTGTCCCATCTTCTTCTGTCCATGCTCATTCTCGTCCTGCTGGCCGCCGGGTTTACCTACTACATGAAGCAGCAAACGTTTAACAACGAGACGGAAGAGCTCACCAGCGTATCCAAGGGAATCGTCCGCCTGTTCGCAAAAGAAGGGGAAGATCCGACCAGCGCCTTGCAAGCGTATCGCAACCTGCTGGCCGAGCGCCGGACGTCGTTCATCCTGCTGGACCAAGCCGGCGAAATCGCCTACCGCGATCCGAAGATGCCCGGTGCGCTGCGCACCAAAGCGTTCTTGGACGAGCTGCGGTCGCACATGTCCAACACCAAGGAAAACGAAAGCTTCATCGTCGAACGCGGCGCCGAGGAGCCGTGGGTCGTCGTTTACAGACAGACCAAGCTGAAGCCGCAAAAGAACGAGCTGCATCTCTTCATCTTCTCCCCGCTCCACGGCATTCAAGAGACGATGGACACGCTTAATCAAGCGCTGATCTACATGATCGTCGTTATTTTCGTACTGGCCGTCGCCGTCAGCTGGCTATTCTCCCGCAGCATGAGCGCCAGCATCCTGTCGCTGCGCCGGACGACCCGCCAAATTGCCGCGGGAGATTATGCCGCCCGATCCACAGTCCACCGGTCGGACGAGCTGGGCGAGCTCGCGGGCGACTTCAACTCCATGGCCCAGCAACTCGAGCTCGCCCTGCACAAGCTGCAGCAGTTTGAAACGCGGCGCCGCCATTTTATTATGGATGTGACGCACGAGCTGCGTACGCCGCTCACCTCGATCCGCGGCATCATCGAAGGGCTGAAGAACGATCTCGTCCACTCGCCGGAGGAACGGGCCAATTATTACGGCATCATCGAGAAGGAAACGTTCCGCCTGATCCGGCTCATCAACGGGCTGCTCGACATGGAAAAAATCGAAAGCGGCCTCATCACGCTGAACAAAAAACGGACGCCGCTCAAAGAGCTGTTCGAAATCGTTCACGAGTCGCTCGAAGTGTTGATTGAAGAGAAGCGCCTGCACATTCTTATCGAATGCGAGCCGGACCTGCAGGTCTATGCCGACTACGACCGGCTGATGCAAATTCTCATCAATCTGGTCAAAAACAGCATCCAATTTACAGCATACGGCACGATCCGCCTGACCGGCTCGGAAACGGAAACGCATACCGTGATCGTGATCGCGGATACCGGTCGCGGCATGTCCCAGGAAGAGCTGGCGCTCATCTGGGAGCGGTTCTACAAGGCCGATCCGTCCCGGTCCAAGAGCAACAGCGAGACCGGACTCGGTCTATCCATCGTCAAGCAGCTCGTCGAAGCCCACGCAGGCACGATCGAAGCGGACAGCACGCCCGGCATCGGCACCTCGTTCACGATCGCCCTGCCCAAAACCGATCAAGCCGCATCCAAGGACGACGAAGCGGGATAACGCCGATACGGGAGCTGCGCAAGGCCCCTTCTTCCTAAAAAACGGACGGCTGCTTAGAGCCGTCCGTATGCTTTTGCGTATCGGTAAATTCTCGCGAAGATACGCTTATCCTTCAGCTTTCGGAATATATAAGGGTCGGGTGCTGTGTTAATCTCCAAAATCCACGGATGCAGCTTCTCGTCCAGCGCGACGTCCAGCCCGATTTCCTTGAGCCTTCTATACTTCAAGCGAAGCTGCCTCGCAACCGAAGTGCCGAGCCTGCGCAGCCCTGAGGTTAATCTCAACCTTTCCGCGCTCCCGGCATGCCCCCCTAGCAAAACCTCCACAGGCTTGAGCTTTCCTCCGTTATGCACGTTGGTCACGATCTTGCCCGGCGCAGCGACGCGCCCGATCAGTCCTGTCGTCTGCCAGTTCCCGGTCGGCGTCTTCTGCACCATGACGCGAAGATCGAAGCGCCGCTTCTTATATTTGAGCAGATGGATGCCTTTTTGCACCAAATACATCCGTTTTCGGGTCAATCCCGCGATATGCCTGTATAAGTCATCATATTGGGTAAAGGTATGAATTTTCGTTCCAAAATGACAGCGGTAAGACCCGCTCCCTTCGCCGGCCAGCCGCTCCACCCGCATCACGCCGATGCCGTAAGTGCCGCTGTTCGGCTTGACATAGACCATGCCGTGCCGGTCCAGCATCCCCCTCAAGCTATCGCGGTTCAGCTTGCGCGTCTCGGGAATGTATTGGGCCAGCTTCCGGTTCGGAATCACCGCCTGGGTTTTGGCCCATTTACTCACGATGTAGCTGCTGTAATTCGGTTTGATCTTCCTCATTTCATCCACCTTTCTTCCTTTGGCCGGAGAACGGCTGACACCAAGATCCCTCTGCAGCGCCTTTGACGAACCTTCTGCTCCCGCGCTCCGCTCACTCTGAGCCCTAGTCTCGTTCATCCATCATATTGTATGCCTTCCGCCGCAGCACGGTCAGGTATAGAGGCCTACGACAGGCGGCCGGGACACGCGGAGACCCCCGATTTACCGCAAAAAAAGCAGCTACCGCGATCCGGCAACTGCTCCAACAGTCTTTCTACGATTTATAGCCAAGCTTGCGCTCGATTTTTTCAAAAAACGACAAGCCCGCGGCCAACAAGCGCCGGGCGAGCGTCCATTGGGTGAACAGCTTGTTTACGGCTATGGCGGAGCCGATGCCAAGCAGCGCACCGACGGTCACATCGATCGGATAATGGACGCCGGTCCAGATCCGGGACAAAGCGATCAATGCAGCCAGCACAAGCCAGACGTATCCGTCCTTACGACGGTACAGCCAGATCGAGGTGGCGATGACAAAAGCGCCGATGGCATGGCTGCTCGGAAACGACGCATTGGCCGCATGCTGGATCAACTGATGAACCTCGTGGCTGACGAACGGCCGGTTCCGGTAAAACAACATACCGATCAGCGAGCCGATTCCCATCGCCAGAACAGCGGAACAGAGCGCGTTAGCCACCATCCGGCGGTTCTCTTGTTTTCGAGTGAACCAATACACGAGGATGCCCAAATAAAAGAAATATTCCGCATATTCCGCAAAAAAGCGCATCCACACGTTAAGCGTCGTATGATCGACAGCCAAGCCGTTGATCATTTCGAATAAATCATAATCCCATTTCAACAACATTCGCAATCTCTCCTCTTCCCGTAATCCGTTTCGTTACCGGCTGAACGGCAATTGTACCGTCACCGTTGTCCCCTGGTTCTCTTCGCTTTCCAAGCGTATGTCCCCATGATACTTCTCGACGAGCCGCTTGGCGATCGAAAGCCCCAGGCCGCTGCCGCCGCGTTTGCGGCTGCGGGCTTTGTCCACCCGGTAAAACCGGTCGAACACGTGCTCCACTTCCTCTTTCGGGATACCCATACCGTAATCGCGGATGGCGATGCGCAGTATCCTATCTTCTACCAAGACGGCTGAAACGTGGATTTTGTTTCGTTTGGTCGAATATTTCACTGCATTATCCAACAAAATCAACAAAATTTGTTTGATATGATTGGGAACCAGCCGGATTTGGACACCTTTCAGCGCATCCACCTCCGTCGTAATCTCGAACTCGGGATGAACCACGGAGACGTTCTTCACGATTTGGGCGATAGTGTCCCCCAGATCGAACAGCTCGATGGCACCGTCCGGACTCGCATTTTCCGCACGGGTAAGCTCCAGCAGCTCCTGCACGAGTCCCTTCAGACGTTCAAGCTCCTCTAGCGAAGCGAGAAGCGATTCGTCCATGAGAACCGGGTCGTGCTTGCCCCAACGGTTCAGCATTGACAAATGTCCGGAAATGATCGCAATCGGGGTCCGCAGCTCGTGCGAAGCGTCTTCTACGAATTGCTTTTGCTTGCGGAACGACGTTTCCAATTGATCCATCATCTCGTTGAACACATGGGCCAGCGCCGAAATCTCATCCTTATTATCGTAAAAAGGCACCCGCTCCTGCAGTCCGTTCCGCTGGATTCTTCTCATCGTTTCGGTTATGCTTTGCACCGGTCTTAGCAGTCGGCCGGCCAAAAGCAAGCCGCCCAGGCCGCTCAACAGTATTCCGCCGATCCCGCCCAGAATCATGACCAGCGTGATGACCCCTTTCAGCTCGTCGAACGTCTCCAGATTGCTGACGATTTCAATCGTGCCGCGGAATTTCTCCGATACGACGGGGGCGCGCAGAACGAGCAGATGCTCCTCTTGATGCCACACGCTTTCAAGCTCGGTCTTTGTGACCGGACGCGGCGCCACCCAGTCCTCCGGCAGGTCCGTAAGTACCGTCAGCACCGGCTTTCCCTCGTTGTCCAAAATTCGGATCAATTGATTTTTTTGATTGATGCTCTGAATAAAATGCTTGCTCCTGACGATTTGGCCGGCATCCAATATATCGCTTTTTTCCGTGAAATAACTTTGCAGCTCCCCCATCGTCTTGCGCACCGATTCCACTTCGCGGCTGCTCATCCATTGGTTGATGCCTATATATTGAACGGCGTTATAGACCGTGAACAAGACGAACAGCATGAAAGCCGACCATAAGGTCATCTGCCATTTGATCGGCAGCCGGGTGAAGCACCTCCGCAGCTTGTTCATGACCGGATGACGTAGCCGATGCCGCGGACGGTTTGAATATAACTCCGCTGCGCCGGATCGTCGATTTTGTTGCGCAAATAACGGACGTACACATCGACCACGTTCGTCTCGACCTCGCAATCGTATCCCCAGACCAGATCAAGCAGCATATCCCGGCTCAATACCCGGTCTCTATGATTCATGAGTACCAGCAGCAGCTCGTATTCGCGCTTGGTCAAGTCCAGGGGAACTCCAGCTTTGCTTACGGTTCTGGTCACCGGATCGAGCCGAAGATCGCGGTACGTCACCGCTTCTTGCGGCTCGGCCGTCCCCCGCTTGCTCCGCCGCATCACCGCCCGAATCCGTGCCAGCAGCTCCTCAATCGCGAACGGCTTCGACAAATAATCGTCAGCTCCGCTGTCCAGCCCCGACACGCGATCCGTGACGCTGTAGCGGGCCGTCAGTATAATGACGGGCGTCGCCAAACCCGCCTCGCGAATGCGGCGGCATACCTCGAAGCCGTGCATTCCCGGCAGCATGGCATCCAGCAGAATGGCATCCCATGCGTCACGAGTAGCGGTTTCCAGACCTTCCTGACCGCTCCCGACGACGGTAACGGCATAGCCCTGGTGCATCAATTCTAATTCCATAAAACGGGCGAAATTTCGCTCGTCTTCCACGATAAGAATCCTTTTCATCCTGTTCCCTCTGGCTGCCCTTGAAATAGTAAAAAAGCGGCAATCGTCCCGGTTCTATTATTGCCCCTCCGCCGCTTCTTTAACTATACACAACGAAGATGAAAATTCGATGAGAAAAGAGAAAAATTTCGCTTCCGCTAAAGCCCCAAAAAATAGAAAAAGGCCGGCCGGACTCCGCGTCCCAACCGACCGGGTATTCAAGGCGTGTCTAGCCTCCGTTCAAGGCAGCCCATATGTTTTGGATAAAGGAATAAGCAAGCAGGACCGCCATCGATCCTACCGAGACGATGACGTATAAGCGAAACGGGTTTTTAATACGTCCGGGGTAATGGTCCAGACGCTTGGGCGTAGATACCCCTTGGACGACATCAAAATGATGAATCGCATCGTTAAAAGGCTTCCGGTCCTCCAGAATTAACATTCGGTTCGGCTGCGTAGCGTGCAGGGCGGCATCTTCATACCCCGGCAAAACAAGAACAGCCCTTCGCTCGGCCACGAAGACCGCGAAGGGCTGCTGTTTATCGGATCGGCGCCATTAAGGTGCGGTCTCCAAAAATTTCAGGTTCGGATTTTTCTCCATCGCCGTACGCAGCGCGTATTCGTTCTCGAACAGCGCGACGTAGTTGTCCTTCTTATCCTTCACCAACTGCGAGTTGATCCGGAACTTGGCCGGATCGATGTCGTCGCCGACGAGCCACCGCGCGAACTGGTAAGTCATTCGGGAGAGCTGCACTTCGCTGCTGTACTCCGCTTTCATCCGGTATTCGAACACCTCGAATTGGAGCTGTCCGACGACGCCGAGAATCAAATCCTCGAAGCCGATCGTTTTGAACACCTGAATGGTGCCTTCCTCGGTCAACTGGTCGACGCCTTTCTGGAACTGCTTGTGCTTCAGCGCGTTTTTGACCGTCACCTTGGAGAACAGCTCCGGGGAGAACGTCGGCAGCTCGTCGAATTCCAAGCTTCCGCCTTGGCTTAGCGAATCCCCGATGCGGAAAATACCCGGGTCGAACAGTCCGATAATGTCGCCGGGATAAGCGTCCTCGACGATATCGCGGTCCTGCGCAAGAAATTGCTGCGGCTGCGCCAGCTTGATGTCTTTGCCGACCCGCACGTGCTTCACCGACATGCCTCGTTCGAATTTGCCGGAACAAATCCGCAGGAAAGCGATTCGGTCGCGGTGAGCCGGGTTCATGTTCGCTTGAATTTTGAAAATGTACCCGGAAAACTTCTCGTGCAGCGGATCGACCAAGCCTTCGTTGCTTTTGCGCGGCGTCGGTGTCGGAGCGAGCTGCAGGAAATTTTCAAGGAACGTCTGCACGCCGAAATTGTTGATTGCGCTGCCGAAGAACACGGGCGTCAGCTCGCCCTTCTGTACCTTCTCGTAGTCGAATTCGTCGCCTGCCACATCAAGCAGCTCCAAGTCCTGCACCAATTGGTCGTAAAAAAATTCGCCTGCGATTTCCTTCACAATCGGGTCGTCGTAGCCGCTCACTTTGCGCACTTGAATTTCTTTATGATCGTCGCCTTGGAACAATTCGACCTGCGTCAGCTTTCGGTCGTACACGCCGCGAAACTGTTTACCCATCCCGATCGGCCAGTTCATCGGATACGAGCGGATACCGAGCACCTGCTCCAGCTCTTCGAGCAGATCGAACGGATTTTGGCCCTCACGGTCCAGCTTGTTGATGAACGTGAAGATCGGGATGCCCCGCTTGCGGCATACCTGGAACAGCTTCTTCGTCTGGGCCTCGACCCCTTTGGCCGAGTCGATCAGCATGACGGCGCTGTCCGCCGCCGTTAACGTCCGATACGTGTCTTCGCTGAAGTCTTGGTGGCCCGGGGTGTCGAGAATATTGACCCGATGTCCTTCATAATCGAACTGCATTACACTGGAGGTGACCGAAATCCCTCTTTGCTTCTCGATTTCCATCCAGTCGCTCGTCGCATGGCGGTTCGCTTTGCGACCTTTGACCGTACCAGCCAGCCGGATCGCGCCCCCGAACAGCAGCAGCTTCTCGGTCAAGGTCGTTTTCCCCGCGTCGGGGTGGGAGATGATGGCGAAGGTGCGCCGCTTCTGTACTTCTTCATTTAATTTCTCGGATAATCCGGTGCTCATATCGGTTAATTCCTTCCTCAATCTTATTCGGTGATGCGTTCCGGAAGCTGCAGCTGCCCCCAGTCACTGTACGTTCAAGTCAGCTTGACGGTCCAGTCGGCTTCCTTCAGCCACGTTCCCGATTCGAACGCACGGCCGCGCAGCGTCACTTTGTCTTGATATACCTGCACATACAATCCTTGCGCCTTCTCCTTGGCCGCGTTTTGATAGCTGCGGTTCAGCACGCGTCCGACCGAGGAGTTATGAAAATAGTGAAAGCTTTCTTTGACGTAATGCTCCACCGTACCTTGAAAATCCTGATGCCGGTGCCCGCAGAACACGAACACGTTTTTATAAGGCTTCAGGAGCGCGCGGAATTTTTTCGCCGGAATCAATTGGTGCGATCCCCCGTCTTGTCCGGCGGGCGGCAGTGGCTGATGGGTCATGATGAAGACGGGCTTGCCGTCCTTGTGCGAAGCCAGCCGTTCCTTCAGCCAATCCAATTGTTCGTCGGAATACCATGCCCCTTCGCCTACCTCAGGCTTCTCCTGCACATAAGCCTCCTGCGACAGCAGGATCAAGTGGTATCCTTTCTCCCAAGCGTCGTGATAAGGCTTCGACAATCCGAAAAACTTCTGGAACCGCTCGCGCGATTGCCAGTCCGTTTTGCCGTTGGGCATCGTGTCTTTATTGAAAGCCCCTTTCCGGTCGATCCAAATGTCATAATAATCGTGGTTGCCCATATTGGCGTAAACCGGAGGCAGCTTGTAAGCGGACAACGTTTTTTTCAGCTCTTTATAGTCTCTCTCCCGCCCGTAGTCGGTCACGTCGCCCGTCAGAACCAGCGCCTCGACAGGCGACTGGAACTGCTTCATATCGTCAAGCGCTTGCTTCAAATGCCGGACCGTATTAGGATCATCAGGCGACACATGCAAATCGCTGAGAATCATGAACGAGAACAATGGCGCTCCCGGAGTCCCCGCCGCCGGATCGGAATTCGTCACCCGTTCCGTCTTTGGCAGCACGACATCGTCCGGCGCTTGTGCCCCGCCGACCGCCTGCCGGTCGACCGATTGCTGCAGCAGCTTGATTAGTCCTGCGAGCGCCGCCCCGATCATGACTAGAAGTCCGAGCATCCAGCGTATAAAAGCGCGTCTGGACATGTAAAGATCCCCCTTGCGTTAGCCGGCACTTTACACTCCATCATACCATATTTCAAGAGGTGAAAAAAAGACGCAACATGCGCACGCAAAAAAGAGCAGAACCCGGCGCAACCGGATCTGCTCTTTCGGTTTCTTTCGACTAGCGATTACATTTGGGTATGTCCCCAAGTGACTTCGCCTTCATCCTGCCCGTTCACCGGCCACCAGCGGAAGCCGTCTTCGGCAACGAGCTGCTGTCCCTGTTCCGGTCCCCAAGTGCCTGCCGAGTACAGATGCAAATCGTCCGTACGCTCGCCCCAGGCGGAGGCGATTTTGTCGACATATTTCCATGCCAGCGCGACCTCGTCCCAGCGGGTGAAGTACGTGGAATCCCCACGGGCGGCGTCGTAGAGCAACCGCTCGTACGCTTCCGGCGTGTTCAGCCCGATCTGGCAGCTCTGGCAGAAATCCATCGCAACCGGAACGATCGTTCCTTCCGACCCCGGCTGCTTGGCGTTCATTTTGAAATAAATGCCTTCCAGCGGATTGACGCGGAACACAAGCAGGTTCGGCTCCAGCTTATGCTTGCGCGACAAGTAAACGTTGTTCGGCACGTTCTTGAACTCGACGACCACTTCCGTCGTTTTCACCGGCAATCGTTTTCCCGTACGGATGTAGAACGGAACGCCGGCCCAGCGGAAATTGTCCACGAATACGCGGGCGGCAAAATACGTCTCCGTCGTCGACTCCGGATTGACCTTGTCTTCGTCACGGTAGCCGCGCACCTGCTCGCCTTTGATATTACCGGCGACATACTGCCCGCGTACCGTATTGGCCCGCACCTCCGCGGCCGTCTGGAAGCCGCGCAGACTGCGGAACACCTTCACCTTCTCGTCGCGGATATCCTCCGGATGCATTCGGCTCGGGGGCTCCATCGCCATAATGGCCAGCATCTGCAGCATATGGTTTTGTCCCATGTCGCGCAACGCGCCCGAATGCTCGTAATAGCCGCCCCGTTCTTCTACGCCTACGGTTTCGCTCAGTGTGATTTGAATGTTGGCGATGTACTTATTGTTCCACAGCGGCTCGAAAAAGGCGTTCGCGAACCGGACGACATTGATGTTCTGCACCATTTCCTTGCCGAGGTAATGGTCGATGCGGTAGATGTCCTGCTCCTCGAACACCTGGCGGATTTCGGCGTTCAGCTTCTCAGCGGACGGTAAGTCGTAGCCGAACGGCTTCTCGATCACAAGCCGGTGCCAGCCTGCCCCTTCGAGCAGTCCGCCCGCCTTGAGATTGTGCGACACATTGCCGAACAACTCCGGCGCCAAGGCCAAGTAAAATAACCGGTTACCGCCGATGTCGAATTTGACGTCGAGCCGGTCGGTCAGCTCGCGGAGCTGCCGGAAGCCGTCAACGTTATTAATGTCCAGCGACATGTATTCAAAATGCTCGGCAAACGCATCCCATTGCTCGTCCTTCGTCACGTTGTAGCGTGCGAATTCTTGAATCGATTCGTAGACGTCGTCGCGGAACTGGTCGTTCGTGCGCGAACGCCGCGCGAGGCCGATTACCGCAAATCGGTCGCCCAACTTGCGCTCACGGTACAGGCTGTAAAACGCCGGGAATAACTTGCGCCGGGCCAAGTCCCCGGTCGCTCCGAAAATCAAAAACACGGCACTCGTCATGGCTTCAGGTCCTCGTTCTTTCTATAGAGAATAGGAGATAAGGAACGGCAGTTGTTTCCTGTCCGTTCCCTTTACCCCTTTAGCATATCGAAAACTGCCGAGAGATTCAATACTCTGTCAAATGCAAGCGCGTTCATGAAAAATAGGCATGCGCATACGGGACATTTATCCCGTACAACCGGCACAAATGCCGCATAGTCTAAAGTGTAGAAATCAATTTCGGAGGTGACTTCGCATGAGACCGATTCATCCGATTAACGAAGAACAATGCAGGCCGTATTTCGGCCAACCGGTTTTCATTATATTGAAGAACGGTACCGAACTTGTCGGCACGCTCAGCCGGTTGGACAAAGGAAAGCTCTATTTTAACGAGACGGCGGCGGGCATTCAATCGAGTGCAAGCGCGTCCACCCAAAGCAGGCGAGGCGGAGCAAACAGCAAAAGTCTGGGAAAAGCCCGCTCCCAAACGAAAAAATCCGACAGGCCGAGAACATCCGCCGTAAACGAAGCGTTCCCCGTACCTTATCCGAACTCCGAGCTGTTTGGCAGCCCGTTTGAATTGGACATCGACAATGTTGGGGCGTTGATCGTGCCCGACTAACACGACCGAACAACGGCCCGCCTGCACAGCGCAACAACACCCAGACTTTCGCCGCCATCGGGCGGGAGAGCCTGGGTGTTGGTAGTTTCTGCGTCTAGTCCAGCCGCTTCATCATCATATAGCACCGAAGCCTGGCGTCGTAGTGAACCGTTTCGTAGCCTTTCCGTACATAGAACGTCTGTGCTTGCGTATTCGCTTCGTCCACCCATAGAACCACTTCGCGGCATCCCTGGGTCCCCGCCGTTCGCTCCGCCTGACGCATCAAGCGCGTGCCGATGCCGCGGCTCTGAAACTTCGGATTCACCGCCAGCATATCGACAGAAAGGCGCTTATCCCGCTCCGCGCGCAGCGCAATAAATCCGACCGGCAAACGTCCAGCCGAGGTATCGACGTAAGTGACACAAGATTTGAGCCGTTTGAGAATATCCGTACGGCCTACGCGAAGATCGGGTACCGTCTGCAGCGCGAAGGGAAGAAGCAGCTTTTCCACCAATCCGTATATGATGCCGTCGTCCTGCCTGGGAATACGTTTGCGGAGCATGGCTAAAACCGCCTTTCTACGCATAAAGTTTAAGTACTTTATCGTATGACAGGCGGTGGCGGAACGTTAAGAAGAAATGAATGCGAGGCGAAAAAAAGCTTGCCGGTTACTTTTTGTATTTTTTCCCGACAAACATCATAAACAGCACGCTGACAAGCAAAACGGCGGCGATGACAATCCATTGAACCCAATTCATGTGCTGACGCGAGCTCCTTTGACAGGTTTTGATTGATAAATCATCATACTGCATCCTTTTGCAGCCTGTCAAGCATGTATCCGTTTACGGACGGAATGTCTTCCGCTATAATGTAAAGAAAAATGTTCCATTGACAGTGAGGTGATCGGGCATGATCGCGCCGATTCAGAGCGTGATTCGTTCGTATCAAGTTCATAAGCAGTGGTTTGCCTTGGAAGACCGACACAGAAGACAAGATGACTTAGCAGGCAAACGTTACCGCGGACGACCGCAGAAAGGAACGGGACAACCCTCCTATGCGTTCGACCGCTTTGCTGAACGGGCGGCAGGGGATGCCAGAACCATCGTCACGGCGGCTGGCGCCTTGAAAGAAACGGCGGATAACGCCAGGGCCGCTCTGCAAAGCAACGGCGCATCGCTCCGGCTGGTGGAAGGGCTTGTCGGAGGCTACAACG
This sequence comes from Paenibacillus elgii NBRC 100335, assembly GCF_004000865.1. Classification (GTDB taxonomy): domain Bacteria; phylum Bacillota; class Bacilli; order Paenibacillales; family NBRC-103111; genus Paenibacillus_G; species Paenibacillus_G elgii. The sequence goes on along the minus strand of NZ_BIMB01000056.1, from coordinate 18,887 downwards.
AACTGGCGAGCGCATTGTCCGAAGCCGGCGTCCTTCTGCGGCCCGCATGGAGAAAGCTGGGGATCGGCGCCCCTGCCGAAGAAGAGCTTGACCGGCTTGGCGTGGTCCCGCAGGCCGACGGCACCTTAAGCTTGGACGAGCATAAGCTGCAGACGCAGCTCGACGGCGGGGACAAGCATGCGAATGCCGTACTTCAGGGTATCGACGGTTGGATATTGCGCTTGACGCAGGCGGCTGCCGCCCTGCATGCCGTCCCTCCAGCCGATCTGCTGGAGCGGCACGATACGGATGCCCGCGCGTTTGGCCACTATACGGCACTGCCGGGCAAAAGGCCGCACAGCTATTGGCCTGTTCCGCCGCTCACGGGCATTCTTATGAATGTTCGCTATTAAGAATCTTCGTTCGTGCATCAAGAAGGCTGGCGTCCGCTTCGCACCGCCAATGCGTGCCGGACGGCGGCAGCCTTCACTTTTTCCTTGCGCTCGTGCTCCGGCAGAGCAAAGAAACCATCCAGCTTGTATAAGGCGAGCAGCGCTTCCTCGGCTGCGAGACGCGCTCCCGCCTCCTGCTGCAATAAATAAAAAGCGACCTGGTAGCAATACACTTCGTACCGCTTCAACAGTTCCGTTTTTTCCCCGAACGTTATTGGAATGCTGGTTTCATTCCGGTCTTTCACGGCTAATCCGTTCATCCGGCTCTCATCTCCTCTCCTTGATGTCCACGATCCGTTGTATATATTTTACTATCCCTATGATCCGACAAACGGAACGGATTCCTCGACTTGAACATCTACACCTATATAGACGAAGGAAACGTGTCAAAACTCACATTTATTAAGAAAACTTTAAAATTGAGTATCGCGGAAGCCTACAAAATACGACATGCAAGCAAAAAAAGCTCCCAAGAAGGAAATCCCGACATCCTCGGGACCTCTTGAGAGCTTATTACCCTGATATTATTCGACCAAACCGTTCTTGTAAGCATAAATGGCGGCCTGCGTGCGGTCCTCCACTCCAAGTTTAGCCAAAATGTTGGTGACATGAAACTTGACCGTTTTGACCCCGATGAACAGCTCGTCGGCTACATCCTGATTGGATTTGCCCGCGGCGATGAGCCGGAGCACCTCCATCTCGCGCTCAGTCAATTCTTCATGCGGCTGCGCAGCCTGCTTCGGCCCGCGGAAGCGATTCATCAGCTTGGAAGCGACTTGGGATTCCAACACCGACTGGCCTTTGACGGCCGAGCGGATCGCTTGGGCGATTTCGGCAGCACGCGACGTTTTAAGCAAGTAGCTGAACGCTCCTGCTTCGATCACCGGATAAATCTTTTCGTCGTCGATAAAGCTAGTCAGCACGATCACCTTGCATTCCGGATGCTGCTGCAGCAGACGACGTGTCGTCTCGATGCCGTCCATCCCCTCCATGACCAAATCCATCAGCACGACGTCCGGCTTGTATTCCAATGCCAGCCGGATGCCTTCCTGTCCTCCGCTCGCTTCGCCGACCACCTCGATATCGTCCTCCGTGCTCAGCACGGCGGCAAGACCGATGCGAACCATTTCATGATCGTCGACCAGCAGCACTTTAATCGTCGTCTCTTCCAATCTCAAGTCCTCCTTCCGCCATAATCGGAATGCGAATCTCAATGCGCGTTCCTTTGCCCGGCGCTGTGATCAAATTAAGCGAGCCTCCGATTTCGTTCACCCGCTCCCGCATCGTCAGCAGCCCGTACGAAGCTTGTTTTTTCATATCCAACTCGAAGCCGATGCCGTTATCCCGAATGAGCAACCGCACCGCATCGCTTGACGGCTGGGTCAGCTTCACCTCCAGCTTTGTCGCTTTGGAGTGACGGAGCGCATTGGACAACGCCTCCTGCACGATGCGGAACAGGTGATCCTCAATCCCGCTCGGCAGCTTGATGTCTTCGGTCAGCTCGCAGTCGATCTGCATCGGCACCTTCGAAGACAGCTCCTGCACCAGCTCGATCAAGCCTTCGGCCAGACGCTTCCCTTCCAAATGAACGGGACGCAGGTGAAGCAGCAAAGCGCGCATCTCCGACTGTGCTACCGAAGCCATTTCCTCAATGAGAAAAATTTGCCGCTGCGCCTTTTCGAAATCTTTGTCCAACGTCCGGCCGACGGCCGTCGCCGTCATCGAGATCGCGAAGAGCTGCTGGCTCACGGCGTCGTGCAGCTCCCTCGCCAGCCGCTGCCGTTCTTCCACGATGGCCGAATATTTCGCTTTTTGCGCCAGTTGGGCATTATTGCTGGACAAGCGCTGCAGCGAGGATACTTGATCTTCCCATTTTTTGGTGATCGCATTCAATTGATCGCCGAGCCTGCCGATCTCATCCTCGCCGAGCGGCGGCACCGAACGACTCAGGTTGCCCTTCTCGAGCGACAGCATCACCTCGCGCAGCGTCTCAAGCCGGTGCTTCATCCGGCTGCTATACCATAGGCCGTACGAGCCTCCGACCGCTGCAACGATCGCAATCAACGTCAGGCTCATGCGCACGCCTTCCTGCCACGTTTCGAAAGCATTCAAGTAGCCGTTCGACTGCAGGAAATAGACGATCACGGCAAACAAAACAAGGCTGAGCCCAATCGACTCCGCCATGCTTCGCCATATCATGTTGGTTAACCGCTTGTCATGTCCGTCCATTCCTGCCGTCCTCCGTGCATCAAACGATTTTAATATCAATATCGGCTACGATATACGAAATTTCCAGCTTCACCTGACGGTCCGCCGTCCAGTAATTGGGTGACTGCCATACCATCTTGTTCAGCACGCCGGCCTCTTTGTCATACCCGATGCTCGTTTGCCCGAACAAGACGGAAGCCGTAACGGTAAGCCCCACATCCTCTGGAACGATCAGATCGATATCGGCGATGACCCCCTGCAAAATAATCGTCGTCTCCTTCTGCTCGTGGATCGCGTAGGTCAAATCCATCTGCAGCTCCCCCAGCACGTTCCAGATCGACATGTTGCGCAGAACCCAAGGCTCGCGTCCCCATCGGATGCTGTCGATCACGCTTTGCTTGCGGTAATGCTGCTCGCTGCGGTGAATTTTACGCGATTTATTGTAGAAGAAGCCGAGCGAAATAAGGATAATGGCCAGGATCAGCGTAAAATTGCCACCTGCGAGCAGCAGCAGGCCGAGAACCATCATGATGTAGCCTTTGCGCTCGGCGCCCGAACGTACCTTATACACTCCCAGCAAAAGCAAAAAGAGGGCAAGCACGGTGAAAAATCCGAGATGATTGTCCGCCAGAAGGAAAAGCCCTGCGCCGATCAAGACCAGCGCGATGTTGCGGTTTCGTTTGCGGTTCATCCGTGTCGCCCCCTTTCCCAGTAAATTCTGGTTGATCCGGCAAAAGCCATAGCGCCTTACGAAAGGACGTCCATGGCTTTTGCCTTACATAGCATATCACAAGTGCCGCTTTTGCTCCAACAGCTTTTTCGTGAAGATTATTTCCCTTGTTCGGTGGACATTTTTTCTTTCAGAAGCTGCAGTTGATCGTCGATTTTTTGCTGCTTCGCCGGGTCAACCGACACGGCGCTGCTGTACACCGAACCGGCATAGCCGCCGCCCACATAAGGCTTCCGCGCGATTTCCGCTTCGACTTCCAGCGACATGATCTTCTCTTCCATGCGACGGAAGCCTTTCACGGCATTGCCGCCTTCGATCACGTTGGTTGCCGTCACTTCGGCCATTTGCTTTTTGGCCTTCGCCAATTGAGCACGGGAAATCAGCTCACTGCGCTTGTTACGCATTTGATAGAACGCGTCTTTCATTTCATGCAGCTGCTGAACCAGCTCGGCCGCTTGCGCTTTGGCCTGCTCGTGCATTTCCGTGTACTCGGCGATTTTGCCCTCGTAGTACAGCTTTTGTTCCAGAGCTTGGCGCGCCGTCGCTTCCTGATCGTTCTTCAGCGCTTCCTTCGCTTGTCCTTCATATTGCGCCGTCAGACGAACCGCTTCTTCCAGACGCTCTTTCAGCTTGCGCTCGCTGGCGATTTGACGGGCAACCGTCACTTCGGCTTGAGCTATTTCTTCTTCCATGTCGCGCAAATATTGATTCAGCATGATGATCGGATCTTCAACCTTATCAAGCAGTTCATGCAGCGAAGCCTTCGTCATGTCTTTAATTCTAGAAAATACTCCCATTGTTAAACATCTCCTTTAGATGGTTTTTGATTTTGGTTTTTTTCGTATTGCGCTACTTTGCCGCGCAGTTCTTCGATTTCTTTCCACATCGCTTTTTTCTCGATATCTTTCATCATATCGTCCAGATCGCTGCCGGCGGTACCGCCCGGATTCGAGGAGGCCGCATATTCACCTTCATAGCGGTTGCCTTCTTGCGGCGGAACCCAGCCATGTCTTTGCGCTCTGCGGTAGTGCTTCTCGGCGCGTCTCCACTCTCTCCAGTTCGGGTAATTGCCGCCAGGTTGCCCGTAGCCCTCGCCGCCGTAGGACGGTCCGTAGCCATGAGGCCCGCCGGTCCAAGGCTCGCTTGGAATGACCAACGCTGCCAGGAAGTACAGCGGAATCACGACGCCTCCGGAAAAGAAAGCCGTTACCACCACGATCAGACGAAGCAGTGTGGCATCAATGTTCATCGACTCCGCGAGACCGCCGCACAGGCCGGTTACTTTACGATCGGAACGGGAACGGTATAGTTTGCTCATGATTTATCCCAGCCCTCCTGTTTCAGTTTCGTCCGCAGCTTGGCCAGCTCTTGTTCCAGCGCTTGCGATGCCGCGCTGCCTACGGCGGACCATGCTTCACGGACTTGGCCCCTCACTTCGCGCAAGGTGCGTGCGGTCAGCTCCATATCAGAGACCCGCTCGTCCAGACGGTCGAAGATCCGCGGATTCGGACCTGCGCCCATCGAACGCAGCCTTTCGTTCATCCGCTGCTGCAGCCTAACGGACTCCAGCCGCGCGATATAGTAGCTGCGTTTCGAGGCGATTTCGTCGAAATCGGCCTTAAGCTGTTGCAACTGCTCCTCCAGCTCGACGATCCCCATCTTGCTTTGATCGTACAGCGCCCGGTACTGCGTCGCTTTTTCCTCCTGCTGCATTTTCTCTTGAAGCGCGATGCGCGCCACTTCTTCCTCGCCGGCTCTCAGCGCCAGCATCGCTTGCTGCTCGCGGCGCTCCTTAAGCTGCTCCGCCGATACGTACTGCTGGCGAAGCGAAGCGGCGTGAGACAGACACTGCTGCAGCAGCCGTTCGGAATCGCGGATTTGCTCCGACTGAGACGCAAGATATTTATCGATCAGGCGAACCGGGTCTTCCGCGTTTTCCAGCATTTCGTTGAAGTGCGCAACCGTAATATCCCGGAATCTTTTTCCTAAACTCATGCTTTGCTCAACCACCTTTTCTCCGAATTTGAATCCGTCGTTTGTTTGATTTAATATACCGATTTGTTACGCAGCAGCGAGATGCCGTAGCAGATCAAGCCGATGGCGATCAGGATGGCGAACAAGCCGGACAATTTACCGAAGAGGAACAGGCCGCCAAAGATGATCAGCCCCCATCCGATGATCGTTTTTCCGTTTCTCAGTCCTACGAATCCGAGCCCTACCATAGCTGCCGGGAACAGATAGCTCATGATATGGTGCCCGAGGTGAAAGCCGAGCTTGTTGCTCAGGATCAACGCTCCGAAGAAGATCAGAAGGAACGCGAGTCCGGTATGCCGGTTCATTTTCATGGATTGACTCACCGCCTTTCGTTTTTGTTGTCGTTTTGCTTATGTCTTTATTCTAGGTGAATCCGTCATTTCCCAAAACGGACCTGCGGCGGTTTTTGGAACTGGACCTAAGTCCAGTACGTCACCCGGCCTTGGACAAGAGGGGCCCCCGCCTTATGTACAAGGAATTGCTTGGCTTGTCCCCGAGTCTCCCTTCAAAACAAAATCCCCAGCTGCCGGCTTTCAGTGCTGAGGATCGATTGTACGTATTCGATTGTTCTTCCCCGGCATTACGGTCGTTTTTCAGCTTTCCTTCTTGGGACCGTCGATTCCGCCGAAAGCGAGGCCATACCCGTCGCAATCCTGAATAACGAACTCTTTCCACGGACCGCCGTCCGGATAAATGACCGGCTCACCGGAGATTACGACATCCCTGCTGCGGAACTCCTCATACAGACTGTCCAGAGCAGCCCAGTTCTCGACATAGGCGTATATATCGTACGCCCGGGTTTCCCCTTGCGCCACGGGATTGGGACGCACGGCTGACACGTCCGGCGCTTGCAGCAGCTTGAGGGCGATTCCTTGAAGGCCGTCCCGCTCCGCCCACCAATCCGTTACATTAAAACCGAGCCGATCCCGGTAAAATTGTTGAGAACGCATAAGGTCCGATACCAATAGAACGGTAAGGGAACTGCCGATTTGCTTTTGGTTTGCCATAGCATCCATCCTCCGCTTCAAATGTAACAATCCGTAAACATACGAATATATATTCGTGTTTTTTCTTTCAAAATCCTGCTTGTTTTGGGCCCGCTTACAAAAAAAGCCCGCTTCGATCGATATCGAAGGGGCCTGAATCCAAACTGTAAAAAAAGTCTAGAAGAAGTCGGGTAAATACGTCTGACGTACGGGAATGAGCCGCTCCAGCGATTCGCATACCTCCGTCGTGCCGGTCAACCTGCCGATGTCCATCAAAAAGGAAGGGCGTTGGTACCCTGTCAGCATAGCGGCAAGCGTTTGAATCGTGCAGCTGGCGGCCGGCAGCTCGGACGAAGGGCTTGCGATAGGCGCTACACGCGCCGTCCCCGACTCGTCTACCTGCAAAAGAAACCAGCCGTTGTTCCATTCCGCCTGCTCGTCTTTTACCTCCAGCTGCAGCGACCATTCCGCCCCCGACGCGAACGGATACTTGGTCAAAAAGCCGGTCACATCCACAATCCGCGCCATGAAATAAGGCACGATCTCTTGTTTGATCCGGGGATTGTCGAGCAGAAACGGCAGCTTATCGTTCGCGGGCGCTTTCATCACCAGCTTATCCAGCATCGAGTCGTGGTCGGCCAAGAAACGCCATAACGCCAAGCAAGCCCCGTGATGCAGATAGACCAGCTCGTGAACCTTAAGGATATTGTCCTTTACCTGATAATATACGTAGCCCGCAGGTTGATTCTCCGCATCATAATATACGGCTACCGTTCCTTGCTGCGCATTGCCGAAAATTCGGTTCTGCCACCAAGACTCGTTTCGAATAAGCGTACCGTTGTACCTGCAGGCGTAAGCCTCGTAGATGCCGTTCAGCAGCTTGACATCGTAGCCGGTCCGAACGATCCGCCCCGGCTGCGGGCCGAGCTTTGGAAGCTGTTGGACGGGGATCTCATACGATTTATACTCAGCATACGTCTCCCAGCCGTACTTGCGGTAGAACGAGAATTGAAAAGGATGAAGGAACGACACCGTCTGGCCTTTCTCCCGCATCACCCGCAGTCCGTGCGACAGCAGCTTAGCCACCAGACCGCCCCGCCGGTATTCCGGCCATGTGACGACACCTGCGATTCCGCCCATGTCGAACGCCTTGCCTTGAATCCAGGTCTGCAAATCGAAAATGGTCATTTTCGCTGCGAGCGTATCATCTACATAAGCTCCCCACATCTGGTCCGAATTGAGAAGCGCCATCCACTTCTCCACTTTTTCGGGAGTAAGCTCATATTGAAAGGCGAATGCTGACATTTCCAAGCTGTCCATAAAATGCACATTCGGAATATTGCGAATCTCCAACTGTTGGTTCACGCGTGTCCACCCTCTCCGCTTTTGTACGGCGACCGGGGATTTCGTCCGGTTCTCCGCTTATCGGCGCTTCTCATGCCTCCGCACCTTGTCTCGGCCATTGTAGCCCAATTTTCCAATAAATTCTACCTAGAAAATCCTTTTACTTGTTTTCGCCGCCAGCCGTGGGAAACACAGCACAAATCACGGCAATAGCCGCCCTTAATTCGTATCCGGTACAGACAGGATATTGTCTCCTGCCCGCAGAAAGCTGTATTTTCATTGAAAAAACGGGCGTACGTCCAATCAGCCTCCGGCATTCGCACATATCATTTAACATGCCTTCTGAAAGGGGGATGTCACATGAGCCACGTTGGCGGATTCGGCTTTACTTCCACTGGTGTTATCCTGGTGCTGTTCATTCTGCTCGTCATCGTTTCCCGTTCATTGTTCATCTAATGCACCATGTACCGCCCCCCTGTCATGGACTTTACTCCGGCAGGGGGTTTTTCACATTAATCTCCGATCGTCAAAACCCGCACCAACTCGCCCCGCCGGGTTCCTCGCCCGCCCGCTGGAAGACAGATTAAGCAGTCGGTTTCTCTGATTGAAACCATAATGCTGGATTTGTCGCGACCGGCGGGCCTCACACGGACCGTCCCATGTTCCACGCGCGAAGCCCCGCGGACATACCGGGGATACGCCGATCCTTTCCCGTAATCGGCATCCAGTACCGCCGTCGCTGCGGGGGGCAGCGGGTCGGGCGCCCCTTGCGAGGCGCGCAGATAGGGGCGTACCAGCAGCTCGAAGCCTACATAGCAAGCTCCAGGATTGCCGGACAAGGCGAACAACGGCTTGTCCCGCCACAGACCGACTGACGTCGGACTGCCCGGACGCATCGCGATCTTGTTAAAAAGCAGCTCGCCGTCCCACCGGCCGAACAGCTCGGCAAGCACATCCTTATCCCCTACCGACACGCCTCCGGTCGTTATCCACAGATCCGTCTGCTCCGCAGCGGCCAGCAGTTCCCGTTCCACCCGGTCGGCTTCGTCGGGAAGAAAAGGCATCAGCAGCGGCACACCGCCCGCCTGCATAACCTGACAGGCCAGCATATAGCCGTTGCTCCCCCGGATTTTACCCGGTTCGAGCGGAGCGTCCACAGGGAGCAGCTCGGAGCCGGTCGAGAAGATCGCTACTCTCGGCCGCTTGTATACCTTCACAAGGCTATGGCCGAAGGTAGCCAGCACTGCCGCTTCCCCCGGCCCGATGATACAGCCCTTCCGCAGAAGCTGCTCCCCGGCAGCAGCCTCTTCTCCTACCGGGGTCACATTGTCGCCGGGATTCATCGCTTTGTGAACCGCCACCGTTCCTCCAAGACCGATCTCCTGATGCACCGCGTTGGTCATCTCCAGCATCACAACCGCATCCGCCCCCTCGGGAACAGAAGCGCCGGTCATAATTCTGGCCGCTTGGCCCGGACCGATTGTCTTCGCCGGAACCGAGCCGCAGGGAACCGTCTCCACCACCTCTAAGCAAACTGCCGCTGCAAGGGAAGCTCCCGCTGTGTCCGATGCACGCAAAGCATAGCCATCGACACCCGATCGCCGAAAATGCGGCAGCGGGCTGCCGGCGTAAATATTTTCCGCCAGCCGCCTGCCGTAAGCCTCGAATAGCGGCACCTCTTCCGTCTCTTGAAGACGGACATGCCGGAGCACACGCTGCTGCGCCTCTTCAAGGCTGATGGTCTGCCGCCCGAATTTCAATTCGTTCACGCTTCAGCCCCCGATCTGCGACATGCGCCGGGAGGTAGGCGTGTGGCTCTGCTGCTCGCTCAGAAGCGCTTTAACCATCTCGTGGCTTTCCGGCTTCACGTCCAGCGCCCGGAAGAACAGCTCGGCCAGCGCCTGATCGTTACCGATATAACGGCGCACATTGAACTCGTCGGACCAGTACAGGCAAGGCTTGATGTTGCCGTCTGCGGTAAGGCGCAGCCGGTTGCACGTTTCGCAGAAATGGTCGCTGACCGGATGAATCAGCCCGAACGTACCGGCCGCCCCGGCGATCCGGAAATTTTGCGAAGGGCCGTTTCCCCGGACCGACTGCTCCACCGCCTCCACCTGCCACCCGATGCTTTCACAGCGTTCCAACACCGTGTTGAGCGATATATATTTCGTTTTCCAGCCGTCGTCGTCATGTCCGATCGGCATATATTCAATAAAGCGCACGTGCAAATTGCGCTCTAGTGTCAGCTTCAAAAAATCTTCGATTTCGTCGTCATTCATGCCTTTCATGAGCACGACATTCAGCTTGATCGGGTCGAGTCCGACCCGATGTGCCGCTTCCAGACTCGCCAGCACGCGCGACAAATCGCCTCCGCGCGTAATGAGAGAAAACCGGTCCGCCCGCAAGGAATCGAGGCTGACGTTAATTCTTGTGAGCCCGGCTTCGCGCAGCTTTTCCGCCCGCGAAGCGAAATGGATCGCATTCGTCGTCAAAGCGATATCTTCAATGCCGTCGATCGCGCTCAGCATCCGCACGAGCTGCTCCAGATTTTTGCGTACGAGCGGCTCGCCTCCGGTGAGCCGCAGCTTGCGAACTCCGTATCCGGCAAGCACCCGTACAACTTCCGCGATTTCCTCGAACGTCAAGAGCCTTTCCTCCGGCTCGAATTCCATGCCTTCTTCCGGCATACAGTATACACAGCGCAAATTGCACCGGTCCGTCACGGAAATTCGAAGATAGTCATGAATGCGGCCGAAACGATCCTTCAATATCTGTGACATCCTGCATGCCTCCCCGTTCTAGTTATACCCCCCATTATGTCATAAAACAGGCCCGTCTTCCATAAACAAAAAGCATTCGATACATGGCATGCCAAACTGCTAAAACCGAATTCGTTTGCCGGTAAGCCTCTCATATTCGTCCGGATCGTTAATATTCCGGATGAATTCCGGAGAAATCCCCTTCCGTTCCAGAAACGAGTCGTCCGCTACCTTTAAATCAACCGAATCCAACAGCCTCATCAACCGCAGATCGTTCGCAGCCAATAGCCGCTCCGCCTCGGGAAGACAGCTTTTGAAGTATACGCCATGAAGCGGATGGAGCCTTCCGTCGATCTTCGCAACCGCGGCATCCGCGCCGGTGCTGCTCCGCAGCTCCGAGAGGGCCTTCGCCGCTTCGGCGTCCACCCATGGCATATCGCAGCCGACGATCCACAGCTCCTCGTACGACGCCGCTCTCATGGCGGCTTGAAAACCGGCAAGCGGCCCCCGGCCCGGCTGCAGGTCGGGAATGATCCGCACCGGAGACTCTCCGGAGAACGCGTGGACGACAGCCTCGTACCGTTCCGGCTCCTGAGTCACGACAAGCAGCTCCGCGCACAAGCTTCCAAGCTCGGCCAACTGTCTTGCCAAAAACGTATCGCCTTCGTACATAAGCAGCGCTTTGCTTTGTCCGCCCATCCGCCGATTTTGCCCGCCGGCCAAGATAACGCCTGTCATGGCATGCCTTTGCCCGCCGTACCGTTCCATCGCCTTCCATCCTTCCTTCGTCTATCCTATCTTATTTTTGCAGCCTCATCATGTGCTTCGTTTCCATCCTTTATTTACGCCCCGGACCTATTTCTTACAGATGGCCCCCTCAGTGCGTCCCATCCTCCAACTGCTACGCCTGCGCTCTTCCCTTCGGCACCCAAGCATCGTTATCGTAGCCCCGCAGCTCCCAGTACCCGATATGTTCTTTGTCGATGAGCTCGATGCCCTGGAGCCACTTTACCGATTTATACGCATACATTTGAGGAACGACCAGCCTTACCGGACCGCCGAGCTGCTGGGGAATCGGCTTTCCGTCCATCAAGACCGCCACCATGACGTCATCCATCCGCGCCTGCTCCAGCGACAAACAATCCGTATAGACGCGGTCCCCGGAATAAAATTTGACGAACTTCGCCTCGTCCCTCACCTTGGCCAGCTCCAGCAGCTCCTTAAGCGGTATCCCCTCCCAAGTGACCTTGTACACCGACCAGCCCGTCACGCAGTGAAAATCGCTAACCTGAACCGTCCGTTTAAGCTCCAGAAACTGTTGCCAGCTCCACGCATATTCCCGGCCGACAAGTCCGGTAAGAGCGAACTTCCAATCCTCGCTCGAAAAAGCCGGGATCGGCGTCACCGTATATACCCGGAACTGCCCTTGCCCGCCTCCGCCGAGCGGAGGATTGGATTCCGCAGACGGAACCGGCGGCGGCAGCATCCGGTTCGCATCCTCCCGGGCCAATCGCTCAAGCTCCGCGCCTCCCGTATCGGAAGCGGTCATCAGCCACCGGTAAAACGACGGCCCCAGACCGAACACCAGTAGCAAGCCTGCTGCCATACGAAGGAACGCTGCCCTGGAGATCGGAGCGTTCCTGAGCATCTGTACGATGCGTCCAGGCTCGGACGGCGGTACGTCACCGGTTTCCGTCGCTTCTTCTTCCACGCGGTTTTCCGGATAGCTTTGGACCGCTTTGACCCATCGGCTGCGGGAGACCGAATGGTAGATGACGTAAGGAACCCCGACCCAGGTAAACAGATCGTGGAGCAGCAACACGGCGTTGCCCCAACCCGAAGGCAAGCTTCGCACCAGCCAGAGCACCACACCGGTGACAATCCAGCCCGCAAGCAGGAATAGAACAAGTCCCAAATTCCAACGTTGCGTCGGTTTTGTCCGCAGCTGCTTCCAATGCCGGGGGAGCAGCGGCAAATATAGAGCAGCCACCGCAACCGAAGCCGTGCCAATCCATAGATGTCCTTCCTTCAGCCACACACGGCCCGCTCCCAGCGCCCGTACCGGCTCTGCAAACAGCAATAGCCCGGTCAACGCGAGCAGCGCCAGCAGCCATGCGTTCCAGCGGTGGAGCTTGGCCAGCCTTTTTCCGTACGGCACGCCGGAAAGCCAATTCGTCCATACCCGTTTCGGTTTCATTACCCAGCCACCTTTCGCTTACGTCTACTTGAGAATACGCATGCTGCGGGCTTTCCGGTTTGCCGGGAAGGCTTTTTATTCACAAAGGCAAAAAGGGCCCGAACCCGTCGGTTCAAGCCTCTCGTCTTCTATTAATTCAAGTACCCCATAATAATGCCGGCTGTTTCTTCAATCGCTTTATCCGTTACATTGATCACTAAGCATCCGACTTGTTTCATCAACGCTTGCGCATACCGAAGCTCTTCGTCGATTCGCTCCATCGCGGCATATTTCGCCCCGAACGGCAAACCGACCGCTTTCAACCGCTCCGTCCGGATTTTGTACAGCTTGTCTGCGTCCATCGTCAAGCCGACAATCCGGTTGCCCGGCACCAAAAACAGCTCCTTGGGCGGTTTGACCTCGGGCACGAGCGGCAAATTGGATACTTTGATTCCTTTATGCGCCAAAAAAATACTGAGCGGCGTCTTCGACGTCCGTGAGACTCCGATCAAGACGAGATTCGCCTTCAGCAAGGCGCTCGTGTCGCGCCCGTCGTCGCATTTAACGGCAAATTCGATTGCTTCTACCCGGCGGAAATAATCCTCGTCGAGCTGATGAAGCAAGCCCGGTTTCCGCTTCGGCGCATCGCCCCACGTATCGATGAACGCCTGCATCATCGGTCCCATGATATCGACCGCCCGGACGCCGAGGCGAACCGCCTCTTCCTTCATCATTTCCCGAAGCTCCGGCTGTACCAGCGTATACGCTACGAAGCCGCCGCGTTTGGCCGCCTCTTCCATAATGGTACGGATTTCGTCCTCGGTTTTGATATGGCCGATCCGCTTCGTTCTCACCTGGTGGGCGTCAAACTGGCGGATTGTCGCTCGAACGACCGCCTCCGCCGTTTCCCCGACGGAATCCGAGCATATGGTGATCTCGTACTGTTGCTCTTCCTTCATCCGGTTTTCTTCTCCTTTGTTCATGAATGCCCTAACGGTCCATCGCCAGATCGACCAGAATATTCGTCATAATCGTTTTTGTCACCCGTCCGACAACGTCCCATCGGGATCTTCCGCTCACCTGGGCAGCTTTGGATTCCACGACGACAGGTAAGCTGTCGACCTGATGGTGAATCATCTTCCGCGCAGCATCGATGACCGACTCGTCGGGAGAAACATGGATGACGTTCGGCTCCCGGGTCATGACCATGCTGACCGGCATGGAAGCCGCATTCGTATTGCCGAGCGTGAATTTAAGCAAATCTTTACGGGAAATGACGCCCGACAGGCAAGCCTCGTCATCCACGACGATCAAGCTGCCGACGTTCTCCATAAACAGCATCACGACCGCGTCGTTCACGGAAGCATTCTCCCGGACCACGACAGGGATCGATTGGACATCCTTTACCTTCATGCCCAGCAGCTTACGGGAAACCTGGGAACCCGGCGTCATGGCCGAGCCCGGCGTATAGCCCACCTTCGGTTTGGCATCCACAAGCCCGAGCATGACAAGCAGGGCCAGATCCGACCGGAGGGTCGGGCGGCTTAGACCTAACATCTCCGCTATTTGTTCGCCCGTAATGGGCGCGTGTGCCTTTACCAATTCTACGATCTGCAGTTGGCGCGCAGTCAGTTCGATGACCGGTCCCTCCTCACTCAAAGCAGCCTTTGCGGTTTATCGCTGTGCCGCATTCCAATCCAATTGTACCAAAAATAGTCCGAAACTCATAGAACCGTTTTTCATTCGATGATTTTATTTTCAATCTAACGCACTACTCAATTCATATCAAGTATTTATTGCGCATTATTTATTTATTAATTATACTATATATGTTGAAACGTGACCATTTATTTTATAGGGGGCTGAGCTGGTGGAAAGGGAATTGGCACTTGAGATCGTCCGGGTAACGGAGCTGGCGGCGCTGTCCGCGGCAAGATGGATGGGCCGGGGCGATAAGATTCAAGCCGACGGTGCGGCGACGACCGCTATGCGCGCCATGTTCGATTCCGTTTCTGTCCGTGGTACCGTCGTTATCGGAGAAGGAGAAATGGACGAAGCGCCGATGCTGTACATCGGTGAACAAGTAGGCAACGGACAAGGTCCTGAGGTGGACGTAGCCGTCGACCCGCTCGAAGGAACGGAGCTGGTTGCCAAAGGATTGAACAACGCGCTGGCCGTCATCGCCATTGCCAACAAAGGCAATCTGCTGCATGCGCCGGATATGTATATGGAAAAACTGGCTGTCGGACCGGCTCTTGCCGGAAAGCTTAACTTGACGGACCCGCTCGAAACGACGCTTCAACGGGCCGCCGACATTTTGGATAAGCCACTGAGCAATCTTACGATCATGATTCTTGACCGCGACAGGCACCGGAAGCAGATCGATACCCTCCGTCAGGTCGGCGTACGGATCAAGTTTCTTAGCGACGGCGATGTCGCAGGGGCCATGGCTCCCGCTTTGTCCGAATCCGGCATTGACATGTATGTAGGCTCTGGCGGCGCACCCGAGGGCGTGTTGGCGGCTGCGGCGCTGCAATGTTTGGGCGGCGAACTGCAAGGAAAGCTGCTGCCTTCCAATCAGGAGGAATACGACCGCTGCATCGCCATGGGACTTGCCGACCCGCACAAAATTTTGACCATGGAGGATATGATCGGCCGAGACGACGTTATTTTTGCCGCGACGGGCATTACCCCCGGTGAATTTTTAAACGGCGTCCGCTATTTGCCCGACTCCCGGGCAGAGACGCATTCGATCGTCATGCGGGCAAAAACAAAAACGATCCGATTCATTCAATCGATCCATTACTTGCCTAATAAAAACATTCTTAACGATATCGGATAACCCGGTATTGAACTATTTTCTTCCTGTGTTAATATTACCATAAAGTAACTATTCGACACGGAAGAAGGTTTGCGCATGAGTATATTGTTTTATACCGCTGTCGGGCTGATCGCTGCTACCTTCGGGAGCCTCGTTGGTCTCGGCGGCGGTATTATTATTGTGCCCGCTCTGGTTTATTTAGGCCCAATGTTCGTCGGACAGACGATTTCGGTATCGACGGCGGTAGGCACTTCGCTGGCCGTCCTGATCTTCACGGCATTGTCTTCGACCCTGACCTTCGTCAAGCAGAAAAGAGTCGATTTCAAAAGCGGCTGGCTTTTGTTCATCACATGCGGTCCGGGAGCCATGCTCGGCTCGTATACCACGCAATTCGTCAACGCCAAATCGTTTCAGCTTAGCTTCGGCCTCTTCATGCTGCTGATGGCCATACTGCTCGTGCTGCGCGACTACTTGAAGCCGTTGAACGTGAAGTGGCACATTCAGCGCTCGTATACGGACAGCAACGGGAATACATATCATTACGGCTACAGCATACTGCCCGCCTTGATCATCGGGCTCTTGGTCGGATTCATTTCGGGCCTGTTCGGGATCGGCGGCGGTTCTCTATTCGTGCCGGCGATGGTGCTGCTTTTTCGCTATCCTCCCCATGTAGCGACAGCGACCTCCATGTTCGTTATCCTGCTGTCATCCCTTATGGGCAGCTTCACGCATTTTACCTTAGGAGAAGTGAACTTGTGGATGGTACTGGGCTTGGCACCTAGCGCCATTGTCGGAGGCTGGCTCGGTGCAAAAATCGCCAGTCGGCTGAGCAGCAAAAAGCTGCTTTGGGTACTGCGCATCACCTTCGTTATCGTATCCTTCAAAATGATCTGGGAAGGCCTGGTCCTTAGCTGATTGCCTTAGCTCCATACTATTTATTGGCCGCGGCGTTCGTGGCATCATTTTCATGAGTGGATAATTCGTCTCTTCTTATCCCAAACTAAGGTAACGTAATCCTGTTGCCCAAAGGAGACCAAGCCCCCATGAAAAAGCGAACGCCTGCGGCCTTTTTGCTTTTATCCGCTCATCAGTTCATCTTGCTTCGAATCAGAAGCGGTTTATTTTTGTTGAGTCTAGCCTTATGCTTGGCTTTAACGGCATGTACGCCTACCGCAAAATCGCCGCAAGCGTTGCCCTCGGAGATTGGGCCTACTGAGGCAGTGCCTCGGAACGCGGCTAAAGCACCGGAAACCGGCAGCCCACTGTCTCTGGCCGGGCCTCCCGCCCCTTCCACGGTGCAGCAGGTTCCGCCTACGGCGTCGCCTGCCCCTGTACCGGCACCTACCCCCACACCGGCGGTCGTTTCGCCGGCAGAGCCCAAGACGCAGAAGAAGCGCAAATCCAAAGCCAAGCAGCCCGTTGCCAAACCGTCCAAAGAAACATCGGGTCAAAGCCAACGGCTCACCTTATCCCAGCTTGTGCGCAAATATCCGGAGCTGCTGCTGCTGCGGGGGTCAGCCGCCTCCGGGCAGGTCGCACTAACATTTGACGACGCCCCCGACACGACATTTACGCCGCAGGTGTTGGATGTATTGAAAAAATATCAGGTACGCGCCACGTTCTTCTTGGTCGGCGCCCAAGCCGAGAAGCATACGGAGATGGTTAAGCGAATCGTTCGCGAAGGCCATGTGATCGGCAATCATTCATACAGTCACAAGCTGTTTACTAAGCTGTCCGACGACTTGTTCCAGTCGCAAGTACTTCAAACCCAGCAAACCTTAAAACGGCTGATCGGATATTCCCCCCGCTTGCTGCGGCCACCCTATGGCGAGATCAGCGAAAGCCAACTATTATGGGCATCGGAACACGGTTACCGCATTGTAAACTGGAACGTCGATTCGCTTGATTGGAAGCAGCTTGGGCAAGAGAAGGTCATTTCGAACATTCTCACGAACGTTAAGCCGGGTTCCATCATTCTGCAGCATTCCGGCGGCGGGCCGGGGCAAGACTTGAACGGTACCGTCCAAGCGCTCCCGACCGTCATCCAGACTTTAAAAACCCGCAACCTGAAGATGGTTACCTTGCCTGAGCTTTTGCAGGTATCCAAGCAATTGGATTGAGTTATCGCCTTCAACAATCAGAACGGTTCACCTAAAAAGGGACGCCCCTCGCACCAGCGGAAGGGCATCCCTTGAATTGTTATTTGTATCATCAACGTGACTTTAGGCTTGCACAGTTTCCAGCCAAGCGTTGGCAATAAGCGCGTGGCCTGCCGGTGACGGATGTACACCATCGGGCGCCCAATAAGCCGACGGTGCTTTGGTACTTGCCGCCGCGAATAAC
Source organism: Paenibacillus elgii NBRC 100335 (assembly GCF_004000865.1). GTDB lineage: Bacteria > Bacillota > Bacilli > Paenibacillales > NBRC-103111 > Paenibacillus_G > Paenibacillus_G elgii. The sequence goes on along the minus strand of NZ_BIMB01000056.1, from coordinate 1,055 downwards.
CCGTCTAACGGCACGTACAGCGTTTCAAATTCCCGGGCAAGCTCGCGAACCGCGTTAATTTTCGGGTCCAAATCCTCTCTCCATCGTTTCCGGTCTTCCGGTACTGGCAGCACAAACGGTTCGACTAAAATAAGCTTCGCATCAAGCGTCTCCTTAGTACGAACAATCAAATCACGGTACCCTTCCGCAAACGCTTCCACTGAAGTTGGATCATTACGATCATAACGCCGCCATGTATCGTTAATACCGATATAGATCGAAACCCATGTCGGCTTCAAATCGAGGCAATCTTCCTGCCAGCGCTGCTGCAAATCCTTTACTCGATTGCCGCTGATTCCGCGGTTGATGAATTGGACTTGTTTCTCAGGATATTTGCTGGCGAATAACGCAGAAGCGATGAGCGCGTAGCCCCGGCCTAAATCCGATCCGGCCTCTCTGTTTCTTCCGCAATCCGTAATGCTGTCTCCTTGAAACAAGACAACCGCCCCATCTTCGATTTTTGTCATGACCTGTTCCTCCAACATTTGGGATATAGTTCTTCTTTTAGTACCATACTAAAAGTTAGCGCATTTGTATATCGTAATGTGAAGAATCGACAAAAGAAGTTGAGGATACAATAAATCATTCCCCAGAGCATAAACAAGTCCAATACAATAAAAATAAGCCCTAAAGATCTTGTTGATCTTTAAGGCTTATTTATACCGATGAGAGGACTCGAACCTCCACCCTTTCGGACTCGATTTTGAGTCGAGCGCGTCTGCCATTCCGCCACATCGGCAAGTGGCGTGCCCTAAGAGATTCGAACTCCTGACCTTTTGATTCGTAGTCAAACGCTCTATCCGGCTGAGCTAAGGGCACACATTTTAAGTTGTTGGAGTGGTGCCGAAGACCAGACTTGAACTGGTACGGTAGTCACCTACCGCAGGATTTTAAGTCCTGTGCGTCTGCCGATTCCGCCACTCCGGCGAAGAAAGAAAGTTGGAGGCGCCACCCAGATTCGAACTGGGGGTAAAGCTTTTGCAGAGCTCTGCCTTACCACTTGGCTATGGCGCCAT